>NZ_JABACJ020000001.1 GCF_012524165.2 Faecalicatena faecalis
AGTAACTTCTTTTTTAATGTTCTTTCAGTCTTAGATACATTTGTTGTCTCCACGGTTCTACTAGGCATCGATGATCCTCCATGTAAGTAACACCAAATAATTGTTATTATTAGTACTTCATTCCCATTGGTCCATTTCGCGACTCACCTTGTTATTTCTTGTGAAGTCCGTTATAATAAACGAAAAGATAAAATCTCACTAAAATATTCGTGATAATTGAAAACAAAAGCACAGGAGAAGAGAGTGTATTATGGAATTAACATCTAAGAGAATGAAGAATCTATTTTTAAGCCAGTCATATTTTGATGCATGGGAAGATTATGAACGGAGTCTAAAAAAATCCAGTTTTATCAGATGGGACTATGTAATTCTGACTGCATCTAATGAGGAGCAGGCTGCGATGTATCGTGCTCAGATAGAAGAGCGGCTGCAGCAGCGCCGTCTGCCATCTACTACAGTGTATGAAGTTCTGCCTGATCCAGAGGGAAAACGGGTCGGATCCGGAGGAGCTACATTTAATGTACTGGCATATTTGGCACAACAGGAAGGAAAGAGTGAACATCATTTCAGTGGGAAAAGGGTTCTGGTTATTCACTCAGGAGGAGACAGTAAGCGTGTACCTCAGTATTCAGCAACAGGGAAATTATTTTCTCCCGTGCCTCGTGAATTGCCAAATGGATATGCATCCACACTGTTTGATGAATTCATGGTAGTGATGTCAGGAGTTCCGTCAAGATTCAGAGAAGGCATGTTGGTTCTTTCAGGTGATGTTCTGCTTCTTTTTAACCCATTACAGATTGACTTTCAGAATGAGGGGGCAGCAGCAATTTCATTTAAAGAACATGTGGAAACAGGGAAAGATCATGGAGTTTTCTTAAATGACGGACAAGATTTTGTTGCAAAATTTTTACATAAACAGACTGTATCTATGCTGCAGGAGAGTGGTGCTGTAAATGCACAGGGATGTGTAGATTTAGATACAGGGGCCGTTATTTTAAGCACAGGGCTTATGGAGGCTTTATACTCATTGATTAGTACGGATGGGCATTTGGATTTTGAAAAGTTCCAGGAATTTGTAAATGAAAAAGCCCGTATCAGCTTTTATGGTGATTTCCTGTATCCGTTGGCTAAAGAATCTACATTAGAACAGTTTTACCAGGAAGCAGCAGAAGGCGTAATATGTGAAGAATTGATACAGTGCAGGGAAAAGCTATGGAATGCAATTCACTCTTATTCCATGAAATTATTGTGTTTATCACCAGCAGAATTTATTCACTTTGGTACGACAAGGGAACTATTGGGTCTTGTAACTGATGAGGTATCTTCTTATGAATTTTTAGGATGGAAAAAGCAGGTTATGTTTTCGGGCGTGGGTGATGAAGAATTCGCGGCTCACAGGGCATATGTGGGGAGACGGGCAAATGTACGGAAGAATGCCTATTTGGAAGACAGCTTTATCTTGGGAAGTACGGATATCGGAGAGGGTGCAGTAGTATCTAATGTGAAGCTGACAGATTGTAGGATCCCATCTAATATCGTTCTTCATGGATTGCGTCTGAAAGATGGTAAGTATGTTGTACGTATTTATGGAGTAGGAGATAATCCAAAAGGATTTTATAAAGAAAAAGATGAATTTTTAGGAACGACACTGTCTAAACTATTGGAGGAGAATGAGATTTTATCAGGTGATATTTGGCCGGATCAAGATAAATATTTGTGGTTTGCCAACCTCTATCCTGTTTGCGATACGATGCAGGAAGGTATTGAGCAAGCGCTTCTCCTTTATGATATGTGCAGAGGAAAAATATCAAGGGATGACATAGAACAGTGGAAGTTAAAAAAACGCATGAGTTTGTATTCCAGTTTCTTTTTAGCAGATGTGAACTATAGTAGAGCATGGAAAGATGAATTGGAGAATAGGATTTTGGCCAGCAAGTTTGTAAATATGCTGGAAAAGGGAGTTTATTATAAAGATGCTTACCAGGTTTTTGGTAGTAAGGGGATTACGGAATCGGTTTATAGGGAACTGCAGAAAGATGCTCAGGAGGCAGAGTTTTCATTGAGAATTCGGATTTTCTATGCAGTATCCAGGTTTATGAAGGAAAAAGATCTTGAATTCGATGGGACTTCTTATGATTATATGGAGAGCCAATGTTTTGAGGGGATTCAAAAAGAAATTTTTGATAATGCTGTAAAAAAGTTAAACGTTGGACATTCTTTTAAAATCTGTAAAGACAGGGTGGATGTTAAATTACCTGTCCGTGTGAACTGGGGCGGTGGATGGACAGATACACCACCTTATTGTAATGAACAGGGCGGGGTAGTATTAAATGCCGCAATTAGTTTGAATGGGATATTGCCTGTTCAGATTACGGTAAAACGTCTTAAAGATTATCATATTGAGTTTGAGTCCACAGATATCGGTGTATTTGGTGAAGTGCATACAGTTCAGGAGGTTCAGGACTGTCATAATCCATATGATTCCTTTGCTTTACACAAAGCAGCATTGATTGCTTGTGGGATTGTACCTCTATATGGAAATGCTTCTCTTGAAGAGATATTAAAAAAGATTGGAGGCGGAATTTATCTATCGACTCAGGTAATCGGCATACCGAAGGGGTCCGGGCTGGGGACGAGCAGTATTTTATCTGGAGCCTGTGTAAAAGGGATTTTTGAATTCCTTGGACATGATATTAGCGATGATGAAATTTATGGTATTGTTCTTTCCATGGAGCAGATTATGAGTACGGGCGGTGGTTGGCAGGATCAAGTAGGTGGCTTGACTAACGGAGTCAAGTTTATAACTACAGAGCCGGGAATCGACCAGGAAATCCATGTTGAGAAAGTCTTACTGTCAGATTCTGTGAAAGAAGAACTTCAGGAACGGTTTGCTGTTATTTATACAGGACAGCGCAGACTGGCAAGAAATCTTTTACGTGATGTTGTCGGAAGTTATATCGGTGCTCGTCCTGAAAGTATTGAGGCACTTAAGGAAATGCAGCCTTTAGCAGCATTAATGAAATTTGCTCTTGAGAGAGGAAATGTGGATGAGTTCGCAAGGCTTTTAAATCAACATTGGGAATTATCAAAACAATTAGATCAAGGATCTTCGAATACATGTATTGAACAAATTTTCTTATCTTGTGCGGATCTGATAAGTGGTCGTTTCATTGCAGGAGCAGGGGGCGGTGGATTCTTGATGGTGGTTCTTAAAAGAGGGATAACAAAAACACAGCTCAAAGAAAGACTGCATGAAATTTTCCAGGATAGTGGTGTTGATGTGTGGGAATCTGCGTTTATATGGGAGTAGGCTAATATTATGTTATATGAAGAAATCATAAAAAATGTAAAACTGGCTGGCGGTATGATAAATAATACCGCGGCCAGTGAGTCTGAAATTTATAATAAAGAAGGGTTTTCAAATTTTGTTACGGATTATGATAAAAAGGTACAGGATTTCCTGGTAAGGAAAATGAAGGAATTACTTCCCGATGCTGCATTTTTGGCAGAAGAAAATGAGATTCAGCAGAGTTTGGGAAAAGGGGATTGTTTTATTATAGATCCGATTGATGGAACTACGAATTTTATTTTTGATTATAAAAACAGCTGTATTTCATTAGGTCTTGCGAAGCGTGGGGAAATGGTGTTTGGCGTTGTATATAATCCTTATACGGAAGAATTATATACGGCTGAAAAAGGACATGGAGCATATAGGAATGGAAATAGGATTCATTGTTCGACCAAAGGCTTGGAGGAAAATATTGCTGCTTTCGGATGTGCAAGATACAATTCAGATGATACAGATTTGATTTTTGATTTTGCAAAGTGTCTTTATCTTCATAGTCTTGGAGTTCGAAATGGAGGATCTTCTGCAATCGATTTATGCAGGGTAGCGTCAGGAAGTAATGGTATCTATGTAGAGCTGCTTCTACAGCCTTGGGACTATGCTGCAGCATCATTGATTATAAATGAAGCAGGAGGCAAAATCACACAGATTGATGGAAGTAAGATATTCTTAGATAAACCATGTTCTATATTAGCTGGTGGAAGTATCTGTTGGGAAGAAAGTTTAGAATTATGGAAAAGTCTTATATAGTCTTTAGTTAGAAGAGTTTCTAATTTGAGAATCAAAGAAAGACAGGTACATGCCTTCCAAGCATGCCCTGTCTTTTCAAATAATCTCTTTCAACGAGCGCCCTTTTTCCACAGTATTCTAGAACTTAAAAGTCCCTCGAATCCCTTCCCATTTCTGGTCTTTATCACTCAAATTCAAAGCGGTGCCGTCTTCCAACTGATACCCTTCTGCAGAAGCGTTCCCCTTATATTCCCCAACGACCTGAGGCCATTTCACCCCGATTTCCGGGTCATTCCAAGCCAATCCGCCCTCATCACCAGGATGGTAGAAGTCCGTACATTTATAGCAGAATTCAGCAACATCAGATAATACAAGGAATCCATGCGCAAAGCCTTCAGGAATATAGAACTGCTTCTTATTCTCTTCGGTAAGTTCCACCCCGAACCATTTGCCATAGGTTTCGGATTCACTTCTCAAATCCACAGCTACGTCAAAAACATGCCCTTTGATTACACGTACAAGCTTCCCCTGTGGGAATTCCTTCTGGAAATGGAGTCCGCGCAGTACGCCCTTAGTAGAGCAGGACTGGTTATCCTGGACAAAATTCATAGTCAGCCCGGCTTCCTCCATATCCTTTTGGTTAAATGTCTCCATAAAATATCCTCTGGAATCACCATGGACGGCAGGCTCAATAATACAGAGTCCTTCGATACCGCCCACGTTTTTTTCAACGTTGATCTGTCCCATCGTTACCTCCTAGAATTCAATTTCTTTCAAATATCTGTCAAGCGCATCCTGCCAAGTAGGAAGCAGTGTAAATCCATTTTCAGTCAGCTTACTTTTATCCAGACGGCTGTTAAAAGGCCGTACTGCCTTTGAAGCGCCGTATTCGGCAGTGGTGACTGGAATCACATGCAGCCGATCTTGAGAATACTCCGGGTGTCCCATAGCCGCAGCCTGGCGGAAGATTTCTACTGTGAAATCATACCAACTGATATATCCACCTTCATTTGTGGCATGATAGTATCCGTATTTTTCGGTTTCAATCATATCTACCAGCAGCTTAGCAAGGTCATAAGTATAAGTAGGCGTACCGATCTGGTCGCTTACGACCTTAATTGTATCATGTGTCTTTCCAAGATTCAGCATTGTCTTAATAAAGTTCTTTCCATTTTTACCAAAGACCCATGCGATACGTACAATAAAATATTTCTCCAGGTTATCTGCCACGGCCAGTTCTCCGGCCAGCTTCGTTTCACCATAGACACTCAGCGGCTTATAATCCTGGCAGTCTGGCTGCCATGGTGTTGTTCCCTGTCCGTCGAATACATAGTCTGTAGAGAGGTACAGCATTTTGCAGTCCAGCTCTTTGCAGACCTTTGCGATATTTTCTGTTCCAACTGCATTGACCAGGCGTACCTTCTCGCGATTTTCTTCGTCCTCAGCAGCATCTACAGCAGTCCAGGCAGCGCAGTGGATGACTGCGTCCGGTGCTGTCTCATGGATGACTTTGTTCACAGAGTCTGCATCTGTGATATCCATTTCCTCAATATCTACTCCAACAGCTTCGTGTCCGCGATTTGTCAGTTCATTTACACAGTCATAACCAAGCTGTCCTTTCACACCTGTAACTAATACTTTCATACATTCACTCCATTTCTAAAAGCAATTAGAAACAATTTCTGAAAGGAGTTTCAAAAATAGTTCCTAAAAGCGTTTCCAAGATATTCCAAAAAGAATTTTGAAAAGGGAACGTTCATCTAAGGATGATGTTCCCCCATTATCAGAGTTATTTTATAACCGTCCTAACGGTTTGCATACATTTTCTCATAGTAATTCTGGTATTCTCCTGAAATGATGTTCTCCCACCATTCTTTATTCTCCAGATACCATTTGATTGTTTTCTTAATGCCATCTGCGAACTTCGTCTCCGGCAGCCATCCCAGCTCATTGTGAATCTTAGTTGGATCGATGGCATAGCGCATATCGTGGCCTTTTCTGTCGGTCACATAAGTAATCAGACTTTCAGGCTTACCGAGCTCCTTACAGATGATCTTGACGATATCGATGTTCTTCATCTCGTTATGACCGCCGATGTTGTAAACTTCTCCGACGCGTCCCTTGTGGATGATCAGATCAATCGCTTTACAGTGGTCCTCCACATACAGCCAGTCACGGACATTCTCGCCCTTGCCATAAACTGGGAGCGGTTTGTCATTCAAAGCATTTGCGATCATCAACGGAATCAGCTTCTCTGGAAAATGATATGGGCCGTAGTTATTAGAGCAACGGCTTATGGTCACTGGCAGACCGTAAGTGCGGTGGTATGCCATAACAAGCAGGTCAGCGCCAGCCTTGGATGAGCTGTACGGGGAACTGGTGTGGATCGGAGTTTCCTCTGTGAAGAATAAGTCCGGTCTGTCCAGAGGAAGATCCCCATAGACTTCATCCGTAGATACCTGGTGATAACGTGTGATTCCGTATTTCCTGCAGGCATCCATCAGTACAGCAGTTCCTTTGATATTGGTATCCAGGAAGACCTCCGGGTCTTCGATGGAACGGTCTACATGGCTTTCAGCAGCGAAGTTGACCACGATGTCCGGGTGCTCCTCCTCGAATAATTTGTAGACAGCTTCACGGTCTGTGATGCTTTCCTTTACAAAACGGAAATTCGGATTGTCCATGACTGGTGCGAGAGTAGTCATGTTTCCTGCATAGGTCAGGCAGTCCAGACAGATGATCCGGTAATCCGGGTATTTGTCTAACATGTGAAAAATAAAGTTGCTTCCGATAAATCCGGCTCCGCCGGTTACGATAATGTTCATAGATCTAATCTCCTTAATGTATATTCTTCCCTGTTCTTATTTCATGATACAAATTTTAGATATCCCCATCATACAGAGGAAATTGGGCAATGTGCTTAATGCAGTATATCCAGATATTTCCCATCCAGGACATCCTTCAAGTACTGTCCATACTGGTTTTTCTTTAGTACCTCATATACCTTGAGCACATCCTCTTTTGTGATCCAGCCATTCAGATAAGCAATTTCCTCCAGGCAGGCGATCTTGCGGTGCTGGTGGGACTCCACGGTCTTGACAAAATTGGTGGCTTCCACGAGGCTTTCATGTGTGCCGGTATCCAGCCAGGTGAATCCCTGTCCGAGCAGCTCTACATTCAGGTGTCCTTCTTCCAGGTAAATACGGTTCAGATCGGTGATCTCCAATTCTCCGCGGGCACTTGGCTCTAAGTTTCTTGCGTAATTCACGACCTTATTATCATAGAAATATAATCCGGTGACACAGTAATTGCTCTTCGGAACAGCAGGCTTTTCTTCTATAGAAATGGCTTTTCCTTCTTCGTTGAATTCCACGATACCAAATCGTTCAGGATCATCAACATAATATCCGAAGACGGTTGCGCCTCTGCCGGATTCTGCATTTTCAACAGCGGCCTTCAGACGCTTTTTCAGCCCGTGTCCTGCGAAAATATTATCGCCGAGTACCATGGCGACTGTATCATTGCCAATAAACTCTTCTCCGATGATAAATGCCTGTGCAAGACCATCAGGACTTGGCTGTACTGCATAAGTCAGCTCCACACCGAATTGGTGTCCGTCACCTAATAACTCCTTGAAACGCGGAGTATCCTGCGGTGTTGAGATAATTAAGATATCGCGGATGCCAGCATTCATAAGTACGGACATAGGATAATAAATCATCGGCTTGTCATAAATCGGCAGTAGCTGCTTAGATGTAACCATTGTCAGAGGATAAAGGCGTGTGCCGGACCCTCCTGCTAAAATAATTCCCTTCATAATAAACTCTCCTTTGTTCATTGTGCGCGGCATGCTTTATCTGTCCTTTGTACCGCACCTTCGTCAGCCATAATTGCATTATAAAAGATGACCTAAGGTCACCTTCAACCCCTTTTATGAAATTTTTAGAAAGATTAGGCTTTTTTAACAGCCCTTTCTTTCTGAGTACTTATATAGTTTGTACAAATTTGATGAATGATATCTGTATATTTTGCCTAAAATTGAAAGATTTGCCTTAAAACGGACATGTGTCCTTTTTCAAAATTCACAGAATGTATATAATAGCATTATCAAAAGAAAATAAACGAAATAAAGAAAAACAACCGAAAGTAAATGAAGAAGAAATCGGAGTGATGATTATGAGTCAGACGATCAGAGAACAGGTCAGGGAGATTCCGGGAGCTACTTTAAAATATGTAGAAGAACTGTTTGGTGAGGAGATGGATAAGATTCTTGGCCTGGCCCGGCTATTGAAAGTGAAGGCCGGGAAACGCTTTATCACACAGAATGATGAGATAAGGGGAATCTACATTTTGATAGCGGGTAAGGTAAATGTGTTGGAGGAATACCGGACGGGGGATGTATATATCTTCCAGGAGAATACGGTACCAAGTATTTTCGGAGAGATGGAGATCATTGCAGATATGGAGGGCTTCCTGGCATCCCTGCTGGCGAAGACAGACTGTCTGTTAGTGGTAGTTCCGAAAAATGTGTATACGGATTTTATCAGACGGCATCCGCAGATCCTGTATCAGAGGGCACAGTTCAATTTGAAGGACCTGCTGACAAGCGGACGTGACAATCGATTGTATCTGCAATTGCAGAGCACAGACCGAATGAAATTATATATGATCAGAAAGTACAAAAGGAAGGATACAGAAGAACACTGTGTTCTTTCCATGACAAAACAGGAGATTGCCGATGAGATCGGTTACTCGCAGAAAACAGTTCTGCGTGCCCTGAAAGTCTTGGATCAGCAGGGTTACCTGACCGTATCAGGCCATAAGATATTGATCAAAGAAGAGCAGTATCGGAAGATGGTCGACAGTATTGAGCAGATCACATGTGATTCCTATAAATAATAATAAAGAAGAAAGAAGGAGTGGTTATGAGTCAGGTATTGGATATTGTTACATCAAAATCAATGACCTACGAACAGAAGCTGGTATCACTGGCACATGCGGCAGAAGATACATTAAATGTATTGGATATGTCGGAAAGAACAAAATATTTTTTGGAGAAAGGAGCGATCAACGATTTATTTGAGGGACATGCTCCATACCGGCCAAGATATGTGATGCCGGATTATGCAAAGTACGTAAAAAATGGAAGTGAATTCCTTGGGGTGGAACCTCCCAAGGACTTGGATGAGCTGCTTAGTAATCTACAGATCATTTACCACCATGTACCTTCCATCACAAGCTTCCCGGTCTATCTGGGAGATTTAGATCAATTGATCGAGCCTTTCATTACAGAGTTGAGTGATGAAGAAGTAAAACATAAGCTTCGGCTGTTCCTGAATTTTTTGGACCGCACAATTACAGACAGCTTTTGTCATGCCAATCTCGGACCAGAAGAGACAAGAGCAGGCAGGCTGATTCTGGAACTGGAAAAGGAACTGTCCAATACAGTTCCGAACTTTACGTTAAAATATGACCCGGAGCTGACGTCAGATTCCTTTGCAGAACAGGCTCTTTACACCAGTCTCTTCTGTGCGAACCCGGCAATCTGCAACCACAGGGCTCATAAAGATACATACCCGGGAGAATATGGGATTTCCAGTTGTTACAACATTCTTCCGGTTGGCGGCGGCTCCTATACATTGACGAGGATTACACTTTCAGAGCTGGCCCCGCTTGCCGATAATGTTGCGGATTTCCTGGAAAAGCTTCTTCCAGAATGTCTGGCAGCAATGGGAGCGTATATGAATGAAAGAGTACGTTTTCTGGTAGAGGAATCTGGATTTTTTGAGAGTTCCTTCCTTTCCCGTGAGGGCCTCATCGATCCGGATAGATTCGTAGGAATGTTCGGCGTGACAGGAATGGCAGAATGTGTCAATACCTTGTTAAAGGATGAGGGAAAACGGTATGGACATGACCCGGAGGCCGACGATCTGGCAGAACAGATCATGAAGCAGATATCCGGGTTCGCAGCAGAGTTCCCGGCAAAGTACTCCAAAGTGGCAGGCGGACATTTTATGCTGCATGCACAGGTAGGGCTGGAAAGTGATCTGGGGATTACCTCAGGAGTCCGTATCCCGGTAGGAGATGAGCCGGACAGCTTTTATGATCATCTGCGCCATAGCGGCCGCTTCCATCGAGAGATTACCACGGGCTGTGGAGATATTTTCTCCATGGAGACGACAGCAAGGAACAATCCGGCGGCAATGCTGGATGTTGTAAAGGGAGCTTTCAAGGAAGGGGTCAAGTACATGAGCTTTTATGAGAAGAACAGTGACCTGGTAAGGATTACGGGATTCCTGGTGAAGAGATCCGAGATGGAAAAATACAGGAAAGGGGATACCGTACTCCAGAATACGACCCAGCTCGGTGCACCGAATTATGACCACAACCGCCTTGCAGAAAGAAAAGTGAGAATGGTATGAGAAAGGCTCCGGTAAATAAGATCATCCCGTTCAGTGTAGTGGACGGAATCGGCAACAGGACTTCCATTTTCCTGCAGGGGTGCAATATCCACTGCGGCTATTGCCACAATCCAGAGACACAGAGGATGTGCACCCATTGTGGGAAGTGTGTGGAAGACTGCCCGGTACAAGCATTATATATAGAAGAAGGAAAGGTTTGTTGGGATGCAATAAAATGTGTCCAATGTGACCACTGTATCGCAGTATGTCCCTATTTTGCATCTCCTAAAATCCGTTTTATGGACGCGGCCGAGGTGTTTGAAGAGGTAGAAAAAGGGATTCCATTTATACGGGGTATCACGGTTTCCGGCGGAGAATGTATGCTCTATCCCGAGTTTCTCACAGAGCTGTTTAAAATGGCAAAGGAGCATGGGCTGACCTGCTTTGCAGACAGCAATGGAACGGTGGACTTTTCGGAATACCCTAGTCTGTTGGAATGCTGCGATGGTGTTATGCTGGATGTGAAATCCTGGCAGGAAGACGTTTATCAGGCGTTGACAGGAGGCTTAAACCAGACAGTGAAGAAGAACCTGAGATTATTGGCCGAGCTTGGAAAGCTGGAGGAGCTTCGTATTGTCTGTCTTCCGGGTCAGGTAGATGCGAAGGAAGCGATAGAAGGGATTCGGGAGACGATTCCCGACCAGGTAGGCGCGGTGAAATTAAAGCTGATTATGTTCCGCAATTTCGGAGTAAAGGGCAGATTTGCAGAATTAGAATCTCCTTCCAGGGAATATATGGAGGAGTTGAAACAATGCGCGTTGGCAGCAGGCTTTCAAAAAATTATCATAACTTAATATACATGAGAGTAATTGAAACACAAATAATAAAGAGAAACAAAGAACAAATTAAGAAAGGATGATCCCAAAGGGATCAAGGAGGAGAAAACGATGAAAAAGATGGCATTACTCATGACACTTGTGATGGCAGTTTCTTTAGCTGGCTGTGGAGGAAATGGCAAAAAGGCAGAAAGTAAGGATTCAGATGACAAAGGTGCTAAGACTGAATTTTCCGCATCTATGGTATGTGATACAGGCGGAATCAATGATCAGAGCTTTAACCAGTCCTCCTGGGAAGGTCTTCAGGAGTTTGCAGAAAAGGAGGATGCGACAGTCAATTATTTGGAATCCACACAGGCTTCTGATTTTGCAACAAACTTTGATAAGCTTTCCGATGAAGATTTAAACCTCATCTGGGGAATTGGATATAATGTTGCAGATGCTTTGAAAAACTCAGCAGAGATGAACCCGGACAAGACATATGCGATCGTGGATTATGATTTCGGTGATGAGACACCTGACAATGTAATCTGCACGACCTTCAACGTACAGGATTCTTCCTTCCTGGTAGGCTATATTGCAGGTCTTATGACCGAGACAGATCAGGTAGGTTATATCGGCGGAATGAAAAGCCCGACCATGGACCTGTTTGAGTATGGATACCGCGCGGGTGTAGAGTATGCTGCAAAAGAGCTGAACAAAGACATCACCGTAGACGTGCAGTATGCAGAAAGCTTTACGGATTCAGCAAAAGGAAAAGCAATGGCAAAATCCATGTACAGTTCTGGCTGTGACATTCTGTTCCATGCAGCAGGCGGAGTTGGAGTTGGTGCCATCGAGGAAGCAGCAGAGGAAGGCAAATGGATCATCGGAGTAGACCGTGACCAGTCTTATCTGGCACCGGAAAATATCTTGACCTCTGCACTGAAAGTAACAGGCGTTGCAACAAAAGAGATTTCTAAGAAGGTAAAAGACGGGGAAGACATTACAGGCCAGTCCTTCGCTTATGGATTAAAAGAGGGCGCTGTTGGAATCCCAAGTGAGAATCCGAACCTGGCAGACGGCGTTTATGACAAGACAATGGAAGTGCAGAAGCTCATCGAATCAGGTGAAGTGACACCTCCGTCCACAGAGGAAGAATTCAACCAGTTCGGGAAATAGTAGAGGGGGAAATACCTTTGAATAACGGAAAAGAATACGCAGTACAGATGCATGGGATTACGAAACAGTTTGGTTCCTTCACAGCTCTGAATCAGATGAATCTGGATGTAAAGAAGGGAAGCATACATTCCATACTCGGGGAGAATGGTGCCGGGAAAAGTACGCTGATGAATGTACTATATGGATTATATCAGCCGGAGGAAGGCGAGATCTTCATCAATGGTGAGGAAGTGCGCATGAAAAGTCCGACGGTTGCGCTGGAGCATGGAATCGGCATGGTTCATCAGCATTTTAAACTGGTCGGCTGCTTTAGTGTCACGCAGAATATCGTGCTGGGCCTGGAGCCTGTCGGCAAAATGGGCGTATTAGATATGAAGGAAGCCAGAAAGCGGGTCGTTGACATTACCCGAAAATATGGTCTGGATGTTGACCCGGATGCATTGGTGGATAATATTTCTGTTGGGATGCAGCAGCGTGTGGAAATCCTTAAGGCGCTGTATCGTGAGGCAGAGATTCTGATCTTGGATGAGCCGACAGCAGTGCTGACCCCTCAGGAAATCGATGAACTGATTCATATTATGCATAAACTCGCCGACAGCGGCAAGACCATCATTGTAATTACACATAAACTGAAAGAAATCAAAAAATCAGCAGAATACTGTACAATCATCCGCAAGGGAAATTATGTCAAGACGGTGGACGTCTCCAAGGTGACGGAAGAGGAATTGGCAGCAGATATGGTAGGGCATGCGGTAAAGTTAAAGGTAGACAAAGAAAAAGCAGTGCCGGGAGATGTTGTGTTTGAAATTGACCATCTGACAGTGAAAAATGAAAAGGGACTGGATGCAGTAAAAGATCTGTCCCTTAAAGTCAGAAGCCATGAAATCGTGGGGATTGCCGGAATTGACGGAAACGGACAGAAAGAGCTGGTAGAAGCCATAGCGGGCCTGGTAAAGGCCCAGGGCGGCCGCATTATGATTGAGGGCCAGGAGGTCCAAAATACCTCTCCGAAAAATGTCATCGACCATAAGATCAGTATTATTCACGAAGACCGTCATAAAAAAGGGCTGGTATTAAGCTTCGATGTGTCGGAAAATGCGGTTCTGGAGACTTATAACAGTAAACGGTTTTCAAAAAGAGGTTTTTTGAACAGGACTGCAATCTCTGAATTTACAAAGGAACTGATTCGGGATTACGATGTGCGTCCAAGCGATTGTGAACACAGTAAGGCGGTTGGACTGTCAGGAGGAAACCAGCAGAAGATTATCATAGGAAGGGAAATTGCCAATGATCCTTCCCTGCTGATCGCAGTGCAACCGACCAGAGGACTGGACGTTGGAGCCATTGAATATGTACACAAAATGCTGGTGAGAGAGCGGGACAAAGGCAAGGCGATTCTTTTGATCTCTCTGGAGCTGGATGAAGTAATGAGTGTTGCAGATACGATTTCGGTCATCTATGACGGCAGTATTGTGAAGTCCTTTTCTCAGGGCGAAGTAGATGAACAGACGTTGGGACTGTATATGGCAGGAGGAAGTGAAAATGGAACGATTAGCTAAGATATGTAAAAAGCAGATTACTGTCACGATACTTGCTATCCTGTGCGGATTCTTAGTGGCGGCGGTGATCCTGGCCTGTACAGGCTACAGTCCGGCAGACGCGTTCGCCATCTTAGGAGAAGGTATTTTTTCAAAACCAAAATATATTGTCAATGTGATCGTGAAGGCAACACCGATCATATTGACCGGATTAAGTGTTGTATTTGCGTTTAAAGTAGGATTGTTCAATATCGGTGCCGAGGGTGAATATATTGTAGGGACTATCGTGGCAGTCATTATCGGGATTACCTGTGATTTTCCGCCTGTAATCGAGTTCTTATTGATTCTTGCAGGAGGGATGCTGGCCGGGGCTTTATATGGTGCGATCATCGGTTTTTTGAAAGCAAAATTCGGAATCCATGAGGTCATCACCGGAATCATGCTCAATTGGATCGCATTTTATGCGGCAAACTTTGTAGTCACATTGGATCGTTTCCATCAGCCGGATTCCTCCAGTACTTATGAGATCAATGAATCCGGTATGGATCTGATCTATAGATTTAAAATGTCTGAAAGCGGGCGTGAGGCAGTCAAGAATTCACCATTACTTTTGGAGACTGTGGGAAAGACAGATTTGAACATTGGTATTTTGATTGCGGTGGCAGCAGCAATACTGATCTGGGTCATCCTAAGGAAGACGACGAAGGGATTTGCGCTCAGAACCGTAGGATTCAATAAGGAAGCAGCCGAATGTGCGGGAATCAGCGTTCAGAAGAACGTCATTCATGCCATGATGATTTCCGGTGCACTGGCCGGACTCTCGGGGGCACTGATGATTACAGGAGTCTCCCATAAGATCATGACTCTTGCGGCAACGGAGAACTATGGATTCAATGGACTTTCCGTGGCAATGCTGGCAGGAAATTCGCCGATCGGTGCCATCTTTGCAGGTTTGTTATTTGCAGGACTTTTTTACGGAGGCGGTTCCATCCAGTCTACCATAGGGGCTCCTTCAGAAATCATTAATATTATGGTAGGTACGATTGTGTTTTTCGTAGCAATTGCGGGCCTGTTCCCAATGATTGTTGAAAAGCTTGGAAAGAAGGTGGCGAAACGTGGGTAATAATATACTGTTATTGTTGAGCATTACCGTGATGTATGCTACCCCCCTGATATTCGGGGCCATGGGCGGCCTCGTCAGTGAAAAAAGCGGTGTGACGAATATTGGAATCGAAGGAATGATGAGATTGGGAGCCTCCACAGCGGTGTGTGTGACTTATGCGACAGGACATCCGTGGGCCGGCTTTTTAGCGGCAGGTGCGGCAGCAGGTGTGCTGGCACTTCTCCATGCAGTCGCTTCTGTTTCCCTTAAGGCAGACCAGACGGTATCCGGTATTGCCATCAACTTAATTGGGCCGGGAATCTCCTTGTTCATGACCAGGCAGATGTTCGGCGTGACCAATACACCGGCTGTTCCGGCCAAACTTCCGAAGATTTTCGGAAATAAGGCCAGTGAAGGGATACTTGGTTATTTTAATTTCGATATCACAGTGATTCTTGCACTGCTTTTGACCATTGCAGCCTGGTTCTTATTCTATAAGACCAGATGGGGCCTTCGGGTCCGTGCGGTAGGAGAGCATCCGCAGGTGGCAGATACGTTGGGAATCAGTGTCTATAAAATCCGTTATTTCTGTGTCATCTTATCTGGAATTCTTTCTGGTTTCGGTGGTGCGGCAATGACGCTGGCGATTATTTCCAACTTTACACCGACCGCGATCAGCGGCCATGGATTTATCGCCCTGGCAGCAGTGATCTTTGGAAAATGGAAACCGTTCGGAGTGTATGGGGCCTGTATGTTGTTCGGCCTTGCACAGGCATTGGCAATCCTTCTTGGAGGAGCAGACCTGATACCGTCACAGATTCTGGCAATGCTGCCTTATATGTTGACCATTGCAGTCCTGGTATTATTTGTAAGAAATGTATCTGCGCCAAAAGCCAGCGGTGTGCCGTTTGAAAAAGGACAGAGATAGGAACGAGAGGAAGGAAGAGCTACATGATAAGAATGTATGATTGTATAATGAAGAAAAAGAAGGGGGAGAAGCTGACCAGCCAGGAAATTAGAGAGATGGTCTCCGGTTATGTGAAAGGGGAAATCCCGGATTATCAGATGTCCGCCATGCTGATGGCAATCTGTTTTCAGGGGATGGACCAGGAAGAAATCACGGAACTGACGATGTCCATGGCCCAGTCCGGGGATATGGTTGACTTATCCTCTATCCCCGGTGTGAAGGTCGATAAGCACAGTACCGGAGGGGTTGGGGACAAGACCACTCTGATTCTGGGACCGATCGTTGCAGCATGTGGTGTGAAGGTGGCTAAAATGTCAGGCAGAGGCCTAGGACACACGGGCGGCACCATCGACAAATTGGAATCCATTCCGGGATTTCGTACTTCTCTGGATCAAAAGGAATTTTTCTCTATTATCGACAGGGTGGGCTTTAGTGTGGCAGGGCAGACAGGAAACCTGGCCCCCGCAGACAAGAAGCTGTATGCGCTGCGCGATGTCACAGGGACGGTAGATAGTATTCCTCTGATTGCCGCTTCCATTATGAGTAAAAAGCTGGCGTCTGGAAGTGACTGTATACTGCTGGATGTCAAGGTAGGCAGCGGTGCCTTTATGAAGACGGTGGATGAGGCAGTAGAGCTTGCGAAATGCATGGTATCGATTGGAGAAAAGTGTGGTAGAAAGACGATTGCCATGATTACGGACATGGATATCCCTCTTGGATGTGCTATTGGAAATTCTATGGAAGTGGCAGAGGCGGTGGAGACCCTTTTGGGCAGAGGCCCGAAGGATCTGTACGAGGTCTGCATTGAGCTTGCCGGAAATATGCTGTATCTGGCTGGGAAGGGAACCATTCGTGAATGCTGCAGTATGGCAGAGGAAGCGGTGGCAGATGGCCGGGCGCTTGAAAAGCTGAAAGAGATGGTGGAAGCTCAAAGCGGGGATGTCCAAGTGATCCAGAATCCGGCAAACTTTGAAAAAGCACCTTATTCCTATGAGGTGACTGCTAAAAAGGATGGGTATGTGACACATATGGATACGGAAAAATGTGGAATCGCATCCGTGGCTCTGGGCGCAGGCAGGGCGACCAAGGAGAGCAGCATTGATTACGCAGCAGGAATCACGCTCCGTAAAAAGACGGGCGATGCAGTAAAGCAGGGAGACGTACTGGCCACGCTTTATGCTTCATCTAAGGGATTGTTCCAAGAAGCGGAAGCTTTGCTTACGAAGGCTTATGAAATCGAGCCTGAGCGTCCTAAGGAGGAGCCTTTGATCTATGCAAAGGTAACTGCGGAGAGCGTCGAATGGAGGCAGTCATAAGTGAAACGAGTATTTTTGATCGTCCTGGACAGCTTTGGAATCGGATATGAGCCAGATGCAGATCTGTTTGGCGATGTGGGGGCAAACACACTGCATAGTGTCAGCAGATCGAAGGCATTCTCAATCCCGAACATGGAAAAAATGGGACTGCTTCGTATCCAGGGAACAGAGGTGGAAGACCAGGTAAAAACATATCAGAACGAGCCAGAGGCCGCATTTGGCAGACTGCGGGAAAAGTCTGCTGGGAAAGATACCACGGTGGGACACTGGGAGATTGCCGGATTGATTTCAAAAAAGGCATTTCCCGTCTACCCCAACGGATTTCCTGATGAAATCATCCGGGAATTTGAAGAAAGAACGGGGAAGAAAGTCCTATGTAATCGTCCTGCTTCCGGGACAGAAGTCATCCGGGACTACGGGGAAGAACAGATGAAAACAGGTGGGCTGATCGTCTATACATCTGCGGACAGTGTTTTCCAGGTGGCAGCGCACGAAGGAATCATTCCGGTGGAGGAGTTGTACCGGGACTGTCAGACTGCCAGAGAGCTTCTTAAGGGAGAACATGGGGTCGCACGGGTGATAGCTCGTCCGTTCGAAGGGGAACCAGGGGCGTTTCGAAGAACAGCGAACCGTCATGACTTTTCCCTGGAACCATCTTCGGATACCATGTTGGATTATCTGAAACGAGAGGGCCTGGATACGATTGGCGTTGGAAAAATTTCTGACATTTTTGCAGGGAAAGGGATTTCCCGGCGGATACCGACCAAAAGTAACACGGATGGAATGGAGCAGACCTTAAAGCTTTTGAAGGAAGAATTTCATGGGTTGTGTTTCGTCAATTTGGTCGACTTTGATATGGTCTACGGACATAGAAATGATGTAGATGGTTATGCAAGGGCCCTGAACGAATTTGATACATGGCTGGGTGTTTTTCAGAAAGGCATGCAGGAGGAAGATGTGCTGCTTGTCACGGCAGACCATGGATGTGATCCCGGATTTCCGGGGACTGATCATACCCGGGAGTATATTCCTCTTCTGGTTTATGGAAAACCAGTCAGAAAGGGCGTGGACCTTGGTTCCAGAGAAACATTTGCAGATATCGGGAAGACGGTATTAGATTATTTTCATATTTCAAATCAGTTAGATGGAGAATCAATGGCAGCAGAAATGCTGGTATAAGTGACATGAGGATTACTGCAATATAGGAAATTGATAAAGTGTATGATGAAAGAAGCAGATTACGGTCGGATAGACGTCAATCTGCTTCTCTTTGTCATACAGCTATTTTCTATAAGAGAAATGGGAGGCCTGGGAATAGGACTTGTATTCTAAGTACAGATAAATACGCCCGCTTCCTTGGTAATATGGAATCCTCCCGTTGTTTTTTTCTTCACATAAGAACGGAACTCCTTGTAGTGTTCCAGGATATACTGGTTCTGATTGCCATGGCAGGAGAGAATATAGGAAATCAGCGGTTCCGGTTCCGGTATCACAAGAGAATCCTCATAAAGTGTCCACGCTACCTCAGAAAAATAGGGGGCAAGAATTTCCGTGCCGTTTTCCCGGCCGAATTTATTATATAATTTGTCTGCAGACAGAACAATTCGGTCATCAAATCCTTCCACCAGATGGCTGACCTCTTCCATATGGTGTCTGCTGTAGGCGCTGCACAAAAAGCGTCCGCCTGGTTTCAGGATTCTTCTTACTTCTCTGCATACTTGGGCAATATCATCACAATAGAACAGTACATGGTTGGCAATGACCAGATCCATACTATTATCTTCATAAGGAATCTTGGAGCAGTCAAAGACCTGAAAAGAGAACCGGGGGTCATCCGCTCCGACCGCACGCCGGGCATCACGCAGCATTCCTTCGGATATGTCAGAAAGTGTGATTTGGATCTGCTTCGGAATCAGCGCCAGATTTTCCTTCCAAAGTGTTCCATCCCCGCATCCAATCTCTAATACGTTCATCCCTGCCTGGATTCTGCTCTGTTCATAAATCCAGGGGAACCATCCCTTGGGATTCTGGGAATAGAGATTGTGGAGATTGATACGGGCGGAAATATTAGAGGCATTCTGGTATTGGTTCTTCAGACTATTCTCCATACCTGTCAGGTGGATCAGGTTCAGCATCTGACTCCAGTCAATGTGGTGTTCTTTCTGGATGGCACTGGCTGTATCCTGAATTGCCTTTTCGACAAGCTGCATCTGCTCGATGCGGTCCTGGACCAGCTTTAGCTGGATATTCAGGGAGTTCAGCATAAAATGATAATCCGAGTCATCAATCGTCATCTCCCGGATATCATCCAGGGAGAATCCAAGATATTTCAGTAGAAGAATCTGCTGAAGACGGGCGAAATCTTCGTCCGTATAAAACCGTGCCCCTGCTTCTGTGACATAGGAGGGCTTCAAAATATCCTGTTTATCATAATAGCGGATCGTGCGTAAGGTCACATGTGCCATACGCGCGAATTCGCCGGAAGAATAGTATCCTGCTTTTTTCATGGCTCATTTCCTTTCATAGATAACAATATTATAAAGGGAAAAGGAAGAAGTAGCAATGAAGAAAGTATGGACAGACGGTATTTTTGAAAGGGCGGCCTTATCTCAGCGTTTCGTGTAATGGCGCAGAAACGCTTCTTGAAGTTGGTCATCAATGAACCGGTCATATGGTGTGCTGCAATGTAAAATGGCGAATAGAACAAAGGCAATCAGGCAGAACAAAGCAATACTGATAAAGAAAATAAAACAGATCATAAAGCCCCTCCTTATGATATTTGGGTATTCTATATTATATGCAGAGAAAAGGGAAAAAATCCTGGGAGAAGTAAATTGTGATGAGTACATTATAAATGACAGAAAAATGGAACACTTAGAGGATTCGTTTTAGTCTCATGGATAGAAAAACCGCGCCCCGGCTATCTACGCGACAGCCGGGGCGCTTTTTAACTTCATCAAGGAAGTTAGGAAATGGATAATGAATATTCACCTTGAATGAAAGCTCATTTGAAATGAACCTTATTTATTAGTTACAAATACGAATTTCACTTCTCCATCCATACCATCGGAGATTCCAGAGAAGTTCTTATATTTCTTTGAGGCATCCATCATTGTATTCAGCTTATCCAGCATTCCTTCGATATCCCCGTCGAATGCACTTACGAGTTTCTGGATTCCTTCTTCATTGAACTGGATCATTCCATCATTCAGTGTCTTAGCACCGTCATCCAACTGTTTGACGCCATCGATTAAAGCGTCAGAACCGGAGTTCAGGGTCTGGATCCCATCAGCCAGTGTTCCTGCACCGCTGTTCAGTTCACCTGCACCAGCGGATAACTGGGAGGCACCAGCGGAAACGCTCTTGGCACCCTCATTTGCATCAGCCATTTTCTCATTCAGGGTAGCAGCTCCGTCATTCACGTCTGCGGCACCTGTTGAGAGCTGGTTCAAACCATTTACGAGACCAAACTTACCGTCGATTCCGTTGAGGAGCTGGGAGGTACCTGCTTTTAATTGGGATACGCCGGCATTCACCTGGGCACTGAGTCCATTTTCTCCGTTTACGCCTTCGTTCAGCGAATTGATTCCGGCCTTGATACTTGGCACATTGTTGGCTGGATCACCAGTATTGAGCGCGGCATCAAGTGCCTGTGCACCAGCGCGGATACTTGCTGTATTTGTGGTGGCATCGCCGTCATTCAGAGCAGAGCTGATAGTTTGTGAAACACTTCTAATGCTTGGTGTTTCTCCGCTTCCGGTATTGAGGGCGGCATCCAATGTACCAGCGCCAACGGCCAAATCGCCTGTGGTCAAGGAATCATGCAGAGCCTGCGTTCCATTTGCTAAGGCTTCGGCCATGCCGACTGGGGTCTGAGGAATCTCCGCTGCCGCTGCAGCATTTTGTGCGGAAACTTCATTGCGCTGTTCCTGTTCCCAAGAAAGGGAAGCAATGACAGAATCTAGGGCCCCTAAAGTATCCTCAGATACATTCTCATCGGCAGACAGGGAATCCCGTAATGCCTGTAACTGTGCAATTTCATCATAACTATCTGTAGTATCAGCGCTGTATGTGACAGCAGTATTGCCGCTCAAAGCAGTACATAGCTGGTTTGCAAGATAGTTCAACTGACCGACCTGTTCACCCGCAGTTTGAATCCCACTATTCAACGCAGCAGCCCCATTAGCTATTTGCTGTATCCCGCTGTTCAGTCCTGCGGCTCCGTCAGCTACCTGCTGAATTCCAGTATCTAAAGCAGCAGCTCCGCCAGCCGCCTGTGTGATTCCTGTATTCAGAGCAGAGACGCCCTGACATAGGGCAGGAAGCTGTGCACCTAATGATTTCTGCATTTCCAGGACTCCAGCATCCAATGTCTTTACGCCTGGCAGCAGTTCATTAGAAACCTTATTGGAGACCAGGCCCAGTCCGGCATTTAATTCCTGAGTCCCAGCGCTCAATACACCAGTTCCGTCAGCAAGCTGACTTGTTCCATCGGCCAGTGTCCAGCTTCCGTCAGCCAGAACATTGCTTCCGTCCAATAGCGTTTCTGTTCCGGCCTTCAGAGTCTTGCTTCCATCCGCCAACTGTCCGATTCCATCCTTTAGTGTACCAGAAGAGGATAACAGGGTATCCAGTCCCTTTCTAAGTTCACCAGATCCGTCCACTAACTGGTCAGCACTATCCTGCAGTTTATTCATAGAGCTCTTCAAATCGGACAGATCATCCAGCTTATCGGTATCCAGCTCGTTAAAAACTTCGTTGGTAGCGATGGTGATTCCCTCTATGGTCTCATAATCGGTGACATCCGCTTCCATTTCAAAATAATCCGGGATATCCAGGTCTTTGACACCAAGGTTCGACTTCATCTCAGGCAGTCCCATTCCCAGTACCATGTCACGATCTCCGTCGGAAACCAGCTTGCCGTTCGTTACCTTTACATTCGTGAACTTATCAGTATCCAGAATCAGTCCGGTGATCATCAGGAATGGAGTATATTCATTCCCGGATTTTCCAGTCGTGTTTTCATATTGATAGCGCATGACAAGATGGCCGCTCTTTCCATCCAGTTCATCAGCACTGACATTTTTTCCGTCCAGTTGATAGGTGATCTTTACACCGATCGGGAGTGTCTGGCTGGTCGTTCCCTGGTAGCAGATGTCCTTGCTGTCACCATTCCAGGTAAGATCGCTGCTTTTCTGTGAAAATTTCTCGTCTCCCTTGACGTTCTCTATATCCTTCAAGGTAGAAACATCCTTGATCTCGCTCTTGTCTGTTACATTTTTTAATTGATCAGATACGGTCACGGAAGTCACAGCACCGCTTCCATCTATTTTGGCATATACAGTCTCATCCTTGAGCGTCTTTACATCAGAAGTGGATTTCTTATTAGATTTTGAATCGGACTTATCAGCGGACGCCTCGGTTTTTACGTTATTATCCTTTGCATAAACGACAGTAGAGGCGGAAGATAATGTTCCGGCGACCATAGTCATTGCGAGTACAATTGCTACAAGTGTTTTATATTCTCTGTTTTTCATTTTCATGAACCTCCTGTGAAATCAATAATCTATTTGCAAACAAAATGAAATTGATCATATAACGGTAAGCTTAAGCGTTCGCGCAGGCTTCATCCGTCTCCTTTTCTTTTTTCTTAATGCAGACACGCATATCCTTTGTGGTTGCACAGATGACCTTGTCAAATACCATCAGCATAGAAGGCAGGATGAAGATAACTGTGAACATGCTGATGATCGCGCCTCGTGCCATCAAGGTACAGAGTGCGGAAATCATATCGATATCGGAGTAGAGCCCGACACCGAAGGTCGCCGCGAAGAATCCCAGTGCAGAGACGATAACGGAGCTGACTGATGCGGAAAGTGCGATTCGTATGGATTCCTTTTTCGCCTTTCCTTTACAGCGTTCCTTCTTATATCTGGTCGTCATTAGAATCGCATAGTCAACTGTTGCACCCAGCTGAATGGTTCCGATGACAATGGATGCGATGAACGGCATCTTGGTTCCCGTGAAGTAAGGGATTCCCAGGTTGATAAAAATCGCGAACTCAATGACGGATACAAGGATGACCGGCAGTGAGATGGACTTAAATACAATTGCAATAATAATGAAGATGGCAATAATGGAAATCGCACTTACAACTTTGAAATCCTTATCTGTAATCGTAATCAAGTCTTTCGTACACGGTGCTTCCCCGATCAGCATTGCAGAGGAATCATATTTCTTAATGATGTGATTGAGCTGCGTACATTGTGTATTGACCTCATTGGTTGCGACCTTATATTCCGACTGTACCAGGATCAACTGCCAGTTCCCCTCTTTCAAGGTATCGGTCAGCTCCGAAGGAATCACATCCCGCGGGATGGCAGAGCCAAGAAGGCTGTCGAGTCCAAGTGCGAACTTTACGCCCTTCACGTCGGACATTTCATTCAACATTGCCTTTGCATCCTTTGGTGACAGATCCGCGTTCGCAAGCACCATATGTGTAGCGTTCATATCGAATTCATCTGCCAGCTTTTCATTGGCCTTGATGCTCTCCAGATATTTCGGAAGTGTTGCATCCAGGTTATAGTAGACCTCCGCCTTACTGTATCCCCATAAAGCAGGGAAGAGCAGCACGATGAAAATCAGGACGAAAGCTTTAAAATGTTTGGTAATGAATTTGGCAGGCCGTTCCATGCTCGGTATCAAGGAGCGGTGCGTTGTTTTCTGTATCAATTTATCAAAAATCAGAATGAAGGACGGCAGGATTGTGATACAACTGATCACACCGAATATGACACCCTTCGCCATGACGATTCCCAAGTCCTTTCCAAGAGTGAAGCTCATGAAGCACAGTGCAATGAATCCGGCAACTGTCGTGACGGAGCTTCCGACAACAGAGGAAAAGGTGTTGGAAATGGCATGTGCCATCGCACGTTCCTTATCTCCCGGGAACCGCTGCTGGTTCTCCTGGTAGCTGTGCCATAAGAAGATCGAGTAGTCCATCGTAACACCCAATTGCAGGACTGCACTCAACGCCTTCGTAATATAGGAAATCTCTCCCAGGAAGTAATTGCTTCCCATATTATATAGGATTGCCATCCCGATGCTCAGCATGAAGAATACGGGAAGAATCCAGCAGTCCATGAATACGGAAAGGACGATACAGCTTAGGATGACTGCGATCAAGACGTAGATCGGAGTTTCCTTCTCGGAGAGCATCTTGATATCAGTCACGACTGCAGACATACTGCTTAAGTAGCACTGCTTATTCGTCACACTGCGGATTTCTGTGATAGCATCCATCGTACTGTCTGCCGAAGTCGTATCATCAAAGAAGATGGCCATCAATGTAGCGTTGTCGGTCTTGAACACATCCTTGAGCTTATCAGGAAGTACATCGATCGGCATGGAAAGATCTGCGATGGAGTCATACCAAATGACATCTGCGACTCCGTCTATGTTCTCGATCTTTTCCTTGACTGCGGCAACATCCTTGTTGCTCATGCCTTCCACGACTTCCATCGCAAAGGCGCCCTTGCCGAAATCATCCATCAGGATATCCTGCCCCTTCATCGTATCAATATTATTGGGCAGATAATAAAGTATGTCGTAGTTGACTCTGGTCTTCAAGAATCCCAAAGCCGATGGTATCAGAAGTAAAATGCCGAGTATCAGGATCACGACCCGATACTTCACTATTTTCTTACCTACTTTAACCATGTGTAATGCCTCCCTTTTTCATTCTTTTTTTAAATAGTGATCTTGCAAATAACACGTCTCTTTATATTTATGACCTTTAGTCAGTTTTAAGACTAAATGTAATATACAGCAAAAATGACCATAAGTCAATAATTTTTAAGAAAAAAGTTGACTTTTGGTCATTTTGAAATTATAATGAAGAAAATCAAGTACAGCATAAGTGGATGAAACATTAGAAACATCAGTAAAACAGATGCAGTATCAGTTGAGGGAGTGAGGAAAACTATGGGAAAAGTTGATGACAATAAGCAGCAGAAATTGGAGTCATTGTTCAAGAGCGCCTATGACCTGTTTCTGACACAAGGGATTTCCAAGACATCCATCCACGATATTGTTCAGAAAGCAGGAGTAGCGAAGGGAACCTTCTATCTATATTTTAAAGACAAGTATGAGATACGGGACAGGCTGATTGCCAAGACCGCGGGGCGGCTTTTCATGTCGGCCCATGATGCACTGGAAAAAGCACAGATACCTGCATTTGAGGACAAGATCATATTTATCGTGGATTATGTTCTGGATGAGATGGCGAAAAACAAGCCGGTACTCAGGTTTATTTCCAAGAACTTAAGCTGGGGGATCTTCCGCCAGGCCATTACAAAGAATGAAGCAGATGCGGATGTCGATGTGATGGGATTCTTTAATAAGCTTGTGCAGGAGAATCCTGATATCAGGCTGAAGGCACCGGAGACGATGCTTTTCCTGATCATAGAACTGGCAAGTTCTACCTCTTACAGCACGATTCTGGAGAATGACCCCATCAGCTATGAAGAGCTGAAACCTTACCTGAATGAAAGTATTCGGGCAATCATTAGAAATCATGTAACAGCATAGGGATAGAGGCATAAAAAAGAAGATGCCCGAAGAAGGACCAGGGACGCAGCCGCTTAGACTACGTTCCTGATTTCATGAATTCCCGGTACTGTCCGGGCGTATATCCCGTCTTTTTTCGAAATAACTGACTGAAGTAACGGGAATCTGTGTATCCTACGTTTGCAGCCACTTCGTAAATCTTAAGGTCGATATCCAGAAGATATTGCTTCGAAGCTTCAATCCGCACATCAATGATATATTCCTTGATTGATGTCTTTTCTATATTCTTAAATAAAGTACTTAGATAGCAGGCAGACAGTCCAATCTCAAAGGCAATGGATTCCAGGGAAATATCGTGAGCGTAGTTCTCTTGAATGTAGGCTTTGGCTCGATCGATCAGCTTCCTGCTTTTGGTCGTCCGCATCTGTTCGATTTCTCGGATAGAGCCGGTGATATAGTGGCTCAGGATATTCTTGATCTCCTCCAGATTAGTGCAGCTCTTGATTTGAGATACCACCTCCTGAGAAGGAATATGGCCTAGGTCAAATTCTTGGTTCAGCGCATTGGAAAGATAGTAATATAATTCCAGGAATTTGTTTGTTGCCAGGCTGCGGTCTCCATGAAGCTGCAGTACATTCAGGTAAAAGATATTCAAATATTGTTCGCAATGGGGCAGATCGCACAGTTTCACATATTTTAGCAGGTCCTCCTGAATATATTTAAAGTTAGGGATTGTCTCACCCGTATTGCGAAGCTCCACGTCTGTGATGCAGATGATTTCATTGAAGCCGATATAAAAGGAATACTTGCTGGCAGCGATGGCGTCCTTAACGGACTGGCGCAGGGATGATATATTCTGTACGGTGGTGGACAAGCCAATGGAAAAATGCCGCGGATAATTAAAATCCAGGTATTGGCGGATACGGTCGGCAAGATGATAGCTTCTTTGATGCACTTCTTCTATTTGTGTATTTTCAGAGGACAGAATAATCGTGATTGAGCTGGTATCATAAAAGTAGATCGTTTTAAAGTAATCCCCAATAAATAGCATTATCGTCTGTGCCAGCCTGGACACATTCAAGAAATCTTTTTCGACTGCCTGGGCTTCATCGTTATCCTGTGAAAAATCGATATAGAGAGATTGGTAGGATTCGTTCAGGATATCGATATTGAACAGGCGGAATGTGGAATCGATTATTTCCAGATGATCCAGATTTTCCCGAATAATCTTAAAAAACCATTCCTGCATCAGAGGAAGACATTCCTGGAGCTGCTCCTTTAACATAAAATCCTTAGCTTCCGCTTCTTTCTCCTTTTCCAGAATTTCCTGTACCTGTGTCAACTGATCATACAGGTCCTTCTCATTGATCGGCTTTAACAGATAGTTGAATACATTGTAGCTCAGTGCTTTCTGGGCATAAGTGAAGTCATCGAACCCGGACAGAATGATGACCTTGGTGTGTGGCATGGTGACCTTGAGCGTGTCGCAGAGATCCAGGCCGTTGGAAGCCCCCATACGGATATCTGTAATGACCAGATTGGGATGTGTCTCCCGGATGATCGTGAGTGCCTGCTGATTATTATTGGCCGTCCCCACGATTTTGTGTGGAATATCAAATGATGAGATAATTTTAATCAGGTGATGGATAATTAATTGCTCGTCATCTACTAATACAATATTTAACATCTTGTCCTCCTATAATACACTTTTATCGATACGGATGACAGCCGTGACGCCGCCGTCATCATTTTCCTCATATGTCAGGTCTGCGTGTTCCCCATAGCAGTTCTCAAGGCGCTGATAGACGTTCTGAATACAATAGAAATTCACGTTATCCTCTTTATAAAGCGTCCGCCGCCGTACCAGATAATTCAACATCTCAATATCGCTCCCCCAGCCATTGTCTGCAACAGACAAATAGAGTTGCTCGTTGGTTTCCTTGACCGTGATGGTAATCAGACCAAGGTAGTCTAAATCCTTGAATCCGTGTACAATGCTGTTCTCCACAAGCGGCTGCAGAATCAACTTGATGATTCTGTAATCTGGCAGTGGAGAGGGCAGATTAAGACGCAGCTCGATTTGATTGGCATATCGAAGCTTCTGAATTTCTACATAAGAGCTGACCTGTTCGATTTCCTTTTCTAACGTAATATAATTATTCCCATTATTCAGGCTGCTGCGAAGGAATTTTCCCAGTCCGGTGATCATCAGGGCGGCATGCTCATTGTCTTTGGTGGCAATCAGGGCACTGATGGATTCCAGGGTATTATAGATAAAATGTGGATTCATCTGAGACTGCAGAGCTGCCATTTCCGCCTGTTTGAATTTCAGCAGGGTCTCTTCCCGGGATTTGATCAGTTCCTCATTTTTGACGAGCATACCATTATAAGTATCATATAATTGATTCACTTCAATGCAGTTGTGTACCCCGTGTCCAGATGCAGGTTCCATTTTCTGCATCTGCTGGCAGAGACTGTGTACAGGCAGAGAGATCTTCCGGCTGCTTTTCCTTGAGAGCAGGGCGGCCAGTAGGAGCGCAAACGCAAAGACCAAAGTGATCGGAAGCAGATTCTGCAGTGTATTTTTGTAGAGTTCGAAGCTGCTGATGACACCTGCTACATGCCACCCCTCGGTGATAATCGGGAACTCTACGACCAGGTGTGAATTTGCAAGATGTTCCTTGTGGTCCGGCAGGCTTTCTGTGATGATGACGGGAACCTCTGTATACGGATGGAGAAGCAGTCCGTCCGCCTCGATCAGAGCATAGCCTTTATCTCCAAAGGAAATGGAGCCCAGGTGACGAATCAATTTTTCAATCGTTACGTTTGCCTTGATGACGCCCAACTGGCGGGTCGTATTATTGATGTCATAAAGGATACGAGCGGCACAGAGCGTCGGCTTTGGAAAGGTCTTTGTATCTACGAACCAATAAGTCTTTCCATTGGCCTTCAAGGTGTTCTGAAACCATTCAAAGGAAGAGACGCTTCCAGCAGAAAACAGAGCATTATTATACCGGGAGGTGGAGGAAAAAGCAGGCAGGAAGCTGTCCGGTTCGTAGGCAAAAATCTGCATCGAATCCAGATTCTTTTTAAATAAGTCCACGGAAAATAATGTCTCGTTGATCTTCGTAAGCAGCATTGTGCTGGGATGTTTATTCAGCTCTTTTATCCGGCCCTGCAGCTCAGAGTCAGCATGGGTCAGCGTTAGATAGTCTTCGATCATCTGTGTATGCTTATTGATGTTGATCTGCGCCTGTTTCAGCGATTCATACATGTTCTTCTTCTCATTGGAAAGAGTTGAGGAGGCATCTAGTATGGCGCTGAATATACTGATTAGTAGGGCAGCAGTGAGAATCAAATACATATAATTTCGGAATAATATTTTTTCCAAGGTTTTCTTTGAATCGTTTTTTGAGTGCTTGGACATGCGTTTCCTCCTTTCGGCTGTGTGAGAGATTAAAGGGTTCTGCGGATCTTTATAAATACAAGAGATATTTCTTAGTATGTAAGGATTATACATTTTTTAAAGAAGGAAGAAAAGCGTTTGAAAAAAGTCGAAAGAAAACAAACAAAATAGAAAGTTTACCATATTTTATTTCTGTCCAAATTGAACTAATATTCAAATAAGCCTTTTGGAAAGACGAGAAAGGAAATGCATGATCCGGATGATAAATGCAGGAAATAAGAGTAGGGAAAAGAGGTTGGAAAATGTACCGACAGGAATATGATGTGATTGTCGCCGGTGGCGGGACTGCCGGGATAGCGGCCGGATTGTCGGCAGCGAGAGCTGGTGCACATGTGCTGTTGATCGAGAAGAATTCTTATGTTGGCGGGACTGCCGCATCGGGACTTCCGTTCATCGACTTTTTTAACAGGGATGGAAAGCAGATCACTGCAGGAATTGCAGAGGAGCTGATGAAACGTCTGTTCCAGGAGAAGGCGGCACTGGGGCATATCCGTACCAGCGGAGGGCATCTGAATTCAGTGACCATGATCGATCCGGAATGGGTGAAGATCACGGCAGAAGAGATGCTGTTAGAGAGCGGATGCGAGCTTCTATATCACTCCTTTGTCTGTGGGGCAAAGGTAGAGGAAGATTGTCTGAAAAGTATTGTGGTCGCCAATAAGAACGGGCTGACAGAGTTTCGGGCAGGCTGCTTCATCGATACCACGGGAGACGGCGATCTGGCAAAATTTTCAGGGGCACGCTACCATCTGGGAAGAGAGAGCGACGGGCTCTGCCAGGCAATGAGCCTTTTATTCAAATTAGGAGACGTGGATGTGGAACGGGCGACGTCCCTGTTTTCTGAGAATCCAATCCCAGCCTGTCCTGTGGGCGGTGATCATGAATATAATCTCCACATCAGTGGGAAGCTTTCGAAATGGAACGATATTATTTTAAAGGAAGGAATTTTTGAACATCCCGATCACAATATCTGGGCCGGGACTATGCGGGAGAATGAACTGACTTATGTAAATACGATCCGGGTCAGTGAAAAAAATGGAGCTGACGCGTATGAACTGTCTGAGGCGGAGATCGAAGGCAGGAGACAGTTGAAAAAGGTGATTCGTTTCCTGAATGCATATGTGCCGGGGATGGAGAAGGCGCATATTACCAGTATTCCGAATGGAATTGGAATCAGGGAGACAAGAAGGATTGACGGAGAGTATATCCTGACAGGTGAGGATATCATAGAAGGACGAAGATTTGATGACTGTATCGCCAGAAATGGTTACTGCATCGATATTCATGATCCAAAAGGCCAGGGATGGGGCGTATCCCGCATTCAAAGTGAGGAGCAGAGTTATGATATCCCATATCGCTGTATCGTTCCGGCCAGGATCGACAACCTGCTGGTCGCAGGCAGATGTATTTCTACAACGGCAGAGGCTCTGGCGTCTACCAGAATTATGCCGTCCTGTATGGCCCTTGGGCAGGCAGCAGGAGTAGCAGCATCCATGGCGGCAGATAGAAAGCTTGCACCGAGAAAATTAGATGTGAAAAGCATACAGACGATTCTGCGCGGCAACGGCGCTCTGATTTAAGACAACAGGATAGAATGAGAGGCAGAGGGATTCTGTCAATTGAGAGAGGAGAACGTTATGAAAAAGAAAATTTTAAGTTTATTGTTATGTGCGTCCCTGGCATTTGGTCTGGCGGCATGCGGATCATCAGGGAAAGAGAAGAAGAGTGATTCATCCTCATCTTCAGAAGAAGTCGTGTTAGAGTTCCCGAGCTGGCAGGCGACAGAACCGGGATTCCAGGAATTTTGGGAAGAAGCGGTTGCAGAGTTTGAGAATCGGCATGACAATGTAAAAATCAATCTGTACCAGGTCCCGTTCGACAGTTATGTGGACACACTGACGACTCTGTATGCAGCGGGGACCGCTCCTCAGATCACACATATTCCATCCAGATATTTTGCACAGTTTTCAGATATGGGATGGTTTGAACCGCTGAACGATCGACTGGAAAAGACAGACATTCTGGATAGATGGAGCAGCCTTCAGGATGGGCTTACTGTGGATGACGAGTACTATGGAGTGCTCCTTCTTGGAAATGGATATTCCATGTATTATAACAAAGCAATGTTCGACGAGGCTGGAATAGATATCCCGACAGACATTGACTCCTTTATGGAGGCGGCGAAAACTCTGACCAAGGACGAGAATGGAGATGGTGACCCGGAAGTCTATGGCTTTGGAGCATGTCAGGTGACAGATGCCAATTTCTATAATGAAGCAACGACCTTTGTCGTAGGTATGGGCGGAAAATGGTCCGAGGACGGTGACCTATCCTCAATGACATCTGACAAAACAAAAGAGGCGATGAAATTATATCAGTCTTTATTCCAGAATAATTATACCCCTGTCGGACTTTCCGTGGAGCAGAAGCGCCAGTATTTTGTGGAAGGCAAGATGGCAATGATTTTTGACGGTCCGTGGGTCGCATCATTGATTGACAGCGCGGCAGAGGATGTGAAACCAAACCTGCTCGTATCTACGATTCCGTTTGAGAATGTTCCGGGCTCCATGAGCAACAGCCTGCATATCCCGGCAACGATCAGTGACGAGGAAAAGGATCTTGTATGGGAATTCATTCAAATGGTGGCAGAAGACGATTTCCAGAAATTATATATGGAAAAGGTAGGTTCTCCATCACCAAGTAAGACTGCGGTCGATGAAGAAATTCTGAAAGAGAACCCATTCCTTGGCCAGTTCGTGGAGGATGCGGAAAAAGCCCAGGAAATTCTTCCTTCCGGGTATGAGAAAGATTATAGTGAATTTACACAGTATATTATTGACGGTGTGATGACAATGGTAACAGAACCTTATGCAGATGTGGATTCCACTCTGGAAAATATGAAAGAAAAGATTACGAACGAATTAGGAAAATAAGGAAAGCAGGGCTGCCATCAGGGCAGCCCCCTGCTTATCAGGAGACATAAAACTGTGTTTTGAAAGGATAGATGGAGGTGCTCTTTTGGCTGCAAAAGTAAAAGTTTTGAAAACAAAGAGCGAGAGAAAGAACCATACCATGGCTGTCACATTTGCTCTTCCGGCAGCGGTCTTTTCTCTGGCGTTGATTATATATCCATTATTTACCACAATTAAACTGAGCTTCCAGGATGTCAAATTCATTGGAAGCCTGACAGATGATGCGAAGGGATTTACAGTGGCGAATTATACAAAGCTGTTTTCCAATGCGGATTTCTGGAACGCTCTTGGAAGGTCGATTCTGTTTACTTTTTGTGCATTGTCCATCTCCTTCCTCATTGGGCTTGGGCTGGCAATTCTATTGAATAAAAAGTTCCATTTCCAGAAACTGGTCCGTACATTGATCCTGCTTGCATGGCCAATTCCAGGCGTGATCGTGGGTCTACTATTCACATGGCTGTTTGACGGCAACTATGGAATCATCAATACGATTTTAAAATCCTTACATATCATTGATCAGAATGTGAAGTGGATTTCCACCGGGAATACAGCGATGATTACCGTGATTACGGCTACTATTTGGAAAAGCTACCCGTTTTTTACGTTGACGCTGCTGGCAGGACTAAAGGGGATTTCAGAGGACTATTACGAGGCAGCCAGTATAGATGGAGCAAATGCATGGCAGAAATTTACGAAAATCACACTGCCGGCCCTGCAGTCCGTTATTGTCACTTCGCTTCTGCTCAACGGCCTTTGGATCTTCAGAAATTATGATCTTGTATACACCATTACAGGAGGCGGCCCGAACCAAGCGACTGAGACTCTGCCGCTTCTTTTATATAATCAGGCATTTAAATACTACAATATGGGCTATGCATCCACAATTGGAATGATCAGTCTCCTGGTCTGCTCCATCTTTGTGATTCTGGCGATGCCGTCCCTCAAAAAACAATTTTACTAAGGAAGGAGAGGAAAAGGTATGAATACATTTAGTCATAGAAGATCCAGACGTGCCGGGATGTATGCGCTGATCATTTTATCTGTGGTCATCCTTGCATTTCCGCTATATTGGATGGTAGTGACCGCCCTGACGACAAGGAGTGCTCTTCTGGATAATATCAGTGTCCTGCCCAGCCTGGGAAATATGACACTTAGCAATTTTACAAAAATCCTGGATGCACATCCCATCCTGACTTGGTTTGGTAACTCCGTCTTTGTCACCGCATTTTCCACGATCATAGCAATCATCGTTTCTACAATGGCGGCGTACAGCATGTCAAGGTTCAGGTATAAATCCACGAATTTCCTGGGATTTTTCCTGCTGGTAGTCAGGATGCTGCCGGAGACACTGCTTGTCGTACCGCTTTACATGATGTTTACGAATATGAGGCTGATCAACAATTATGCCTCATTAATTATCAGTAATATTACATTTATTATTCCCTTTTCAACGTGGATGATGAAAGGATATTTCGACAGTATTCCGACCACTTTGGAGGAAGCGGCAAGAATCGATGGGTGCAGCAGAATCCAGGCAGTCAGGAAGGTGATTGTACCCCTGGCAACTCCGGGGATCGCAGCGACAGCTACATATTCTGCAATTCTGGGATGGAGTGAGTTCTTATTTGCAAGGACCTTCATTACCCAGCCGGACAAATGGACGATCACAGTGGGGATTTCGTCTCTGATGGGAGAGTATACGATTATTTGGGGAGAAGTCATGGCGGCCGCGGCAATCTCGATTATTCCGATTGCATTGGTGTTCATCTTCCTGGAGAAGTATATGGTGGCCGGTGTGACAGCAGGGGCTGTAAAAGGATAGAGAAGCCGGAGCGTCCTTTTTATTTACAAAAGAGGAATTGGCCGTTATAATAAAGAAAAACAAGGAAGAATATATTCTGATATTCAAGTAGGCCAATTGGAGGTACAACATGGAAAACAGACGTGTAAAATGGGGCGTTCTCGGAACCGCCGGCATCGCATGGGAGCAGACCATCCCAGGAATGAAACAGGCCTATAACTGTGAATTATATGCGATCGCAGGCAGAAGCACGGAAAAGGTAAAGCAGTTCCAGGATGAGTTTGGTTTTGAAAAAGCCTATAATTCCTATGATGCGCTCCTTGATGATGAGCAGGTAGAAGCAGTATATATCCCGCTTCCAAATCAGCTTCATAAGGAATGGGCAGTGAAGGCAGCGAGAAAGAAAAAACATATCCTATGTGAGAAGCCTCTGGCACCGACTGCGGCGGAGGTGAAGGAATTGGTGCAGGTATGTGAACAGGAGGGAGTCCTTCTGATGGAGGCTTTTGCATATCTTCACAGTGATGCAACAAAGGAGATTCTGGATAAGGTACATGATAATGTAATAGGAAAGCCGCAGTTCATGGAGTCCTGTTTTTTCACCCCAAGCTATGAGCAGGAAAATATCAGGATGCGCAGAGAGACTTTCGGTGGAGGCACATATGACCTGGGATGCTACAACATCAGCCTGATCTTAAGCGTATTTCAGGAAATGCCTTGTCAGGTCAGGGCAATGGGCGGATTTATGGAGAATGGTGTAGATGATTTCTCAGCGGCATACATGGTGTTCCCGTCCGGGGCGAGAGCCAGTGCAGAACAGGGACTGTGTTCCCCGCAGCGTGCTGACCGGTACTATATATATGGTACAGAAGGTGCACTGGAAGCGCCGATCAGATTCAATCAGGAGGGAGCGTTTACCTATCTTATCCATAAGAATGGAAAGACAGAGACGTTCACATCCTCTGTAAAGAGTAATTACCAGTTGGAAACAGAGCAGTTCGGGCGATGTATCCTGGAGGGAGAGAAGCCGTGGGTGTCAAATGAATTTTCTGTAGAGGTGGCTGAGGTGATGGATCAGGTACTTAAAGAAATTGGATACTAAAAATAGATGTAAAAATAGATGCAAAATAAGAAAAAGGCTTGACTTCCAGGCTTTCGCTATGGTACAATGCTCTAGCGAATGGAAGTAGGTCTTTTTTTTATGCCTAAAATTAGATGGCTTCGCAACCATCATGTAACACGTAGTGAATAAGAAAAAAGCGAGGTGGAAGTTGTGCGCACAAGAATCACATTGGAATGTACAGAATGCAAACATCGTAACTACAACATGACAAAGGATAAGAAAACACATCCTGAGCGCATGGAGACTAAGAAGTACTGTAAGTTCTGTAAATCACACACACTGCACAAAGAGACGAAATAGTCGTTGGAAGGAAGTGGATGTCATGGGTGAGAAAACAGCCAAAACTCAGAAGAAGAGCTGGTTCAAAGGGCTTCAGGCAGAGTTTAAGAAAGTCATTTGGCCAGACAAGAAAACACTTGCAAAACAGACCACGGCAGTCGTTTCAGTTTCTGTATTATTAGGAGCACTGATCACTGTGATCGATGCCATCTTAAAGTATGGAATTGATTTATTGGTTAAATAGTTAGCCGTAGCAGAAAGGTGATTTTATGTCAGAGGCAAAATGGTACGTAGTTCATACCTATTCCGGGTATGAAAACAAGGTCAAAGCTAATATTGATAAGGCAATTGAGAACCGCCACCTGGAAGACCAGATCCTTGAAGTCAGAGTTCCGATGCAGGAAGTGATTGAACTCAAGAATGGTGTCCAGAAAGCAAGTCAAAAAAAGATGTTCCCGGGATATGTCATGATTCATATGATCATGAATGATGACACATGGTATGTAGTTCGTAATACCAGAGGTGTGACAGGATTTGTTGGTCCTGGATCAAAACCGGTACCGCTTGAGGAAGAGGAGATGGATAGACTTGGAATCAAGCAGGAGAATGTCCTGGTAGACTTTGAGGTTGGTGACACCGTGACCGTATTAAGCGGAGCATGGGAAGGTACTGTTGGCGTCATCCAGTCATTGAATGAGCAGAAACAGAGCCTGTCTATCAATGTAGAGCTTTTCGGGCGTGAGACGCCTGTAGAGCTTAGTTTCGCAGAAGTAAGAAAGATGGATTAAAAACCGTGGGAGGGATTCATGTCCCGCCAATACCACAAGGAGGTAATTAAAAATGGCAAAAAAAGTAGAAGGTTATATCAAATTACAGATTCCAGCTGGTAAAGCTACACCAGCACCACCGGTAGGTCCTGCACTTGGACAGCACGGTGTTAACATCGTTGAATTTACAAAGCAGTTCAACGCAAGAACAGCTGACCAGGGAGACCTGATCATTCCTGTTGTTATCACAGTATATAATGACAGAAGCTTCAGCTTCGTGACAAAGACACCACCGGCAGCAGTTCTGATTAAGAAAGCATGCAACATCAAATCTGGTTCAGGCGTTCCGAACAAGAACAAAGTTGCTAAGATCACAAGAGCTCAGGTAGAAGAAATCGCTAAGACAAAGATGCCAGACTTAAATGCTGCAACAGTAGAGGCAGCTATGAGCATGGTTGAAGGTACTTGCCGTTCTATGGGCGTTGTTGTTGAAGACTAAACGAAGTTGAATAAAGTGGGAGGGGCTCGATCCCGACAATACCACAAGGAGGTTATTTGAAATGAAACGAGGAAAAAAATATATCGAAGCTGCAAAACTGATCGAGAGGGGTAACCTTTACGAGAAAGAAGAAGCAGTAGCATTAGTGAAAAAAGCAGCAGTAGCTAAATTTGACGAAACAATCGAAGCTCACATCAGAACAGGTTGTGACGGACGTCATGCAGATCAGCAGATTCGTGGTGCAGTTGTACTGCCTCATGGAACAGGTAAAAAGGTTCGTATCCTTGTATTTGCAAAAGATGCTAAAGCAGAAGAAGCAAAGGCAGCAGGAGCAGATTACGTAGGAGGAGACGAACTGATTCCGAAGATTCAGAATGAAGGATGGTTCGAATTCGACGTTGTTGTTGCTACACCTGATATGATGGGCGTTGTTGGACGTCTTGGACGTGTACTTGGACCAAAAGGTCTTATGCCGAACCCGAAGGCTGGTACAGTTACAATGGACGTAACAAAAGCAATCAACGACATCAAAGCTGGTAAGATTGAGTACAGATTGGACAAGACAAACATTATCCATGTGCCGATCGGTAAAGCATCCTTTACCGAAGAACAGTTAGCGGACAACTTCCAGACGCTTATCGATGCAATCATCAAAGCAAAACCGGCAGCTGTAAAGGGTCAGTACTTAAAGAGTGTTACACTGACATCTACAATGGGACCTGGTGTAAAAATCAACCCAATGAAGCTTGCTTAATTTCAAATAAGAATTTGATGACATAGTGAGATAAATAAAAGCCTTATGAGTCATGTTTTTAAAGCATGGCTCATAAGGCTTTTTATAATTTTAACTATATAGTTATAATAGAGTTTAGAAAAGACTGAACCAATTAGGTTGAGTCTTTTTTTGCTTTCGAAAAAATAATATTTACATAGATTCAGAATAAAATGAAAGTTATTGACAAGCATATTACATTGTGATATGGTATAACCATAAAGGTTATAACGTTATAATAATAAAAGTCATGACAAAGAAACGAAAATTAAAATTAGGAAGGAGAAGTGTATGAAAAGAAAAGCGGTTCGATCTATTATTGCTATAGGGTTGGTTGCAGTATTATTTTTATGTGGATGTGGGCAAAGTGAAAAAGAAAAGAAAGAGGGTACAACTGAGAAAAAGACAGAAAAGACGGAAAAGGCTGTAAAGGCAGAAGATATTAAAATTGGATACATAGTGAAATGCTTAAGCAATACATTTTGGCAGACTTATCAAGAAGGAGCGGAGGCAGCAGCGGAAGAACTGGGGGTCCAGGTTGATATAAGGGATGTTAAATCAGAAGATGACTATGTTGGTCAATTAGATGTAGCGCGCGGAATGGTGAATCAGGATTATGATGCTATTGTTGCAGCATCAATAACAAATACAAATCTGATCCCTGCTATTGCTGATGCAAATAAAAAAGGAATTCCATGGGTCGTAGTGAGTGAACTTCAAGATGAGGACGTTCTGAAAGAATATGATGCCAAAGTTACTTGCAACTGTCGACTGAGTTTCCATGATGAGGGAGTTATAGCAGGAAAATATGTTGCGGAACAACTTGGAGGAGAAGGTGAAGTGGCTATTATTGAAGGGCTTACGGGAACTACTGCGACTAATGAAAGGATTGCAGGTTTCAAAGAAGCGTTAGAAGGTACGAATATCAAAATCGTTGCATCACAGCCGGCAGACTGGTTAAGAGAAGAGGCAAAAGACGTTACGCTCGGTATTCTTCAGGCAAATCCAGAGATAAAAGCGATTTATGCTTTGAATGATACAATGGCATTAGGCTGTGTGGCAGCGCTGAATCAAGCTGAAAAACTTCAGGATGTACTTGTAATTGGTGATGACGGTACAAATGAGGCCTATGAATCTATTCAAAATAAAGAAATGGCAGCTACGATCGACGGCGTTGCCTGGCAAATTGCATATTTTAGTGTACATGCAGCTGTAAAGGCTGTTGTGGAAGAAAAAGAAACTTTAGAAGATTATGATTTAACACCTGGGTTAATTACAATTGATAACGTGTCGGAAGCAATGGAAGAAGCACCAAAACCTGTACAAGAAATGTTTGATATTAATAAAAATATTTATCTTCCAATTGAAGGTATTAAAGAATAGACAGAGCGGGGGAGGCTTTATAGCCTCCCGAGATGAGATGACAGGAGGTGAAAATATTGCAAGATGAGATCATGCTAAAGTTAGAACATGTTGTTAAGTCATTTCCAGGAGTAAAAGCAGTGGATGACGTGTCACTTGAGGTAAAAAAAGGCGAGATACATGCATTGTTAGGACATAATGGTGCAGGAAAGTCAACATTGGTTAAGATTATATCTGGTGCCTATGTGAAAGACTCGGGCACTGTTACGTTGGACTCAGAAGAGATCAATCTGACATCCCCACAGGCTGGCATCAAAAAAGGAATAGGTATGGTGTATCAAGAACTTGATTTAATACCTGACTTAAGTGGAGACGAGAATATCTTTTTGGGGCAAAATAAGTTTCGGAATAGATTTGGTTTGATTGATGCACAGAGTAGAAGACGGGAAGCAGAACGAATCATTCAGAATTTTGATATTGATATTGATTTAAGCCTGCCGGTTAGGAAGTTGGGGGTATCTAAGCAGCAGGTTATAGCTATAGCCAAGGCAATTAGCAGGGAGGCTAAAGTTGTAATATTTGATGAGCCGACTGCTGCATTAAACAATGCAGAGGCAGAATGTCTATTTGGCATTATGAAAAAATTGGCAGGACAAGGTGTTTCGATTATTTGGATAACACACCGGTTAGATGAAATTTTTGAAACGGCAGATCGAGTTACGTTAATGCGGGAAGGGAAATGGATTACGACAAAGGAAATAGGACAGATTACAATGAAAGAGATTGTAACAGAACTTACAGGGGTGACGGAAGAAGAACAAATTTCAACCGTAAATATAAGTAATAAGACGGATGAAAAGTTGATTTCTTGTCAGAACATTTCTGCTCAGAAGCTATTTCAAAATATTTCATTTGATTTGTATCGAGGAGAGGTGCTGGGAATTACGGGACTGATAGGGTGTGGCTCAACGGAGATAGCGAAAGCTCTTTTCGCAGTGAATAAGCTGAGTGGAGGGGAAATTTATATTAAGGGCAAAAAGATAGAACATTTTACTCCGAAAACTGCTGCTCAGAAAGGGATTGCCTATATTTCAGAGGATCGGAAAATGGAGGGATTGAACCTTAAGGGCAGTGTTCAAAATAATATTGTATTAACAATGAGCAAAGAATGGTCTAAATTGGGCTTTCTGAATCAAAAAAAAGAAAAGGAAAGCGCAAAAGAGATGGTTGAGACACTTGATATAAGAATATCAGACCTAAGTCAGACTGTTAATACATTAAGCGGAGGAAATCAGCAAAAAATTGTATTGGCAAAATGGCTATTAAAAAATGCGGAAGTCTTTGTTATGTGTGAACCAACCCGGGGGATTGATATTGGAGCAAAAAGAGAGATACATAAAATTATCAGGCAATTGGCAAAAGAAGGGAAAGCAGTACTGGTCGTATCCTCGGAAGTAGAAGAAATAATTGATACATGTGACCGTGTTATTATTTTATATGATGGAAGAGTGAAAGGAGAGCTGCTCTCAAAGGATTGTGCCAAAAAGAAGATGTTGGATACGATGTATGGAATCTGAGAGAAAGGATGTTAAGAGAAAGGGATGCTCGTGTATGGATATAATGAAAGGGAAATTGGGGAAGATTAAGGCAAGAAATTTTTTGCTCGTAGGATTCATAGCTGTTTTATGGGGGATTTTAACGTTTCTATCTCCTCATTTTATTAAAATTAGTAATATTTTGCTACTATTGCAGCAATCATCAATTGTGATGATTGCAGGAATAGGGATGACTTTTGCAATATTGACCAGCGGAATTGATTTGTCGATTGGATCAGTGGCTGCCTTATCCAGTGTTATGGTTGGAATTGCCATTACAAAGTGGGAGATACCGGTATTTTTAGCATTACTCATCGGCATGTTGACAGGAACATTGTTTGGAATGCTGAATGGTATTTTGATAAGTTATTTTAGGCTGCAGCCCATGATCTGTACATTGGGCATCATGAGCATAGCGAGAGGTCTCACCTATATATTGACCTCAGGGCGTTCAGTTTTTGTGACAGACTCATTATTAATTAAGATTGGAAATGGACGTATTTTGGGGATTCCTATTATTACACTTATTGCTTTGTTTATGTTTGCTGTTGGTTATATCATTTTGAATTATACTTTTCTGGGAAGGTGTGTTTATTGCTTGGGTGGGAATGAAGAGGCGACAAGACTTTCAGGAATCGATACAAGGAAAATGAAGACAATAACGTATTCAATATGTGGATTCTGTGCAGCAATTGTAGGGGTACTTTACGTTTGTACATTGGGGGCAAGTGAGCCAACTGTGGGTCAAGGGTTGGAACTTAATGCTACAGCTGTAACAGCAATTGGCGGAACAAGCCTTCTGGGAGGGGTTGGTTCATTAGTAGGAACGGTATTTGGTGCAGTTCTTATAGGGACAATAAATAATGGTTTATCCATACTAAATATAGTTTCTTATTACCAGCAGTTGCTTTTAGGAGTGGTAATAATACTAGCTGTTTTACTTGAACAATTTAAGAAAAAGTAGAGAGTAATGTCAAGTTTAAAAGAAACAAAATTAAAAAAGTATATATGGCATAGGAGGAAATGGAATGAATGAATTAAAATTAGGTATGATTGGTTGTGGAGTTCACGCGAAAGCAAATATTTTTTCAACCTTGCACATGCTAGGATACCAGATGCAGGCAGTTTGTGCGAGACATCGTGAACGGGCATTGGAGGCCGCAGAACGATTTGATATTCCAAATGCGTATGGAAGCTATCAAGAAATGTTAAATAAAGAAGAATTGGATGTAGCTTTTGTTATAACAGAAGCCTCAAGTCAAGCAGAAATTGTAAAAGAGTGTTTAAAAAAGGGCCTGCATGTATTTGTTGAGAAACCTCTTGGAATGAATAAACAGGAGGCACAAGAAGTTGCCGAGCTGGCTAAAATAGTACAGAAAAAAGTCATGGTAGGTTTTATGAAACGGTTTTCGCCATCATATCAGAATTTGAAGCAGATTATGAATAACAGAGATGAGTTCGGCACACCACTTTCGTTTATGGGGATGTTTGCAATTACATCTGGCAGACCTGGCTGGGATAATAATGTGTACACAAAGGTTGGTGGAATTCATTATGTAGATTTAATGCGAGATCTGTTTGGAGAATTGAAAGACATCCATGGATATACAAACAGTGTTGACGTGGAAGTGGATAATGTGTTTACAATGCGTTTCGACAGTGGAGTGATTGGAAGTATGTTTTTTGGGGGAATACCGGCGTGGAAAAGACATTGGGAAGAAATTTGTGTGACTGGCACAAAAGGTTTTGTTAAAGTCGATAACATGATGAGTGTTCGATATCATTTTGATAGACCCGTTGAAACAATAGGGGCACGCTGGAAGACGTTAGATGAAGCTGATGTTGTCCTTTCACCAGTTAATACTTCTAGTTCGGGAGGATGGCGTGATTTATATTTGAACGGATATGTTGGCGAATTGGAGCATTTTTTCGATTGTATCAGGAATGATAAAACACCTGTATGTGATGCAGAAGACAACGTAAAAACAATGGCCTTATGTGATGAAATAGTAGGGTGTCTAAAGGGAAACTAGATTCCTATGTATAAGAGTAAAAAAATAGGCGTGATAGGAAGTATTGCGTTGGATAACATATATAATGCGGAATCATTACCCAAAAAAGGAGAGCGTGTTTTTGGCAATTGGCTTGGAAGTTGTATTGGAGGTATGGCAGCTAATCAGGCTGTTGAAGCGGCCCGCTATAGTGCAGAGGTATACATATTAGGTTCTGTGGGGAATGATGAGGTGGGTCAAAGAATGTTGAGCTATTTTGAACAGAAGGGGTGTAATGTCGATTTATTAATAAAAAACCCAAATGTGCCTACTGGTCAGACATATATGTTCCTAGTTGATGGAAACAAAGATTATTTTAGTATTGTAAGTCTTGGTGCAAATAAGGTGGATTTGTCAGATGGAATAATAGATGGATTAAAGGGATTAGATGCAATCTTAATTTCACTGGAGATAAACCTTAATACTGTAAAAACAGTAATGGCGTATGCAAAAGAACATGGTATTTATATTTATCTATGTCCGTCGCCAGCAGAAAATAGTCTTCCTGAGTTGATAAATCAGGCAGATGCAATAATTGTAAATCGGCGGGAGGCACAGATGCTTCTTGGAATATATGGAAATACTTTGGAAGAAATAAAAAAGGAATTACTGCAGGTGGAAATTGGACGATGCAACATGCTTTTGATTTCTCTTGGAGAGGAAGGCGCTATACTGAAGGATGCAGATCAGGTTTATTACGCAGAAGGAATGAAGGTGGAAGTGATAGATTCAGTAGGAGCTGGTGATGCATTTACAGGAGCTTTTGTTACAAATCATGAGTTGGGGATGGATAGTTATAAAGCATTATGCTATGGATGTATTGCTGGAGGTCTTACGGTCTCTAATGTGGGGGCCCAGTCGTCAAATCATACAGCTGCAATAGTAGAAGAGATATACCAGGGATGTTACAGAAAATAAAAAGATAAAATAGGATTGGAAAGGAAGATACGATGATAAAGATAGGATGTATTTCTTGGTCGCATAGAAATGACTTTAGTAAAGGGGCAATGGATGTCTTTACGTGGATGGAACATTGTAAACAGGAGTGCAGACTTGATGGAGCAGAGATTTGGAACAACCATTTTGAAAGTCTGGAGGAAGATTATCTGCAAAAAATCAAGAAGAAATCAGAAGAATTAGGGTTACCAGTCTATTCTGTTGCCACGAAATGTATTTTTGGCGGTTTTAGCGATGAGGAGATTAAGAAAGCTAAGGATACAATGCGTGAATGGCTGAAAATAACGGATTATCTTGGGGCATCTATAATGAGGATTTCGATAGGGGGAGAAGGATTACGAGATGAGAAAAGGCAGGAGAAAGTATTTTTAAGTCTAAGTGAGGTGATACAGGAAGGGAAGTATCCGCATATTACAGTGGGAATTGAAAATCAGGAACCTGGAGTAGTTCAGAATGTATCAGATGTAAAGAAAATGAAGGCAGTTAGCGGCGGGCTTCTTAAAGTTGTTTTAGATAATGGAAGCTTCATTAAAAAAGGAGACTCCTATGGATTTATGGAGGAGGTTCTTCTTGATGCAGCTGTTGTACATGTGAAGTTTTTTGATATAAATGAAGATGGGAGTGATAAGATTTTAGATTATGCTAAGATTAAAGACATTTTAAAAAGTAAAGGTTACGATGGATATGTATCTATTGAATATGATAGTAATGAACCAGCTGTCAGAGATGTGCCTAAAATTGCTTCATATTTAAGAAAGGTGTTATTGGAGGTGGAATAGTTGGGAAATGAATTGGTGTATAGCAGGACAAATAAACTAGAGGAAATATTTCATGTAAAAAAACCGATTATTCCTACGCTGCACTTACTGTCCTTGCCGGGAGCTCCGTTCTATCATGGAGAATCTATGGACGAGATTCTGGAATATACGATGAAAGAAGTAGAGACACTTATTGAATGTGGAGTGGATGGATTTATCATAGAAAATCATGGAGACATACCTTTTGTGAAGCCGGATAAATTCGGATATGAAACGGTTGCTGCAATGGCATATCTTGGCGCTGAGATAGGGAAAAAGGTAAAGGCGTGTGGGTTGCCGATAGGGGTGAATTGCCTTGCTAATGCAGCCATCCCTGCACTTGCGATAGCAAAAGCTATTGGAGCCAAATTTGTACGAATAAATCAGTATGTGAATGCTTATGTTGCTAATGAAGGGTTTATGGAGGGGATGGCTGGTGAAGTGCTTCGTTACCGTTCAGCAATCAAAGGTGAGGATATATCAATCTTTGCGGATTCACATGTAAAACACGGAAGCCATGCTATTGTGGCTGACCGGTCTATTGAAGAACAGGCAAAAGATTCTTTGTTCTTTTGCGCAGATGTACTGATCTGTACTGGAAATAGGACGGGGGATGCGCCTACAGATGAGGAGATGAATAGTATAAAAGTAGATCCAGAGGTACCAGTTATAGTTGGCAGTGGAATTACTCCAGAAAATGCAGAACGGATTATGAAAGTTGCTGATGGAGGCATTGTAGCAAGTTATTTTAAAGAAGGTGGAGTATGGACAAACACTGTGGATCGTGATAGAACTATGCGTTTTATGCAAAAAATATTTGAGATTCGTGAAAAACTAGCATAAGAGATGGAGCTGAACATGGGAAAAATATTAAAGGATGGGATAACGTTTGATGATGTTCTATTAATACCAGGATATTCGGAAATACTACCTGCAGAAGTAGAATTGTCAACTTGTTTGACAAAAGAAATAAAATTGAATATACCATTAATGAGTTCAGGTATGGATACAGTGACAGAACATCGTATGGCAATTGCAATGGCCAGACAAGGTGGGATTGGAATTATTCATAAGAATATGGAAATATCACGTCAGGCAGAAGAGATTGACAAAGTGAAGCGCTCGGAAAATGGAGTGATTGCCAATCCATTTTATTTGTCTCCAGAACATACTTTAAAAGATGCCGAGGAGCTTATGAGCAAATATAAAATTTCAGGTGTACCTATCACACAAGGAGAAAAATTAGTAGGCATCATAACGAATCGAGATTTAAAGTTCGAAACAGATTACTCGCAGAAAATATCACAATGCATGACGAAGGAAGGATTGATTACTGCCAAAGAGGGTGTAACTCTTGAAGAAGCAAAAAAAATTCTGGGCAGGGCAAGAATTGAAAAGCTGCCAATTGTAGATGATCAATTTCGATTAAAAGGGTTGATTACCATTAAAGATATTGAAAAGGCAATTCGTTATCCTCTGTCGGCACGAGATCGTAAGGGGAGGTTACTGTGTGGAGCAGCAGTTGGAATCACGTCAAATGTTTTGGAGCGTGTTGAGTCCTTAGTAAATGCTCAAGTGGATGTTATCGTTGTAGATTCAGCACATGGACATACAGCGAATGTAATAAGGTGCATACGTTTAATTAAGGATGCATATCCTACACTTCCTATCATAGCAGGAAATGTAGTTACACAAGAAGCTGTAAAGACTCTGATAGAGGCGGGAGCAGACGCTGTAAAGGTAGGAATTGGTCCGGGATCAATTTGTACGACTAGAATTGTTGCAGGTATTGGAGTACCACAAATTACAGCGGTTATGGATTGCTATGAAATGGCTAAGAAATATGATATACCAGTTATTGCGGACGGCGGAATAAAGTATTCTGGAGATATTGTAAAAGCGTTGACAGCAGGTGCAAATGTATGTATGATGGGGAGCGTGCTGGCTGGATGTGATGAAAGCCCAGGAGAATTCGAATTATATCAGGGCAGAAAGTATAAGACTTATCGTGGAATGGGCTCAATCGCAGGAATGGAGAATGGCGGTAAGGATCGTTATTTTCAACAGAATGCAAAAAAGCTTGTGCCGGAAGGTGTTGAAGGGCGGGTTGCGTATAGAGGTATGTTAGAGGATACGGTATTTCAGCTTCTTGGAGGAATAAGGGCCGGAATGGGATATTGTGGTACTGCCACAATTCAAGAATTAAAAGAAAAGGGGCAGTTTGTTAAAATATCATCTGCGTCGTTAAAGGAAAGTCATCCACATGATATTTATGTGACTAAAGAGGCGCCAAACTATTATAGTACTGAACAGGATAGGTAGAATACGCGGATGAGGATGGGTTTAAAATCTGTCAAACACTGGAAATATTTGTAAAATTCAGCTACCATTTTAAAATAATCTTTGCTATAATGTTTTAAGTTATATTGCGCGCTACTTTTAGTTAATGATATGTTATATTTACCGGTAAGATTCTAAGATCGGGATATAGGTTCAGAAGTAGTAGAAGCTTTAAGCGGTATGAAAGGGATGGAGAAATGAATATTAATCCGGATTCAAAAGTTCCATTGTATTTACAATTAAAAGAATATATTTTAGAAAAAATAAAAAATAATGAATGGGCTGTTGGAGAGAAGCTTCCTACAGAGACAGAATTGCAGGATATGCTTGGGATTTCTAGAATTACGGTGAGACATGCGCTTGAACTTTTAGAGAATGAAGGGTACATCGTTAAAAAGCGGGCTAAGGGTACTTTTGTTGCTCCTCCCAAATTTTCATATCATTTACCGAAATTGACTAGCTTTTCGGAAGATATTATTCAAAAAAATTGTATACCCGGTTCAAAGACGAAAGTGTTAGAAGTGATAACGAATTCTGCTATTGCTAGTCATATGGGAGTAGCGGAAGTAACACCACTGATTCATTTAGTACGGTTAAGAACTGTAAATAATATTGTCATGAGTATGCATGACAGCTACTATAATTTAAATATACTTGATAGTAATATGATTATAAAAAGTATCACGTCGGGTTCTCTAAAGGAACAATTAGACGATCAAGCAATTTCTTTATATAGTATTTTAGAGAACGAGCACCATACAGTAATTGATTGTGCAGATGAATCTTTGAAAGCAATATCATGTCCGCCGGAAATTGCGGAGCAATTAGGGATTTCAGTAGATGACCCCTTACTCTATTTAGAACGTATGACATATACAAGGGATGGGGATGTCCTTGAATTTTCTAAGATGTATAATCGCGCAGATATATATAACTATACCATTCATTTAACTAGGTGATTATTTGAATAGAATATAAAAAGAGCGTATGATTAAGTGTTGAATGAACATTGTCTTATTACTGCAGGGCGGTATAGCTGAATTTCTATATTGTCCTGCTGTTGTTTATCTTATAAGACCTACTTCAAAGAGGATTTTTTATATTACCTGGATTCACAAAATCTAAAAGGTCGAGTGAATAAATAAAATGTATAAAATCTATTGACAATCAGTAAATTCAATGATATTATATTAAAGCAATTGACTGCCGAAGACAGCAGGTGCCGTAAGGCATAAGGTATGAACGCCTGCCGAGGAAGATCAGAATTCTTAATATGAATTTGTGAACTTTCGCGTTTTCGGACACGGAAGTTTTTTTAGTTTTGGCAGTACACGCACAAATAAAATAAGGAGGTGTACCAGAACGTGGCAAAAGTTGAATTAAAACAACCAATCGTTGAGGCAATTTCAGAAGAGATCAAAGACGCTCAGTCAGTCGTTCTTGTTGACTACCGTGGATTAACAGTAGCTCAGGATACTGAACTTCGTAAGCAGCTCAGAGAAGCAGGTGTGATTTACAAAGTTTACAAGAACACTATGATGAAGAGAGCTTTTGAAGGAACTGAATTCGAAGGACTTCAGGATTGCTTAGAAGGACCAAGCGCTATCGCTATTTCTAAGGATGACGCAACAGCACCTGCAAGAATTATCTGCAAGTTCGCTAAGACAGCAGACAAGCTTGAATTAAAAGGCGGTGTAGTTGAAGGTAATGTTTATGACGTAGCTGGATTGACAGAACTGTCCCAGATCCCGTCAAGAGAAGAATTACTTTCCAGATTGCTTGGAAGTATGCAGTCACCTATCACCAATTTTGCTCGTGTTATCAAGCAGATTGCAGAGAAGGACGGCGAGGCAGCTCCTGTAGAAGCAGCAGAAGAAGCTGTAGCAGAGGCTCCGGCAGCTGAAGCAGCAGAGACACCGGCTGAGTAAGAGGTGTGCAGGGTCTAAAGGGAAGTTCCCTTGAGAGCCCAGGTTTTAAGAAACTAAAATAAAAAAAGGATCAGAGAATCCGCAAATAATCTAAAATGGAGGATATTAAAATGGCTAAATTGACAACAGCTGAAATGATCGATGCGATCAAAGAGTTATCAGTATTAGAATTAAATGAATTAGTAAAAGCTTGTGAAGAAGAATTTGGTGTATCTGCAGCAGCAGGCGTTGTAGTTGCAGCAGCAGCTGGAGACGGAGCAGGCGCAGCAGAAGAGAAAGATGAGTTTGACGTAGAGTTAGTAGCAGCAGGTGCTTCTAAAGTTAAAGTTATCAAAGTTGTTCGTGAAGTAACAGGACTTGGATTAAAAGAAGCTAAAGAATTAGTAGACGGAGCTCCGAAGGTAATCAAGGAAGCTGTTTCTAAGGCAGAAGCTGAAGAACTGAAAGCTAAATTAGAGGAGCAGGGAGCAGAAGTTAACCTGAAATAATTCAGGCACTTTTGAACAAAGCGCGAATAAAAGTACTGTCGTTATGCGGCAGTACTTTTTTTAATACAGGAAACTCTATTTCCTATATTAAAAAAGCCCTCTAGGCGGAATACACACTTTGTTCAAGGAGAAAATGGCAGCAAGAGGCCGCGCTTAGGTGAGAGTTTCCAGACCGCTTCAGTCTTTGCGTTTTTTTCTGGGCGAACGTGCTGCAGGTTAAGGTTTTGTATAGATTTTGCAGGATTGGTTGACACCCCTCACCTTCGGCCCTATAATGCATATAACTATAAAGATGGAGCAGTGCGGGGCAGACATAAGCATCGGTGCAGAGGCAGGAGGTAGAAAGATGAAGGCGAATAATCGGATAGCAAAAGCGGTCGGTTTGTTGGTTTTATCTCTTCTGTTCACAGGAATCTTGATGGTAGGACAACGCTACGTAGGATTTCAGGACGATACATGCCCGGATGAGAGTTACATACAGTCAGAGGGAATCTGCATGCTGAGTGCAGATGATCAGTTGACAGACACTGCGATTTCAGAGCAGGAGCTTCACGTCTCCTATATATCATCGTTTTTAAGACACAGCACAGCACTCAGGATTTATGAGAGTCGGATCTGTGCTGAATCTATTTTGGCTGTTTTATTCAAAATAGCTGTTATTCCTTGTGCCATATTTATAATTTCCCTTTTTGCGCTAAGTGTAGATACATTTCTTAAAAAAGTGATTTGTGGTTTTCTACATTGGCAGGATGGGAAGAAAAGGCAGGCCCTTCTTTGCATAGAATAAATGAGCAGAGAGGAGCGTTGGCTTTATGAATATCATATTAGAGTCAGGTAAGAATTTTTTTAAGAAGCAGTCACCGGCGAGATTGATTACCCTGGGCTTTGCTTTTGTGATCCTGACAGGGGCGGTACTGCTAAAGCTGCCAATATCCGTCAGGGAAGGGGCGGAGGTGAGCTGGATCAATTCGCTGTTCACCTCGACCAGTGCAGTGTGTGTGACGGGATTGATTGCAATTGACACCGCAGAACATTTTACGGTATTTGGAAGGACTGTGGTCGCCATGCTGATACAGATCGGCGGACTGGGAGTAACATCCGTCGGTGTAGGAATCATACTGGCAGCCGGAAAAAGAGTTGGTTTTAAGGAACGTCTTCTGGTGAAGGAGGCAATGAACGTCAACGGAATCAAAGGGATGGTTCTACTGGTAAAATATGTACTTTGGATGACGCTGTGTTTTGAGACGGCAGGGGCGGTGCTGAGTTTCTTTGTATTCGTGCAGAAATATTCACCGCTGGACGCCTTGGGAATCAGTGTGTTCCATTCCATAGCAGCATTCAATAACTCGGGATTCGATATTCTTGGCGGTCTGACGAATCTGATTCCTTATCAGGATAATGTTCTTTTGAATCTGACGACCTGTGGATTGATCATTTTTGGAGGCTTGGGCTTCCTGGTAATCCTGGATGTGTTAAAGACCCGGTCTTTTAAGAGATTATGTCTGCACTCAAAGGCGGTCATCTTAACGAGTGCGGTTCTGATTGTGGCAGGTACGGTGCTTTTGAAGTGTACAGAGCAGATTACCTGGCTGGGAGCACTTTTTCAAAGTGTTTCCGCAAGAACAGCAGGATTTTCTACTTATCCGATTGGAAAATTCACCTCGGCAGGACTTTTCGTCCTGACGATCCTGATGTTCATCGGTGCTTCTCCGGGATCTACCGGAGGTGGTATCAAGACGAGTACGATGTTCGTACTTTTAAATGTAGTAAAAAGTACGGCGACCAATCAACATTGCAGTGCATTTAGGCGAAAAATACCGGACAAAGTAGTGTCCAAAGCATTTATGATTTCATTTCTTTCTCTGCTGGTGGTGTGTATTTCGACCTTGGTCATGTGTATCTTAGAACCGGATTATTCTTTTATGCAGCTGCTTTTTGAGTGCACGTCAGCATTTGGAACAGTTGGGCTGTCCACCGGGATAACACCTGATTTAAGCGTGGCAGGGAAGCTCGTGATTATCCTGACTATGTTTATCGGACGTCTCGGGACTCTCACGATTATTACGATGTGGAGCTTCAAGCAGCCGGCAAACGCAGTATTTACAGAGGAAAATATTACAATTGGGTAGGAGATGTTTATGATGTTAAAAGAGGAATTATCAGAAAGTTATGGTATTATAGGGTTAGGTAGATTTGGAACAGCACTGGCAAAGAAGCTGGCAGAGGCAGGCCGTGAAGTGATCGTGGTGGACCGGAATGAAAGCAAAGTGAAGGAACTGCGCAGCTATACGGATTTTGCTTATGTTGCAGATGAACTGACCAAGGAGGTCTTAGAGGAGATCGGGATTCAGAATTGCGATACGGTGGTCGTGTGTATCGGTGAGAAGATAGATACCAGTATCCTGGTCACATTGAATGTGGTAAATCTGGGAGTAAGACGGGTAATCGCGAAGGCAATCAGTAAAGACCAGGGGGAGGTCCTGGAGAAGATCGGTGCAGAGGTGGTATACCCGGAACGGGATATGGCTCTTAGGCTCGCTAAGAAAATGCTGGTCAGCAGTGTGATGGATTCTATTTCGCTGGATAATGATGTGGAGATTTCGGAAGTCATGGTTCCGGCAAAAATGGTCGGAAAGAGTGTGGAGGAAATTCGGTTGCGCCAAAGATTCGGTCTGAATATCATAGCAGTGGAACATGGAGGGAATACAGAAACGCAGATTGAGCCGGACTATGTATTCGACAGGGGAGATGTCCTTGTGGTCATCGGAAAATCTGAAAGTGTAAGTAAGTTTGAGGGAATTATTCTGGCATAATTCGGTTGGAAATATAGTTCGGCCAGAAGCAATGGAAAAAGGAGGAGTCGTTATGAGGAGAACGAAAATTATCTGTACACTGGGGCCTGCAACAGATGGAGAGGGAATTCTGGAGCAGCTTGTGAGGGATGGGATGGATGTGGCCCGGTTTAATTTTTCGCATGGTACACATGAGGAACAGAAGGCACGTCTGGATCGGCTCAAGGAAATCAGAGAGCGGCTGGACAGACCGATTGCGGCTCTCCTCGATACCAAGGGCCCGGAGATTCGTCTGGGCACATTCCAGGCACAAAAGGTGGAATTAAAGGAAGGACAGGACTTTTTTCTGACTGCCGAGGAGATGGAAGGAACAAGTGAAGGAGTATCGGTCACATACAAGGAGCTTTATCAGGATGTAAAGCCGGGGGACAGCATCCTGATCGATGATGGGCTGGTCGGACTGACGGTAGAGTGTGTGAAGGGTGAGACAGTCTATTGCAAAGTGGTCAATGGCGGTGTGATTTCGGATCATAAAGGAGTGAATCTGCCTGGCGTTGAGGTGAATATGCCATTCATCAGCCAGAAGGACCGGGAGGATATCCTGTTCGGAATCCAGGAGGGATTTGATTTTATAGCGGCTTCTTTTACAAGGAGTGCGGAAGATGTGAAGGAAATCAGAAAGATTCTGGATGAGAACGGCGGCCAATTTATCAATATTATTGCCAAGATAGAGAATCAGCAGGGAGTAGACCACATCGACAGTATCATTGAGGCGGCGGATGGAATCATGATCGCCAGAGGAGATATGGGGGTGGAGGTGCCTCTTGAGGATGTGCCTATCATTCAGAAATCGATTATTGGAAAGGTATACAACTCTGGGAAACAGGTGATCACGGCGACGCAGATGCTGGATTCTATGATGAAAAATCCTCGTCCGACAAGGGCGGAGACGACAGATGTTGCGAATGCAATCTACCAGGGGACGAGTGCAATCATGCTTTCAGGAGAAACGGCTGCTGGAAAATATCCGGTGGAGGCACTACGGACCATGGTGAAGATCGCGGTAAGGACGGAAAGTGATATTGATTATAACCAGTTGTTCAGTATCCGAAGTAAGGAGAGCAGGACAGATATGACGACTGCAATCTCACATGCCACCTGCATGACAGCAATTGATCTCTCGGCAAAAGCAATTATAACCGTAAGCCGCTCTGGACATACGGCGCGGATGATTTCTAAATACCGGCCGGGGTGTCTGATTGTAGGGTGTACGCCTGATCAGCATACTTTCCGGAAGCTGAATCTGTCATGGGGCGTGCAGCCGGTCATTATCCGGGAGGAGTACAGTATGGAGATTCTCTTGCTGCATGCGACAGAGGCAGCGGAGAAAAAGGGCTTTGTCAAGGAAGGCGAGATCGTGGTCCTGACAGCAGGGGTGCCTCTTGGAAAATCGGGGAACACAAACCTGTTAAAGACCACTTTGGTGGGAGAATATTAAGGAATATAAAAATAGGGCGGCAGATTCCGACGGAAGCGCAGGAATCTGCTGTTTTGCTTTTGAACAGCTGTTTTCAAAAGTTGTATATGTACAACTATAGCATGTTTGTTCACCAATTACAAAAAGTAAAAGTAGAGTTGTATATACATTTGTGGAAGACTCCGACTTGAATTTCGGCAAATTGTATTGTACAGTAAGAACAGGCTAAGAGATACATAATCTGTAGAAAATTCCGTAATCCATGCCCCTTGGACGGGGCGCAGAACAGGATCAGGGCTCTTGCCAAGGGAGTGTGTCTATGGCGGAAGAGAAAGCGAAATATGAAGAAATAGCGGATTGTATCATTGCAGAAGTAAAGAAGGGGAATCTAAAACCAGGAAGCAAGATCTATTCTGAACATGAATTGAGTTCTATGTTCAAGGTGAGCCGCCAGACAGCCAGACATGCAGTCTCGGTGCTTGAACAAAAGGGAATCGTAAGACGCATCCGGGGAAGCGGGACCTACATCAACGGGAAAGAGCCGGGAAAGGCTGGAAGAGCCGGCAGGACAATGCGGATCGCGGTCATGACGACTTATGTTGATGAATACATTTTTCCCAGTATGCTAAAAGAGATAGAGGGAAGATTGTCACGTGAAGGATATGCGCTCCAGATTGCATTTACGCACAACACAGTAGAAAAGGAACGCATGATTTTAAAAGGGTTTCTAAAAGAGGACAGTGTAGATGGGATTATTGCAGAACCTACCAAAAGCGGGCTGCCCAATCCCAATCTGGATATCTACAGAGAGCTTCAAAGGAAGATTCCGGTCCTCTTTCTGAACAGCTCATACCCAGACTTAGAGTCCGTGCATGTGAGCTTGAATGATTATCTGGCCGGGAAGATGGTGACAGAGCATCTGCTGCAGTGCGGACACCACAGAATCGCCGGGATTTTTAAGTCGGATGACGGGCAGGGACACAAACGGTATGCGGGATACGTAGATGCATTGATGGAGCGGGAGATGAAAGTGAAGGGGGAGAGGATCGCCTGGATCGATACCTGCGAACTGAAAGAGATGAAGGAAGATGCTGCTCGTTATTTGAGGCGTATTTCTGGATGTACAGCCTGTGTCTGCTACAATGATGAGGTGGCCAATTATCTGGTAGGAATCTGCAAGGAGGCGGGGATACGAATTCCAGAAGATCTGTCTATTGTGGGAATCGACAATTCAGATTTGGCGGGGCGATGTGAGATCCCGTTGACCTCGGCACAGAATCCGGTGAAAGATCTGGCAGGAATCGCCGCGGCGAAGATGCTGGAAATGTTGGAGGGGATAAAAGAAGAGGAAAGCGTGGAGCTGGAACCAGAGCTGGTAATCAGAAAGTCGGTACGTATCCTTACAGAACCGGAGGAGCTGCGTGTAATGTCCGTAGTCGAAACGGGAAAATAAAGTGTGATAGAAAAGAAAACGATAAATAAAATTCAAACAGGAGGGAAACACATGAGTGACTTAGGAAACGTAAAAAATGAGATTATTGAGGGACAGACAACATTGGGAATTGAGTTTGGATCTACAAGAATCAAGGCTGTTCTGATCGGAACCGATTTTACCCCGATCGCATCTGGAAGCCATGACTGGGAGAACCGTTATGATAATGGTATCTGGACCTATTCTCTGGAGGATGTCTGGGCGGGGCTTCAGGACTGTTACCGCAAGATGGCAGAGGATGTAAAGGAAAAGTACGGTGTGACATTAAAGCGGACAAAGTCCATGGGATTCAGTGCGATGATGCATGGATATCTGGCATTTGATAAAGAAGCAAATCTGCTTGTTCCATTTAGAACCTGGAGGAATACCATCACAGGTGAGGCAGCAGCCAAACTGACTGAACTGTTCCAGTACAATATTCCGCAGCGTTGGAGCATTGCACATCTGTATCAGGCCATCCTTAATGGCGAAGAGCATGTGAAGAACCTGGATTTCTTTACCACATTATCAGGATACATCCACTGGCGTCTGACCGGAAAGAAGGTTCTTGGAATCGGTGATGCAGCAGGTATGTTCCCGATTGATACCAAGAAAAAGGATTTCCAGGCAGGTATGCTAAGGCAGTTCGACGAATTAGTGGCAGATAAGGGATATCCATGGAAAGTAAAGGATCTGCTTCCTCAGGTGCTTGTGGCAGGAGAGGATGCCGGATGCCTGACAGAAGAGGGGGCAAGGCTCCTTGATCCATCCGGGGAACTAGAAGCAGGAATTCCGGTATGTGCTCCAGAGGGAGATGCGGGAACTGGTATGGCTGCAACGAATAGTGTGGCTGTACGTACAGGAAATGTCTCTGCGGGGACATCTGTATTTGCCATGATCGTATTGGAAAAGGAACTTTCTAAGGTGTATACAGAGATTGATATGGTTACTACGCCATCCGGGGATCTGGTTGCCATGTCTCATGCGAATAACTGTACCTCAGACCTCAATGCATGGGTGGGACTATTCAAGGAATTTGCAGAGTCCTTCGGTATGGAAGTGGATATGAACAAGTTGTTCTCCGTTCTATACAACAAAGCTCTTGAGGGAGATGCAGAGTGTGACGGTCTGTTATCCTATGGATATTATTCAGGAGAAAATATCATCGAATTGGATGAGGGACGTCCGCTGTTCGTGCGTACACCAGAAAGTAAGTTTAACCTGGCAAACTTCATGAGGGTTCACTTATTTGCAGCACTCGGTGCACTGAAGGTCGGGATGGACATCCTCACAAAAGAAGAAAATATTAAGATCGATAAGATTTTAGGACACGGCGGTCTGTTCAAGACGAAGGGGGTAGGACAGCGCATCATGGCGGCAGCTATGAATGCACCGGTATCAGTCATGGAGACCGCAGGAGAAGGCGGCGCATGGGGAATCGCTCTTCTGGCCGCTTATATGGCAGGAAAAGAGGAAGGGGAGACACTGGATCATTATCTGTCCGAAAAAGTATTTGCCGGAAATGAAGGGACGAAGATGGAACCGGACGAGAAGGATGTGGAAGGATTTGAAATCTTCACAGAGAGATATAAGAAGGGGCTGGAGATTGAGCGTTCAGCAGTTATGAACCTAAAATAAGCGGGGATTGGGCAGAAACAGGTATAACAAGAACTTATATGCCAGGAACAACAATTGCCGAACATATATAAGAACGAGGAGGAAACAAAAATGTTAGAGAAATTAAAACAGGAAGTATATGAAGCCAACATGCTGCTCCCCAAATATGGATTAGTTACCTTTACCTGGGGAAATGTCAGCGGATTCGATAAAGAATCCAAACTTTTTGTCATCAAGCCAAGCGGCGTAGAATACGACAGGCTGACACCGGAAGACATGGTAGTAGTAGACCTGGAAGGAAATAAAGTGGAAGGAAGATATAACCCATCTTCCGATACAGCGACCCACGTAGAGCTCTACAAAGCGTTCCCGGAAATCGGCGGAATCGTACATACCCACTCATCCTGGGCAACAAGCTGGGCACAGGCAGGAAGAGGAATTCCATGCTACGGAACCACACAGGCAGATTACATGTACGGAGAAATCCCATGTGTAAGAAATCTGACAAAAGAAGAAATTGACGAAGCTTACGAAAAAAACACAGGAGTTTTAATTGTAGACTATTTTAAGGATAAAGACTATGTTGCAGTACCGGCAGTACTCTGCAAGAACCATGGACCGTTTACCTGGGGCAAAGACGCCCATGAGGCGGTACATAACGCAGTCGTACTGGAAGAAGTGGCTAAAATGGCGGCTCGCACAGAAATGATCAATCCGCAGGTACAGCCAGCTCCACAGGAACTGCAGGACAAACACTATTATAGAAAACATGGGGCAAACGCTTATTACGGACAATAATGATAAACGATTCTGAAAACGGAGGGCAAAGGGGCCTGACCCCTCTGCAAGGGGGTCAGGCCCTTTTGCACTCCAATATCTGAATATTCACAAAATTAAGGAGGATTTTATAATGCAGCAGAAACAGTACAAATTTTGGTTTTGCACAGGATCACAGGATTTATATGGGGACGAATGTCTCGCTCATGTGGCAGAGCATTCCCGCAAGATCGTAGAGGCTTTTAATGCTTCCGGGATTCTTCCATATGAAGTGGTATGGAAACCGACCCTGATTACGAATGAACTGATCAGAAAGACTTTCAACGAGGCGAATACAGATGAGACCTGCGCAGGTGTGATCACATGGATGCACACATTCTCTCCTGCGAAGTCCTGGATTCTTGGTCTGCAGGAATACAGAAAGCCGCTTCTCCACCTGCACACACAGTTCAATCAGGAGATTCCGTATGATACAATCGACATGGACTTTATGAATGAGAACCAGTCTGCCCATGGTGACAGGGAATACGGCCACATCTTCAGCCGCCTTGGCATGGAGAGAAAGGTAGTTGTAGGCTTCTGGGGCGACCCGGCAGTTCAGGCGAAAATCGGTTCCTGGATGCGCACCGCTGTCGGCGTGATCGAGAGCAGCCACATCCGCGTTATGCGTATCTCAGATAATATGAGAAATGTTGCCGTTACAGAGGGTGATAAAGTAGAGGCTCAGATCAAGTTCGGCTGGGAAGTTGATGCTTACCCGGTAAATGAGATTGCAGAGGCGGTAGCTCAGGTGTCACAGGGTGACATTGATACATTGGTAGAGGAATATTATGATAAATATGAGATCCTTCTGGAAGGAAGAGAGGAAAAGGAATTCAGAGAGCATGTAGCTGTTCAGGCTGGAATCGAGATTGGATTTGAGAGATTCCTGACAGAGAAAAACTATCAGGCGATTGTCACACATTTTGGTGATCTTGGCAGTCTCAAACAGCTTCCGGGCCTCGCAATCCAGAGACTGATGGAAAAGGGTTACGGTTTCGGCGGCGAGGGCGACTGGAAAACAGCAGCTATGGTCCGCGTGATGAAGATCATGACAGAAGGCATGAAGGATGCGAAGGGAACTTCTTTCATGGAAGACTATACCTATAATCTGGTTCCTGGAAAAGAAGGAATCCTTCAGGCTCATATGCTGGAGGTCTGCCCATCTATCGCAGATGGTCCGATCAGCATTAAAGAGCAGCCGTTGAGCATGGGGGACAGAGAAGATCCGGCACGTCTTGTATTTACAGCAAAAGAAGGCCCGGCTATTGCAACCTCACTGATTGACCTGGGAGATAGATTCCGTCTGATCATCAACGATGTGGACTGCAAGAAGACAGAGAAACCGATGCCGAAGCTTCCAGTTGCAACAGCATTCTGGACACCGCAGCCAGATCTTAAGACAGGTGCAGAGGCATGGATCCTGGCAGGCGGGGCACACCACACTGCATTTTCCTATGACCTCACAGCAGAGCAGATGGGTGACTGGGCAGCAGCTATGGGAATCGAGGCCGTTTATATTGATAAAGATACAACCATCCGTCAGTTCAAGAATGAATTACTCTGGAATTCAGTAGCATTTAGAAAGTAAAAATAAATGATTAGAAAATAGACTGCTGTGTACACCAGAAGGGGACAGCAACAAAGCAGCCCGGCAGATACAGAAAAATCTGACTGCCGGGCTGTTTTTTTCTGCCTTCCATGCTATACTGTTAAAAGAAGTAGTTATCAGGGGGACAATAGAAATGCCAACTTTAGATGCAATAGAACTGACAAAACAGCTTGTGCAGATTGAAAGTACGAATCCTGGAACGTATGAGAAAGAAATCTGTGATTTTATTTTTCATTATTTAAAAGAAGCAGGAGTGGAACCGGAACTTTCAGAAGTCGAGAACGGACGATGCAATATCCGGGCCATGATAGCAGCCTCGGAATCAAAGTCCGACTGCGGGCAGCCTTCATATCAGAAAAAGCATCCTGGACAGGAACATCATCTCGTACAGGAGCAGCATCCTGCCCTTGTCTTTATCTGTCATATGGATACAGTAGTTGTGGGTGCAGGCTGGGACGAGAATGCATTTTCAGGCGAGATCAGAGACGGCAGGCTCTATGGAAGAGGTGCCTGTGATATGAAGTCCGGTCTTGCGTGTGCGCTGAGTGTTTTTGCCGAGACGGCCGTGAAGGTAAAGGACGGCGGGCTGCAGTTAGAAGCGCCGCTTGTCTTCATCGGGACAGTGGATGAAGAGGGCGATATGAAAGGGGTCGAGAAAGCGATCGATGATCAGTGGGTTACGGCAGAGGACTGGGTTCTGGACATGGAGCCGACGGACGGCCAGATTCAGATGTCGCACAAGGGCCGTACCTGGTTTGAGTTAGAAGTTCAGGGCGTGACTGCACATGCGAGCATGCCGGAAAAAGGAGCGGATGCAATCGCGGGCATGGCATACATGCTTACTTATATAAGAAGAAACATAAAGGAATGTCCAGTACATGCGGAATTGGGCCGTTCCACTGCCACCTTCGGGCAGATTCAGGGAGGATACAGCCCCTATGTGGTTCCTGATTGCTGTACTGCTACGATAGACATGCGTCTGGTTCCGCCCATGGATACGCAAAAGGCAGCACAGCTCGTAAGAGAAGCAATCCAATATGGAGAACAGAATGTACCGGGGGTACATGGAAGCTGCCGGATTACCGGAGACAGACCGAGTGTAGAGACGCATCCAGAATCTTTCCTTTTAAGAGAACTAAAAAAAGCGGTGGAAGAGACGACAAAAGCTGCACCTCCGGTCACTGCATTTCCGGGTTACACAGATACCGCTGTAATCGCTGGAAAGCTTGGGAATCCGAACTGTATGTCCTACGGACCAGGCAGCTTAAAACAGGCCCACAAGCCCAATGAATTCGTTATTACCACAGAAATCGACAGATGTCAAGAGGTTTTTCGGAAATTAGTAAGAAATATGTTGACAGGCCCAAGAGCTTTGTGATATAGTAAAAAATGCGCTATTGTGGAAAGGTATGCCATAACAGTGAGCTTTTTTGCTGTCACAGGGCTCTTTCCTGATTTTACTGGAATTAACGAAGGGCAACTCGTAGCCCGCCAAAAAATATATGAGGAGTGAAACGTCAATGGAGAAAAACAGAATTCGTCCCATCACAAACGGAAAAAGTTCACGCATGAGCTATTCCAGACAAAAAGAAGTATTACAGATGCCGAATCTTATCGAAGTCCAGAAAGACTCATACCAGTGGTTTCTGGATGAAGGACTGAAAGAGGTATTTGACGATATTTCCCCAATCACTGATTTCAGTGGTCATCTCAGTCTGGAATTTGTAGATTTTACACTTTGCGAGGATGATGTAAAGTACACCATCGAAGAGTGTAAAGAGCGTGATGCAACATACGCTGCGCCTTTGAAAGTAAGGGTCAGACTTTACAACAAAGACAACGATGAGATCAACGAACATGAAATATTTATGGGAGATCTTCCAATCATGACGAAGACCGGTACCTTTGTAATTAATGGTGCTGAGCGTGTCATCGTCAGCCAGTTGGTTCGTTCACCAGGTATTTATTATGGAATTGCCCATGATAAATTAGGAAAAGAACTTTACTCAGCGACAGTCATTCCGAACCGTGGTGCTTGGCTGGAATATGAAACAGACTCCAATGACGTTTTTTATGTACGTGTAGATAGAACGAGAAAGGTACCGATCACAGTACTGATCCGTGCACTTGGTATCGGAACCAATGCAGAAATCATCGACCTCTTTGGTGAAGAGCCTAAGATCCTTGCAAGCTTTGGCAAAGATACGGCAGAGAGTTACCAGGAAGGTCTTTTAGAGTTATATAAGAAGATACGACCGGGCGAACCACTTGCAGTGGACAGCGCAGAAAGCCTGATCACAAGTATGTTCTTCGACCCGAGACGTTATGATCTGGCGAAGGTTGGACGTTATAAGTTCAACAAGAAGCTGGCTTTAAAGAACCGGATCAAAGGACAGAGAGTCGCAGAAGACATCGTCAGCCCACTGACAGGAGAGATTCTTGCAGAAAAAGGCACGATGATTACAAGAGAGCTTGCGGATGCGATCCAGAACTCAGCCGTACCATACCTGTGGGTAGAGGGCGAGGATGAGTCACGCAACATCAAGATTCTGTCTAATATGATGGTTGATCTGCAGGCAGTCGTTGATATCGATCCGAAGGAAGTTGGAGTGACAGAGCAGGTATACTATCCTGTACTGGCTGGACTTTTAGAAGAGTCAGCAGGGGATATCGAGGAATTGAAGTCCATGATTCGCAGAGATATCCACGACCTGATTCCGAAGCATATTACAAAGGAAGACATTTTAGCTTCCATTAACTATAACATCCATCTGGAATATGGAATGGGTAACGATGATGATATCGACCATTTGGGCAACAGACGTATCCGTGCGGTCGGAGAGCTTCTCCAGAACCAGTACAGAATCGGTCTGTCCAGATTAGAGAGAGTTGTCCGTGAGAGAATGACAACACAGGATCAGGAAGGTATTTCACCACAGTCACTGATCAACATCAAGCCGGTAACTGCAGCAGTGAAGGAGTTCTTCGGATCTTCCCAGCTGTCACAGTTCATGGATCAGAACAACCCGCTTGGTGAGCTGACTCATAAGAGACGTCTTTCCGCATTGGGACCAGGTGGTCTGTCAAGAGACCGTGCCGGATTCGAGGTCCGCGACGTTCACTATTCCCACTACGGAAGAATGTGTCCGATCGAGACCCCTGAAGGTCCTAACATCGGTCTGATCAACTCTCTTGCGACCTATGCAAGGATCAACCAGTACGGATTCGTTGAAGCACCGTACCGTAAGATCGATAAGACAGATCCGGAGAATCCGATCGTTACAGAAGAAGTTGTCTACATGACAGCCGATGAAGAAGATAATTATCACGTAGCACAGGCGAATGAGCCTCTGGATGACGAGGGACACTTCATTCACAAGAATGTATCCGGTCGTTACCGTGAAGAGACACAGGAATACGAGAGAAGCAAGTTCGATTACATGGACGTTTCTCCTAAGATGGTATTCTCCGTGGCTACAGCCCTGATTCCTTTCCTGGAGAATGACGATGCCAACCGTGCGCTGATGGGATCAAACATGCAGCGTCAGGCAGTGCCGCTTCTGACGACAGAAGCACCGGTCGTTGGAACAGGTATGGAAGTAAAGGCAGCAGTAGACTCCGGCGTCTGCATCGTTGCAGAAAAGGCCGGTGTGATCGAGCGTTCTACTTCAACTGACATCACGATCAAGCATGATGACGGAACCAAGAAGACATATAAGTTGACGAAGTTCTTAAGAAGTAACCAGAGCAACTGCTACAACCAGAGACCGATCGTTGATAAAGGCGAGCGTGTAGAAGAAGGACAAGTAATTGCAGACGGTCCGTCTACTTCTAACGGAGAGATGGCACTTGGAAAGAACCCATTAATCGGATTCATGACATGGGAAGGTTACAACTACGAGGATGCCGTACTGTTAAGTGAACGACTGGTACAGGACGATGTATACACATCTGTTCATATCGAAGAGTATGAAGCAGAAGCACGTGATACAAAGCTCGGGCCAGAAGAAATCACAAGAGATATTCCGGGTGTGGGCGATGATGCGCTCAAAGACCTGGACGAAAGAGGTATCATCCGCATCGGAGCAGAAGTCCGTGCCGGAGATATCCTGGTCGGTAAAGTAACTCCGAAGGGAGAGACAGAGCTGACAGCCGAGGAGAGACTGCTTCGTGCGATCTTCGGTGAAAAAGCACGTGAAGTAAGAGATACTTCCCTGAAAGTACCTCATGGTGAATATGGTATTGTTGTGGATGCTAAGGTGTTTACAAGAGAGAACGGTGATGAGCTGTCTCCAGGAGTGAACCAGGCAGTCCGTATCTACATTGCACAGAAGAGAAAGATTTCTGTCGGTGATAAGATGGCCGGACGTCATGGTAACAAGGGTGTTGTTTCCCGTGTGCTTCCTGTAGAAGATATGCCATACCTTCCGAACGGACGTCCTCTGGACATCGTTCTGAACCCTCTTGGTGTGCCTTCTCGTATGAATATCGGGCAGGTGCTCGAGATTCACTTGAGCCTTGCAGCAAAAGCATTAGGATTTAATATCTCCACACCAGTCTTCGACGGTGCGAACGAGATCGATATCATGGATACCCTTGACCTGGCAAATGATTATGTCAACCTGGAATGGGAAGAATTTGTAGAGAAGCACGGCGAAGAATTATTGCCGGAAGTGCTTGAATATCTGTCTGATAACAGAGAGCACAGGAAACTGTGGAAGGGCGTTCCGCTGTCACGCGATGGTAAGGTCCGCTTAAGAGATGGACGTACCGGAGAGTTCTTCGACAGCCCGGTAACAATCGGACACATGCATTACCTGAAGCTGCACCATCTGGTAGACGACAAGATCCATGCACGTTCTACTGGTCCTTACTCACTGGTTACACAGCAGCCATTAGGTGGTAAGGCACAGTTCGGTGGACAGCGTTTCGGAGAGATGGAGGTATGGGCACTGGAAGCATATGGTGCATCCTATACTCTGCAGGAAATCCTGACTGTGAAGTCAGACGACGTTGTCGGACGTGTGAAGACTTACGAAGCGATCATCAAAGGTGAGAATATCCCTGAACCAGGTATTCCAGAGTCCTTCAAGGTACTTTTGAAAGAGCTTCAGTCACTGGCACTGGATGTACGCGTACTGCGCGATGACAATACAGAAGTTGAGATCATGGAAACTGTAGATTACGGTGAGACCGACCTGCACTCCATTATCGAAGGAGACAGAAGATATCGTGATGATAATGAGCCTCTCGGGGAGCATGGATTCACGGAACAGGAATTTGTTGGGGAAGAACTTGAGGATGTGGAACCTGAGGAAGATGAATTCGAAGAAGAGGTAGAACTTGAATTCGATGAATTTATGGATGACGAAGAATAGGAGGAGCCATTTATATGCCAACAAGTAACAATGAACAACAATACCAACCGTTAACTTTTGATGCAATCAAAATCGGGCTGGCTTCACCGGAAAAAATCATGGAGTGGTCAAGAGGTGAGGTTACCAAGCCAGAGACCATTAACTATAGAACACTGAAACCAGAGAAAGACGGACTTTTCTGCGAACGTATCTTCGGACCTAGTAAGGACTGGGAATGCCACTGCGGAAAGTACAAAAAGATTCGTTATAAAGGGGTTGTCTGCGACCGATGCGGCGTTGAGGTCACAAAGGCATCTGTCCGTCGTGAGCGTATGGGGCATATTGCCCTGGCAGCGCCGGTATCCCATATCTGGTATTTTAAAGGAATTCCGAGCCGTATGGGTCTGATTCTGGACATCTCTCCAAGAACATTGGAGAGAGTCCTGTACTTCGCTTCTTATATCGTACTTGATAAGGGCGAGACAGACTTACAGTACAAACAGGTACTGTCTGAGGCTGAATATCAGGAGGCGAAGGAGAAATGGGGCTACCGTTCTTTCCGTGTAGGAATGGGAGCGGAGGCAATCCAGGAACTCTTACAGTCTATTGATCTGGAGAAGGAATACGCAGAGCTTCAGGGAGGCCTTACTAACGCAACAGGCCAGAAGCGTGCAAGAATCGTGAAGCGTCTGGAAGTAGTTGAGGCGTTCCGTGAATCCGGTAACAAGCCGGAGTGGATGATTCTGAGTGCAATTCCGGTCATCCCGCCGGATCTTCGTCCAATGGTACAGTTAGACGGTGGACGTTTTGCAACATCCGATTTAAATGATTTATACAGAAGAATTATTAATAGAAATAACCGTTTGAAGAGACTCCTTGAACTGGGAGCCCCGGACATCATCGTCCGCAACGAGAAGCGTATGCTTCAGGAAGCAGTCGATGCCCTGATCGACAACGGCCGCCGCGGCCGTCCGGTAACAGGACCTGGTAACAGAGCACTGAAGTCCCTTTCTGACATGTTGAAAGGTAAATCAGGACGTTTCCGTCAGAACCTGCTCGGAAAGCGTGTTGACTACTCAGGACGTTCCGTTATCGTCGTTGGACCGGAACTTAAGATCTACCAGTGCGGTCTGCCGAAAGAGATGGCAATCGAGCTGTTCAAGCCTTTCGTTATGAAAGAACTGGTTGCTAACGGTACTGCACACAACATTAAGAATGCCAAGAAGATGGTCGAGAGATTACAGCCAGAGGTATGGGATGTTCTCGAAGAAGTAATTAAAGAGCATCCGGTTATGCTGAACCGTGCCCCCACACTGCACAGACTTGGTATCCAGGCATTTGAGCCGATCCTTGTAGAGGGTAAGGCAATCAAGCTGCATCCATTGGTATGTACCGCTTACAATGCCGATTTCGATGGTGACCAGATGGCTGTCCATGTACCGCTGTCTGTAGAAGCACAGGCTGAGTGCCGTTTCTTACTGCTCTCACCGAACAACCTGTTGAAGCCGTCTGATGGTGGTCCGGTTGCCGTTCCTTCACAGGATATGGTACTTGGTATCTACTATCTGACTCAGGAGAGACCAGGAGCAAAGGGCGAAGGCATGTTCTTCAAGAGCGTGAATGAAGCCATCCTTGCTTATGAGAATGGATATGTGACACTGCACTCCAGAATCAAAGTCCGCGTGACAAAGACAATGCCTGATGGAACAGAGAAGACAGGTATCATCGAGGCGACCGTGGGAAGACTTCTGTTCAACGAGATCATCCCGCAGGATCTTGGATTTGTAGACCGTGAAGTGGAAGGCAATGACCTCGTACTGGAGATCGATTTCCACGTAGGTAAGAAGCAGTTAAAACAGATTCTTGAAAAAGTAATCAATACCCACGGTGCAACACAGACCGCAGAGGTACTTGACAATGTAAAAGCAATCGGTTACAAGTTCTCCACGAGAGCTGCCATGACCGTTTCTATTTCCGATATGACGGTACCGCCGCAGAAGCCGCAGATGATCGAGGAAGCTCAGAATACAGTGGATAGAATCACAAAGAACTACAAGCGTGGTCTGATCACAGAGGAAGAGCGTTACAAAGAAGTTGTTGAGACATGGAAGGCAACCGATGATAAGCTGACAGAGGCACTTCTGTCCGGTCTTGATAAGTACAACAACATCTTCATGATGGCTGACTCCGGAGCCCGTGGTTCCGATAAGCAGATCAAGCAGCTGGCAGGTATGCGTGGTTTGATGGCTGATACAACAGGACGTACCATCGAGCTGCCGATCAAGTCCAACTTCCGTGAAGGTCTGGACGTATTGGAGTACTTCATGTCTGCGCATGGTGCTCGTAAGGGTCTGTCTGATACAGCTCTTCGTACAGCCGATTCAGGATACCTGACAAGACGTCTTGTTGACGTATCCCAGGAGCTGATCATTCACGACAGCGACTGTGTGGAAGAAGGAAAAGAGATTCCAGGAATGTATGTGAAAGCATTCATGGATGGAAATGAAGAGATTGAGAGCTTACAGGAGCGTATTACAGGACGTTTCTCCTGCGAGGATATCAAAGATAAAGATGGAAATGTTCTTGTAAAAGCGAACCACATGATCACTCCGAGACGTGCGGAGAGAGTCATGAAGAAGGGCGTTGATGAGAAGGGCAATCCGTTAGATAAGGTGAAAATCCGTACCATTCTTACCTGTAAGTGTAAGAACGGTGTGTGCTCCAAGTGCTATGGAGCCAACATGGCAACAGGTGAGGCTGTTCAGGTCGGTGAAGCTGTCGGAATCATTGCCGCACAGTCCATCGGTGAACCTGGTACACAGCTGACCATGCGTACCTTCCATACGGGCGGTGTTGCCGGTGACGATATCACACAGGGTCTTCCTCGTGTCGAGGAGCTTTTCGAGGCAAGAAAGCCGAAAGGTCTTGCTATCATCACTGAGTTTGCCGGAACAGCAACAATCAGCGATACAAAGAAGAAGCGTGAGATCATCGTAAGCAACAGTGAGACAGGAGAGTCTAAGGCATATCTGATTCCATACGGTTCCCGTATCAAGGTACAGGACGGCGCGGTATTAGAGGCCGGAGACGAGCTGACAGAAGGTAGTGTCAATCCGCATGATATCTTAAAGATCAAGGGCCTGCGTGCCGTTCAGGATTACATGATCCAGGAAGTACAGCGTGTATACCGTCTGCAGGGTGTTGAGATCAACGATAAGCATATCGAGGTCATTGTACGCCAGATGCTGAAGAAGATCCGCATCGAAGAGCGCGGTGATTCCGAATTCCTGCCAGGAACGATGGCAGATGTCCTGGAGTTCAACGAAGTGAACGAACAGTTAGAGGCAGAAGGAAAAGAGCCTGCAACAGGCGAGCAGATCATGCTTGGTATCACCAAAGCATCCCTTGCTACAGATTCCTTCCTGTCAGCCGCTTCCTTCCAGGAGACTACCAAGGTTCTGACAGAGGCTGCAATCAAAGGAAAAGTCGATCATCTGGTTGGACTGAAAGAGAACGTTATCATCGGTAAACATATTCCGGCTGGTACAGGCATGAGAAAGTACCGTGATGTAAAACTGAGCACGGAATTAGAAGTTGAAGATGAGATTGACTTTGAGGAAGAGCCGGAACTGGAAGAAGAACTGGTGCTTACAGAAGAAGAATAGAGATAAAGTAAATATGACAGCAGTACGCAAAGGAGCTATATTCTTTTGCGTACTGCTTTTTTTCGTCCTCTAACTCATCAAAAAGTTCTTTGGGCAGGAGAAAATGTTCAGAATCACAGGAGAAACACTTATGAGGGAAATCTTTTTTACAAAAACAGGCAGTTTCCTTGTGTTTCTTGTGAGAATAAAGTATGATTAAACTAGCTATATAATGTGGGGGGCGGCATGGGAATGGACAGTTTAGACAGGTCTTACCTGGCATTTAGATCGGACAGAATTTTATATCTGTTGCCATTGAATGAAGTGGAGCGAATCGTGGACGGGAGGCTGGAAACAGAAGGGATTTTTGTTGATTTTTCTGAACTAACGGGTAGAGAGAAAAGGGACAGAAAAATGAGATACCAATATGGGGTTCTTTTTCATTCAGGATCGGATGACGTGAAAGCGGCGGAATGTCCGGGGATTTTGGTTGAAGAGATCGAAGGAATCCTGGAAAACGGGAAGCTGGAAGAATTTACACTTAAAAGTCCTGTGAGAAACTGTCAGAACAATTTCATAAAGGCCGCTGCCAGGATACGGACGGAAGAATTCGAATCAGTGGGATACATTCTTGATATCAGACAGCTGAGCAATCGATTTTTAGAACAAAGGGAAAAAGAAGAGAAGAGTAGCCAGGACGAAGAGAGGTCTATAAAAGAAGCAGAGATAGGTACAGAACCGAATGGAACGGTCGATCAAGAGAGGACGGGCCATTCTCACAAAATAAGAATTCATAATGAGGCGAATGGTCCCTGCAGTATGGATCTGCCGGAAGAATCCGTATATGATTCTAAAGGGACATTATTACAGACTATTATCCTGGAACGAGAGGATCAGGTGCTGTATGCAGAGAAGACCATGGTTACAGCCGTTGTTATGAGGCCGGAGATATGGAAAGTACCTGGAGAATCGAGCAGGGGTCTTGGGATTTCCTTCTATGAGGGGGATTTGGTCATATACTATGACCAGTTCGAGGAAGAAAAGGGAATCGAACAGTCACAAGAGCGGATGGAGTTCGCGTGCGGCATTATATTCAGGACAGAAGAAGGGAATCTTGCCGGGTTGGCAGGAGACTCTACAGGAGAAAAGGAATTCTCTCAAGAGGATATGGATGACATAGTATCTGTGGGAAGTGGGATTTGGGTGAGAAGAAGTGATTAGGCTGACGGATCAGGAGTTTTTGGACGTAGTAGAGTATTTCCGTAAGAATTACGGAATCAATCTGAAGAATAAAAAGATATTGATTGAATGCAGGATGGCAAAGGAGTTGGAGCGGTGCAAGGTATCGAATTTCGGAGATTACTTGAAGCTGCTTAAGAAGGACAGTGGAGGGGATATTGCAGGAGGGATGGTGAATCGGCTCACGACAAATTATACATATTTTCTGCGTGAACCGGCACACTTTACTCTCTTAGAGGAGCAGATATTCTCAGAGCTTTTGGAGAAGAAGCGGTATGGACCGCTATATATTTGGTGCGCCGGATGTGCGACCGGGGAGGAGTGTTACACCCTGGCGATGTGTATGGACGAATACCAGGAGAAGAATGGATGTACGCTCAATGCCAGGATCATTGCCACAGATATTTCAGAGGAAGTCCTTGAAAAGGCGGAAAAGGGAGTTTATCCGAAGCGTGAGATTGAGGATATCCCTCCATCCTGGCAGGAAAAGTACTGCAGGGAGATAAAGAAGAACAGTTTTTGTGTAGCAGAGGAACTAAAGTATAATATCAGGTTCATGAAACATAATTTGATGGAGCCTCTTAAGGAGACCGGCAGGTTCGATGTGATTTTTTGCAGGAATGTCATGATTTATTTTGATAAGTTTTCCAGACAGCGTCTGGTGTCAATGCTGGAGGAGAATCTGAATCCCGGGGGCTATTTGTTCATTGGACATGCGGAGCTTCTGGCACGGGACGAGACAAATCTGGAACAGGTACATCAGGCGGTGTACAGGAAGAGAGAGACGATATAGGCAGTCGGGTACAGTTGGAAAGGTTGAGGTGGATGATGGATGCAAAGATAATGTTAGTGGATGATGCAATCTTTATGAGGATGACGATACGTAAGGTGCTTGAGAAGAATGGATATACCAATATACTGGAAGCGGCTGATGGGGAAACTGCGGTCCAGATGTACTATGAGGAGAAGCCCGACCTGGTCCTGCTTGATATTACCATGCCTGGGAAGTCAGGAATTGATGTATTGGAAGAGATTTTGGAATATGACCCTGCAGCAAAGATCGTGATGTGTTCTGCAATCGGTCAGGAGATGATGATACAGAAGGCGATTGGATGCGGGGCCCAGGAATTCATCGTAAAGCCGTTCAAGCCAGAAGAACTGCAGCAGGTCGTAAGGTACGTTCTGGAGAGTTAGTACAGATGAGAGGAAATGAGAATGAAAGAATATATTAAGAACCTGAGGGTCGGGAAAAAGCTGATGACGTCTTTTTTAGTCGTGATCGGATTATATATGATAACCGTATTTGTGTCTGTATATAACATCAGTAAGCTTTCTGACAGGATGGGCCAGATGAGCGAGGGACCTTTTGAGAATGTCGAGACTGCGCATGAGACCAGTGCAAATATCCAGCTCGTAGGCAAGAATCTGGCGGTATTGGTAAATAAAGAGAACGAAGTGAATGAAGCAGAATATCTGGAGAATACAAAGGCGGCTGCATCGAAGGCAGAAGTGGGAATTGAAAAGCTTAAAAAGGGCTATGCAGGCGGGAAGAATCATGTAGAAGCCTATGTGGAGGAGTTTGAAAGTTTAAGAGTAATCAGAGACAAGCTGATAAACTGTTTAGAGCGGAGAGATAAGACGACCGCATGTCAGATATACTTTAATGAGTATGAACCGCAGACGGAAAAGGTGAGGACACTTTTGAATGGTGTAATCGATGCATCCGACGAGGACGTGCAGGAGAGTCTTACGGATACAACATTTTCAAACAAGCAGATTCTTTTGTTTATTCTGGGACTTGCTGTTGTTTGTGTTTTTTGTACGGTAGTTCTATGCATCGGAATCACAAGGAGCATTGTAACACCTGTAAAAGAAGTAAAACGTGCTGCCAATCAGATTTCGAATGGCCAGCTGCGTATCGATCTGTCATACACTTCTAAGAATGAGTTCGGGAATCTTGCCGATGACATCCGCTCGACGGCTAAGACACTGGATTCATATGTATCTGAGATTCAAAGAGGCTTGTATGCCTTAGGAAATGGAAAGCTGAATTATGACACCTCATTCCAGTTTAAAGGCGATTTTATCAGAGTTGGCGAATCCATGGAGATGATCGGGAAGATGCTGCGAAATTCCATCCAGCAGATCAGCAGCAGTGCTGAACTGGTTTCAGGTGGTGCTGAGCAGGTCTCCAATGGCGCCCAGGTATTGGCCCAGGGGGCTTCGGAACAGGCAAGTTCAATCGAGGAGCTTGCGGCAAGTATCAATGAGATTGCTGAGAGTGTGAGCACCAACGCAGATAATGCGGCCAAATCCAGTGAATACGCGGCTAAGGTAGGAAATCAGATTCTTGAGAATAATAATCAGATGCTTAAGCTGAAAGAGAGCATCAGACAGATTCAGGAGAACTCAAAAGAAATCACAGGTATTGTCAAAGAGATAGAAGATATTGCATTTCAAACGAATATCCTGGCTCTCAATGCTTCTGTAGAGGCGGCCAGAGCGGGAGAAGCAGGAAAAGGCTTTGCGGTCGTGGCAGGAGAGGTGCGCAGGCTTGCGGCTAAGACGACAGGTGCTTCTAAGCTGACAGCGGAGCTTGTCGAGAAGAATACAGAGGCAGTGCGTGAGGGATATGAGGCATCACAGATGACTGCACAAACGCTGCAGAGTTCTGTAGAGGGCGCACAGACAGTCAATGATATGGTGGGCAATATATCAGAACTTTCAGAGCAGCAGGCGGATGCGGTTGCCCAGATCAGAAAGAGTGTAGAACTGATATCCGATATTGTACAGGGGAACTCAGCTACGTCCGAGGAAAGTGCTGCAGCCAGTGAAGAGCTGTCGGCACAGGCGCAGATTTTGAAAGAACTGGTGGAGCAGTTCGAACTGTAAAGGCGGAAGAAGGGGACGCAGATGGAAAATTATGCAGAGTTGGATAATGTGGCAAAGGATATTTTGAAAGAGCTGGGGAATATAGGGACGGGGAATGCAGTTGCATCTTTGGCAGTCATGATGGAGCATCCCTTTGAGGTTGGTATTCCAATGGTACGTTTTGTAAAGTACCAGGATGTATTTAGTGAATTGGATATTCAGGAAGATGTTCAGGCAGGAATTTTGATTCGTGTATTCGGTGAGCTGAAAGGGATGTTCTTATTCTTGATGGATGAGGCGTTCACACGGGCCGTGCTGGATGGAATGCTGGAGAAAAAGGAGCGCAACCTGACTTCCCTTGATGAGATGGAACGGTCTGTTTTAAGTGAACTCGGGAATATTATGTGCGGGTCCTATATACGCGCTCTCTCCCAGGTGACGGGAATGGAGACAGATGTATCTGTGCCGGATATGTGTGTGGATATGGGCGGAGCAATCTTAGGAGTGCCGCTGGCCAGACATATCAAGGTAAGTGACGATGTGCTGCTGATTGAGAATGTATTCCGCATGGGAGAGGCATCCTTTGTCGGCCGGATACTCTTCTGGCCGGAGAGAGAGTCGATGTCCGCGATGCTCAATAAGCTCAGGGAGTAATTATGGAAAAAATTGTGGTGGGAATTGCCGAAGGAAAGACGGCTGCATGTGGTCAGGCGTTAGTCTCATATGCCTTAGGGTCTTGTGTCGGTGTATGCCTGTATGATGCGAAGCATAAAGTCGCGGCAATGGCCCATGTCATCCTGCCGGATAAGCATCAGTCGCTTCATCAGGAAAATGAATATAAGTTTGCGGTAGAAGGGACGCACAGGCTTGTGCAGGAAATCTGCCGTAAAGGAGCAGAGAAAAAACATCTGACTGCTAAAATCGCAGGGGGTGCCAAGATGTTCAGTACCGCTGAACAGAATTGGAATATCGGATATTGGAACGTAAAGAATGTGAAACGGGCACTGGAAGAGGAAGGAATCAGGCTTGTCGGGGAAGATACCGGGGGAAGCCATGGCAGAACGATTACGTTTTTGTCAGAGAATGGAACACTGGAGGTCAGAACGGTCAGACAGTCAGTCATTTATATATAGGACAGCATCAGGACTTCGATTGTGGACACATTAGATGGAGGGATAAGCATGGAAACGGAAAGTAAACAAATTGTAATGGCGGTAGATGACAGCCTGATGATCTGTCAGCAGATCCGGGCGGCTCTTGAGGATACGCCATTTTTCTTGTGTGAAGCACATACAGGAGAAGAAGCCCTGGAAAAGATTGAACGGTATCAGCCCGATCTGATTCTTTTGGATGTGGTCCTGCCTGATAAAGATGGTTTTCACCTCTTTCGAGATTTAAAGACGAGAGATCAGAACAATGCCTCCATCCTTTTTTTAACATCTAAAGATACAGATGATGATGTTGTGAAAGGTTTTGAAGTGGGGGCTTGTGATTACATAAAGAAGCCCTTTTCAAAGAGTGAACTGAAATCACGTGTGATCACACATCTGCAGTTAAAGAAGCAGAAGGACGAATTAAACCGGATGAATATGGAGTTAAAGTCTAATATGGACAGGCTCAATGAGCTTGCCTTCCGGGATGGGCTTACAGGATTATATAACCGCAGATATGTAGTAGGCGATTTGTTGGATGACATTAAGGAGATTCGGGTAGAGGAGAAAAAGAATGTTGTCATTCTGGCTGATATCGACGATTTTAAGCTGGTTAATGATACCTATGGACATGAAGCAGGAGATATGGCCCTGGTCTGTATAGCCAGTATTATGGAGGCTCACTGCAGGATGCACAGAGTGGTGCGCTGGGGCGGCGAAGAATTTCTGATCATTCTTTTTAATGTGACGGAAAAAGAGGCAATGGCAGTCAGTGAGTCGATTCGTAACGATGTGGAACAGTTCCGCATCACAAATAAAGCAGATGAGTTTTCCTGTACGCTGACGCTGGGACTTCATGTGTACGGTCAGCAGGAGGGGATTGAAGAGTGTATTGCATGTGCTGATAAAGCTTTATACTATGGGAAAAGACACGGAAAGAACCGCAGTGTATGGTTTGAGGACATAGAACAGACGGAGTGGGAAAATGGGATACTTTGATGCGGATGCACAGGAAATGTTGGAAGTGTATTTATTGGAGGCCAGGCAGCTGACAGGACAGTTGAATGAGACTCTTTTGAATGCAGAAAAGGAGAATGCTTTTTCGGAAAGTGAGATACACAGTATTTTCAGGGTGATGCATACTCTGAAAAGTTCATCCGCAATGATGGGATTAAAGGATCTTTCTTCGCTGGCACACAAGATGGAGGATCTGTTCTCTTATTTTAGAGAACAGGCCGGTGGGATTGAAGGTGTACAGCAGGAGATGTTCGATCTGCTCTATCGTTTTTTAGATTTTATAGAGGACGAGATGGAACGGATGTCAGATGAGGAATATCAACCTGGAAGCACGGAGTCCCTGCTTGATGAGGTTACAAAATATCTGAATGATGTTAGCAGGGAACCCGCGTCCGGTATTGCAGCAGCCTCACAGGAGGAACCACAGTGGGCCCCTTCTTCCGAGATGTTGAAAAGGCCAGGAACTATAGTCCGGGTGAGGTTCGCGGAGGGATGCAGGATGGAGCATCTTCGCGCTTTTATGCTAATACGCCAGGTGAAGGGCATGTGTACAGATTTGGAGTCGTATCCCGAGGATTTGGAACATGCTCAGGACCAAGCGGAAGAGATTGGGAAGCATGGAATTTATATCCGGTTTGAGAGTGAACAAAAAGAAGCTGTCCTGACAGCTTTGAGCCAGGGATTATTTGTGGAAAGCTGTGAGGTCATGCAGGATAAGGCTGCCCAAAAGGAGAGCAGTCCGTGTGGGAAGCAAAAAGCCCCCAGACCGGCAGCGCCACAGGGAAATTCAGAGCTGGAATTTCTCAATGTGCGAAGCGACCGCTTAGATAAGCTGCAGAACCTCGCAAGGGAGATGATTATTCAGATCATGACTCTGGAGATTCAACTGGATGAGAACGGGATGAAGGACATCAAGGAAGGGGCTGCCCATCAAATTAATCGTTTGATCGGTGATGTGGAGCATACGGTCATGGAGATGCGTATGGTCCCACTTGAGCGAATTGTGCCGAAGCTACGTAGGATACTCAGGGACATCTGCCGCGATGAGAATAAAGAGGTCGATTTTGAGGTAAGCTGTGGAGATATTGAAGCAGACAAGAGTGTTGTGGAGTATGTTTCAGAGGCTCTGCTCCATCTGATTCGGAATGCAGTGGATCATGGGATAGAGTCACCCCAGGAGAGGGCAGCGGCTGGAAAGGCAAGAAAAGGGAAGATTAAATTCTCTGTAGAAAGCACTGTGGGGGAGGTCATGATTACCATTTCCGATGACGGTCAAGGTCTGGATAGTGATAAGATTTTGGCGAGGGCCCGGGATATGGGACTGCTGACTAAACCTCAGGAAGAATATACCAAATCAGAAATCCTGAACATGATTCTGCACCCTGGATTTACGACGAAGGAAGAAGTGACAGAGTATTCGGGCCGTGGTGTTGGTCTGGATGTGGTCAAGAATGTCTTGGAAAACGCCGGAGGAAATCTATATATCGATAGTGAGAAGGGGCGCGGGAGCACATTCACGTTAGTTGTCCCTTTGACTCTGGCGACTATGGAATGTGTCCGTTTCCGCGTGGAGGACTACCGTTTTTCGCTGCCCGCAAGATATGTACATCGGTTTTTGGAATATAGGGAGAATGATCCGGGAGTGCGTGAAATCAACGGGCGTACTTATATGCTGTTTGAGGGACGGATGGTGCCTCTCATCGATTTGCGAGAGTTTTTTCATATAGAGGGGACTACACCGGAGGATGCTACAATTATATATGCCAGAGGAACAGAAAAAGAAGGCTGTGTTCTAGTGGATGGTCTGTATGAACAGAAACGGATCGTGGTGAAACAACTCCCACCACTGTTCGGAGTTGATTTCAGACGGAAGACCGGAGTCAGTGGAATGAGCATCATGGGGACAGGAAGAATCTGCACAGCCCTGGATCTGGAAATTATGCTGCGCTTGTATGAAAGAGGAAATGTATGGGAATAGACAATGTTTATGATTTGCTTTGCGTGAAGGGCGCAGATAAGACGTTTGCCTTTGAATTCTCGGTGGTGAAAGAGTTATGTCCTGAAATGCAGATTTCAAAGATGCCATGTCTGCCTTCGTATTTTGCAGGCGTGTGTAATTATAAAGGCGAAATCGTACCGGTACTATCTCTGAAGGAAGAGGTCTACATCGAAAAAAGGAAGGTTGTCATTATCTTTGCGTATCAGGATTATCAGATTGGAATCCTATGTTATGGGGAGCCTTATATTTTGAATACACAATCCGTACAGGAGATTCAAAAGCCTGAGACAGAAGCAGATGGTATGTGGACAGAGAAAAAACTGATTCAGCATGACGGTGAGATCGTGACAGTTCTGGATATAGAAAAGATCATATTGAATCTGGCGGAATATTTCAAAGGGGAATATTTAAGAGGATAAGGGAAGGGCGCATGATAGGATGCGCCTTTTATCTTGATTCAAAGGGAATAGAGAAAGCTTGATAAGACATACTCTCAAATACTGCGAGAGGTATTTCACGAGTTCCATATTTGTGGTACAATCTATATAAAAGTTGTCCCGTGTATTACAACGTAAAAAGAATCAGATGGGACAGTATAGGAACAGGAAGGAAAGCTATGAACGAGGAACGAGTGCCAAAGTATTATCAGTTAAAAAAGGCGATTATCCGTAAGATTGAGATGGAGGAATACACACTGGATGGACCAATCCCGAGTGAACGAGAGTTAATGGAGCAGTACCAGGTCAGCCGTATCACAGTGCGGAAGGCGATAGATGAGCTGGTGGTAGAAGGATATCTTTATAAGGTCCAGGGGAAGGGGACTTATGTGAAGACAGATGAGAAGAGCAATGATCTGTTTTCTCTTGTGAGCTGTACCCAGGCGGTACGTAATATGGGAATGACACCTACAAAGCAGGTCATTGTTTCGGAGATTTTAACAGCGGATAAGAAAAGGGCAAAGGCACTGAATTTGACAGACACGGACCAAGTATTTCAGTTGGGACGTGTCCTGTATGCAAATGGAGAGCCGTTAAATTATACGTTGACTTATCTGCCGGTGAAACTGTTTCCGGGAATCGAGAAGCATCATTTTGCCGAGGAATCATTGTATCAGGTATTGGGAGAAGAATACCATGTGAATCTGACAAAGGCGAGAAGGACCGTAGAGGCGGTGCTTGTGGAGGATGAGATCGCGGAGTATCTGGATATTGAGCCGGGCATGCCGGTGATTCTGTTCGGCTGTACCACATATGGGGAAGTGAATGGACAGGAGATGCCGATTGAGAATTTTAAGTGCTATTACCGGACGGATAAATATAAGTTCTATATCGACCAGGTCGCCATGTAAGAAGCTAAGTATTGGAACAAGAAATATAAGAATGAAGAGAGAAGGATTTCAGATAGAACGCCTTCTCTCTTTTTTTGTAGAAAAATTTTATCTGGCAGATTTCACAAATTATAATCATAAAATATGTGAAAATAAACAAAAATGATTTTAATAATAATAAAAACTTGTGAAAGGTGTTGACTTTTTGAAAGATTGGATTATTATATAATTACAACTGGTTATGACGACATGACGACATAACATCAATGAGGGGAGGAAGTGAATGGAAGAAGAACGTGTACCAAAGTATTTTGCTCTCAAACGTGAACTGATTCAAAAAATCGAGGAAGAAGAGTTTGAGCCTGACGGTCCCATTCCGAGCGAACGGGAATTGATGGAACAGTATCAGGTCAGCCGGATTACGGTGAGAAGGGCAATCGACGAATTAGTTGCTGGCGGGTATCTATATAAGGTACAAGGCAAGGGGACCTACGTGAAGAGTGATGACTATAGTCAGAACCTGTTTGCAATTACGAGCTGTACCGACGATGTCATCCGGCTGGGAAGGAATCCCTCCAAGAAGGTAACAGCAAGCGAGATCGTTCCGGCAGATGCAAAGAGAGCCAGGCTTCTGAATACTGCGATAGGGGACGAGCTGTTTCGTCTGGAAAGGATCACCATGGCTGATGGAGAGCCGCTGAATTATACGATTACCTATCTGCCCCGCCGTCTGTTTCCGGGTATCGAGAGATATGATTTTAACACGCAGTCTCTTTATGATCTTCTTGCGGAGCAATATGGTGTCAAGTTCGCAAAGTCAAGAAGGACTATAGAAGCGGTCTTGGCGGAAGAGGAGATTTCAGAATATCTCGATATTGATGAACAAATGCCGGTAATTCTATTCGAAAGTACAACATACGGCGTTGTACAGGGCCGGGAGCTGCCGATTGAAAGCTTCAAATGTTACTATCGGACGGATCAATATAAATTCTATATTGAGCAGGTCAAATAAAAGCAAAAGCAAGAAAAAGGAGGAACATTATGAAAAGAAGCAGGAAAATTTTGAGTGTGTTGTTAGCAGCAGCTATGACAGTGGGATGTCTGACAGCCTGCGGCGGAGGCAAGGATGAGAAGAGCGCGGACTCAGGAAAGAAAACGGACGCAAAGATCGCAATCGTCTGTGACTCCGCAGGACAGAACGACAATGGTTACAACCAGACCGCAGTGGAAGGTGCCAAGAAGGCAGCGAAGGAGCTCGGGGTAGAGTATAAGGTTGTAGAGCCTACGAACGGAGTTCCGGCAGCACTTGAAGCACTGGCAGAGGACGGATATAACGTAATCTTCAATCTGGAGTATGACTTTGACGCTTTGATCAAGGGTGTAGGCGGATCACAGCCGATCGCAGAGATGTATCCAGATACTACTTTCGTATGTGTCAACGACAATCCGAACCAGGATGAGAACGGAAAGGTCATTCACGACAATGTCATCTGTGCATTGTTCGATGTTCACGAGGCATCCTACATCGCAGGAGCTCTGGGCGTACAGGTATTGGAAAATAAAGATGTCCTGTTTCCGGCTGAAAACTATAAGTTCACAGATCTGGATAAGGGCGGACGTGCTATCGGATTTGTAGGTGGAACGAATTCTAACGGAATTACAGTTTTCTCTGATGGATTTGTAGAAGGAATCAACAAAGCAGCAGAGGACCTCGGCGTGAACTATGATTACTATGCAAAATATGATGCCGGCTTCTCAGATCCTGCAACAGGAAGCACCATCGCAGGAACTTATTATAATCAGGGAGCAAACCTGGTATATGCAGTAGCTGGAAGCGTTGGAGATGGTGTTGCATCCAAAGCAAAAGAGGAAGGCAAACTTGCGATTCATGTGGACGCTGATAAAGATGATATGCAGCCGGGATATATCCTGACAAGTGTAATCAAGAACACATCTGTTCCTGTATTTGATATCACAAAGGCATATGTAGACGGTAAGATCAACGATATTGACAGACTGCAGACCTTCTCATTGGCATCAGGTGCTACAGACATTACAGACCTGACCCAGATTAAAAAAGCATTGGCAGATACCGATGAAGCAAAAGCAAAATGGGATGAAATCATGACATATATTGATGACCTGAAAGCAAAAATTGCAGATGGCTCCATTGAGGTAACAAATGCACAGGTTGGGGAAAAGCTTGACCCATCAACCTGCAAAAATGTAACAATCAAGTAGACTAATCAGAAACGAGGGTATACATATGAGCATGATAGAAGTGGTTGATCTGACGAAAAAGTTCGGTGATTTTACGGCGAATGACAAAATCAGCCTGAGCGTGGAAGAACAGGAGATCAAATGTATCGTCGGAGAGAACGGCGCCGGAAAATCGACACTTATGAATATGCTCTACGGCTTATTGCAGCCTACCAGTGGGAAAATCCTGATTCGTGGCAAAGAAGTCCAGATGAACAGCCCCATTGATGCAATAGCAAATGGGATCGGCATGGTGCACCAGCATTTTAAGCTGGTGCCCAGCCTTACCGTGTATGAGAATATTTTGCTTGGTGTCGAGATTAAGAAGGGAAAGAGTCCTTTTGTTGATGCAAAGACAGAGATAGAAAAAGTACAGAAGCTAATTGATGAATATCATTTTGAACTGAATCCTCTGGATAAGATCGAGGATATTTCCGTAGGTGGAAGACAGCGGGTGGAGATCCTCAAGATGCTTTACCGCAATGTAGACATCCTGATTCTGGATGAGCCTACGGCAGTGCTTACCCCGCAGGAAGTGGATGACCTGATGGTCAGTCTTAAGAACATGAAAAAGCAGGGGAAGACAATTATTGTAATCACGCACAAGCTGCGTGAGGTGATGGAACTAAGTGACAGCGTTACGGTCATCAAGCAGGGCAAGGTCATCGGTCATGTGAAGACAAAGGATACCAACGAGTCCGAGCTCGCCCAGATGATGGTCGGAAGAAATGTTGTATTGACCGTAAGTAATGAAAGAAAAGAACCAATTTCGGATGAAGTCATATATGAAGTAAAAAATCTGTGCACCATCAACGATTATGGAAAAGAAGTGGTATCGGATTTATCTTTTAAGGTACATAAGGGAGAAATCTTAGGCGTTGCAGGTGTAGAGGGAAACGGGCAGTCAGAGCTTGTGAAACTGATGACCGGTCTAATGGAATCAACAAAAGGAACCATTACATTTTTAGGGAAAGATATCACGAACCAATGGCCTGCACAACTCAGAAAGGAAGGGGTGGGCATCATCCCAGAGGACAGATATGCACAGGGCTTGTGTGGTGATATGAATATTTCAGAGAACTGTATCGCAGGCTATCACGGAAATGCGGATGTATGTAAGAGAGGGATTTTCGATCAGAAAGCAATCAAAGCTAAACGAGATCATTTTATTGAGGAGTTTGATATACGTATCGGTGATTTGAATGGAAATGTATCCAGTCTGTCAGGTGGAAATGCGCAGAAGATCATTGTGGCCAGGGAGCTTTCCGCAGGTCCAAAGCTTTTGATCGCATGTCAGCCGACACGAGGAGTCGATATTGGTTCTATCGAATTCATTCACAAACAGATTTTGAAGTTCCGTGATGAGGGGAATGCAGTCATCCTTGTATCCAGTGAACTTTCAGAGATCTTAAGCCTTTCAGATAACATGATTGTCATGTACAAGGGGAAAATTTCGGGACGTGTCAGCCAGAACGAGGTAACAACGGCAAGTATCGGACTTCTGATGGCCGGAATACAGCCTGAGAAAAAGGAGGCAGCTCATGAATAAAAAAGGGAATATCTTAAGAAATGTAATCAATTCTGTACTGCCGATTCTTCTGGCGTTCGTCATTGGAGGCATTGTCATTGCATGTATCGGTGAGAACCCGCTTGAGACATACTGGATTCTTTTAAAGAAGTCCTTCCTGACCTCGACCGGATTCATGAATACACTGCACTATGCATCTCCGCTGATTCTGACAGGTCTGGCAATTGCAGTGACCTTCAAAGCCAATCTGTATAACATGGGTGTGGAAGGCCAGATGCTGTTGGGAGGTTTCTTTGCAGGAATCGCAGGAGCTTATATTACAGGCATGAATCCGCTGGTACATAAGCTGATCTGCTTTGCAGTCGGTATTCTGTGCGGTATGGCATTTGCATTGATTCCGGCACTTTTGAAGGCGAAATGTAAGGTCAATGAGATGGTAGTGACTCTGATGCTGAACTATGCGATGGCAAAGGCACTGGAATTCCTGTCAACGGGAGTATTCCGTGATTTGAGTTCTGGTTATGTTGCGACACCGACCATCCAGGAGAGCGCCATGTTCTCCAGGTTCGGACGCTCCAGACTTACGATGTTCTTTGTGATTGCAATCATTGTTCTGATCATCATGTATATTGTAATGAAGAAATCTAAGCTGGGATATGAGCTGACAGCAATCGGCAAGAACCCGGAATTCGCAGAGGCTGCCGGCATGAATGTGGCAAAGAAGACGATTATTCTGATGCTGATCAGTGGTGCTCTGTCAGGAATCGCGGGTGCAGGTTATATGATGAGCGAACAGTTCAAGTATACCTTGAGCTTTTCCGGTACACCGGGACTTGGCTGGGATGGTATGCTGATCGCACTCCTGGGCGGACACTCTCCGGGAGGAATCCTGATCGCGGCAATCTTTTATGCAGCACTGAAAACAGGAAGTGACAATATCAACATGTATACAAGCGTTCCAAAAGAAATCGTAGCGTTGATCCAGGGATTGATCATCCTCTTCCTGGCAGTAAAATTCATCTCCGAGCGGACGAACTTTTCATTCCGTAAGAAGAGTGCAAAGAAAAGAGAGGGGGCTGCATAATGGAATTACTCAATAACATTCTGTACGATACTGTTTATCACAGTACGCCGATCATCCTCTGTGTTATAGGTGGTATGTTCGCATATAAAGCAAATGTGCTCAATATCGCGCTGGAGGGTATGATGCTCAACGGTGCATTCGTTGCAACACTGGTCATGTTCTTTACCGGGAGTCTGCCGTTGGCAATCCTGTTATCAATTGTGACTACCTTGATTTATGGTCTGGTCTTTTCGGTCATGGGTATTACCTACAAAGGAAATGTTATTGTCGTAGGTCTTGCTATCAACCTGATTGCGCCAGCTATTGCAGGCTTTGTTATGAAGATGATGGAGACGGCAAATATCAACCTGACCAATGTGAATATTGCGAATTTTAAGATCAATATTCCTTTCGTTAAGGACATACCGATTATCGGAAGTATTTTGAGCGGGCATCCGCCGATTACCTATCTGGCATTTATCGGAATCGCGGCATTCTCCGTGCTGATGTATAAGACAAAATTCGGTATCTATGTACGTGTAGTCGGAGAGAATGAAGACTCTGCAAAGAGTCTTGGTATCAAGACAAACTTTTATAAATATGCGGCAGTCCTGATTGGTGCGTTCTGCTGTGCACTTGCAGGAGTGAATCTCTCAGTAGAACGTCTGGGACTCTATACCAACGATATGACGGCAGGACGTGGATTTATTGCCATAGCTGCAATTTACTGTGGGCAGGGACGGCCGGTATTATCTTCTCTTTATGCGATTTTGTTCGGCGTGGCAAGAGCGCTGGCGGTGAACCTAAGTATCTATGCAGGACCGGCTGCCGGACTGTTTGACATTATCCCATATATCATCATGGTGACTGTGCTGGCTGTGGTATCCATCGTCAAGTACAAGAATGTGAAGGTACGTGGATTCAAGAACGAACTGTAGAATGTGGAAGAGAATGGAGGCGCGTTTATGGGAAAGACAGCACTGCTGATTGTGGATATGGTGAAGGATTTTACAGACCCTCAGGGGCTTGTGTTCTATCCCCAGAATCGGGAGATCCTTCCAAAGATTCGCAGGGTGTTAGATAAGTGCAGAGAGAAGGACGTGTTGATCGTGTTCCTTCAGCACTGCAACCGGAAAGGAAAATTTGACCGGAAGGCCGCCGCAATGCGTCCGAATTGCATCGAGGGCAGTGGAGGAGAAGAAATCGACCCGATGCTGCCGGTACTGGAATCGGATTATGTCATCAAGAAAAGACGCTACAGCGGTTTCTTCTCCACAGATCTGGATCTGGTGCTCCGCGAGCATGATGTGAAGAATGTCATTATCGTGGGAACAAAGACCAACTGCTGTATTAGGGCGACGGTGACGGATGCATTTTATTTGGATTATGAGGGATATGTCATCAGCGACTGTGTGGCGACGAACTCAGAGACGGTCAACCAGGTACACCTGGAGGATATCAATAAATATCTGGGACATGTGATTGATACAGAAACATTGTTCCAAATGCTGGATGAAGGGACGTTATGATCCCGGCAGGAAAGGAAACAAGTATGAAAGAGTATGACGTGATTACCAGTGGATATGTCAGCATGGACCATATCATCAAAATAGCCTCACCTGCGAAGATCGGTTTCACCTCTCTTGTCACGAATAAGAACAACAGCCAGATTCAGTACGGCGGCTGTTCTGTCAATATTGCCTATGCACTCAGCAGGCTTGGGAAGAAGTCTCTGCCTGTTCTTAGGGTAGGCGGTGACTATGAGGCGAACGGCTTTAAGAGATTCCTGGAAGATGGCAACGTTCCGCTTGATGGTATCGAGGTACTTGAGGACGAAATCACTTCTATCTGCTATCTTCTGCAGGACAATAACAACGATCATATTACGATTTTCTATCCAGGTGCTATGGATGGAAAATTTGCAGGGAAGATGGAGGACTCTCTGTTCGAAAAGGCCCGTCTCGGCGTGATAACAGTAGCGTCCAGACAAGATAATGAGGTGTTTTTCAGGCAATGTAAAAAATACAATGTTCCCGTTGTATTTGGAATGAAAGATGATTTCGATGCATTTCCAGAGGAGTTCTTGAAAGAACTTTTGACGGGGAGCAAGATTATTTTCACAAATGAGGTAGAGCGTGGGATTATTGAAGAGCTTTATGGATTTAAGGATATTACGGAGCTCTTTGAAATCGGAGAAGTAGACATCATCGTGACAACGATGGGGAAAGACGGGAGCATCTGTTATGAGCGCACAGACGATGGTGTGAAAATCGAAAAAATCGGTATCTGTCCGGTAGAGCAGGTAGTAGATGCAACCGGATCAGGAGATTCCTATATGGCAGGTTTCCTGTACGGTTACCTGAACAGGGAACCTTCAAAGGAATGCTGTGTGATGGGAAGTGTTTTGTCCTGGTTCGTACTTCAGAAAGAAGGATGCTGTACCAATCTTCCCACAGAGGAAGCGTTTTTAGAGAAATACCAACAGGTAAAAAAGGGAGGCCAGTCATGAGCACATTATATTTAGGAGCGGATCGATCTAATATATCAAAATATGTACTATTTTCCGGAGACCCGTGGAGAGTAGAAGTATTGAAGCAATATTTGGAGAATCCGCAGAAGGTAGCTTTTAAAAGAGAATTCAATACCTACACTGGAACCTACAAAGGGGTGGAAATCACCGTGACCAGCACCGGAATCGGGGCACCGTCCGCGGCCATTGCCATGGAAGAGATGTATGAATGCGGGATGGAGGTAGCTGTCCGCATGGGAACTGTCATGGCCCTGGAGGATGACATGCTTGGAAAGTTCATCATTCCGATCGCGGCGATGAGAAGAGAAGGCACAAGTGGTTCCTATGTTGACATGACCTACCCGGCAGTTGCAGATATCGATCTGGTCAATTGTATGAACCAGACCGTAGTAGATATGGGAGCAGAGTACAGAAATGGGCTGAACTGCACCATGGATGGATTCTACAGCAAAATGCACGATTCCCGATTCTCACTGGAATGGGGGAGAGATATGACACAGACGTTTGAAGAATTGAAGAAATTAAAAGTAATCGGAATCGATATGGAATCTGCATGTATGCTGACCGTGGGAAGACTTATGGGAGTGAAGACAAGTATCGTGACCATGACTACCGTATTAGAGAACCTGAAAGAAACTCTCCAGGGACAGGCAAGGACAGATGCAGAAGACCTGCTGTGCCGGGTGGCGCTCGAAGGAATCTACCGGTTCAGCCGTTCATAGGGGCAGGCCCTCTTGCACACCGGATATCCTCGATTCTGACAATTGGGGATAAGAAGGTGGCAAATGGAAGTTTTTTGTTGGAAATAGTACGAGTAGTTTGGCTGGTATATTGAACAGACTATGGCTTGGAAATTGTAATACCATGACAGGTAAAAGACAGGAAAGGAAAGGTGACAGACGATGAGTAGTCAGGATATATTGAAGGTTGGGGATACAACGGTGATTGGAATGGTGCACTGTCTTCCGCTGCCTGGGACACCAGGGTTTGATGGTGACTTTCAAAAGATCATTGATCATGCGGTAGCAGATGCAGTTACGTTGGAGAAAGCCGGAGTGGATGCGGTGATTGTGGAAAACATGGGGGACACCCCGTTTACAGCATTGCTGACGACTGCTCAGATCGCGGCATTGAGTGCAGCGGCATATGCGGTGAGACAGAATGTGAAGATTCCGATTGGAATTGATGCGGCATTCAATGACTGTAAGGCTTCTCTTTCCATAGCAGGTATGGCAGGTGCAGACTTTATTCGTGTACCGGTCTTTGTAGATACCGTGGTATTCTCAGATGGAATCATTCATCCGGCAGCAAGGGAATGTGTGGAGTTCAGAAAGCAGCTTGGCCTGGAGCATGTGAAGATATTAGCAGATGTCCAAGTAAAACATGCCCATATGCTGCTTCCGTATATCACCATCGAACAGTCTGCAAAGGAAGCAGCAGACAATGGCGCCGATGGAATTATTGTGACAGGAAGTGTCATTGGGGAAGAAACGCCGCTTGATATGATTCAACGCGTGAAAAAAGTTGTTCGGATTCCGGTACTCGCAGGAAGCGGAGTGAAGGCTTCCAATATCAAAGCACAGATGGAAATCGCAGATGGAGCAATCATCGGTTCCAGCCTAAAAGAGGGTGGAATCCTGACGAACCCGATTTCTTATGACCTGGTAAAAGAAGTAATGGATGGATTGAAATAAAAGAAAAGAGGATGATGAGTTATGATGAGACCAATGAAATTAGCAGGAAGCCAGTTGCTCTTTGGTGAGGGCTGTCTGGAGCATTTAAAAGCAATCAGTACCCAAAAAGCTTCTATCGTAATCGGTGGCAGCAGTATGGTAAAAAGCGGAATCCTGGATAAAGTAAAAGAATATCTTGCTGAAATCGGTGCCGAAACACAGGTAATAGAAGGGGTAGAGCCAGATCCTTCCTTTGCGACTGTTATGCGCGGTGCAAAAGAAATGCAGGAATTCGGACCAGACCTGATTATTGCATTGGGTGGTGGTTCCGTTATGGATGCAGCGAAGACGATGTGGGTATACTATGAACACCCAGAGCTGGACTCTCTGGAAGCGCTCCTCCCTCCGAATGAGTTCCCGAAACTCAGGGAAAAAGCAATATTCTGCTGTATTCCGTCAACGGCTGGAACCGCAAGTGAGGTATCCCGTTCTGTAGTAATCTCTGATACCGAAACAGGAATTAAGCATGGAATCGGAAATATGGAAATGATGCCGGACATTGCAATCTGCGACCCAGAGGTAACACGTTCTATGCCTCCTCGAATTACAGCAGAGACAGGAATGGATGCTCTGACACATGCATTAGAAGCGTTAGCATCAACCCGTGCAAATTATATAGGAGATGTCCTTGCGACCCAGGCTGCCCTCGATATTATGGAAAATCTGCCCAAGGCATATAAAGACGGAAATGATATGCAGGTCAGAGAAACAATGTTAAATGCATCTATGGCAGCAGGACTTGCATTTACCAATGTTTCACTTGGAATCGTACACTCCATGGCTCATACACTGGGCAGCTATTTTCATACAGCACATGGATTAGGAGATGCAATGCTCCTTCCTTATATCATCCGCTTCAACAGCAGAGACGAGCGGGCAGCTAGGATCTATAAGGAATTTGCGCAGAAAGCAGGAGGCGAGGACCTGGCAGCAATGGTAGATGTTCTGAACAAAGAACTGAACATTCCTCATGCATTTAAAGAAATTATCCCGGATGAAGAAAAATATATGTCCATCCTGGAAGAGATGGCAGAGATGGCAAAGGCAGACGGCTGTACCAAGACGAATCCGATCATCCCGACCATTGAAGAGTTAAAAGAGTTATTTATCAAGGCATATAAAGGAGAATAAAAATGGAAGTAATTTTATACTTATCTAACGGCTATCCTACATTGGAGAGCAGCTATCAGACCGCAATTGAGTACGCAGATGCAGGATGCCGCATGATGGAAATCGATTTTCCATCCCGTAATCCTTATCTGGAGGGAGAATACATAGCAGACAGAATGGCAAAAGCCTTAGAGGTCTGCGATGATTACGAGAAATATATGGAAAGCATGGTGCGCATTAAAGAGCGTCTCCCAGAGGTACATTTCCTCGTACTGGCATATGAGAACACGATTGAAGAGATTGGGACAGAACGTTTTATTAAATTCTGCAAGGAAAATGATTTTGAGGATGTACTGATGGTCGGATTGAAGGATGAGACAATCAAGAATGAAATCATAGCAAGCGGACTGAAAGTATCCTGTTACGTGCAGTTCCATATGCTGCCGGAGGAAATCGAGTCAGCAAAGGCTTCCAATGGATTTGTTTATATGCAGGCGAAGCCGAACGGGAATATCAATCCAGATTATCCGACATTAAAAGACTGTATCCAGCATTTAAGAGACTGTGGAATCGAACGTCCTATCTATTGCGGTGTGGGAGTACATGCCCCGGAGGACGTAAAGATGGTAAAGGATGCGGGCGGAGATGCAGCATTCGTTGGAAGCACGATTTTAAAGCTGCATGAAGATGTGCCAGCAATGAAAGAAATGATTAAAAGATATAAAGCACAGTGCTAAGTGTGTGAAATTACGTATACAAAGAATAGAAAATCCTGTGAAAAGATGCTTCTCTTTTCACAGGATTTTTTTATGATACAGAAAACTTTGTTCCCTATATCACAAAAAGCCCTCCGGGCGGGATGCACATTGCGGCGTAAGAGGTAGATGTCGCGATGCGACCGATGTGGGCGCATGTTTCAAAAGCAAAACTCGCTATTCTTGTGTTGAAAAAAAATTACAATAGTATTGACGAAAATAGAAAAAATCAAACATATAAAATTGAAAAATATTTTTTAAAATAAAGATAAAAGGATAAACTTTGTTAGTAAAGTAAAGGAATATAGGTGTTTTATAAGACAAACGAGTGAAAATATTTTACAAAATTAAAATAATAGATTGAAAATATTTTTCAAGTATGATATGATTCAATCAAGTTAAGAAAAAGGAGTGAATAGATATGAAAGCAGTTGTATTAAATGCACCAAATGATTTTGCTCCCACAGAGCTGCCTAAGCCGGAGATCGGTGATGATGAGATGCTTTTGGAGATGAAGAAGGCGGCTATCTGTGGAACGGATATGAGAATATTGACAGGGGCAAAGACAAAGGGTGTACGTTATCCATCCGTTATCGGCCATGAGATGTGTGGAGTCATTGCAGAGGTGGGGAAAAACGTAACAGGATTTGAGGTCGGAGATAAAGTCTCCATAGCGAATGTAATTCCCTGTGGTTCCTGTCCGGCTTGTCTGGAGGGGCGGGAGAATGCCTGTATGAACCGTAAGGCAATTGGGTATGAATTTAACGGCGGCTTCGAAGAATATGTCCTGATACCAGAAATCGCGATGAAAAGCGGCAACGTGATAAAACTTCCTAAGCAGGTATCCTTCACAGCGGGAGCTTTAATTGAGCCACTTGCCTGCTGCATCAGAGGGCTGAAAAATGCAGGGACAGGCTTCAATGATTCAGTTCTGATCGTGGGGGCAGGTCCCATTGGTCTGATGCATATGCAGTTATCGAAGATTGCCGGAGCGAAGCAGGTCATTGTCAGTGAACCTAATGAAATGAGAAGACAGATTGCTTTGGAATTAGGCGCGGATAGAGTAGTAGATCCAGAGAAAGAAGATCTGGAGAAGATTGTGAAAGAAGCGACCCGGGGAATGGGTGCAGATGTCATTGTGATGGCCATTGGAGTACCGGCATTAGTGAATTCAACGTTAAAGCTCTGTAAGAAGGGTGGGACAGTCAATTTGTTTGCTGGATTTGCAGGTACAGGAGAGTGCAGTATAGAGGTCAATACCATTCACTATAATGAAATTAATGTAAATGGCAGTACTGCCTACAAAAGAGAAGATTATCTCGAAGCGGCAGATATGGTAATCAGCGGCAAGATAAATTTAGATAAAATTGCGACACATACCTATAAAATAGATGAATTTCAGGCAGCGTATGAGATGTGTAAAAGTGGAAAGGGGCTTAAAATTTTAATAGAGCCTTAAGCGACAGCCCATGAATACATAAAAGGACGTTTAACCTGCAATTGTGCAGGATTTTAAACAAAATATTCTAAAATAAAGGAGAGAAGAATTATGGCAATGTTAGGAAAAGAAGTAAGAATGAGCAGACTGGTCAATCCGAAGAGTAAAAAGATGATGGCGATTACAGTGGATCATGCAATTTCAAGAGGAATTGCGCCAATGACAGGACTGCATCAGATTCAGGACACGATTGATAAGATTATTGTAGGAAGACCGGACGCGATGACGATGACAAAAGGAATCGCGGAGCACTGTATGTGGAAACATGCAGGGGATGTAGCAATGCTCATGAAGGTTTCCAATTATTCCCCTGTTGCTCCGACAAAGGATACTGTTTTTGGCACTGTAGATGAAGCAATCCGTATGGGCGCTGATGCAGTATCTATGGGGGCGATGACGTTAGGCGATTTTCAGGGTGAGCAGTTCGAAACAATTGGCAAGTTTTCAGAGGAATGCATGAGAAAAGGAATGCCTCTAATTGGACATGTATATCCGAAGGGGGAGAGCGTTCCTATGGATAAGAGGACATCTTGGGAAAATATTGCTTATTGTGTAAGAAGTGCATGCGAATTGGGAATGGATATAGTAAAGACCACTTACACGGGCGATCCAGACAGTATGGCGAAGGTTGTTGCATGTGTTCCGTCTACATTCCGTATCGTAATTCAGGGCGGTGATTCCTGCAAAACATTAGATGATTATCTTCAGATGACAAGGGAAGCCATGGATTGTGGAGTCGGTGGTGTTACAATGGGAAGATTTGTATGGGACTACAAGGATGTAACTGCTCTTGTGATTGCACTGCGTTATATCATTCATGAGGGATATAGTGTAAAAGAGGCGAAAGAACTTCTTGCACAGTTGGAGAATGATAAGAATTACGAAGAATTCTAATATAAAAGATGGGTGTCTGAAATGGGGAAGAAGTATTTATTGGGTGTAGATGTAGGTACCACGAGCATCAAAGCAGCCGTAATTGATGAAAATGCCAGGGTGATTGGAATGAGCAGCAGCTCTTATAGAATGATTACGCCGAATCAGGATTATGTTCAGATCGATACAGAAGATATGTGGAGGGCATTACTGAAATGTATACGGTTGTTAAAAGATGGGAAACAGATAGATCTGTCAAAGACGGCCGGAATCAGTATTTCCAGTCTCTGTCCGGGGCTTGCGGCCCTGGGGGAGAATGGGGAAGTGCTGGTCGACCCGATCATTTATTCTGATCGTCGCAGTACAAAAGAAGCTGAGATGATCAAAGAGGCGGTGGGAGAAGAGCAGCTCTTTAAGATTACGGCGAATACTGCAATGGCCGGGGCTACATCCGGGACCTCTATGCTCTGGATAAAACGGAATCTTCCAAAGGTTTACGAAAAGACGAAATATTTTGGCCATGTCAATACACTGCTGGTACAGAGAATGTCAGGAGTGTTTGCAATGGATTATTCGAATGCTTCGTATACGAATCTTTTTGAAACAACAGGAGGATTTGGCTGGTCAAAGTTTTTGTGTGAGAAGGTAGGAATTGACATTTTAAAGCTGCCGCCGCTGCATCCATCTACAGACGTGGTAGGCGGGCTGATTCATCAGGACTTGATTCGCTTAGGGATTCCCCTGCAGACGCCTGTCATTATTGGAGGAGGAGATACTGCCTGTGCATCTTATGCCGCAGGAATTACCAAGAATGGCGATGTGTGTGAATCCGCCGGTACGACGGATGTCCTGACAATCTGTGTGGACCGGCCGAAATTTGACAGAGGTTTTATCAACCGCTGTCATGTGGTCGAAGGCACCTGGATATATCAGGGTGCTTTATCTCATACCGGTTCATCCTATCAATGGTTCCGGGACAATTTTTGCCAGGATATGCTGGCAGAAGCCAAGGGAAATGCAGGAAGAGCGTTTGAACTGATGAATGAGGAAGCAAGTTTGGCGGCACCGGGGTGCGGCGGACTTGTTTTTCTTCCATACATGCTGGGAGAAAGGAGCCCGATATGGGATCCTTATGCAAGAGGTGTGTTTTTTGGACTTTCTTTGCAGACTACACGCAGGGAAATGAACCGGGCAATCATGGAAAGCTGTGGATATGGACTTCGGCAGCTGAGTGATATAGCAGAGCATGTAACAGGGCGTAAAATCAAGAGGTTTGTATCGATAGGCGGAGGCGCTAAAAGTTTGATCTGGGCTCAGATCAAAGCCGATATAACGGGAAAAGATATCGAGATACTTGATATGAATGATATGGCACCGATTGGTGCAGCGCTGCTCGCAGGAGTTGGTGCAGGCGTTTTTGATCATGTTTATGAGGCGGCAGAAAAGGTGGAAAAGAAAGTGTACCAAATTGTAAAAAGCAGCCCTGTGCATGAAGAAGTTTACGGCAAAAGATATCAAGTGTATAAAGAATTGTACCCGCAGATCAAGGAACTATATAAAATAGGGAGTGAATTACAATAGACGTTGTGTAAAGGAAGCGCCATTGGCAGAGGAAAGGAAGGAATAAGATTGAAGATTGTAATTTTGGATGGTTATACTGAAAATCCCGGGGATTTAAGCTGGGAAGGATTCGAGAAAATAGGTGATCTGACTGTGTATGACAGGACCTCTCTTACTGATTGGCAGGAAATTACAGACCGGATCAAAGATGCACAGGCGGTATTAACAAATAAGACCCCTCTTCCGAGAGAAGTGATTAACAGCTGCCCTAAATTGGAATATATAGGTGTTCTGGCGACCGGATATAACGTAGTGGATATTCAGGCGGCCAAAGAAAGAGGAATCGTGGTCTGTAATATCCCTACATATGGCACGGCGGCAGTCGGACAGTTCGCAATTGCTATGTTATTAGAAATCTGCCACCATATTGGTCATCATGATCAGGCAGTCAGAGAAGGACGCTGGGAGAGCAATCCTGATTGGTGTTTCTGGGATTATCCATTGATTGAACTTTCAGGAAAGACAATGGGTGTGATCGGATTTGGAAGAATCGGGCAGGAGACAGGGAGAATAGCGAAGGCCCTAGGGATGCGTGTCATTGCGAATGATGAGTATCCGAACGACGCGGGACGCGAGATTGCAGAGTATGTATCCAGAGAAGAACTGTTTTGTCGGGCAGATGTGATTTCTCTGCATTGTCCGCTGTTCCCTTCTACAGAAGGACTTGTAAATAAAGAAAGTATTGCTAAGATGAAAGATGGGGTTATCATCCTGAACACTTCCAGAGGTCCGCTGATTGTGGAAAACGATCTGGCAGAAGCATTGAACAGTGGAAAAGTATATGCGGCAGGGCTGGATGTGGTTTCTGTGGAACCGATTCGAGGTGATAATCCTTTGCTGACAGCCAAAAACTGTATTATTACGCCTCATATTGCATGGGCGCCGAGGGAAAGCCGGCAGAGGTTGATGAATATTGCTGTAGAGAATTTGGAACAGTTCGTGAAAGGGGAACCTGTAAATGTTGTAAACAGAGCGTAAGCCTGTCAGGGCAGAAACGTTGTAAAGTGGCAATTCCTGTGTTATGATTAAAAAATAAGAGTGCATTACTATACAAAAGATACAAGAGAGATACTCTGTATGCGTTGAGAAAACGGAGGGATTGCTTTGGAAGGAATCAGCTGTAAACAAAAAATCAGGGGGAAGATGAACCATCTTACCAACACGGAGGCTAAAATTGCCAAATATGTTCTGGATCATTATGATCAGGTGTTGAGCAGTAATATTACAGAATTAGCAGAACAGGCTGGAGTCAGTGATGCCTCTGTAGTACGTTTCTGCAAAAGTCTTGGGTATAAAGGATATCAGGATTTTAAAATCAATGCAGCAAGGGATCTTCTGCCAAAGGAGAAGCATCTGAATCCTAGTCTGGAGCCATCTGATGATATGGGAACCATATGTAAGAAGATTTTTGGAACAGAGGTTGCGGTTTTGGACAGGACTCTGGCGGGGTTAGATCTGGAGGCCGTTGAACGGGCCGCACATATGATCCGCAATGCGAAAAAGCTGGTGATCTTCGGCAGCGGAGGAAGTTTGCTCGTAGGCAAAGATGCTCAGCATAAGTTTTTAAAGATTGGGATTCAGGTATATGTTTATGAAGATATGGATATGCAGCTGATGGCTTCGTCATTGATGAAGGAGGATGAGGTCGCACTGTGTATCTCACACTCGGGTTATAATTCTAATGTGGTAAACTGTATGAAGAATGCTGCTGAATGTGGTGCAGGACGTATTGCGCTTGTGAGTCAGGGAAAAACACCTGTCTCAAAGAATGCAGAGGTGGTGCTTTATACTGCTTCAGAAGAGACGATTTTTAAATCAGAATCAGTAAGCACAAGGATCGCACAGCTCGCGATTATTGATAGTTTGGTTGCAATTGTTGCTTTCCAGGATTATGAGGATTCCTATCAGGCAATCCAGCAGACGCGCAGAGCAACTTCGCAGAATAAGTATTAGACGGCTTTCAAAACGTATCAGGTAAATAAAAGAATATTCTAAATCGAGAATGGCATTTGAGAGAAAATAATTTTCACTCAAGTGCCATTTTTACGTTATGTTTTGTATGAAGTGAAAATGAAAGTAAGCGTGAAAGGTAGATTGTGAAAAAATAAACCGAATATAAAATGTAAAAATGTAAAATATTTTCAATATTAAAGAATTAGAACCTATGAAAATGCGGTATTCATATGAAAAAGTGCACAAAAAATAAGAATATATTTGAAAATAATTTACAAAAAATAAAAAACATGTTGAAAAATATTTTCAGATATGGTATAGTTTCAATAACGAAAGAAAACATAAAAAGATAAAAGGCAAGGGGCGGGAAAATGCAGGAAATCGGATGCAGAGAGAATATTAGAGCAAAGTTAAGATTTTTGACTGCAACAGAGAGAAAAGCAGCAGACTACATCCTGTCGAACTATCAAAAGGTATTGAACTGCAATATCAGCGAGCTTGCAGAGTGTGCCGAGGTAAGCGATGCGACAGTAGTACGCTTTTGCAAGAAGATGGGGTATAAAGGATATCAGGATTTTAAAATCAATGCTGCCAAGGATATGCTTTCTAAGATACAGCATTTGAATCCTCAGCTTTCAGAAGAGGACAATACGGAGACAATCTGTAAAAAGATATTCCATTCAGAAATCAGTGTATTGAAACGAACAAGTACGATGCTCAATATAGACGACTTAGAATTAGCGGCAGATAAGATTATCCGCGCAGGAAAAGTGGTCTTTGCCGGTACTGGAGGCAGCCTTTTGGTAGGCCGGGATGTACAGCATAAATTTATGAAGGTGGGAGTGCAGATTTATGTATATGAAGATATAGATATGCAATTAATGTCAGCCTCCCTTTTGGACGAAGGAGATGTCGCTTTTTTTATTTCCCATTCGGGGACAAATAAAAACGTGGTGGACTGTATGAAAACAGCGAGAAGAAGTAAGGCATTTATTATATCGCTTGTGACAAAGGGGAAGACACCTGTGTCGAGAATGTCAGACATCACAATTTATACGGATTCTGAGGAAAATATTTTTAAATCGGAATCCATCAGTGCGAGAATTGCGCAGTTAGCGGTGTTGGATGTGATTGTTTCGATGATCGCTTTGAAGAAATACGAAGAATCTTACCAGGCGATCCAAAAGACAAGAAAGGCCACATCAGAAAATAAATTTTAACAAAAGGCGGGTGGAATAGATGGGATATATAGAAACAGTGACTGGACGGGTGGAGGAAGAGAATATAGGACACTGTCAGCCTCATGAACATGTGTATATTACGCAGACACCGGCATTACTCACGAACCCAGAGCTTAGACTGAATAATCTGGCAGCGTCGATCAAGGAGCTGCAGATGTACAAGAAAGCAGGCGGAAATACCTTGGTCGATGCCAATCCATTAGCAACAGGCCGGGATGCACTTGCCCTAAAAAGTGCATCTGAGGTATCAGGGGTCCAGGTGATTGCATGTACAGGTTATCATATCCCAATATTTTATAGGGAAGACCACTGGATATGGAGCACGCCAGAGGAAGAACTGGAGGAACTTTTCGTACGTGAACTGACAGAGGGAATGTTTCTGGGAGGGTGCTATGGTTGGCCTTCCTACCAGACGGATATCAGAGCTGGTCTTGTAAAAGCCATGCTGACAAACGAAGGAGTCAGCGGCAGGACAGAGGTGCTTTTGAAAGCAGCAGGGCGCGCAGCAGCGAAAACGGGCACCTCACTCATGCTGCATACAGAGTATGGAAAGGGGGCACTTGAGGCAATACAGCTTTTGAAAGAACAAGGGCTGAAAGAGAATCGGATATTGATCTGTCATGTAGACAGGCAGGTCGAAGAGCTTTCTATACATGAGGAAATTGCGGCATCGGGTGTATTTATGGAATATGATACGATCACGCTGTTTGAGTTCCATGATAATGAGTCGGAGATCAGGATGTTAAGGCATATGATAGACAAAGGTTATTTAGATCAGATTCTGATCTCTACAGATCCCACAGCGGACAGACTGAAGAATTATGAAGGGAGATGCGGGATGGATTACATATTGACAACTTTTATTCCGGCATTAAAAAAGCAAGGTTTTACGGATCAGGAAATCATACAGATAACGCAGGAAAATCCGAAAAAAGCTCTTTGCAGATGATTGTGGTGATCTAAGCAGAAAAAGAGCATTGAAGGCACACGAAAGGATTAGTGTGTAAGGTACGGGTTAACTTAGTTTAACTAATTTAAAAGAATATGGAGGAAAAAGTATGAAGAGGAAAGTTGCATTGCTGTTATGTCTGGCACTGACAGGAACGATGGTGCTGGGTGGGTGCGGAAGTTCAAAAGGAGACTCTGATGGGGGAGAGAAGGATGCTTCCAAGGATTCACAGAAAACGAAGTGGGCTTCAACAGATGAGACGTTCAACCCATTAGATGAGAAGGATGCCATAAGCTTTGAGGATTTGAGAGAGAAGTTAGGCGCAATCTCCAAATCAGATAAAGAGTTCAGCTTTGCCGGTAATGTAAAGGCTTTCGAAAACGTTGTGTGGCAGGAAATTGCCAATGGTTATGAAGGATTTGCGGACGATGCCAAGGCAGCAGGAAGAAAACTAACGGTAGATACGACCTCCCCAATGGGCGAAAGTGATGAAGAAGGACAGTTGTCCATCTTAAAGGATCAGGTAAGACAGGGTGTGAATGCGGTTCTTTTATCACCGATTTCTGATGCAAACTGTCTGCCGGGAATAGAAGCTGCTCATGATGCGGATATCCCGGTCTTTGCGGTAAATAATGAGTTTAATGGAGCGGATATGTTTGTTGGTCCGAACTCATTAGAACAAGGTGAGATCGCAGCGGAATGGGTCAATGATAAGATCGGCGGCAAAGGTGAAGTCGCAATCGTCATGGGCATGGCGAAGACAGGCGTGACGAGAAACAGGACAGAGGGATTTGAAAGCTGGTTCAAAGAGAATAATCCAGATATCGAAGTGGTGGCAAAACAAAATGCAGACTGGGACCGTTCAAAGGCGAAAGATGTAGCGGCAACATTTTTGAAGACCTATCCTGATTTAAAGGCTGTTTTCTGTAACAACGATGTTATGGCATTAGGTGTTGTTGAAGCAGTGAAGGAAGCAAATCTGGAGCTGAATAAGGATATCTATGTAATCGGATGTGACGGACAGTCAGAAGCATATGATTCTATCCGCGCCGGAGAAATGGCTGCAACGATTGATTCCTTCCCATATTATGAGGGATATATGGCGGCAGAGGTCTGCTACCGCTGGATGATCGGACAAGATGTCCCGAAGGTAGTATTTACACCTTGCAGGATGCTGGATTCTACTAATGTCGATAAGACAGCAGAGGAAAACTTAGGCTGGGAAGCACCTACATTTGAATAAAGAAAAGCTGCCAGCCGGTGCTGCCATGCCGGCTGGTCTGCTTTCAGGCAATATCAACAGAGATGGAGCCGAAAAGAAAGGAGCAGTGCTTTGTGAGTGAGACAATGATTCGGTTTGATAATATACAGAAAAAATTTCCTGGTGTGTATGCGCTGAAAGGTGTATCATTTTCAATCAACAAAGGAGAAGTGCACGCACTTCTCGGAGAGAATGGAGCAGGGAAGTCTACATTGCTGAACATTCTGCATGGTGTTTTTACAGCCACAGAGGGAGATGTCTATATCGAAGGAGAAAAGGTTAATTTTGAGACTCCGGTAGAGGCGTTGAAATATGGGATCGCAAAGGTACATCAGGAAATACATATGGTAGAATGTCTGACGGTGGGACAGAATATAGCCCTCGGATTTGAAATCCAAAGGAAAGGAAGGCTGGACTATCAGGATATTTACAAAAGGACAGATGAGATCCTTGAACAGCTCGGCTGTAGATTCAAAAGCAGAGACAGCATCCAGGGCTTAAGTGTCGGGGAATTACAGATGATTGCAATAGCCAAGTCGCTCTACCACAATGCAAAGATCATATCCTTTGATGAGCCGACGGCATCTCTGTCAAATGCTGAAACGGAACGACTATTTAAAATTATAGAAGAATTAAAGAACAAGGGAATTACGATCCTATATATCAGCCATAAGCTGGATGAGATATTCCGTATAGCAGATCGTGCTACCATTTTGCGGGATGGGAGCTATATTATGACTGCGGCTGTTGCTGATATGACAAAAGAGGAATTGATAAAAAATATGGTCGGACGGGATGTGTCCAGCTATGCAGTGAGAATGAAACCGTCCTGTGTGCAGGACGAAATCGTATTGGATGTGCAGGGACTTAACGGAAATGGTTTCCGAGATATTAGTTTTGTACTACATAAAGGTGAAATCCTGGGAGTCTCAGGATTGGTAGGTGCAAAACGGACGGAGGTCATGAGGGCCATTTTTGGAATAGATAAAAAAACGAGCGGTGAAATTTTTATACATGGGAAAAAGGTAGATATAAAGTCACCGCAGGAAGCGCTTAAAAATGGAATTGGTCTGATATCAGAAAATAGAAAGAGTGAAGGATTTGTGCCGGTAATGAGTAATGCGATGAATATGGGGCTGGCGGCACTGCCATCTTTCTATAAAGGAATCGGTTTAAATAAACAGTTGATTTATAAAAGCTTTGAGACTTTCGGGAAAAAGGTACAGCTTAACATTATGGATCCGGAACATCTGACACAAAATCTGTCAGGAGGCAATCAGCAGAAGGTGATTTTGGCCAAGTGGTTAGCGACCAATGTGGATATCCTTATTTTTGATGAACCGACCAAGGGAGTGGACGTCGGTGCAAAAGCAGAAATTTATGCCTTAATGGAAGAGTTTGTCGCAGAAGGAAAATCTATTATTATGATTTCTTCAGAGCTTCCTGAGGTCATAGGAATGAGTGACAGAATTATTGTATTAAAGGAAGGACGTATGTCAGCCCTGGTAAACAGAGAGGAATTCAGCGAAACGAATTTACTGGGCCATGCGATAGGTGAGTAGGGATATGGAGAAACTAAAGAAGAGCATAAAATCATATTCGAGAGAGTTGTCTACATTATTGGCACTTTTGTTTATCATTGTTATATTTTCCATCATAGCTCCAAGATATCTTGAAATCAGCAACCTGATGGATATCGTGGAGCAGGGAACAGTAAATGGTTTCCTCGCTATTGGAGTGACATGTGCGATTATCACAGGGGGAATCGATCTTTCCGTTGGTTCTGCTATGGCTGTGAGCATTGTGACGTGCGGCAGACTTGCGGTGGCTGGTGTTCCTCCTCTTGTGGTGGTATTGGTCGGACTGGGGCTGGGTGCCTTTATAGGAATTATCAATGGAGTGCTGGTAACAAAAATGAAGCTGCAGCCGTTCATTGCTACAATGGGTACGAACAGTGTGTTGAGAGGAATTGCATATTTGATCACTGGAGGCTGGCCGGTGCTGAACATCCCAAAGGAGTACCGGGAGATTTTCCAGTATTCTATCGTGCCGAATCTCAGGATGTCTATGATTGTGTTAGTTTTGATGTCGATTGTATATTCCTTTGTGTTAAAGAAGAGAAAAACAGGCGTGTATATTTATGCGATTGGATCAAATGAAGAAGCCACAAAGCTTTCCGGTGTGAATACAGATAAGTTTAAGATTATGGCATATATGCTCTGCAGTATGGGAGCAGCCATGGCTGGTATGGTGACGCTTGCCCGCCTGGGAACAGGGGAACCTACTGGAGGCGAGGGTTATGAACTCAATGCGATCGCTGCAGCAGCAATCGGTGGTACAAGCTTGGCAGGAGGAAAAGGAAGCATCCTTGGAACAGTTCTTGGAGCGTTGATCTTATCGGCCCTTAAGATTGGTCTTGTTGTTGTGGGGATGGATACGTTCTATCAATATATTGCAACTGGTTTGATCATCATTGTAGCTGTATATCTTGAGGTAGTACAACAAAAGGTATCAGGTATCTTTTCTAAAAAGAAGAAAATAGCTTAGCCTCATCAAGGAAGCAGCGAAGCGAATTTTGAATCCTCACTTTGACGCGGGGCAAAGATAGAGGTCATACATAAAAATAAAAAATCAGCAGATAGAAAAAGTACTCTGACGGACCGGAAGCGTTCAAAGACAGCCGGACCGACAGAGTACTTTTTTATCCTTCAAATTCATCTTCTTTCATTCGATATCCCACACCGACCTCCGTAAAGATATACTTCGGCTGTGCCGGATCGGATTCCAGCTTCCGCCGGATGTTCGCCATATTGACCCTGAGGATCTTGTTATCGTCATCTGCATAAGGTCCCCACACGTTCGACAGGATAGAGGCATATGTCATGACTTTTCCTGAGTTCTGGGCCAGGTAAGCGACGATTTTATATTCGATCGGCGTCAGATGGACCTTCTCGCCATCAATGGTAAGGAGACGTTTGGAAAAGTCCAGTACCAGGCCGCCGCAGCGATAGGATCTTATGTAAAGTGTACTGTCTGTATTCAGACGATTACTGTGTCTTAGAGAGGCTCTGATCCTTGCGAGCAGTTCGGAAGTGCCAAACGGCTTTGTAAGGTAGTCATCGGCTCCCAGGTCAAGCGCGGATACCTTTTCCTTTTCTGCGGAGCGCGCAGATATCACGATGATGGGGATGCTGCTCCAGGTCCGCACTTCTTTTATGACCTCGTTGCCGTCGATGTCCGGCAGCCCCAGATCCAGCAATATGATGTCGGGACACTGGGAGTGGATGAGGTTCAGCCCTTCCTTTCCGTTGTCCGCATATAGAACCTTATAATCATGTTTTTTCAAAACTTTTCCGACAAAGGTCTGTATATTCTTTTCGTCCTCGATGATGAGTATTGTAAACTTAGGCGTCATCTTCGTTCTCCTTTTCTTTTGGAAGTGCAAATGAAAATTCGGCCCCATCCTCATGGTTCAGGGCACAAATCATACCGGTATGCGCAGTAATGATTGTCTTACAGATGGACAATCCGATGCCAATGCCGCGGTAGCTATCTGTGTGTTCACTGCTGTATTTTCCTTCAAATATATAAGGAATCTGTTCTTCGTCCAAGCCGATTCCGTGGTCTCTGATCCGAAAAACAACCTCTTGGTCCATGTTCTCGATGATCAGATCGATCGGCTCCTTGCTTTGGGCATGCAGGAAGGCGTTCTCCATCAGGTTGATCAGGACCTGTTCGATCAGTGTTGCGTCCATTGGAATCATTAGAAAATCCTCTGGCATGGAGACGTGGACGGTCAGCTTGGGATGTCGTTTCTGCACCCGGGTGATGGCCTCTCCGACGACTTCTTCCACGACTTCCAGCGATTTGATCACGAGCCCGGAATCGTTTTGGATACGTGTGACCGTCAGAAGGTTCTCTACCATATTCAAAAGCCAATGCGCATCCTCGTTGATATTCGCGATCAATTCAATCTTTTCTTCCTGTGTTAGGTTCTCCTGGTCCTCCAAATAAGAGGCGGAGGAACCAATGATGCTTGTCAGGGGAGTGCGCAGATCGTGCGATACAGCCCGCAGCAGGTTCGCGCGGATGCGTTCTTTCTCTGCTTCTGCCAGCTTCCGTTCCCGTTCGTCTAAGATGGCTTTCTGCTTTTTTATCCGCGTCGTAGTGGTGCTGGTGATCAGACTGATCGCAAGCATCCCAACGAATGTAATAGGGTATCCGGCAATGGAAAAGTCCATCTTATAAAAAGGATAAGTGAAGAATACATTCACTGCTGATACGCAGAACAGTGAGGCCAGGATTCCGTAGAGATATCCAGTCGTATTAAGTGCAATCAGTATCAAAGCAAGAATGTAGATCAGTGCTATGTTAGCGGAATTCTTATGTCCCAGATGGAAGAATAAAAAGGAAAGTGCAGTTGCAGCGAGCAGCCCGAGCAAAGTTATTCCCAGATTTCTAAATATATGTCTGTTCAATCTTAAAATCACCTCGATCCATACTTACTGGGCAGCGAATGCCAGAAGACATACTATAACAAGCATATCATAAAACAAGAAAAAATCCATATCAACTTGGAAATCGGGTTGTAAAAAACGGACCATGTTTTTGTCAAAAACGGTAATCCTAAAAAGATGTGCCTGTATGGTATAATAAATACATGGAATAAGCGGGCCAGAGAAAGGGGGGAGGGATTATGTATCAGATTGCGATCTGTGACGATGAAAAAATCACATGCGAAAAAATAAGAAAATGTTTAGATCGGTTCTGTGAATTGACAGATGCGGAAATTTCTATAGAAACATTTTTCTTAGGAAATGATTTTGTAGAAAGACTGGAAGAAAAGAAATTTGATATTGTATTTCTGGACATAGAACTGCCAGACTTGAGCGGTGTGGAAATTGGGAGGCATATCAGGGCGGTCTGTCAGAATCAGAAGCTGCAGATTGTCTATATTTCATCAAAAACACACTATGCCTTGGACCTGTTCAAAATGCGTCCATTGGACTTTTTAGTGAAGCCTATTGGGTATGAAGCTGTGGAAAGAGTGATGAAGGTATTCCTGGAGCTGCTTGGAAGCGGGCAGGAAATTTTTGAGTATCAATCCGGCCAGAGTTTTTATCGTGTGCCGCATGAGGAGATTCTTTATTTTGTGAGTGAGGGACGCCAGATCAGGTTGATACCAGTGGGGAAGGGGGATTTTCCGATGTTCTATGGGAAAATGGAACAGGTCTTGAAGCAGCTCGACCAGGACTTCCTTATGATACATAAATCTTTTCTCATCAATATGCGTTATATCAAGCAGTATAACTATGAGTCCGTTGTTATGGTAAATGGGGATGAGCTGAACATCAGCAGGCCTCACCGAAAAGAGGTACGAAGCAAGATGATGCGGTTATGGAGGAAATTACAATAGATATGCTCAATAGATTTGGAATGATTTTAATTGTGCTTCTGACGGCATGTATGTTTCTCTCTGTAACGGCTCTGATTCTGTATATACATTGGAATCGAAAGCGCAGAAGAGAGAAGGAATTGGAAAGACAGATCGAAGCATATAGCAATCAGCTGCAGATCATGGCTGATGCGCAGAGCCAGATGAAGGTGTTCAGACACGATATTAGGCATCATCTGATCGTGCTGGGCGGTCTGGCGAATGAAAGTCAGGATACACAGGTCCTTCGTTATATTGAGGAGATTGAGGGGTATCTGGAACAGACGAAGGAATATGTCTTTACAGGCAAAAAGGAGATAGACAGTATTCTTAATTATGTAATCAAGCAGGCCAAGGATGCCGGCATCGAAATTCAATGGAAAGTGGAGATTTCCATGGAGGTCTCGGTCCATTCTTTTGATCTGACTGCCATTTTAGGCAATTTACTGGAAAATGCGGTCCAGGGGGCTGAAAGAACAGAAGAGAAGTGGATGAATATTTTCATGAGAGCGGATGAAAGCATCCTGTATATTCGGATTGAAAATAGCTGCGAGACTTCTGTAGCTAAGAAAAATGGGAAGTTCATGACGACAAAAAGGAATCAAGGGGAGCACGGGATTGGATTATACAGTGTGCAGAGCATGGTGGACAAGAATAATGGAACATTGAAATTAGACTGCGGCCGGGGCAGGTTCGCGGCCGAGGTGCTTTTGTATCTGTAATCATAGAATGGGAGAGAAAGATGCTTTTTAAAATAATCATTAAGAATTTTAAGTATAATCTAAAAAACTATATTTTGTTTTTCATTAGTGAGATGATGGCAATTACCATGCTTTTTACATTCCTGGCATTAAAGTATTCGCTATTGGCGGGAATTGAGGACAGTACCACCCGTTATATCTTTACGATGCAGTTCAAAATAGCTGCAGCCATTATCATTGTGATCAGTATTTTTGTGATGGTATTTTCGATGAAATATTATATGAAGGTCAGAGTCCGTGACTATGGAATGTTTCTTACCTTAGGAATGAAAAGGGGAATGGTGTTTAAGATGCTCCTCCTGGAGTCGGGAACGGGTATTTTTATGTCCATTATCGGAGGCCTGATCTTGGGGAACGGTGTTCTGTTCGGCTGTCAGAAACTTCTTGTTAGGATTGATCCTGCGTATAAGATTCATATGCGAGTGCCATTTAGCATTTATAGAAATACGATGCTCTTGAGCATTGTAATTATGCTGGGAGCACTTCTTTCCGTTATGATCATCATCGGGGAAAAGAATGCGTCTGATCTGGCAGAGGATAAGCAGAAAAAGGAGATACGGCCGAAGGGAAAGTGGTTCCTTTTTGTATTAGTCGGGATGGGACTGTGTGCTTATGGCATTTACGCGTTCAAGGTAGATGTGGCGAAAGGTGCGTACCGAGCAATTATTATCTGGTCGGTCTCTATATTTTTACTTCTTTATTTTGGATTAGGGATGATATTGGAACTGTTAAAAAAGAATGAGAGGCTCTATTTTCGAAATATTCTGCACTTGAATCAGCTATACCATCAATACAGCTCTAATTATTTGATTATGTTCAGTCTTGCGTTGATCCATTTTATGGCGATAGGGTATCTGGCAGGTCAGATTGCGGAGACGCTTCCTCTGCAGCCGGATACGGCAGGGTATCCTTATGATGCAGTATGGTGTGCGGCGAAGAAGGATGAAGGGTATATCCGGGATTTTGAAGCAAAATACGATGCCCAGATTAGTCAGTATCCTATGTTTTCTGTCGTGGGACGGAATATGGTACAGCATATTGGGATATCAGAGAGTGCTTATGAAGAAATCACAGGGGAGACAGCAGATTTGAAAGGGGACCAGATTTTATATGTAGATCAGTATATGAAATATTTGGACCGCGAATCAAAGTCCCGAATTTTAGATATGGCAGACATCATCCACATTGGGAGATATCGTGGAGAATTGTCAAAAGCATCTATGGCAGGAGCGATTTATGAGAAAGGGACTTTTCACAAGAGTAATATAACAGAATTGATTGTGCGTCCGGTCGTCGGAAAGTACAGCCTGGATGGATGGCATACGAATGTTCTCGTGTTCTCGGATTCCTATTTTGAGGAGCAGTGGAGGAAAATCAGTAAAATTGAGGATGAACAAAATCTGCTTGTTCTGATGCATATTCCGAAATCAATGCGTAAAGATGCAGCTGCTGATCTGAAAAAATATGAGGATAAAGAAGGCATCAAAAATGAAGTAGAGAACATTGAGACGTCGAATCTATATTTTACAGACGATTTCCTGGATGGACTGAAAATGCAGAATGCATTTAACTTTGCGAGCCGTGCCATCATTCTTATGGCACTTGTATTCAGTTGTCTGTTCCTGATCGGTCTGAAAGGTTTTTCAGCAATGGCGTTCTATAGGCGGCAGGATGAGTTCTTTTACTGTATGGGAATGAAACGAAGCAGCAGACGAAGGACTGTAAAAAAGGAAATTTATAATGGTATTAAGGTCCCCCTTCTTTTTGGCGGCGGTATGGGTCTGGTGTATCAGGGGTGCTATGGATGGATCTTTGAGCCGGCGAAATATGGGGATTATACGTTCTGGAAGGCCTGGGGACTGGTGTTTGCCGCGTATCTTTTAGTGATCGCTGTGGGGACCGGACTCATATCACAATATTTGGTGAGGAAGATAGAGGAGGAAACGAAGCATGAACGCTATTGAAGTGAAAAATCTGGTCCGTAACTACCGCAAATCTGCTTTAAAAGATAGTGAGCAGGATGTAAAGGTGCTGAAAAATCTGAATTTTGCTGTGGAGGAACATGATTTCGTGGGAATTATGGGGAAGTCAGGATGCGGAAAGACCACTCTTTTAAAGGTCCTTGGTCTGATCGATAAACCGACTGCGGGGAAAGTCTTTTTCAAAGGAAAGGATACAGAGGAACTGTTCGGTGATGAGCTGGCTGAAATCAGACAAAAGGAGCTTGGGTTTATTTTTCAGGACTTTTATTTGATGGACAGCCTGTCTGTAGAGGAAAATATCATGCTTCCGATGATACTGGGCAAAGAAAGAGCAGAGAAAATGAAGAAAGCAGCCAAGGCCTATGCGGCAAAATTCGGGATCGAACATCTGATGAAGAAGAACCCCTATGAGCTTTCAGGAGGGGAAAAGCAGAGGACGGCGATCTGCCGCGCACTGGTAAATGATCCAGACCTGATTCTGGCAGATGAGCCAACGGGAAATCTGGATTCAAAGTCTGGTAATATCGTAATCAACGCGTTGGAGACCATAAATAAGGATTTTCAGAAAACGATTATAATGGTGACTCATGATCCACAGTTGGCCAGCCACTGCAAGAGAATTATCTTCTTAAAAGACGGGACCATTTTGGATACGATCTGTGCAGGGGAAAGCAGGGACGAATTTTACAGGAAGATCATTGATCGGATGGCAGAATTATAGTGAAGTAAAAATACAATAAATTTACAGGATTCCGCTATAGATTATTGACATACCGCACAAATAGCCTTACAATTACTATGGTATGTTTATTAAAGTTGCATATACGAATATGCAAGAAAAAGGAGGAGTTAACAATGGACACAGGAAAGTTAAACAGAATACTGGAGGCAATGAAGGAAAAAGATATGCCGCAGATGATTATCGCGGATCCTCTTACCATTTTCTGGCTCACAGGAAAGATGATCGTTCCGGGAGAGAGACTGTTAGCATTATATCTGAATGTAAACGGTAACCACAAGATGATGATCAACGAGCTGTTCCCACAGGAAAAAGACCTTGGGGTAGAAATCGTATGGTATAATGACGTACAGGATGGAGTAGAGATTCTGTCACAGTTCGTTGAAAAAGATAAACCGATCGGAATCGACAAGATCTGGCCGGCAAGATTCCTGCTCAGATTACAGGAATTAGGCGCAGGAAGCAAGTTCATGAACGGATCAATGATCGTTGACTATATCAGAATGATCAAAGACGAGAAAGAACAGGAATTAATGCGTGAATCTTCAAGATTGAACGACATCGTTATGGACAAGCTGATTCCATGGGTAGGCAAAGGCCTGACAGAGAGACAGCTCAACGAAAAAGTTCGTGAGATCTACAAAGAAGTTGGATGCGAGGATGTTTCCTTCGACCCGATCACAGCATATGCAAAAGGTGCAGCCGATCCTCATCACGTAACAGATGATTCCAAGGGTAAACGCGGCGACTGTGTCATCCTTGACATCGGTGGATTCAAGAATGCTTATGCATCAGATATGACAAGAACTGTATTCCTTGGAGAAGTTTCTGACAGAGCAAAAGAAATCTATGATATCGTTGTAGAAGCTAACATGAGAGGAATCGCAGCAGCAAAACCAGGCAACAGAATGTGCGATGTTGACGCTGCATGCCGTGACTACATAACAGAAAAAGGCTATGGCCCATACTTCACACACAGAACTGGACACTCAATCGGTCTGGAAGATCACGAGTTCGGCGATGTTTCTTCTGTAAACGAAGACATCATCAAACCAGGACAGTGCTTCTCCGTTGAGCCAGGTATCTACCTTCCAGATGAAGGAATCGGTGTTCGTATCGAAGACCTTGTAATCATCACAGAAGACGGATGTGAAGTCCTGAACAGCTATACAAAAGATCTGATCATTGTTCCAATCGAGGAGTAATCGATAAGAGAGACAGTACGGTATACAGAACAAAGTGGTAAGATTGTGAAATGACATTTCACATTGTGAAAAATGCATTGTGAAGAGAAGTGAATAAATCTGAAAAAACTTTGGAATTTGCCAAGAGTACTGGAAAAGTGAATAAAAAGTCAAAGCGGTCATCTGCAAAAAGAGTGAGTAATAATATTTTTTTGCAAGAATGACCGCTTTTTCTTGCAAAATTTGTCGTAAGACAGTATCATATTAGTAAGCGAAGGGCTTGGTCTGTTGACTGAGCTCTTTTCAAGAGGCGGATGGCAGGAAAGGAGGGGCGTTCTAGGATGAGCCAGAAGCCAAAGGATAGGTATTATAAATCAGGAGGATAAAAATGGAAAAGTTATTGTATGTGGTTCCAGCGGTAGGAATCCTTACTCTGCTCTTTGCTGTATATCTTGCAGTGAAGGTCGGCAGACAGGATGCTGGGAACGACAAGATGAAAGAGATCGCCAGTGCGATCAGCGAAGGAGCACGAGCCTTCCTGACAGCAGAGTATAAGATACTGGTCATCTTTGTAGCTGTATTGTTTGTATTGATCGGTGTGGGCATTGGAAGCTGGGTGACAGCTGTATGCTTTGTGGTAGGGGCATTATTTTCCACACTCGCAGGATACTTTGGAATGAATGTGGCAACAAAGGCAAATGTCAGGACAGCCAATGCCGCAAAAGAGAGCGGCATGAACAAAGCGTTGTCTATCGCATTTTCCGGCGGTGCAGTCATGGGAATGTGTGTTGCAGGTCTGGGAGCACTTGGCGTGAGCGTTGTGTATATCCTGACTGGCAATGTGGATGTCCTATCAGGATTTAGTTTGGGAGCTTCTTCTATTGCTTTGTTTGCCCGTGTGGGCGGCGGAATTTATACGAAGGCAGCCGATGTTGGAGCCGACCTGGTCGGTAAGGTAGAGGCTGGGATACCTGAGGATGACCCGCGTAACCCGGCTGTTATCGCAGATAATGTGGGGGATAATGTTGGAGATGTTGCAGGTATGGGAGCTGACCTGTTTGAATCTTATGTAGGTTCACTGGTATCAGCACTTACCTTGGGAGTTGTTTATTTTGAGGCATCCGGTGCGCTTTTCCCGCTTGCGATTGCTGCATGCGGACTTCTGGCCTCCATCATCGCAACCTTCTTTGTAAAGGGTGATGAGAAGTCCAGCCCGCACAAAGCGCTGAAGATGGGAAGCTATGTATCTGCTATTCTCGTGGTAATTGCCTCTCTTGTACTGAGCAAGGTGCTGTTTGGAGATTTTAACGGTGCAGTTGCTGTAATCGCAGGTCTTGTAGTCGGCGTATTGATCGGAATCATCACAGAGGTCTATACCTCTGCAGATTATAAATTTGTAAAACGAATTGGCGAACAGTCAGAGACAGGAGCAGCCACGACGATCATCAGTGGTATCGCAGTCGGAATGCAGTCTACTGCAGTGCCGCTGCTTCTGATCTGTGTTGGAATCTTCGTGGCTTTCCAGGTGTGCGGCCTGTATGGAATCGCCCTGGCAGCAGTTGGAATGCTTTCCACAACAGGTATTACCGTTGCCGTCGATGCATATGGCCCTATTGCTGATAATGCAGGGGGTATTGCGGAGATGTCCGGTCTGGATGAATCTGTCCGTGAGATCACAGATAAGCTGGATTCCGTAGGAAATACAACTGCAGCTATGGGAAAAGGTTTCGCAATCGGTTCTGCGGCTCTGACAGCTCTGGCATTATTCGTATCCTATGCAAATGCTGTGAAGCTGGATAATATTGATATTCTGGATTACCGTGTCATTATCGGAATGTTCATTGGTGGTATGCTGACATTCTTATTCTCAGCATTTACGATGGAGTCCGTTTCCAAAGCGGCTTATAAGATGATCGAGGAGGTAAGACGTCAGTTCCGTGAGAAACCAGGCATCATGAAGGGGACTGAAAGGCCAGACTATAAATCCTGTGTGGCAATCTCCACTACAGCAGCATTGAGAGAGATGCTCCTTCCGGGTGCCATGGCGGTGGCAGCACCATTGCTGGTCGGTGTCATCCTTGGACCACAGTCTTTGGGTGGAATGCTCGCGGGTGCGCTCGTTACAGGTGTCCTAATGGCAATCTTCATGTCCAATTCAGGTGGAGCCTGGGACAATGCGAAGAAGTACATAGAGGAAGGCAGTCACGGCGGAAAAGGCAGTGAGGCACATAAGGCAGCCGTTGTAGGCGATACCGTAGGAGATCCGTTCAAGGATACATCAGGACCGTCAATCAACATCTTGATCAAGCTCATGACCATCGTATCATTGGTATTTGCTCCATTATTCCTTTCCATTGGCGGACTGCTGTAGGAAAGACTAGATTTTTAGAAAAAGAAAAGGGCGTCCCGCATAGAGAAATTCATCGTCTATGCGGGATGCCCTTTTATGAACGTGCTTATCATTGACTTTATAATTAGCTTTACCTAATGTTAGATTTCCTCTCCATTCCGGTACTTCTGGAGCACGTGCTGAATCCTCTCGCTTGGATTGAGCAGTGTGCTGATAGAACCATCATGATTCAATGTATCGATCAAAAGTGCGATATACTTGCTCATATCACAGTTGATATAGTAAGGCTTGGAAAGCAGTTCTGGTGTCTGGTAGATCAGGTTGGTGGTCAGTATGCCATTGATCAGACCTTCCTCATAAGCCTTATCGAACTTCTCCATTCCATTCGTGAACAGGCCAAATGTAGCGGCAGCAAATATGCGGTTCGCTTTCCTGCGCTTTAATTCGGTTGCAACCTCGATAATGCTGTCTCCTGAGGAAATCATATCATCGATGATGATCACATCTTTTCCTTCTACAGAGCTTCCGAGGAACTCATGTGCTACGATTGGGTTGCGGCCGTTCACAATCTTTGTGTAGTCACGGCGCTTATAGAACATACCCATATCAAGGCCGAGTACGTTAGCAAGATAGATCGCGCGGTTCGTACCGCCTTCATCCGGGCTGATGATCATCATGTGCTCGCTGTCGATCTTTAAGTCCTTCTCCTTGCGGAGCAGTCCCTTGATGAACTGATAAGAAGACGGTACGGTCTCAAATCCGTTCAAAGGAATAGCATTCTGTACTCTTGGGTCATGCGCATCAAAGGTGAGGATATTGTCAACACCCATGCGCGCAAGTTCCTGAAGTGCCAGAGCACAGTCTAAAGATTCCCTGCCGTTGCGCTTGTGCTGACGGCTTTCATACAAAAACGGCATAATCACGTTGATACGGCGTCCTTTACCACCAATGGCAGCGATGATACGCTTTAAGTTCTGGAAGTGGTCGTCCGGTGACATATGGTTGAGATTGCCAGAAAGTGAGTAGGTAATGCTGTAGTTACATACATCGACCATGAGATAAAGATCTTTTCCTCTTACAGATTCATTAATAATACCTTTGGCTTCCCCGGAACCAAATCTCGGTACCTTCGTATTAATGATATAGGTGTCCTTTTCATATCCTGAGAATGCAATATCATCCTTGTGTTCGATGGCACTTTCTTTGCGCCATTTTACAAGATAATCATTGACCTTGCTGCCGAGCTCTTCACAACCGGCAACCGGGATCAGACCAAGTGCGCCTACTGGAATGTTTTCTAAAGTTCTTTCTGTTCGGTGTAACATGAGTTGACCTCCCTGATTTTAAATTCTTTTTAATTTCTTTTTGATTCTGATATCATCCCCAATCAGTTTCAACATCGTATAATTACTCGTAATTCTGGAAAAAGAACGTTCTGTGTATAAATCTGCCAGAGTGTCGAGTGAAAGATTCGTGGAAATGATCGTGGATTTGCGGCTCAAAAGCCTTTCGTTGATGCAGGTGAAAAATTGTGATGCTACAAATGTGTTCGTGAATTCTGTCCCCAGATCATCTATGATCAACAGATCACAATCAAAAATATACTCATACATATTTTGCGCATCAATGTTGTTTTTGTCAAATGTATTTTTAGCTAGAATAGAAAAAAACTTAGATGCGGAAAAATAAAGGACAGAAAATTCCTTGTCCATCAACTCTTTTGCGATACAGTTGGATAAAAATGTCTTTCCAACACCAACATCTCCGTAAAGAAACAGATTATTGAATTCGCTTCCAAATGTATCGGTAAATTGATGACATACTTTCAGGGCATCCTGCATGACCTGTCTGGAAGAACGCCCTGTTTTTGAATCTATATAGTTGTTGGAGTAATAATCTAGTGAAAATGTAGCAAAGTTTTCCTGGCTGAGAATTTGGTTCAAATTAGACTGCTCATACAGAATACCAATCACTGCTTTCTTGAAACAGTGGCACTTCTTATTATTGATATACCCGGTATCCTTACAGTCCTTACAGTCATAGATTGGTTCAAGATAATCATCAGGGAATCCGCCTGACTTGAGAAGCTCCTTCTTGCTGTTCCGTAAGATAGAAAGCTCTTCCTTCAAGGAATCCACAGCCTTATCATCCCCGTTCAGCAGCTTCCTACCGTACTGAACGGAAAGGATGGAGATGGAGTCGTCTAAGGACTTGAACTCAGGCAGCTTCCGATAGACTTCTTCATAATGTCTGGTCAGGGTGTCATGGTTCTTCAACTGGCGCTGCTCATAATCCCGCATGATAGCCTGATATTGTGATGGTTTTAATCCCACAATGGTACTCCTTCTAATTACTGTTTAATAGTTGCTCCTCCAAAGAATCCATATCATAAGCTCGTCTCTCGAAATTGTTCAGATTCTTGGAGACTGGTTTCTGTCTGCTGGAGGCAGTGCTTCTGGCAGCCTTCTCCTTCTGGTATGCTGCATCTAAAACAGCAACGTCCTTTAAGTGACGGACACCATTCTCATGCCATTTACGCAGAATCGTATCCGTATATTCAAAGCTGGGCTGGTGGGTAGCAATGATGGTGCGGCTGCAGGCCTCCTGGATGATATCCAGATCAAAGCCCAGTTCTTCAGTCCACTTTTTGATATAAATTAATTCTGTAGCGGCAGGACCTCTGTTCTTGATACCGAATGCATTCAAGACGGTGTAGCAGTTCCTGTTGTAATTCGCGGACTGCTGGCGAGCCTGCTCAATGGTGGTAACACCGCTGTCAGACCAGGAGAGTGCTACCTTCTGAATATAATGGATGCTCTTATGTCCATTCTCGACACAGGATTCAATCAGATACTCGATCAGATCCGCAGACATACCGAGTGTCTCGTAAAAGTATGTAATTGCATCCACATCTGTCTTGGACAGAGTCTTTCCAAGATACTGTTCTGCAATGAAAAGCAGAGACTTGATTTCCTTCTGTGCCTTAAATGAAGTCAGAGGGATTGCTTTTGCTTTCGGTGCAGCCTGCTGTTCAATGACAGGCTTGACCTCTTCAAAAACAGGCGCTTCCGGCATGGCCTCTACCTGTCTTAAAATGGTAGTTCCCGGAACCGTAGCTACTCCTCTGATGAGAGAAGCCTCAGGAGCGGCAGATACGTTTCTGAGCACAGGGGCTTCTGTAATGGCGACTGCTTCTCTGACCACAGGTGTGTCAGTTACAGCAGTCACCTCCTTGAAGGCAGGTCTCTCGGGAATTGCTGTTACCTTAGGTGCAGTCATCTTCCTGTGTGTAATCGAAGGTGTCCGATCCATCTCGATTCCGATGATCTTTCCGTCCTCATCCTTTTCCAGGCTTAAAAGTCCTTCAGATTCCCAATATCTGAAGGCTCTTAAGACGTCGTTCTCCGTATTATTCAAGCAGTCGGCAATCGTGGTGATCGTGAGATTAGAACACGGATCATCCAGATGCCTCAACAGGAATAAATAAACCTTAATGAACTCCCCATTCGCGTTGATCATATAGTTATCAATAAAATCATTCGCAATTAAGGTTACGTTTGTCTGGAATTTATTTTTTAATGTTAATGTCTTCATGTTATTTCCCCTACCCTTTGGTTTTCGTACTTGACTCTCTCAATGCGTAAACGTATTATAGCACCATATCTTTGGCGGAAAAAGCACTTCTTTGTGGGAAAAACAGGGTTTTTTGTAGATAACTATGTGGGGAATATGTGGATAAGTTTTAGCGTAAAAGGTCCTCCCCAATGTTTACAACGTCTCCCGCCCCCATAGTTATCAACAAGTCGCCGGAAACACAATTTTCTTTCAAGAAATTTTCAATCTCCTCAAAGCTGGAGAAGTAATAAGCATCTGTTCCAAGTTTTTTCAGTTCATCGGCAAGGTCTTTTGAGGAAATTCCCAATGTATCTGTCTCGCGGGCCGCATAAATATCTGCAAGGACCACATGGTCTGCATGAGACAAAGACTCCGCAAATTCGTGGAAAAAGGCCTTGGTCCTTGTATATGTGTGTGGCTGGAATACACACCACAGTTTATGATGTGGATAATGGTGAGCGGCCTTTAATGTTGCAGTGATTTCTGTTGGATGATGTGCATAATCGTCCACAATCGTAACACCATTCAAGGAGCCTTTATACTCGAAACGACGGTCTGTTCCAGAAAAGGAGAGCAGTCCCTTTCGAATAGTGTCCATGTCAAGCCCCAGCAGCTCAGCGACTGCGATGGATGCCAATGCGTTGGATACGTTATGGTCTCCTGTGACAGAAAGTGTGATGTGTTCCGCTTCCTCACCTTTTCTTACCAGGTCAAAGGAAACTCTTCCCTTCTCATCATAGCTGACGTTCTGGGCACTGTAATCTGCATTTTTGGAGCTTCCATAGGTAATGATATTACAGGAGAGTCCCTCGCAGATCTCCTGATAATTCAAAATATCTGAATTGATGATCAGAGTTCCGTCCGTTGGCAGCAGCGAAGCAAACTGATGGAAGGAATGGCGGATATCTTCCAGATCCTTGAAGAAATCCAGATGATCTTCTTCTATATTAAGAATAATACTGATCTTAGGGTAAAAATCCAGGAAACTGTTCGTATATTCACAGGCCTCCGTGATAAATGTATCTGAATTGCCTACACGAATATTGCCGCCGATGGCTTTTAAGATTCCGCCGACAGAAATGGTCGGGTCCATATCGCCCTCGAGTAAAACGTGGGAAATCATAGAAGTCGTGGTTGTCTTTCCATGTGTTCCAGATACTGCAATCGCATTCTTATAGTTCTTCATTAACTGTCCCAAAAGCTCTGCACGTGTCAGCATCGGGATTTTCTGGGCTACAGCCTCGATCAGCTCTGCGTTGTCTCTGCTGATTGCAGCGGTGTAGACGACACAGTCGATTCCTTCGATGATATTCTCTGCCTTCTGTCCGTAAAAAATCTGGGCGCCTCTGCTTTCTAACTGCTCGGTCAGTGGTGATCTTCTGGAATCAGAACCAGATACTGTAAATCCTTCCTTCATCAGAATCTCAGCCAAACCACTCATGCTGATGCCGCCAATGCCTATAAAATGGATATGAATGGGCTTTTGGAAATCAATTTTATACATAAAAATATCCCTTTCTCAAATAAAAATTCTTTAAAATAGTCATAAACAATTACTACTTTTTATATTATACTATATATGGGGAAAATTTAAAGATGTTCTTTTTGTGCAACATTAACAAAAAGACAAAACGTTCCGCTAAAAAATTGTAAAAATTGTGCGCGGAAGAGAAAAGTGTGCTATAATGAGTGCAACTAACTAGAAATGAGGTGACGACATGATTAAGAAGGAAATGATTGCCATGCTTTTAGCAGGAGGACAAGGCAGTCGACTGGGGGTTCTTACCGCAAAGGTGGCCAAGCCGGCAGTAGCTTTCGGCGGTAAGTATCGTATTATTGATTTTCCACTAAGTAACTGTATTAATTCAGGTGTTGATACTGTAGGTGTCTTAACACAGTATCAGCCTTTAAGGTTGAATACTCATATCGGAATTGGTATTCCGTGGGATTTGGACCGTAATGTCGGAGGGGTGACTGTTCTTCCGCCATACGAGAAGAGTACAAGCAGTGAATGGTATACCGGTACTGCGAATGCGATTTATCAGAACCTGGATTACATGGAGAACTATAATCCAGATTATGTCCTGATCCTTTCAGGGGACCATATTTATAAGATGGATTATGAGGTAATGCTTGATTTCCATAAGGCGAACAAGGCTGATGTAACGATTGCAGCGATGCCGGTTCCGATGGAAGAAGCAAGCAGATTTGGTATTGTCGTTACTGATGATGAGAGCAGGATCAAAGAATTTGAGGAGAAGCCTGAGAAGCCGAGCAGCAATCTGGCTTCTATGGGAATCTACATATTTAGCTGGCCAGTACTCAGGGATGCTCTGATCAAGCTTTCCGACCAGCCGAACTGTGATTTTGGTAAACATATCATCCCATATTGCCATGAGAATGGTAAGAGAATGTTTGCATATGAGTATAATGGTTACTGGAAAGATGTAGGAACACTTAGTTCCTATTGGGAAGCGAACATGGAACTGATCGATATCATTCCAGAATTTAATTTATATGAAGAGTTCTGGAAGATCTATACCAACAGCGCGAACCTTCCACCACAGTATATTTCAGAGCAGTCTGTAGTTGACAGATGTATTATCAGCAACGGTTCGGAGATCTACGGTGAAGTTCGCAACTCTGTGCTTGGGGGCGGCGTGACAGTTGGTAAGGGAAGTGTGATCAAAGATTCGATCTTGATGAGAGATGTTACGATCGGCGATAACTGTGTAATAGAGAAAGCAATTATTGCAGAAGGCACAGTGATCGGAGATAATGTTGTGATTGGTATCGGAAGTGAAGTTCCGAACAAGGATAAGCCGAATATTTACAGCGGCGGACTGGCAACGATCGGAGAGAATTCTAAGGTACCGTCTGGAGTACAGATCGGTAAGAATACCGCCATTAGTGGTGTTACATCCATAGAAGATTACAGCGATGGAGTACTTGCAAGCGGTGAGACATTAATAAAGGCAGGTGATCGAGTATGAGAGCAGTAGGTATTATCTTAGCAGGCGGGAATAACAGGAAGATGCAGGAGCTGACCTCCAGACGTGCGGTTGCAGCAATGCCAGTAGCAGGGAGCTACAGGGCGATTGATTTTGCACTGAGCAATATGGCGAACTCCCATATCCAGAAGGTGGCTGTCCTGACACAGTATAATGCGAGATCCTTAAATGAACATTTGAATTCTTCTAAGTGGTGGGATTTCGGAAGAAAGCAGGGAGGACTTTACGTCTTCACCCCTACGATCACAGCAGAGAATGGTTATTGGTACCGCGGTACTGCAGATGCAATTTATCAGAACTTAGATTTTCTTAAAAGATGTCATGAACCATATGTGATCATTGCATCTGGTGATGCAGTGTACAAGCTTGATTATAATAAAGTACTTGAATATCACATTGCGAAGAAGGCAGACATTACTGTTGTATGCAAGGAGCTGGGACCGAATGAAGATGCGACCCGCTTCGGTACAGTACGTATGAATGAATCCGCAAGGATCGAAGAATTTGAAGAGAAGCCTATGGTGGCTCACTCACAGACAATTTCTACTGGTATTTATGTCATCAGGAGAAGACAACTGATCGACCTCATCGAGCATTGTGCAGAGGAGGAAAGACATGATTTTGTAACCGATATTCTGATTCGGTATAAGAATCTGAAGAAGATCTACGGTTATAAGATAAACAGCTACTGGAGTAACATCTCAACAGTGGACGCATATTACCGGACAAATATGGATTTCCTGAAACCGGAAGTACGGAACTATTTCTTCAAAGAGCTCCCGGCAGTGAATTCTAAAGTGAGTGACCTTCCGCCGGCGAAGTACAATCCTGGGGCCGTTGTGAAGAACAGCCTTGTGGGAAGCGGAAGTATCATTAATGGAACAGTTGAGAATTCCGTGATTTTCAAGAAGGTATTTGTAGGGAATAACTGCGTGATCAAGAATTCCATTATCCTGAACGACGTTTATCTTGGGGATAACACGTACATTGAAAATTGTGTTGTAGAGAGTCGCGATACGATAAGGGCAAACACGAGACATGTTGGTGAGAATGGTGTGAAAGTGGTAGTTGAGAAAAACGAGCGGTATGCATTATAAAGGTTATGCTTATTGTGCTTAGGGCTCAATCAAGTAAAAGATTTAATGCAGGCGGAGAAAGGAGACTTGAACATTATGCAAATCACAGATGTGCGTGTGCGCAAGGTAGCAAAGGAAGGTAAGTTAAAGGCGGTAGTTTCTATTACGATTGATGATGAATTTGTAGTTCATGACATCAAGGTAATCGAAGGAGAAAAGGGATTATTTATTGCAATGCCGAGCAAGAAAGCTCTTGACGGTGAATACCGCGACATCGCGCACCCGATCAACTCTGGCACAAGAGAGCGGATTCAGAAGATCATCCTGGAGAAGTATACTGAGGCTGTGGAAGAAGAGCCGGAAGTGGTGCTTGGGGAAATGTAATTGGAGTAGTAGATAAAAAAACTGCTGCAGGCTAGAAGGGTCTGCAGCAGTTTTTTGCGTTCAAAGTGAGCTTAAACGGTCAAGATGGAAGTCCATTGGTCTGCCTGTATAAGGATGTCTGAAGGTGAGACGACAGGCGTAGAGTTGAAGCGTATCAGCAGTCTGAACCTGGGAGGCATCTCCATACTTTTTATCACCAACGATTGGGCATCCTAAATGTGCCATCTGTACGCGAATCTGATGATGACGCCCGGTCTCTAGTGTGACGCCCACCAGAGAATAGGGTGGTCTGGATTCGAGGACTTGGTAATGCAGGACGGCTTTCTTTGCTCCTGGCGTATCCTGTGTACAGATGTGGGAAGAATTGGTCCGCCCGTCTTTGACGAGATAGTCGCACAGGCGGTCTTCCTTGGGGCTGGGGGTACCGGACAGCATTGCACGGTAGTACTTGCCAAAGCCGTACTGTGTAAGCTGTCTGTTGAGCTTGGCCGCAGCCGGTTGGTTCTTAGCAAATACCAGCAGGCCCTCTACCGGCTGATCCAGACGATGGATCACAGACAGGTAGGGTTCAGATTTCTTTTCGGAATTTCTGTAAATATGGTTCTTTAGAATACTGACCATATCTGGTGTGCCGATGCGGCTGCTTTGTGTTGCAATCCCTGCGGGTTTTACGCAGACGATAATATCCTGATCTTCATATAGTATATCGGGGTTCATTTTATTTACTCCTTTAGTTTGATATCCTTGACTTTTCGGTGGAATCTGACTACACTGATTATCGTACAAATGAAAAGTGAGGTCAAGTATGATAACATATTTATTATTGATTATAGGATTTTTTCTGCTTATTAAAGGAGCGGATTTTTTTGTGGATGGAAGTTCCAGCGCTGCCAAGCTTCTGCGGGTGCCGTCGATCGTCATCGGGCTTACGGTAGTCGCATTCGGGACAAGTATGCCGGAGGCTTCAGTCAGCATTACTGCTGCACTTCAGGGGAAGAATGACCTGGCTGTTAGCAATGTAATCGGTTCGAATATATTTAATCTGATGGTGGTTCTGGGGGCGAGTGCAATTGTGCAGCCGATTCAGGTGAAGTGGTCCATTTTAAAGCGGGAATTTCCGTTTTCAATTGTTATTACAGGCATTCTTTTCTTGATGCTGACAGGATTCCGGTTTCAGGATATTCTGACAGGGGATCGTGAATATGTGCTTTCGAGGCCTTGCGGAATTTTTCTGCTGGTACTTTTTGTTGGATTTGTAGTATCTGCGGTAATCGATGCACTGCATTCCAGAAAGAAAATCGCTGAGTCAGGGGAACCAGAGGAAGAATATGAGGCATTGACGCCTATCCGCAGTACAGTTTATGTGGTGGTTGGAATTGCCGGAATCATCATCGGTGGTGATTTTGTAGTAGAAAGTGCTTCTGATATTGCGGCGAGCTTCGGGCTGAGCCAGACGTTTATCGGTCTGACAATTGTAGCGTTGGGAACCTCCCTGCCGGAGCTGGTGACTTCTATGGTAGCAGCAAAAAAAGGAGAGAATGATCTTGCATTGGGCAATGTAGTAGGGTCCAACATTTTCAATATCCTGCTCATTCTGGGAGCATCGGCTTCCATCGCTCCGATTACTGTAAATGCCCTTGCAGTACAGGATACGGTGATCCTGATCGTAGCGAGTCTGCTGGTATTTATCTGTTCGATCAGCAAAAAAGGTCTCTCTAAGCTGGAAGGATTTATGTTCCTTCTGTTTTATGCAGTATTTTTTGTATTTATTCTACTGAGATAATCTATATAGTTACATTGCTTTTTTACGGGATTTCTATTATACTTTAAATGATAAGCAGTTAGATCGTATCACACGCCCTTTTTGGGCGGAGACTCGAAGGTCTTAGTAGGGCAATTTGTCGTGATGAGCCCGAAGGGCGGGCTGTCAGACCTGTAGTGAAATAAGATTTAGGTGAGGAAAAATGGAAAATCAAGATTGGGAGAAATTAGGTGAAGATATAAGCAGGACGGTTCAGGAGGCGATAGACTCCCAGAATTATAACCGCCTGAATCAAACGATTACGAATACAATCAGCGGTGCGATGGACACCCTGGAGAAAGGGCTGCATAACGTCGGTGATGTTGTGGATAAGACGGCTCGGAATTTTCAATATCATTCTGGTCCCCAGGGAACGCGCTGGGAGAAAAAGAACGCATACCGATATAACCGGGAGCAGGATCAGAATGTGTATCGGGGAATGTATCAGGGAAAAGGCACGCAGCAGGGAGGTACTTATCAGCAGGGCCAAGGCAGTGCATTTTACCGGGAGCAGCAGCGCGCATATGCCCGCGGTAATGGCGCTGGATATCGGTCTGCAGAGCGGCGCGGCGGTCAGGCGGAGCAGTCAAATGCCTTAGTCAAACGCCAGGAGCTGTTTGCAAAGCCCACAGGTGCCAAGGTCGGCGGAATCATCATGACAGTCATGGGATTTACTGTAGGCATTTCGATGCTGTTTACGTTAGGTGCGTTGGTAACATCGATTCTCCTATCTCCGGCGACCATGCCGCTCGGTATTTCCGTGATGATTGTATTGGCGGTCCTGGCTGGAATGTTCACGGTCGCAGGCGGCATCCTGGCAGGAGCAGGAACTTCGCTATTGGGAAAGGTGAAGAGATATCAGCGTTATTTAAGCGTGCTTGGAGAAAAAGAATACTGTGAGATCAAGAGTCTTGCAGATCATGTAAAAAAGTCCAATAAGTTCATCGTGAAGGACATTCAAAAGATGATCCGTAAGGGATGGTTCAGACAGGGGCATTTAGACGGACAGAAGACCTGCCTGATCACAAGTAACGAGGCGTATGAACAGTACCATGACTTGATGGAGCGTATGGAAAAGCAGAAGCTGGAGGAGAAGCTTACCCGCGAGCAGCAGCAAAAGGAGCAGGAAAAGCAGGCAAAGGAGCAGAAGCAGTTGGATCCGCAGGTGCAGGAGATCATCCGCACAGGAGATGAATATATTAAGAAGATCCATGAGTGTAACGATGCCATTCCCGGGGAGGAGATTTCGGCAAAGATTTCCCGGATGGAGGTTCTGGTCGACAAGATTTTCGACAGAGTAGAGCAGAACCCGGAGAGTATCACGGATATCCGCAGGCTGATGGAGTACTATCTGCCGACGACTGTGAAGCTGTTGGAGGCTTATGAAGAGTTAGATTCTCTTCCGGTCCAGGGCGAGAATATTATTACATCTAAGAATGAGATTGAAAAGACATTGGATACTTTGAATGTGGCCTTTGAAAAACTACTGGACAGTTTGTTCCAGGATACAGCGTGGGATGTGTCATCTGATATTTCTGTGCTGAATACAATGCTTGCCCAGGAAGGGCTGACAAAAGATGATTTTTAAATCAGGTTTGGAGGAAAGACTATGAGTAACGAATTTGAAGCATTTGCAACAACCCCGACATTAACACTGGAACCTTTTCCACAGGAAAAGCAGGCAGTCGTACAGCCAGCGCCGGAAAAAGAAGCTGAGGCCCTGGACGACAGCATCTTAACAGAGGAAGAGAAGAAGGCTGTAGATGCATTTGTCAATCAGATCGATCTGACCAATTCATCCGTTATCCTGCAGTATGGTGCTGGAACACAGAAAAAGATGGCAGACTTCTCAGAGTCAGCTCTTGAGAATGTGAAGACAAAGGACTTAGGTGAAGTAGGAGATCTGCTTTCGGATGTCGTACGAGAGTTGAAGGACTTTGACGAGGAAGAGGAAAAAGGATTCCTTGGAATTTTCAAGAAGACCTCCAATAAGATTACAGCTATGAAGGCAAAGTATGCCAAGGCAGAGACAAATATCAACCAGATTGTGAAAGTACTTGAGAACCACCAGGTACAGCTTTTGAAGGATGTAGCAATTCTGGATAAAATGTACGAAGTGAACCTGACCTATTTTAAAGAACTCTCTATGTATATACTGGCAGGTAAGAAAAAGCTGCAGCAGGTACGCAATGAAAAGCTGCCGGAGCTTTTACAGAAAGCTCAGCAGACCGGATTGCCGGAGGATGCGCAGGCCGCGAAGGATTTGGATTCCATGTGCAACAGATTTGAAAAGAAGATCCACGATCTGGAATTGACACGTACGATTTGTATCCAGACAGCACCACAGATTCGTCTGGTACAGGGAAATGACACACTGATGGTAGAGAAGATTCAGTCTACCGTGGTGAATACGATTCCACTGTGGAAGAGCCAGATGGTACTGGCACTTGGTGTAGAGCACTCTGCACAGGCCGCTGCTGCGCAGAGAGAAGTGACAGATATGACCAATGAACTGCTCAAGCGTAATGCGGAGAAACTCAAGATTGCTACAATTGAGACAGCAAAAGAGTCTGAGAGAGGCATTGTGGATATTGAGACGCTCAAGACGACGAATGAATCACTGATTTCCACTCTGGATGAGGTGATGAAGATTCAGCAAGATGGAAGACAGAAACGTCAGGAGGCAGAGCGTGAGATGCAGAGGCTGGAGGGAGAACTCAAACAGAAGCTTCTTCAGGTGCAGGCATAATCAGTCTTTTAAGGAGCATGGATTTTATTGAGAAGCCTTGACAAAAAATGGCTTTTCGAGTAAAATCACAAATACTATGAGCGATGAACGGGATTAGTATATACGTAAAAGTGCCACAGAGAGGGAGTGTATGGTGAAAGCTCCTGCATGGAAGGTATAGAACCGGCCCGGGAGCTGCCACGGGAAACCGGGGCGTAGAACCGGCGTTAACGGTGTATGAGTGAACTGTGTCATGGGATGCAGTTAATTAGGGTGGTACCGCCGAGACTTTCGGTCCCTTTTTTAGAGGGAGGAAGGCTTCGGCGATTTTTTGTTTTAGAGGAAAGCCGGGGCTTCATACAATACAGTTGTATGTTTCTTCCCAACACAAAATGAACGGAGCAAGGGCTTCGGAAAATGGAAAAGGAGACGCACTATGGCAAAGGAAAAAAAGTTAGTTGAATCAATCACATCGAGAGATGAAGATTTCGCACAGTGGTATACAGATGTTGTACGCGAAGCAAAGCTGTGTGACTATTCAGGGGTGAAAGGCTGCCTGAACTATCTGCCGAATGGATATGCGATCTGGGAGAATATTCAGGCAGACTTAGACAAACGTTTTAAAGATACAGGGGTAGAGAATGTATACCTCCCGGTCTTGATTCCAGAGAATCTTCTTCAAAAAGAAGCAGACCATATTGAAGGATTCGCACCGGAAGTGGCATGGGTCACACATGGCGGACTGGAGAGACTTCAAGAGAGATTCTGTATCCGCCCGACTTCAGAGACATTATTCTGTGACTTATGGAGCAAAACAGTTCAGTCTTACAGAGACCTGCCAAAGGTTTGGAATCAGTGGTGTTCTGTACTGCGTTGGGAGAAGACGACAAGACCGTTCTTACGTTCCAGAGAGTTCCTGTGGCAGGAGGGGCATACGATTCATGCGACTTATGAAGAGGCAGAGCAGAGAACTCTGACGATGCGCGATGTATATAGAGACTTTATCCAGGATGATCTGGCGATCCCGCTTATCTGTGGACGCAAGACGGAGAGCGAGAAGTTTGCCGGGGCACAGGATACTTATACAGTAGAAGCACTGATGCATGACGGAAAAGCATTGCAGTCAGCAACGAGCCATTTCTTCGGAAGTGCGTTCCCGGATGCATTTGAGATTAAATATGCAGACAAGAATAATGAGCTGCACAGCGTGTATGAGACTTCCTGGGGACTTTCCACCAGGATTATCGGCGCCATCATCATGGTACATGGAGATGACAGCGGCCTTGTATTGCCGCCGAGAATTGCACCTGTACAGACAAGAGTCATACCGATCGCACAGCATAAAGAAGGTGTGCTTGACAAGGCCAACGAATTACTTGAGACTTTGAAGGCTGCAGGTTACAGAGTGAAGATTGATGATTCTGAGAAGAGCCCTGGCTGGAAGTTCAGTGAGCAGGAGATGCTGGGCATCCCGACCAGAATTGAAATCGGGCCAAAAGATATCGAGAACAACCAGGTCGTTGTTGTACGCCGTGATACAAGAGAAAAAATCGTAGTATCACTGGATGAAATCACAACAAAACTGGCTGAAATTCTGGAGACGATTCAGAAGGATATGTTCAACAAGGCAAAAGCATTCTTAGATTCTCATATCGATACTGCAGTTACCATGGATGAGATGAAAGAAAAGTTCCAGGAGAACCGCGGATTCATCAAGGCAATGTGGTGCGGAGATGAGGCATGTGAAGATGAGATCAAGGCTCAGACAGGCGGCGCATCATCCAGATGTATCCCAGATGATGAGGAGCACCTTTCCGATGTCTGCATCTGTTGCGGAAAACCAGCGAAACACATGGTTTACTGGGGCAAGTCATACTAAGAGCGGAAGCTTACAATACAGCGGAAGAGACTATGACAATAAAAAACGGCTAGGAAAATGATGCAGAAGGGGTGAGATACTTTTGCAAAGGGGTCTGACCCTTTTGCAAGAGGGTCTGGCCCCTTTGTATAAAGAAGAAGGAATAAAACATACGCGGAGGCGATGAAAATGAACAGGGAAGAGGCATATCAGATTCTTACGAAATATATGGAAGGAGAGAGATATCTCCAGCATTCTTTGGCGGTCGAGGCCATCATGAAGGGGCTCGCGAAGAGGCTTGCACCGGATCAGGTGGAGCGTTGGGGAATCGTCGGATTGCTGCATGATTTGGATGAGGAGCAGTGTGAATGGCAGGAACATCCAGAGGTGCATGGCCCCACATCTGTGGAAATTTTGAAAAAAGAAGGTATAAATGACCAGGAATTGTTCGATGCTATATGTGCACATAATCCGGCATCTGGTGTGAAAGCGCGTACGAATCTCCAGTATGCGGTACTGGCGGCAGATCCGATGAGCGGATTTTTGAAGGCAATTGCCCAGATCTATCCAGATAAAAAAATTACAAGTGTCAAGCATAAATCGGTCAATAAGAGGTTCAGAGAACTGAGGTTCGCATCAGGAGCGAACCGGGATTATATGGAAGCAATCGAATTCACCGGGCTTGATCTGGATGAATTTATCGACATTGCATTGGAAGAAATGTGCAGTATTGCGGATGATTTGGGATTATAGGGGGAATTATAGGTAAAGTTGCAAAAACTTCATGAAATTAGTTGTAAATCCCTTGACTTTCCCGAAAAAACGTAATAAACTAATTTAGCGTGCACAAAGGCAGATTGTTTTTGGTGCGCAAATCAAGATAATTACGATTATCTGCAACCCCTTACCACATAAGTGGAAGGTAACGAAGAATCATAGGAGGTGAAAAAGAATGCCAACATTTAACCAGTTAGTTAGAAAAGGACGTCAGACTTCTGAAAAGAAATCTACAGCACCGGCACTTCAGAAAGGATACAACTCTCTGCAGAAGCGTGCTACGAATGTATCTGCACCACAGAAGAGAGGTGTATGTACAGCAGTTAAGACAGCTACACCGAAGAAGCCTAACTCAGCTCTGAGAAAGATCGCCAGAGTTCGTTTGTCTAACGGAATCGAAGTAACAAGCTACATCCCAGGAGAAGGACACAACCTTCAGGAGCATAGCGTTGTTCTGATCCGTGGAGGAAGAGTTAAGGACCTGCCAGGTACAAGATACCACATCGTTCGTGGTACACTTGATACAGCAGGTGTTGCTAAGAGAAGACAGGCTCGTTCTAAATACGGCGCTAAGAGACCAAAAGACGCTAAGAAATAGGTCTCAGAACTTAGCAATTTGTAACTAAACAGTTAAATCGTATCACAAACAGAACTATGATTATCGTACCTTATTGAACATGCCTGATTCAGGCTGTTCACTAAGTACAGGTTGCGGATTTAAGATATTTAAAGTCCCGCTGCCACGAGCACATGAAGCGCGATTTCCATAGAAAGACACATGTGAGTACCGATGAATTAATCCCGGCTAGGACCGGAAATAATGATTAAGGAGGGAAGGACCGTGCCACGTAAAGGACATACTCAAAAAAGAGATGTATTAGCGGATCCAATATACAACAATAAAGTTGTTACCAAACTTATCAATAACATCATGTTAGATGGTAAGAAAGGTGTAGCACAGAAGATTGTATACGGAGCATTTGAGAGAGTTGAAGCAAAGGCTGATAAGCCGGCTATCGAAGTGTTCGAAGAAGCAATGAACAACATCATGCCTGTACTTGAGGTTAAGGCAAGACGTATCGGTGGAGCAACTTATCAGGTACCGATCGAGGTAAGAGCAGATAGAAGACAGGCTCTTGCACTTCGTTGGCTGACATTGTATTCTCGCAAGAGAGGCGAAAAGACAATGGAAGAAAGACTGGCTAATGAAATCCTGGATGCAGCTAACAACACTGGTGCATCAGTGAAGAAGAAAGAAGATATGCACAAGATGGCAGAAGCAAACAAAGCATTTGCTCACTATCGTTTCTAATATTAGGAGGAAAAAATCTTGGCTGGAAGAGAATATCCATTAGATAGAACCAGAAATATTGGTATCATGGCTCATATCGATGCTGGTAAGACAACATTGACAGAGCGTATCCTGTATTATACTGGTGTTAACTATAAGATTGGAGATACTCATGAAGGTACTGCTACCATGGACTGGATGGAACAGGAGCAGGAAAGAGGTATCACAATCACTTCAGCCGCTACAACATGTCACTGGACTTTGGAAGAGAAGACTCAGCCGAAGCCGGGTGCTCTGGAGCATCGTATCAACATCATCGATACACCGGGACACGTTGACTTTACTGTAGAGGTTGAACGTTCACTTCGTGTACTGGATGGTGCCGTAGGTGTATTCTGTGCTAAGGGTGGAGTTGAGCCACAGTCAGAAAACGTATGGCGTCAGGCAGACACATACAACGTACCAAGAATGGCGTTCATCAACAAGATGGACATTTTAGGTGCTGATTTCTACAATGCTGTAGATCAGATCAAGACAAGACTTGGTAAGAATGCAATTTGCCTTCAGCTGCCAATCGGCAAAGAAGACGAATTCAAAGGAATCATCGACCTGATGGAGATGCAGGCTTACATCTATAATGATGAAAAGGGCGAGGACATCAGTGTTACAGAGATTCCGGAAGATATGAAAGATGATGCAGAGCTGTATCGTACAGAATTAGTCGAGAAGATCTGCGAATTAGATGATGACCTGATGATGGAATACCTGGAAGGTGAAGAACCTTCTGTTGATGCACTGAAAGCTGCCCTGAGAAAGGGAACATGTGAGTGTACAGCAGTTCCAGTATGCTGTGGTACAGCATATAGAAACAAAGGTGTTCAGAAGTTATTGGATGCAGTCATCGAATATATGCCGGCTCCAACAGATATCCCTCCGATCGAGGGTACTGATGAAGATGGTAACCCGACTGTAAGACATTCTTCAGACGACGAGCCATTCTCAGCACTGGCATTCAAGATCATGACAGACCCATTCGTAGGTAAGCTTGCTTACTTCCGTGTATATTCAGGTTCTATGAACTCAGGTTCTTATGTGCTGAATGCAACAAAAGGCAAAAAAGAACGTGTTGGACGTATCCTTCAGATGCATGCCAACAAGAGAGCAGAGCTGGATAAAGTATATGCTGGAGATATCGCAGCAGCAATCGGATTTAAGTTCACTACAACAGGTGATACCATCTGTGACGAACAGCATCCGGTTATCCTGGAGTCCATGGAATTCCCAGAGCCAGTTATCGAGCTCGCTATCGAGCCTAAGACAAAGGCTTCTCAGGGTAAATTAGGTGAATCCCTTGCAAAACTTGCAGAGGAAGACCCGACATTCCGTGCACACACAGATAAAGAGACAGGACAGACAATCATCGCAGGTATGGGTGAGCTCCACCTGGAGATCATCGTAGACAGACTTCTGCGTGAGTTCAAGGTAGAGGCTAATGTAGGTGCACCTCAGGTTGCTTATAAAGAGTCCTTCACAAAGCCTGTTGATGTAGATAGCAAGTATGCTAAGCAGTCCGGTGGACGTGGACAGTACGGACACTGTAAAGTTAAATTTGAGCCAATGGATGTCAATGCAGAAGAGACATACAAGTTTGAGTCTCAGGTAGTCGGAGGAGCAATTCCGAAGGAATATATCCCGGCTGTAGGAGAAGGTATCGAAGAGGCTATGAAGTCCGGTATCCTCGGCGGATTCCCGGTTGTTGGTGTTCATGCAGTCGTTTATGATGGATCATACCATGAAGTCGATTCCAGTGAGATGGCATTCCACATCGCTGGTTCCCTGGCATTCAAGGACGCTATGAAGAAGTCTTCACCAGTGCTTCTTGAGCCTATCATGAAGGTAGAAGTAACAATGCCAGAAGAATATATGGGAGACGTTATCGGTGACATTAACTCCCGCCGTGGACGTATCGAAGGTATGGATGATTTAGGCGGCGGAAAGATTGTACGTGCGTACGTTCCGTTGTCAGAGATGTTTGGTTACTCCACAGACTTACGTTCCAAGACACAGGGACGTGGTAACTACTCTATGTTCTTCGAGAGCTACGAGCCAGTACCGAAGTCTGTACAGGAAAAAGTATTATCAAGCAAAAATGATTAAATAATGCTTAAATCTCATAAAAGGGCTTGAAAATCCGCTGATTATGAAATATAATCAGAGATAGCCGAGTAAAAGCGTAAACCAATAAAATGCCTGCTATCAGGCTATATATTAAGGAGGATTATTCAAAATGGCAAAAGCTAAATTTGAAAGAACAAAACCACATGCTAATATTGGTACCATTGGACACGTTGACCATGGTAAAACAACATTAACAGCTGCTATTACAAAGACTCTTTCTGAAAGAGTTGCTGGAAACGCAGCAGTTGATTTCGAAAACATTGATAAAGCTCCAGAAGAAAGAGAGCGTGGTATCACAATCTCTACAGCTCACGTTGAGTATGAGACAGACAAACGTCACTATGCACACGTTGACTGCCCAGGACATGCTGACTATGTAAAGAACATGATCACAGGTGCTGCTCAGATGGACGGAGCTATCCTTGTTGTAGCTGCAACTGACGGTGTTATGGCTCAGACAAAAGAGCATATCCTTCTGTCCCGTCAGGTAGGTGTACCTTACATCGTAGTATTCATGAACAAATGTGACATGGTAGACGATGAAGAACTTCTTGAATTAGTAGAGATGGAAATTCGTGAACTCCTGAACGAGTACGAATTCCCGGGAGATGATACTCCGGTTATCCAGGGATCAGCTCTGAAAGCTCTGGAAGATCCTTCTTCAGAGTGGGGAGACAAGATCATGGAACTGATGGATGCTGTAGATGCTTGGATCCCAGACCCACAGCGTGACACAGATAAGCCGTTCCTGATGCCAGTAGAGGACGTATTCTCAATCACAGGGCGTGGTACAGTTGCTACAGGTAGAGTAGAGCGTGGTACACTTCACGTTTCTGACGAAGTTGAGATCATCGGTATCCACGAAGACGTTAAGAAGACAGTTGTAACTGGTATCGAGATGTTCCGTAAACTGCTTGACGAGGCTCAGGCTGGTGACAACATCGGTGCTCTGCTTCGTGGTGTTCAGAGAACTGAAATCGAAAGAGGACAGGTTCTGATCAAACCAGGTACAGTAAAATGCCACAAGAAATTTACAGCTCAGGTTTACGTTCTGACAAAAGATGAAGGTGGACGTCATACACCATTCTTCAACAACTACAGACCACAGTTCTACTTCAGAACAACAGACGTAACAGGTGTTTGCGAGCTGCCAGAAGGCGTTGAGATGTGCATGCCTGGAGATAACGTAGAGATGACAATCGAACTGATTCACCCAGTAGCTATGGAAGAGGGTCTTGGATTCGCTATCCGTGAAGGTGGACGTACAGTTGGATCAGGAAAGGTTGCTAAGATCATCGAGTAGTCGTTGACTTACAATATAATCCTAACTATAAAAATACCGCAATCCTTGATATATTCAAGGATTGCGGTATTTTGTGTTTTTCAGGAGCTACAAAAAAGTACGTGATTTTAATGCGACTTGACCTATTTAATATCCACGCTTTTAGTAGTATTTACTAGTATAATATGATATAATATTTTCAGAAAAAGGCATACTATTTGAGGAAAGGGCGGTCTTTCGGACGTATTCGGCTGTGAATGTCAGAAAGCCTTAAGGAAACAGGGATGAAGAAAAAGTGGCGGTATGCTCTTCTTGGATTTTTCCTGGGAATGATACTTTTGGTTGGGTTTGTATTTCACTCGGTATATAGCACTCAATCATACGGACGTTTGATTAATTATGTTGGAATTGTCCGCGGTGCTACTCAGCGTCTTGTGAAGCTGGAGATGAACGGCATACCCAGAGATGATCTGATTACATATCTGGATGAGATACTGGACGGCCTCAATAGCGGGGACGGAAAGTACGAGCTGCTCCGGGTGGAGGAAGAAGACTACCAGACCTGCTTAAAGAAATTGGATGATGAGTGGGAGATATTAAAGGAAGATATTTACCGTTATCGAGAAGACCCCACGACTGAAAAGACGCTGCTTGAGAGCAGTGAGACTTACTTTGACCTGGCCAATGATACTGTATTTGCAGCAGAGGCATTTTCAACACACCGTATTCGAAACCTTTTACTCATGACGATCGTGCTGACAGGATGCATTATTTTGATCTGGCTTTTTTATTTTTGGTCCAATATCAGGAAGATTCTGAATCTGGAATCTGTGAATCGCAACCTGGAGGACAAGGCTGGAAGAGATATCCTGACGAATGCATATACGGTGAGCCGATTCCGGGAGATCGCACAGAGACTTCTGGATAACTGCGGAGATAAGAAGTATGCAGTATTCTATGCTGATTTTGCGGATTTCAAGTATATTAATGATGTATTTGGATACGAATGGGGAGATACCATCTTAAAGGAATATGCGTCCATCATAGAGCAGGATTTGCAGGAGGATGAGGTATTCGGACGTGTGAATGCAGACAATTTTGTAATCATGCGCCACTACAAAACTAAGAAGGAAGTGTTAGATCGTCAGAAGGAAGTCGATCAGAAGATTACCGAGTATATGCATAATTCCTATGAGAAGCATGTCCTCTCTGTCTGCTGCGGGGTCTGCTGCATTGACGATGTGATGGAAGAACTCAAGATCGAGGGACTGATGGATCGGGCTAATTTCGCCAGGAAGTCAGTGAAGACAGGCAGGTATGATAAGTACCGCTTCTATAACGAAAGCATCCGCAAAAAGCTGTATCAGGAGAAGTCTATAGAAAGCAGCATGGAGTCAGCCCTGGAGAATCGGGAGTTTCTGGTATATTACCAGCCAAAGGTAGATTTAAAGACTGACAAGATTGCCTGCTCTGAGGCTCTTGTACGTTGGAAAAAGGCGGATGGCACGATTATATCCCCGGGTGATTTTATTCCTGTTTTTGAGAAGAATTATACGATCCCTCTTCTGGATCGATATGTGTTTGAGGAAGTCTGCAGATGGCTTAGACATCTGCTGGATGAGAGGCATGAACCACTGCCAGTATCGGTGAATGTCTCAAGACTTCAATTTTATAATACGAATTTTGTTCAGATCTATACAGAGATTCGTGACCGCTATCAGATTCCCCCGAATCTGTTGGAGATTGAGTTTACAGAGACGATCCTGTTCGATAGCTGGGATGTCTTATGTAAGATTGTAGAAGATCTGCATAAAGCGGGATTTTCATGCTCTATTGACGATTTTGGCAAGGGATATTCCTCCTTAAGTACTGTGCAGAACCTGAATATCGATGTCCTTAAGATTGATGCTGCCTTCTTCCCCAATATTGTGGAAAAAGAAAAGGACAGACTCATGGTAAAAGGAATCATCAACTTAGTAAAACAATTCGATGTAGTTACAGTAGCAGAAGGAATTGAGGAGATGGAGCAGGTAGAGTTTCTTAAGAGTGTGGACTGTGATATGGTGCAGGGCTATGTATTTTACAGGCCAATGCCCCAGGAAGAATATGAGAAGCTGCTCTTTCCCCTTGTAGATGGGAAGGCAGAATAAGTAACAGAGCATCATTAGAGAACGAAAAAGAAACGAATAAAGTATGATAGATACATAATAGTAAGGCTGTCATAAGATGCAAACATCATATTTTGATATGAGGAATTTACATCTTGGGGCAGCCTTCTTATATTATTATAAGAAAACGAAAGAAATATAGAATGGTTGTATGTTCCTGCCAGTGGTAAAATAATGATAAATCAGAAGGCAGAGAGAGTATAGAACATGACAGCAACTCTCAGTTGCGGAGGTGTAAACTCGATTTGGTAGTAGATTCAGGCACGAAATGTTATATTGTGGGTGTAAAGATAGAGAAAAGAGGGAGGGGATAGATATGACAATCGGTGAAAAGATTCAAAAATGCAGAAAAGAGCAGAAGATGTCTCAGGAGGAATTGGCAGGCAGACTTGGAGTCTCAAGACAGGCTGTCTCCAAGTGGGAGTTAAATGAATCTGTACCGGATACAGAAAATGTAATTGAATTGGGCAGGATTTTTAATGTGTCCCTGGACTATCTGTTAAAAATGGAGATAGAGGAACCAGAGGATAGGGAGAAAGAAAATACTGAGGAGAATCAGAACGTTGTTCAAGCTCATGAGGGGCGCCAGGAAGAAAGAAAAAGAATGCGTCATCCTGGGCTGCTGATTCTGTCAGTATGTACGGTTCTGATCATGATTTGGACTGTAAGCCGCCATGCCGCTCTAACAGGAATTGTTTGGGTAGTTGATCTTTGGGTGTTTTGGGGGATAGGATATCTGATTTTTCTTGTCGTGAGGGCGCTCAAAAAATATATTCAAAGATGAGATGGCTGTAGGAATATAGTATAGAAAACTTATGTGACAAAGTCGCTTTTGATTGTGGATATCTTCTGTGTGTGATAAAATTTATGTGTATAAGTGCACTTGCTATAAAGCAAAGGAATACTTTTAGGCAGTTCACGAGAGCGTATGTGTATTTTGAAAGAAAGAAGGAAGAACGATGCAGGATTTTACATTTTATAGTCCAACATATTTTGTGTTCGGAAAAGGGAAAGAAAATGAGGCGGGACATTATGTGAAGAGGTTTGGTGGCAGCAAGGTTTTGATTCATTATGGCGGCGGCAGTGTGAAGCGCTCAGGACTTCTTGACAGAGTAAAGACATCTTTGGAGCAGGAGGGGCTGGAGTATGTAGAGCTGGGCGGAGTAAAACCGAATCCCCGCAGCGGCCTTGTTTATGAGGGGATTGAGCTGTGCCGGAATGAAGGCGTTGATTTTGTACTGGCTGTAGGCGGGGGAAGTACGATTGATTCCTCAAAAGCAATTGCGGCAGGGGCAATTTATGATGGGGATTTCTGGGACTTTTATCAGGGAAAATTAATTGAGCGTGCACTTCCTGTCGGAACGATTCTGACCATCGCAGCGGCAGGCAGCGAAGGGTCTCCTGACTCTGTGATTACAAAAGAAGAGGGCATGTTCAAGAGAGGTGCGACTGGCGAAGGAATCCGCCCTGCATTCTCTATTTTGAATCCAGAGCTGACACAGACGCTTCCGGCTTATCAGACGGCATGCGGTGCAACAGATATCATGGCTCACGTATTTGAGCGGTATTTTACGAATACAAAAGAGGTCGAGATCACAGACAGATTCTGTGAAGCGATTCTTCTGACCATGGTAAAAGAGGTGCCGAGAGTCATTGAGAATCCGAATGATTATGAGGCTCGTGCGAATATTATGTGGGCAGGCATGACAGCTCATAATAATATCTGCGGTGTGGGGCGAGACCAGGATTGGTCCAGTCATGATATAGAGCATGAATTGAGTGCAGTATACGACTGCGCACATGGGGCCGGGCTTGCAGTCATCTTTCCGGCGTGGATGCGGTATACCGTGGAGCATAATCCAATGAAGTTCGCACAGATTGCGGTCAGACTTTGGGGATGCCAGATGGACTTTGAGAATCCAATGAATACGGCTCTTGCAGGAATCGATGCATTCAAAAATTTCCTGCGGTCTATTGGAATGCCAGTCTCATTTGCAGAACTGGGTGCCAAGGAAGAGGATATTGCGGCGATGGCTCAAAAATGCTGCTATGGAGATAATCGGGGAGGTTCTGTTGGTAACTTTGTGAAATTATACCAGGAGGATGTGGAAAATATTTATCGTCTGGCACTATAGTGTGAATAACTTTTATACATCTGGGAAATGCCTTGTTAGTACAGCGGATTCGGATGTCAGCAGTATCATATTTAGAAGGACAGGTGCTGTGGGAACGGAAGGCTGTCCTTGACATTTAGAATCTGATGGTGGAAAATAAGAAGGAAAATATATGCGTCCCCAATATACTTCGGTCTATTGGGGACAGAGCGTGTGTCATGCTTATAATGGCATCATAATTTACATGTAAAGATAGAGAAAGTCAGGATGGAGGAGACATAAAATGAAAATCGGAATTGGAAATGACCACTCAGCATTGGAGTTAAAGGCAGAAATTATTGAATTTTTAAAGGAAAAGGGCCATGAGGTCGTGGACTATGGAACAAATTCACCGGAAAGCTGTGATTACCCGGTTTATGGGGAAATCGTTGCACATGCAGTTGTGAACAAGGAAGTGGACCAGGGAATTCTGATCTGTGGAACAGGTCTTGGGATTTCACTTGCTGCGAACAAGGTAAAGGGAATCCGTGCGGCAGTTTGCAGCGAGCCCTTCACTGCGAAGATGGCAAGACAACATAATAACTGCAACATCCTTGCATTTGGGGCAAGAGTTGTCGGCGGTGAGCTTGCAAAGATGATTGTGGAGACATGGCTGAATACAGAGTTCGAAGGTGGACGCCACCAGAGAAGAGTGGACTTGATTGGCGCCATCGAGGAAAAAGAGGGGATTTAATTTCATAAATGAGCAGAGTGGATTATGAAGAGCTACTTTGATTTCAAGAAAAACAGGAGAATTGATTGATGAGAAAGACAATTCTTGATTGTGATACTGTCACATTGGATGAAGAAAATGGAGCATTGGTCATCGTTGACCAGACACAGCTCCCGAATCGGATCGAGATGTTGTCACTGACAAACATTGAGGACATCTGGGAGGCAATCTATTTGTTGAAGGTCAGAGGCGCACCCGCGATTGGTGTGTCTGCGGCAATTGGAGTGTACCTTGCTATGAAGGATATTCAGACAGAGGATATGGGGCTGTTCATGAAGCGATTTAAAAAGGCGAAGGAGTATTTGGCGACTTCACGGCCTACGGCTGTCAATTTATTCTGGGCGCTGGACCGCATGGAGGCGGTTGCCTATAAGCATGGCGAGGGCAGTGTGGAGGAAGTCAAGGAAGCTCTGCATCAGGAGGCCGTGCGCATCCGTGAGGAGGATATAGAAGTCTGCCGCCGGATCGGTGAGCATGCTCTTTCGTTAGTACAGCCGCAGGCCGGTCTTTTGACACATTGCAATGCAGGAAAGCTTGCAGCGGTAAAATATGGGACCGCAACGGCTCCAATGTATCTGGGACAGGAAAAAGGGTATGGTTTCCACATCTATGTGGATGAGACGAGACCGCTTTTACAGGGAGCAAGGCTGACCGCATTTGAACTACAGTCGGCAGGAATGGACGTGACACTGATCTGCGATAATATGGTTGGCGCAGTGATGAAAAAAGGGCTGATAGATGCTGTTTTTGTAGGGTGTGACAGGGTTGCGGCTAATGGAGATACAGCCAATAAAATCGGCACCTCTGTGGTTGCGGCAGTGGCACATTATTATGGGATTCCTGTCTATGTCTGCGCCCCCACGTCAACGATCGATATGGCCCTGTCCTGTGGTGCAGAGATTCCGATTGAGGAACGATCAGGCGATGAGATCACAGAGATGTGGTATGAGAAGCGGATGGCGCCTCAGGGGGTAAAAGTCTATAATCCGTGTTTTGATGTGACAGACCATGAATTAATCACAGGTATCGTGACGGAATATGGAGTGGTACAGGAACCATATGAAGAATCCTTCCAAAAGATTTTCCAGAAGGCAATTTTATAAGAGTCATAAAATACACAGTTTTGGATTTATTCCTTACTGTGTATTTTTATGAATTGAAATTATTGGAAAAATATGGTAAAATAAATCCCTTATATGAGGCAAAATGTGCTAAAATATGGGCATAGGGAACTCTTGGTTTCCTGACATGTGGTGTTGTTGATCGGGGTGCTTTTCTGAAATTGCATAGGGAGAACGATATGGAGGAACGCAGAAGAAAGATATTACAGGAACTGGAAGAAAAGGGGAAGGTTCGTGTAAATGAATTGAGTGCAGAGCTTGGGTGTTCAGAGGTTACAATTAGGAATGACATCAAATGTATGGAGCGCGCAGGACTTCTGATTCGTACTCATGGCGGTGCTTTAAAGATAGAAGAAACCCCGCAGAAGAAGTATTCAGCAGAAAGTATTTACAGGAACGCTGATAAGAAAAAGGCCATTGCGGCGTGTGCATATGACACAATTGAAGAGCGGGATACTATCATTATTGATGATACTTCCACTGGATTTTACCTGGCGTTGTACATTAAGCAGCATCCAGAGAAGAGAATTGCAGTTGTAACGAATTCACTGCTGGTCGGTAATGAACTGGCAGGTCTGGACCATGTAGAGCTTTATATGGTGGGAGGCCCTGTGGGCGGATATTTGGCATCCACTATGGGGGATGAGGCTATAGCTGATATTTCACGGTTTCATGTAGATAAGGCATTTATTGGAGTACATGGGATTAATTTTGATGTAGGTATCACATCAACAGCTTCTGCTCAGACGCAGATCAAGCAGGCAGTGATGAAGGTAGCCGATCAGGTGATCGTGCTGGCAGACAGTACAAAGTTCGGCGGTGGATATCTGTCGGTCATCTGTCCGTTGAATGAGATCGATCAGATCATAACAGACGGAGAAGTAGAAGAAGAGTATATAAGCCGGGCAAGACAAGAGGAGATTCCGCTTGTCATTGCATAAAATAATTCCCCGGTCAGCTTGAAATATTTTGAGCTGACCGGGGATAGTTTTTATTCATCAATCTCTTGAATGAGGTCTTCCAGCACATCTTCCACGGAATCAGTCACATAAGTGGAATAGTAAGCGATTCCTGGTGCTGCGTTGGACATGGAATAGCTGGTGCCTACGAGCTGCAGCATTTCCACATCATTATACTGGTCGCCGAAGGCCATACATTCCTCTGGCCTTACATGAAGTAGTTCCAAAAGGGTCTTTAGTGCGGTCCCCTTGTTGGCGCCTGGAGCGATAAAGTCGATCCAGAGATTCCCGGATGTTACGACTTTGATCTCATCTCCGAACATATCCTGCAGATGTTTCAGATATTTATCAATGATGTGTGGTCCATCCGTCATATTGCAGATCGCAATCTTTAAAATCGGACCCTCGACCTTGGTGATGTCATCAACGATCTGTGTGGTATTCTGCATTACATTCACGATATGATTCACAAAAGCTGGGTCATGATCCTCGATGAAGCAGGTATCCTCTCTGGAGACAACGACCTCGAAATGATTCTGTTTCTTGATTTCCTCCAGGATTCTGGATGCGAGCTCATCATCGATCGTGGCACGGGAGATGACCTCTCCCTGATGGACACAAATCGATCCATTTTCCGCAATAAAGGATATCTCATCCTTAATCTTTTCGAAAACCCTGCACTGATTATCATATTGTCTGCCGCTTGCGGAAACAAAATAGATTCCCTTTTGTGTTAATTGATGAATCAATTCAATGGCACGAGGGGTAAGCTCTTGTGCACCGCCCTGTAAAAGCGTGCCATCTAAATCACTGGCTACTAATTTAATCATAAAAACCTCCGAATTTATACGTATCCCGGGTGGTATAAAAAACGTCCCGATGGAAACGATTAAGTGATATGTTCATAAAAAACACAAGATTGTGTTTTAAGTTGGACTTCTTATATATTACCCTAAAATCAACGGATTGTATAGCCTTGTCCTGCGAAAAAATGTGTGCTAGTATGGGTATTGTAGGAGTTATGCGGAAATTGCGTAGAGGCCAGTCTCCTTTGTAAAGTGGACTGACCTTACACAATTTCCATAATAAAATAAGAGGTTCGCTATATAGGTCAGGATTTTAAGAAAGCTGAGGGACAAGATGAAAAAGTATGATGTGATTATAATTGGTGCCGGGCCGTCCGGTATTTTCTGCGCTTATGAGCTGAAAAGACAGAATCCAGATATCCAGGTTCTGATGATCGAGAAGGGCCGCTGTATCGAAGAGCGCCAGTGTCCGAAACGAAAGACGAAGGTTTGTGTGGGATGCCAGCCATGCTCCATCACGACAGGTTTTGCAGGAGCCGGTGCATTTTCCGATGGTAAATTATCATTGTCACCGGACGTGGGAGGTACTCTGCCGGAGATTCTCGGATATGACAGAGCAACAGAACTGATCAATGAGGCAGACAGCATTTATCTGCAGTTTGGTGCTGATAAGAAGGTATATGGTATTGAAGACCAGCAGGCAATCACAGACATCCGTACCAAGGCGATCCGTGCCAATTTAAAGCTGATCGAGTGCCCGATCCGTCATCTTGGAACAGAGGAGGGGTACAAGATCTATACCCGTCTGCAGCACCATCTGCTGGATGCAGGTGTTGAAATCCTGTTTAAGACAATGGTGACAGACATTCTGATAGAAGGTGGTGTTGCAAAAGGCGTTGTGACAGATAAGAATGAGACATATTATGCCCCTGAGATTGTCTCTGGAGTAGGCCGTGAAGGCTCTGAATGGTTCTCTCATATTTGTAAAGGACATGACATCGAGACCAGAAATGGAACCGTAGATGTCGGAGTACGTGTAGAAGTCCGTGATGAAATCATGAAGGAACTGAATGAGAAGCTCTATGAGGCAAAATTAGTATACTATACACCGACGTTTGATGATAAAGTCCGTGTGTTCTGCACCAATCCATCCGGTGAGGTCGCTACGGAATATTATGAAAACGGCTTAGCTGTGGTAAACGGCCATGCGTATAAATCTAAAGATATGAAGACAAATAACACGAACTTTGCGCTGCTTGTCTCCAAGAACTTTACGGAACCGTTTAAATCTCCGATCGAATACGGCAAACAGATCGCGCAGCTTGGAAACATGTTGTGTGATGGGAAAATCCTTCTGCAGAGATATGGCGATTTCCGTAGAGGACGCCGTACGACTGCGGAGCGTTTGATTCGTAATAATATTACTCCGACCCTCAAAGATGCGGTACCAGGAGACTTGTCGCTTGTTTTCCCACACCGGATCATGGTAGCCATTGATGAAATGATTCAGGCATTAGATAAGGTAACACCGGGAATCGCAAGCGATGAGACACTGCTGTATGGGGTAGAGGTGAAGTTCTATTCCAACAAAGTTCTGGTAAACGAAGAATTTGAGACCAATGTCAAAGGACTTCGTGCGATGGGAGACGGTGCCTCTGTGACCCGAGGTCTCCAGCAGGCTTCCGCCAACGGGCTGTGTGTAGCGCGGGCGATTTTAAAGAATAGATAAAGAACAGGCACTGAAATGAATTCTGTTTCTCTGTAAAGCGAATGCCCTGCCAGGATGAGGCATTCGCTGTCCGCTAAAAAAAATGTTGTATCTTGAGCCTGATGAGAATATAATGTTAATGAATGTTGTATCCTATGCAGCATTGTAACTGAAAACTAGATGATAAGAGGATGAAGACATATGGGTAAATATTTTGGAACAGATGGATTTAGAGGAGAAGCAAATGTTGTCCTGACCGTAGAACATGCCTTTAAAGTCGGACGTTACCTGGGATGGTACTTTGGGCGCGAGCATAAGGCCAGGATCGTGATCGGCAAGGATACGAGGAGAAGCAGTTATATGTATGAATATGCGCTTGCTTCTGGATTGACTGCATCAGGTGCTGACGCATACCTGCTTCACGTAACAACCACACCAAGTGTTTCTTACGTTGTACGTACAGAAGATTTTGACTGTGGAATCATGATTTCTGCAAGCCATAACCCATTCTATGATAATGGTATTAAGGTCATCAATGGACAGGGACATAAGATGGAGGCAGAAGTAGAGGAGAAGATCGAAGCATATATCGACGGTGAGATCGAGGAGCTTCCACTTGCAACAAAGGAAGATATCGGACGAACAATCGATTATGCAGCAGGAAGGAACCGGTATATCGGGCACCTGATCTCTCTTGCGACCCGCTCCTTCAAAGACATGAGGATTGGTCTTGACTGTGCGAACGGAAGCTCATTCAGTATTGCAAAGAGTGTTTTTGATGCGTTGGGCGCCAAGACTTATGTGATCAACAATGAACCGGATGGAACCAACATCAACACGAACTGTGGGTCCACACATATCGAGGTGCTCAAGCAGTATGTAATGGATAAGAAGTTAGATGTAGGCTTTGCATTTGACGGAGATGCAGATAGATGTATCGCAGTTGATAATAATGGGAATGTAGTCGATGGAGACTTGATTCTTTATGTCTGCGGAAAATACCTGATGGAACAGGGACGTCTCGCAGGGAATACAATTGTTACAACAGTGATGTCAAACCTTGGTCTTTACAAGGCGTGCGACAAGATTGGTATGAATTATGAGCAGACAGCAGTCGGCGACAAGTATGTCTATGAGAATATGCTGCAGAACGGCTATGTATTGGGCGGAGAGCAGTCAGGACATATCATTTTCAGCAAGCATGCAAGAACTGGTGACGGTATCCTTACATCACTGATGCTGATGGAAGTCATCATGGAGAAGAAGCAGAGCCTTGCAAAGCTGTGTGAGGATGTGAAGATCTATCCTCAGCTTTTGAAAAATGTCCGTGTGACAGATAAGAAGACAGCAAGAGAGAATCCTGCTGTACAGAAGGCTGTGGAGGATGTGACAGCCGCATTGGGAAGCGATGGAAGAATCCTTGTCAGAGAAAGCGGAACAGAGCCAGTGATTCGTGTCATGGTAGAGGCTTCCACAGACGAGATCTGTAAGAAGTATGTGAATCAGGTCGTTGAAGTGATGGCAAAGGAAAATCTGATCATTGAAGGATAGGATTTAAGGAAAGACTGTTGCAGTTCTGTCTGCATATAGCAGAAAAAATCAAAGGGATTACATGGATGTCTATTACAGACATGATGTAATCCCTTTTTTGTCTTATGTTTTTTTAGGTCTGCCAATTAAGTACAGATCAGCCGCTGGGTGACAATATCGGAATAAATCTCGATATTTTCTTCCCTGACATCGGCTACATGTATGACGTCCGGGTAAATCTCTTCTTCGGTACTGCCGGAAAGCAATTCTTCTAAAATATTTTTTTGCCCTAATAGCTTTTCTTCATTAAAAGTGACATCCCGTTCGCTTTGGAACAATGCGATATAAAAGATATTCGATTCCACAATATCCTGGAAAAAATGGCTTCCGTAGGAGAGCTCCGGCATCAGTCCCAGCTTTTCATAGGATATCTCGCAGATGGCGTTCATATTGCATAAATCGGTGAAGCGTACGGGAACACCCAGGGCAGGTGTAGTCGTTCCCCAGCGTCCGGGGCCGGCCAGAACTGCGTGCTTTCCTTTCAGAATGTGGTTGAGCGTGCCAATCTGGTTCGCAATGGCATACTTCTGGGGTTCGGTCAGCGCGAGGTACGGCTTGATTTTCACAAAGATGAAATAGTGTACCGGCAGGCGGACGTTTCCACCCATAAAATTCCCCTTGGAAGAAAAATAACACTCATTCTTATCTACGTCTTTCGGGAATTCAATCTTTCTGCCAAGTCCCTTGGTCTGCAATGGGCGGCATTGAAGGAGGCTGATGCGGTAATGTTCCTGTTTATCAAAGTTACAGGTAAACTCGATGTCTACCGGATAATCATAAGTATGCGACAGGACGGCCAGAACATTTTCCAATGATTTTGGGAAGTCTGTGTGGCGCAGCAGGCGGGTAAAGCTGACGATATCCGGTACCTTCCGGCTGCGGTGCCCGGTTTCACGGAAATATCTTGCCAGCTCAAAATCAGGCTCCATAAAGAGCCGGACGTTCGTCTTTAAGGGCAGTTCCTTCACAGCTTCGATTGGAATCGTCTGGAACTCATTTTCTTCTAGGTTGATGACATCCACATAATGCTGTGAGAACTTCCGCTCATCTCCATAAGCAAGAAGCGGGGGGCGTTCCGGCTTGTCCAGCGCTACAATGCGCGGATAGTCAGAATTCACCCTGTCCACGGCACGGGTTCCCATACCGAATACCAGACGTAGCATTCCTTTCGATGGGTCGGTGTTCTTATCCCATACGAACAGGTTCGAAGAGTTCCCCACACCGGCACAGTGCGGGAAAAAATATTTGCCATGGTAATCCCCGGAGACTCTCTGTACAAGCAATGCCATCTGTTCATCTTTGTCTGCGAGTCCGCGGTTCAGACGGTATTCCAGCGCTTCACGGCTCATGGTGCTGGCATAGACTTTGCGTACTGCCTCCAGAAAAGCATCATAGCGCTCTTCAGGAGTTCCCTGGTTCGGGCAGAAGAAGCTATCGTATTTTCCAGCGAACGCGTTCCCAAAATTATCTTCCAGCAGGGAGCTGGAGCGTACGATAATAGGAGATTGTCCATAATATTCCAGCATGACCATAATCTGCTCCTTAATGGTCGTGGGAAAATGTCCGGTCAAGAGGATCTTCCGCAGCTCTTCGGCGGCTGTAAAGTATCCGTCTCCGGTCTTCTGCTGCATACGCAGACGCCATCCTCCATTCTGTACAATATAGGTGTAAAAAACGTCCGATCCGATATAGTAGGAGTCATGCCGCTCCATATGTTCCTGATAAAAGTCAGGATTCTTAGTCTCCAAAATCTTGCGCGCAAGAAGCATTCCGACGGATTTTCCACCGATATAGCCGGTACCGATCTCACGGCTTCCTATCTGGATCAGATCTTCCAGGGTAAAAAAGTCCCGACTTAGTGAAGCGATGCGGGAACGCTTTCCAATCAGCAGGTTCAGCAGGTTTTCCTTAACATAGGCCTGTTCCTGTAAGGGCGCGTTCAGATAGGGCTTGGCTTCCTCAAAACGGACATCCCAGTAATCCAGCTTCTTGGTATGAATCTGCAGCCGGGAGAATAGATCCGCAGAGCTGCCGCTGTCCGTAATACATTCTGAACCATCCGGGGTCAGCAGATGAGGCAGGAACATGACAGGAGAGTATCTGTGCCATACCTTCAGCGGGTGGAGATAGTATTGGCTGTCAATATAATACAGGTTCAATAAAAGCTGGGTGACCTCACGGATTCTGGCGATGGTATCCTGAGTATGTGCATTCCGATACAGGGCAAAATAAGTAACATCTTCACGCTCCTGTAAATAAGGACATGTGACTTGAAAAAAATTCCCGGTCATCAAGTCTGAACACCAAGACTCCTGAAGCTCGCTCAGGCAGTCGAATACAAAAAAAGTTTCCTTATCCTCGGCAGAGATAATCTGATAGACACGGCTCGTGAAGGATTCGAAGCCCATTGTGGCATCCAGCGTGTGGACTTTAAAATCAGCATTCGCAGTATTTAAGGCATCTTCATCCACAAGAGGTGCGTGGCATCCAAAATGAAGGTAGACCAGACGTCTTTTGTCTGCAGCAGCCTGCCTTACAAATTGCTTCACCACAAAAGAATAAGCTTCAAAAGAATCTACCTGCCATATGATGTTATCACCGGGATAAAGTGTCTCGATCACCTCATCGGCACCCTTTATTCCTGTACTTATAAATTCAATACTCTCCATTTGGTTCCTCCATTCCCTGATACACTGCAGATTAGAATACAGATATTCAGACGGACAATCATGATTATTAACAGTTTACCACAAATATTGGAAAAATCAAAATACAGTTCATAAAAGGCTCTCCAAAGGAGTTGGTTCGTACCCTTTGGGGAGCCATTTGTGTTCATGAAGAGGTGTGTTAAGTAAACAGAAACATAAAGGAACGCTACCGGCTGACAATAACAGTAGGATACCCTGCTCTTTTCAACCGCTGTTCCATGGCGGCAGCATCATCTAATGTATCAAAGTTTCCGACCTGCACCCGGAAGAATCTGTCCTGATCGACGATTGTAGCCGGGAAATCCTGCTCCAGCAATTCATTCAGCAGTCGATTTGCATAAGTAGGATTGCGGAAGGCCCCCACCTGTATGCGGTATCCAGGAGGATCGATGATGTTATCCATCTCCAGGGTATCCAGGATCCCAGAAGCAATCGCCTGAGCGATATCATCAAAGTTATTATCGAACAGCAGGTTATCCGTATCGGAGTTGATAAAACCGACCTCTACAAGCACGGCGGGCATTGTGGTCCGGCGCAATACGACCAGGTTCGGACGAGCTTTTACGCCGAGATTGACAAAGCCGACAGCCTCCAGTTGTTCGTTGATATTTTCCGCCATCTGGAGCTTGATTCCAGAGAGGTCATATACCAATGATTCCACACCCGATACGACGTTATCAGTAGGAAAAGAGTTCCGGTGTATAGAGATAAAGAAATCGACACCAGCATTATTTGCTTTCATTGCTTTCTGATAAGGAGACTCGTAGACATCGGTCGTTCGTGTATATTGTACATCGATACCATTATTTGCAAGGATTTCCCCAATAGCCAGGACAAGACGTAGCGTGTCGTCTTTTTCCTGTCGTCCGTTAAAGACAGCACCAGGATCGCGACCGCCGTGTCCGGCATCTAACATGATAGAATAGGGCATAAGTTTCATTCCTTTCACATTGTTCTACTTTATGATATGTGGGAATGTGAAAGAAAGTGACTTGATTGATATAGGATATTTACTTTCTTATGTAATTGTGAATATTTAATCCAGCCATTCTTATTTTTAAACTATAAGTGTTGTGTTTTAATACTTCATTATAAAAAATAGACGCTCATTTATGAACGTCTGAAAATAATAACTATATTAATTTTATCTTATTCGGCAGGATGTTTTGAAAGATACTGCGAATAGTCTGTATCAAATTGCAACGATTGTAACTGTTCCTCAATAATTTGAATCATATTTTTTCCATTAAGAATTGATTCAAAATCCTTAATGGAGAAATCAATAATGCAATATTTATCTTCCAGTTTTTCTTTATGAAGATAAAATTTTTTAATTAATCCTGCTCCATAACTCCAACCAGATCCACTTACTCCATGATACGAGAACAAGATTCCGACCTTTACATTATTAGTAAGCAATAAGCTGCAAAACTTTCCTATGTATGTAACACTTACTGGTTTATCATAGTTCTTACATTCACCTAAAAAACTTCTTAATTTAGGATTTATTAAATGATACCCTAATAATATTTTTCCCTTCGGTGTCAGCGAAACCACCTGATCAATTTCATTTGTCGACGTCCGTAAGTTCCTATCTACGTAAAAAATGCCACCCGATATAGTTAATAAATACGAGACTAATTTTTCTAATGCTTCCCCTTTCATATTATGCAGATTTTTAGAAGCATTTTCCGATTGTGCTTTTACACTATGCATTTTTTTGAAATCATCAAGTAGCCGAGCATACGTTGCTTTCTGCAAATCATCAAGCTGGCAAATTCTTTCATACCGAAGTTCATCAGATATACTTTCTAATATATTTAACGCTTTAGATACTTCTAAATCAGATATACTAATCATCACGTATCACCTTATAAATTAAGAAAGAGTTTTCCAATGCTGGAAGTTCACCATGACACAATTCACATTCAAAAGTCTCTGGTAACTCATTAAACAACTGGACTGTACCCATAGATTTCTGGCAATTGCTACAATATAATTCATAATAACTTTGTAACACGCCCTGCTCCTCTAACGCTGATAAAAAAGCATAAATTTCTGGTATAGATAACGAAAATTTTCTCTTTAGCACCCCCGGATAAATCCACATATTTACCTTATAATTTTTGAAAAAATTAACCAGGGCGGTGATATTTACATTACTATTCAATTGGCTTTGTATCGTCACTTCTATGACTGACAATGTATTTGATAACATAATTCATCCGCTCCATTCCAATCAACACATTACTATAATAATGTTGGATTAAACAATATGTATTATTCATGTAATTAAAAACAAATTTCACACGAATACTTCTAGTTTTAATTTCATTCTCCCACAATAATTCAATCCATGGGTAGTCTGACATCTCTTCCATTTCAAACATAAATTGTTCCAAAGCCTCCCTAAAATCAGGAACCTTTTCTAACTCTACTTGATTATCACTTAATAAAGATCTTAATTCTCCAAGAAATGGCAATACATATTCTTGATTATTACCGACTTCTAATTGTGCATTTCCACCATTTGGTAGTTTCATGTACTGGGCAATTAATTTTACATCACTGTCTCGTTTGCAAACATTAACCATGAAATCTAAATCCAAAGGATTTAATTCACAATCATAATGTTCTTTGAAATATTCTACCATTTCTGCAATTAAGTCCGCATAAATAGTTTGTTCTTTTCTGTCTGATAAAAATACCCTTTTTAAAACATCGAATCGAAATTCAATAAGCTCACCTTTTTCATGAAAAACTACCAAAAAAGGGTATTTTGTTAAAAATTCCTCCTGTGTTAGAGGATGAACTGCCGCAAACGCTAGATTGAATTTTAAAAAGCTATATCCTTCAGAATTATAAGCAATTGGTTTAACAAAAGACGTATAAAGATATTCGTTTTCATAACAGTTTGTTAAAGGAGGAATACTTTTCACTTTTTCTAAAACTTCTTTGAAATTATCACAAGTAAAGATTACAGAATATTTATAATCTTTTACAAATTCCCACTTTTCTAGAAAGTAGCAAGCTCGTTTACTTTGGTGTATACAAGTTAGTAATTGTTCAGTTAAGGCTTTTTCTGAGATGTCAATCGTTTCCATTCCCTCTAAACAAAGTTGTTTAGAATCCGCAACTACCTTAGTAGCAATACCATTTTGAATAAATTGCTTTACTAGGTAACGTTTGACTTTATCAGGATACTTTTCTATTGTTTTTTCGAGATATTCTAAATAATTATTTTCTAGCATGTGTCTCCCCCAATTTTTTCTAAACATACTTCTTTACTTTAATTATACGTTATTTAATTCTAAAAATCTATTAGTATTTCTTTGTTTTTATATCTTTCTAATATGATTTAGAATACACCATGATTTAGGCGGTACAGTAGTTTCCTTTCTTTATAATAACATTGTCTATAGCCTTATTTGCGCAACTTTGTTCCACCGTGTCCGGCATCTAACATGATAGAATAGGGCATAAGTTTCATTCCTTTCACATTGTTCTACTTTATGATATATGGGAATGTGAAAGAAAGTGAATGAATCACAAAAAAACTCCCTGATTGTCTGAGATTTACAATCAAGGAGCTTTTTATTTTATGCTTCTTTCGAGTCCTCTGCCTGATCTTCATCTGATTCGGCATCTTCCTCATCAGTGGAGTCTTTCTTTTCCGGCAGATAGACATGAACGCTTTCTACACGGTTCTTATCCAGCTTCTCCACTACGAGGCGAATTCCATTTTCTTCTGTCACCTCATCGCTGACTTCCGGCAGACGATCCAGATGTTCGATGATGAATCCACCGAGTGAATCGTAGTCCTCGGATTCCAGTTCTACATCCAGTCGGTCATTCACATCATCCAGGCTCATAGAGCCCTCAATAATATATTCATATTCATTGATCTGCTTGATGAATTCTTCCTCATTCTCATCGTATTCGTCATGAATCTCACCGACAATCTCTTCCAGGATATCCTCCAGGGTAATCAGTCCGGCAGTTTCACCGTATTCATCGAGAACGATAGCAATATTGAATGATGCGTCCCTCATCTCGACAAGCAGTTCTGAAATGTTTTTGTATTCATAGGTAAAATAAGCTTCACGAAGGATATCGCGTACGCTGAAATGCTCTTTATTATCGAACAAAAGCAGGTCCTTCATGTTGATCGTACCGATCACGTTATCCGTTGTATCTTCATAAACAGGGAGACGTGTGAACTTATCTTCTTTGAAAATATCAATCAGTTCTTTATAGGTACTGTTCACATCGGCAAACGTTACATGCACGCGGGGGACCATCACGTCCTTGGCACGGGCATCGCCTAAGTCGAACACATTGTAGATCATCTCTTTCTCTTCAGATTCGATGATTCCGTCCTCATGGCTGACATCCACGATCGTACGAAGCTCGTCCTCTGTCATGGTATCGTTCTTTGCATTCGGGTCAATCCTGAATAAAAACAAGATTGCGCGGGAAAATACATTGATGATAAAAATAAATGGTGTCATGATTGTCATAAACGGCCGTATCACGCGTATATAAGAAAGAGAAAGCTTATCTGAATTCAGAGTCGCAATGCTCTTCGGGGTAATCTCACCAAATACAAGGATTGCAACTGTTAAAAGTGCAGTTGCGATACTGACCATATATCCGCCGAAGCTGTATGCCAGTGTTGCGGCCAGTGATGAAGCGGAAATATTGACGATATTGTTGCCGATCAAAATAGCGCTCAGCATCTTGCGTGAATGTCTTTCTGTCACGTCCAACACAGCCTTTGCGCGTTTGTTGCCGTCCTCTGCAAGGGAACGCATGCGGATCTTGCTGACCGTAGTCAGTGCTGTCTCCGCAGATGAAAAAAATGCAGACAGTAATAATAATACGATTAATATAACAAGTTGTATGGCATCACTCGAGTCCAATTATCTGTTCACTCCTTTATTTCTTGAATTGCTCTGTTGCCAAAAGCATGTACACGAAATTAATATACATCATTTGTCCGAATTTTGCAAGTATACTGGGCATTTTCGGCTAGTTTCGACCAGAGGCGGGGCTGTTTGAGGCGTGGTGCGTACTTATCTCTGGTTGAATTTAGGCCTGGTTTGTTGTATGATTGGAAAAAGAATAGTTCAAAAGAAATGGAGAACATTTTATGAGTTTATATGAAGAATTGTGTAATGTATTAGGAAGTGAACAGGTACTCTTGGATGAACCAATGAGCAGACACACTACATTTCGAATTGGCGGGCCGGCGGATTATTTTGTCGTACCGCGCAGTACAGATGAGATAAAAGATACTATTGAGATATGTAAGAATGCACAAGTCCCATACTACATCCTGGGGAACGGAAGCAATCTTCTTGTTGGGGATAAAGGTTACCGGGGAGTGGTGATTCAGATTTACAAGAATTTGAATGAGATCCATACAGAGGGCAATTTAATCCATGCACAGGCAGGTGCTCTGCTTTCCAAGATCGCTGCAGAAGCGCTGGGGCGTGGTCTGGAAGGTTTCGAGTTCGCATCTGGGATTCCAGGGACGCTTGGCGGCGCAGTGATGATGAATGCCGGGGCATATGGCGGTGAAATGAAGCAGGTGCTCTTGGAGGCCACCGTATTGACGCAGGGTGGGGAAGTGAAGACCCTGGGCGTTGAGGAATTAGAACTGGGATATCGGACCAGTATCATTGCGAAAGAAGGATATGTAGTCCTGGAGGCAGCCATCGGTCTCAAAGAGGGGGATGCCGCGGCTATCCGTGCTTATATGGAAGAGTTAAAGTCAAAGCGTGTGACCAAACAGCCATTGGAATATCCAAGTGCAGGAAGTACCTTCAAACGTCCAGAGGGATATTTTGCAGGAAAACTGATTGAGGATGCGGGACTCCGCGGATTTCGTGTGGGGAATGCACAGGTATCCGAGAAGCACTGCGGCTTTGTGATCAACCGTGGAGGTGCTACCGCCGCGGAGGTGGTCTCTTTGATGGAACAGGTTGCAGATAAAGTAGAGGCTCTTGCAGGAGTCAGGCTGGAACCGGAAGTGAAAAGGATAGGAGAGTTCTAAGATGAGGTTTGTGATCGTAACCGGAATGTCTGGTGCAGGAAAGTCAACGGCATTGAAAATGCTGGAGGATATGGGGTATTTCTGTGTGGATAACTTGCCGATTCCATTGATGACCAAGTTTGCCGAGATGATGTCTACGCCCGATGCGGAGGTCAGTAATGTTGCTCTGGGAATCGATATCCGGGGCGGCCAGGCATTTCAGAACCTGGAGAAGAATTTAAAACAGATCGATGAGATCGGGATTCGTTATGAGATATTGTTCCTGGATGCAGGAGATGATATCCTCGTCAAGAGGTACAAGGAGACCAGGCGTCAGCACCCGCTGGGAGGTGATGGACACATTGACAGAGGGATTGCCAGAGAACGAGAAAAAATTGCGTTCTTAAAAGTGCAGGCAACGTATATACTTGATACAAGTAAGATGCTTACACGGGAACTGCGCCTGGAATTGGAAAAGATTTTTGTGGAGGGAAAGGATTTTAAGAATCTGTATATTACGGTAATGTCCTTCGGGTTCAAGTATGGAATTCCACAGGATGCAGATCTGGTATTTGACGTCCGTTTCCTACCGAACCCCTATTATATAGAAGAACTTAAGCCAAAGACGGGGAATGATGCAGAGGTACGCGAGTATGTAATGGATAGTGAGAAGGCGCAGGAGTTCCTTGTGAGGCTGACAGGGATGATTGAATTTTTGATTCCCAATTATATACTGGAAGGAAAAAACCAATTGGTGATCGCAATCGGCTGTACAGGGGGAAAGCACCGTTCTGTAACGCTTGCCAACGCTCTGTATGAATTCTTGGGAAAGAAGGAAAATTATGGAGTGCGTATTGAACACCGTGATATTGGGAAAGATGCAATAACGAAGGCGAAATAGCACAGGAGAAGGAAATGTCATTTTCAGGGAATGTAAGAGAAGAACTTTCAAGGCAGTGGAGTACTGCCAGACACTGTCAGATCGCGGAATTAGCGGCTTTGATCAGTATGTGCGGCTCCATTATCATTAATAGCTGCGGGCGGTACAGCGTAAAAATCCATTCGGAAAATTTGGCTGTTGCAAGAAAATGCTTTACATTAATAGAAAAAACATTTAATATAGAAGCTGATATCTCTATCCGAAGGAACATTTTGAAGCAAAGTGTCACTTATGCAGTGGTAGTGAAGCAGCATGATGATGCTCTGCGCATCCTTCAGGCAACAAAGCTGATAGACGAACATCAGGCCGGATTTGAGGAGGTTCATATCGTGAATCCGCTTGTGGTACAGCAGACCTGCTGTAAACGCTCTTTTATCAGAGGTGCTTTTTTAGCCGCCGGATCGATGAGTGACCCGAAAAAGTCGTATCACTTTGAAATCGTCTGTGCATCTGAAAAGATGGCACAACAGATACAGGAATTGATCTGTGGATTTTCTATGGATGCAAAGATCGTCCAGAGGAAGAAGTCCTATGTCGTGTATCTGAAAGAAGGCTCCCAGATAGTTGATATCCTGAATATTATGGAGGCGCACATTTCATTAATGGAACTGGAGAATGTCCGTATCCTCAAGGAAATGCGCAACACCGTAAATCGTAAGGTAAATTGTGAGACTGCCAACATCAACAAAACCGTATCTGCTGCGGTTAAGCAGGTAGAGGATATTACATATCTGAGAGATACAATAGGTTTTGAAAAATTGTCTGAAGGGTTGGAGGAAGCAGCGCTTGCCCGCCTTTCCCATCCTGATGCGACATTGAAAGAGTTAGGAGAACTCTTATCCCCGCCCGTCGGAAAGTCTGGAGTGAACCACAGACTTCGCAAACTGAGCGAGATGGCAGAAAAGGTTAGGCAAAACAAGGAGGAATATTATGATTGAAACACCGGTTGTTGTAAGACAGGAGAAAGGTCTTGACGGAAGACCAATCGCATTGTTGGTACAGGAGGCAAGCCAGTACGCAAGCAAAGTCTATATTCATGTAGGCGAGAAGAAGATCAATGCTAAGAGTATTATGGGAATGATGAGCCTGAACCTTTGTGAAGGGGAAGAGCTTACAGTTGTAACAGATGGTGAGGACGAAATGAAAGCCGCAGAAGGTATCAAGACTTTTTTTACAAAAGTAGGAAAATAAGCGGATAGACTTTATGATAGAATAAAGAGGTGGGAAAAGAGGTTGTACTTTTGTGCGGCCTCTTTTATAATGGAAGGGCATGAAATAGAAATCCCGGATGAGTTTTACATATAATGGAGGGCAACAGAATATGAAAAAAATGCTGTTTATTTACAACCCAAATGCAGGGACAGGAGTGCTCAAACCAAGGCTTGCAGACGTTTTGGATATCTTTGTGAAGGGTGGATATGATGTGACTGTATACCCGACCCAATGTTATCATGATGCATTGACAAAGACTGTTTCCTACACAGAGGAATATGATGTTGTCGTATGCAGCGGCGGTGACGGAACTCTGGATGAAGTGGTGACAGGCATGTCCATGAGGGAGAAGCAGGTGCCGATCGGCTATATTCCGGCCGGTACGACCAATGATTTTGCGAACAGTCTCCATATCTCGAAGGATGTGCTGGAGGCAGCAGACACAGCTGCGAATGGGATTCCATTCCCATGCGATGTAGGAGTATTTAACAATGATTACTTTGTGTATATCGCAGCATTCGGTCTGTTTACAGATGTATCTTATGAGACGAAGCAGAGCATGAAGAATGTCCTGGGACATCTGGCTTATGTTCTGGAAGGAACAAAGCGCATCTTTAACATTCCATCATATCATATCAAGGTGACCCATGACGGGGAGACATTGGAAGAGGATTTTGTGTTCGGGATGGTGACGAACTCCCGTTCTGTGGGCGGGTTCAAGGGAATCATCGGAAAGGATGTGGTGTTCGATGACGGAGAGTTTGAAGTGACATTGATCAAGACACCAAAGAATCCGATTGAACTTAACGAAATCATCGCGTCCCTTGTGCTCAAGCAGATTGATTCGAAACATATGTATTCCTTCCGGTCAGGGAATGTAAAGTTTGAATCGGTGGAGGAGATTCCATGGACACTGGACGGGGAGTTCGGTGGGGAACATGATGAGGTCGTGATACAGAATAAGAAGCAGGGGCTTCGCATCATGGTCGCACCCAAGGCGATTGAACGGCTTTCTGTAAAAGGCCGGATCGCAGGCGCAATCGAACTGAAGGAAGAAATGGAAGGACTTGAATAATCTCTAGACCATCACAGAGCTTGCAACAGGAAGCTTACACAGGTCGTATTTTCCGGCTTTGAGGAGGATACGGCCTGCGGGGAATCTGTGGGCATTTTAGGGAGAAAATAGTGCCTCGAAAAAAAATGATGAAAAAAGTTGAAAAAATACTTGCATTTTGAAAAAAGGTATGGTAAGATAAAACTCGCTTGAGAAAAGCAAAACAACTTAAGGCTCCGTGGTCAAGCGGTCAAGACGCTAGCCTCTCACGCTGGAATCAGGGGTTCGATTCCCCTCGGAGTCATACGAAGATACCGGATATCGCTTAATGAGAAGAGATATCCGGTATTTTATTTTGTATACCCCTTTTGAACTTATTAAGAAGTTCAAAAGGGGTATGCTATTTCTGATAATAATGAATGATCATGTCTAATACTTTCTGTGAACGTTCGGACAAGGTGTAGGTCCCCTCATGCAGGCACCAGTCATAGATCAGTCCTCTTGTAAGGCTTAAGATATCTTCTGTAATGACAACAGGATCGCCATGCAGGATTCCGTCTGCCGTCTCTTCTTCAACTGCATGCAGGATCGTCTGATAGAAAAAGCGGTCCGGGTTGAGAATATACTTCTCATTACTGGAGAGCTGATGCTTGAAATACTGCAGTGCTGCCAGTGCACCCATATTCTCCATAGACTGTGCCTGTTCCAGAATCAGAAAATGGATCGCTGCGAGCGGTTCATCAGGATGTCCCTGTTTCCATGCCTCCTCGGACTGCTGGTCGAACAGACGATAACCTTCATCCAAAATATTCTCCTTACTCTTAAAGTGATGGTAAAAAGCCCCCACGGATACCTCTGCCTCTCGACAGATATCTTGGACGGTTACATTTTCATAGGATTGTTGTGCAAAGAGTGTGACTGCACAGGAAAAAATCTTGTGTTTGGTAGCCAGAGCCTGTTTCTGGCGGTTAGTCTGTGGTTTCATGATACTCCCCCTTTATCTGGTGGCCTAAATAGATTGATTACGTATCTCTAAGCATAACACGGACGCTCGGCTTTTGACAAGTAACAAGGATTCAGCATATTTCACAAAATATAATTCGCCGAATTGTATTCTGTGTCAATGGATTTCCTGTGTGAATTGTGTTATTCTTTTAACAGAATAAAAACAGAGCAATCCGAAAGGATGGAAGGAGATGCCTATGTCTACAAAGTATAAACATTTATTTTCCCCAATCAAGGTCGGAGGGATTGAACTGCCGAACCGTATTGCGATGATGCCGATGGGAGTCTTTTCCCCACGTCTGATGAATCCGAAGACTGCCGCATATACCAAGGATGGTGCGGACTACTATATTGAGCGTGCAAAGGGCGGTACAGGACTTATTATTTCAGGAGTCGTGCCGATCATTCCGATTCCGGTACGCACCCCGCTGTGCTATCCAGAGGAATATGTAGAAGAGATGAAGTATCTGATGGATGGTGTCCATGAATATGGTTCGAAGATGTTTGTCCAACTGACCGCCATGACAGGACGTGCGGCCCACATTGAAAGTGAGACGGACTGGAAGATGCTGCCGGCGCCGGCCCCGATTCAGAATGTATGGGACCCGACCATCAAGAACCGTGGAATCACAAAAGACGAGATCCACAAATATGTAGAGAATTTTGCAGAGGCATCTTACCTTGTAAAACAAGCAGGTGGTGATGGGGTCGAGATCCATGCTGTACATGAGGGATATCTCCTGGATCAGTTTGCGATTGGTTTCTACAACAAACGTACAGACGAGTACGGTGGATGTCTGGAGAACCGCTTAAGATTCCCGAGAGAGATTGTGGAAGCCATCAAGGCAAAATGTGGGAAGGATTTCCCTGTATCTATCCGTTATAGTGTGCGCAGTTATGTAAAGGACTTTAACCGCGGTGCGCTTCCGTGGGAAGAGTTCGAGGAAAAAGGAAGAGATTTAGAGGAAGGAATCACAGTTGCAAAGATGCTGGAAGAGTTCGGGTACGATATGCTGAACTGTGATAACGGAAGCTACGATTCCTGGTTCTGGCCGCATCCGCCGGTTTATATGCCGAAGGCATGTAACTTAAAGGATGTCATGAAGGTGAAAGAGGCAGTCAGCATCCCGGTTGTATGTGCCGGACGTTTTGACGATCCTGACCTTGCCGAAAAAGCGATTGCAGAAGGTAAGATCGACATCATGGGCATGGGACGTCCTCTGCTTGCAGATGCAGACCTGGCGAATAAGTTCCGTGAAGGAAGGCTTGCAGATGTCAGACCATGTATTTCCTGCCATCAGGGATGTCTGGGACGTATCTTCCAGGGCAAGGATATAAGCTGTGCTGTAAACCCGGCATGCGGACGTGAGAAGAGCTATGCACTGGCTCCGGCTAAGACAAAGAAGAAAATCATGGTCATCGGCGGCGGTCTGGGCGGTATGGAGGCTGCAAGAGTCTGTGCACTGCGCGGCCATGAGGTGGATCTGTATGAGAAGACAGGAGAGCTGGGAGGAGTCTTTATCGCTGCGGCTGCACCGGACTTCAAAGAGGATGATAAGAACCTGTTGAAGTGGTATATCAAGCAGATGGAGGACCTGCCTGTCAATGTACATATGAATACAGAAGTGACAGAGGAAATGACAGCAGAATATGATGAGATCTTTGTGGCTACAGGTGCAAAGGAAAGAAGGCTGGATACACCTGGATTCGATTCAGAGAATGTTACTTATGCAGTGGATACTCTCAGAAACATCGAGGTAAATGGAGAGAATGTCATCATCGTAGGCGGCGGACTGACAGGCTGTGAAATTGCATACAAGCTGGGCCAGGAAGGCAAGAAGGTAACAGTCGTGGAGATGACAGAGACGATTCTGAATGCATTCGGATTGTCAGCAGCCAACTACAATATGTTGATGGAACTGCTTGATTACTATAAAGTAAACGTAATCAAGAATGCAGTGGTGGAGAGTTACAAAGATGGTGTGGCAACAGTGATTGAGACGCAGAAGAACTATCCAAATGCGGCAAACAGGGCAAAGCGTATGTTTGCAGTCGGTCCACAGGGAATCAAAGTAAAACATGAGATTCCTGCAGATCACATTGTGGTATCTGTCGGATATATTCCGAATCAATCTCTTTATGAGAAGATCAAGGGCGAGCATGTATATCTGATTGGGGATGCAAAGCAGCCGACGAATATCATGGACGCTATCTGGGCAGCTTATGAGACTGCAAAAGATCTGTAAATAATGGCAAAGAATAAATGAGATGCCGGGTACTGTGAAAATATATTTTACGGTATCCGGCATTATTTTTATAAGATTCTTAGTAGCATAGAAAAGATTCTGTCTCATTAATTGTGACAATTGCGGATTGTCTTTTTTTCGTGAATGGGCTATAATAAAAAAAGATTTTATAAACAAGCATGCCAGGCGGTGAATCACCGTCAGGATAGAAGTGGAGGAAGAAAATATGTTAGTATCAGCAAAAGAAATGCTTCAGAAGGCAAAAGCTGGCCACTATGCAGTTGGACAGTTCAACATCAACAACCTGGAATGGACAAAAGCTATTTTGACAGCTGCTCAGGAGTTAAACTCTCCAGTTATCTTAGGTGTATCCGAAGGTGCAGGAAAGTATATGACTGGATATAAGACTGTTGTAGGCATGGTGAACGGGATGATGGAAGAGATGAACATCACTGTTCCAGTTGCTCTTCATCTGGACCACGGCAGCTACGAAGGATGCCTGAAGTGTGTGGAAGCAGGATTTTCTTCCATCATGTTTGACGGATCTCACTATCCGATCGAGGAGAACATTGCTAAGACAAAAGAGCTCGTAGGCATTGTCAAAGAGCATGGAATGTCACTGGAGGCAGAAGTTGGTTCTATCGGCGGTGAGGAAGACGGAGTCATCGGAAAAGGTGAATGTGCAGATCCAGAGGAATGTAAGATGATCGCTGACCTTGGAATCGATTTCCTGGCAGCAGGAATCGGCAACATCCATGGCAAATACCCGGCTAACTGGGAAGGCTTAAGCTTTGAGACTCTGGATGCGATTCAGAAGCTGACAGGCGATATGCCGCTCGTACTTCACGGTGGTACAGGTATCCCGGAAGATATGATCAAGAAAGCAATTGATTTAGGAGTTGCAAAGATCAACGTAAATACTGAATGCCAGTTATCATTTGCTGCAGCAACACGCAAGTACATCGAAGCAGGAAAAGACCTGGAAGGAAAAGGCTTTGACCCACGTAAGTTACTCAAGCCAGGCGCAGATGCAATCATTGCTACAGTAAAAGAGAAGATGGAATTATTCGGATCAATCGGGAAAGCAGAATAAGATAAATTTTTAATTTTTGCTTGCCTTTTTGGGACGATTGAGGTATACTGACAGCGCAGATTTGAACAAAGGCGTTCCAAGACAGCTTGGAGTGCCTTTTTCATAATATAGGTTATTTACTAAATGGCGAAGAGGAAGGAAGGAATTATGAGCACTGAACTTGTTAATGTTGCGGATATTTTTGGAGAGAACGTATTTAACGACACAGTCATGCAGGAACGTTTACCAAAAAAGATCTACAAGAACTTAAAGAAGACGATTGAGGAAGGAAAAGAACTGGATCTTGAAACAGCCGATGTCATTGCCCATGAGATGAAGGAATGGGCGATCGAGAAAGGAGCCACACATTACACGCACTGGTTCCAGCCTCTGACAGGTGTGACGGCAGAGAAGCATGACTCATTCATTTCAGCTCCACTCCCAAGCGGTAAAGTGCTGATGAGTTTTTCCGGTAAGGAATTGATCAAAGGGGAGCCGGATGCATCTTCATTCCCGTCCGGCGGACTTCGCGCTACATTCGAGGCAAGGGGATATACAGCATGGGATTGTACTTCACCTGCATTTGTAAGGAAGGATGCAGCAGGGGCCACACTTTGTATCCCAACGGCATTCTGCTCTTATAAAGGAGAGGCACTGGATCAGAAGACTCCGCTTCTGCGTTCCATGGAGGCTGTAGGAGCACAGTCACTTCGGCTCCTTCGTTTATTTGGCAATACAACATCGAAAAAGGTGACTCCATCCGTAGGGCCAGAGCAGGAATACTTCCTGGTGGATGCGGAGAAGTTCAAGCAGAGAAAAGATCTGATCTATACAGGACGTACTTTATTTGGTGCGATGCCTCCGAAGGGGCAGGAATTAGATGATCACTATTTTGGAACGATCCGTCAGAGAATCGCGGCTTTTATGAAGGATGTCAATGAAGAGCTGTGGAAAGTCGGTGTGTCCTCCAAAACACAGCACAATGAGGTGGCTCCAGCACAGCATGAGCTTGCGCCGATTTATGCAGAGGCGAATATTGCAGTTGATCATAACCATCTGGTGATGCAGACCTTGAAAAGGGTTGCCAGCCAGCACGGTATGAAGTGTCTGCTCCATGAAAAGCCGTTTGCAGGGGTGAATGGTTCAGGTAAGCACAATAACTGGTCCTTGACGACAGATGATGGAATCAATATGTTGGAGCCAGGCAAGACTCCTCACGAAAATACACAATTCCTTCTGGTATTGACCTGTATCTTAAAGGCTGTTAATAGACATGCGGACCTGCTGCGTGAATCTGCTGCAGATCCGGGGAATGACCACCGCTTAGGGGCAAATGAGGCTCCTCCGGCCATTATTTCCGTATTCCTCGGTGAACAGCTTGAGGACGTGCTGGAACAGTTAATCAGCACTGGTGAAGCGACACACAGCCTGAAAGGCGGAAAATTGGAGACAGGCGTTAAGACGCTGCCTGACCTGGCTAAGGACGCGACAGATAGGAACAGGACGTCACCATTTGCGTTTACAGGCAACAAATTCGAGTTCCGTATGGTCGGCTCCCGCGACTCTGTTGCAGCTCCAAATGTGGTGATTAATACGATTGTAGCAGAAGCTTTTGCAGAGGCTTGTGGAGTGCTGGAAAAAGCAGATGACTTTGATATGGCAGTTCATGATCTGATCAAGGAATATGCGATTGAGAATCAGAAGATCGTATTTAATGGGGACGGATACTCAGAAGCCTGGGTAGAAGAGGCGAAGAGAAGAGGTCTTCCGAATATCACATCCATGGTAGAGGCGATACCGGCCATGACAACGGATAAGGCGGTAGAACTTTTCGAGAAGTTCAATGTCTTTACAAAGGCTGAGCTGGAATCCCGTGCTGAGATTCAGTATGAATCCTATGCGAAAGCAATCAATATCGAGGCGCGTACCATGATTGATATGGCAAGCAAGCAGATTATTCCGGCAATCATGCGTTACACCAAGACACTTGCAGATACAGTGATTTCTGTCAGAGAGGCAGGAGCAGATACAACGGTACAGTCCGAACTGCTGACAGAGGTATCGAATCTTCTGGTAGAGACGAAGAATGCACTGAATGTATTGATCCAGGTGACAGATACGGCGGCGGAGAAGGAAGAAGGAGAGGTTCAGGCAAACTATTACCACTCCGATGTCGTTCCTGCGATGGACAATCTGCGTGCTCCGGTGGATCAACTTGAGATGATCGTGGATAAGGATGTATGGCCGATGCCGTCCTATGGTGATTTGATTTTTGAAGTATAGAAGTTTAGATAGAAAAAGCCTCCTGATGGCAGTCAGGGGGCTTTTTCTTTTGAAAGAAGGAATTATATAAGGTAAGAGATTAATGGGTGTTTCCTTTTCCACTTCCGCCTATTACGATATCATCATCACAGATTGGCTGTAACCATAATTCTGGTGGTGTCGTAGGAATATAAGGCATAAGAATATAGGAAGGATGATCCTTATCTCTATAAATCTTGTAGTTGATTGTCTTAACGCTCGGAATAGGTCCAAGGTGGTCCATCTTAGCCTGCCAAGCTCCGCTCTGTGGCTCGAAGTTATCCATAGCCTTGATCTCAAGCTCAATAGCAGTGCCAGGTGCGAATACCATACCGATCGGGTTGATCTCGATCACGTATTCTTTGATCTCTCCCGGAACAACAGGTACTTTCTTTGTATAATCATGTACCGGACGTCCGATCTGGCTCTTCTCTTCATCCAGTGGATAGCATGCCTTTAAGGATCCTGAACGGGAAACAGGCATTCTTGTTCCGCCGGCTGTGATCTGCCATACTTTTGTGATGAAGTTTGCATTATCACTGTCGATAGAAGCCCACAGATGCAGCTCGATCGGTCCTGTGAACTCTGTAGGACGGCTAAAGCGGTCTGTGCGGTAAGTAAGCTTCTCTACCTCTGTTGTGATGAACGGAGGACGGTGTGTGAAGCTGTCCGGTGCAAGGTTGCCTTCTACGACAGGCTCCCAGCGCAGGTTGCCGAATGTATGCAGATATAACTTCTTCCAGTGTGTTCTTTCCAATGGATACTCATATTCATAACGATAGCCAGCGCCCAGAATGTTCATCTTCATTGGTGGCTCGTCAACGATACCTGTATCAACGCCCTTCATCCAGTAATCATACCAGCGGAGCATCTCTTCATTCATGAAACGGTATGGAAGTTCCATTCCGTTGTAGCCTTCCATAACGCCGCAGCGTTTGTAAACGTTCAGTTCCTTAGAATTCATGGCATTGAATACAGGAGCTGACCAGCGTCCCTGTGGAGCCCAGCCGCACTTGAAGTATACAGGCACTTTAATCTTGTCGTATTTGTACTTCATTGAACGCGGACGCCAGAAATCATCCTCTTGTGGATGAAGCAGGTAGTCCAGATAGAAGGTGTGGTACTTCGGCGGCCATACGTTGAACATCTTGTTGAAGTAAGTGTTCATTCCGATATCCGGGTCTTTCTGTACCTCTTCGATCAGGTCTTTCATCTCTTCCTCAGACATCATCTTACTCGTCCAGGTGGTCGGGTTATTAGCCGGACAGAGTTCCCAGTACATGTTCATATATGTATCTGCAACACCACCGTAATATCCATGCTGATAATAGTCATCTGTATAACTTAAAGGCATGATACATACAAGGTGAGGCGGCTGAAGTGCTGCAACAAGTGACTGGATGATTCCGAAATAAGAATATCCGAGTAAAGCAACTTTTTCTGTACTCCACTGGCAGTCTGTTCCTGCCCACTCTACATAATCATATACGTCTTCCTGCTCCTGTGGATTGTAAACACCGAGGTATTCACCTTCACTTCTTCCGATTCCACGTCCGTCAGGAATGATAAATGTATAACCTCTCTCTACGAAGAAATCGATGTCACCAGCTTCAAGGCTGTGGTCGAAATAGTTAGATGCTCCTGGAAGTGCTCCATGACGCATTCTCTGCATTTTCTTTCCGTAAGCGGAATAAGCGATGAGAGAAGGAGCTGACTCTAATTCTGCTGGATGGTAAACATCAACATAAGTTTTTGTGCCGTCTCTTAAAATAACTTCTACGTCTTCTTCAAGTTTAACAGTGTAAATCGGTTTAGAGAGTTTGTCGAGGTTCTTTGTATATCGTCTGTCCCAATAAACCGGTACCTTCTCTAAACCTGTTACTTCGCAAAATTCTTCTTGGTTCATAAATCGTACCTCCTACGTTTTTGATAGGCTAAGTATAATCAAAAAAAATAGTTCTGTCTGTCTATAAAGTGACACAAGAAGAAAATTCTGACAAATACAAATTTGAAGGGGGGGCGCCCGCGAGAATCCGCTCATGTACTGCTTTTGGGGGCGGGCGGAGGGTGGGTAAGCGGCTAAATAAAATTGGGGAGTAAATGGCAGGGAGGAAAGAGGGGAGAGAAAAGAAATTAGGGAGAAAGAGAGGAGAAATAGGAGAGAAAGGGAATTCTAGGAAAAGAGATACTTTTTAGAGCTGGGGATGCATATCTTTAGATAGGCTTATTGGAGTGTTGAGCAGATATTGAGTAAATGATTGATAAGATAACTAGGAAGGAGGATGGAGTAAAAGAAGTGGATAGGATAGATTGGAGAATTTGAGTGAATAGGAACAAAAAGGGAGAAGACACAAGATGAGGGAGCGGGAGAATCCCGGCTCCCTTGAATCTGGCCTCCCTCTCTCTTAATCTCCAATCTCGCTGTTGAGGATAATGTCCAGGAGTTTGTTGAAGTCGAGGACAGACAGTTTGCCGCGTTCGGTTGAGATAATGCCTTCTTTTCGCCAGTCGCTTAAGATCTTAGCGGCGGTCTGACGGGCCATGCCGGAGGAGAAGGCAAGGGCGCTCTGGGTGATGCGGATATTCATACTTTTCTGCTTACTGTTGGTCGTCAGGTTGACAATCGTGGATGCCAGGCGGCCTGGAGCGTCTAAGTACATAGCGTTCACCATATGCTGTGCGGAGTTCAGCAGACGGTCGATCAGCTCCTGGATGATGACCTTGCAGACACAGGTATTGCCCCAGACTGTCTCAAGGAAATAATTCTTTGGAATAGAGATGAGCTGACAGTCCTCCAACGTCAAGGCTGTGTTCGGGTATGGTTCGTTGGTGAGCATGCCCATCTCACCAAAGTATTCCCCGTCACTTCTGACCTTGACTATGATATCGGCGCTGGTACCGTAAAATACGGATTCCATGATATAGCCGGATTTGATAATATATAAGTGATTGGACGACTCGTCTTTTCTGTATATGGTTGCACCTTTTTTCTTATGGACGATCCGACAGTGAGTTGAAAGTTCGATAAGTTGCTTTACTGGGAGGTTTTCAAATAGCGCGGTAGCTTTTAAGCCCTGGAAAATCATCTGTTCCTCCTTGCTTAGGTCTTGGAGTCTGGTAGTTTTGTCCATATTGGCAGCATTCCTTTCTTAAATTTATGTACTAAAGAGATTTTAACATATTGCACAAAAAAAGAAAAGAAAGAACTCAAAATCAGTTAAATGTCACATACATGACACTCCAAGCGTCAGAAATTGAGTATAGTTAACTAAAAATAACAGAAAGAAAAGAGGTAAGTAGATGAAAAAACAGAAAATGAATTTGTTGTCCTGTATCTTAATGGGAATCGGAAGTATTATAGGTGCCAGTGTATTTGCCACAACACCTATTGCCATTAAGATAATCGGGGGTAATGGGATTGTTATCGGTTTCATCTGTGCGGCGCTGTTCGTATTCCTGCGCAGTATCCCTGAGATGTTACTGGTATCAGCATTACCTGCCAACGGCGGTTCCTACATGTACCTGACGAGATTAGTTCATCCGATTATGGGAGCATGGGACGCATTCAATGAGTTGGTTGTAGGTGTTATGAAGATAGCGACCATGGCATTGACGTTTTCTACATACTTTTGCATGTTAGTACCGGCATGTCCAGACAAAGTTGCAGCAGTTGTCTGCATCATTATCTTCACCATTATTTCCTGCTTTGGAATCAAGCTTTCATCCACAGTACAGAACGTCTGTGTAGCAGTTCTTCTTGTTGCATTAGGTGTTTATATCTTCGGCGGATGGGGAGCAACAGTGGTTTCCTTCGGAGAAGTTATTTCTACGACATTCCAGCTCGGCGCACTCTGGGCTGCAATGGGAATCATGCATGGAAGTCTGATAGGTGCGAACGTACTGTACTATTCCGCAGAGGAAATCGAGAACCCTGGTAAGAACGTTCCAATCGCATACCTTGTCAGCACACTTGCAACAGCTATCATTTATGCAGCAGTTGCATATGTAACAGTAGGCGTTATGCCGAACTTTTACGAGATCGATAACCTGGCAACAGTAGCAGGCAAATTTATGGGACCTGCAATGCTGATGTTCTTCGTTGCAGGCGGAGCGCTGCTTGCAGTTGTAACAAGTATTAACTCAGCAATGATGATGTTCTCCAGAATCAACTTCGCAGCAGCCAGAGACGGACTGTTCCCGAGCAAGATCTGTGAGTCCAACAAACACGGTGCACCGGCAGTTTCTCTTTGGGTGAACTCTATCATCGCTATCGTAGCTATCGTTGCAGGATTCAATCTAGATGATGTTGTAAAGATCACAACAATTCCTGGATTGTTATTACTTCCGATTACATTTTTCAGTATCTTTATGCTGCCGAGAAAATTCCCGAACGCATATAAGAATGCATATATTAAGACACCTCATATTCTGAATTGTATTCTGACGATTGCAGCCGGAGTGATGTGTGTGCTGCTTGGTAGTTATGTATTGTTCCAGATGTCTCCGAAGAACTGGATCACAATGGTTATATTCTATGTTTGTGCGATCATCTATACCTTGATTCGTCGTAAGTACGTGATGGATAAGAAGGGATTCGACATCTTCAAGAAGATGAAAGAGCCTTATGAGCCATGGTATGAGATGGAGAAGAATGCAAAGGCTGAAATCGACGGTGCAGCAGCGAAATAACAGCCTTTAAAGAGCGAATTGTCTTCCAGGATGACATAAAATTGTCTCCTCAGGTGACATAGAAAAGTTTAAAAATGGTGTGTACATGACAACGGTACACACCATTTTTTGTTATGATATTTACATGAAAAGGAGGTACGAAACTATGAAAAGAAGAATTACAGAAGTTCTTGGGATTGATAACCTGCCAAATTATTGGGACAAACGATATGTGAAGAATTTGGATAAATTATCAAGACCTAAGTATGAAGTAGAACTGCATGAGGATGTATGGATGACCTTGAGGGATGGAGTACGCCTCTGTGTAGATGTATATCTCCCGAAGGGAGCTGGTCCGGTTCCGGCACTTGTAAGCTGGTCTGCTTATAGTAAAGAGATGCAGGGAATCAAGAGAGGTGCGATTCCGCCAGAGTCTCTCTTATTTGACCACAGCTTGGAAGCAGGAGATATTGAATACTTTGTAAAGAGAGGATATGCATATATTATTCCAGATCCAAGAGGAATTGGTAAGAGTGAAGGAACTTTCTACGGCGTATATAATCCTCAGGAGCATGAGGATATCTATGATATGATCGAATGGGCAGCAGGAGAAGAGTGGTGTGACAGCAATGTAGGTATGATCGGATATTCCTATTTTGGAATCTGCCAGATTCTTGCAGCAGCTCAGCAGCCGCCGCATTTGAAATGTATTATGCCTTGCTCATTCGTTGATGATTACTATCAGCATGGATATTATGGCGGTGTTCCGTCTACATACATGAGCATTTACTGGGAGCTTTGCCCATCTAATCAGCCAATGCCTTGGTCTGTAAAGATGTATGGGGAAGAGAAAGTAAAAGAGATGATGAAAGAGCGTCTCCAGGACCCGGATATCGCAGTGAATTCCTATTTCACCAAGATCCTGACGACCTGGCCGCCAACATACCACACCTTCTATCTGGATTACCTGCTTCATCCATTGGATGATGAATACTGGAAACAGCGCAGTGCGAACCAGATGTATGATAAAGTAAAAGTTCCTGTATACCTGCACTGTGCATGGTCACCGCTCGGAAGATGGAGCGCTCCGATTTTCTCTGCTATGAACGATGATCGTCTTCAGGCTCCAAAGCGTCTTGGCGTTCTGGAAGGTTACGACGGACTGGAACTTCCATACCGCGCACTGAACGAAGAATGCTTAAGATGGTATGATCACTGGCTCAAAGGCGTGGATACAGGTATTATGGATGAGCCTCCATATAAGTTCTGTGTTATTAACTCAGGAACCCGTTATGAGAACGAGTGGCCGCTGGCAAGAACAGAGTGGCAGAAGATGTACTTACGTTCCTTCAACCGTCTGCGTTGGGACAGAGAGCCGGATAAGGATCTGCCGCCGGATGGATTTACTCACCTGCCGCCGTCAGTTTCTACAGAAGTCAACAAGCTTGTATACAAGTCCTCCAGATTCCCACAGGCTAAGGAAATCACAGGACCGATCGAGTTACATCTCTGGGCTTCTATTGATGCTGAGGATGCGAACTTTGTATGCAGTCTGTTCGACGTGCTTCCAGATGGAACAAGAATGCCGCTTTTACGTTATGGTGCATTAAGAGCTTCTCATCCATTGAATGAAGAAAAGTCGACAATTGGTGCTCCAGTACATGACAACAGCGTATCTATCCCTGTAACACCAGGTGAGATTCGCGAGTATGTAATCGAGATGAACCCGACATCCATGATTATTCCGCCAGGACATTGGATTGAACTGGAAATCACGAGCCAGTGCCCGAATGCATGCCATACAGAGAGCTGGACAGGAAAAGTCGGTAATATGAATGTCATTCCGAGAAATACAACAACTTCATACAAGATTTACAGAGATAATAATCATCCTTCTTATCTGCTGCTTCCAATTATTCCGTATACTGATCCGGAACAGTGGGTACAGCCTTTCGAGAATTGGGATGAGATCGAGGTAGAAGATTAGTCTTTACTTTATTCCACGGTTCTACTGTGGATCTGCCCGTAAGGGCATGTATTCGGATATGTCCCATCGGATATATCTGATTGCAGAGGGGAAAACGATGTAAGATGTAAACAGACCCTGCGGTAGTGCAGATATGCCTTTTCAAGGACATGGAGCACTGCCGCAGGGTTTCTTTTGTATGATATAGGAAGTCTCGTCCCCTATATCATACAAAGCAGGACAGATGTAACTGTTCACAGGTACCCTGTGTACAGTTACGATTTCAGCCCATTTTAAATGCATCTTCGATGCATGGGGCTGAAATCCATCCTGCTGTCAACTCTGGCGCATAGCTTGACAGCAAGTGTCAAGCTTGCGAGTGAACAGTAATGGAAGAATATCCCATCGAGGAAGATTTGAATTTGGGGCTGGACTTTTGGACGATCAGAGGCTTATAATAGACAATTGTGTTGAAAGTGATAGAAATCGTATGTGGAATGAGTGAGATGGAGGTTATATATGAAGGATATGACAGCGGGAAAGCCTGCGCGGATTATAGGGGGATTTGCCCTGCCTATGCTGCTGGGAGATGTGTTTCAGCAGCTTTATAGTATTGTAGATACGGTCGTGGTCGGCCGGTTTGTGGGAGAGGATGCCCTGGCGGCGGTGGGAGGCTCATTTCCGGTGACTTTTATTTTAAATGCGGTGATGATAGGTCTTACGATTGGTGCCTCGGTACTCTTGTCTCAATTATTTGGTGCCAGAAATATGGAAGAGTTCCACCGGGCGCTATATACGATGATTATTGGGATGGGAGTATTGGCAGTTATTCTGACAGGCGTGAGCCAGGGGCTTGCAGTTCCTCTTCTTAGGCTGATCGGGACTCCAGACAATATCATGGCGGGAAGTACGTTGTATCTGCGGATCGTGTTCGGAGGACTGGTGCTGACGTTCGCTTATAATGTGTGTACGGCTATATTTAGGTCCATCGGTGACTCTAAGACACCGCTTTACTTTTTGATCATTGCTTCTATTTTAAATATTGTACTGGATCTTTTATTTGTCGTTGTTTTCCATATGGGAATCGCCGGCGTGGCTGTGGCTACCATTATGTCTCAGGGAATTTCTGCACTTTTATGTGTACTTTATATAAGGAAGAAAGCCGAGATTCTGCAGATGTCAAAAGAGGAGCGCGTTTTTGATGGACAGATGTTAAAAAGGATATTGAACCTTGGGATTCCAGCCATGTTCCAGCAGGTTTCTGTTTCCATCAGTGTGATGTGTGTGCAGGGGATGGTCAATCTTTTTGGTACAGCGGCGATGGCAGGATATGCGGCTGCTGGAAAGGTAGAGTCACTGGCGATGATGCCGATGTTTGATCTGGGCTCTGCTCTGTCTACGTATGTGGCACAGAATATCGGTGCAGGCGATGAGCGCAGAGCCAGACAGGGAGTACGTGCAGGATTTGGGCTGGCCGCAGCAGTCTGTGGAAGTATTGCACTTTTGATCTTTCTGTTTCGGTATCAGTTGATCGGAATCTTCCTGAAAGGAGATGTGGACCCGGTCGTAATGGAATTTGGCGTGGGATATCTGGGGGCAATCGCTCTCTTTTATCTGATCAATGCCTTTTATAATAATTTGAGTGGTGCCTTAAGAGGAGCAGGGGATGCATTCTACTCTATGGCAGCTACAATCATTGCACTTGTGGTCAGAGTAGCATCCTCCTATTTGATGCTGAAGTATACAAATCTGGGAATGGCGTCTATCTGGTGGGGGCTTCCGATTTCCTGGAGCACAGGCTTTGTTCTCTGTGTGATTCGATATATCAGTGGAAAATGGAAAACAAAAGCCTAGGAGGCTGTCCTAAAAATAATGAGCATACGGCCCGATTTTGCGGGGGTATAAATAAACGGTTATGAGCGATATATAAATATATGTCTTTGATTATAAAACCTTTCGGACTTATAATGTGCCTGTAAAAAGAAATTGGCAGTAAAGTCTGGGAGGTTTTTTATTATGGTTATGACAAAAAATATAGATGGAATGGAATGCAGGACAGAGAAGGATTCGATAGGCTCAAAGGAAATACCGGAAGACGTCTACTATGGTGTGCAGTCCTTAAGAGCGGCAGAGAACTTCCGTATCACTGGATTGTCCATGCATCCCGAGGTTATTAACAGCCTGGCACAGATTAAGAAAGCGGCAGCGATCACGAACTGTGAAATCGGGCTTTTAGATAAACATATTGCGGAAGCGATTGTGAAAGCCTGCGATGAGATCGTGGAAGGAAAGCTCCATGATGAATTTATCGTAGACCCGATTCAGGGCGGGGCAGGTACTTCGATCAATATGAATGCCAATGAAGTAATCGCAAACCGTGCCATTGAGATTCTGGGAGGCCAGAAAGGCGATTATTCCATCGTACATCCGAATGACCACGTAAACTGCGGACAGTCGACCAACGATGTAATTCCGACAGCAGGAAAGATGACCTCCTTGAAGCTTCTAAAGAATGCGAAGAAAGAGCTGGAGCGGTTACATAAGGCGTTCTGTGAGAAAGGCGAGGAATTCGACTCCATCATAAAAATGGGCAGGACACAGATGCAGGATGCAGTGCCGATTCGTCTGGGACAGGAATTCAGAGCATATTCCGTAGCAATTCAGCGTGATATCAACCGTATGGAAAAGGCACAGGAAGAAATGCGGACCCTGAATATGGGAGGTACGGCAATCGGAACCGGAATCAATGCGGATGAGGCCTATTTAAGACGTATCGTTCCGAATCTGGCACAGATCAGCGGTATGGATTTCGTGCAGGCTTATGATTTGATCGATGCGACACAGAACCTGGACCCATTTGTAGCGGTATCCGGTGCGGTGAAGGCCTGTGCAGTAACGCTTTCAAAAATAGCGAATGATTTCCGTCTGATGTCCTCCGGCCCAAGATGCGGATTCGGAGAGATCAATCTTCCAGCAAAGCAAAATGGCTCTTCCATCATGCCTGGAAAGGTGAATCCAGTTATCCCGGAAGTCGTCAATCAGGTCGCATTTAATATTATTGGAAATGATGTGACGATCACTATGGCGGCAGAGGCCGGACAATTGGAACTGAATGCATTTGAGCCGATTGTTTTCTACTGTCTGTTCCAGTCCATAGATACATTGGCCTATGCAGTAGAAACATTTGTAGATAACTGTGTGAAAGGAATCACTGCAAATAAGGAGCGCTGCAAAGAGCTGGTAGATAATAGTGTTGGCATTGTTACAGCGATATGTCCTCATGTGGGATATGCAAAAGCGGCTTCCCTGGCAAAAGCAGCAATTAAGACCGGAGTATCAGTCAGAAAGCTGATTCTGGATGAAGGGCTTTTGAATGAGGAGGAATTAGAAGAGATACTGGATGTAAAAAATATGACAGAACCAGGAATTTCAGGAAAAGAGCTTCTGTTAAAAAATATGGATGCACAATAAAAGGAAAGAGGGGTGTGGGTAATGGATTATGGTAAAGAAGCAATAAGGATGCATGAAGAGTTTCACGGGAAAATTGAGGTGTGCAGTAAAGTGCCGCTAAAGACAAGAGAGGATTTAAGTACTGCTTATACGCCGGGAGTTGCCAGCCCGTGTATGGAAATTCACAGGGATGAGAAGAAGGCCTATGATTATACAGCAAAGGGTAATCTGGTCGCAGTCGTATCTGATGGAACTGCTGTCTTAGGATTGGGAGATATCGGCCCGAAAGCGGCAATGCCGGTCATGGAAGGAAAGGCCATTTTGTTCAAGGAGTTCGGTGGCGTGGATGCATTTCCAATCTGCCTGGATACCAAGGATACGGAAGAAATTATCGAGACAGTGAAACGGATCGCTCCTTGTTTCGGAGGAATCAACCTGGAGGATATCTGTTCACCGAAGTGCTTTGAAATCGAGCAGAGACTGGAGAAAGAGCTGGATATTCCTGTATTCCATGATGACCAGCATGGTACTGCGATCGTAACGACGGCGGCTTTGATGAACGCATTGAAGGTCGTGGGAAAGAAGATCGATGAGATAAAAGTAGTCTTAAACGGTCCGGGAAGTGCTGGAACAGCAATCGCAAAAATGATGCTCCATGCAGGTGTGAAGCATATGACGATCTGTGATCTGGAGGGAATTCTGGCAGAGGGATGTCCGTTTGCCGTAGGGCATAAGCTGGAGCTTGCAAGACTGACGAACCCAGAGGGCGTGACAGGAACATTAAAGGATGCCATAGTGGGTGCGGATGTATTTGTCGGTGTTTCCGCAGGGAATATCCTGACAAAGGAGATGGTCGCAACGATGGCTCCAGACCCGATCGTATTTGCCATGGCAAACCCGACACCGGAGATTACCTATGAGGATGCTGTGGAGGCAGGCGTGAAGGTCATGGGAACCGGACGCTCTGATTATCCGAACCAGATCAATAATGTGCTGGCATTCCCAGGCTTGTTCAGAGGTGCGCTGGATGCAGGGGCCAGGGACATTACGTACGATATGAAGCTGGCAGCAGCACGTGCCATTGCTTCCCTTGTCAGTGAAGAAGAGCTCAAGGCTGACTATATCATTCCATCCCCATTTGATAAGAGAGTAGCCGCAAGAGTTGCAGAAGAAGTAGCAAAATGTGCACATGTGTCAGTTTTCTGACAGTAAAAAAGTCACCGTTCCTTTATACTTTGTAATAGAAAGATAAAGGACGGTGATTTTTTATGGGGACTGAATATACATGGGCATTTGACAGAAGTTTTCTTGTATTTTTGGCAATCGCATTTGTCTCTTTGACGATTGCAACAAAGCTGAAATCTATGATTCCGATGCCTTTGATTTATGGTATCTTATTTGCGATTGGATTTGGAACGGGAATCCTTCCGACGGATATGCTGTTGTCTGCCAATATGATTGCAGTCGGAACGATTGCGTTCAATGTGCTGGTCATCCATTCAGGGACCATGATCAACTTTAAGATGCTTAAGGCGCGAAAGAAGGAGGCCTTCCTCTGTATTGCAGCGTCTCTGGCACTGGTGGTGATCGTAGGGTTTGGACTGACTCCGATTCTGGGAAAGGGCCTGGCATTTTTATCACCTGGGTCTGTCATCGGAGGAGGCGCTTCCTGTGCGATCGCATCCAGATGGGTATTAGATAAGAATCCGGCGATTTCCGTCTTTCCATGGCTGGTATTCATGTTCCAGGGATTGTTCAGTGTTCCGGTGGTGACATGGGCATTAAAGCGGGAGAGCAGGGCATTGTCGGCTGAGTTCAGGGCACGCAGCCAAGGCAGTCAGGAGAAGGAAAGCGGCAATGCTGCAGGAAACGGAGCATCCCCGATGAATGGTGCACCAGGGATGACGAAGCCGGACGTACCAGGGATGGGGCAAAACCCCAATGCACAGCAGGGAGGAAAGGTTCCTTTCTGTGAGAGGATTCCTGCGAAGTATAAGAATACTGCTTATTATCTGGGAATTATTATGATTGTGACAGTGATCAATAATCTGCTTCATGGTACTGTATTGGCAGGGATGAATATCAATCCGAATATCACAGCGCTGCTGTTCGGATGTATTCTTGGAAGCCTTGGTCTTATGGATAAGGCACCGCTTTTTAAAGCAGATTCTTACGGACTTCTGCTGATGGGATTGATGGGACTGATGGCCAATACGATTGCAAGGTGTCCTTGGCAGGGACTTGTATCCTTCCTTCCGCCGCTGCTTCTGGTTTTTGTTGTCTCGACGGTCGTTCTGGTAATCTGCGGTATTGTAGGAGCCAAGATCTGTGGATTCAGGGCAGAAAAAGGCATCGCTCTGACAATGAACTGTATGATGGGATTTCCGGTCAATGATATGCTGACAAATAATGCGGCAGCAATCGGGGAGAGTGAAGCAGAAAAAGGATATATCAAGAGTCAGATCGGGCCAGTGCTCGGGATGGGCACGATGCTCATATCAAATGCAGTGTCCGTACTGATCGTCAGCTTGATGGTGATATTTGTGTAGCAGTATAAAGAATATAAATAAAATAGAAGATGCGCTGGGAGCAAAAATTGATTTTCGGAAATTTATTTTACTCCCGGCGTTTTCTTCTTTTTATTTTTTACTTGCAATATACCCCATGAGGGTATATAATGAGCTCAGAAAGTGAAGGAGGTGTAAAGATGGAAGAGATGAAGGAATGCTGTCATAAGACAAAGGAGCGTTCTGATAAGGAATATAAGGATTTAGTGAACCGTCTGAACCGTATTGAAGGACAGGTACGTGGTATTAAAAAGATGGTTGAGAGCAATACTTATTGTACAGATATTTTAATCCAGGTTTCAGCGGTCAATGCGGCTTTGAATAGTTTTAATAAAGTTCTTCTGGCGAACCACATCAGGACTTGTGTCGCAGAAGATATTAAGAATGGAAAGGAAGAGACCATTGACGAACTGGTGGTAACTCTACAGAAATTGATGAGATAGGAGGCATAAAATGGAGCAATATTCAGTAACGGGGATGAGCTGCGCGGCGTGCAGCGCCCGGGTGGAAAAGGCTGTATCGAAGGTGCCCGGAGTGACGTCCTGTTCCGTCAGCCTGCTGACGAACTCTATGGGAGTGGAGGGAACGGCCTCCTCAACGGATATTATTGCCGCCGTTGAGGAAGCAGGGTATGGGGCATCCACGAAGACCTCCGGCGCCAAGGAGAGAAAAGCGGTGTCAGGTCCGGCAGAGAGCGACCTTTTAAAGGACAGGGAGACGCCGGTTTTAAAGAAAAGACTGATTGCTTCCCTCTGCTTTTTGATCCCGCTGATGTATTTTTCTATGGGACATATGATGTGGAACTGGCCTGTACCGGGATGGCTGGAGGGCAATCATGTCGCTATGGGGCTGATACAGTTGTTATTTACGACGGCAGTCATGGTCATTAACCAGAAGTTTTTTGTCAGTGGATTCAGGAGTCTGTGGCATAGGGCGCCGAATATGGATACATTGGTGGCACTTGGGGCAGGGGCCTCTTATGGTTATAGTACCTATGCCTTATTTGCCATGACGGATGCGCAGATGCATCAGGATATGGCGGGTGTCATGACCTATATGCATGAGTTTTATTTTGAGTCTGCGGCGATGATCCTGACATTGATTACAGTCGGTAAGATGCTGGAAGCGCGTTCCAAGGGGAAGACGACGGATGCGCTTAAGAGCCTGATGAAGCTCGCCCCTAAGACTGCCGTGATTCTGCGGGAAGGAATCGAGACGGAGGTTACTATTGAGGAAGTAAGAAAAGGGGATATTTTTGTAGTAAGGCCCGGTGAAAATATACCTGTAGATGGTATCGTGCTCGAAGGGAGCAGTGCGGTGAACGAATCGGCTCTGACAGGGGAAAGTATCCCGGTAGATAAAGCATCAGGAGATGCAGTATCGGCGGCCACCTTAAATCATTCCGGTTTTCTGAAATGTGAGGCTACGAGGGTCGGGGAGGACACCACGCTTTCCCAGATCATCCAGATGGTCAGTGATGCGGCGGCTACGAAGGCTCCGATCGCGAAGGTGGCGGACCGGGTATCGGGCGTGTTTGTACCTGCAGTCATCGCAATTGCTGCCGTGACGATTCTTGTCTGGCTGATTGCAGGACAGAGTGTGGGATTCGCACTCGCAAGAGGAATTTCTGTGCTCGTGATTAGCTGTCCATGTGCCCTAGGACTGGCTACACCTGTTGCAATCATGGTGGGGAATGGAATGGGCGCAAAGCACGGAATCATGTTTAAGACGGCGGTATCTCTGGAAGAGGCAGGAAAGATGCAGATCGTAGCATTGGATAAGACTGGGACGATCACCAGCGGCGAGCCGAAGGTCACAGATATGATTCCGGCTGATGGTGTCGCGAAGGAGGCACTTCTTGAGATGGCTTACGCTCTGGAGAAGAAGAGCGAGCATCCCTTGGCGCATGCCATACTGCAGAAGGCGAAGGAGAATGAGACTATAGATCTTAAGGAAGTGACCGAGTTCCAGGCAGTTCCGGGGAATGGGCTTTCTGGTAAACTAGGAGAGGATATACTTGCAGGAGGAAATCTGAAATTCATCAGTGAGAATGCTTTGGTTTCAGAGAGGATGCAAAAGACTGCAGGCAGTTTGGCGGAGGAAGGAAAGACTCCTCTGTTCTTTAGCAGAAATGGTCAATTGACAGGAATCATCGCAGTTGCCGATGTCATCAAGGAGGACAGTCCGAGAGCAGTGAAAGAATTGCAGAACATGGGAATCCATGTGGTCATGCTGACCGGAGACAATGAAAGAACTGCAAGGGCGATCGGGCGGCAGGCCGGCGTAGATGAAGTCATTGCAGGAGTCCTGCCGGATGGCAAAGAGAGTGTGATCCGCTCCCTGAAACGTAAAGGGAAGGTCGCCATGGTCGGGGATGGAATCAATGATGCGCCGGCACTTACGAGAGCAGATATCGGAATCGCAATTGGGGCGGGGACGGATATCGCGATTGATGCTGCGGATGTGGTGTTGATGAAGAGCCGTCTGAGTGATGTACCTGCAGCAATTCGATTGAGCAGGGCCACACTTCGGAATATTCATGAAAATCTGTTCTGGGCATTTTTCTATAATGTGATCGGGATTCCGCTTGCGGCAGGTGTATGGTACCCGCTTCTTGGCTGGAAATTAAACCCGATGTTCGGAGCTGCGGCGATGAGCCTGTCCAGCTTCTGTGTAGTTACCAATGCACTGCGCCTTAACTTGTTTAAGATGCATGATGCAAGAAGGGATAAAAAAATAAGAACAAAAAAGAATCAGGAGGAAGCAACAATGGAAAAAACAATGAAAATCGAAGGTATGATGTGCGGTCACTGTGAGGCCCGCGTAAAGAAGTCTCTGGAGGCTCTTGCAGAAGTGGATGCAGCAGTTGTCAGCCACGAGGCTGGGACAGCAGTTGTGACTTTAAATGCTGAGATCGCAGACGATGTGTTGAAAAAAACAGTGGAGGACCAGGATTATAAGGTTCTTGAGATTCAATAAGTGTGTCGTATCGAACATAAGGTTCATTGAATACCTGTAAAAAATAACATGCGAAATCCCACCTTTCAGAAGGGCCTTAAGCCCAGCGAAGGGTGGGATTTCTGCTATATATGGAGCAGTCTGTTCTTTCCTAGATGCAAGTGGATGATGGGATTCCTTCTATAATAATATGTTGTGACAAAGACAGGAACAATTGTTTTACAATTACCTTTTCAAATGTTACAATATGCGTGAATCAAACATGCTAAAATAGAATGAAAAAAGAGCAAAAATACAAAAAGATAAATACTAAAGGAGACATGACATGAGTATTTTAAATGTAGAACATCTTTCTTATGGTTTTGGTGACCGTGCAATTTTTCAGGATGTTTCTTTCCGACTGCTGCGCGGAGAACATATTGGGCTGATCGGGGCAAATGGAGAGGGAAAATCCACATTTTTTAATATTGTGACCGGGAAGCTGACACCGGATGAGGGAAAGGTAGAATGGGCAAAAGATGTCCGTGTAGGATATCTGGATCAGCATACAGTGCTGAAAAAGGGAATGAGTATCAGAGATGTCCTGAAATCGGCTTTTTCTTATCTGTTCGAGCTGGAGCAGAAGATGAATGCGATCTGTGACCGTCTGGGAGAAGTGGATGAAGAGACGATGATGCAGTTGATGGAGGAGCTGGGTACGATACAGGATACTTTGACATTACATGATTTTTATATTATTGATGCAAAAGTAGAAGAGGTGGCTCGTGCACTGGGACTATTGGACCTGGGACTGGATAAGGATGTGACAGACTTAAGCGGTGGTCAGCGGACCCGGATTCTGCTGGGCAAGCTCCTGTTGGAAAAGCCGGATATCCTGCTTTTGGACGAGCCGACCAACTATTTGGACGAGGAACATATTAACTGGCTGAAGCGTTATCTGATCGAATATGAAAATGCGTTTATTTTGATTTCACATGATATTCCGTTTCTGGACGAGGTAGTTAATATTATTTACCACATGGAGAACCAGGAATTGAACCGATATGTTGGAAATTATGAGGATTTCCAGAGAGTATATGAGGTGAAGAAGTCACAGTTGGAGGCAGCGTACAAGAGACAGCAGCAGGAGATCAGCCAGCTCAAGGATTTTGTGGCACGCAATAAGGCCAGAGTCTCCACTAGAAATATGGCGATGTCACGACAGAAAAAGCTGGATAAAATGGATGTGATCGAGCTGGCGGCAGAGCGCCCGAAGCCGGAATTTCATTTTAAGAAGGGCAGGACACCAGGAAGATATATCTTTGAGACGAAGGATTTTGTGATCGGATACGATGAACCACTGTCAAAGCCTCTCAACATCTCTTTGGAGCGTGGACAGAAGATCGCACTGACCGGGGCAAATGGAATCGGGAAGACGACGCTGATTAGAAGTATCATGGGACTTGTGGAACCGATCAGTGGGAAATGCGAGTTGGGAGAGAACCTGGCGATTGGTTATTTTGAGCAGGAAATGAAAGGGGAGAACAAATCCACCTGCATTGAGGAAATTTGGAGCGAATTCCCTTCATTTACGCAGTATGAGGTGCGGTCAGCGCTGGCAAAATGCGGTCTGACGACGAAACATATCGAAAGCCAGGTCCGGGTGTTGAGTGGAGGTGAGCAGGCGAAGGTGCGGCTGTGCAAGCTGATCAATAAGGAGACGAATGTACTGATGCTTGACGAGCCGACGAACCACCTGGATGTGGATGCGAAAGATGCTTTGAAAAAGGCGCTGCAGGAATATCAGGGAACACTGCTTCTGATCTGCCATGAGCCGGAATTTTATCAGGACATTGTACAGGAGGTCTGGGACTGTTCCAAGTGGACGACCAAGCTCGTTTAAAAAATATTTCAAAAAAGGAATGTATCTGTTACTTGATAGTAATCAATTCCAGAATAGCTTTAGGAGCATTTTGGGCCGATAGGCGGAAAGGAGACTGCCATATGAAGAAGCGTATCATTGCAATCATTCTCGTTTCTATGTTAACTGTACTGCTGGGAGTATCAGGATGCAGTGCTAAGATTCATGCAGAGGATTTGATGAAAGGGGTTAAGGCGGCCCAAACAGACAGAGTTGGTGATGTGACTCCGGAAGATTCTGCTATAGTTACGGATTTTGCGGTACGTCTTTTTCAACAGAGTCTGAAAGCGGATGAAAGTGAAAATGTACTGATTTCGCCATTATCGGTCCTTTATGCCCTAGGTATGACTGCCAACGGGGCCAAAGGTGAGACGCTGGCGCAGATGCAGGAGGTATTTGGTCTGGAGGCGGGGGAATTGAATCAATATCTCTATTCCTACAGCCAGATGTTATCTGAAGATAAAAAGAATACACTCAACGCAGCGAATTCGATCTGGATTAAGGATGTTGAGAGTCTCACTGTGGAACCGGATTTCTTAACAACCAATGCCACCTGGTATGATGCAGGAATCTACAAGGCCCCGTTTGATGAATCCACAAGAGCAGATATCAATCACTGGGTCCATGATCATACGGATGGGATGATCAATGAAATCTTGGAGAAGCCCATAGATCGGAAAGTGGTGATGTATCTGGTGAATGCGCTTGCATTTGATGCACAGTGGGAAAAAATCTACGAGGAAAATCAGGTACATGATGGAATGTTTACTACAGAATCAGGTACTGTGAGAAATGTAAAATTTATGGACTCAAAGGAATGGGAATATCTGGAGGATGAAGATGCAGCAGGATTCTTAAAGTATTATAAAGGGGAAAAATATGCCTTTGCAGCGTTGCTCCCGGATGAAGGATGCAGTATCAGTGAATATGCTGCATCTCTTACCGGAGAGAGGTTGTCGCAGATTTTGAATCAGCCGGAGCAGATAAAGGTTCTTGTCTCCATGCCTAAGTTTGAAAGCGAATACAGCGTCAAGATGAATGATGTGCTGATCGGAATGGGAATGAACGATGCGTTTGATCCGGCAACTGCTAATTTTACAGCACTTGGGCACTCAAAGGACGGAAATATATTTATCGGCCGTGTCCTGCATAAGACATATATTGCAGTGGATGAAAAAGGGACAAAGGCCGGGGCGGCAACGGCTGTGGAGATGAAGACTGAGTCTGCGATGGTAGAGGAGGAACCGAAAGTCGTGCATCTGGACCGCCCATTTGTGTATATGCTGATTGATTGTGAGAATAGAGTCCCTATTTTCATCGGCACAGTGCTGGATATCGAAGAAAAGTAAAAACATCAGGAAAGGAAGTTTAACACAATGCAGACATCAACAGAGTTAAAGAATCTTTTGAACAGGATCGACCACAAGAGTTATCCTGCGTACAAGGACACAAAAGGGGTATATCAGTTCCCTGGCTATCAGCTTTCCATTGACCATGTGCAGGGCGACCCGTTTGCTTCGCCATCTAAGCTGAGTATTCATATGAAGGGTGCTGTCTCTGCGTTTCCGAAGGAATTGTATGAGACAGAGCACAGAAGGATCGCGCTTCAGGATTATCTGACCAGGCAGTTCGCCCGGGCTGTGGAGCGTTATGCTTTTAAAGCGAAGGGATCGGGAAAGAGCGGGCTGATTGCAATCAGCCGTTGTAATCAGGAGGTTCTGGAGCGGACTGCCTGCAAGATCGATCCAAAAAGCGGAGACTTGATTCTCAGACTGGAAGCGGGGTTTCCGGCAAATGGAAGAACCATTAATGCCAGGGAATTAATGAAGATATTATTTGAATTTTTGCCGGAGAGTGTGGAAAACTCTCTTTATTATAAGAACAGTGACAAAAAGAAAATCCAGCAGACAGTATTTCTTGCGGATGACCAGCAGTATATCCGGGAACAGCTCCCGAAAATGGGACTGGCAGCTTTTGTTGCAGATGGCTCCATTCTTCCGAGGGAGTCCGGAATCTCTTCCCGTCCGATGAAGGGTGCGGTTGCGTTTACTTCACCGGAGGAACTGAAAGTGACGATGGAGCTTCCGCATCAGGGAAAAATCAGCGGAATGGGAATCCGCAAAGGCATTACCTTGATCGTGGGCGGCGGCTACCACGGAAAATCGACACTTTTAAAAGCGCTTGAATTGGGTGTTTACAATCATATTTCCGGCGATGGACGAGAATATGTGATTACGGATGATACTGCGATGAAAATCCGTGCTGAGGATGGAAGAAGTATCAAGAAGACGGATATTTCCATGTTCATCAATGACCTTCCGAATGGGAAGGAGACCAGGGGATTCTACACAGAGGATGCCAGCGGCAGCACCTCCCAGGCGGCAAATGTAATCGAGGGGATGGAGGCAGGGGCGAAGCTGCTTCTGATCGATGAGGATACCAGTGCGACTAACTTTATGATCCGGGATGAGCTGATGCAGCGCGTGATCCACAGGGATATGGAGCCAATCACGCCGTTTATCGAGCGAATCAGGGAATTGTACGATAATTATGGAGTTTCTACGATTATTGTAGCAGGTAGTTCCGGGGCATACTTCCAGATTGCGGACAGCATTGTTCAGATGGACCGGTATGTGCCGCGGGATATTACAGAGCTGGCGAAAAAAGAGGCGGAAGGCTTCCCGGTGCTCAGCGGGCCAGAGCAAAAGGCAGAAGATCCTGTATTTACCAGATGTCCGGGACAGAACCGTGCATTGAGCGGGAATGACAGAATCAAGATGAAGACACTGGGAAAAGAGGCTGTACAGATCAACCGGGAATCTATTGACCTGCGTTATGTGGAGCAGCTTGTGGACAGCGAACAGGTGTCAGCACTCGGATACTGTGTGAAATATGCGGAGAAGCATTTGTTAGATGGAAGAAAGAGTATACAGACGGTTGTGGAAGAGTTGGAGAAGAAGATCAGGAAAGACGGGCTGGCTGGTCTTTGTGAGAGCAGTTCAAATGTCGCTGCCCTGGCTGTGCCGAGAAAACAGGAGATCCACGCTTGTCTGAACCGATACCGTGGGCTGAAGCTGTAAATGATCTGTATTTAGAAGAAAGACAGAGGGGAAAGTATATGAAATTTTTTCATTTATCGGATCTGCATATCGGTAAGCAGCTGCATCATTACAGCCTGATCGAGGACCAGGAACATATCCTGAACGAGGTAATCGGTTATGTGAAGGAGCTTGCACCGGATGCGGTCGTAATTGCAGGGGATATCTATGATAAATCGGTTCCCTCGGCGGAGGCGGTTTCACTGTTCGATGAATTTTTGACCAGACTGGCGGACATCCAGCCTTCTACGGCAGTTCTCATCATCAGCGGCAACCATGATTCTGCCCAGCGTCTGGATTATGCCAGCCGAATACTGGGGAGACAGAATATCCATATTGCGGGAAGTGTGCCATCTCAAAAGGGAGAGTATTTGAAAAAAGTGACGCTCACGGATGAATTTGGGGAGGTGGATTTTTATCTCCTTCCTTTTATGAAGCCGGGATATATAAGGGGACTGCAGGAAGAAGGGGAAGAACTTCCTGAGACTTACAGTGAGGCAGTGCGTTATGTTCTGGAGCGGGAAGAAATCGATACGGCGAAAAGAAATGTATTGGTATCTCATCAGTTCTATACAGGAAATGGCGGTGTACCAGATACCTGCGATTCGGAGTTGTTTTCCGTGGGTGGAATCGATAATGTAGAGATCGGACCATTGATGGGGTTCGAGTATACGGCCCTGGGACATCTGCATGGCGCACAACAGGTACAGGTCCCGACAATCCGTTACTGCGGCACACTTTTAAAATATTCTGTGAGTGAGGCAGGACATACGAAATCCCTGCATGTAGTGGAACTGGGCGCAAAAGGAAAGGAGGCCAGTGTTACGTTGCATCCGTTGCATCCGCTGCGTGATGTGCGTACAATCCGCGGGGAACTGACGGACATCCTGGAGAGCGCTGGGGAAGAGAACCGGGATGATTATATCAGCGTGACATTGACGGATGAGAAGGACCCTTACCGGCCGAAGGAACAGCTGGAGAAGGTGTATTCGCATATACTTGAAATCCGAATGGATAACACGAGGACGAGGAAACGCCTGGAGGAATTCAACGATGAGGCGGAAATCGCGGATCCCCTTACGGTGTTTCAAGACTTTTTCCGGGAAATACAGGGACGCAGCCTTTCCAGGGAAGAGTGCGGATATTTGGAGCATATCTTAGAACAGGTGAAGGGGGAATAGCATGAGGCCGGTAAAACTAACGATGTCCGCATTTGGTTCTTATGCGGGCGTGGAAGAGATTGATTTTACAAAAATGCAGCATGGACTGTTCCTCGTGACCGGAGATACAGGGGCAGGGAAGACTACGATCTTTGATGCCATTACCTATGCGCTGTATGACAGGACCAGCGGAGGCAGCAGGGATGGCAATATGATGCGCAGCCAGTATGCGGCGGATGATATAGAGACCTTCGTGGAATATGTATTTTCCTATCGGGGACAGGTCTATACGATCAGGAGAAATCCTGAGTATATGCGGAAAGGAAAACGAAATTATGCGGATGGTTCTCCAAGACTTGTAAAGGAACTGACAAAGGTCAGCCTTATTCTGCCCGATGGAAGTGAATTCCAGGGAAAGAAAAAGGAAGTCGATCATAAAATAGAAGAGATCATCGGTTTGGATGTGGATCAGTTCACACAGATTGCGATGATTGCCCAGGGAGATTTCCTGAAATTGCTCCATGCAGAATCCAAAGAGCGGAAACGGATTTTTTCAAGGATTTTTCAGACAAAGCTGTACTGGCAGGTACAGGAGGAACTCAAAGAACAGGCAAAGCGGCTTTACATCAGTCTTGAGGATAACACAAAGGATTGTCTTCGGGAGATGGAACATGTGGAACCATTTTCAGGAGAGGGTGAGGCAGAAGCCTGGAAGGGGTATCTGGAGTTAAAGCTTCCGCCTGCCCAACCGGTGATGGATACATTAAAAGAAATCTGCCGTCAAGGGAAAATCCGGGAGAGCGAGGCGGAAAAGAAATCTTTAGATCTGCAGAAACAGGCAGAAGAGTTAAATGCGGTAATCCGAAGCGGGGAAGAAATCAACAGATTATTCCTCCAGAGGCAGCAGGCCCAGGAAAAACAGCAACAATTAGAAGCAAAGAAAGAAGAAATTGAGCGTAAGCGAAGAGAAGTCGATCTGGGGGCACGTGCAGAAAAGGTCTTTATCAAAGAAAAGCAGTTTATAAAGACCAGTGCCGAAGGAAAACGGTTGAAGCAGCAGATCCTGGATACCAAGGAATGGCTGGACAAAGAAGGGAAGAGAGCAGCAGTTGAAGAAAAAGAGGTACAGACCGCTGCAGAGGAGCTCCAAAGGATGGAACCGCTTTGGCAGAAGCAGATTATGCGGCTGGATGATATTCTTCCCAGGTATGAGCGGATACGAAGACTGGAGAAGGCATATGCGCAGAATCTCGGGAAGATGCAGGAGGTATTAGAACAATGCCGTGCTGCGTCAGAGGAGTATGAGGAGAAATACAAGCGTTTCTTTGAGGAGCAGGCGGGAATTCTGGCGAAAGAGCTAAAGGAGGGCAGTCCGTGTCCGGTGTGTGGTTCTACAACACATCCAAAGAAGGCAGAGCTGTCCGGGAAAGCGCCGGATCAGAAAGCGGTCGAAAAGGCAAAGGAAAAGCGGGATAAGAAGGAAAAAGAACGGACTTTGATACAGGAAACTTTCCAGGAGTCTAAAAGCAATCTAGAATCCGAGAGAAATCTTCTGAAAGAAGCTGCTATAGAAATACAGGGAAGTGGTGAAATCAGTGAGGTGCAGGTCAAAGAAAAGCTGGATCAATGCAGAACCAGGCTGAGGGACCAAAAAACAAAGTATCAGAGGAAGGAAAAGCAATTCCGGGAGCTTAAGGAGGAGCTGAAACGAAGAAGCGGGCTTCTGGAAAGCCAGGAAGCACAGCTTGGTGAGCTTTTTAGGAAAGAGGAAGAGGAGCAGGCTGATTTTAGACAGGAATTAAGGGCGCAGGACTTTCCATCCGAGGAAGAATATCAGCAGGCAAAAGCATGGATCAATGGAAGAGAAGAAAAGGAAAAGCACTTGAAGGAGTATGAGGCACAGTCAGTCGAGGTAAAGACAAGGCTTGAGATGCTTAAGCAGCAGACAGAGGGAAGAAAAAAGGCCGATCTGACCAGTGAGAAGGAGAGGCTGTTCAAGGTGCAGAGCGCGCAGAAGGAACAAAGGGCACAGTGGCTTCACCTTCATAGCCAGAACCAGAAAAATCAAGATGCGAAGAAAAAGCTGAACCAGTATTTTGAAGCAAGAGGGGATTTGACCGCGCAGTATGAGATGGTCAATAACTTGAGCAGGACAGCCAATGGAACCTTGAGCGGCAGCGTCAAACTGGATTTTGAGACCTATGTGCAGAGAAAATATTTTAAACAGATCATTCATGCGGCGAACAGAAGGCTGAGTAAGATGACTTCCAACGAGTTCATCCTGCAGTGCAGGGAAATCAAGGACTTAAGCAGCCAGGGGCAGGCAGGACTTGATCTGGATGTGTACCATATGGTCAACGATTCTGTGAGGGATGTGAAGACTCTCTCAGGAGGAGAATCTTTCATGGCCTCTCTGGCGATGGCTTTGGGGCTGGCAGATATTGTACAGAATACGGCAGGTGCGATCAGTCTGGAGACCATGTTCGTGGATGAAGGGTTCGGCTCTCTGGATGATGCTGCAAGAGAGCGGGCGATTCAGATATTACAGGAGTTGGCAGGAGAGAAGGGGCTGGTCGGGATCATATCCCATGTGAATGAATTAAAAGAACAGATAGAGTGGAAACTGGTGGTGACGAAAACGGAGCAGGGCAGCCATACGAAGTGGGTATTCGATTAGAGCATCGTTTTTACGATGAACGGACAAAAATAGGAGTGAGGCAGATGAGAAAATACCTGAAAGTTTTTGCAGTTTTCTTATTGACAGGAATCTTGTGCATGCATCAGGTCCTTCCTGTAAGGGCGTGGGATGAGATGATTACCTGTACGATTCTGGGGGACAGCATTGCAAAAGGATATTCAACAGATAAAGTAAATCCAATCAAATGCTATGGCCGCATTGTAACAGAACGTCTTTCTAAGGAATATGGGACCTGGTTCGACTATCATAACTTTGCAAAAAATGGTTTGGATACAACTGGCCTGAATGAACAGATTCTGTCCAGAGATACGGTCAAATGGAGCCTGAATAAGTCGGATGTGATTCTTCTGACAATGGGGTCTAACGACCTGCTGAACGAATTTAAGCGCGAGGCACAGGAAATCCTGAACTCAGACACGAAGTTCAGGAGCGCATCCCAGGCGGTAGGAGAATTAAAAGAAGGGGGAAAAAAGAATCCTCTGATCGTATTTAAAATTATTGACGCTTTGAGCAACTGGGATTATGGAAGCTTTGAAAACCAATGGATTCAGGCAATGGACACGATCACTCAGCAAAAAAAGGCGGATGCTCAGATTATTGTGACCAATATCTATAACCCCATTTCCAATGTGGAAATGCCCGGGACACTGAATAAGGTGGTAGAGAATATCATCAAGAACATGAACAGTATTATTGAAAAGCGTTCCACAGAATACGGATATGAGGTCGTAGATTTATATAACTCTAATGTAGCAGCCTTTGTTCAGGGGGATGGTCTTCATCCCAGCCAGGAAGGGCAGGAGCTGATTGCCCGGATGATATATAAAATGATTGAGAATCCCGATGAGCAGGGGAAAACAAATGTCCCCGGACAAAAAAGAAAACAGAAAGGAGGAACGAAAAAGGAAGAAAAAGAAGAAGGACAAGTACACAGAAACTACAAAACAATATCACATTTGTAACACAAAAACTTCACAAAGTTCTGATACCGTAATTTCTATGTGAAACAGCTTTGTTTCATGAGGCAGCGGCACCGGTTCTGGTCAGATGATCCGACTCCAACATTTTTCATGGACATCGATCCAAGTAAAGGCCGGCGCGCTGTCAGTAGCAAGTACATAGAATACAGGGAGGTAAGGACTTGATAGAGGTTAAGAACTTGGTAAAAAAATATGGAAATCATCTAGCCATAGATCACCTGGATTTCAAGATTGAACAGGGTAAGATCTATGGCTTTTTGGGTCCGAATGGTGCAGGAAAATCGACAACGATGAACATCATGACAGGATACCTGGGAGCAACACAAGGGGAGGTCATTATCAATGGACATGACATCCTGAAAGAACCAGAGGAGGCCAAGAAGGATATCGGATATCTTCCAGAGATTCCTCCATTGTATACAGAGATGACCGTACGGGAATATCTGGGGTTTGCCGCGGAGTTAAAGAGGATTCCGAAGGGGGAGTGGGAGTCTTCCATTGAGGAGGTCATGAAGCTTACGAAGCTTATGGATGTCAGAGACCGATTGATCCGCAATCTTTCAAAAGGATATAAGCAGAGAGTCGGGCTGGCCCAGGCAGTGTTAGGGTTTCCCGATATTATCATTTTGGATGAACCGACTGTAGGATTGGACCCGAAGCAGATTATTGAGATCAGAGAATTGATTCGGAATCTGGCGAAGAAGCACACAGTCATCCTGAGCTCTCATATTCTGGCTGAGGTCCGGGAGGTCTGTGATTATATCATGATCATCTCGAAAGGAAAGCTGGTCGCCAGTGATACACCTGAGAATCTGGAGCATTTGATGGATGGGGCAGAATCCGTAGAAATCGAGGCGAAAGCAGATGCGTCCAAAATGCGGGAAATCCTAGACAGGATTCCTGAGATTGCATCGGTGAAGACAGAAGCGCAGGAAAACGGTATAACAGCCGCAGTCATAACAACAAAACAGCATCAAGACATCCGGGAAAAAATATTCCTTACCTTTGCGGAGGCAAAATGTCCGCTGCTTACATTGAAGTCGAACCGGGCGAGCCTGGAAGAAATCTTCCTGGAACTGACCCAGGGGGAGGCAGTATTGAACAAAGACGAAAAGGAGGATGAGACAAATGCTGGCGATTTATAAGAGAGAACTTAGGTCTTACTTCCAGTCCATGATTGGATGTGTATTTGTTGCATTTCTGGTAGCCTTTACCGGAATCTATTTTATGGCATATAACCTGAATGCAGGGTATCCGTATTTTTCTTATACTCTGTCAGGCTCATTGATCGTGTTCCTCGTAGGGATTCCACTGATTACAATGAAAAGCTTTTCCGAGGAGCGCAAGAACAAGACGGATCAGCTTCTTTTAACCGCTCCGGTAGGAATCGGGAAGGTCGTCCTTGGAAAGTATCTTGCGATGGTATCGGTACTTGCAGTCCCGAATTTGATTTTCTGTCTGTTCCCGCTGATCATCAAGCTGCAGGGAACGGCTTATCTCAAGGTGGACTATATCTCCATCGGTGTTTTCTTCCTGCTGGGATGCGTTTATATTGCAATTGGAATGTTCCTCTCCTCTCTGACGGAGAGCCAGATCATTGCCTTTATTACGACATTCGGCGTCCTGCTCATGCTGTATTTGTGGGACGGAATTCTGTCATTCCTTCCAAGCTCCGCGATCAGCGGCATGGTGGGAATCTTGATCCTCATCACGATTGTGGCGGCCTATATCCAGCATATGACGGGAAACTGGATACTTAGCGGCGGTATCGAGCTGATCGGAGCTGCTATATGCATCGTGACCTATATTTTAAAATCCAATCTTTTTGAGAACATGCTGACCAAGGTCCTGGGAAACCTTGCCCTCGCAAATGTTTTTACAGACATTACGTCAAAAAGCATTGTAGATATCAGCGGTATTGTTCTGTATCTGTCTATTATCGTAGTATTTATTTTCCTGACAGTGCAGGCCATTCAGAAAAGACGTTGGAGTTAGGAGGACTTAAGCGTGCAGAAAATAAAAAATGTATTTAAGACAACCGGAACAAAGAATGGAACATACAGCGTGGGGGTGACGGTTCTTGTCATTGCGATTGTAGTGGTGGCAAATCTGATCTTTGGGCAGATTCCGGAAAAGTATAGGAATATCGATGTCAGCAGCACAAAAATATATGAGATCACAGATACAAGTAAGGAGCTTTTAAAAGGACTGGATCATAAAGTCACGTTTACCGTGCTTGCTGTAAAGGAAAGTACGGATGACAGGATTAAAACATTTCTAAGTAAATATGCATCCTTGTCAAAGGACATTTCCGTGGAATGGATCGATCCGGTACTTCATCCTTCCGCACTCAACGAATATGATACGAATGAGAATACAATCGTAGTAGCCTGCGCAGATACAGGAAAAAGCACTACCGTCTCCTTTGATGATATTATCGTTATGGATACCTCATCCTACTATTATACAGGAAATGTATCCGAATCAGAGTTTGACGGGGAGGGACAGTTGACCAGTGCTGTAAACTATGTGGTCAGTGATGTGAATAAAAAGATATACAGGACCACTGGACACGGAGAGGCGACCTTACCTGGTTCCATCACAGATCTGATGGATAAAAATAACTATCAGGTACAGGAACTGAATCTCGTAATGAATACGGCCATACCCGACGACTGTGACCTGCTTCTGATGTATGCCCCTTCCAATGATCTGACGAATGACGAGAAGACGGTCATTCAGGAATATCTTTCAAAGGGCGGAAAGGTCATGCTCTTGCTGGGAGATACCACTTCTTCCCAGCTTCCGAATCTTGCATCTATTATGAAGGATTACGGAATGGAAGAGGCAGATGGCTATATTGCAGATACATCCAGATGCTATCAGGGAAATTATTATTATATCTTCCCATTGCTCTCTGTATCCGGTGATATGGCAAAAAGAATCAGCTCCCAGATGGTACTTCTTACAAATGCACATGGGATGAACCTGGTAGACCCGGCAAGGGATACGATCACGACCACTCCTTTTATGTCCACATCTGATCAGGCATATGCTGTAACAGAGAAGGACCAGAAGCAGGGGACTTATGTACTTGGTGCGTCGGCAGTGGAGAGCGTGAGCCAGGAAGATAAAAGTAAGTCATCAGACAGCAAGTCTGAGGACAGTGGAGACTCAGACAGTAAAAAATCAGAGGATCAGTCTGACAGTTCAGAAAAAAAGAGCGCCGACAACACGAAGGAAAGCCGCTTTACGGTCATCTCTGCGGGAAGTCTGATCGATTCACAGATTACGGATACGTTCACACAGCTTGAAAATACCACATTATTTATGAATGCAGTCAGTAGCAATTTTGATGGTGTACAGAATATTTCAATCGAGGCAAAGAGCCTTGCGACAGAATATAATACAGTACAACATGCAGGCCTGTTCAGTCTACTGGTCATTTTTGGGATTCCACTGGCAGTATTGATTTCAGGATTTGTGGTATGGTTCAGAAGAAGAAAGGCATAAGGTGGGCATATGGGACAGAAAAAGAAGAAATCGATGATCCTGCTGCTGAGTGTTCTTCTGATTCTTGCGGCAGTATATTTTATCCTGCAGTCGTGGAATAAAAGCCAGGAGAAAAAACAGCAGGCAAAGGAAGAGGCAAAGCAGGTCTATCTCACGGATATAGGGGAAGTGAAAGGAATTCAATATGATACAGGCAGCGGTGATATGGAGTTCAAGAAGGAGGGGGATGTATGGTATTATGCCCCGGATATGGATTTCCCTCTGGCGCAGAGCTATCCTAAAAAAATGGCAGAAGAGTTCGGACATTTGAAGGCGGAGCGTGAACTAAAGGATGGTGATTCTCTGGAAGCATACGGGCTGACGGACCCGGTGTATACGGTGGTGTTAAAGGATGCCGAAGGAAAAGAGACGACGTTGTATTACGGCAGCTCCACAGGGGATTCTTATTATGTGACGGTAGGAGATACAAAAAAGGTCTATACGGTCAGCAATACAACGATCTCTGACCTGCAGTATTCGCTGGATGATATGGCACAGCTCGATACCTTCCCTACCATCGGAAGCGGCAACCTGAAAAAGGAAATCATAACAAAGGATGGTAAGACAACGACCTATGATTCTGAGAAGGAAGAGGACTCTAAGAATATTGCAGCCGTCGCAGGCGGTCTGGGTGCAGTGACACTTCAGAAGGTGGCAGACTATTCTGTGGAGGATAAAGATCTTGCACAATACGGATTGGATGAAGCGTCCAGAACGACAGTTGAGGCAGCCTATACTTTGGATAAAAAGGAGAAGACATTGACACTCTATATAGGAAATACGGATGCTGATAAGAACCGGTACGTGATGATGAACGATTCCAGGATCGTATATCTGATTTCAGATGAAGTATGTAAAAATATATTAAATGAAGAATAAATTTATATTTATTTAATAAGAGTTTTCTTGACAATCTGCTGAAAACAGAGGACAATATCTTTCATGTAAGTGAAGCGCCGTGGGGGAATGATTCAGCAGATTCCCTGCGGCCGCAAATAAAGAGAGGTTGAAAAAATGAGAGAAAAATTCATGCGGTTCATGCAGGGACGTTATGGAATAGACAACTGTTCTAAGTTTTTGCTTATTTTGGGATTGGTGGTCGTATTCCTGTCTTCTATTTTTGCAGGAAAGACAGTCGGAACATTCTGTTACTTATTAGGGTGGGTTCTCATCATCTACTGCTATTTCCGAATGTTTTCCAGGAATGTGACAAAGAGATATGCGGAGAATCAGACGTATCTGGCAAAGACCTACAAGATCCGCTGCTTTTTCCAGAAGCAGAAGAATCTGTGGAAGCAGAGAAAGGCATATCACATTTATAAATGCCCAAGCTGCGGACAGAAGATCCGAATTCCGAAGGGAAAAGGTAAGATCGAGGTACGATGTCCGAAATGCAGTACCACATTTATAAAGAAGAGCTAGTACGATATTAGGTAGAATAGATTGATTTATTGTCCTGTTATTTTGGGGACGTTATGCTGGATGGAAGAAATACTAAGTGAGGGTATAAAGGGAAAATGATAGATCCTTATAAGGTGTTGGGGGTGTCAAGGGACGCTTCTGACGATGAAGTAAAGAAGGCTTACCGGGCGTTAAGCAGGAAGTACCACCCGGATGCAAATATTAACAATCCTCTGAAGGAAGAGGCAGAAGCAAAGTTCAAAGAGGTACAGCAGGCCTACCAGCAGATCATGGATGAACGCGAGAAAGGATATACTGGTCAGGCGGGCGGATATGGACCAGGATATGGCGGGCAGCAGGGAGCTGGAAGCTATGGAGGTTTTGGACGGTATGGCGGCTTTGGAAATTTCGGCGGTTTTGGAGGCTATGGTCCGGGAAGCAGCCAGGGCTATACAGGGAATAGTGAGTCGGATATACATCTGCGGGCAACAGTCAACTACATACAGAGTGGACATTATAAAGAAGCATTGAATGTTTTGGATGGGATTCGGGACAGAGGCGCCCTGTGGTATTTTTACAGTGCATCGGCTCATTCCGGTATGGGGAACAATGTAACTGCTCTGGAACATGCAAAGGAGGCTGTACGGCTGGAGCCTAATAATATGCAGTATCAAATGCTGCTCAACCGTCTTCAAGGCACAGGAGGCTGGTACCAGCAGCGGCAGAGAGCATATGGATATCCAACAATGGGTGGCAATGATTTCTGTGTAAAGTTGTGTGTAGCCAACCTTGCATGCAACCTATGCTGCGGCAGTGGAATCTGCTGTAACGGGGGTGGATACGGTGGCGGTTTCGGCGGATATACGTAAGAGATATCCAGTTTAAGGCAATAGAAACTAGAAAAAGACAGATACTTTCAAGAGGGAGTTTACTTGAAAGTATCTGTCTTTTTGATATCAAAGGCCTGGCACCTAAGCGTTTGCCTGGTAATATTCATGGACTGCCTCGAAGAATGCATCTATATTTTCCCACTTGGAAAGTGGCGGGATATCACATCCAGAGGAAATGACAAAGTTCGGATATTTGCAGCATTTTTCCATGATTTCTTTTGTGGCAGCTTTCACAGATTCCATGGTGCCGTTTTTGAACTGTCCGGCAGGATCGACATTGCCTGCGGCAATCACATCTGCCGGAATGTGCGGCATGATTTCTGCCATATCGATCGCATTGCCGAAGTGGAGGAACGGACTGCCTGTCGCAATGATGGAGTCGATCTGCTGGATTGTACAGTTTCCGCAGTTGTGGTAGACAATGATGAACTCATCATCCTGTACGGCATCTACAATCTGTTTTACGTAATCAGCGGAGAACTCCTCTGCGAGTGATGGGGAAAGAAGTCCTGCAAGAGGCTCTGCGAGGACGATTCCGTTTGCTCCTGCTTTTTTATATTCTTTGCAGTAGTTGATAATAAACTTAGTGACTTTTTTAAGGACCGTATGTACCATATCTGGCTCTTCATAGCAGTAGATCATAGCTTCAGACACATCCATGAGTCTTCCGGCAAGAGAGAAAGGTCCGATGGCTCCGGCGAGGATGGGCCTGCCTTCAATCAGCTTGGCGGCCTTTTCTATTGCTTCAATATAGATGGAGGTGCGTCCTGTACCAATCTCAGGGATTAAAAGGGCATCGGCATCTTCTTCGGAGTTTACGATACTTCCAATGACTGTCGGAACCTCCTCTTCTGATACGCGGATAGAAGAGCCAAAGCATTCCGCCTCTACAGAAAGATCCATCAAGCTGACAGAAGCCGCGGCATCTGTATTCTTAGCAACGATCTGCATAGCACGTGCCTGGAGGTCACTGCTGGAGATTAAATCCTTTACGGTAATGTTCATTTTCTGGATAGCGGGGAAAGATAAGATGGGCATTCCTTTTTTTACGGGCTGATTGATTGTATCTGCGACCCATTGTTTCATATTACATTTCATACTAATTACCTCCTGTGGGAATCACTCTCTTTATGTTGAAAAGTATAGCGAATCGAGGAAGGGAATTTTTGAAACAATATTCTTTTTTTGGTGTTTTTTTAAGGTCTTAATAAGGTGGGGAGAAAGAAAAGATGTAGAAAGACGATAAAAACAAAAAGACTGTAACCCTTAGGACTACAGCCTTTATGCGGAAGAAGAGACTTGAACTCTCACAGGATTAACTCCCACTAGAACCTGAATCTAGCGCGTCTGCCATTCCGCCACTTCCGCTCGACAAGTGATATAATATCATATAGATTTGAGTTTGTAAACCCCTAAAATTAATTTTTTTGTATTTTTTTGCAATTCGTTTATTTTCAAAGTAAATGCAGCCACATTTTTTACTGGGGCTGCATTTCTTTCTTGTTTATTCTTTACAGAGTTCTTCAAATAAGCCATAAAGGACATCCATGCATGCCATGGTCTTAAAAATTACGCTGCTTTTTTAAATAATTGTATCCTCTAATAGAAATAAGTTCAAAGAAAATACAAAGTGGCGACCAGGACACAAATTCTCCGGTTATACAGTAAATCAAAAAGCAAACCATTAAAACTGTGATAGATATAACTGCTAAAACTAGAAAGAATTTTTCCATATTCTCATCTCCAATTAAGAAAATTAACAATGAGGTTGTTTAAATGATACCATACCGCAGCCTCTAGGTGCAATCAGATTTAAAGTAAAGCAGCCATATTTTTTATCTGATGGCTGCATTTACCCTGGTATCTTATATTCTATTTTTTGCAGAATTTTTCAAGTTTCTTTTTTAACGCCTCGATTTCTTCTTTCTGTGCATTTAATTGAACTTCCTGCTGGTCTAGTTTATTAGCCTGCTGATTCAATATTTGTTCCTGCTCCTTAATAACTTTTTCTTGTTCTTCTATCATATACTGCACAGTATTTTTGTCCAGTTCCGCCAGTTCCTTTGAGTACATCTGCATCACCCTTTCGATATTACGGCATATATCATAAACTTCTTCATACATGACCTTGAATTCTGGGTAGGACTCAATCAGCTCGATAATCCGTTTGGGTTCATCAAAAGTCATAAAAGACAGCCATGCATCCAGTTCATTTGTTACAGTTTTATTGTGCATGCTTTCTTTAAAGATGTCAAGTGGAATCAGAATGTATTCCTGTAGTGTCTCCAACTCAAGCCCCGTGTCAAAAACCTGCCGGGACCTGTGGATATATTGATCCAGGAATTGCCGGAACTCCTGGGTACTTTTTTCAAAGAAGACGATGGTATAGACGTTTTTGATATCCCTGTATGTAAAACGTTTCTTTCGCTTGCTTTTCACCCTCTTGTACTGTCTGAGCAGTGTATCTGCCGAGTAGCAGGCGACCCGCTGACCGGGAAATGCATAACCAAGCTTTTGAACTTCGATATTGGCTAAGCTTCCGTCCTCCAGTTCTACCAACATATCTGTTATCAAAAGGCTTTGTTCATCTGCAATTCTCACAGAATCGTTGGGCAGGATCTGGCGGATGATTACTTTTTTTTTCAAAAGCAGGGACAGAATCGTCTCCAGCCTTTCTGGATGATATTCCGGGCTGAATATTTCTTTAAAAAAGGAATCATAAAGTATCTTTACCCCTCTTGCCCCGGTACAGAAATCCAGGAATTCTTCCTGCTGTTCTTCCGCCCACAAGTCAAAGGTATTCCAAAGTTCCTTACTGTTCTCGATTTCTTTCAGTACCCCCTTCCTTGTTTGAATCGACGGGAAATAGTCTTTCAGTGTTTTTGCCATAGGCGCGTTTCTCCTTTGTAAAATGAATCTGTTCTTATAAGGGAACTGTTCTAAATCACGGATAAAACTTCGAAAATGAAGTACCGAATTAAATAGAAATCTTGTGGACCGAAACTGGCATGAGTGCCTTCCACTTAAGATAGGTACAGACTACCATAGCCTGTATGTACAGTCAATTAATAATTTATAAAGTTTCGATGAAATTTAAAACATCAATACCAATTATCGCTTAAACATTGAATTTATAGCCGATACCCCAGTATCATAAAGCTGTTCTTTAGTGAATACCTGTCCCTTACGACAAAAGAGAAAGTACAAGAGGTCAAATTCTTTTGCGGTCAATTATATACATTCTCCCTTTTCGTTCATAAATGTTTTGGAAAAAGGTTCTATGGTAAAAGCATAATATTGAAATATTTGCTCAAATAGCCCTATTTCAAAAAGTATCATTCCTATTGGGAATAAAATCCCTGTCAATATTAACATAACAGATAATACCGATAGAAATATTACAACAAATAGAAAAGTTGAATATATTCCATATTTTTTTATTACTGACCTTTGCATTTTATCACCTCAAATTTTTGCAAAGTTTTTAAATATACTTTTTACAAATTAATTGAGCGCCATTTAGAACAGCAGTAACTGAACCTATACCAAAGCAGATTTGCCCAGCGGTTGTTTTTGGAGCTAACAAAACACTGCCAGTAGCAAGAGAAATGCCTGCAATTAAACTTATAGAAATAAAAACAGGTGACCTGCCAGTATTTAGATGTTTACAATTCTTAATTAGATAATTTCTGAATTTACTTAATCCTTCTAATCCGTTGTTCATTTGAATTCCTCCTTTTTATTCAAATACACTTTCAATTAAAACTTCTATCATAAAATCAATTACTTCTAAATGATTATATGGCAATTTTTCTTTATTAGAATTCGGCATAAATAGAATAGCAAATGCAGAGTTACCCTTGTCTTCATTTATCTTGTATTGTAGCTTAGAATCCTTGATGATATTACGAATATCATTATCACCGTGAAATGCTAATTCTTCAATTTTTTTTTCTTTAGGCAATCTATTCATAAATGCTATAAAATCTGGCGAATTCATTTCTAAGATGAAAGGTATTTTAATGTATTCTCTATAAATCAACTTTAGAGTATTACACAAACTTTCCTTCGTAGGTGTTTCACCTAGTGTTGCTTTGGTCAAATTAACTACCCTAGTTTGAATTCTCATTATAACATCAAAAAATAGTTCTTCTTTTGAAGCATAGAATAAATAAAATGCGTCCTTGATATTCCTGCTTTTGCACATAAATCTTCAATACAAGCTCGATTTCGCTAAAACCGCTTCATCTCGCTTCGGCTAAACGCCGTATGGAAAGATTTGTACAGTTTATGCTTGGTGAGCAAGCTCCCACGCAGAAACTGTACGAATCTTTCCGCATGGCTGAATAGTTACTAAAAATTTCTTATTGACAATTAAGAGAATTATGATATACTTTGATAATCAAAGTATTTTAAAATAAAAATATTTGGAAATGAAATTAAACATGGAGAATAATTATGATAGGAAAGATATGTGGAACAGGTTCATACGTGCCAGCACATTTTCTGGACAATAACGATCTGTCTAAGATGGTGGACACAAATGACGAGTGGATACGTGAGCGGACCGGGGTCGTCAGGAGACATATTATAGAAGAAGAGACAACGGTTTCCATGTCCGTGGAGGCGGCAAGGCGTGCACTTGAGAACAGTGACACTGCGCCGGAGGAATTAGATCTGATCCTGGTTTCGACGTTTACTTCAGAGGTGATGCTTCCATGCACGGCCTGCGAGGTGCAGAAGGAGCTGGGGGCAGTCAATGCCACCGGGTTCGACCTGAATGCAGCATGTACGGGATTTTTATTTGCCTATAATACAGCGCAGGCATATATCGCTTCTGGCGTATATAAGACGATATTGCTCATTGGGGCGGAGAGTCTGTCAAATACGGTGAACTGGGAAGACCGTGGGACCTGCATTTTGTTTGGAGACGGAGCCGGAGCGGCAGTACTGAAAGCAGAGGAAGGCACGTTTTATCAGCCGGTCACGCATTCAGACGGAAGCTTAGGCGATGCACTGACCTGTATGAGCAGGCACAGGAAGTACCGTCCGGCAGAGGAAGAGGATTTAGATTCTTATATGCATATGAATGGGCAGGCAGTTTTTAAATTTGCAGTCAGAAGGGTGCCGGAGGTGATTGGAGAGGCGCTTGAGGGGACAGGATTTTCGGTCAGCGATATTGACTATTTTATCCTGCATCAGGCTAATAAACGTATTGTAGAGTCTGTCGCAAAACGATTGAAAGCAGAGATCGGTAAATTTCCGATGAACCTGCAGGAGTATGGGAATACCTCCTCGGCCAGCATCCCGATTCTTCTGGATGAGGTCAATCGGAAGGGCATGCTCAAAAAGGGAGATAAGCTGGTCATGGCAGGTTTCGGGGCAGGCTTGTCCTGGGGGGCTGTCTGCCTTGAGTGGTAGAAGCTTAAGAGAAGCAGCCAGTCTCAAAAACAGGATGAAACGCAGTGTTTCAGGTAATACCCGGTCATGCCGGATTACATATCTATGGATTGTACAGCACCTGGTGCTCCCACAATCCGAAAAAATATCTATGAAAATAAAAGAGAAGAGTAAGAAAGGAATTTAAAACTATGTTAGAGAAAGTAAAAGAAATCGTAGCAGAATCATTAGGAGCAGAAATTACAACACTTACAGAGGCAACTTCATTCAAAGAGGACCTGGCAGCAGACTCACTGGACTTATTTGAAGTAGTTATGGCTTTCGAGGAAGAATTTGATGTGGAGATCCCATCAGAAGATTTAGAGCAGATCGGTACCATCGGTGATGTTGTAAAATATCTGGAAGCTCACAAATAAGAAGATTCAAATAAGTAGATTCATAAGTTTAAAAAGGAAAGGTTGTTAGTATGAAGACAAAAGTAACCGAAATTTTAGGAATTGAATATCCGATCATCCAGGGTGGAATGGCATGGGTTGCTGAATATCATCTTGCAGCCGCCGTATCAGAAGCCGGCGGGCTTGGACTGATTGGTGCGGCGAGCGCGCCGGCCGACTGGGTACGGGAACAGATTAAAGAAGCGAAGAAGCTGACGAAAAAGCCATTTGGCGTGAATATCATGCTGATGAGTCCTTATGCGGACGAAGTGGCAAAAGTGATTGTGGAGGAGGGCGTGAAGGTCGTAACGACTGGTGCCGGGTCTCCTGAAAAATATATGAAGATGTGGAAAGAAGCAGGAGTAAAGGTGATTCCTGTTGTTGCATCTGTTGCACTGGCAAAGCGTATGGAGCGCTGCGGGGCAGATGCCCTGGTGGCAGAAGGAACAGAGGCAGGCGGACACATCGGTGAAAATACAACCATGGTACTGGTACCGCAGGTTGTAGATGCGGTGAGTATTCCAGTCATCGCTGCTGGAGGAATTGCGGACGGCAGAGGAATCGCGGCAGCATTTATGTTAGGTGCACAGGCCGTACAGATGGGAACTCACTTTGTGGTTACGAAAGAATCTATTGTTCATGAAAATTATAAAAAATGTATCATAAAGGCCCGGGATATCGACTCCAGAGTGACCGGACGCACGACAGGACATCCGGTGCGCGCCCTACGCAACCAGATGACAAAGGAATATCTGCAAAAAGAGCAGGGGGGCGCTTCCTTTGAGGAGCTGGAACTCCTGACTTTAGGCGGCCTTAGAAAAGCCGTGGTAGAGGGCGACGTCGTGAACGGCAGTGTGATGGCAGGCCAGATCGCAGGAATGGTCAAGGAAGAGTTGTCCTGTCAGGAGCTGATTATGAAGCTTGTGAAGGAGACCGACGACCTGATTGGAGGAAAAGGATTTTATGAGTAAGACTGCATTTATATTTCCCGGACAAGGCGCGCAGAAAGCTGGAATGGGAAAAGATTTTTATGAACAAAGTGAAACAGCGGCTCAGATTTTTGACAAAGCATCTGAACTGTTGGATATAGATATGAAGGCATTGTGCTTTGAGGAAAATGATTTGCTGGATCAGACCGAATATACACAGGCTGCTTTGGTGACAACCTGTCTTGCTATGGCAAAGGCCCTGGAAGAGAGAGGGTTAAAGCCGGATGTGGCCGCCGGATTGAGTCTGGGAGAATATTGTGCGATCGCTCTGGCAGGCGGGATGAGCGCAGAGGATGCAATTACGACGGTCAGAAAGCGTGGAATCCTGATGCAGAATGCCGTTCCGGGAGGAAAAGGCTCCATGGCGGCTGTGCTTGGCATGGCGGCAGAGGAGATTGAGAAGGTACTCAGTGAGATCGAGGGTGCAAGTATCGCAAACTACAATTGCCCGGGACAGATCGTGATTACCGGCTGGAAGGAAAGCGTGGAAAAAGCCTCTGAAGCATTGAAGGCTGCCGGGGCAAAGCGGGTACTCCCACTGAATGTGAGTGGACCGTTCCACTCCCCGCTGCTTACAGAAGCAGGCAGGGAACTTGGGAAGGTACTGGAAAGCGTGGAATTACATACTCTGGAATTCCCTTATGTGACGAATGTAACTGCGGCATATGTGACGGATATCAGTGAGACGAAGGCTTTGCTTGAACAGCAGGTGGCATCCTCGGTCCGCTGGCAGCAGAGTGTGGAAAATATGATCGCGGCCGGTGTGGACACTTTTGTGGAAGTAGGCCCGGGAAAAACGCTGGCAGGCTTCATGCGGAAGATAGACAGAAATGTAAAGGTATACAATGTAGGTTCATGGGAAGATGTAGACAAGGTGGTCAGTGAATTATGTTAGAAGGAAAAGTAGCGGTTGTCACAGGGGCATCCAGAGGAATCGGAAGGGCTGTTGCCTTGAAACTGGCCTCTGAGGGTGCGGCAGTTGTGATCAATTATAATGGCTCTGCCGACAGAGCAGAGGAAGTGAAAAGTGAGATTGAAAAAAATGGCGGGAAGGCAGCAGTTATGCAGTGTAATGTGTCTGACTTCCAGGCTTGTGAGAATTTTATAAAAGAAGTGATTTCTGAATTTGGCAGACTGGATATCCTCGTGAATAATGCGGGAATTACAAGAGACGGTCTTCTGATGAGAATGTCTGAAGAGGATTTTGATGCGGTTGTGGATACGAATCTGAAAGGGACCTTCAATTGTATCCGTTTTGCATCCAGACAGATGATGAAGCAGAGATGTGGTAGAATCATCAACCTTTCTTCTGTATCCGGCGTCCTGGGAAATGCGGGGCAGGCGAATTATTCTGCGTCTAAGGCAGGCGTGATCGGACTGACAAAATCAGCGGCGAGAGAGCTGGCATCCAGGGGAATCACAGTCAATGCAATCGCACCGGGATTTATCAATACAGAGATGACACAGGATCTGCCTGAAAAGGTAAAGGAAGGCGCGGTGGCACAGATTCCACTGGGCAGCTTCGGAGAACCGGAGGATATCGCAGAGGCAGCGGCATTTCTGGCTTCTGACAAGGCTCGTTATATCACAGGACAGGTGCTGTGTGTAGACGGCGGAATGGCAATGTAAAAGGAGAGAATTATGAAGAGAAGAGTTGTAGTAACCGGGCTGGGAGCAGTCACCCCGATTGGAAATACAGTAGAGGAATTCTGGAGTGGAATTCGGGCAGGAAAAGTCGGAATCGGACCAATCACGAAGTTTGACGCCTCAGAATATAAAGTACAGATTGCGGCAGAAGTGAAGGATTTCGTGGCGAAAGAGCGCATGGATTTTAAAGCGGCAAAGCGAATGGAATTATTTTCCCAGTATGCGGTCGCTGCAGCAAAGGAAGCATTTACGGATGCAGGGATCGATATGGAGAAGGAAGATGCATACCGTGCGGGTGTCATCGTCGGCTCTGGAATCGGAAGCCTGCAGACGGTGGAGAAGAATTACACGAAGATCGTGGAAAAGGGACCGAGCAGAGTAAATCCTCTGATGGTGCCTCTGATGATCTCCAACATGGCAGCAGGTAATGTTTCCATCCAGTTAGGTCTGAAGGGGAAATGTACCAACGTGGTGACGGCATGTGCTTCCGGTACGAATTGTATCGGAGATGCGTTCCGTGCGATTCAGTATGATGATGCCGATATCATGGTGGCAGGAGGAACAGAGAGCTGTATCTGCCCGACAGGGGTAGCCGGATTTGCCGGACTGACTGCACTTTCTACTTCCACAGACCCGAGGCGTGCTTCCATTCCGTTTGATAAGGAACGGGACGGCTTCGTGCTCGGAGAGGGTGCCGGAATTGTAGTGCTGGAAGAACTCGAACACGCGAAGGCCAGAGGTGCGAAAATCTATGCAGAGGTAGTCGGCTATGGTGCAACAGGAGATGCTTACCACATCACCTCTCCGCAGGAGGATGGAGAAGGTGCCGGGATGGCGATGAAGATTGCCATGAAAGAGGCTGATGTAGCGCCGGAACAGATCGACTATATCAATGCCCATGGAACCAGCACACACCACAATGACTTGTTCGAGACAAGGGCAATTAAGTATGCACTGGGAGATGCGGCGAAGGATGTGGTCATCAACTCCACGAAATCCATGATCGGACATCTGCTTGGGGCAGCCGGTGGCGTAGAGTTTGTCGTATGCGTGAAAAGTATACTGGACGGTTATATTCATCAGACCATGGGAACCGTTGAAACGGATGAAGAGTGCGATTTGAATTATGCAGTCGGAGCACCGGTAGAAAAAGAGGTAAATTATGTGCTGACCAATTCCCTTGGCTTTGGCGGACATAATGCGACTTTGTTGTTGAAGAAGTATGAAGGCTAATGTACTGCATCATTGAGACGGTACGTTAGTGCGAAAGGCGGATAGTATGAGAATAGAGGAAATATTGCAGCTGGTGGATTCCATATCCAGATCCAACCTTGCAGAGTTTAAATATGAGGAAGGCGGAGTCAAACTTTCTCTGAAAAAGGCAGCAGCTATGACAGGCACGATACAGGCTTTAGGGCAGGATTCCAGCCAGGCCTCCTTACAGCCCATTGTGCAGACAATCGTTCCGACAAGCGCGGTGAATGCCCAAGCCCCGGTATCAGATCTGGCTTCGGCAGCGAAAAATGAGGAGCAGGGCGAAGCGGCCCGCGGCAATATCGTGAAATCCCCACTGGTGGGAACCTTTTATGCGGCTCCTTCCGAGGATGCAGAACCATACGTACAGGTAGGAGACACCGTAAAGGAAGGCCAGGTTCTTGCAATCGTAGAGGCGATGAAGTTGATGAATGACATCGAGAGCGATTTCACAGGAACCATCACGGAAATCCTCGTCCAGAATGGAGAGGCCGTAGAATACGGACAGCCATTGTTCGTTATAGAATAGACAATCAGGTGCAAAGGGGGCTGCCCCCCTTTGAAATTTTCTGTTTACAGTTCAGTTCAAGAGCTTGACAAATGCTTTTTGGGTCTAATTGTACGTGGATTGGGAACTGAGAAAGAAGGTTAAAGATGAATAGATTAGATATCAAACAGATTCAGGAGATTATTCCTCACAGACACCCGTTTTTGCTGGTGGATTATATCGAGGATTATGAACCAGGGCAGTATGCCGTGGGATATAAATGCGTCACATACCGGGAAGATTTCTTCAAGGGACATTTCCCGCAGGAGCCGGTCATGCCGGGAGTTCTGACCGTAGAGGCATTGGCACAGGTCGGTGCGGTGGCAATCTTAAGTCAGGAAGATAATAAAGGGAAGGTCGCATATTTTGGCGGCATCCAGAAATGTAAGTTCAGAGGAAAAATCGTTCCGGGCGATAAGGTAAGGCTGGAGACGAAGATCATCAAGCAGAAGGGGCCTGTTGGAATCGGTGAGGCGACGGCTTCTGTGGATGGGAAAGTAGTTGTCAGTGCAGAGTTGACGTTCATGGTTGGGAAGTAAGGAGAAGTTCAGGTATGATTGAAAAGGTATTGATTGCAAACCGGGGCGAGATTGCCGTGCGGATTATCCGTGCCTGCCGGGAGATGGGAATTGAGACAGTGGCGGTCTACTCAGAGGCAGACAAAGAAGCGCTACACACCCAGTTAGCTGACGAGGCCGTATGTATTGGTCCGGCTCCATCCACACAGAGTTATCTGAGTATGGAGCAGATTATCAGTGCGACACTTGTTTCCGGGGCTGATGCGATTCATCCGGGATTCGGATTTCTCTCTGAAAACAGCAGATTTGCAGAATTGTGTGAGCACTGTAATATCACATTTATTGGGCCATCTTCACAGGTCATCCGCAAGATGGGAAATAAGCAGGAGGCAAGAAATACGATGATTGCCGCTGGAGTTCCTGTGATTCCTGGAAGCACGGAGCCCATCTACGATGCAAAAGCAGGGGCTGATATTGCAGCAGAAATCGGGTATCCAGTTATTGTAAAGGCGGCCCTTGGTGGCGGTGGAAAGGGAATGCGTGTGGCAGAGACGCCAGAAGAATTTGAAAGCAGCTTTAACACGGCTCAGAAGGAAGCGCAGATGGCTTTCGGCGACGGAACCATGTATATCGAACATTTCGTGCAGCACCCGAGGCATATTGAATTTCAGATTCTGGCGGATAAACATGGAAATGTCATTCACCTTGGTGAACGTGACTGCTCTGTGCAGAGAAATCATCAGAAGATGATTGAGGAATCTCCATCTATCGCACTCTCTGATAAGTTGCGGAAGAAGATGGGAGAGGCAGCGGTCAAAGCGGCGAAGGCTGCTAATTACACCAATGCAGGCACTATTGAATTTCTTCTGGAGAAGAGTGGGAACTTCTATTTTATGGAGATGAACACCAGGATTCAGGTGGAGCATCCTGTCACAGAGTGGGTCACAGGAATCGACCTGATCAAGGAGCAGATCAAGATTGCTGACGGCAGAGAACTAAGCTATACCCAGGATGACGTAACCATAACAGGTCATGCCATTGAATGCCGGATCAATGCGGAGAATCCGAAAAAGAATTTCCGCCCGTCACCTGGCACCATCACCGATATGTATCTGCCCGGTGGAAAAGGTGTCCGTATCGATTCTGCAATTTACAGCGGTTACACGGTCACTCCATATTACGATTCCATGCTGGCAAAGCTGATTGTTCATGCCAAGAACCGTAAAGAAGCGATTCGGAAGATGAGGAGCGCCCTGGGCGAGATCATAATTGAAGGAATTGATACAAATGTAGATTATCAATATGAAATTTTGCATCATCCTGATTTCGAGTCAGGCGATATAGATATAGAGTTTATAGAAAAAATGCAGTAAAAGTGCCGACGATGTTTTAAGATTATTCAGAAAACGGAGAGCAAAAGGGCCTGACCCTTTTGCAAATCCCTTTGCAAACAAGAAGTTAGGAGCTGTCTATGAAGTTACAGAATATGTTTAAGAAGACGAGCAGAAAAGGTTATATTTCGTTAAAGGAATCCAGACCGGAGGTACCGGAGGGACTGCTTCGGAAATGTAATAAGTGTGGGGCCGCGATTATTACGGAGGATGTAAAGAATGGATATTACATCTGTCCGAAATGCCATGGATATTTCCGGGTCCACGCATACAGAAGGATTGAGATGCTTGCGGATGAAGGGTCTTTTGAAGAATGGGACCGCGGCCTTACAACAAGGAATCCTCTTGATTTCAAGGGATACGAGGAGAAAATCCAGGCTTTAAAGGAAAAGACGAACCTGGAGGAGGCAATCGTCACAGGGAAGATTCAAATTGACGGCAACCCGGCTGTGATCGGTGTCTGCGACGGGCGCTTCTTGATGGCCAGCATGGGCGAGGCTGTAGGGGAGAAGATTGCCCGGGCAGTGGAGCGCGCAACAAAGGAAAAACTGCCTGTGATCATCTTTGCATGTTCAGGCGGAGCCAGAATGCAGGAGGGAATCGTCTCTTTGATGCAGATGGCAAAGACCTCCGCAGCCTTGAAACGCCATAGTGACGCAGGACAGCTCTATGTCTCTGTTTTGACAGACCCGACCACAGGTGGTGTGACGGCGAGTTTTGCCATGCTGGGAGATATCATCCTGGCGGAGCCGAATGCACTGATTGGATTTGCCGGACCGCGCGTGATTGAGCAGACCATAGGCGAAAAGCTGCCGAAAGGCTTCCAGCGCTCCGAGTTCCTGCTTGAGCATGGCTTTATCGATAAGATTGTAGAACGTGAAAACATGAAAGAAGAATTGTCCCGGATTCTTTCTCTTCACAAGATGGATGGAAGCAGATGTGAGATGTCCAAAGAGGCACACGTACAAGAGGAAGCTGTGGTGGAGAACCATCAGGAGCAGATTCATAAGCACCGCAGTTCCTGGGACCGGGTACAGGTATCCAGAAGAAAAGACCGTCCGGTAGGGGTAGATTACATCGATGCTTTATTCGAGGGATTTATGGAATTCCATGGGGACCGCTGCTTTAAGGACGATCAGGCGATTATCGGAGGAATTGCTTACTTTAAAGGAATGCCGGTTACCGTGATTGCCCAGGCGAAGGGAAACACGACCAAAGAGAATATCGAACGCAATTTTGGAATGCCTTCCCCGGATGGCTACAGAAAGGCTCTGCGTCTGATGAAACAGGCGGAGAAATTCAACCGTCCGGTCATTTGTTTTGTCGATACCCCGGGAGCATTCTGCGGCCTGGAAGCGGAGGAACGCGGACAGGGAGAGGCAATCGCCAGAAATCTGTTCGAGATGTCCGGTTTGAGAGTGCCTGTCCTTTCCATTGTAATTGGAGAAGGCGGGAGCGGCGGTGCCCTGGCAATGGCGGTCGCAGATGAGGTGTGGATGCTGGAGAACTCCATCTATTCTATTCTTTCCCCGGAAGGCTTTGCGAGCATTCTGTGGAAAGACAGCAAACGTGCAAGTGAGGCGGCAGAGGTAATGCGTTTGACAGCCGCAGATCTACTGGAATTAAAAGTGATTGAAAAGGTCATTCCCGAGCCCGCATCTTATACCCACGAAAACCTGTCAGAGGTCTGTGCGGCATTGAGCGGGCAGATCAGCTGTTTTCTGGAGGCGTACACACAACTCTCTAAAGAGGAGCTGACAGATAAGCGGTATGAGCGCTTTAGAAGGATGTAGAAGAAAAGAGAGGTAGCATTATGAATGCACTTAAAATAGGGGAAAAAACAGCGAAAATCCCTTTGATACAGGGAGGAATGGGAGTCGGCATCAGCCTTGGGAGCCTTGCCGGAAACGTAGCAAAAGAAGGCGGCATCGGTATCATTTCCACTGCTCAGATTGGCTTTCGGGAGCCAGATTTTGACCAGCATCCATCTGCGGCAAATATCCGGGCCATATCAAAAGAGATGGAAAAGGCAAGGGCCATTTCTCCGGGCGGCATCATTGGATATAACATCATGGTAGCTTTGCGGGACTATAAGCAGCATGTGGAGGCAGCCGTTTCGGCAGGAGCAGACATCATCATCTCCGGGGCGGGGCTTCCGACAGAATTGCCGGGACTTGTCAAAGACAGTAGTGTGAAGATCGCTCCAATCGTCTCCACGGAAAAGTCGGCTAAAGTCATCTTAAAATACTGGGGCAAAAAGTATCACAGAACTGCGGATCTGGTCGTGATCGAGGGGCCAAAGGCAGGAGGACATCTGGGATTTAAGAAGGAAGAGCTGGAGACCTATACCGAAGAGGTATATGAAGAGGAGATTAAAAAGATTATTGCGGTCGTACGTTCTTACGCAGAGGAATATCAGACAGAGATTCCGGTGGTGCTCGCAGGAGGTATCTATGACCAGGAAGATGTTAAGAAGGCGTTTTCTCTGGGCGTGGACGGTGTCCAGGTGGCGACCAGATTTGTGACGACAGTGGAATGTGATGCACATATCCGCTACAAAGAAGCATATCTGAATGCTAAAAAGGATGACATCGTGATCGTGAAGAGCCCGGTTGGAATGCCGGGTCGTGCAATCTTGAATCCATTTATGAAACGTGTTATGCTAGGAGAGAAGATTGCGCACACCCCATGCCACGGGTGTCTGGCGAGATGTAATCCGGCAGAGATTCCGTACTGCATCACAGACAGCCTGGTGCATGCTGCGTTAGGTGAGGTGGATGATGCATTATTATTCTGCGGAGCCGAAGCATATAGAGCGGAACATATGGAGACAGTAAAAGAAGTGATGGATTCCCTGTTTGGGCTAACATCGTAATCTGACATCAGAAAAGGAATCCGGAAAGGAGCACAGCATCTGTGAATGCACACGAGACAATCAACGATATCCTCGTACATCTGTTTAACGAAATCTGGGAATTGGAGGAAGATGCGATTATAACGGATGAGTATAAAGATATCAGCAACAATGATATGCATATCATAGAGGCCGTTGGACTGGGCGATGACAGCACTATGTCCGTGGTAGCCAAGAAGCTCGGCATCACTGCCGGGTCTCTTACCACGTCTGTGAACAGCCTAGTCAATAAGAAGTATATCATCCGTGAGAGAAGTGAGACTGACAGACGTGTAGTCTATATCCGTCTGACCGAGAAGGGGCGCAGGGCCTATCGGCATCATGAAGATTTTCACATGCAGATGACAGATGCGGTGATTCAGAATCTGGACGAGACAGAGATTCCGGTTCTTTTAAAAACACTGGAGAGCCTTTCAAAATTTTTCCGCGGATACAAAGCAGAAGAATGACAATGGAAACTTTTTTTGACGTTTCCGGGAAAATGAGGTACAATACACCTTGTAGCAAAATTAATGTTTATGTTGAAGTCTAAATACTTGAGTGTGTTTTGGCAGGAGGGAGCAAGTATGGCAACAAAGAAAACAACAACGAAAACAACGAAGAAACCAGTAACCGCAGTAGAGACTCCGGTAGCAAAGGCTGAAGAAAAAGCAGCAGAGACTCCGGTAAAAGTAGAGGCAGTAAAAACAGAACCAGTGAAGGCGGAACCGAAGAAGACAGAGCCTGTGAAGGCAGAGCCTGCAAAGACAGAAGCAGTTAAGGCTGAATCAGTTGACAAGGATACGGTCAAGAAAGTACAGGTTAAGACAGAAGCCATCGAGACAAAGGCGGGCAAGGCAAAAGCGATTGAGACGAAGAAGGATACCACCAAGGCCATCGAGACAAGAGCCGCAGTTTTAAAAGATCCTGAACCTGCAAAAGAAGAAAAGCCGGCAGCTAAGAGAGCAGCCAGAAAGACAACGGCGAAGACAACAACAGCAAAGACTACAGCGGCAAAAACGACAGCAAAGAGAACGACAAAGAAGGCAGAAGTAAGCACCGAATTATTCCTGCAGTTTGCCGGAAGAGAGTATACTCAGAAGGAGATTCTCCAGAAGGTCAAAGATGTATGGACAAAAGAGTTAAAAAACAAAGTCGGCGACATGAAAGACGTCAAGATTTACTTAAAGCCAGAAGAATTTGCTGCATATTATGTAATTAATGGAGACACAACAGGGAAAGTAGACTTATAATAAAATTCATGATACATAATCATAAGACTCCGAATGCGGGATGAGATTGAAATTTCATTCCGGCATTCGGGGTTTTTTCTATATTAAACTACCATTTAGAAAAGGAACCGAGGCGGGCTTTTTGGCAGAGTACATGGCAATCCTCTGCAGAATGTGATAAAATTGCAGATAGGACAAACGCCGTCAGGCAATCCTGGCAGCGGAAAGAATCAGTGATGGAGGAAAGAGGGAATAAGATGACGAGAATAGAACAGCAGATTCAATTTATCAGAGAGATCGACAAAGTGAAGAATATTTATCGTCAGACCTATTTGGCTGACGGAGAGAGGAAGGAAAATGATGCCGAACACTCCTGGCATATCGCACTGATGGCAATGCTCCTTAAGGAATATGTGCCCGGTGTGGATGTGATGAAGGTGATGGTCATGGTCTTGATTCACGATCTGGTCGAAATTGATGCGGGAGATACCTATGCGTATGATTCCCGGGGAGCGGAGACGAAGCGTGCCAGGGAGGTTCAGGCTGCGGATCGGATCTTCGGACTGCTTCCAAAGGATCAGGGAGAGTACTTCCGAGAATTATGGGAAGAATTCGAATCCTATGAGACAAAAGAAGCTAAATATGCACATCTTTTGGATAACTTCCAGCCTCTCCTCTTAAACGATGCAAGCGGTGGAAAAAGCTGGGCAGAGCACGGTGTGAAGAAGTCCCAGATTTATAAGAGGAATGAGAAAATCGAGGAGACATCCGAGGATGTATGGGAATTTATGAAGAATATTGTGCAGAAACATATTGAAAAAGGAAACATTATCGATGAATAGAATGTAGGATCAGGAGGTAGCAGGATGTATGAAAAGGAAGTTGACCAGCTGCAGAAAATCATAGATGAAAGCAACAAGATTGTTTTCTTTGGCGGTGCCGGAGTTTCAACAGAGAGTAATATCCCGGATTTCAGAAGTGCGGACGGCATCTATCATCAGGCATACAAGTATTCGCCGGAACAGGTCGTCAGTCACAGTTTTTTCATGCTGTATACAGAAGCCTTTTACGACTTTTATAGAGAAAAGATGATGATATTGGATGCAAAGTCCAACCCGGCCCATCAAAAGCTGGCCGAGCTGGAACAGGCTGGAAAGCTCAAAGCAGTCATTACACAGAATATTGATGGACTGCATCAGGCAGCAGGAAGTCAGAAGGTATATGAGCTTCATGGGAGCATCCATCGTAATTATTGTATGGAGTGCGGCAGATTCTATGACGCGAAGTATGTGAAGGAATCAAAAGGAATCCCGCGCTGTGAATGTGGCGGCATTATTAAGCCGGATGTGGTCCTGTATGAGGAAGGTCTGGATGCTCAGACGATTCAGGGTGCCGTCAAGGCAATTACAGAAGCGGATACGCTGATTATCGGAGGCACATCCCTGGTCGTATACCCGGCGGCAGGATTTATTGATTATTTCAGAGGAAGACATCTGGTTGTCATCAATAAATCGCAGACAGCAAAAGCTGTCAGAGCAGAGCTCAATATCTCTGCCCCGATCGGTGAGATACTGGGACAGATTCAGGTAAGATAATTAAGAATATTTGTTTTGACAGAGAAGGAGGAAAAAAGATGGATTTACTGGAGGTTATGAAGAACCGGCGCAGTATTAGAAAGTATACGAAGGAGTCTATTGGAGAGGAGAAGCTTTTGAAGATTCTTCAGGCGGGAATGCTGTCAGCGTCCAGCCGAAACAGGCGTCCATGGGATTTTATCGTAGTAGAGGAGAAGGAGACTTTGGAGAAAATGTCAAAAGCCAGGGCTGCAGGAGCGAAGATGCTGGAAGGAGCGGCCTGTGCCATCGTGGTGACAGCAGACCCTGAGGTGACGGATGTATGGACAGAGGATTGCTCCATTGCTCTTGCCAATATGCATTTGATGGCATCCTCCCTGGGTGTGGGGAGCTGCTGGATACAAGGGCGGTTAAGGGAAGCAGAGAATGGGCAGTCTACTGAAGAATATCTCCGTTCACTTTTACGTTTCCCTGAAAATTATAAGCTTGAGGCAATTCTGTCATTGGGGATGCCAGCAGAAGAATTAACGCCGCATCGTCTCGAAGAGCTGCCGACGGGGAAAATACACAGAGAGCATTTTTAAGAATAAAATAAAAAGGACGTATGCCCTGTCAGTGAGAGTATCTATGATGATACTACACATACAGAGCAGCGTCCTTTTTTATTATAACAATAAAAACTCCTGGGGATGCGCACTTCGCACATGTTTAATCTCTTGCCCACCGCCCGGAAGCGCCGCATGGGAGCACCAGTCCGTTTGAGCTTACCGGAAGTCCAATCTCCTGAGAATCTACACTTCCCTTCCAATCCTTTAATTCGGTAGAAATCATATACGTCAGAACTGCCGGGGCTAATCCTGTTGTATAGGAATTGATGAGAAAGAAAATTGCATCTTTGGAAAGAATCTGCGTACAAAGCTTGATCAGAGGATGAATCATATCCTCAATCTTCCAGATTTCTCCTTTCGGTCCTCTTCCATAAGAAGGCGGGTCCATGATGATGGCATCATAGGTATTGCCTCTGCGAATCTCCCGCTCCACAAACTTTACACAGTCATCCACCAGCCAGCGGATCGGAGCATCTTTCAGCCCGGATGATGCAGCATTCTCCTTTGCCCAGTTGACCATCCCCTTGGAAGCATCCACATGGGTCACCTGTGCACCCGCAGCCGCTGCTGCTAAAGTAGCGCCGCCTGTATAGGCGAACAGGTTAAGCACCTTGACAGGACGTCCAGCGTCTCGAATCTTCTTGGAGAACCAGTCCCAGTTCACGGCCTGCTCCGGGAAAAGCCCGGTATGTTTGAAGTTGAACGGCTTTAAGTTAAAGGTGAGGCTGCCGTAGTGAATCTGCCATTGATGAGGGAGGTCAAAAAATTCCCATTCTCCGCCGCCTTTTTTGCTGCGGTGGTAGTGTCCGTTGGGATTCTTCCATCCCCGATGTGTCTTAGGAGTATCCCAGATGACTTGCGGGTCGGGGCGAATCAGGAGATAGTCTCCCCAGCGCTCCAATTTTTCACCGTTCGAACAATCTATGACTTCATAATCTTTCCAGTTATCAGCTATCCACATAATTTTTCTAATCCTTTCTTGAGAAAACTGCCTGTCTGAAACGAACAGAAGGCGGAAAACTACACATATCATCTCATAAATATCCACATTTTTCAACATACTTTTCCTGATTCAGCCCTTTGGGCTTGATTTCCCATTCGGATGAATCATTACGGAATTTTATAGAAAAGAGGTTTACCTGACGGCAAGGTAGTGATAGAATATGTCTATAAGTGTAAAAAGAAGGGAGATTGTAACATGATCACAGTAAATGCAATGGGAGATGCCTGCCCGATTCCAGTCATCAAGGCAAAGAAAGCTCTTCAGGAACTTCAGGGACCAGAAGTTGTGGAGGTATTAGTGGACAATGAGATCGCCGTACAGAATGTAACGAAGATGGCATCCAGTACAGGAGGAGATGTGACCTCAGAAAAAATCAGTGAGAGGGAATTTAAAGTGATCATTAGAACAGACCGTGTAATGCCGAGAACAGAAGTAAAGGAAGAGGAAGTGGTATGTCATCCCGATCGAAGGAGTGATACGGTGGTCGTCATCGCTTCAGACCGTATGGGGGAAGGTAATGACGCACTCGGTGCTGTACTGATCAAAGGCTTTCTCTTTGCAGTGTCACAGCTCGATGAACTGCCGAAGGCAATCCTTTTCTATAATGGCGGCGCTAAGCTGACATGTGAAGGCTCAGATTCGCTTGAAGACCTAAAGACCATGGAGGCACAGGGTGTTGAGATCATGACATGCGGGACTTGTCTGGATTACTATGGATTGAAGGAAAAGCTGCAGGTCGGATCAGTGACGAATATGTATAGTATTGTGGAAACGATGGATCAGGCAGGAAAGATCATACGTCCATAAGAAGATATAGAAATTAGAGAAGAACAATTCAGATTAAGAAGGAGAAGACTGGTTATGATAAAAGGGAAAGATGTACGCCTTACCCAGATGGCGAAGACGGCCGGATGAGCAGCGAAGATAGGTCCTGAGACCCTTGCCCAGGTACTGGGCAAGCTGCCAAAATTTGAGGATGAGAATCTCATTGTGGGGATTGAGACATCCGATGATGCCGCCATCTATAAGGTAACAGATGATATCGCAATGATCCAGACGGTAGATTTTTTCACACCGATCGTGGATGATCCGTATACATTTGGACAGATTGCGGCAGCCAACTCCTTGAGCGATGTGTATGCCATGGGGGGGGAACCAAAGATTGCTTTGAATATTGTAGGTTTTCCGAACTGTCTGGACCCGGAGATTTTGGGAGAGATTTTAAAAGGCGGTGCGGATAAGGTGAAAGAAGCAGGTGCTGTCCTGGTAGGCGGGCATTCTGTTCAAGATGATGAACCGAAGTATGGATTGTGCGTATCCGGGTTCGTACATCCTGATAAGATTTTTAAGAATTATGGCTGTAAGCCAGGGGATGTGCTGATTCTAACAAAGCAGATCGGTACTGGAATCGTGAATACGGCAGTAAAGGCCGAGATGGCGTCAAAGGAGGCCTCAAAGGAGGCAATCACGGTCATGGCGTCCCTGAATAAGAAGGCGAAGCAGGCAGTCGAGACATTCCCTGTGAATGCATGTACAGATATTACCGGATTCGGACTGCTGGGGCATTGCGCAGAGATGGCAGAAGCCAGTGAAGTGACTCTGGAGATCCAGGTACAGGATGTGGCATATCTCAAGGAAGCAGCGGATTATGCCAGGATGGGACTTGTGCCGGCAGGCGCTTATAAGAACCGTGAACACAGCGGCCATATGGTCGATGCAGGAGAGGTAGAAGAATTTTATCTGGATCTTTTATATGATCCGCAGACTTCCGGTGGGCTCTTATTGAGTGTACCGAAGGAATATTGTGATGACATGCTAGCATGTCTGAAAGAAAAGCAGCTTGATACAAAGGTGTCCGTTATAGGACGTGTCCTGGAGAAGCAGGAGAAGTATATCCTTCTTCGTTAACAGGCAGCAGATAAACTTTTTGGGGGAAAAGGAGACGGTTATGAATAAGAACCTCTTATTCCGCAGAATTCCTAAAGTGGATGTTCTGATGGAAAACGACTTGATAAAAGAAATGATAGAAACCTACAGCTACGACAGCGTTCTGGAGGCTGTCCGTACGGAGCAGGAAAAGCTGAGGGGCTATATCGCCTCCTGTGAGGATGAAAAGAAAGCAGAAGAACAGATTGATACTCTACTTGACCGGGTGGAGCTTACGCTTGCGGATATGTACAGACCGAATGTGACCCGCGTCATTAACGGGACAGGTACAATCCTGCATACGAATCTGGGGCGTGCACCTCTTGGGAGAAAGCATCTGGAGCATATTACTTATATTGCCAGTGGCTATTCCAATCTGGAATATGACTTGGAAGCAGGCAGAAGAGGGGAGCGTTACTCCCACTTTGAGGAAGTATTATGCAAGATAACGGGTGCCGAGGCCGCCATGGCGGTGAACAACAATGCCGCAGCCGTGATGTTGATCCTAAGTTCTATGGCAAAAGGCGGAGAGGCTGTCGTTTCCAGAGGGGAACTGGTCGAGGTTGGCGGAAAGTTCCGCATCCCGGACGTGATGGAGCAGAGCGGTGCCCTCTTAAGAGAAGTAGGGACGACCAATAAGACCCATATCTCTGACTATGAAGAGGCAGTTACTGAGGATACAAAGGTGTTCATGAAGGTACACACCAGCAATTACCGAATCGTGGGCTTCATGGAGACGGTTCCAATTGCAGAGCTGGTATCTTTAAAGGAAAAGTACGATATCCCTGTCATTGAGGACTTAGGGAGCGGTGTGCTGATCGACCTGAGCAAATACGGCCTGACTTATGAGCCGACGGTGCAGGATTCCATCAAAAATGGTGCCGATGTCGTATGTTTTAGTGGAGACAAGCTGCTGGGCGGGCCGCAGGCAGGTATCATTGTCGGTAAGAAGAAGTATATCGACCTGATGAAGAAGAATCAGCTCACCCGTGCGTTACGTATTGACAAGTTCACAGCATCGGCGCTGGAAGTGGTGCTGCGGGAATATTTATCAGAAGAAAAGGCGATTCAGAACATTCCGGCACTTCGGATGATTACGAGGAAAGCAGAAGAAGTCGAACTGGATGCAAAGAAGTTCCGCCGCATGCTGAAAAGAGCAGATTTGAAAGCGGAGATCGAGATCGAGCACTGCGAATCCCAGATTGGCGGAGGTTCCCTGCCGCTTGAGCGCCTTCCAAGCACCGCAGTGACAATCAAGCCGACTGAGATTACGACATCTGAACTGGAGACGCGGCTGCGTCATCTCCCGGTCCCAGTCATCGGACGGACGGTCAATGATAAAATATTGCTGGATATGCGGACCTATGATCCGCAGTTTATGAATTACTTAGCAAAAATCTTAAAGGAGCTGGATGTTCTGGAAGAGAAAGGAAATGGATATGAAGCATATTATTATCGGAACAGCAGGCCATATTGATCATGGTAAGACAACGCTGATCAAGGCTCTGACCGGGCGCAATACGGACCGCTGGGAGGAAGAGCAGCGCAGAGGAATTACGATCGACCTTGGTTTCACCTATTTTGATTTAAAGAACGGGAACCGCGCAGGGATTATCGATGTGCCCGGCCATGAAAAGTTCATTAATAATATGGTTGCCGGAGTCGTAGGGATGGATCTTGTTCTGTTGGTCGTTGCTGCGGATGAGGGAATCATGCCGCAGACGAGAGAACATATGGATATCCTGGAAATGTTGGGAGTACAGAAGAGTATTCTCGTACTGAATAAATGCGATCTTGTAGATGAAGAATGGCTGGAGCTGGTGGAGGAAGAGATTAAGGAGGAGCTGGAGGGCACCTTCCTCGAGCATGCGCCTGTAGCGAAGGTGTCGGCAGCGACAGGACAGGGAATACCAGAGCTGATTGATCTGATTGAACGCCTGACTGAGGAAGAGGTGGAAGAAAAGGATACCCATACAATTCCAAGACTTCCGGTGGACAGAGTTTTTTCTTTGTCAGGATTCGGGACCATTGTGACCGGTACATTGGTAAGCGGAACGATTTCCAAGGAAGATACTTTGGAAATGTTCCCCAACGGACAGGAATGTAAGATTCGTAATATCCAGGTTCACGGACAGGATGTGGAGCGGTGCTATGCCGGACAGCGTGTAGCAATCAATATTTCGAATATGAAGAAGAGGGAGCTGAAAAGAGGTTGTGTCCTTGCACCTCCGGGAAGTATGACAGATTCCAGGCTCATGGATGTTAAACTGGATATGCTGGATTCTACCATGCGTTTCCTGACGAACAATGCAAGGCTTCATTTTTTCAGTGGAACGAGTGAAGTTCTCTGCCGTGCTGTCTTGTTAGGTGATGAGGAGCTGGGGCCTGGTGACAGCGGATATGTGCAGCTTCGAATGGAGGAAGACGTAGCATTTCGGCGTGGGGATCGTTTCGTTGTCCGTTTCTATTCACCCATGGAGACTATTGGAGGCGGTGTGATTCTGGAGCCAAATGCCGTGAAGAAGAAACGTTTTTCAAAAGAAGTACTGGAAAGTCTAAAGCAGAAAGAGTCAGGAACGGCCGAGGATGTCATTGAGCTCCACGCGAAGGACTATGCTGAGACGATGGCCGCGGTTTCTGAGCTCGCCAAGCTGACTGCTCTGACCAAAGAGGAGATAGAAGAAGCGGTCGGGAATCTGGCATCACAGGGAATTGTCTGTGTCTTTCCGTTGAAAAAAGATACGTATATCTGGCATACAGCAGATGAACGTGTCTATAGGGAGAAGATTACAGCGGCTCTGTCACAGTATGTAAAAAAATATCCATATCGCTATGGGATGCCAAAGGCAGAGGTACACAGTACCTTTATGAAGCGTGTAAAACCAAATGTTTTCGATCAATATATCGAATTTCTGGAGAGGGAAGGTATCATTTCCCGGCATGAGGAGTTCTTAGCTCCACAGGGGTATGAAATCGTCAAGGATGAGGTTTATGAAAAGGTGAGAAGGAAGCTTTTAAGCGCCATCAAACCGGCTAAATTTGATTTCGTCAGGCTTGCGGAGATCAGCTTCGTTGATGCACCTGCCCAGTCTGTCGAGGACATCATCCTTTTGCTCGCTGACAGTGGTGAAATCGTAAAAGTGACAGATGGAATGTACACTCTGGGGGCCTACATGGAAGAGGCAAAAGAGAAGATTATAGAAAAGCTAAAGGCAGACGGTAAAATCACGATTGCTGAGATTCGGGACATGTTTAAGACGAGCAGAAAGAGCGCAAAGCCAATCCTGGAATATATGGACAGCATTAAAATTACCCGGAAGACAGGCGGAGAAAGTGAGAGGGTATCGAATCTATGAATCTGAAACAGTTAGAGGCGTTCGTGGCAGTCTCGGAGGATGGCAGTTTTTCGAAGGCGGCAAAGGCACTTTTCTTAACACAGCCTACAGTCAGTGCCCACATTTCATCACTGGAGAAGGAACTGGGGGTGCGCCTGTTCGTACGTAATACCAAAGAGGTCCATCTATCGGAGGATGGACAGACTCTTTACGGATATGCAAAGCAGATGATCGTCCTTCAAAGAAAGATTGAGACAGCATTTGACCAGACCCGTAAAGAAGGCAGTCACTGCATTCATATTGCGGCATCCAGTGTGCCGTCTCAGTATCTGCTTCCGCAGATTTTGGCATGCTTCCGTGAAAAGTATCCGCGCGAGCAGTTCAAGATCATGGAGACAGACAGTGCTAAAGTAGTAGAACAGGTCGTGAATGGAAATGTGGACATTGGATTCACAGGTACGGTCCTGGAAAAGAAATATTGTCAGTATATTCCTTTCTATCAGGATGAGCTGGTCGTGATCACGCCCAATTCGGAGAAATTCAGGGTTTTGAAGGAACAGGGCGGTGATGAGCCTGAGGTAGAGAAGGTATGGATTAAGAATGAACCCCTCATCCTGCGTGAGGAGGGATCCGGGACCAGAAAAGAGGCAGAGAAGCTTTTAAAAAAGATGGGGATTCATGTGGACGAGCTAAAACTAGTGGCCAGCATGGAGAATCAGGAGACCATCAAGCGTTCCGTGAGCCGCGGCGTGGGGATTTCTATTATCTCTCGTCTGGCTGCGGCAGATGAAATTAAGGAGGGAAAGATACTAAGTTTCTCTCTTGCAGGGGAGGAAGGCAAACGAGACATTAACGTAGTATACAATAAGAACTTTCAGTTGTCTTCATTGTCAGAAAAATTCCTGCGTGTTGTGGATAAAGTATATCCTCATGAATAAGAGAAATGCTGGAAATATTTTATATGGAAAAAGAGGAGGATTGTTATAGATAACATCTATAACAATCCTTATTTATGCAAGTTTTCGATTAGACTCACAGGAAATGTGAGGGTATACTGGATATGTATGGAAATGGGAGGAAAAAGCTATGATTTACATGGATAATGCGGCAACAACAATGCAAAAACCAAAGGAAGTGGCAGAAGCAGTGGTTCAGGCGATGAATTCACTTGGAAATGCAGGAAGAGGTGCAACAGAAGCTTCGTTAAGTGCATCCAGAGTGATCTTTGATACCAGAGAGAGACTGAGCCGCCTTTTTCATGCTGAAAACCCAAAGCAGATTGCATTTACGGCAAATTCTACGGAAAGTCTGAATATAGCGATCAAAGGAATCCTGAATCCGGGAGACCACGTGGTCACGACTGTTCTGGAACATAATTCCGTACTTCGCCCCTTATTCGAGTGTCGGGAAAAAGGTATGGAACTGACGATTCTGCCATGCGATTGTAAAGGGAATATTTCCTATGAGGAGATGGAGAAGGCCATTCAGGAGAATACACGTGCCATTATCTGTACCCATGGTTCTAATCTGACGGGGAATATGATCGATCTTGTCAGAGTAGGGGAGATTGCAAAGGCGCATGGGCTGTTATTTGTTGTGGATGCATCCCAGACAGCAGGAGTTTTTCCAATCGATGTTCAGCAGATGCAGATAGACATCCTGTGTTTTACCGGGCATAAAGGACTGCTCGGACCTCAAGGGACCGGCGGGCTGTATGTCAAAGAGGGGGTTAAGGTACGCCCTCTGCTGAGCGGCGGCAGCGGAGTCGATACATATAATCCGCATCACCCGGAGGAAATGCCGACAGCGTTGGAGGCTGGGACTCTGAATGGACATGGAATTGCCGGGCTCAATGCAGCTCTTCAATATCTGGAGAGGACAGGCATTGATACGATCCGGGAAAAAGAAGCTTCCCTGATGCGTCAGTTTTACAAGGGAATCACCCAGATCGACGGAGTTACGGTATATGGAGACTTTGAGGCTGAGAAAAGATGTGCGATCGTGACGTTTAACATTGGAGATTACGACTCTTCCGAGGTGAGCGATGAATTATTCATGAATTATGGGATTTCCACCAGACCAGGAGCACACTGCGCACCGCTGATGCACAAGTCATTGGGGACAGAGGCGCAGGGCGCTGTAAGGTTCAGCTTCTCACATTTCAATACAGAAGAAGAGGTAGAGTTTGCAATTAAGGCAGTGAGAGAATTAGCAGCAGACTAGGAGGGAAACAAACATGAATTTATCAGATTCAAAGAAAAAATTAGCAATCGCGGGCGTGATATGCGGACTTGTTGCAGCGTGTCTTGCATATTTCGGAAACCCTGCGAACATGGCATTTTGTATTGCCTGCTTTATCCGTGATACGGCAGGAGCACTGGGAATGCATCAGGCAGAAGTAGTTCAGTACGCAAGACCTGAGATTATCGGGCTTGTATTAGGTGCCTTTATTATTTCAGCAGCAACAAAGGAGTATCGTTCGACAGCAGGCTCATCACCTATGATCCGTTTCATCCTCGGAATGGTCATCATGATCGGTTCACTGGTATTCCTTGGATGTCCTCTGCGTATGGTCATCAGAATGTCAGCCGGTGACCTGAATGCATGGGTGGCTCTGATTGGATTTATCCTCGGAGTAGGAACAGGTGTATTTGCTTTAAAGAATGGTTTCAGTCTTGGAAGAGCACATATTACCAATAAGACGAGCGGCGTGGTACTGCCTGCATTGATGCTGGGCGTATTGGTGCTTTCTACGGCAACGACTCTGCTGAAAGCAAGTGAAGCCGGACCGGGAAGTCTTCATGCACCAATTATCATGTCCTTGATCGGCGGCCTGATCTTCGGTGCAGTTGCACAGAAGTCCAGAATGTGCTTCGCAGGAGGTATCCGTGACGTGATGCTGATGAAGAATTTCGATTTATTGACTGTAATCGGCGGATTATTTGTTGTAATGCTGATTTTCAATATTGCGACAGGAAAATTCGTTCTTGGATTCAATACTCCTGGAATTATTGCACATTCTGAGCATTTATGGAATATTTTGGGAATGTATGCAGTAGGTTTTGCAGCAGTCCTGGCAGGCGGATGTCCGTTAAGACAACTGATTCTGGCAGGCCAGGGATCTTCTGATTCTGCAGTGACCGTACTGGGAATGTTCGCAGGTGCAGCAGCATGTCATAACTTTGGCCTTGCAGCAAGCGGAACTGCTATGAACGCAGAGACTCAGGAAATTGTTGCGGGTGCAGTACCGCTCAACGGAAAAGTAGCAGTAATCATCTGTATTGCGGTATGTTTCCTGATCGCATTCACAAATAAGCGCGAAAAAGCTTAGCCGTCCATACTATTTCATAGGGGGAGTCCATGAAGGTACTGCCTGTTTGGACACCCTTTTGTAAAAGGGTCAGACCCCTATGAAGACCCTCTCATAAAAAATGAGTTGAAGTATTGAATATAAAGTAGTATTCTATGAAAGAAGGTAAAATAATATGAAGGAAGTAGATGCAAGAGGTCTTTCCTGTCCGGAACCGCTGATGCTGACTGCAGCAGCGTTAAAAGGTGCGAATGAAGCGGTCAAAGTACTTGTTACAGAGCCGCACCAGAAGATGAATGTAGAGAAGTATGCCAAGGATCATGGCAAGAAGACAACATCTTCCGAGATTGAGGATGGATTCGCTGTCATCATTGAATAAGGTAAGATGAGAAAAAAAGAGTTAAAATTAGTAGTAACATTTCATACAACAGCAGATGCAATGGCAATGGAGAAGGCTTGTAAGGGAAAACAGGTTCCGGGGAGGCTTATACCGGTGCCGAGGTCTTTATCCGCCGGATGTGGGCTGTCCTGGTGTTCTGATTTGGAGGAACGTGAGGTAGTCAGCAAAGCAATGGAGAATGCAGGTATTGAGGCAGAAGCCATGCAGGAATGTCTGGTGTAAGACAGGAGATTTAAATCAGACGGACATGCTGTTATGATCAGAAAGAAAAACGGAGGAAGTGCACACTCACTTTGCACTTCCTCCATTTTTTAATTACTTCTTCTTATCTTTTGGATTCTTATATACCCAGAGTGCACCTAAGATTCCTGCTATGTAAAGGATATTGACCAGAATGGACGGATTATCCTTAAGCAGATATACAACGGCTACACCGGCAGCAAGTCCGACCGTGATCTCAAAGGCTTTGAGAATCCGTTTCTCTTTAATATCCTTTGCTTCCTGCTGTAATTCCGTACGTCTCTGCTCCAGTTTTAAGTAATCCATCAGATTCTCATCACTGATACGGGAAAGGATCCACTTGTCCCGGAAGAATTCCTTATCTTCTTTTTTAAAATGGAACCTCTTCTTATCCGGTGCATCTTCCTCTGCAAAGATATCATCCGTTTCAGCCTTTATCTGAGAAGCAGTGCTCTGGAAGGAGTCCTTTACGATCTTCTCGGTCTGCGGCCTGACAGGTTCTGATGTCTTGGGTTCTGGCTTAGGTGTTTGAATGGATGAGACAGGCGGAGTCACGGGAGACGGCTCTGGTGCAGCAGCTTCGACTACAGGAACTGCTGCAGGTTTTACAGGTGCTTCGCTGGTAAAGGATACGATATTAGAGGCATCTGTATTAGCCTGAGTAGCAGCAGGCGTAGTATCTGCTGCGGTATCTTCTGCTAACGGACAATTGGTTTCTTCGTTTGTAATGATTGGTTCTTCTAACACAGGTAGTACCTCCATTTGTTTTTCTTAATCATATCAGTTTTTGTCGAAAAATACAATGTTTGACAGCAACATCAGAGTCCCTGTTCAAAGTTATCCAGTACATGCGGCAGAAGTCTGTCACTGTATACGGACAGTGAATATTTTCCTTCACAGAGCGCCCAGTCATATAAAAGAGCTCTTTCATACATTGTATAGATCTTAACCAGCTCCTCCACAGAGGAAGTGTTCTTGAATTCGTTGGAGCGGATTCCATTCTCTATGATCTCTGTGATCAACTGAAAATAATAGCGGTCATCGTCCAGCAGGGAACGGTTATCTTTTGTTATGAGCTGTGAGGAATACAACGAAGCAAGCAGATTGATATCGATGCTTGTTTCAATCATATAAAACAGCTCATGGTTCAGAAGAAGGAGCTTTTCCCTGGCTGAGAGCGATTGGTCCAATGTATTATTGATTTCTTCGTACTGCTGGTCAAACAGATCTGATAATGTAGTAAGAAGGGCATCTTTTCCTTTAAAATAGTGGTAAAAGGTTCCTTTTGATGTCTTTGACAGTTTAATGATATCTTCTACAGTTGTATTGTCGTACCCATTTTTATAAAATAAGTTCCAGGCAGCCTTTACAATCTTGCTCTTGGTTGTCTGTTTCTTTCGTGGCATAATACCCTCACTTCCTTCATATTGCTTATTTCGGTTTCGTTGTATAGTATATCATATCTTATGGGACATTAGTAGTCCCATAAGTACACCTTATTGAACATTTACAGTCCCGATTCGTACAGTAAAAAAGTGAAATCGGTGTGGACTTAAAGTCCGACACCGATTTCTTTAGAAAGTGATATAATCTGGTTAAAAATATAATTTATAGAAATAATATCTGATAGAAAAGATATTTTCTTAGAAACTACGTAGTTTCTAAATTAACCTCTTGATACCTTGAAGCCATATTTCAGAGGATCATCTGGGTCGATTACGTAAGTAGACTCTCCTGTGATATAGGCACTGCCTGTAATCTGTGGAATCACTGCTTTAAATTCACCGACCTGTGCTTCCTCTTTGATAACGCCTTTGAACTGAGAACCGATGAAGCTTTCATATACAAATGGTTCTCCGATCTTGATTTCATCACGTGCATAAAGAGTTGCCAGCTTTGCACTTGTTCCGGTTCCACATGGAGAACGGTCAGCCATATGGTCTCCAAAAATTACAACATTGCGGTAATTGCATCCATCTGTCTGTGTGTGACAGTAGAGCTCTGCTAAGTCAACGGTTGTGATATCCAATTCAGGATGTTTGATTTCTACTTCCTCATTTACCTGTTTTACGACCTTCATACCAAAATCTGTTAATTTGGGAATAGAGTTCTCATCTACGGTCCATCCGAGCTGTTCAATATCAACGAGTGCGAAGAAGCTGCCGCCGAAAGCGATGTCATATTTGATTTCTTTTCCATCAACGACGGTAGTTAAATTCTCCTTATAAAGGAAAGCAGGTACATTTGTAAGGGTCACGTTGAGAACTTTACCGTTCTTTACTTCTGCTTTTACACGAATAAGACCAGCCGGAGCATCCAATACTACTTCTGTATATGGTTCAACGGCTGGAACCAGTCCTGCTTCGATCAGGGCTGTTGTCGTTCCGATTGTACCGTGTCCGCACATGTTCAGGTATTCACCTGTATCCATGAAAATAACTCCGAAGTCTGCTTCTGGGTTCACCGGCTCTGTGACCAGTGCGCCGAACATATCGTGGTGCCCGCGCGGCTCGAACATCAGGGCTTGACGATACTTGTCATAATTTTTAGCAAGGTACTGCTTGCGCTCCATCATGGAATCTCCCTTTAATTCCGGGAAACCTGACATAATGATACGGGTAAACTCTCCGACAGTATGAGTGTCGATTGCTTTGAATGCTGCTTCGAATGCATCCAGATTGATTTTTGGATTGTAGTTCATAATCCTTCCTCCTAATTGGTAGTTTATAGAACTTGTCTATGAGTGATCCAATAATGAATTGGAAAATCCCTATTATATAGAAGGGATCCAGTTACGCACAACGGGTAAAATTGATAAAAAAACCACAAATAGACCGCGTTCTAGTATGAAGTTCAGTTTATATTTAATATTATGTACGAAAACCCTTGAAAAGTCAACGATTATTTGGTAATATAAAAAACAGGTAAGGGAGAAAATAAATTAACGAATTGAATGTGTAATTCCAAAAATTTATTTTTCACAATTACAGTGCTGCTTATAGAAAAAGCCTGTAAAACCTAGAAAAACTGAATATGGGGGTAGAAGGGTAACTGGTGTGCCTCCTGGTCTTCAAAACCAGTGTTGGGCGTTTGTAGCGTCCTGGGTGGGTTCGATTCCCACATGCCTCCGCCAAAAAACAGATTTGTGGGAATAATTTCACAAACTTACTATATTAAGCAGCATAATACAAATCACCGTATGCTGCCTTTTGTTTGATAGAAGGTATCTATAGGTCCAGCGGCTTTGCTGACTGGATGCTGGAGATGCAAGAAGATGCATCATGAAGTATAGATAAGATAAATAATATATAACCTAAAAGGAGAAGTAGGTCATGGAGAATTTACAGTTTTTGCTAAGACAGCATGTAGGTGCTCCTTGTGATCCGGTCGTAAAAGCCGGAGACAGGGTAGAGAAGGGTACGCTGATTGCTGTTCCAAAGGGATTAGGCGCGAACATTTTTTCCAGTGTTTATGGAAGTGTTGAGTCCGTTCTTGAGGATCGTATCGTGATTGCCCCTGATGAGGAGCAGAAGGAAGAATTTGTACCAATTCATGAAGGTACACCTCTGGAGATGGTGAAAGAGGCAGGCGTCGTTGGAATGGGAGGCGCAGGTTTCCCAACAGGCGTGAAGCTTGGTACAGATCTAAAGGGTGGATACATTCTGGTGAATGCAGCTGAATGTGAACCAGGACTTTACCACAACATCCGCCAGATCGAGGAGAACATGGAGATGACCCTCAAAGGTGTGAAGTACTGCATGGAGATTTCAAATGCAGCCAAAGCTATTTTTGCAATTAAAGCGAAGAATAAGAAGGCTGTAGAGACGATTCGTGAAGCAATCCGTGAAGAAGAGAATATCTCAATTCATCTCCTTCCAGACATTTATCCGATGGGAGAGGAACGCGCGGTAGTAAGAGAAGCACTGGGCAAGCTGTTAGACCCGACCCAGCTTCCGTCAGCAGCAGATTCTATCGTTATTAATGTAGAGACTGTACTGCGTGTAGCAGAAGCAATTGAACTTAAGAAGCCATGCTATAGTAAGAATATGACCGTGATCGGTAAACTGAATGGTGGTAATGAGGCTCATGTATACATGGATGTTCCGGTAGGGACAAGCGTGAAAGATATGATCGAGATGTCTGGCGGGATCGACGGCGTGTATGGCGAGATTATCATGGGCGGTCCATTTACAGGAAAAGCGACGACTATGGAGGACCCTGTTACTAAGACAACAGGTGGAATCATCGTTACGATAGATCTTCCAGACCTGCATGGCGCTCCGGTAGGCCTTCTGGTATGTGCCTGCGGAGGAAGCGAGGAAAGGATGCGAGATATTTGTGGAAAAATGCATGGAGAGGTTGTATCCGTAGCCAGATGTAAACAGGCACTTGAGATGAAGAATGGCACATTGAAATGCGAGAACCCGGGAAATTGTCCTGGACAGGCACAGAAGTGTCTGCAGTTCAAGAAGGATGGCGCTGAGTACATTATCATCGGTAACTGTTCAGATTGTTCCAATACGGTCATGGGTTCAGCTCCTAAGATGAAGCTGAAAGTGTTCCATCAGACAGATCATGTGATGAGAACGATCAACCATCCATTATATAGAAGATTAACCGTTTCTAAACAGGTAGACCAGCTGCCTTTGGGCAAGTAGATCTGGTTTCCTGTTGGAAAATAGATTTTCCTGGATTATATTTGTTCTGGGAAGGATGAACTAAGTAACTATATGGAATCGGCGAAAGCACTGTTTCCATATACAGCCGTATCAGCTATTGTGCGGCTGCCTAAAGGGCGTGAAAATTGGTATGTCCTTGGGATATAAGATAAAAGGAGGAATAAAGTATGTCAATTACAGCTGAAACAGCGAAAGAACATGCGAAAGATCCTGCGGTGCTCTGCTGCAGGGCCGAAGAAGGCATTACAATTCAGGCATCCAATCTGGAAGATCCTGCCATTTTTGATGATTTGGTAGATTCTGGACTCCTGGACCTGGAGGGTGCGTTGACAATTGAACAGGTATTAGGCGCAAAGCTTACAAAGACCTGTGATTCTCTGTGTCCTTTGACAGCAGATGTTGTAGAAGGGGCTAAGGTTGTTGAGGAAGCTGCAGAAGAAGCAGTTGAGGAAGAAGTACCGGAAGCTGTTGCTCCGGCTGCACCAGCTGCACCGGTATCTACACCGGGCGGAGTACTCAAGATTCATATTGGGGAAGGTAAAGACATTGATATCGAGCTTCCGTTAGGCGTTGCAGGAGGAGCTGCACCAGCACCGATTCCGGCACCTGCAGTACAGGCAGCAGAAGCTGTTCAGGCAGTAGCTGAGGAAGAGAAGATTGTCAGAAGCCTTACAAGAAAGCATTATAAGATCACGGAAGTAAAACGTGGACCAGAGACTAAGATCGAAGGAACTACATTATATATCCGTGAAGGAATTGAAAAAGAGTGTGTAGAATCTCAGGAATTAGTATATGACCTGAAGATTGATATCATCACACCAGAAGATTATCACACATATTCTGAGACAATCATGGACGTACAGCCAATCGCCTGCAAAGAGGGTGAAAGCGAAGTCGGAAGCGGTACTACAAGAGTACTGGACGGCGTAATCATGATGGTTACAGGAACAGATGCCAATGGAGTGCAGATTGGGGAATTCGGTTCTTCAGAAGGATATCTGGATGAGAATATCATGTGGAACCGTCCTGGTGCACCTGACAAGGGTGAGATCTTTATTAAGACTCAGGTGACGATCAAAGAGGGAACCAACATGGAGAGACCAGGTCCTCTTGCGGCACACACAGCTACAGATCACATTACACAGGAAATCAGAGAGGCGTTAAAGGCATTGGAGGACGACTCACTGGTTGTTGATACAGAAACATTCAACCAGGTCAGAAGACCAGGTAAGAAGAAAGTAGTCATTGTAAAAGAGATCATGGGACAGGGAGCTATGCATGATAACCTGATTCTTCCGGTAGAGCCGGTCGGCGTACTTGGGGCAAAGCCGAATGTTGACCTTGGCAATGTACCTGTTTGTGTATCTCCGTTAGAGGTTCTGGATGGATGTATCCATGCACTGACCTGTATCGGACCTGCATCAAAGGAGATGTCCAGACATTACTGGAGAGAGCCGCTTGTTCTTGAAGCACTTCATGACACAGAAGTGGACCTGTGCGGTATCATCTTCGTTGGAAGCCCACAGATCAACGCAGAGAAATTCTATGTTTCTAAACGTGTTGGTATGATGGTAGAAATGATGGATGCAGATGGTGCATTTATTACTACAGAAGGCTTCGGCAACAACCATATTGATTTTGCAAGTCATCACGAGCAGATCGGAATGCGCGGAATCCCAGTAGTTGGTATGTCTTTCTGTGCAGTTCAGGGGGCTCTGGTCGTTGGTAACAAATACATGACCAATATGGTTGATAATAATAAATCTGAGTCAGGTATCGAGAACGAAGTTCTTGCATGCAACACTCTGTGCCATGAGGATGCAATCAGAGCACTTGGAATGTTAAAGAATGCAATGGCTGGAGAAGAAGTTAAGACTGCCGAGAGAAAGTGGAATCCAAATGTCAAGGCTACAAACGTAGAATTGATTTCCAACGTAACAGGTAAGCCGATTGAACTGGTGAAGAACGAGCAGTCTCTGCCGATGAGCCAGAAGAGAAAAGAGAAATACGACTAAGATGAAAGAATTAAAGTATGGTGATAAGATTATTCGTATGGAAGGGGTCATCGTAGAGATCCACGACGGATGCGTTGGGATCGATCTGAAAGGCAGACTAGGATATCTGAAGATACCGATGCGTATGCTGATCACTGATTATCCCCTGGTGGTGGGACAGGAAGTTGCCTGGAACACGAGTTTCGTAGAGCAGCTCGGCCCGGAAGCCAATGATAAGTACGTAAGCAATCTGGACACATATAACAGACGTCAGGAAGAAATGCGTAAAGCGAACGCGAAAACTAAGGAGGTAGAAGAATGAGCTTGACAACCACAAAAGGTTTACAGTCAGAAATTTACGTTCCGATTACTCCTCCGGCAGTATGGACACCTGTAAAGAAAGAATTAAAGGACATGTCCATCGCCCTTGCGACAGCAGCCGGGGTACACTGCAAGAGTCAGGAAAGATTTAATCTGGCCGGAGACTCTACATGGAGAAAGATAACGAACGACACACCATCAAGTGAACTGATGGTATCCCATGGTGGATATGATAACGGTGATGTTAATAAAGACATCAACTGTATGTTCCCGATCGATAGAATTCACGAACTGGCTGCAGAAGGATTTATCAGATCCTGCGCACCGGTACATGCTGGATTCATGGGTGGCGGCGGAAACCAGGAGAAATTCAAAAACGAGACAGGACCTGCAATTGCACAGATGTTCAAAGATGAAGATGTAGATGCAGTCATCCTGACCGCTGGCTGAGGCACCTGCCACCGCTCTGCAGTTTTGGTGCAGAGAGCAATTGAAGAAGCTGGAATTCCTACAATTATTATTGCAGCTCTTCCTCCGGTCGTTCGTCAGACCGGTACACCTCGTGCCGTAGCTCCGTTAGTACCGATGGGTGCCAACGCAGGTGCGCCGAATGATGTAGAAATGCAGACGAATATTGTAAAAGCAACACTTGAACAGCTCATCAAGATTGAGACACCGGGCAAGATTGTTCCGCTGCCATTCGAATATGTAGCTAAAGTCTAATATACAGACAAGTGTAGTATACAGACGCAAAAAGGGACGTTCCGGTGGGATTGTCCCTTTTTTGTCACAAAACTCGAAAAACGGAGAGCGAAGGGGCCTGACCCCTTTGAAGAAAAGAAGGTGTTAGTTCGTGGAACAAGAAGTGAAAGACCTGCGCCGGCTAGTTATTAAGGCTTTTCATATGAACCGGGTAGTGGAAGGCGGGGAGAATAAGGTGACTGCTGATGGCCTTATGACTGTCAATCGTTCGTGCATTCCTGAAATATTGAAGGAAGAGCCGCTGATTGAAGATATTGCTGTCAATATTATTCCACCGGGAGAACATGATCGGTGGACGAATACGATTATGGATATCATTCCAATCTCGACAAAGGTGCTGGGAAAGCTTGGGGAAGGGATTACCCATACGCTAACGGGCGTCTATTTGGTTCTTACCGGTGTAGATACAGAAGGGAAACAGACTCATGAATTTGGGTCCTCAGAAGGGAACCTGAAAGAAAAATTATTTTTGAACAGAGCGGGAACACCGTCGGAAGAGGATTATATTATTTCATTTGATGTGACTCTTAAGGCGGGGATGGGACAGGAACGACCTGGACCAATGGCAGCTCATCGGGCGTGCGATAAATTTCTTCAATTATTCAGAGAACAGCTAAAGAAGATGAAGGGTGAGCTTTGTACAGAACGGCATGAATATCATGATGTTGCACGCCAGGGGAAGAAAAAAGTTGTAATTATCAAGCAGGTCGCAGGCCAGGGCGCGATGTATGACACATGGCTTTTTCCGAAAGAACCATCCGGGGTGGAAGGTGGACATTCTATTATAGATATGGGGAATATGCCGATTGTGCTTACACCCAATGAATATCGGGATGGCATGATTCGTTCTATGCAGTAGCAGGACTAGATGCGTAAAGGGAGGAAAAGTTATGGGAATTGGACCATCAACGAAGGAAACTACGCTGCATCATTTTCGTGATCCTTTGCTGGATGTGGTTTCGGCAGACGAAGATCTGGATCTTCTGGGAGTCATCGTGGTCGGTACCCCGGATGATAATGAGGATAAAATACTTGTTGGTACTCGCGCGGCAGTGATGGCGGAATGTATGCGCGCGGACGGTGTGATTATATCTTCTGATGGCTGGGGGAACAGTGATGTGGATTATGCGAATACCTGTGAACAACTTGGAATCCGTGGGATTCCGGTCACAGGTCTGAAATTCAGCGGCGTGAATGGTGGATTTGTGGTAGAAAATAGATACCTTTCCGGGATTAAGGATATGAATAAGAGTGAGGAAGGGATAGAGACCTGCGTTGTAGGTGAAAATAATGTAACAGAGTTGGATGCCAGGAAAGTGACAGCAATGTTGAAACTCAAAATGAGACAGGCGAAGTGATTTATGAGAAAGCTGTTTCGGATAAAGAGAGGATAAAGCGAAAAGCACGACCGCAGTCGTGCTTTTCGCTTTTGGTATGTCATTGAGAGGTTTTTCCTCGTTGCCTTGCAGTTTGTATTATATACAAATCTGGGGAATGTCCTACAATGAGGATGTATATATTAATTGGAGTTTACCAAAGCAAGACTGTTCTTGGGGGAAACAATCGGCAGTGGTATAACTGCAATAGCAACCATAAATAAAATGGTCAAAACTTAAAGGAGATGTTCAATCATTCGTATATTATAAGAAAAAAACGCCTTCCGAAATATTGGGAAACCGTTATTGGTTACTGCCCTTTAAGTTGCTTTCACTATATCACTTTACCACGGTGATGTCAAGGAAAGAAATTCTAATTTTATTTTTTTTATAAGGTTTTCACAAATTCATTAAGATTAGAAAGAATACCTTGCAATTTATAAGGGAAATAAGCTATACTTCCAACGGTGGTACGAGAATAGAAATGGATATTTTGAAGTAGTTTCTTCTATATAAATATGTTTTGGCGGAGAAGAAAATGTGCATTATTTCTAAAAGATGAGATTGTACGAAAAAAAATACAATAATTCCGAAAAACCACTTGAAATATGCGGGCGAATCCGCTATACTAAAAAAGCTGTGGCATGATAGCGATGAAGCGTGAGGTTGCTGCTAAGTGCAAAGAGCACAATAGCAGGTTTTCCGTGGAGCGAATGTCAAGTTAGGAAACTGACGACAAGTCACTGTACGAATCACAACTGATTACTGATTATCAAAGATAAGAGGTATGAAACAACGTGTGAGTTTCTCACGACACACACGGGAGAGTGTACAGTCACCGCTTGTCGTACTCAAACAAAAGTACGAAAAGGAGGCGACTTTTTTTATGGCAAGTCAAGTAATGAGAATCACATTGAAGGCATATGATCACCAGTTGGTTGATGCATCTGCAAAGAAAATCATCGAAACTGTAAAAAAGAACGGATCACAAGTGAGTGGACCAGTACCACTTCCGACTAAGAAGGAAGTAGTAACAATCCTGAGAGCTGTACACAAGTACAAAGACTCCAGAGAGCAGTTCGAGCAGAGAACTCATAAGAGACTCATCGATATCATTACACCAACACAGAAGACTGTGGACGCATTATCCAGACTGGAGATGCCGGCAGGTGTTTACATTGATATCAAAATGAAAAACAAGTAAGAACAAAATGAAAACAGTATTCCTAAAATTTAGGATGAGCGCATAACGCGTTCCGCTGTAAATCACAGGAGGTAATTATAATGAAGAAAGCTATCTTAGCTACTAAAGTCGGAATGACTCAGATCTTCAACGAAGATGGAGTTTTGACTCCGGTAACTGTACTCCAGGCTGGACCATGTGTAGTAACACAGGTTAAGACAGTTGAGAATGACGGTTACAGCGCAGTTCAGGTCGGATTTGTTGACAAGAAAGAAAAGATTGTCACAAAAGACAAGAGCGGCAAGAAAGAAATTGCACACAGAAATGGTGTGACAAGAGCTGAAAAGGGACACTTTGACAAAGCTGGTGTTTCTGGCAAGAGATATGTAAAAGAATTCAAATTTGACAACGCAGAGGAATATACATTGGCTCAGGAAATCAAAGCTGATATCTTTGAAGCAGGCGATAAGATCGATGCTACTGCAATTTCAAAAGGTAAAGGATTCCAGGGTGCAATCAAGCGTCACAATCAGAGCAGAGGACCTATGACACACGGTTCTAAGTTCCACCGTCACGCAGGTTCTAACGGTGCAGCATCTGATCCAAGTAAGGTATTCAAGGGCAAGAAGATGCCAGGACAGATGGGTAACAAGAAGATTACAGTTCAGAATCTTGAAATTGTAAGAGTTGATGCTGAAAACAATCTGCTTTTAGTAAAAGGCTCAGTACCGGGACCAAAGAAATGCCTGGTAACAATCAAAGAAACTGTAAAGGCTGCAAATTAGTCTGATTGACGTAAGAAAGGAGGAACACACAGATGGCAAACGTATCTGTTTATAATATCGAAGGTAAAGAAGTTGGTACAATCGATTTGAACGATGCTGTATTCGGTGTTGAGGTTAACGAACACTTAGTACACATGGCAGTTGTAAGCCAGCTTGCAAATAATCGTCAGGGAACACAGAAAGCAAAGACACGTTCTGAAGTTTCCGGAGGCGGAAGAAAACCATGGAGACAAAAAGGAACAGGTCATGCAAGACAGGGTTCTACAAGATCTCCGCAGTGGACAGGCGGTGGAGTTGTATTTGCTCCAGTACCGAGAGACTACTCTTTCAAGATGAACAAGAAAGAAAAGAGAGCAGCTCTGAAATCCGCTCTTACTTCAAGAGTAGAGGAGAACAAGTTCATCGTAATCGATGACCTGAGCTTCGACGAGATCAAGACAAAGAAATTCCAGGCAGTATTAAACAACCTGAATGTGAATAAAGCACTGGTTGTTCTGGAAGATGGTAATACAAATGCTGAAATTTCTGCAAGAAACATCGCAGGCGTGAAGACGGCTCATACAAATACACTTAACGTATTTGATATCTTAAAATACAACACAGTAATCACTACGAAAGCTGCTGTTGCAACGATCGAGGAGGTGTACGCATAATGGCTAACGTTCAATATTATGATGTAATCCTTAAACCAGTAGTTACTGAGAAGACAATGGAGCTCATGGCTGATAAGAAATACACTTTCTTAGTTCACACAGAGGCTACAAAGTCACAGGTCAAAGAAGCTGTTGAAAAAATGTTCGCAGGAACAAAGGTAAAAAGCGTAAATACTATGAATCTTGATGGCAAAACAAAAAGACGTGGTATGACATACGGAAAAACAGCTAAGACAAAGAAAGCTATCGTTCAGTTAACAGATGATAGCGCTGATATCGAGATCTTTGAGGGACTGTAGGCACTGAACACTTAGTAAGCTTACAGCGAACTTAGTGAGAAGGCCGTTCCCAAGCCTTGGCGAGGTCTTATCGAGCCTAGGCGCACGGAACTTGATATCACTTGATGCACCTAATCAGGCAGCTCTGCTTGATGTACGAGCATCAGTCAACAATATACGGTGCAATTCCGTGAAACAAATAATCAGGCAAAACGAAAGGAGAGATAGTAATGGGAATCAAAACATATAACCCATATACACCTTCCAGAAGACAGATGACTGGCTCTGATTTCTCTGAAATCACAAAGACAACTCCTGAGAAGTCCTTACTGGATTCCAAGAGCAGAAAAGCTGGTCGTAATAATCAGGGTAAAATCACAGTTAGACACCGCGGAGGCGGAGCTAAGAAGAAATATAGAATCGTAGACTTCAAGAGAAAGAAAGACGGAATTCCGGCAACAGTAGTTGGAATCGAGTACGATCCGAACAGATCAGCTAACATCGCATTAATCTGCTATGCAGACGGCGAGAAGGCTTACATCCTTGCTCCAGAAGGATTAAAGGACGGAATGAAGGTTATGAACGGACCAGAAGCAGAAGTAAGAGTAGGAAACTGCCTGCCGCTTTCTGAGATTCCGGTTGGTACACAGATCCACAACATCGAGTTATATCCTGGAAAAGGCGGACAGCTTGTTCGTTCAGCAGGAAACAGCGCTCAGTTGATGGCTAAAGAAGGAAAATACGCAACACTGAGACTTCCATCTGGTGAGATGAGAATGGTTCCAATCATTTGCAGAGCATCTGTTGGTGTCGTAGGTAACGGAGAGCACAACCTGATCAACGTTGGTAAAGCAGGTCGTACACGTCACATGGGTATCAGACCTACAGTACGTGGTTCCGTTATGAACCCGAACGACCATCCGCATGGTGGTGGTGAAGGTAAGACAGGTATCGGACGTCCAGGTCCATGTACACCATGGGGCAAACCGGCACTTGGTCTTAAGACACGTAAGAAAAACAAAGCTTCTAACAAGTTAATTGTAAGAAGAAGAGATGGAAAAGCAATCAAATAATTAGTTTACAAGGAGGTTAGAACTTATGGCTCGCTCACTTAAAAAAGGACCATTTGCAGACGAAAGCTTACTGAAAAAAGTTGACGCTATGAACGCTGCAGGTGATAAATCAGTTATTAAGACATGGTCACGTCGTTCTACAATCTTCCCGTCATTCGTTGGACACACTTTTGCTGTCCATGACGGAAGAAAGCATGTGCCTGTATATGTTACAGAAGATATGGTTGGACACAAACTCGGAGAGTTCGTAGCAACCAGAACATACAGAGGACACGGAAAAGACGACAAGAAGTCAAAGGTTAGATAATATAGAGTATTCGAAAGGAGGGTTCATCCATGGCTAAAGGACATAGATCCCAAATCAAGAGAGAAAGAAATGAGCAGAAAGACACAAGACCATCAGCTAAGATTTCTTACGCTAGAGTGTCAGTTCAGAAAGCTTGCTTCGTATTGGATGCCATCAGAGGTAAGGATGTACAGACAGCACTTGGTATTTTAGCTTATAATCCAAGATATGCTTCAAGTGTAATAGAGAAATTATTAAAATCAGCAATCGCAAATGCTGAGAACAACAACGGTATGAATGTTGAGAACCTTTATATTGAAGAGTGTTACGCAAATAAAGGACCAACAATGAAGAGAATCAGACCAAGAGCACAGGGCAGAGCTTATAGAATCGAGAAGAGAATGAGCCACATCACAATCGTGCTTAATGAAAGATAATAAGGAGGGCAATAATGGGACAGAAAGTTAATCCTCATGGCTTAAGAGTCGGCGTTATCAAAGACTGGGACTCCAAATGGTATGCAGAAAAAGATTTCGCAGACAACCTGGTAGAAGACCATGAAATCAGAAAATTCCTTAAGAAGAAATTATACAGCGCAGGTGTTTCAAGAATCGAGATCGAGAGAGCATCTGACCGCGTTAAGATCATCATCTATACAGCTAAACCTGGTGTAGTAATCGGTAAAGGCGGTTCTGAGATCGAGAAAGTGAAAGCTGAGTTAAAGCAGTTCACAGACAAGAAGCTGATCGTTGATATCAAAGAAATTAAGAGACCTGACAAAGATGCTCAGTTAGTAGCTGAGAACATTGCTCAGCAGCTTGAGAACCGTATTTCATTCAGACGTGCTATGAAGTCCTGCATGTCAAGAACAATGAAGTCCGGAGCACTTGGTGTGAAGACATCTGTTTCAGGACGTCTTGGCGGAGCTGATATGGCCCGTACAGAGTTCTACAGTGAAGGAACTATCCCGCTTCAGACACTGAGAGCTGACATTGATTATGGATTCGCAGAAGCTGACACAACTTACGGAAAAGTCGGTGTAAAGGTTTGGATTTACAAAGGCGAAGTTCTTCCGACTAAAGCAGATAAGGAAGGGAGCGATAAATAATGTTAATGCCAAAAAGAGTTAAACGTCGTAAACAGTTCCGTGGCACCATGAAAGGAAAAGCTTTAAGAGGCAACAAGATTTCCTACGGTGAGTACGGTATCGTTGCAACAGAGCCATGCTGGATTCGTTCCAACCAGATCGAGGCAGCCCGTGTTGCTATGACACGTTACATCAAACGTGGTGGTAAAGTTTGGATCAAAATTTTCCCGGATAAGCCGGTAACTCATAAACCTCTTGAAGTTCGTATGGGTAAAGGAAAAGGTGCCCTGGAATACTGGGTAGCAGTAGTTAAGCCGGGCCGCGTTATGTTTGAAATTGCAGGAGTACCAGAGGAAACAGCTAGAGAGGCACTTCGACTTGCAATGCATAAGTTACCTTGCAAATGCAAAATCGTTTCTCGCGCAGACTTAGAAGGCGGTGATAACAGTGAAAATTAATACATTTGTACAAGAATTAAAAGGAAAATCCGTTGAGGAATTAAATGAAGAATTAGTAGCTGCTAAGAAGGAACTCTTTAACTTAAGATTCCAGAATGCAACTAACCAGTTAGATAATACAAGCAGAATCAAAGAAGTGAGAAAGAATATCGCTCGTATCCAGACAGTGATAACTGAAGCTTCTAAAGCTGAATAGGAGGTCGTACTGTGGAAGAAAGAAATCTTAGAAAAACCCGTACAGGCAAGGTTGTTAGTGACAAGATGGACAAAACAATCGTTGTTGCAGTTGAAGACCACGTTAAGCATCCACTTTATAAGAAGATCGTAAAAAGAACTTATAAATTGAAAGCTCATGATGAGAAGAATGAGTGTAACGTTGGAGATAAAGTAAAAGTTATGGAAACAAGACCATTATCTAAAGATAAGAGATGGAGACTTGTAGAGATCGTAGAAAAAGCAAAATAATATGCCCGCATTAGTTTGGACCATGTGTCCTTAGGCAGGTTATGTTGGACAGATAGTTCAATAAGCGTATAATTTGAAGGAGGTTTACCTGCATGATACAACAAGAAAGTAGACTTAAAGTAGCAGACAACACAGGTGCTAAAGAGTTACTGTGTATCCGTGTACTTGGCGGTTCTACAAGAAGATATGCCAATATCGGAGATGTGATCGTTGCGACTGTTAAAGATGCAACACCAGGCGGCGTTGTAAAAAAAGGTGACGTTGTGAAAGCTGTAGTTGTCCGTACTGTTAAAGGCGCACGTCGTAAAGACGGTTCCTATATCAGATTCGACGAAAATGCTGCTGTTATTATAAAAGACGATTTGAACCCACGTGGAACACGTATTTTTGGACCAGTAGCCAGAGAGCTCAGAGACAAGAAGTTTATGAAGATTGTTTCTTTAGCTCCGGAAGTACTGTAGGGAGGTGCCGAGAATGTCAACTATGAAGATCAAAAAAGGCGACACTGTTAAAGTAATCGCTGGAAAAGACAAAGACAAAGAAGGCAAAGTTATTGCTGTAAATAAAAAAGACGGAAAAGTTCTGGTTGAAGGTGTCAACATGCTGACAAAGCACACAAAGCCAAGCGCTGCTAATCAGAATGGCGGTATCATCCATCAGGAAGGACCAATCGATATTTCCAATGTTATGTATGTACACAAAGGAAAAGCTACAAGAATTGGTTTCAAAATGGATGGAGACAAAAAGGTACGTGTTGCTAAGGCAACAGGCGAAGTGATTGATTAATTCAAGGAAGGAGGTCCAGAACTTTGAGTAGACTGAAAGAGACATATCAGAATGAGATCGTTGATGCAATGATCAAAAAATTTGGATATAAAAATATAATGGAAGTGCCGAAGCTTGACAAGGTTGTTATCAACATGGGTGTAGGCGAAGCAAAAGACAACGCAAAAGTATTAGAGTCAGCTGTAGCTGATCTTGAGAAGATTTCCGGACAGAAAGCAGTTCTTACAAGAGCTAAGAACTCAGTCGCTAACTTCAAGATCAGAGAAGGCATGGCTATCGGATGTAAAGTTACATTAAGAGGAGAAAGAATGTATGAGTTCGTTGATCGTCTGATCAACCTTGCATTACCTCGTGTACGTGACTTCAGAGGTGTTAACCCGAACGCATTCGACGGAAGAGGCAACTACGCTCTTGGTATCAAAGAGCAGCTGATTTTCCCTGAAATCGAGTACGATAAAGTAGACAAAGTCAGAGGTATGGATGTAATTTTCGTTACAACAGCTAAGACTGACGAAGAAGCTCGTGAATTATTGACTCAGTTCAATATGCCATTCACTAAGTAAAGGAGGGAAATTCATGGCTAAGACATCAATGAAAATCAAACAGCAGCGCAATGCAAAATTCTCTACCAGAGAATACAACCGCTGCAGAATCTGTGGACGTCCACATGCATATTTGAGAAAATATGGAATCTGCCGTATTTGCTTCCGTGAACTGGCATATAAAGGACAAATCCCAGGTGTTAGAAAAGCAAGCTGGTAATTCACCAAATAGAAATAAGGAGGTCAATAATCAATGACTATGAGTGATCCAATCGCAGATATGCTTACAAGAATCCGTAATGCAAATACTGCTAAACATGATACAGTTGATGTTCCTGCATCAAAGATGAAAATCGCGATTGCTGAGATTCTTTTCAACGAAGGTTATATTCAGAAATTTGACATCGTTGAAGATGGAAACTTCAAGACAATCCACATCACATTGAAATATGGTGCAGATAAGAACGAAAAAGTTATTTCCGGTCTGAAGAGAATCTCTAAGCCAGGACTTCGTGTATATGCTAACAGCGAAGATATGCCGAAGGTACTTGGTGGACTCGGAACAGCAATCGTTTCCACAAACAAAGGTGTAATCACAGACAAAGAAGCCAGAAAACTTGGCGTAGGCGGAGAAGTTCTCTGCTTCGTTTGGTAGGCCGAAAGCAACTTAGTAAGTCCAAGCGTTAGCGCCGGACGAACTTAGTGCGAGGCCGTTCTTGGAACTTAGCGAGGTCTTTCCGAGCTTAGCGACAAGAACATGTCCGATAGAAAAAGAGTACAGAAAAGAAATTTTCAAGTACTCACAGCAACTGAAAACAGAGAAGCCACATAGCAGCTTCTCCGAGAATTTAAGTTATAGGAGGTACGGTATGTCACGTATAGGAAGACTGCCAATCGCAATCCCAGCAGGTGTAACTGTTGACATTGCAGAGAACAATGTAGTGACTGTAACAGGTCCTAAGGGAACTCTTTGTAAAGAGCTTCCAGTAGAAATGGAAATCAAAAAAGAAGGCGAAGAAGTAATCGTTACAAGACCGAATGATTTAAAGAGAATGAAATCTTTACATGGTCTGACAAGAACACTGATCAACAACATGGTTGTTGGTGTAACAGACGGATACCAGAAGGTTCTGGAAGTGAACGGTGTTGGTTACAGAGCAGCTAAATCAGGAAACAAATTGACATTAAGCTTAGGATACTCTCATCCAGTTGAGATGACTGACCCAGAAGGTGTTGAGACTGTTCTGGAAGGTCAGAATAAAATTACTGTCAAAGGTATCGATAAAGAAAAAGTAGGCCAATACGCAGCTGAAATCAGAGACAAGAGAAGACCGGAGCCATATAAGGGCAAGGGTATCAAGTATGCTGATGAAGTAATCAGACGTAAAGTTGGTAAGACTGGTAAGAAATAATTAAGGAGAGTGTGAAAATGGTTAGTAAGAAATCAAGAAGCGAAGTTCGTAGAAAAAAACACATGAAATTACGTAACCGTTTCAGCGGTACTGCTGAAAGACCACGTTTAGCTGTGTTTAGAAGTAATAATCATATGTATGCTCAGATTATTGACGATACAGTTGGAAATACACTGGTTTCAGCTTCCACTCTTCAGAAAGACGTGAAAGCAGAATTGGAGAAAACCAACAACGTTGATGCAGCAGCATATTTAGGAAAAGTAATTGCTGAGAAGGCAAAAGAAAAAGGTATTACAGATGTTGTCTTTGACAGAGGCGGCTTTATATACCAGGGTAAAATCAAAGCATTAGCAGACGCAGCTAGAGAAGCTGGGTTGAATTTCTAAGAAGGGAGAACACATATGAAACAAGAACGTATTGATGCTAGCCAGTTGGAATTAACAGAAAAAGTGGTATCAATTAAGCGTGTTACCAAAGTTGTTAAAGGTGGTCGTAACTTCAGATTCACAGCTTTAGTAGTTGTTGGCGATGGTAAAGGCCATGTTGGTGCAGGTTTAGGAAAAGCTACTGAAATCCCAGAGGCTATCCGCAAAGGAAAAGAGGATGCAGCAAAGAAACTGATCACTGTTGCAATGGATGAAAACGAAAGTGTAACACACGATGTAATCGGTAAATTCGGAAGCGCTTCCGTATTACTGAAGAAGGCTCCAGACGGTACTGGAGTTATTGCCGGAGGTCCGGCACGTGCGGTAATCGAGATGGCAGGAATCAAGAACATCCGTACAAAATCTTTAGGTTCTAACAACAAGCAGAACGTAGTTCTTGCTACAATCGAAGGACTCAAAGAGATCAAGACCCCAGAGGCAGTTGCAAAACTTCGTGGAAAATCAGTTGACGAGATCGTAGGCTAATAAGATAGAGCTTTGCTCTATCGCATAAGAAGATAGAGCCTGTCTCTATCGCATAAAAAGGTAGAGCCTGTCTCTATCGCATAAGAAGGTAGAGCTCGCCTCTATTGTATAAGATGGATAGAGCTATTTTTTCTATCGTGTAGGAGGTAAATAGAATGGCAAATTTAAAGATTACACTGGTTAAGTCTACAATCGGTGCTGTGCCGAAGCATAAAAGAACTGTTGAAGCTCTTGGACTCAAGAAGCTCAACAAGACAGTTGTATTACCGGATAATGCAGCTACCAGAGGCATGGTACAGCAGGTTAGACACTTAGTGAAAGTTGAAGAAGAAGCGTAAATTATAAAAGATAAGGAGGTAAGATCATGGACTTATCAAACTTGAGACCAGCAGACGGCTCTAAGCAGAGTGATAATTTCAGAAGGGGCCGTGGACACGGTTCTGGAAATGGTAAGACAGCCGGTAAGGGCCACAAAGGTCAGAAAGCTCGTTCAGGAGCACCAAGACCAGGCTTTGAAGGTGGTCAGATGCCTTTATACAGAAGAATACCAAAGAGAGGTTTCACATGCAGAAACTCTAAAGAAATCGTTGGTATTAACTTAAGTGCTTTAGAAGCATTCGAGGATGGCGCTACAGTATCAGTTGAAACACTGATCGAGAGCGGTATTGTTAAAAATCCAAAAGATGGTGTTAAAATTCTTGGAAATGGAGAGTTAACTAAGAAGCTTACTGTTCAGGCAAATGCATTTAGTGCAAAAGCAGCTGAAAAAATCGAGGCCCTTGGTGGAAAAGCAGAGGTGATCTAATGCTAGAAACAGTACGAAGAGCATTTCACATCGAGGATATTAGAAAAAGACTTTTCTATACCTTCGTGATGCTGGTCGTTGTGAGACTTGGTTCCCAGCTGCCGACGCCGGGAGTGGATCCAACCTATATTCAGAATTTTTTCGCGAATCAGACCGGTGATGCATTCAATTTTTTTGATGCATTCACCGGCGGTTCCTTTACACAGATGTCTGTGTTTGCCCTAAGCATTACACCGTACATCACATCTTCTATTATCATGCAGCTTCTGACCATTGCGATTCCAAAGCTGGAAGAGATGCAGAAAGAAGGCGAAGATGGAAGAAAAAAAATTGCAGCGATTACCCGTTATGTCACAGTAGCGCTGGCGCTGATCGAATCCATTGCTATGGCAGTCGGATTTGGACGTCAGGGACTTCTTGTAGAATATAACTTCGTAAATGCTGCTATTGTAGTATGTACACTTACAGCAGGATCTGCATTCCTGATGTGGATTGGTGAGCGTATTACTGAAAAAGGTGTAGGGAATGGTATTTCCATCGTCCTGCTCATCAATATTATTTCCCGTGTACCGAATGATTTCATGACACTGTTTGAACAGTTCGTCAAAGGAAAGACTTTGGCAAAGGGGGGACTTGCAGCAATCATTATTATTGCAGTTTTATTGGTAGTAGTAGTGTTCGTTATCATCCTCCAGGGGGGTGAGAGAAGGATTGCAGTACAGTACTCCCAGAAAGTACAGGGAAGAAAGACATATGGCGGACAGTCAACACATATTCCGCTGAAAGTAAATACAGCAGGTGTTATTCCGGTTATCTTCGCATCCTCATTGATGCAGTTCCCGATTGTGATCGCTTCTTTCTTAGGAAAGGGCAATGGCACAGGAATTGGAAGCCAGATATTAAAGGCGATGAATTCCAATAACTGGTGTAACCCAGATAATTTAATATATTCATTAGGACTGGTCGTGTATATCGCGCTTACCATATTCTTTGCTTATTTCTATACGTCAATAACATTTAATCCGTTGGAAATTGCAAATAACATGAAGAAGAGCGGAGGGTTCATCCCGGGTATCCGTCCAGGAAAGCCGACTGTTGAGTATCTGCAGAAGATTTTGAATTATATCATCTTTATCGGTGCATGCGGACTTGTTATTGTTCAGGTAATTCCATATTTCTTCAATGGTGTATTCAAAGCGAATGTATCCTTCGGAGGAACCTCTTTGATCATTATTGTAGGTGTAGTACTGGAGACAATCAAACAGATTGAGGCACAGATGCTCGTACGCAACTATACAGGTTTTTTGAATAGTAAGGGAAGTTCCATGAAGAACAGTTTCCTTGGATATTAATTGAAACTATTTAGCTCGCCTGAGTTTTGTCCCAGCGTGGATAAAACCGGCGGGTTAAAGTGCTATATGGCTATAAAAGCGAGGATAATATTATGAAGATTATTATGTTAGGAGCTCCGGGAGCAGGTAAGGGAACACAGGCGAAGAAGATTGCGGCAAAGTATGATATCCCACATATTTCTACAGGGGATATTTTTAGAGCCAATATTAAGAATGGAACAGAGCTGGGACAAAAAGCCAAGACTTTTATGGATCAGGGCCTTTTGGTTCCAGATGAATTAGTAGTTGATTTAGTCGTTGACAGGGTGAACCAGGACGACTGCTCAAAGGGCTATGTTCTGGACGGATTTCCAAGGACCATCCCACAGGCAGAGGCTTTGGATAAGGCTCTTGCTGAGTTGGGACAGAAGATGGACTATGCAATCAACGTGGAAGTGCCGGATGAGAACATCATCAACCGTATGTCAGGCAGAAGAGCCTGTGTAGACTGCGGGGCTACTTATCATCTGGAATATGCACCTACTAAGGTGGAGGGCGTGTGTGATAACTGTGGAGGCAGCCTCATCTTAAGAGATGATGACAAACCAGAAACAGTAAAGAAGCGCCTTGGTGTATACCATGATCAGACACAGCCTTTGATTGACTATTACACAAATGCAGGTATCTTAAAAGAAGTAGACGGAACGATTGATATCGATGATGTATTTGCAGAAATCGTGAAGATACTTGGAGAATAGTATATCCGCAGAGCATCCCGTAAATGAGATCCTAACGGGCAAAGGAGCAGCAAAAGTATGATATTTTCACCAGGAATGCTTGTCAGGTCTAAGAAAGGCCGGGATAAAGGCTGTATATATGTCATAATTGATGTCAATGCTGAATATGTATATTTGGCAGACGGCCGGATAAGGACCGTCTGCCATACAAAACGAAAGAATAAAAAGCATCTGCAGATAATAAAGAAGACGATCTGTACTTCTTATGCAGATAATGAAGCAGTTAAAGAAGTAATTAGTAGGTATTCTCGTTTGGACACGAATGAGAATAGTAAAGTGCCAAACGTGCAGGAGGATTAGAAAGTATGTCAAAAGCTGACGTGATCGAAATTGAAGGAGTCGTAGTTGAGAAGCTGCCTAACGCAATGTTCAAGGTGGAGTTGGAGAACAAGCATATCGTGCTTGCACATATTAGCGGAAAACTGCGTATGAATTTCATTAAGATTTTACCAGGTGACAAAGTGACGTTGGAAATGTCTCCATATGACCTGAGCAAGGGAAGAATTGTTTGGAGAGATAAGTAAAAAAACTATTGACTTTGCCAGAACAATAGTGTTACAATATGAAATGGCTGTTTCGGGAGAGGTGTGCCCAAAATTAGCCCGTAACGTATGGTAAAGCAAAAGGATGGAAGGAGGATTTGACATGAAGGTTAGATCATCAGTAAAACCAATCTGCGAAAAATGCAAAATCATTAAAAGAAAAGGAAGCGTCAGAGTAATCTGCGAGAATCCGAAACACAAACAAAGACAGGGTTAATTACCGTTTATATGCGTCTGAATTGTATGACGCTGTGAAAAAATGGGAAAACTTGTTAAGATTTGTGAATGAATTAGGCGGCTGACAGCGCGACACGCCAGGAGGTGTGTGGAGCTGTTTAATATACAGTAGGGATACACCAGACTGCTGAGAATGCAGGTACCGTAGGGTTGGTGGTCTTTTGTATATTGCTTATAATACCCGGCTGTCATTTGCGAAAGAGATTTCGTGCCGGGAAAGGGTATGCATAGCAGCTATGTATGCCTGGATGTTTTTTCGTAATACAGAAGCACCTTTCTGAGTACGGATGGACATCCCAGTTAGGGACAATATTAACAGATTTGAAATGGAGGAAAGACACATGGCTCGTATTGCAGGTGTAGACTTACCAAGAGACAAACGTGTAGAAATCGGCTTAACTTATATCTATGGAATCGGTAGAACAAGCGCAAGCCGTATCTTAGCAGAGGCAGGAATCAATCCTGATACTCGTGTAAGAGATTTAACAAGTGAAGATGTAAAGAAGATTAGTGAAGTAATCGATGAAACTCAGGTTGTAGAAGGTGATCTCAGAAGAGAGATTCAGCTGAACATCAAGAGACTGAAAGAAATCGGATGCTACCGTGGAATCCGTCATAGAAAAGGACTTCCGGTACGTGGTCAGAAGACAAAGACAAATGCAAGAACATGCAAGGGTCCTAAGAGAACTGTAGCTAATAAGAAAAAATAATATGTCTGAATTCTGCAGTTTGAGATTAGCTGCATGACAGGCATCAGTAATCGTAAATCACAAGTATTCAAGAAAGTAGGTTAGTTTAAATGGCTAAGAAAGTTACCAAAAAAGTGACAAAGAAACGTGTCAAGAAAAACGTTGAACGAGGACAAGCACACATCCAGTCATCTTTTAATAATACAATCGTTACATTAACAGATGCACAGGGAAATGCTCTTTCATGGGCAAGCGCAGGCGGTCTGGGATTTAGAGGTTCAAGGAAATCTACTCCATATGCAGCACAGATGGCAGCTGAGACAGCAGCAAAGGCAGCATTAGTACATGGCCTGAAAACAGTTGATGTTTTCGTAAAGGGACCAGGATCAGGAAGAGAAGCAGCAATCCGTGCGCTTCAGGCATGCGGTATTGATGTAACAAGCATCAAGGACGTAACTCCGGTACCACACAACGGATGCCGCCCACCGAAACGCAGAAGAGTGTAGTGATTCGGAAGATAGCAAAGATTCTTGAGAAACTTATGTGCGGATGTCATGCCCTGTGTGAGGGATACAATTTTCCGCTGATATTTTAGGAGGAAGCGAAATGGCAGTAAATAGAGTTCCAGTTCTTAAAAGATGCCGTTCATTAGGTATGGACCCAATCTATTTAGGAATTAACAAAAAATCTAACAGACAGTTAAAAAGATCTAACAGAAAAATGAGTGAGTATGGTCTTCAGTTACGTGAGAAGCAGAAAGCTAAATTTATCTATGGTGTATTAGAGAAACCTTTCAGAAACTACTATGCAAAAGCAAAACAGTTAGAAGGTATGACAGGTGAGAACCTGATGATTATTCTTGAATCCAGACTGGACAACGTAATGTTCCGTATGGGATTTGCAAGAACAAGAAAAGAAGCAAGACAGATTGTTGACCACAAGCATGTACTTGTTAACGGCAAGCAGGTAAACATTCCATCTTACCTTGTGAAAGCTGGAGATACAATTGAAATCAAAGAAAAACACAAAGGAAGCCAGAGATACAAAGATATCTTAGAGGCAACAGGCGGAAACATGGTTCCTGAATGGTTAGAGGTGGATGCTGAAAACCTGAAAGGTACAGTAAAAGAGCTTCCAAGAAGAGAAGCAATCGATGTTCCTGTTGATGAGATGCTGATCGTCGAGTTATATTCTAAATAATCCCTGAATATAGCAAACGGAAACATTCTTTAACCCATAAGGAGGGTCTGTGTAGTGTTTGATTTTAATAAACCTAATATTGAAATTACAGAAATTTCAGAAGATAAAAAATATGGAAGATTTGTTGTAGAACCTCTTGAGAGAGGATATGGAACGACCCTCGGCAACTCTCTGAGAAGAATTATGCTTTCTTCTCTTCCGGGAGCGGCTATCAGTTCTGTAAAGATTGATGGAGTTCTGCATGAGTTCAGCTCCATACCGGGTGTAAAAGAAGATGTGACCGAGATTATCATGAATTTAAAATCACTGGCAATCAAGAACACATCAGAATCAGACGAAGTAAAGACCGCATATATCGAATTTGAAGGTGAAGGCGTTGTAACAGGTGCTGACATCCAGGCGGATTCTGATATCGAGATTATGAATCCTGAGCAGGTCATTGCCACATTAAGCGGCGGCAAAGACAGCAAGCTGTACATGGAACTTACCATTACAAAAGGCAGAGGATACGTAAGCGCAGATAAGAATAAGAGCGAAGACTTACCGATCGATGTGATTCCGATTGATTCCATCTATACACCGGTAGAGCGTGTAAACCTGACAGTACAGAACACACGTGTTGGTCAGATCACAGACTACGACAAACTTACATTAGATGTATGGACAAAAGGTACATTACTTCCAGACGAGGCAGTCAGCCTTGCTGCGAAAGTACTTAGCGAACATCTGAAATTATTCATCGACTTATCAGAGGTTGCACAGGCCGCTGAGGTTATGATTGAAAAAGAAGATGATGAGAAGGAAAAAGTACTGGAAATGAGCATCGACGAATTAGAACTTTCCGTACGTTCATACAACTGCTTGAAGAGAGCCGGCATCAATACTGTAGAGGAACTTACGAACAAGACACCGGAAGATATGATGAAGGTGCGTAACCTTGGACGTAAGTCACTTGAAGAAGTGTTGGCTAAGTTAAAAGAGTTAGACCTTGAGTTGAACCAGGGAGACGAATAATTCCCTGTCAATGATATTATTATTTGAATTATCCTGTCAGTAAGTCCGAAGAGCATGTCAGGAGCATTTGATTAATAAGCCCGAAGATGCATAACCAAATGTTGAAAAATGGAGGATAAAAACAATGGCAAAGTATAGAAAACTCGGCAGAACATCCAGCCAGAGAAAAGCCTTAATCAGAAACCAAGTAACAGCTTTACTGAACAACGGTAAGATTGTTACAACAGAAGCTAAAGCAAAAGAAATCCGTAAAGTAGCAGAAGGATTAATTGCTATGGCAGTAAAAGAAAAAGATAACTTCGAAGAAGTTACAGTAAAAGCTAAAGTTGCTCGTAAAGACAAAGATGGCAAGAGAGTCAAAGAAGTTGTTGATGGTAAGAAAGTAACTGTTTACGACGAAGTTGACAAGAAGATCAAGAAAGATATGCCAAGCAGACTTCATGCAAGAAGAGAGATGCTGAAAGTTCTTTACCCAGTTAAAGAAGTTCCTACTCAGGCTGCAGGCAGAAAGAAAAACACAAAGGAAGTTGATCTTGTAGAGAAATTATTCACAGAGATCGCTCCTAAGTATGCAGACCGCAACGGTGGTTACACAAGAATCGTAAAGATTGGCCAGCGTAAAGGTGATGCAGCTATGGAAGTACTGATTGAATTAGTTTAAACATCTTAGACAGACGGGGACGCAAAGCGGATTGAAAAACGCTTACGTCTACCGTCTGTTTATTTTTCAGCCTCAGTACTTGATTGCAGAAATCTGCATTTTTGACTCTACTTAGAATCATTGAATCCCTTAACAGCAGATTTTACTACTTAAGACGTATGGGAAAGATTACCGGTAATAATGCGGACTTTCTCATACGTTTTTTACGCTCTGAGACGGTTAAACGTATGTTGCAAATTTTCAAACATATTCTAAGGTGAATATTACAAGACAACAAAACATAAGATAAAAAGAAAACTAACAAAAATAAAAAGCTTTATATAGAAAAATGAAACGTAAAATTGTATAAAATACACAAATAGAAAAAGAAGAAAGAAATTATATTGACAATATTGACTGTAAAGAGTATATTAAAATTACAAACAAGAAAAAAATATTCATGAAATAAACTTTCATAAAAATAGGTGAAAATATGTCAGAAATTATAATTAAGATGAGAAATATGTATCCGCAGATGAATGCAGCAATGAAGAAAATTGCAGATTATATCATAGCAAATTCAGAAGATGCATCCCGTGAAGGGGCGCATATGATGGCTCAGAAAAGTGGTGTGAGCGATGCATCCGTATCGAGATTTGTTCAGATTATGGGATATGAAAATTATAAATTATTTCAGCTTGCGCTCGTGTCATCGCTGTCCGAGAAACCGGAAAGAAAAACGGGCAATACGTGGATGCAGTATAGTGGTCAGATGGATGGAAATAATACAAAGGACGTGTGCAGAACAATTTTCCAACGAAGTATTCAAATGCTCGAAGACACTTGGAAGAACCTTGATATTTCAGGCATCGAGAACGTAACTAAGCTAATATCCGAGGCAGAACGCATTATTTTATTAAGCGTAGGAAGGTCAAAAGTTACAACAGAAGCATTATTCTCCAGGCTGTACAGACTCGGATATAATGTTCAGGTATTTAATGATCCGCACGAGCAGGTCATTATTACAAGTTTGGTCAGAGAACATGATTTAGTGATTGCAGTAAGTAATTTCGGGGTATCAAAATCTGTTGTCGAAGGTGTGCTCCGGGCGAATAAGAACGGAGCAACAACGGTAGGAATAACAAGTGTAGCACAATCACCATTAGCCAGGGCATCAAAATATTGTATTTTCAGTGCATATGATTATGAAGCGGGAGAAATGGGGAAATATTACGAACCTTCTTGTGAGAATATTCCTCAGGTTACGGTCATGGATTGTATCTATATGCTTCTAGCAATGCAGGATGAAAAGAGGACTTGTGATGTATATGAGACTATTTCAGAGGAACTGAAAAGTGAACATATAAAAAAATAACCCAAATAAGGAGGAAGAAAATGTTAGTATCACTAAAAGAGGTAATGGCATATGCGAAAGAACATGGAAATGCGATTGGTGCATTTAATTGCTGCAATTATGAGTCTGTATGTGCAGTTGTAACAGCAGCAGAAGAAGTGAATCTTCCAGTCATCATCAGTTATGCAGAGGTGCATAAGGATATCATCTCCATTAGCGACATTGCTCCAATTATGCTTCACTTTGCAAGAAAAGCTATAGTACCAGTGTGTGTGCATTTTGATCATGGGGAATCACTGGAAAGCTGTGTAGAGGCGATGAAGGAAGGCTTTACGTCTGTGATGATTGATGCATCAGCTTCGGGTTATGAAGACAATGTAAGAGTCACCAAACAAGTCGTTAGCATCGCACACAATATGGGAATTACTGTGGAGGCTGAGCTGGGACATATCTTTACATCTGACATGGGAGTCGGAAAGAAAAAAACATATGATGAAATCGAAAGTGCAGAGGATTTTGAGAATGTGGATGATGTGTATACGAATCCTGAGGTGGCAAAAAAATTTGTAGAAGAGACAGGAGTAGATGTCTTAGCAATAGCGTTCGGTACAAGCCATGGCGTATACATCAAAAAACCGGTCCTGGATCTCGACCGGATCACAGAAATCAAGAATAAGATTGATATCCCATTCGTTATGCATGGAGGTTCTGGGTTGTCAGAGGATGAATACAAGCAGGCAATCAAGAATGGAGTAAAAAAGATTAATTATTATACATACATGGCCCTGGCAGGCGGGAAAGCTGTGAGAGAGATGATAGTGGAGAAAGGCGATAATAATAATGTCTTTTTCCATGAGATTCCACTATGTGCAATAAACAGCATGAAAGAAAACGTAAAAGAGGTCATGAAAATATTCGCATTATCTAAGTGATGAGGGTGATGGACATGAAAAGATTAGTGAATCAAGAAGAACGTATGATATCAGATATGATTGATGGATATGTGAAACTGAGTCAGGGAAAAGTACAGAGTGTTCCAGGTGTAAATGCAATCATGAAAACGAACTGTAAAGAGAAGGTGTCAGTTGTTGTTGGAGGCGGAAGCGGCCTGGACCCTTGGCCGATTGGCTATGTGGGCGAGGGACTCGCTGATGGAGCCGCAGTTGGCAATGTGTTCTGTGCTCCTCCTGCCAAATCAATTTTGGAAGTAACGAGAAATGTTCCGCATGAAAGGGGTATCGTATATATTGTAACAAACCATGCCGGAGATGTCCTGAACTTTGAGCTTGTAAGTGAGCTGGCCGGCATGGAGGGAATTAAAACAAGACAGATTTATATTAATGATGATATTACTTCTGCAGGCAGTGATGAAAAAGAAGAGCGGCGCGGTATAGGCGGTATCGCGATTCTTACAAAGCTTGCAGGTGCAGTAACCGATGCAGGAAACAGCCTTGATGAGACGTTCAGGCTGCTTGAAAAAGCAAAGGACAGCATTGGGACGTTTAGTGTTACAACGGCCCCTTCGTATTCACCGGTGACAGGCAAGCAGTGCTTTGCTCTGGAGGATGGTAAGATGGAATATGGGATGGGGTTCAATGGAGAGACTGGAATCCTGAGAACGGATATCTCAACCGCTGACGATATCGCAGAGACACTGATGGAAGGCCTGCTGGAAGATTTAGGGGTTCGGTCCGGCGACAGGGTGGCCATTTGGTTAAATGGTTATAGTATGACCAGTCAGATTGAGCTTAGTATCATAGCAGGCAGGTGCTGTGATTTATTATTAGAGAAGAAGATTCAATTATATGATATTCAGATAGAAAGGCTATATGTGACACCTGGAGCAGCTGGCTTATCCATTTCAATGCTGAAACTAGATGAGGAGCTGGAGAAATATTATAATACACCGGCAGATGCGCCATTTTTCAAGATTATGGAAAAGAGGTGATGTGAAATGACTTCAGAAGAGTGCAGACAGATGTTCCTGGCTGTAGCTGAAAAAATGGTAAATAGCGAAGCAATGCTGACAGAGATTGATGAGAAAATTGGGGATGGAGATCATGGCATTGGAATGGCATTCGGATTTCGGAATGTGAAAAAGGAGCTTGAAGAGTTGGAGGCCGTGTCTGTAGAAGCTGTTTTCAAAACAGTCGGGATGACACTTCTAGATACGATGGGGGGAGCGTCTGGAGTGTTGTTTGGAACCATTTTTATCAGCGGTATTTCCGAAAGGGAACCGCATCAGGAGATAATAGTCGGAGATTTTGCGGATATTTTTAGAAAATCACTAGATGTTCTGAAAAAAAGGGGAAAGGCGAAACCTGGGGATAAGACAATGGTAGATGCTTTTGAACCAGCAGTGATATCCCTTGAAGAGAGCGCAGAGAATAAAGAGACAATGAAACAGGCATTGAACAGGGCAGCCCTCGCAGCAAGAAATGGAGCGGAAGATACCAAAAAATATAGAGCTAGATTTGGACGTGCTAAATATTTTGGTGACAATGCAATTGGTTATCAGGATGCCGGTGCTACTTCTATATGGATTATATTTCAGGAAATGTCAGATTGGGTGAACGCGCATGAGTAAGAAGATTGTTACGGTTACTTTGAATCCTTGTGTTGATTTGACGGTCACGATTGAAGAGTTTCTATATGGGGGCACAAATAAAGTAATAAAAACCCAAAAAGATATTTCAGGGAAAGGTATCAATACGAGTATCGTTTTGGATCATTTTGATTTGGAGAACGTAGTCGCAGGTTTTTCATTCACAAAAGATTCTTCCCAGTTTAAGGGATTCTTGAATAGAAAAAACATTGAAACGCGCTTGATCCAGATTCCAGGAGAACTCAGGACAAATGTGAAGATCTTCGATCATTCCCGTAAAGTGATGAGTGAATTTAACGATAAAGGGGAAAATGTAGACAGGAAGTATCAGAAAGCGTTATTAGATTTAATGAAAGCGCTTATGACTCATACGGATATTTTAATTTTATCAGGAAGCATACCACCGGGGATTAGTCAGAAAATTTATAAAGAGATTGCAGAAACAGCCGGTCTATATGGGGTCAAAGTGATTGTTGATGCCACCGGGGAGTTGCTGGTTCAGGCGATAAAAGCGAAACCATTTCTAATTAAGCCCAATGAGGATGAGTTGAGACTGACATTTAATCTGCCAACGAAAACAGAAGAAGAAATTATTAAAGCAGCCAATATGATTATAAAGGAGGGGGTGAAGTATGTATGTGTCTCTAGGGGCAGCAAGGGAGCTGTTTTAATATCGAAGGATACCGTATATTCAGCGAAGGGATTGTCTGTGGAGATCAGAGGAATCCAGGGAGCCGGTGATTCTATGGTTGCAGGAATCTGTTATGCGATTCATCACGGCTTAAGCGAGTCGGAATACCTCAGATATGCAGTGGCAGCGGCTACGGGGTCATTGCTCCACGAAGGAACAGAGTTGTGTGAGAAAGCTGAATTATTGGATTTGGTAAACGATGTAGAAATCACTGAAAAGAGAAATGGAGGAATATGATTATGAAAAATGGTTTGAAGAAATTGGTATCATTTGGGCTGGTATTATCGATGGTAGTAGTCATGGCGGTTGGATGTGGTTCAGACCCGGATACATCAAAAAAGAGTTCAGCAGACACAGATACCAAGAGTGAAGGTACATCAAAGGATGATAAGGTGGTTGTAGGCGTCAGTCTGCTGAACAGTACACATGTGTTCTACAACAATATTCAGAAGGGACTTGAGAGCAAGGCTGATGAATTAGGATGGGATCTGCTTATCCAGGATGCAGCGGCCGATGCTAATAAACAGTTAAGTCAGGTACAAGATTTTATTACCCAGGGTGTAGATGCGATTATTATCTGTCCTACGAATTCAGCAGGCAGCAAATCGATGGTCGAGTTAGCTGATGAAGCTGGTATTCCTGTTTTCACGATGGACATTCAGTCAGACGGCGAGGTAGTAAGCCACGTTGCAACTGATAATTATACAGGTGGACAGTTGGCAGCAGAATATATGATTGACAAGATCCTTACGGACAAGAAGGGGGATGCTGCGGTAATAACATATTCTGAGATTGAAGCCTGTATCCAGAGAGAAAAAGGATTTACTGATTATGTAAAAGAAAATGCTCCTGACATCAATGTCGTCGATATTCAGAATTATTCTGGAGATCAGCAGAAAGCAGCTGACGTAATGCAGAATATGCTGCTTAAATATGAAAATATTGATGTTGTATTTGCAGTAGGCGATCCGGCAGCTATTGGTGCATTATCCTCTATTGATGCAGCAGGAAAAGATACAAAGATTATTGGTTATGATGGGAATCCAGAAGGTGTTGAGGCCATTAAATCTGGTGGAAACTGGGTCGCTGATGTGGCACAGGACCCTGAAGCAATTGCAAACGAGACATTAGAGGCTGTTAAAACAAAGCTTGATGGCGGTACACCTGAAAAGCAAATTAAGATCGCACCTTATATTATTGATAAGGAAAATGCAGAGTAATCGGAATTAGTTATACAAAAAGGGCAGGGGATGGAAAGGTTTCCATCCCCATTATAAAAGGAGGAAATGCAGAATGGAAAAAACTCCAATAGTAGAATTAAAACATATATATAAAGAATTCCCTGGTGTTAAGGTTCTGCAAGATATTTCAATCTCATTTTATCCGGGGAAGGTGCATGTCCTTCTCGGAGAAAATGGAGCTGGTAAATCTACGATTATAAAGATTATATCTGGAGTTTATTACGCCGACAAGGGAGATGTTTTCGTTAGAGGAGAAAAGGCTAATTATACAAATATCCGACAATCACAGCAGCATGGTATAAGTGTGATACACCAGGAACTCAGTGTGATTGAAGATCTGACGGTATACGAGAATATTTTTCTGGGGCGTGAGATTAAGAAAGGCGGAAAAATTTTAAACAAGTCAGAGATGATAAAAGAAGCCCAGAAATTAATGAATACGATTGGGATATCTATCAATCCTAAATCATACATCAGAGACCTGAATAATGGTGAAAAGCAGATGGTCGAGATTGCAAGAGCAGTTTCACAGAACAGTGAAATGGTAATCATGGATGAACCGACTTCTTCGCTATCCGATTTTGAGGTGAAGGCATTATTTAAAGTAATTAACAAATTGCGGGAGGATAATGTGGCCGTCATCTATATTTCTCACAGACTGAAAGAAATATTAGAAATCGGAGACACGCTGACCGTATTACGGGATGGAATACTGATAGATACGGTTCCAGTGGCGGATATCACAGAGAATCAGATGGTTGCCATGATGGTCGGCCGGGAGATGAAACAATATTATTACAAGGCTCACTGCAGTGATGAAAACGAAGTTGTCTTAGATGTATCACATCTGACAAAAAAAGGGGAGTTTGAAGATGTCTCCTTCCAACTTTATAAAGGGGAAATATTAGGTATTGCCGGATTGATCGGAGCAGGTCGCACAGAAGTGATGAGAACGGTGTTTGGAGCAGAGAAGGCAGATAGTGGCGAATGTAAACTCTTCGGCCAGTTGTATCAGGCCAGGACACCAAGAGATGTAATTCGGTTGGGCGTTGGATTGATTCCTGAGGACAGAAGACAGCAGGGGCTCCTGCTTGAAAAGTCGGTAAAGGAAAATGCGTCGTTAGCTGCTATAAAGAAAAAATCACATAAAGGATTTATCAATTTTAAATGGGAAAAAAATGCCTCTAAGGAATATATTAAGAAGATGAGCATAAAGACACCTTCCGAAAATGAGATAACCAAGAATTTATCGGGTGGTAATCAGCAAAAGGTCGTAATTGCAAAATGGCTTTTAGCAGAATCGAAGATTTTAATTATGGATGAGCCGACGAGAGGTATTGATGTGAATGCGAAATCTGAGATTTATGCATTGATGAAATCCTTTGTAGAAAATGGTGGAAGCATTATCATGATCTCATCTGAATTGCCGGAAATATTAGGGGTTGCTAATAGAATAATGGTTATGAGGGAAGGACGGGTAACCGGATTTGTTGATGAAAAAGACGCAGCAGAAGAAGTGATTATGTCATTGGCGAGTGTTGGAAAAGTATAAGGTGGTGCAATTATGAGTGATAAAAAGACGATGGTACAAGGGAAAAATTTTGTTAAGAACAATACGATGTTATTTTTTCTGATTATATTATTTATTCTGTCGATGCTATTTGTTCCAAGATTTGCATCAGGTGGAAATATCTTAAACGTATTAATACAGGTATCGATCAATGCATTGATAGCATGTGGTATGACTTTTGTTATTCTGTCTGATGGAATCGATTTATCAGTTGGTTCTGTTGCTGCACTGTCAGGCGTTGTAGGAGCTTCCTTAATCAAACAGTTTCCTGTTGCGAGCGTAGGCTTGTCGCTGCTGCTGATTATTCTGGTTTCTGTCGTGATTGGTGGAATCTGTGGCTGTGTGAATGGTTTCTGTATATCCAAATTAAATGTTCCTCCGTTTATTGCGACACTTGCGATGATGAATGTCGCGCGAGGACTTGCTTATGTTGCGACGGATGCAAAACCGGTGTTTGGGCTTCCTGCTAGTTTCGGATTCGTTGGCTTAAGAAAACTGGGGGCGATACCAGTGTCGATTATCCTTATGGTAATCGTTTTGGTAATCGCTTATGTCATTCTTTCAAAAACGGCTTACGGACGACACATTTATGCGGTCGGGAGTAATCAGGAAGTGGCAAAGCTTACGGGCATCAGTGTTATGAAAATTAAGTTTTCTGTTTATATCATTTCTGGTATGCTTTCTGCTCTGGGTGGCCTGGTGCTTGCGTCAAAGCTGCAGAATGGACAGGCAACGGCAGCACAGGGATACGAGTTGAACGCAATCGCCGCCGTAGCAATGGGGGGAACCAGCATGTCAGGTGGACGTGGCGGCATCATTCAGACTGTATTCGGATTATTCGTAATCGGAATCATCAATAATGCACTGAGTCTGCTGGGGGTTTCGTCCTATTGGCAGACCGTGGCGATGGGTATCATAATTTTAATCGCTGTAATCATGGATCAATTCAGAAAATAGGATAGGGGAGATAAAATGTCACTTGTAGCAGCAAAAGAATTATTGATAAAAGCACAGGATTCAGGGTATGCAGTTGGTGCATTCAATGTAGAAAATATGGAGATGGTACAGGCAGTTGTGGCGGCTGCAGAAGAGATGAGGTCTCCTGTAATTCTGCAGACCACTCCATCTACGATACAATATGCCAGCGTGGAATACTTTTATGCAAACATTAGAGTCGCAGCAGAACAGACGAATGTCCCAGTCGTGATTCATTTGGATCATGGAAATTCGTTTGAACTTGCGATGCAGGCGTATCGAGCGGGGTATACTTCTATCATGATAGATGGATCGCATGATGGATTTGATGATAATGTTGAAATATCGAAGGCAGTCGTGGATGCATGTCATCCGGGAAAGGTTTCTGTGGAAGCTGAATTGGGAAAGGTAGGCGGCAAGGAAGATGATTTGGTCGGTGGAGAAGAGAATCTCTATACAGATCCTGAAAAAGCAAGAATTTTTGCTGAGAGGACCGGTATTGATTACCTTGCCGTTGCAATAGGAACTGCACACGGTGTATATAAAGGTGAGCCGCATTTGGATCTAGAGAGGCTGAGTGAAATCAGAAGCCTTGTGACAGTGCCGTTAGTACTTCATGGCACATCTGGAGTGCTGGATGATGTCGTAAAGGAGTGTATCAGACGAGGAATCTGTAAGGTGAATTATGCGACAGATCTTAGAATCGCATTTACCAAAGGAGTAACGAAATATCTGAGCGAGCATCCCGACGCCATAGACCCTAAAAAATACGGTGCAGCCGGGAGAAAAGCGGTCAAACAATATGTGAAGGATAAGATGTGCGTCTGCGGCTGTGCTGGACAGGCATGAGGGGGATTGTACGGATAGAAGGAGAACATATGAGAGTAGTATATGCTTAAGGCACCATACATATTTGAAATCAATGATGTACCGATTACTGAGCCGGGGGAGAGTCAGGTCCTTATAGACGTAAGAACGTGCGCTGGTTAAGGCAACAGGCGTACGAAATGTTTATACGGTACAGCGAAGCGTCAGGGCAGAAGCACGTATTGAGTTGGCAAAGAAACTGTGGGGGGCAGCAGATGTAATCCTGATTTCAGAAGCAGATTAAAGACCTTTCCATTCCCCAGAAAAGTAATCAACAAAATAATGGTCACAGCGACACCACATGTTCTGTCGGATGTAATCGATATTACAGCTTTAGGGGGATTGATATGGAACATGGCGCGGTCACATTCGATGCCAATCAATTTCATTTCAAGAAGCGCTAGCCGAGGTCGTCCTTTGCAGCACCGGCATTTTGGATGGCGAGGGAAATTGAACTATTGAGACATAAAATTATTGACTAGGATGGTTTTATTACGAAGACATTCCCATTAGACAATATAGAACTATTTTTTGTGAAGCATAGAGATGACAATCATGATGTTATTAAGATAACCATGGAAAAAGATTACTGAATCAGAATGTAATAAAGAGATTATATGGACCTCCAAACTGATGGATTAGAGAACGACTCAGTTTGGAGATCTTTGATTTTTAAGTCAAATCTATTGAGATTTGTGCAATTTACACAATAAACGTTAAAAAAATAACGTTAAATATTTGTCAATTGCGGCATTGACAATATTTTAACGATGAGATATACTGAGACCTGTAAGAAAGAGAACAATTCAATTACGGGAGGAAGAATTGAAATGGCAAAGAAGGAAACGGTCGTAGTACCTGAGATTGTTGACAGCGTGGAAACACTCGAAGCAAAAATGAAAGCAATGCGCGAAGCGCAAAAAGTATTTGCTACATTCACACAGGAACAAGTAGATAAAATTTTCTACGAGGCAGCCATGGCAGCCAACAAGATGAGAATTCCGCTCGCAAAGATGGCTGTAGAAGAGACTCAGAGAGGTATCGTAGAAGACAAGGTAATCAAGAACCACTACGCAGCAGAGTACATCTATAATGCATATAAAGACACAAAGACATGTGGAGTGATCGAAGAAGACACTGCATATGGAATCAAGAAAGTGGCAGAGCCGATCGGTCTGGTAGCAGCGGTTATTCCGACAACGAACCCGACTTCTACTGCAATCTTCAAGACTCTGATCTGCTTAAAGACAAGAAATGCAATCATCATCAGCCCACACCCGGCTGCAAAGGCATGTACAATCGCAGCAGCTAAGGTTGTTCTGGATGCAGCAGTAAAAGCAGGCGCTCCAGAGGGAATCATCGGATGGATCGACGTTCCTTCATTGGAACTGACTAACACAGTTATGAGAGATTCCGACATCATCCTTGCAACAGGCGGCCCAGGAATGGTAAAGGCAGCTTATTCATCAGGAAAGCCGGCACTTGGTGTAGGACCTGGAAACACACCGGTTATCATCGATGAGACAGCAGACATCAAGATGGCAGTCAACTCCATTATCCACTCCAAGACTTTTGATAATGGTATGATCTGTGCTTCTGAGCAGTCTGTAACAGTACTGGACAGCATTTATGACGAAGTAAAGAAAGAGTTCGCATACCGTGGATGCTACTTCCTGAAAAAAGGCGCTGAGCTTGATAAAGTCCGCAAGACCATCATTATCAATGGCGCACTGAACAGTAAGATCCCTGGAAAGTCTGCATACGAGATTGCCAAGATGGCAGGCGTAGATGTTCCTGAGAATACAAAGATCCTGATCGGTGAAGTAGAATCCGTTGACATTTCCGAAGAATTTGCTCATGAAAAATTATCTCCTGTACTTGGTATGTATAGAGCAAAATCATTTGATGAAGCACTTGAAAAAGCAGCACAGCTTGTAGCTGATGGTGGATATGGACATACATCATCCCTTTACATCCATCCGGCACAGACAGAAAAGATCGCTAAACATGCGGCAGCAATGAAGACATGCCGTGTACTGATCAATACACCTTCTTCTCACGGCGGTATCGGAGACCTGTACAACTTCAAGATGGCTCCATCCCTGACACTGGGATGCGGTTCCTGGGGCGGTAACTCCGTTTCTGAAAACGTAGGAGTAAAACACTTACTGAATGTGAAGACAGTAGCTGAGAGGAGAGAAAATATGCTTTGGTTCAGAACACCTGAAAAGGTTTACTTCAAGAAAGGCTGTATGCCGGTTGCACTGGATGAGTTAGGAACAGTAATGCACAAGAAGAAAGCATTTATCGTAACAGACTCCTTCCTGTACAAGAACGGATACGTAAAACCGATCGAAGCAAAACTGGACGAAATGGGAATCCAGCACACATGCTTCTACGAAGTAGCTCCGGACCCGACACTGCAGTGTGCACAGAAGGGTGCAGATATGATGAGATCCTTCGAGCCTGACACGATCATCGCTCTCGGTGGTGGTTCTGCAATGGATGCAGCTAAGATCATGTGGGTAATGTATGAGCATCCGGAAGCAAACTTCGAAGATATGGCTATGGATTTCATGGACATCAGAAAGAGAGTATTTACATTCCCTAAGATGGGCGAGAAAGCATACTTTGTAGCAATCCCGACATCCTCAGGAACAGGTTCAGAGGTAACACCATTTGCAATCATCACAGATGCAGAGACAGGCGTTAAGTGGCCGCTGGCAGACTACGAGCTGCTTCCGAACATGGCAATCGTAGATGTGGACAACATGATGACACAGCCGAAGGGACTGACAAGCGCTTCCGGTATCGACGTTATGACACATGCCATCGAGGCATATGTATCAATCATGGCTACAGACTACACAGATGGTCTTGCTATGAAGGCAGTAAAGAGCGTATTCGAATACCTGCCGTCAGCATATGAGAATGGAGCAAATGATCCGAAGGCACGTGAAATGATGGCAAATGCTTCCTGTATGGCAGGTATGGCATTCGCAAATGCATTCCTTGGACTGAACCACTCCATGGCTCACAAACTGGGTGCTTTCCATCATCTGCCACACGGTGTTGCAAACGCAGTCATCCTGACAGAGGTTATGAAGTACAACTCAGCAGAAGCTCCAACTAAGATGGGTACCTTCTCACAGTACCAGTACCCACACGCACTTGCAAGATACGCTGAATTAGGACGTTTCGCAGGATGCACAGGTAAGGACGACCAGGAAGTATTCGATAACTTTATCGCAAAACTGGAAGACCTGAAAGAGAAGATCGGCATCAAGAAGACAATCAAAGATTACGGTATTGACGAGAAATACTTCCTGGATACTCTGGATGACATGGTAGAACAGGCATTCAACGACCAGTGTACAGGAGCAAACCCGAGATACCCACTGATGAAGGAGATCAAAGAGATCTACCTGAAATGCTACTATGGCAAATAGGATTTAAAATAGACCCAAAAGACATACCTTATTTCTCACTTGGAAGAGGCACGGCGTTCAGCGTCATGCCTCTTCTATTATTATATGCGTGCCTCCGGCTTACTTTAGATTGTTATAAAACTAACAATAAAATGTGCATAAAAAAGTTAGTTAAAAATTGCACAAAAATAAAGAAGGGTACTTACATTGTTAAAAAATATGAGATATAATAAAACCAACTTAAAACAACGGCAACAAAAATCAGGAGGTATGGCTTATGAAACTGGAAGAAAAAAACTTAATCGTGGAACGTTCTTATAAGAAAGTATACAAATGCGATGACTGTGTAGTGAAAGTATTCGAACCGACACATCCGAAGTCAGACGTATTTAACGAAGCACTGAATACTGCACGTGTAGAAGAAACAGGCCTGGATATCCCGAAAGTAAAAGAAGTGACCCAGGTGGACGGCAAATGGGCAATCGCGATTGAATATAAAGCCGGCAAGACGCTGGAAGACATGATGGAGACAGATAAGGGAAATCTTGAGAAATATATGGAGGACTTTGTAGATCTCCAGCTTTCCGTACACAGTAAAACTTCTCCGCGTCTGAATAAGCTGAAAGATAAGCTGTCCAGCCAGATCAATGGCTTAAAGGAGCTGGATGCGACAACCAGATATGAGCTCCTGACAAGACTGGAGAGTATGCCGAAGCACAACAAAGTATGCCACGGCGACTTTAATCCGAGCAACGTAATCGTAGCAAAGAACGGCAAGATGACTGTAGTAGACTGGGCCCATGCAACACAGGGAAATGCAAGTGCTGATGCGGCTATGACATATCTGCTCTTTGCTCTAAAGGATCAGAAGGCAGCAGATCTGTATCTCAAGCTTTTCTGCAAGAAGAGCGATACAGCGATGCAGTATGTACAGCAGTGGCTGCCGATCGTCGCTGCAGCACAGCTTACCAAGGATAATGAACTGGAGAAAGACTTCCTGATGAAATGGATTGACGTTATTGATTATCAATAAAGATGGGGAAAACTTAAGGCTGTCTGAAAATGAAAATCTCATTTTCAGACAGCCTTTTCTCTTCTATCTACCAGCTTTGGAAGAACAGGTTATTGCCAATATTCACACCGGGTCTGTCGGTAGCCCCTGCATACAGGAAATAGTAGCAGTCCTGCACAGCAGCAAGCCGTGCCCCATTGATCGCATCCTGTGCAACATTATATGCCAGACTGCTTGGTCCGCTTGAAAGAACACTATCCAGACGGCCGCTCCATACAGGTTCAAACTGCCCGCTTGCATAGACAACATCAGTAATGCTGTTCGGGAAGATCGGGCTGTTGACACGGTTCATAATAACTGTCGCAACAGCAAGCATGGAATTATAGTCATGCATAGCCTCGCAATCCAGAATCGCTGCAAATACATCCAGGTCGCTTCCACCGATATTAGATGCACCGCCATTCACGACCGTATCATCATATCCGCCGCCTGAACCGCCGCCGCTATTTCCGCCGTCAGTATTGCCGCTATTGGAACCGCCTCCAGAATGGTTCCCGCCGGAGATATTAGCATTGGCCTCAGCCTCGGCTTTTGCTTTAGCTTCTGCTTCAGCCTTCGCTTTTGCCTTTGCCGCCTCTTCTGCACGAAGCTGTGCTAATTGTGCTTGATATGTCTCTAAATCTGTTGAAGTCTCTTTGGCTTTCTGTTCCAGCTCATCCTGCTGTTTTTCCAGGTCCTTCTGAATCTTGACCAGAGAAGTCTGCTGGTCTTCCAGCGTCTCCTTCTTATCGTTGATTTCCTTTCTGGTCTTCTGAAGCTGGACAAGCATGTCCCGGTCGTAATTACTGATATTCTGTATAAAATCGGCTTTATTTAAGAAATCTGTCATATTTTCCGCTGAAAACAGCATCTCTAACAGTGTTGCATTACCAGTTTCATACATATACTTAATACGGGTCTTCATGTCGTCATATTGTCTGGCCTCGTTTGCCTTCGCTTCAGCTAAGGAATCTTTTGTCCTTTGGATCTCACCATTGGTTATCTCAACTTGCATCTCTGCAGTGGAAATCTTGTCACTTATGGAAAGAAGATCCTGGTTGATACCGGCAAGCTGTTCCTGCAGATCAGATGTTTTGCTTTCCAGGCTTTTCTGATCCTCAGCGTATACAGGGAAGGCAGAAAAGAGGAATACAAGTGAGCAAAACAGCGCGAGGAGAGCATGTCCCCTGCGTTTTGAACGCAATTTCATAATTTCCAATTCCTTTCTAAATTGATTTTGCTATAGTATTATACTATAAATTGCTTTATTACGCAAATTTTGATAGAATAAGTTATAAAAACGAGAAAAAAACGAGGTAGACTAATATATGGAACGCAGAATTAAGATGATCGGACTGGATCTGGATGGTACGCTTCTGACAGAAAAGAAGGAGCTTCTTCCCTATACCAGGCAAGTCCTGGATAAAGCAATCAAGGAGGGAATCCTTGTTCTGATGGCGACAGGAAGGCCGTTTATGGGAATCCCAGAGGAGTTAAGGTACTATCCCGGCATACGCTATGCACTCACATCCAACGGGGCACGTGTGCTTGAGATAGAAGGGGAAAAGGTATTGATTGAACACCTTTTACCATTAGAAAGGGCAAAGAAAGCATTGGAAACTTTGTCAAAATATGATACATTACAAGAGGTGTACTTTGGTGGTCAGGCATATGCACCGGAGGATAAGATGAAGCATATCGGGCGGTATCACCATAATCCCTATATGTGGGAGTACTTGCTGACGACCAGAAAGCCAGTGCCGGATATCAGAGAATTTGTTGAGAAGCAGGACCGGGATATGGATAAGATACAGGGCTTGTTTGCCGATATGGAGGAAAGGGATGCTGCCTGGAAGGAACTTAGCCAGCAGGAGGGCCTGGCCCTTGTAGGTTCTCTGGGATACAATATTGAGATCAATGCATCCGGGGTGAATAAGGGCACAGCGCTTGTGGAGCTTGGCAGGATGTTGGGAATCGACCGGGAAGAAATCATGGCATGCGGCGACGGGGATAACGATGCTGACATGTTAAGAGAGGTAGGTTTTGGTGTGGCCATGGAAAACGCCATAGATAAGGTAAAAGAAGCAGCCGATTATATTACTGTGACCAATGATGAGCAGGGGGCTGCAAAAGCAATAGAAAGATTTGCTCTTAGAGGAGGAGAATTATGTTAGAAGCGTTAAAGGTAATAGTACTGGGGATTGTAGAAGGAATCACGGAGTGGCTGCCAATCAGCAGTACCGGGCATCTGATCCTGGTAGAGGAGTTTATCAAACTGGATATGAGTGATAGCTTTGTTTCCATGTTTAATGTAGTGATACAGTTAGGTGCGATCATGGCAGTTGTTCTGATTTATTTCCATAAGCTGAATCCATTTTCACCGAAGAAGACGGAGAAGCAGAAGCTGCTGACACTGCAGCTGTGGGTGAAGGTTCTGATTGCGTCTGTACCGGCGGCCATCATTGGACTTTTGTTTGATGACTTTATTGATGCACATTTAATGAACTATGTAGTCGTTGCGATTACATTGATTCTTTACGGTGTTGCTTTTATTGTGGTTGAGAAGCGTCATGAGAATGCAAAGCCGGCAGTGAAGAGATTGTCAGACCTGACGATTCCGATGGTGTTGGTAATTGGATGCTTCCAGGTGCTCGCTCTGATTCCGGGAACTTCCCGTTCCGGTGCTACGATCATCGGTGGACTGCTGATTGGGGCAGCCAGAGGAGTTGCGGCAGAGTTTACATTTTTCCTTGCCATTCCAGTTATGTTCGGGGCAAGCTTTTTGAAGATTATTAAGTTCGGATTCCATTTTACAGGGATGGAAGTGTTCCTGCTGCTGCTCGGATGTGTGATTTCCTTCGCAGTTTCTGTGTACGCGATCAAGTTCCTGATGCAGTATATCAAGAACCATGACTTCAAGGCATTTGGATACTATCGTATCGTGCTTGGTATCATCGTTCTGCTTTACTTTGGAATGACGGCGATGTTTGCAGCATAGAGAATAAAGCTTAAGAAAGGGGAGCGTTTAAGGTAAGATCCAGTTTATGTGCGGGATTTTACTTTAGGCGCTTCCTTCTTATATAATCTGATTTTATCGGGAAATCTAAGGTCCAGCTAAGTTTGATCTGTTTTAATGATGAAGAATAATGAAGTATAGGAAATGATGCTTCAAGGGGATACTTTCATGAAATTGAGGTGTAGAAGATGAAATTATTGTTCGCAGAGGATGAGGTGGAAATGTCAGAGGCGGTCGTAGATATACTGACGTTTCATAAATATGTAGTAGACGCGGTGTATGATGGAGAGGAGGCTCTGGCATATGCGCGTGCAGAACACTATGACGGAATCATTCTGGATATTATGATGCCGAAAATGAGTGGGCTTAAGGTGTTGGAAACTCTCAGACATGAGGGATGCAGGACGCCGATCCTTTTGTTGACCGCAAAGGCAGAGGTGGAGGACCGGATTCAGGGGCTTGACCTGGGAGCGGATGACTATCTTCCGAAGCCCTTTGCCATGGGAGAACTGCTGGCAAGGATACGTGCCATGCTGCGCAGGCGGGAAGAGTTTACGCCGGATATCCTGACCTGCGGCAATATTTCGCTGAATCTTAAAAATTATGAACTCAGCGGGGAAAGCCAGTCCTTTGTGCTGCCGAAGCTGGAATATCAGCTGATGGAGCTCTTTATGCTGAATCAGGGGATTTACCTGTCCACAGAAGATCTGCTTGTGAAGGTGTGGGGATACGAGACTGAGGCGGAGCTGGGCACGGTCTGGGTATACATTTCCTATCTGCGCAAACGGCTGGCCGCCTTGGATGCGAATGTGCAGATCAAGGCGAAACGTAATATCGGCTATACATTGGAGGTAGTGGGATGATCAGGACGCTTCAGAAAAAATTCATTACAACTGCTATGCTCGCGATTTCCATCCTGCTGTTGGTCCTGCTGGGAGCAATCAATGTTGGGTATTATCTGGTGTCAGGGCAGCAGGAAAAGGTGCTGCTTGACATGTTGGCGAAGAATGAGGGGATGCCTCCGCACGATATGGGACCTCAGGGAAAGGAAAAGGGAACTCTTTTCGGACCGCCGATGAATGAGGACACTGCCATGTCGGCGAGGTTTTTTACGGTTTATATGGATTCTGACGGCAAAATTGTCAGGACGGATGTGAGCCGGATTTCATCCGTGACAGAAGATGAGGCGCGGGAATATGCCAAGGATGCTGCCAGCGAGAAGAAAGACTCAGGCAGGATGAATGGATTCCGCTACAGGATATCACAGACCCGGGATGGGCAGGGAACGGTCTTTTTGTTTTTGGATACTTCCATTCAGCGCCGTAATTTTCTGCTGGTGCTGGCTCTTTCTATATTTATAGGAATCATCTGCTGGGGACTGATGCTTTTGCTGGTGATCCTGCTGTCGAAAAAAGCGATTCTGCCGATTGCAGCAAATATGGAAAAACAAAAACAGTTTGTGACGAATGCAGGACACGAGATCAAGACTCCGCTGGCGATTATCATGGCGAATACGGATGCGATGGAATTGCATCAGGGGGAGAGTAAATGGAGCCGGAATATCAGGAACCAGACGATTCGGTTAAATGGCCTGATGCAGAATCTTCTGACATTATCCCGCATGGACGAGGAGGTATTGAGACTTCACGCCTCAGAATTCTCCATGAGCCAGCTGACAGAAGAGATGCTGCATCCATTTTACGAATCTGCGGCATTGAAACAGATAGAGATACGAAAGGAGATTCAGCAGGATGTGATGATCCGGGCAAATAAGGAGCATTTTACACAGCTGGTTTCTGTTTTACTGGATAATGCCGTGAAGTATACAAATGAAGGCGGAGAGATTGACGTCTGCCTGGAGAAAGCAGAGAAAAGAGTGGTCCTGCGGGTGAAGAATACCTGTGAAAAACTGCCGGAAGGAGAGCCGGAGAAGCTGTTCGACAGGTTTTACAGGGGAGACAGTGCGAGGACACAGAAGAGCGGAGGATATGGGATCGGACTGTCTGTGGCGCAGGCTATCGTGGAGGCACATAAGGGGACGATCACTGCGGAGTATGAGGACGGGAACAGGATTGCGTTTACAGTCAGAATATGAGCAATGTAAAGCAGTTTAACCTCATCAGGGAAGCAGCGGAGCGGATTTTGAATATCCGGTTTGACAATAGGACAGGAAAAGTTTTATGAAGAGTGGAACAGGCTGAATGCAGGCAGCGTGTTCTGCTCTTTTTATAATGCGCGGATATCTTGGATATAAGGGAGGGTTGAGATCATACATCAGCCGCAGGCACTTTCTGACGACACAGTTTTTTCACAACAAGAAAAAATCCTCTAAGTTTCAGCTAAGGTTCTGTCTGTACAATACCACTTGTGACAACGAAAGAAAGGAGACAACTCGATGAAATTCAGACATGAGTGGAAGCATGAGATTCATGTTTCAGATATGATCACACTTCGCCAGCGGCTTCGCGCCGTGGCAGATATGGATGTACACGCGGTAAACGGACGGTATGAGATCAGGAGCCTGTATTTTGATAACCTCTCAGACAAGGTCCTCCGGGAAAAGCTGGACGGAGTGAACGCAAGGGAAAAGTTTCGTATCCGCTTTTATAATGGGGATACTTCTCTGATACATCTGGAAAAGAAGAGTAAGTTAAATGGTCTTTGCAGTAAGGAAAGCACGACTCTGACAAAGGAAGAAGCGCAGGCAATTGTGGAAGGACGCTGTAACTGGATGATGGACAGTGACCGGGAACTGGTCCGGGAATTGTATTTAAAAATGCGTTTCCAGGGGCTGATGCCGAGGACAATCGTGGATTATACGAGAGAGCCGTTCGTATATGCGCCGGGAAATGTCAGAGTTACGATGGATTACAATATACGCACGGGGATGCAATGTACGGATTTCCTGAATCCGGATTGTGTGATGGTCCCGGCAGGGGATGCTCAGATCATACTGGAGGTGAAGTGGGATGAATTCCTGCCTTCCATCATCCGGGATGCGGTACAGCTTGAGGGACGGCGCACATCGGCGTTTTCAAAATATGCGGCATGTCGTATCTATGGCTGATAAGAATTAGAAAAATGGCATGATTTATCAAACTGGATATGCCAGGCTACCTGCAAATTGAGCAGTCCAGTCATATCAGGAAATCTGATGTAAAATGAAGAATGAAAGAAAAAGGAGAAGAAAAAATGACTTTTAATGATGTGTTTAAATCTAGTTTTCTTGAAAATATAGGAAGTGTGAGCATTCTGGATATGCTGATCGCTCTGGTGCTTGCATTTGGGCTTGGGATGTTTATCTTTTTCGTTTACAAAAAAACGTTTTCTGGGGTGATGTATTCCTCCAGTTTTGGCGTAACTCTGATTGCCCTGACAATGATCACAACCGTTGTGATCCTGGCTGTGACATCGAATGTTGTCCTGTCCCTTGGTATGGTCGGCGCGCTGTCTATCGTACGTTTTAGGACGGCGATAAAGGAGCCGCTGGATATTGCATTTCTGTTCTGGTCTATTGCAGTGGGAATCGTGCTGGCAGCAGGGATGATTCCTCTGGCTGTGATCGGCAGTGTTGTGATCGGTGTGATTCTGCTGGTGTTTGTGAACAAGAAGAGCCATCTGAATCCTTATATTGTTGTGATTCAGTGTGAAGATCATGACAGCGAAGTAAAGGCGAGAGAATTTCTGAAAAAAGAAGTGCAGAAATGTGTGGTGAAGAGCAAAACCGTACAGAAAGGGCGTGTGGAGCTGAATCTGGAGATCCGTATGAAAGAAGAGAATACGGATTTTGTAAATATCCTTTCCGAGATGGATGGGGTGAACAGTGCGGTACTGGTTAGCTACAATGGGGAATATATGGGATAAGGAGGCATTATGTCAACAAGCAGGCACATTGATAAAATATGCTGTGCCGTCCTGATTTTTGTGCTGGTCCTGACAGGAGTATTCTGCAATGCAAAAGCTCTGGGAGTCGAGACGATGGCAACTACTGCCGGGTATGAAGCGAAGCTGTTTGACACATCAAACGTACATACCATTAATATTGTGATGGATGACTGGGATGAATTTCTGGATTCCTGTGAGAACGAGGAATATGCCGTATGCTCCGTGGTCATAGATAATGAGGCATATAAAAACGTGGGAATCCGTGCAAAAGGCAACACTTCGCTCAGTTCAGTGGCAGCATATGGAAATGACAGGTACAGCTTTAAGATAGAATTTGACCACTATGACGATACAAAGAATTATTATGGGCTGGATAAGCTAAGTCTCAATAATATCATTCAGGATAATACGTATATGAAAGATTACCTCTCCTATCAGATGATGGGATATTTTGGGGTGGATGCCCCGCTGTGCAGCTATACGTATATTACGGTGAATGGCGAGGACTGGGGGCTGTATCTTGCGGTGGAAGGCGTGGAAGACAGCTTTCTGGAGCGGAATTATGGCAGTGATTCCGGAGAACTCTATAAGCCGGACAGCATGAGCATGGGCGGCGGTCGTGGGAATGGCGGAGAGTTCGATATGGAGGAGTTCAAGGAGAAATTCGGGGACGGGGAATCGGATGAGAGTGCCGAGGCCGGAAGCAGTGATGGGGCAGAGAAGAGTCTCCAGAAGGACAGTGGCAGAACAGCAGAAGAGAGTAGCCAGGAAAATGCAGAGGGAAATATAGAGGCAGATGAAAATGAGGACTCCGTATCCGGTATGCAGCGCCCTGGAAGGGGAAATTTCCCGGGAAATGGAACGACCACAGAAGGCGAAAACGTTCCAGGAAATGGGGAGATGAAAGAAGGAGATAACATTTCTGAAAATGGAGAGATGCCAGAAGACGGAGCATTCCCGGAGATGGGGGAGCCGCCTGAGGATGGTACATTTCCGGAAATGGGTGAGCCGCCTGAGGATGGTACATTTCCGGAGATGGGAGTGCCGCCTGAGGATGGTACATTCCCGGAGATGGGTAAACCGCCCCAGGATCAGGAGATGCCGGACGGTGGTGCCTTCCCGGCCAATGGCGGTATGGGAGGCGGAAGAGGCATGGGCAGTGATGACGTGTCCCTGATTTATTCGGATGATGATTTTGACAGCTACAGTAATATTTTTGAGAATGCCAAAACAAAAATTTCGGATACGGATAAGACCCGCCTGATCGAATCTCTGAAAATACTGAATGAAGGTGAGGATATTGAAAGCGTCGTGGACGTGGATGAAGTACTGCGCTATTTTGTTGTTCACAATTTTGTTTGTAATTTTGACAGTTACACCGGTTCAATGATTCATAATTATTACTTATATGAAAAGGATGGCGTCATGTCCATGATTCCCTGGGATTACAATCTTGCTTTCGGCGGATTCATGTCAGGTTCGGACGCAGACTCCCTGGTGAACTATCCGATCGATACCCCGGTGTCAGGAGGCACTGTGGATTCAAGACCTATGCTGGCATGGATTTTCAATCAAGAGGAATATACAGAGATGTACCATGAGTACTTCGCGGACTTTATTTCTGAGTATTTTGACAGCGGTTATTTCGAGGAAATGATTGATTCCGTTTCGGAGATGATCGCTCCTTATGTAGAAAAAGATCCGACGAAGTTCTGTACCTATGAAGAGTTCGAGGAAGGTGTTTCCACCCTGAAAGAATTCTGCCTGCTCCGTGCCAAAAGCGTGACAGGACAGTTGGACGGCTCGATTCCTTCCACGTCAGACGCACAGAAGGAAGATGAAAGCACACTGATCGATGCCAGCGGTATTACGATTTCTGCGATGGGGAGCATGGGGAATACCATGGGAAAGGGAGGCAGAAATAATGAATCCCGCGAAGAGCACATTCAGCAGAATATACCTGCAGGAGGCAATGCTCAGCAGAATATACCTGCAGGAGACAACGCTCAGTAAAATATTTTTTCAGGAAATCATGTTCAGTAAAATGTGATTGAGATAATGAATCGGCAGACAATATGGAAACTTCAATAAAATTCTCTTGTATTTTACAGGCAGAGGGTGTACAATAACCTACGAAAATTAAATAGCGGGGAGCTTGTATGACAGGCTGAGAGGAAGGTATGACCTTCGACCCATAACCTGATTTGGATAATGCCAACGTAGGGAAACGGAAAATTTATTGATTTTAATGGGAAGTTACTACATTTGGTAACTTCCCTTTTTTCGTGCTCTGAAAAACCTTATCCAATCTGAAGCATAAGGAGGACTTGTAAATGAAAGAAAATCAACTCAAGATGAACCAAAGTGTTCATTGCAGAACCAAAAAAATGGTACTGACAGCCATGTTTGCCTGTCTGGCGTTTGTGCTCAACACATTCGTCTACTTTCCGGCGATGGCTCCGTTCCAGCACTTTGTAGATGTACTGGCAGCGGTTTTTTTAGGCCCCTGGTATGCCTGCGCAGCCGCTTTCCTGTGCGGTGTCATGCGTATGCTCTCCGGGCGTACGATCCAGGCAGTTGCAGGTGCGGTATTCGGACCGATTATAGGCGGCCTTCTTTACCGCAGGACAGGCAGTTTTGTGATGACATTTATCGGAGAGGTAGTCGGCACCGGTTTTGTGGGGGCGATGGTATCCTATCCATTGATGAAGCTGTTCTATGGGCTGGATGCACAGTCGCCGTTCTATTATATTCCATTTTATACACCTGCCGCTGTCGTGGGCGCAGGAATGGGCGTTGCAGTGTTGCTGACACTGAGGAAGACAAGGCTTCTGGAACGCATGAAAAATGAACTGAATGTGTAAAACGCTATACATGCATATTGAACTGAATGTATGAAGATAGAATACGTGGAAACAGACCGTATAAAAGAAAACGAACGCACAAAGCAAATATGAAAATATTTTACAAAAGAAAGAAGGGAAAGTAAGATGATTCATTTTAAAGAGGCAATGGCGGGAATCAGGAAGGAAGCGCCTCTTGTCCAGTGCATCACAAATTTTGTGACAGTTAATGACTGTGCCAACATCATCCTGGCAGCAGGCGGCTCGCCCTCTATGGCGCACGATATCCGGGAAGTTGAGGAAGCCGTGGAGGGAGTTCAGGCTCTCGTATGCAACATGGGTGCAATCGAGGATACAGAGGCCATGGTACTTGCGGGAAAGCGGGCGAACCAATTGGGCAAACCGGTAGTGCTTGACCCCGTGGCAGCAGGCGGAACACAGCTCAGGCGTGATGCTGCCGCACGTCTGCTTCATGAGGTACATTTTTCTGTGATCCGGGGAAATGCATCCGAGATCCGCAGTCTCGCCGGAGGACAGGCAGCAGGAAGCGGAGTAGACGTGAGTGTATCGGATGTGATCACAGAGGATAACCTGATGGAAAATATAGAACTGGTCCGGCAGTTTGCGCAGCGCATAAAAACGGTGATTGCCGTATCCGGGAAAATGGATGTGATTTCAGATGGAACACGTACGGTGGTCATCCATAATGGCTGCCCTATGATGTCCAGAATCACAGGCAGCGGCTGTATGCTGACCTCTCTGATCGGTGCCTTCTGCGGTGCCCTGCCTGGGGATTCATTTACGGCAGCCGTAACTGCCACGGCAGCCATGGGTGTTTGTGGGGAGATTGCAGAGCAGCAGCGTCTGCAGAAAGGGACTGGAAATGCAACATTCCGTACGGACCTGATTGATGCAGTTTTCAATTTAACAGAAGAACAATTAATGGAGGGAATTCAATATGAAATTTACGAAGGATGAGATACGAAGATCAATGCTTTTATATGCGGTAACTGACCGGATGTGGCTGAAAGAAGGGGAGACCTTATACTCAGTGTGCAAAGATGTGCTGGAAAATGGGGCTACTTTTCTGCAGATCAGGGAAAAGGACCTGAATGAGTCTTCCTTTGAGAAGGAAGCGGAGGAACTGCGCAGTTTATGTGAAGAATTCCATGTCCCGTTCGTTGTCAATGACAGTGTAGAGATTGCAATGCAATGTAATGCAGACGGGGTACACGTGGGGCAGTCTGATATTAAAGGCCGCGATATCCGCGCGATGATCGGTCCCGATAAAATCCTTGGCATCTCGGCAGGGACAGTAGAAGAGGCGGTTGCGGCTGAGAAGTCGGGAGCGGATTACATAGGTGTTGGAGCGGTTTTCGGAACCAGTACCAAGAAAGATGCACGGAACCTGTCCATGGAAAAACTGCGGGAAATCGTCAATGCAGTGCAGATTCCTGTGGTCGCCATCGGTGGGATCAATGCGTCGAATCTGATGCAGCTGTCTGGCAGTGGTGTGGACGGTGTGGCAGTAGTTTCTGCGATATTTGCGGCAGAAAATCCGGGAGAGGCCACGGCGCATCTGCTTAAGCTTGCCGGGGAAATGGCAGGTCAAAATGAATAAAAAGTACGCTATTTTTGATATGGACGGTACCCTGATCGATTCTATGAAATACTGGCAGTCCTTAGCAGGAGAGTATTTGAAAACAAAAGGGATCCCCAAGATATCACAGGAGCTTTTTGAGAAAATCAAACCAATGACAATGTCCGAATCTGCAGCCCTGTTTGTCCAAGAGCTTCATCTGTCCGGCACACCTAAGGCTGTTGAGGAGGAAATGAATCAAATGATGGACCTTCACTATAAGAGTGACATTCCGCTAAAGCCGGGGGTAAAAGCTTACCTTCACAAGCTTAAGGAAGAGGGGGTATCCATGTGTGTGGCATCTGCCACGGCAGAGCCGCTGATGGAGGCATGTCTGCGCCGTCTTGGAGTTCTGGATTGTTTTGAATTCCTGATTTCCTGCGAAAGTGTAGGAGCCGGGAAGGACAGGCCGGATGTCTACTATGCGGCAGTAAAAAGGCTGGGCGCAGGTGTGCAGGACGCAGCCATTTATGAGGACGCGCTTTACGCGGCCAGGACGGCAAAGAGAGAAGGATTTTATGTAGTAGGAATCTATGAAGAGAGTATAGCGTCCCGTTGGGAGGAAATGAAAGAAATTGCAGACGAAGTAATCCTGGACTGGCGAACAGCTTGATTTACCATAAAAATGTCTGTCAGCGGCAGATTGGGGGCACCACCTTCTGTCGCTTAAGAAAAGTAATGCAAAGCAAGAATATTGTAGAAGAAAAATGATGCAAAAAAATTGCAAAAGAAGAAAAGGAGACAACAAGATGAGAACAGCATTATCAATCGCTGGAAGTGATTCCAGTGGAGGCGCCGGAATTCAAGCAGATTTGAAGACAATGACGATGAATGGTGTTTTTGCCATGAGTGCGCTCACTGCACTGACGGCACAGAACACGACCGGCGTAACAGCAGTAATGGAGGTCACTCCACAGTTTTTACAGAACCAGATTGACGCAGTATTTGAGGATATCCGCCCTGATGCGGTAAAGATCGGAATGGTTGCTTCTTCTGAACTGATCAGGACCATTGCACAGCGGCTGCGTGCATATGAGGCGGCTAATATTGTAGTTGATCCTGTTATGGCAGCGACCAGCGGCGCACGGCTGATCAAGGAGGAGGCAATCGAGACATTGAAAGAAGAACTACTGCCACTCGCCACAGTTGTCACACCGAATATCCCGGAAGCAGAAATCCTGTCCGGTGAAACGATCCATAATGAGGATGGTATGGTGGCAGCCGCCATAAAAATCAGTGAAATGTATCACTGTGCAGTCCTGTGCAAGGGCGGACATAGTGTGAATGATGCAAATGACTTGCTTTACGTGGATGGAAAGGCAAGATGGTTTACGGGAAGACGGATTGCCACATCCAATACCCACGGTACAGGCTGCACCTTATCCAGTGCAATCGCCTCCAATCTGGCCAAAGGATTTGACCTTGAAACTTCTGTACAGCGGGCAAAAGACTATATTTCCCGGGCATTGTCTGCTAATCTGGATCTTGGGAAGGGCAGCGGTCCGATGAACCATGCCTTTGATCTGAGTGGTGAATTCGCAAAGGAGGCAGAGTAAGATGGAGAAAAGACGCACGTCTGTTTTCGAAAATGGTCTGATCTGGTTTGGCGCAGGAGTCTCCATTGCGGAAATCCTGACGGGGACTTATTTCGCGCCGCTTGGATTTGGAAAGGGGATTCTTGCAATCCTGATCGGGCATGTCATTGGATGCTGCATGTTATTCTTCTCAGGAATGATCGGCGGCCGCTCACGAAAAAGTGCAATGGAGACTGTGAAAATCAGTTTTGGGCAGAAGGGAAGCCTGCTGTTCGCCGTCCTGAATATTATACAATTGGTCGGGTGGACTGCTATCATGATCTATGATGGTGCTGTGGCTGCCGATGGAATCTGGAAGACGGGCCGTCTGGTCTGGTGCATTGTGATCGGAGGACTGATCGCACTGTGGATTCTGATTGGAATTCAGAATCTTGGAAAGATCAATACTGTTGCCATGACGGCACTGTTTGTCCTGACAATCGTCTTGAGCTTTGTGATTTTTGCAGATGGCTCAGTTGGCGGAGTTTCGGGTGAAGGAATGACCTTCGGGGCAGCTGTGGAGCTTTCTGTTGCTATGCCGTTATCCTGGCTGCCGCTGATCAGTGATTACACCAGGGAGGCGGAATCTCCTTTCAAGGCAACTGCTGTAAGCGTGATCGTCTATGGAGTTGTCAGCTGCTGGATGTATGTGATTGGTATGGGAGCCGCTATTTTTACTGGGGAATCTGATATCGCTCAGATCCTTGTTAAAGCAGGGCTTGGAGTGGCAGGCCTGATCATCATCGTATTTTCCACAGTGACGACCACCTTTCTGGACGCCTACTCCGCAGGTGTGTCCAGCGAGACTGTGTTTGCAAAGATCAATGGAAAATGGTTCGCAGTCGGCGCAGCAGTGCTTGGAACCATCGGTGCAGTTCTGTTTCGGATGGATGATATCACGGATTTCCTCTATCTGATCGGATCGGTATTTGCACCGATGATCGCAATTCAGATTGCGGATTACTTCATATTAAAAGAGGATCACAGCGGCAGGAATGTCCATGTGCAGAATCTGGTTATATGGGTGATTGGGTTTGCTGTGTACCGGATGCTGATGAAAGTAGATATCATTGTAGGAAACACATTGCCGGATATGGCCATTACGATTCTGATCTGTATTTTAGCAGAGAAAGTAAAAAGAGCTCATAAATAAATGATAAAAGGAAGAAACTGCCTGCAGCCATGCAAGCTTGATTCCGCTAAAACCGCTTCATCTCGCTTCGGCTAAACGCCGTATGGGGATATTTGTACAGGCTGTGCTTAGTGAGCAAGCTCACACACAGCCTGTACAAATATCCCCGCATGGCTGAATAGTTACGAAGATTATTGGAAAAACGCAGTTTCCTCTTGTTTTTTGTTAAAAACGTGATAGAATATAAAAATAATGTGTATTTTTATGCATAGTAAGATAAATTTGGAGGAATGGAAAGATGAAGAAGAAATTTTTAAGCTTGTTATTAGTGACAGCGTGTGTATTCTCTATGGCAGCATGTGGTTCCAAGAAGGATGATGCAGGAAAATCTGACTCAGGAGATAAGAAAGAGACTCTGGTCATGGCTACAAATGCAGAATTCCCACCATATGAATTTTATGAGGGTGACAAGGTAGTCGGAATTGATGCAGACATTGCAGCAGCAGTCGCAGAAGAGATGGGTATGGAGTTAAAGATTGAAGATATGGCATTTGATTCCATCATCGCAGCAGTGACAAGCGGAAAAGCAGATATCGGAGCTGCCGGAATGACAGTGACAGAAGACCGTTTGGAAAATGTTGATTTTACAGATACATATGCGAAAGCAACACAGGTCATCATTGTAAAGAATGACAGTGCAATCGCAGGACCAGATGATCTGACAGGTAAGAAGATCGGTGTTCAGCTTGGAACAACAGGCGATATCTATGCAGATGATATCGAGGATGCAGAAGTAGAGCGTTACAACAAAGGCTTCGAAGCTGTTCAGGCATTACAGCAGGGCAAGATCGATGCAGTAGTGATCGATGGTGAACCGGCAAAAGAATTCGTAAAAGAAGCAGAAGACCTTAAAATCCTGGATGAAGCATTTACAGAAGAAGAGTATGCAATTGCAGTGAAAAAAGGAAATGACGAACTGAAAGATAAAATCAATGAAGCGCTTGCAAGCCTGAAGGATTCTGGAAAACTGGATGAGATCGTAGCGAAGTATATCAGCGCTGATAACGCAGAGTAAAAGAGGAATGAACGATGTTGCAGACATTGCAGGATAAGTTTTACCAAAATTTTATCAAAGATGATCATTGGAAATATATTGCAGACGGACTGAAGGTTACGTTACAGGTTACATTTTTTGCGGTCATCATTGGTATTGTCCTTGGTTTTCTGGTAGCGATCATACGGTCTACGTATGATAAGACAGGAAAATTAAAAATATTAAATGTCATCTGTAAAGTTTATCTCACGGTCATCCGTGGAACGCCGGTCGTTGTTCAGCTTTTGATTATATACTTTGGAATTTTTGCGAGTGTAGATATCAGCAAGGTGCTGGTAGCGATCATGGCCTTTGGATTGAACTCGGGGGCTTACGTTGCGGAGATTTTCCGTTCTGGTATCATGTCCATCGACAACGGACAGTTTGAAGCAGGACGGAGCCTTGGATTTAACTATGTGCAGACGATGATTCATATCATTATGCCGCAGGCCTTTAAGAATGTACTTCCGGCATTGGGAAATGAGTTTATTGTACTTTTGAAGGAAACCTCTGTTTCCGGTTATATCGCACTGCAGGATCTTACAAAGGGCGGAGATATCATCCGCAGCCGTACATACGATGCAATGTTCCCACTGGTAGCCGTAGCCTTGGTATACCTTGTTATGGTAATGATCTTTACCAAACTGGTGAATATACTGGAGAGGAGGCTGAGAAACAGTGACCATTAATGGAGATATTTTAATTAAAGTGGAAGATCTGCACAAGGTCTATCATAATAAGCTTCATGCATTGGATGGGGTTTCAGAGGAAATCTTAAAAGGAGAGGTCGTTGTAATTGTCGGTCCGTCCGGTTCCGGTAAGTCTACTTTCCTGCGTTCTCTGAATCTACTGGAGGTTCCGACCTCAGGGCATGTATATTTTGAGGGCGTGGATATTACGAGCAAGGAGACGAATATTGACCACCACCGTCAGAAGATGGGGATGGTGTTCCAGCACTTTAACCTGTTCCCTCACAAGACGATCCTGGAAAATATTACACTTGCTCCGATCAAGCTTTTGAAAAAGAGCAGGGCAGAGGCGGAGAGCCGTGCAATGGAACTTCTTAAGCTAGTAGGACTGGAGGCGAAAGCCAATTCTTATCCATCCCAGTTATCAGGTGGCCAGAAGCAGCGTATCGCGATTATCCGTTCTCTGGCAATGGACCCGGATGTAATGCTGTTTGATGAGCCAACATCTGCCCTGGACCCGGAAATGGTCGGGGAGGTTCTGGAATTGATGAAGAGACTTGCCGATGACGGTATGACAATGGTTGTCGTGACACATGAGATGGGATTTGCCAAGGAAGTTGCGACAAGGGTCATTTTCATGGATGAGGGCAAAATCAAGGAGCAGGGAGCACCAGCAGAGTTCTTTGACCATCCGAAGGACCCAAGATTAAAAGAGTTCTTATCTAAGATTTTATAAAAAAATATAGTATGGAAAAGGCAGTGGGTGAAGGCTGCCTTTCCCATAATGAGCTGCCCTGTCGGAGAGAGTCATTCCGGCAGGGCTTTTTCATTTGTATGTCTGATTTTGGAAGGATTGGATGAAATTATAAGAGAAAATATTTTTACAAAATGTTTGCTGCATGTTAAACTAAATCCAGGTAAGACAGGAGATTTATAGAATAAAAAGACGGAGAAAAATGGAAGACATATGAGATATGAAAGAATAGAGAAAGCAGTATTTCTGGAGCGGCCGAACCGATTTATCGCTTACGCGGAAATAAATGGAAGGAAAGAAACGATTCATGTGAAGAATACTGGACGCTGCGCCGAGCTTTTAAGGCCCCGAGCGGACATCTATGTACAGAAGAGCGATAACCCAGAGAGAAAGACAAAGTGGGATCTGATCGCAGTGGAAAAAGGGAGCACCATGGTAAATATGGATTCTCAGATTCCGAACCGGGTGGTTCAGGAATGGATCGAGGGAGGAGGCCTTTTTGGAGAGGCGCCTTATGTAAGACCGGAGACCACCTATGGGAACTCACGGTTCGATCTGTACGTCGAAACCAGAGAGCTAGAGAATCGAAAAATTTTTATAGAGGTAAAGGGCGTTACCCTGGAGGAAAATGGAGTGGCACGTTTCCCGGATGCTCCGAGTGAACGTGCAGTCAAGCATGTGGAGGAATTATGTCAGGCAGTGAAGGATGGGTATGAAGCCTATATTATCTTTGTGATTCAGATGAAAGGAATCCGCTACTTTACTCCAAATGTGGATACACAGCCTGCATTTGGTGAGGCGCTGAAAAAGGCGAAGGCCTCAGGTGTGAATATCCTGGCATATGACTGTCAGGTCACTCCTGATTCGATTGTTCTGGATGAACCTGTATCCGTCGTGCTGGGGAATCCTATTTTAAAAGAGGCGGCAGTCCCATTGATCCGATGGTACAGGGAACATAAACGGGATCTGCCGTGGAGACATGATATCAGTGCTTACCGTGTATGGGTATCTGAAATTATGCTTCAACAGACCCGGGTAGAGGCTGTGAAGCCGTACTATGATAGATTTCTTAGTAAGCTTCCCACAGTGAAGGATCTGGCCGAGGTGGAGGAAGATCAACTGTTAAAGCTGTGGGAGGGGCTGGGATATTATAACCGGGTACGGAATATGCAGAAGGCAGCACAGCAGATCATGGTGGATTTTCATGGGAAATTTCCAGAAACATATGAGGAAATTTTATCTTTGACGGGAATAGGAAGCTATACCGCAGGGGCAATCAGTTCCTTTGCTTATGGGCTGCCAAAGCCGGCTGTGGATGGGAATGTACTAAGAGTCGTGTCCCGGCTTTTGGCAAGCGAGGAAGATATTATGAAAGCAAGTGTGAGAGCAGATATCGAGAAGGCGCTGGAGGAAGTGATTCCCGCAGATGCACCTGGAGATTTTAACCAGGGTCTGATCGAACTGGGGGCGATTGTCTGTGTTCCGAATGGAGAGCCCAAGTGTGAGGAATGCCCGGCTGCACAGCTCTGCCAGGCCAGGGCGAAGGGGATGGAGACAAAGCTTCCGGTGAAGGCGAAAGCGAAGGCGCGCAGGATAGAGAAGCGGACGGTCTTGATTTTCAAAGACGGTGATACGCTTGCTATTAGAAAACGCCCTTCCAAGGGACTTCTTGCCGGTTTATATGAATTGCCCAACCTGGAGGGGCATTTGACCCGGAAACAGGTCATAGAATATAGTAATTCTATTGGACTGGCCCCAATTCATGTGAAAAAGGCAGAGAAAGCCAAACATATTTTCAGTCATGTAGAATGGCATATGATCGGATATGAGATTAAGGTGGATGAATTGGAAAAGAACTGCAGTGAGGAAATGATTTTTGCACGGAAGTCTGAACTGGATGAAAAGTATCCAATACCCTCTGCGTTCGAGGCTTATAGAGGAAGTTTGATATAAATTTAGAGCTCACTCTGTTTTCTTGAAAGCAATGTACTTTTATGCTATACTAAGCCATAGGACCCGATAAATGATTCAGGAATCAGGCAGTGTCGTACATTTGGCACGGTGGTGTGTATATAATGACTGCCCGGTGTGATTCTCATCTGATGATAAGGAGTGTATAGTTATGAGCGATAAAGTAGAATTATCCAGGCAGCAGCAGAAGTCTAAGGAGACCAAGGAGCGTATTTTCAGGGCGGCGAAGAGGATTCTGCAGAAAAAAGGATATGAAGAGCTTTCTATCAAAAATATTTGTGAGGAGGCAGGGGTTTCTAATGGGAGCTTCTATCACCATTTTAAGACAAAGGACGATCTTCTTTCTTACTATATAGAAGATCAGCCGAATATCAATCCAGATCTTCTGGACCTGCCAAGGAATGCTGACGAGGCCAAGATCGCGATTATACATGTCTATCTGAATTATGTAGAGTACTGCAGAGAATTGGGGGTAGAGTTCATGTCCGGCTATTATGATACCAAGAATCAGGCATTGAACCCAGCCATTCGTACAGAACGCCCGTATCCGATCGTAACGGTTCAGACATATGTGGAGAAAGCTGTCAGGGAAGGGATTATCAAGATTAATGTAGACATTGATGAGTTTACGACAGATATCCGAATGATTGTGATTGGAAATGTATTTGAGTGGTGTCTGAGAAACGGAGAGGCAGATTTCGAAGGAAATATGAGACGTTCTCTTGGAAAGTATCTGGACAGTACACTTTACGAAAGCTAGCAGGCAGACGCGGAGGTGCATAGCATGAGATATACTTTTATAGTGAATCCAAATTCACGCTCCGGTATGGGAGGTATGATATGGGAAGTCATTGAGCCTGAATTGATCAAGAAGCAGATAGAATATGAATGTTACCGCACAACTTATCCAGGGCACGCAACGAAGCTCGTTCGTCAGATTACATCTGACGGCTGTGAGCATACCCTGGTCGTACTTGGCGGGGATGGTACAGTCAATGAGGTGATAAATGGGATTGAGAATGTCGAGAAGGTAATCCTTGGATATATTCCTACAGGTTCCAGTAACGACTTTGCCCGTGGGCTTGGCCTTCCAAAGGACCCGGATAAAGCCCTGGAGGTGGTCCTACATCCTGGTCAGATAAAGAAGATGGATGTAGGGCTTCTGACACGCGCGGGAAAAGAACGGAGATTTGCAGTCAGTACAGGGATTGGTTTTGACGCGGCAATCTGCCATCAGGCAGCGGTCTCTGGGCTTAAAGTGTTATTGAACCGCCTGAAATTGGGAAAGCTGACCTATGTAGGGATTGCGCTGAATCGTTTGTTCCATGATAAGCCCGTGGAGGCAGAGATCATATTGGATGAGGGAGAGCCTAAGAAATATAAAAAGGTATATTTTGCGGCAGCAATGAATCATCCATATGAGGGAGGCGGTTTTTATTTTTGCCCAAAGGCTAGGAGTGATGATGGAATGTTGGATGTGATTGTGATATCCAATCTTCCGAAACTGGTCGTGCTGCTTCTTCTGCCGACGGCATATAAGGGATGGCATGTGCATTTCCCGGGGATTTCGGTAATGCGCTGTCATAAGGTGTGCATCAGGACAAAAAGAGCCCTTGCTGTTCATACAGACGGGGAACCAGTATTTTTGAGAAAAGAAATCAAGGCGGAATTGTTAAAAGAAAAGATACGCGTGCTGACAGTTTAAAAGAAGGAAGAGGGGATTGCAGAACATGATGTGGATATTAATATTATTCTTGCTGTTCTTACTTTTTTACTTATGTATGATTGCGCCGCGGATGACAAAGCGCAGTCAGATGAAGCCCTTTTTGGGAACGATGTGGGCCCATAGAGGGCTTCATTGCGTTGAAAAAGGAGTCCCGGAGAACTCCATGGCAGCCTTTCGGCTGGCTGTTAAGGAGGGATACGGAATTGAGTTGGATATACATCTGACCCGGGATGGGAAAGTAGTGGTTTTTCACGACGATACCCTGGATAGAATCTGTGGGAAAAAAGGGAAGATAGAGGACATGGATTGGGAAGAACTCAAGCAGTGCTATCTTAGTGGAACTTCAGAGCGCATCCCGCTTTTTTCAGAGGTCCTGACTTATATTAATGGAAGGGTACCTCTGCTGATCGAGGTAAAGCAGCCTACAAAGGATACACACATCTGTGCCAAGCTTGCTGCATTGTTAGACGAATACCAGGGGGCATACCTTGTACAGTCCTTTAACTGTCTGGTCCTAGGGTGGCTTAGGAAGAACCGGCCTGGGATTCTGCGGGGACAGTTATCCTCTGATTTGGTCAAGAGTGATAAAGCGCCACATTATATACTGCGGTTTTGTGTGAAATATTTGTTAAGCAATTGTTACGGGAAGCCAGATTTTGTTTCATATAAGTTAAAGGACAGTCACAATATCAGCCTGTGGCTTGTGCAACATCTGTTCGGGGCGCCCGTTGCTGTGTGGACGCTGCGGACAGAGGATGAACTGAGGGAAGCTCAGAGAAGATTTGATATGTATATATTCGAGAGAGGGGGCGCAAAATAAGCAAAGATACCCGGAAATTCAAAAGATTTTGTTAATGTTTTATGAACTTTATTGTTGTCAGTTCAAAATCGTGTTATAATCGGGGCTAGTTAAAGGGGACAGTATAAAAGATACAGGTTCGGATTCGAAAAGGGAGCGTTCAATATGAACATGAAAAGTAAGGCGGCAGGCCTCATAAGAAAGTATAAGCATGGGTGGGTATTTGCCTATATACTCATTTACATGCCCTGGTTCATGTATCTGGAAAAGCATGTGACCGTGAATTATCATGTCATCCACTCAGCGATTGATGATAAGATTCCATTTATTGAATATTTTATCGTACCATATTTATTATGGTTCGTATTTATAGCTGCCGTATTCCTCTACTTTTTCTTTACAGATGTGGAAGGTTTTTATAAGCTCTCTAAGCTGATGTTTACAGGGATGACGATTTTCCTCGTGATTTCCACACTGATGCCGAATGGATTGAATCTGCGGCCCATCTATTTTGAACGGGATAATATTTTTGTAGATATGGTGAGGACTCTTTATCGGGCGGACACTCCAACGAACGTCCTTCCGAGCCTTCATGTATTTAATTCGCTGGGGGCGTGTATCGCAATTTACCACAGTGAGGCACTGCGTAAGCATAAGGTGATTTGTGCGGGTGCTTATATTTTAGCAGGACTGATTATTTTAGCGACGATGTTTTTGAAGCAGCATTCGGTAATTGATGTTATGGCGGCATTTTTGATGGCATATACCTTGTACCAGTTTGTCTATGAGACAAGCAGAAAGAAGGTTCCCAAGATGTCGAGACAGACTGCTCTGGGTCATAAGTAGGGAAAGTAGAACAGAGTATTAGGTGTGATTGATAATAGAAAATGAACTGAGTACAAAAAGGTTCTTTCAGATGAACAGTTACGGCGTATATACGCCGGTGACCCATCTGATAGGGCCCTTTTCCTTTTTATATAGAGAGAATCTATGAAATAGATACGTTATTAACTAGCCAAGAATGTGATGTTAGTGTTATAATGTTAACACACGATGAGAAATTTATTTAGGAGGAATGTAGAAAGTTATGGGAAAGATTATGTTAACAGGTGACAGACCGACTGGAAGGCTGCATGTGGGACATTATGTGGGCTCTTTAAAGCGCAGAGTGGAACTGCAGAATACAGGAGAGTTTGATGATATATTTATTATGATCGCAGATGCACAGGCTTTGACTGACAATGCGGACAACCCGGAGAAGGTGCGCCAGAATATTATCGAGGTGGCCCTGGATTATCTGGCATGCGGGCTGGACCCGGAAAAGTCGACTTTATTCATTCAATCACAGATACCGGAGTTATGTGAATTATCCTTTTATTATATGAATCTTGTTACAGTATCCAGACTTCAGCGTAATCCTACCGTGAAGTCAGAGATTCAGATGCGTAATTTTGAAGCAAGTATTCCGGTCGGATTCTTTACCTATCCGATCAGTCAGGCAGCCGATATCACTGCATTTAAGGCAACTACCGTTCCGGTTGGGGAGGATCAGCTTCCGATGCTGGAGCAGACAAAGGAGATTGTGCGTAAGTTCAATTCGATCTACGGGGACACACTTGTTGAGCCGGATATCCTCCTTCCAGAGAATTCTGCCTGCTTAAGACTTCCTGGAATTGATGGGAAGGCAAAGATGAGTAAGTCTTTGAACAACTGCATTTACCTCTCAGAGGAGCCGGATGAGATTAAGCAGAAGGTATTTAGCATGTTTACGGACCCGACTCATATCAAGGTGACGGATCCGGGAAAATTAGAAGGCAATACAGTATTTACTTATCTGGATGCCTTTTGCAGACCAGAATATTTTGCAGAATTCCTGCCGGATTATGCGAATTTGGATGAGCTGAAAGCGCATTATCAGCGAGGCGGATTGGGAGACATGAAGGTGAAGCGTTTCCTGAATAATGTCCTGCAGGCAGAACTAGAGCCGATCAGGAACAGAAGAAAAGAGTATCAGAAGGATATTCCATATGTATATGAGATTCTGAAAAAGGGCAGTGAGAAAGCAGAACAGGTGGCTGCAGAGACATTGCGTGATGTAAAAGAAGCCATGAAAATCAATTACTTCGAAGATCAGGAATTAATCAATACGCAGTCTGAGAAGTTCCGTGAATAATTGATAGAGGAGTCATTATGATGCTGGATATGAGGGAGTCAGAGGAATATAAACTGCTTTTGGAGCGGGCAAATTATGATGACCTGACCAAGGTATTGAACCGCCGGGCAGGGAAGGAGTATCTGGAAGGGCTGCTGGATAAGGCAAAGTGCGAGAGGAAGGTCCTTTCGGTGGCTCTTTGTGATATTAATGATCTGAAATATGTGAACGATAAGTTCGGGCATAGGGAAGGCGACCATATGCTCCGATATGTTGCATCATTAATGACTCGTCAATTGAGAGCATATGACCTGGTCTTCAGGTTGAGCGGTGATGAATTTGTCATGGCGTATTACGATGAAGACCAGCGCAATGCAGAGAGACGAATGGCGGATATATTAGACAATCTTGAGGCAAAAAGAAAGGAGAACGGCATTTTTTATGACGTCTCTTTTTCATATGGGTTCGTGGAGATCTATCCAGAAGAGCACTATACGGTTTCAGATATCATCGCGAAGGCGGATGCTAAGATGTATATCCAAAAGCGCAGCTATCATATCAAGCGGGCTAAGCAGAAGTTAAAGCAGCATCAGGATGGCATAAATGGGATTCAGCAGTTTGAATACGATAAAGAGCATTTATTTGATGCACTTTTATATAGTACAGATGATTACATTTTCGTGGGCAACATGAAGACAGGGACCTTCCGATATCCACCGGCGATGGTAGAGGAATTTGGGCTTCCAGGGCAGATCGTGGAAAATGCAGCCGCTTTCTGGGGAGAAATTATCCATCCACATGATGAAAAGGGATTTTTGGAGAGTAACCAGGACATCGCAGATGGACGTACCGAATATCATGATATCGAATATCGGGCAAAGAATGTCAGAGGAGAGTGGATTTGGCTGCGCTGCCGCGGGAAGATGTTTCGTGATGAACAAGGAGTCCCGAATATGTTTGCGGGCATGATTACGAACCTGGGACGTAAGGATCAGATAGATCATATGACAGGGCTGTACAACCGTTTTGAGTTCGAGGGGGATGCTAAGAAGTATCTGGTGGACCAAGAGGGCACAAAAGAGCTGGGTATCATGATATTGGATATGGATAGCTTCCGCAACATCAATGACCTGTACAATCGTTCTTTTGGAGATGAAATCCTGCGTGTGACAGCACAGAAGATTGCAGCGCTGCTTCCATATAATGCCAGAGTCTACCGTCTCGACGGGGACGAATTTGGCGTTCTGATCCTGAATGGCAATGAAGATGAGGCATTGGAGATTTTCAACAGAATACAGCAGAAGTTCCAAAAGCAGCAGGATTATAATGGACGCAAGTATTACTGTACAATTTCTGGGGGTTATGTCTCCTATCCCAATGATTCTGATAATTATCAGGAGCTTTTGAAGTTTGCAAATTATTCACTGGAATGCTCAAAGGCAATGGGAAAGAATAAAATCACTGTTTTTTCGTTTGAAATCCTGCAGAGGAAGGAAAAGAAACTGAAATTAACGGAGCTGCTCCGGGAAAGCATTGAGAGAGAATATGCTGGATTTTCCGTTAGTTACCAGCCACAGGTGGATTCAGTGACAAAGGAATTGTATGGTGCAGAAGCTCTTGCAAGATGGAACTGTTCTGTATATGGAAGGGTCTCACCATTAGAGTTTATTCCGATTCTGGAACAAAGCGGCATGATCATTCAGGTAGGAAAGTGGATCTTTGAGAAGGCAGTCAGACAATGCCGTGAGTGGAGAAGGTTAAAATCAGATTTTAAAATGAGCATTAACCTTTCCTATCTGCAGCTACTGGAAGAGGATTTTGTTTCTTTTGTAGATGAGACCATGGAGTCGCTGGGGGTACCTTATGAGAATATAACTCTGGAGCTGACGGAAAGCTATCTGATCGAGCAGGATGGCATGGTGCATGATATGATGGAATGTCTGCAGAAAAAGGGCATTAAGGTCGCCATGGACGATTTTGGGGTAGGATATTCTTCCTTATTTGAGCTGAAGAATACTCCGGCGGATATTATTAAGATTGACAGAGCCTTTGTAAAAGGTCTGACTTCCGATATTTTTACGGGAACCTTTATCCGTTCTATTACAGAACTGTGTCATAATGTAGGAAAACGCGTCTGTATGGAAGGTGTTGAGACTCAGGAGGAGTACGACATAGTAAAAGATATTGGATTAGATCTGATTCAGGGATTTTATTTTGGGGAACCAATTGTCCCGGAGATGTTTGAAAAAAGATATTTTTAGAAGGTTCTTAAAAAATAAAAAAGGACTATGTACTAATTGCTTAGTATGTAGTCCCTTTTAACGTGCGCGAGAAGATTCGAACTCCCGACCTTCTGGTCCGTAGCCAGACGCTCTATCCAGCTGAGCTACGCGCACATGCTGTAATAACTCGTTCACAGCGAAATTCAGTATATAATAGATTTTAGGTTTTGTCAAGCGGTTCCAGAAAAAAAGTTTGTGAAATTTGAAAAAAGTTTTTTCTGGAACCACCTTTATGACAGATTTTATAATGTACGGAATAAATGCCTTGGGATTCCATCTACCATGACTGGCGATACGTCTCCCTGGATGAGTGGGCGCACATAGTTTACAAATTCGTCAGTTACATAGTTTCCATCTTCATTCACCCATTCTCTTGGTACGAGCTTCTCATCATTTGCGATTTTGTGTACATCCTTTACTTCTGTACCGCTCTGGTATGGATCATCGGAAAGTCTTTGGATGACTACCATCTTGCCGGAATCGCCCTCATCGGCAGCTTTCACAGCAGCACCTCCTACCTGATAAGCCTCCAGGATATCAACACGGGATGCGCAGTGAGAAGCGGAACGCTGCAGGCTGCTCAGCTCGATCGCGCGTGTCTTACTGCCGATCTCACCGGCAATATAGCTAGCCAGGTAGTTCGCAGTACCGGAGAGCTGTTTGTGTCCAAATGCATCCACAAAGTCGATGCTCTGTCCAAGTTCACAGACATAACGTCCATCAGCAAGACGGATTCCCTCGGAGACAGCCACTACAACGGACGGTTTCTTTGCCAGTAATTCTCTGACCTTTGCACCAAATTTCTCAATATCGAACGGCAGCTCAGGAAGATAAATCAGGTCTGGACCGGCACAGTCTTCGCCTTTGGCAAGGGCTGCGGCCCCAGTGAGCCATCCGGCATTACGCCCCATGATCTCTACAACAGAAACAAGTCCCTTCTCATATTCCAGACAGAAGCTGTCACGGATAATCTCCTTCACGGAGGTGCCGATATACTTGGCTGCACTTCCGAAGCCAGGAGTGTGGTCAGTCAGAGCGAGATCATTGTCAATGGTCTTAGGACAGCCGATAAAACGGGTCGGATGTCCTGTGACAATGGCATAATCGGATAACTTCTTAATGGTATCCATAGAGTCATTGCCTCCGATATAAATGAAAGCCTCTATCTCTAATTTATTCAATATTGCAAAAATCTTCTCATAAACGGAACCATCCTCATGGATCTCAGGCAGCTTATAGCGGCAGGAACCTAAGAATGCAGCAGGAGTTCTTTTCAGAAGCTCTGCATCGAGTTCTGTCTGTATATATTCGGACAGATCAATATATCTCTCCTGCATCAGTCCCTGGATACCATGCAGCATTCCATATACCTTCTTTGCTCCACGGTCCTTCGCAGTGCGGTATACACCTGCGAGACTTGAGTTGATGGCGGCAGTAGGGCCACCGGATTGTCCGACGATTACGTTTCCTTTCATGTATGTTACCTCCGTGTCTTAATTATTGTCAGTCCTGCTTTCCCCCCGGAAAACAACCTATAGTCCTAGTTTAGTGCATAATGACTAATTTGTAAATGAAAAAAATAAAAATCTGGTAAAAATGACTAAATTCGACATTGCTGTGGTTGTAAATGAAAGGATGAAATGAAGCTGCTGCATATGCCTCGTGATATGAATGGTAACAAATTTGGGCTGCAAGCCAGTTTTTTGTAAGGAGTTTCTATATACAGAAAGGTGGGAAAATGTTATAATATTGCCCGGAATAAGGTGCGCAGCGAGAAGTAATCTGTATCTGGCTGTGTCCTGACAGATTAGACGTAGGTGGTTTTGGTTATGCTGCCGTAGAAAGAATTTGAAGGCAGTCAGAATGGATTTTTAGGAGGAAAGCGAGAAATGCATCAGTATGACTATCTGATTGTGGGATCAGGCCTTTATGGGGCTGTGATGGCCCATGAATTGAATAAAAGGGGAAAGAAGTGTCTTGTGATCGACAAGCGGGACCATATTGCGGGGAATATCTATTGTGAGGATGTAGAAGGAATTCATGTGCATAAGTATGGTGCACATATTTTTCATACTTCTAATAAAAAGATTTGGGAATATATGAACCAGTTCGCGGAGTTCAATCATTATATTAATTCTCCGATCGCAGTCTATAAGGACGAGCTGTATAATCTGCCGTTCAATATGAATACATTCAGCAAGATGTGGGGAATCAGAACTCCACAGGAAGCGAAGGCGATGATCGCGAAGCAGGTTGCGGAGACTGGAATCACGGAGCCAAAGAACCTGGAGGAACAGGCACTGTCTCTGGGCGGTCATGATGTATATGAAAAACTGATCAAGGGGTATACAGAAAAGCAGTGGGGAAGAGACTGCAAGGAGCTTCCGGCATTCATTATCAAGCGTCTTCCCTTTAGATTCACTTATGATAATAACTATTTTAATGACAGATATCAGGGAATCCCTATTGGCGGGTATACAGCAATCGTAGAGAAGATGCTGGAGGGAATCGAGGTAAGAACAGGTGTGGACTTCTTCGAGTTCAGAAAAGAGAATTCAGAGATCGCAGAGACGATTATTTTTACTGGTATGATCGATGAGTATTTTGGATATCAGCTTGGTGCATTGGAGTACCGTTCTGTACGATTTGAGACTGAGGTGCTTGACTGTGATAATTATCAGGGCAATGCAGTGGTGAACTATACGGATAGAGAAGTACCATATACCAGGATTATAGAGCATAAGCATTTTGAGTTCGGAAAGCAGGACAAGACGGTGATTTCCAGAGAATATTCTTCTGAATGGAAAGTGGGCATGGAGCCTTACTACCCAGTCAATGACGAGAAGAACACGAAGCTTTATGAGCAGTACAAGGAGCTTGCGGCAAAAGAAGAGAATGTGATCTTCGGAGGAAGACTTGGAGACTATAAGTATTATGACATGGATAAGGTCGTAGAGGCTGCTCTGAACAGACTGGAAGAAATGTAGGTTGTACACAATGGATGAAAAGAAGAGTACAAGCCTGTTTCAGCAGTTAGTCCGGTTTGCGGTCGTAGGCGGCGGGGCATTCCTGATCGACTATGGAATCATGATTCTGCTGACGGAGCTGTTTGGTGTAAATTACCTGATATCCTGTGCTGTCTCATTTACAGTTTCTGTGATTTTTAACTATGTATTGAGTGTGTATTGGGTGTTCAATGTTACCGGGGAGAGGAGCAAAACACAGGATTTTGCCGTATTTATCATCCTAAGCATCATTGGATTGGGGATAAATCAGCTAATTATGTGGATTGCTGTGGATAAACTTCATATTTTTTATATGATTTCCAAGATTGGGGCTACGGCAGTCGTGATGGTCTATAATTTTATCACGAGAAAAGTATTTCTGGAAAATGGAAACAAAGAGAAAGAAGAATAAAGAAAAATGCAGGCATGAAAGTGCTTGCATTTTTTATATAAATCAAGTAAGATACAAGTATTCTGATAGGTCTGATTTATCTATCATTCACGTTTAAAAGTTCGGCATCGTTTCTGATAAGTATTTCAAGTTTTGTAAAAGCTGTAGAAAGGAGTATGATTGGTTACAACAGAAAATTATGAGGTTTTGAGGTTTATTGAGCATGGAGGAAAGTCCAGGATCATCATGGACTGTGCATCCGGGCAGTTGCTCGTACAGCGGTTGAAGGATTGCAGTGGGATGACCAAGGATCAGGTATTTAAATGGTTCAGGGTGCTTACGGAAGAAGCAGAGAAGTACAGCAGATGTAAAAATGGACAGACATACCGATATCTGAATCCATATAGTATCCTGGTGACAGAAGAGGAAAATCTCCTCCTTTTGGACATGAGCGCGGAAAGTAATGCAAATATCATCAAATATATGCAGACACCAAAGGTGAGAAAGCATTTCACCAAACCTATCGTCCAGATCAATGAAAATACCAGGCTGTCTGCAGATCTATATAGTCTGGGGAAAACAATACAGTTTATCTTAGCTCATACAGAAGCTTATATTTCCCTCACAAGAAGAGAGGAATATCTATTGTCCGGGATAATCGAAAAGTGTCTCGGTACAAATCCCAAAAAGAAGTACGAGAATCTAAGACAAGTTCAGAAAGAAATATCCAATATTACATGTAAACAAGAGAAAAAACAGAGAAAGAAATCAATACTTATCATTGCGGCTATTGTCCTTTTGTTTGTAGGAATATGCGTCGGGCACGCAGCAGGAAACAAAAAAGAGATTATCAATGTACAAGCAGCAATCGAAAACAGAGAAGAGTCAATGGGAATGGAAGAACAAGAGTAGAATGGAAGTAAAGTGGGATGGACAGCATATCAGAAATTACCCTATAAAAGGGAGGATGCCAGGCGATTGATTGCTCAATCCCTGGCATGTATTATGAAAAAGTTTATTCAAATAGTATTGCACCTGTTGTCGGATGTAATAATATCAAGTGAAGCTGTTCTTGTTCTTCATTTGATATATTAAGTATATGCAAGAGAAATGAAGAAAGAATGAGGAGAAAGTGAAAGATTTTTGAATGATAAATGAACAAATTATGAACAGATGACTAGGTACTATTTTATTGCATAGAAGAAAGCCCCAGGAAATCCCAGGGCTTTCTTCTAACTTTAGGAAAAAAATCATTTATCATAAGATGATTCTTATGGCCAGATTGCTCTTGCCTTCTTAGCATCTACAACACGTTTTACAGCGATCAGGTAAGCGCCTGTACGCAGTGTTGTGTGCTGCTGGTCAGCAATGCTCCAAACTGCTTCAAAAGCAGGATCCATAATATTTTTCAGCTTCTCATTTACGGTCTCTTCTGTCCAGCTTACTGACTGGATATTCTGTACCCACTCGAAGTAGGATACAACAACACCGCCTGCATTTGCAAGGATATCAGGAACTACAACGATTCCCTTTGCATTTAATACATCATCAGCTTCGGAAGCAACCGGTCCGTTGGCTGCCTCTACGATGATGTCAGCTTTGATTCTGTCAGCGTTGGAGCCATTGATCTGGTTCTCAAGTGCAGCAGGGATCAGAACTTTGACATCCAGCTCAAGCAGTTCTTCGTTGGAGATACGTGTCATGCCTGGCTCGTCGTATCCGCTTAACAGATTCTTGCGGTCTTTGGAGAGATATTCAAGGATTGCAGGAATATCCAATCCGTCAGGATTGTAGATACCGCCGGATACATCACTGACAGCAACGACCTTCATTCCTTCTTTGTTAACCAGTTTTGCTGTAATGCTTCCTACATTTCCCATACCCTGGATAGCAACAGTTGTTCCATTCATTTCTAATCCGAGTTTCTTTAAGATGTTCTTTGTTGTGAACATAACACCGCGGCCTGTAGCCTCGTTACGTCCTAAAGCACCGCCCAGTTCGATTGGCTTACCTGTAACAACACCGTGTACACAGTGTCCTTTTAACATGCTGTATGTGTCCATCATCCAGCCCATAACTGCTGCATTGGTTCCTACATCTGGAGCCGGGATATCCTGCTCTGGTCCGATAAGTGGAGCGATAGCGGCTGTAAATCTTCTCGTAATCGCACGAATCTCGTTTTCGGATAATTGATTCGGATCGCAGACAACGCCACCTTTGCCGCCGCCGTAAGGAATGTTAACAACTGCACATTTGAAGGTCATCCATGCTGCAAGTGCTTTTACCTCATCAAGATTAACTGCCGGATGGAAACGGATTCCGCCCTTTGCAGGTCCTCTGGATGTAGAGTGCTGAATACGGTATCCCTCGAATACATGTGTGGTTCCGTCGTCCATACGAACCGGGATTGCAACCTTAAGTTCTCTTTCAGGATATTTGATAGCTTCAATATCGCTGTCTGTGTAACCTAAGATGTCTGCTGCCTCTTTTACTACTTTTAATACGTTGTCATAAGGATTATACTGTGCCATAATTTGTTCTCCTTTTCATATAAAAATTTGTTGGCATTTTGATTACTGTTTTAAAACGATTTTTTGTTGGCATTCATTTTGGCATTTATTTTGGCTTATAAATTTGGTTTTATGAAACATGGGTATAACAATTCTTATATATAGATCACGTTCTATTAAATCATGTTCTATAATTTACTTTTTATTCAGCTAGCAGCTTCTCGATGCCAGCGATTTTTACACAGATTGCAAAAATATCCATCGCTTTTTCCAATTCCTCGATGGTCGGATAGGTCGGCGCGATACGGATATTGGAATCCTGCGGATCCTTTCCATACGGATATGTAGCTCCTGCACCAGTCATGGTGACTCCGGCATTCTTTGCAAGCTCAACAGTACGCTTTGCACATCCAGGCAGGGTATCCAGTGATACGAAATAACCACCTTTTGGATTGCTCCATACGGCAAGTCCGCTGCCACCCAGAGATTCTTCGAGTTTGTTGAGGACCATATCAAATTTCGGTCTTAATTCTTCTGCCAGCATCTTCATATGCGCCCTGATATTGTCAGGAGTCTTGAAGAACTGTACGTGACGGAGCTGGTTCAGCTTGTCATGGCCGATGGTCTGTGCGGACATATGTCCTTTGAGTTCTTTTATATTGGCCGGGCTGGAAGCAACGAGTGCGATTCCGGCTCCTGGGAAGCTGATCTTGGAAGTGGAGAAGAAGTAGTATACCCTGTCAGGGTTTCCACATTTTTCACATTCTTTGATGATATCCTTGAGCGGAACATCTTCATATATATGATGTACGCCATAAGCGTTGTCCCAGAAGATACGGAAGTCTTTGGCTGCTGTTTCCATAGAAGCTAACTGCTCTACGACTTCATCACTGTAGCATACGCCCTGTGGATTAGAATGAAGTGGTACGCACCAAATTCCTTTGATCATCTCGTCTTCGCTTACCAGTTTTTTGACTACATCCATGTCCGGGCCGTCCTCTTTGAGCGGAACGGAAATCATCTCGATGCCGAGTTCCTCACATATTTTGAAGTGCCGGTCATATCCAGGTACAGGACACAGGAATTTGACTGGTGTGCCATTGTGCTTATGATAAAGCCATGGGTCACATCCGGCTGTACCGAACAGGCATAAAAAGCTGAGTGTATCGAACATCACATTCAGGCTGGCATTGCCGCCGATGATGATTTGTGACGGATCGATTCCGAGCAATCCACCGAAAAGCTCTCTGCATTCCGGGATACCGTCGAGGATACCGTAGTTTCTTGCATCGGTTCCATCAGCCAATGTGTAACTCTCCATTTTTCCTAAAAGATCATTACTTAAATTCAACTGTGTGGTAGCCGGCTTTCCTCTTGCCATGTTCAGTTTCAGATTCTGTGCCTGCGCTTCTTTGTATTGTACTTCCAGGTCTTTCAGAAGTGCGCTTAAGTCTTCGCTTGAATAATCTGCGATTGGTTTCATAAATCTCCTCCTTGTACAGGTCTCTTAAGTTCTTGCTTTTATTATAGAAATATCATAAAATAAAAACAAATATTTATATTTATATAGTTATTATAACTAAATGGTTATGTGCATGGAGGTAAGCGATGTTCAGTGGTATGAACTATGTATATGAGGTCTATAAAGAAAAGAGTTTTTCAAAGGCAGCGGAGAATCTATATATCTCCCAGCCAGCGTTGAGCGCGATGATCAAAAAGGTCGAGGCAAAGGTGGGGATGCCTCTATTTGACCGAAGCACCACTCCGATCCAGTTGACGGACTGTGGGAAGAAGTACATAAAGACAGCAGAGAAGATCATGGATCTGGAGGATGAATTTGCATATTATGTGGGGAATATGCATGAACTTAAGACAGGACATTTATCTTTGGGAGGAAGTTATCTGTTTTCCTCCTTTATTTTTCCGCCGCTCATTGAGCAGTTCAGACAAGCGTATCCCAATGTAAAGGTGAGTTTGTTCGAGGGGCATACACCACTATTGGAGCAGAAGCTCTTTGCGGGAGAATTGGATATCATCATTGACAACTACCTGCTGGATGAGACGATCTATGAGAAAAAGAAGTTCATGGAAGAGCATCTTCTGCTCGCAGTGCCAGTTTCATTCGAGAGCAATAAGAGGGCAGGCAAATATCAACTGACAGTGGGGGATATCAGAAATGATGTACATCTCCAGCCGGAATTCCCGGGCGTTCCGCTCTGGAAGTTCAAAGACGAGCAGTTCGTAGTGCTGCGTGCTCATAATGATACAAGAGAGCGTGTGGAGGCAATCTGCCGGAGGGCAGGGGTGACTCTGAATATTTCCCTCAAACTGAACCAGCTTTTGACCACTTATCATCTGACGGAGTATGGAATGGGGGCGTCCTTTGTCAGTGATACGGTAGTGAAGAGTCTCCCGCCGGATGTGAATATCGTCTATTATAAGATTGATGACCCGGAGGCGGTCAGGGAGGTCTATCTGTACTATAGAAAGAATAAATATCTGACAAGAAGCATGACGGAATTCATGAAAATCGCCATACCGGGGCTGAAGATAGAATCTGATGACAAGGTGTGATCCGGACACATAAGCAAATGGTTATGAGGAGTATAACTTTGAATGATTTGCTATTTTTTTCGGATTCGATTACACTAAAATTAGGATAGGGGAATGTCGCATGAGATGTGGTATGACTCCCCATGGATAGAGAAAGGGGACAGAAACATGAATGGCTGGGAAGAACTGCTGAATAAAGAAGAGATGACTGAAGATGAAAAGAAAATCGTGTGCAACAGCCTCATGACGACAGAAGCGCGGATGGAACGGCTGATACTTAAGCACTTCACACCGCGGGATTTCAGAAAGGTATGGGAAAGACGGATCGGGGACGGGCTGATCGGAGGCAAGGCATGCGGCCTTTTGGTCGCTCGTAAGCTGATTAAGGTACGTCTGCCGGAATTTCAAGAATTTATTGAGCCGCATCACTCCTTTTTTATCGGTTCCGATGTGTTCTGCAAATATCTGGAACAGAATGACTGTGAGGATCTTCGGGAAAAGCACCGCAGGGAGAAGGAGCATTTTAAAGAGGCAGAGGAGTTAAAAAGACGTATCAGCAGCGGGGTATTTCCTGAGTCTATACGCAGCGAATTAAAGAAGGTACTGGAATATTATGGTACGACACCGATGATCGTTCGATCCAGCAGCTTTTTGGAGGATGGATATGGGAATGCATTTTCAGGGAAGTATGAGTCCATATTCTGTATGAATCAGGGAACGGAGGAAGAACGGCTTCTTGAACTGGAGGATGCGATTCGTCAGGTATATGCAAGTACTATGAATCCATCTGCGATTGAATATAGAAGGAAGAGAAAGCTTCTGGATGTGGATGAACAGATGGCACTTCTGGTCCAGAAGGTGGAAGGGGAGCGATATGGGGATATGTATTTTCCGGCTGCAGCAGGGATGGGATGTTCCTATAATCCATATAAATGGATGGAGCATATGAATCCGGATGCAGGAATGCTGCGAATTGTTGTGGGACTGGGGACCAGAGCTGTCGAGCGTACCCCGGGCGATTATCCCAGATTGGTAGGACTGGACCGGGCCCAGGCTAATATCCGTACCACCATAGCGGAGAGGCACAAATTTTCACAGCGCCAGGTGGATGTTCTGGATTTTTCGGAGAATAAACTGATGACCAGACCGCTTGATTTGGTAATACGTAATATGCCGGACTGGCAGAAGAAGCTGGTCTTAAGCCGGGATTCAGAGGCGGAATATATGTTGTCCCAGAGGAGACAGTTCAGAAAGGTATACTTTGCGGACTGTCAGGGATTAGTGGAGAAGAATGATTTTATCCGCATGATGCGTAAGATTTTAAAGATGCTTGAGACAGAATATGAGCGTCCTGTAGATGTAGAATTTGCTTTAAAGAACCCGGAGGAGGGCGTGTGGAGGGTGAACCTGCTGCAGTGCCGTCCATTGCAGACAGCGGCTTCAGAGAACGTGGTGATTCCTGAGGGTGTTGATGATGAGCTGCTCTTTGATGTGCGCCGGACTTCCATGCGTAGATCAAAGAAAGAAAAGCTGGACCGGATCGTCTGGGTGGACCCACAGGCTTATTATGAATATCCTTATGCCAAGAAGCCTGATGTGGGAAGGATGATCAGCCAGATCAACCAGCGTTATGAGGAGGAGGACTTAAAGCTGATGCTGCTCGTGCCAGGGCGGATCGGAACCTCATCGCCGGAGCTTGGGGTGCCCGTTGTGTATGCAGATATCAGCCAGTTCATTGCGATCTGCGAGGTCGCATACAGTAAGGCGGGATACCGACCGGAGCTGTCTTATGGGAGCCATATGTTCCAGGACCTGGTTGAGGCGGATGTCTACTATGGTGCAATTAACGAGAACAGCAAGACCAGACTCTACCAGCCGGAGCTTTTGAATAAATTTCCGAATGTATTTCTGAATTTGTGGCCAGAGGAAAAGGAACTGTCGGATATCATCAAGGTATTTGATGTATCAGGAAGCGGTACATGTCTGCTTCTGGATGCAAAAGACGGGAGAGCTGTCTGCCGTCTGGGCAAGTGATTGTTGGAAAATTGTCGTAAAAAGAATAGCGTAATAGAATCATGTGGGGAAATAGCCTGACGTATGCACTTTTTGGTGCTGCGCCGGGCTATTTTTAGGTAAAAAATACAGCATAAAATAAATTTTGAGATAAATCATCCCTATAACTGGAATTTATTGCACTATAAGATAACGTGATTTCATTATAAAGGAAAATTATGGTAGTATAAAAATAAATGAAAGATATTAACAAAAAAACGAAAGAGGAAAGGGGGAAAAAGGATGTTAAAGCTTGGACTTGTCCAGATGTCCGTCCTTGAAGGACAGATTGAAGAGAATTGTAACAGAATCCAGAAGCTTGTGCAGAATTATGCTGCAGATGACATTGATTTATTGTGTTTTCCTGAGTTATGCATCAGTGGTTATGATTTTGAGAGGGCAGCACTTTCAAATGAGGAGGATGAATTTTTTTCTGCCATGGCGTCTGACTGCCATATTCCGATTCTGGCAGGGATTCAGGTGTCAGAGGGGGACAAGCGTTATGATGTAGCTTGTATTTGGGATGAAGAAGGGAAGAAGCTTGGAGAGTACAAAAAAATCCATCTCTGGGATACCGAGAATGACTTTTTTGACAGAGGAGAAGAATTAGTTACAGTTCCCTTTAAAGGCTGGAACATTGGTCTCTTGATCTGTGCAGACTACGGATTCCCAGAGGTATCGACTCCATTGGCGCAGAAGAAGGATGCGGATATCATCATTTATCCGAGTGCATGGGGCTTGGGCTGGGAAGATTTGTTCACTACCTGCAGTAAGATGAGGGCGGCAGAGAATCAGGTATATACGGTCGCATTGAACAGGGCATCGGGAGATGTACAGTACTGTGGGAATACGACAGTATCCAACCCGGATGGCAGCACGTTAGTTCGTCTGGCGACAACGGATGAGGCTTATGCCAGGGTCGTATTAGAAAAGGAGAAGCTTGAAGAGGCAAGAAAAGGAATCCCGTGGAGAAGCATGAAACGGTATGATGTTTATCAGAAATTATGAGAAGAAAGGGTATGAGGAGGAAGAAACATGGGCAGTGAGAAAAAAGAAAAAACAGTGATCGTAGACGAACCAATGACACCAGTACCGCTTGACCAAAGGCAGAACTGGATCACACCGGCAGTCATATTCGGAGGACTTGAATTCTGTGTGCCGATTCTAATGATCGGTGCAACATTGATTGGCGCATTCGGAATCAAAGGGATGATCCCGGTCGTACTTTTTACATTCCTGGTACTGACCTGGGGCGGAAATACTTTGAGCGGCTACATAGGGGCTAAGACAGGTCTTTCCTCTTCTGTGATAGCACGTCAGGGGTTCGGGGATAAGCAGGCAAAGTTCATCATTGCTCTGGTCATTGGTGTCATCAGTATGGGCTGGTGGGCTATCCAGACCTCTGTAACGGGAAATGCACTTTGCGTGATTCTGGGAATCGATTATACGGCAAATAGAATCGCATGGGCAGTGGTAACGATTATCGTAGGAATCTTATTTGCAGTACCGTCTATCATAGGATATTCCTCTATGAAATGGACCGATTACCTTGCAGTGCCCTGTGGGCTGCTCTTATGTGTTGCGGGTATCTATCTGGCTCTGAAAAATGTAGGATGGGGCAACATCGTGAACTATCAGGGGTCAGGAGATGTTTCATTTGCAGCAGGTGTGACGATGCTTTTAGGGATGAATGTCTCACAATTTGTTATTGCGGCAGATTATACAAGATATGCAAAGCCAAAATGGAAAGACAACATCCTGATTCCTCTTGGAATCATTGCAATCGGAATTCCGCTCGTTTTTATAGGCGCTATTATGGCAGCAGGCAACGGAACAGCAGATATCGTGGCTGTTATGCAGAATCTGGGCTTCCCAGTATGGGGCTTTATTGTTCTGTGGCTCGCATCCTGGACCAGTCAGTTGGTGAATAACTATACAATGGGACTTTCTTTCTCCAATATTTTAAATGTAACATCTAACAAGGGAAGAGCAACGGTAACATTAGTGGGAACCGTGTTATCCATCATTCTTTCTCTGTGGGGAATTCTGGAACATTTCCAGGATCTGCTGAGTCTGGCAGCGCTTTTATATCCAGCGATCGCAGGCGTTATGTTTGTTGACTTCTTTGCAAGAAAAGAAAAATGGGAAGATAAGCTTGGCTGGAACTTTATGGCGACTATCGCTATGGTGATCGGAACAGCAGTGGGGTATGTGACGACTTATGTAGTGAAGGTAGGAATTCCTCCGCTTCAGTCACTTTTGATTACAGGAATTGTATACTATGTGGCAATGAAGATCAAGGCAAAATCCGCTCCTGATAAGTTTACAGAGGGAATGTTCTAAATAGAAAAATAGAAAGAAAAGGCGGGATGAAAATGGAATATCCAATCGGGATTGAAATGACAGACTCTTATCTGTCTTATGAAGTGCAACGAGCAGCGATGAAGCTGGTCAAGGATGTAATGTTGGTAAAACCGGGGGAATCTGTCGTGATTACGGCAGACACCTCTACGGATATGAGGGTGGTCGATGCAGTAATGGGAGCTGCATATTCCATCGGAGCCAATCCGGTGATGATCAAATATCCCACTACAGGAAAAGCGTTTGAAGAGCCATACCTTCCGATTGCCAATGCAGTTGCAGTGGCAGATGTATGGATTGAATTTGCATATTATTGTGTCATGCATTCACCCTGCTTTCAGAAGGCAATTGCCAATGGGGCGAGATACACGTGTTTGTGCGGTATGGATGTGATTATGCTGGTGAACACGGTGGGACGTGTGAAGTATGATGTACTGGTCGAATTTGGAGAATATCTGACCCAGAAGGTGCAGGCTTCGAATGAAATCATTGTCCGGGATGCAAATGGGACCAATTTAAAGGCATACAATCAAGGCAGGAAAGTAAAGCATTCGGGACAACTGGCGACAAAAAAGGGGTATCCGGTCATGTTAGGCGGGCAGGTCAGCTGGTGCCCGGTGGAGGAGACCATCGAGGGAACCCTCGTCTTTGATGCCGCCCTGTTTCCTCCAAGTGAGATCGGCCTGTTAAAGGAACCTGTAAGGCTGGAGTTAAAAGAGGGGCGTGTGGTAGAAATCACTGGAGGCGCCCAGGCTGAAATCTTCCGGAAATGGCTGGCGTCCTTTGACGATCCGAATATGTACCGTCTGGCACACTATTCCATCGGTTTTAATCCGGGCGTGCGTAAAGCAACGGGAAGAATCGTGGAGGATGAACGAATCTTTGGCTGTATTGAATTCGGAATCGGAAGTCAGGGGGCAAGTTTGATGGGAGCATTTTGGGATGCAGCCTCCCATACAGATGGAGTCGTATCTAAGCCGACCATCATCCTGGATGGAGAGATTCTGGAGGAAAATGGAATTTATAAAGAGGAGACCTGTATCTCATATTGTAAGAAATTGGGGATAGCAGATTACGAATAAGAGGAGAGTGTCCGAATCATGGGGTTCGGACACTCTTCTTTTATTCGTCGTATAGGACATTTGGTTCTGATATCTCTGCCGAAGGGGGACGTCCTGTCAGCAAAATTATTTGGACTATATTCTGACAATAAAGAATATAAATCGGACTTATCAGGCTATAAAATAATGTGATTTCATATTATTTTTTTAACATGATAGAATCGAATTAACAAAAAAAGTGAATGGAGGTGCAACGAAATGATAAAGATTGGAGCAGTAACGATCGGACAGTCACCGCGGGTGGATGTCACACCGGATATCCTGCCAATATTCGGAGAAAAAGCAGAGTTGATTCAGGCGGGGGCATTGGATGGGCTGACAAGGGAAGAGATTACCCAGATGGCTCCTGCGAAGGATGATTATGTGCTGGTATCACGGTTAAATGATGGAACCTTTGCAAAGTTCGGAGAAAGCTTTATTCTAAAGCGAATGCAGGAGTGCGTCAAAAGGCTGGAGGAACAAGGTGTATCATTGATCATGGTGCTGTGCGGAGGGACTTTCCCGGATGTTTTTGAGGCAGGTGTGCCGATTGTGTATCCAGCAAAAATATTAAACGGCCTGGCAAAAGCACTCAGTAAAAATTCAAATATTGTCGTGATTACGCCGGATGAGGATCAGGTGCAGCAGGCCTATGACCAGTGGGGGCCAATTATGAAAAAGGTCACGCCGATAGCCGCCAACCCCTATGGGAAAATGGAAGAAGTAGAAAAAGCGGCAGAGAAAGCAAAGGAGACGGATGCAGACTTAATTGTGATGGATTGTATCGGATACAGCAGGCAGGCGAAGCAGTTAGTCCGTTCTATCACCGATAAGCCCGTCCTGCTGTGCAGGACGGCTCTGGCGAGGACAGTTTGCGAGCTCTTAGATCTTTAGGCCGATTCGCCGGGAGAGATAAATATCCCGGAGCGGTTTCAGCCGGGGAAATAGGAGGAGTCTAATACTTCTTTGCAGACGTCCAAAAACTGTCTGTTCACAGGCTCGAAAAAGCTGTCTTTCAGCCAGACAAAGTTGAACATTGCATGTGAAGAAAAGTTGCGGATATGGATTTGGCTGAGAGTGCCGTTCTCCAGGTTCTTTTGCGCCACAAAATGGTAGATAAAGGAGATTCCGATGTTCTCCATGACCATTTTCTGCACAGAATTAATAGTACCGATCTCCACATAGGACCGGAAGTTGTTAATATCCTGATTATGGGTATGCAAGATCTGCATCAGGTTGCGGTGGGAATTGGTATCATTCTCACGGAAAATCAAGCGGTAATCATTTAATTCTTTGAAGTCGACGGTCTTGCCGGCCAGCGGATGCTCAGGGGAACAGATACAGATCGTATCGGCTTCAAAGAGTTCATAACTCTCGAATTCATGGGGCGGACAGTATGTATCTATGATACAGAACTGTATCCGTCCTGTTTTTAATTGCTGTAAAAGAGCATCTGCCTCTCCGAGGTACATGCTGACCTTTTTGTCAGGATACTGCTTGAGGTATTCGGCTACCATATGCGGGACCAGGGATTCTCCTGTGGTGGTCAAGGTGCCCAGTCTCAATTCATCAGGCTGGTCGACGGGCATCTTTAACTTCCTCTCAATAATCAGGGAATCGGCCTTGACTGTCTGGGCATATGCACGCAGCAGCTTTCCATGCTCTGTAAGGTGGAGACGGCGCTTCTCGTCATAATACAGAAGCTTTGTCTGATAGTAACCCTCCAGGTGCTTGATATGCTGGGTAACAGCAGGCTGCGTAATATTCAACAGATTGGCCGTCTTAGTATAATTCCGGGTCTCGCATAAAGTCAGGAAGGTATCCAATTTTAAATCTAACATTTCTTACAACTCCTTTCTGAATTTTCTGCTAACTATCCATATAATCGGAACTTATTAGGCTATAAAATAATATGATTTCATTTTAAAAGAATTTTGTGATATTATCAAGACAAATAAAGGACTTTCCGAAAAAGTCCGAAAGATAATGTGGTACAAAAAGAAGGAGGATTTTATTATGGAATACCCAATTGGAATTGAAATGGCACCGGATTATTTATCTTATGAAGTGAGCAAGGCAGCATATAAGCTGGTAAAGGAAATGATGTTGGTACAGCCTGGTGAAAATGTTGTTGTGACAGGAGACACATCTACGGACAAGAGAGTGCTCGATGCAATTATGAACGCAGCTTATATCGTAGGTGCTAACCCGGTACTGGTTTATGTTCCGACGAATGAAAAAGCATATGCAGAGCCGATCGCTCCTCTTGGAAATGCAGTGGCAGTAGCAGATGTATGGATCGAATTATCCTACTCATCCATCATGCTGTGTGAATCATGGAGAAAAGCAATCGACTTTGGATGCCGTTATATCAACCTGACAGGCATGGATGTGACGATGATCGTAAACTGCATTGGAAGAGTAGATGTTGCAAGTGTTGTAGAGCTTGGTGAGGCTTTAAAGGCAAAGATGGAAGCTGCAAATGACATCATCATCAAGGATGACAATGGTACATATCTGACAGCAAAGAACGAGGGCAGACCAGTTCGCCACTCAGGACAGTTAGCTACATTCAAGGGATATCCATTCATGATGTGCGGACAGATCAGTTGGTGTCCGATTGAAGAGACCATCAACGGAAAACTGGTATTTGATGCAGCAATCTTCCCACCGACAGACATGGGAATCCTGTCCGGCAATGTAGAATTGACACTGGAGAACGGAAGAGTCACAAAGATCGAGGGCGGCAAAGATGCAGAGAGATTCAGTGCATGGCTGCATTCATTTGATGATCCGAATATGTTCCGTCTGGCACATTATTCCTTAGGATTTAACCCGGGAGTAAGCAAAGCAACAGGACGTATCGTAGAAGATGAAAGAATCTTCGGCTGCATGGAATTTGGTATCGGTAGCCAGGGCAAGATGATCCGCGGAAGCTACTGGACAGCAGCCTCACATACAGACGGTGTTGTTTCTAAACCTTCTATTATCCTGGACGGAGTTGCAATCGAGGAAAATGGTAAATATGTCGATCCAGAATTAGTTGCGATCTGTAAAAAAATGGGAGTAGCAGGGTATTAAAAGCTTTGGATAAAGAGTACCCAGATTTACCTGCTGTCTGGGTACTCTTTTTTCTTTATGAAGGAAGGGTTGGAGGAGAATATGGAAGAAAAGAAAAAAGATGGGAAATCTACATTTGAAAAAATTCGATTTTCGGAGCCGGCGACCATTATTTTTGGGTCTATTCTGGCTGTCCTGTCAGGTATCATCTGTATGCAGATCATGGGGAAGGTTGGTGTATCGGCCAATACTTCGATCTTAGGTGCAGTATTTGCAATGCTGGTAGCGAAGATTCCAATGTCCGCATTTGGAAAGTTCAAGAGCCTTGAGAGACAGAACTATATTCAGACGATTGTATCAGGTGCAGGTTTTTCTGCAGCAAACTGTGCATTCGTTGCAGTGGCGATTCTGTATGTTATGGGCGAGACAAAAGCGATTCTTCCGATGGCAGTCGGATGTATCTTTGGAACTGTGATCTCAGTCTATACAGTAGGCGCATTGTTTGATTCCCCGTTGTTCCCTGCAAGAGAGGCGTGGGCACCTGGTGTGGCTACCGCAGAAGTCCTGGAAGCAGGAGATGAGGGTGGAGATAAGGCAAAACGTGTTATCCAGGGTATTGTTGTAGGTATCGTGGGCAGTATCTTTAAACTCCCAGTTGGTGCTGTTGGTATCGTATTTATTGCAAATATCGTGTCCATGCTGGCACTCGGTATCGGCCTGTTGATTCGTGGATACTGCGCACCGCTCACCGGATTTGATCTGGGGACAACGAGTATTCCGCAGGGCTTCATGGTAGGAGCAGGATTGATCGCATTGGTACAGTCTGTTGTTTCTATTTACCAGAGCTCTTCTAAGGCAAAACAGTCAAAAGCAGCAAAAGACGAACTGGAAGAGGGGCTGACTGTTTCCAGCACAAAGACAAGAGGTACTTTGATTATTGCATTGGCTACACATGTAGTCGGCGGAATTTTCGTAGGCGTGATCTGTGGAATCTTTACCGGAATGTCACCTGCAAAGATGGTACTGTGGGTAATCTGGACGGCATTTGCATCTGTGGCATCCATGATCATTATTGGAAAAGCCGCAATGTATTCAGGATGGTTCCCGGGATTCGCAGTTACGACGATTTTTATGACGATCGGTGTATTGATGGGCTTCCCTCCAATCGCAGTTGCAGTTCTCACCGGATATATCAGTTCTGTCGGACCATGTTTTGCTGATATGGGATATGACTTAAAGACAGGATGGATCATTCGTGGAAAGAGCGCAAATCCAGAACGTGAAGTTTATGGAAGAAAGCAGCAGGTATTCATCGAAATGCTTGGCGCATTTATCGGAATCGTTGTTGTTATTTTCTTTGCAGATATGACCTTAAAGGATGGGCTGATTCCTGCAACAAGTACTGTTTTTGCTACAACAGCACAGATGGGAAGTAATATGGCCCTCTTAAAGGAACTGGCAATCTGGGCAATCCCAGGTGCAATCATCCAGATCATCGGAAGAAAGTACATGTTCGGTGTGCTGCTTGCTACAGGTCTTCTGATCAACAATCCAATCTATGGTATCGGTGTTGTTGTTGCAGTTATCATCCGTAAGATCATTGGTGACGAATTCATGAACTGCCGTGATGCTGGTCTGATCGCAGGAGATGGATTATTCAGTTTCTTCTCAAGCTTGATCAAGATGTTTATATAAAAAGCATAAGAATGTCATGTGAAGTATGATATGCGTCTCGCCGCAAGTGCGCCGGGGCGCATTTGAAGTAGAAAACGAAAATGAAAATATAGGAGAGTAGGAGTATTATGGTTGATGTAGAAAAAGTGATTTCGTATTTTAAGAAGGTCTGTTCCATTCCGAGGGCATCCGGGGATGAGAAGGCGATCAGTGAATATATTGCCGATTTTGCGAGAAATAGAGGACTGGATGTGACACAGGATTCTAATTATAATCTGATCATCAGAAAACCGGCCACTGTTCCAAATGCCGGAGAGCCGGTGATCCTGCAGGGACATTTGGATATGGTCTATGTAAAAGAAAATGACAGCGACCATGTATATGAGAATGGGATAGAAGTTCAGGAAGATGACGAATACTATTATGCCGATGGGACTTCGCTTGGTTCTGACAATGGTATTGCAATAGCATACTGTCTTGCGGTCCTGGACAGCGAGGATCTAAAGCATCCAGATTTGGAAATCGTGTTTACTGTAAAGGAAGAGGTCGGTCTGATCGGAGCAGATATCATAGACATCTCTTCTTTAAAGGGGACCAGGTTCATTAATCTGGATTCAGAAGAAGAAGGAATCTTTTATACAAGCTGTGCAGGCGGACTGCGCTGCCGGATGATCTGGAATGTGGAGACGGAATGTCTGAAAGAAGAACGGATTCCATTGAAGGTCACTTTCAAGGGACTTGCGGGTGGTCATTCAGGAATCAATATCGGCATGGGGCTGGGAAATTCCATTGTACTTCTCGGCAGACTTCTTTACTTATTAAAGGAGCTTCCGGTACGTATCAACATGTTGGATGCACCTGGTAAGGCCAATGCAATTGCAAATAATGCATCTGTGAGCCTTTACGTGAGGCCGGAAGATTTAGAGGCAGTAAAAGCAAGATTGAAAGAAATAGAAGAGACATTCCAGACAGAATTACAGTATACGGATTCTATACAGTTTGAAATTGAGGAAGGTAAGGCTGTATCAGGCGCAGAAGTGTATACAGAAAAATACCAAAAAGAAATCTGCAATAGTCTCATGCTGCTCCCATATGGTGTGGCAGGATATTCCTTTGCGATCGAAGGCTTGATTGAGACATCCATGAATCTTGGCTCGCTGACGTTTGAAGACGGAAAATTGACTCTTCTGATGTCCCTTAGAAGCTCTGTTGCATCACAGAAATATATGCTTAGAGACAAGATACAGATCATTGCGGACGAATATTGTGATATTTGTATCTTTGAAAGCGACTATCCAGGCTGGCAGTACCGCAAGGAATCCCCGCTGAGAGATACGGCGATTGCATTATATGAAAAACTGTTCCATAAAAAGGCAGAAGTAGCAGCGATTCATGCTGGGCTGGAATGTGGATATTGGGATGATAAGAAGCCTGGGATGGATATTATTTCAACCGGACCGGACCTTTTCGATGTTCACTCCACGAAGGAAAAAGTTTCCAAGGAGTCCATTGCACATATGTGGCTGTATTTGACAGAGCTTTTAGAAGAACTGTCTCATTAAGTTTGAAAAGCCAGATATAGAGTGACTGGTCACAGTCTGCTTCACCTGCATGCGCAAAAGCAGCCAGCAACTCTATAGAAAATTATTAGGAAAATTTAAGAACCTTGTACTTGGAATGTGTTATAGATTATGGTATTCTAAGTGCAAGGTTTCTTTTCTTTTTATGCCGGGAATGCAGGCGGTGACTGCTCATCATATGCATGGAATGTGGAAATCTAATGAAACAAAGTGAGATTGTGGAGAAATCTTTTAGGAGGAAATCAGGATGACGCGAAGCGAATTCTTAACAGAACTGCGCAAGGCGCTGGAAAATGATCTGTCCGGCAGTATTGTTCAAGAAAATGTTGAGTTCTACAACCAATATATAACAGATGAGATTCGAAAAGGGAAGAGCGAAGAAGATGTACTTTCAATGCTGGGCGATCCATGGATACTTGCGAGGACAGTGATCGATGCCGCAGATGGTACAGATCAATCCACCGTATATGAGTCTGGCAGCAGTACGTACGGCGGCTATGAGAATGACAGAGGCCGTACGACAGAACAAAATCCTTATGTGCACACTTTCGGACTGGATACATGGTGGAAGAAGCTGCTTTTAATTCTGGGAATCATCATGATCGTGGTTGCCATATTTGCTGTCGTTACAGGTCTGATCAGAATATTAGCACCGATTCTTGTTCCTATACTGGTCATTATGATCGTAATCCGTATGATAGGTAATAGGCGGGGCTGAAACAAACGGTAATATAAATGTATCATTATAGAATGATGAATGAGCAATCAGGATACAATAAGAAAAAATAGATTGGAAACATACGATTAGAAAACACTGGCTGAAATGCCGGTGTTTTTTAGTGTAAGAGGCAGAAAGCCCTGCTTTATTGACATTTCTGGAAAAAAATGGAAAGTAAAAGACCGATGGGGGAGCCATCGGTCTTTTGAGGGGAGTATAAATAATTAATAAGGGGTTGTAGAAAGTAACCTTTCTACATTGAATAGTATAATATATCAAATTGGAAAAAGCAAGCAAAAATAAAAAAAATATTAAATAAAAAGAAATAATTGATTTTGTAAAATATGAATAAAAATTAGAGCAGAATGACACAATATGAGTGTACCAAATAAATTTTCCTAGGAGGAACACTAATGTCAAACAACAATAACAACAATAACAACAACAAAAACGCAAACACAAACAGCTCTTCAAAGAACTCAAGCAACAATAACTCAAACAACAACTCTTATTCTAACTCTTACTCAGACGTACAGAGCCAGAATAACAACTCCAACAAGAATTCTAACAAGAATTCTAATAAGAATTCAACAAGCAATACAACAAGCAACTCAACATCCAACAATAACTCTAAGAACATGAATTCTTATAACAACGGAAGCATCAACTACTAAGCAGGGGTACTTTTCTAAGAAGTACAGGACAAAAGTCAGTTTGGTACAAGGCTAAGGTCAATTTAGGACGTAGTAAAGTTCGGCTTTACTACGTCCTAAATTTATAGTAATATGATACATATAATTTACTGTGCAGCGGATGCATAAGCATTTAGAAGCTGTTAACTGCGCATATGGAGGCGTTCATGAATAGAATAGAATTAATAGCACCCTGCCATTTTGGCCTGGAGGCAGTACTAAAAAGGGAAATTCAGGACCTGGGGTACGAGATTTCACAGGTGGAAGACGGCAGGGTCACATTTTACGGGGATAAGGCTGCAATCTGCAGGGCGAATATTTTCTTACGCAGTGCGGAGAGGATATTACTGAAGGCAGGCTGCTTCAAGGCAGAGACCTTTGATGAGCTGTTTGAAAATACAAAGGTGATTCCATGGGAGGAATATATACCAAAGGACGGTAAGTTCTGGGTGGCGAAGGCAGCTTCTGTGAAGAGTAAGCTGTTCAGTCCGTCAGATATCCAGTCCATCATGAAAAAGGCGATGGTAGAGCGTATGAAGACGCACTATCATATGAAGTGGTTTGAAGAAAAAGGAGCATCTTATCCGGTCAGAGTATTTCTGATGAAGGATATGGTGACAGTCGGAATAGATACATCCGGCGTATCCCTTCATAAACGTGGATATCGCCAATTGGCGGGCAAGGCACCTATTACAGAGACGCTGGCGGCGGCTCTGATTATGCTGACCCCTTGGAACAGGGACCGCGTTCTTGTTGATCCATTCTGCGGCAGTGGGACATTTCCAATCGAGGCGGCTATGATGGCAGCTAAGATTGCGCCCGGTATGAATCGCTCCTTCCTGGCGGAGGAGTGGGGCAATGTGCTGTCCAGACAGGATTGGTATCATGCTGTAGATGAGGCGAATGACTTGATCGAGGATGATGTGGAGGTCGATATCCAGGGATATGATATTGATGCTGAGGTATTAAAAGCGGCGCGTCAGAATGCAGAGGAAGCCGGAGTCGGACATATGATCCACTTCCAACAGCGCGATGTGAGGGACTTGCGGCATCCGAAAAAATATGGATTTATCATCACGAATCCTCCTTATGGAGAGCGATTGGAAGAAAAGGCAGTCCTTCCCCAGTTGTATGGAGACTTTGGTGAGGCATTCCGCAGACTGGACAGTTGGTCAGCGTATATGATTACCAGTTATGAAGAGGCAGAACGGTATTTTGGAAGACAGGCAGATAAGAACAGGAAGATATATAATGGGATGATCAAGACCTATTTTTATCAATTCATGGGTCCAAGACCTCCAAAACCAAAGAAATAGAAGGTAGAGAGATGGAAAAGAGAATTATTTTTGCAACAGGGAATGAAAATAAGATGGTAGAGATTCGAATGATACTGGCTGATCTGGGAATTCCAATCTACTCCATGAAGGAAGCTGGCATAGAGATCGATATTGTGGAGGATGGCACCACGTTTGAGGAGAATGCCATAATTAAGGCTACGGCAATCGCAAAGCTGCTTCCAGAGGATATCATACTTGCAGATGATTCCGGTCTGGAAATCGATTATCTGGATAAAGCGCCGGGAATCTATTCAGCCAGGTTCGCCGGAGTGGATACATCATATGATATCAAGAATCAGATGCTTTTGGACAAGCTGGAGGGTGTACCGGATGAGAAGAGAACGGCACGTTTTGTTTGTGCCATTGCGGCGGCACTGCCGGATGGAACTGTTGAGACGGTCAGAGGGACCATTGAAGGCATCATAGGACATGAAATTATTGGAGAGCATGGGTTTGGATACGACCCTATCTTTTACGTACCAGAATACGGCTGTACGACAGCACAGATGGACCCTGACCAAAAGAATGAACTCAGCCACCGTGGAAATGCTCTGCGTGCAATGCGTAAAATTTTGGAAGCAAGGATGTAGGTCAAATGAAAGTATTGATTGTAAGTGATACACATGGGAACCATAAAAATCTGGATAAGATATTAGAGCTTGCAGGGGACATAGACATGTTTATCCACCTTGGGGATGTAGAAGGCGGAGAAGAGTATCTGGATGCGGTCATAGAGTGTGAAAAGCATATTGTGCGGGGGAACAATGATTTCTTTTCTGATCTCCCGCGGGAAGAGGAATTTAATATTGGGAAATACAGAGCATTCGTAACACATGGGCACAGTTATTATGTATCTCTTGACCCGGAATATATTCGGGAAGAGGGAAAGGCACGCTGTGCCGATATTGTGATGTTCGGTCATACCCATAAACCATATTTTGAAGAAAAAGAAGAGATGGTCCTTTTGAATCCTGGAAGTGTATCCTATCCGAGGCAGGAAGGAAGAAAAGGAAGCTATGTAATTATGGAGCTGGATGGGGAAGAAAAACCAAAATTCAAGCAATTTTATCTCGATTGAAGGTTCAATCTGCGACTTTTTTTTCGCCGAAAACAGCGTAAAATCAAGGGTTCCGAGGATTTTGCAAAAAAAATGTAAAAAAATTTAAAATTATTGTTGACATATTGGGAAGTGTAAGATATAATAATTCTTGCGTCACGGGTGAGCGTGATGAACAAAAGAACATCGGGGTGTGGCTCAGCTTGGCTAGAGCGCCTGGTTTGGGACCAGGAGGTCGCAGGTTCGAATCCTGTCACCCCGATAGTGCGGGTGTAGTTCAATGGTAGAACACCAGCCTTCCAAGCTGGATACGTGGGTTCGATTCCCATCACCCGCTTTCTTACAGCCTAAGTTGTAAGAAGCCGGAGCAAGGGGATAATTGCATAAGAGTCTGTAGCTCAGCTGGATAGAGCAACGGCCTTCTAAGCCGTAGGTCGAGGGTTCGAATCCCCCCAGGCTCGTTATGGTGGGTATGGTGCAGTTGGTTAGCGCGCCAGATTGTGGTTCTGGATATCATGGGTTCGAGTCCCATTACCCACCCTTTTATTTTTTATAGTACTGGCAAAGCGGTGTCAGATATAAGTCTTCGATGGGCTATCGCCAAGCGGTAAGGCACAGGACTTTGACTCCTGCATTCGCTGGTTCGAATCCAGCTAGCCCAGTTTACCTGGACAGGCCGGGTGGAAAATTCAATACGGGCGTGTAGCTCAGGTGGTAGAGCACTTGACTTTTAATCAAGTTGTCCGGGGTTCGAATCCCCGCACGCTCACTGAAAAGGTATCGCAAGCCTAGTGATTTCTAGGTGTTGCGGTTTTTTTATTTCATCAAATATAAATAGATTTCTGAACGTTCCATTTGAGTTTCAAAAATTGGTATCAAAAACTAAAAAAGATTTGACAAACTTCCTCAGATGTATTAAAATACAACATGTTCACATGCGGATGTGGCGGAATTGGCAGACGCGCTAGACTTAGGATCTAGTGTCCACGACGTGCAGGTTCAAGTCCTGTCATCCGCATCAGGAGTCGTAATCCTTTCAATAAAAGGGATTACGATTTTTTATTATATAGAAACGTTTGAAGAACGTTCCTATATAATAAAAACTATCCGGGCAGGATGCACGTTGCGGCGTAAGAGGCAGATGTCGCGATGCGACCGCCGCAGGCGCGAGTTTCCTAAGAGAAACTATTTGTTTTAAAGGTATAGGATATATTGAAATTCATGATATGAAAAAGATGTCCGGAGGGTCTTCCCTCCGGGCATCTTTTTTCTTAATGTGTCTTGCGGTATGCGAATTTGGGTACGCCATCTTCCATAGGAATAGTGACTTCTCCTTGAATCAGCGGTCTTGCATAAGCGATGAAATCTTCTCCAATATCGGTTCCATCCTTTGTGATCCACTGGGCAGGAACAGTTTTCTCCTGGTTGCAGACCTTGTTGACATCGGCTGTGACATAATCAATGGTGTAAGGAGCGCCTTTTACGCGTTTGAAGGCAATCATCTTGCCTGTCTCGCCTTCCAGGGCGCATTTCACACCATAGGCGCCGGATGCGATGGCTTCCTTCTGGTCCGTCTTTGAAAGCATAGAAGAGGAGCAGCGCTGGCATACGTTCAGCTCAATAGAACGTACCTTTACACCAATTCGTTCTTTTACCAGGTTCTCAAGGTATTTACCAGAGCCTGTCAGCATTTTGTGTCCAAATGCATCTACCCCGACATCGCTGGCGAGTTCACAAACGAAGGTTCCATTTTTGTCGTGGATTCCTTCGGAAATGCAGACAACCAGGTTCGGTGTACACTCCAGTGTTTCTTTTACCTTGTCAATGAAGGCATCCTGATCAAAGTTGGATTCAGGAAGGTAGATCAGTACGGGGTTGTCCCCTTCGAATTTACGGGCCAGAACACTGGCAGCAGCAAGCCATCCGGCATGTCTTCCCATAATTTCTACAATAGTGACAGATTTTTTATTGTCATAGACGGATGCATCGATTGCTATCTCACGGACGGTAGAAGCGATATATTTTGCTGCACTTCCGAATCCAGGAGTGTGATCAGTCTCAATTAGGTCGTTGTCTATTGTTTTTGGAATACCGATTACACGGATATCGCTGGAAATCTTCTGGGCATAACGGGACAGCTTGCTGACGGTATCCATAGAATCATTCCCGCCGATATAGAAAAAGTATCCGATGTTCAATGCTTGGAATTTCTCAAATAGCTGTGGATACACAGCATCTTCAAGGTCTTCCGGCAGCTTGTAGCGGCAGGAGCCCAGATAAGAGCCTGGGGTGTTCTTGATCAATTCTAATTCGCCGGAACGTTCCAGCGGTTCCATATCCATATAATAATCGGCAAGGAATCCTTCGATTCCGTTGATCATGCCATATACGGTGCCAAAAGAGTCCTCACGGTTCAGTGCCTCATATACAACACCATAAAGGCTGGCGTTGATTACGGCAGTAGGTCCGCCGGACTGTCCTACGATTACGTTTTTTTTCATTGTCATATTCCTCCCAAATGTTAGTGGCTTTAAAACTGTTTAAGATAACTATAAGGGATTAGGCATGATTTTACAATACGAAGAAAAGCTGATTTTCTTGAAAAGTGGTTGGAAATTTAACGAATGTGCAGTATAATTGCTTTATCTTGATAAAGGGGTGTAGAATAATGAAGTATATCTCATTTGCAATTCCATGCTACAATTCAGAGGCATATATGGAAAAGGCAATCCAGTCTATTTTGAAAGGCGGAGAGGATGTTGAGATTATTGTAGTCAACGATGGCTCAACTGATAAGACAAAGAAGATAGCGAAGCGGTATGCCGAACAGTATCCGACCATCGTGAAGGTGGTGAATAAGGAGAACGGCGGCCATGGTGATGCTGTTAATTCCGGGCTGTCACATGCTACGGGAAAGTATTTTAAGGTAGTCGACAGTGATGACTGGGTGGACGAGGAGGCTCTGATTAAGATATTAGATGCTGTGAAGGCGTTTGTACAGACGGATACTATGGTGGACATGATTGTGTCTAATTATGTTTATGAGAAGGTAGGGATGGAGCATAAGAAGGTCATCCATTACCGAAATGTACTGCCCCAGAATCAGATTTTCCATTGGGATGATATCGGACATTTTCGATTAGATCAGTATATTCTGATGCATTCTGTGATATATCGTACGGAGATGCTAAAGCTGTGCCAGTTGCGTCTGCCGAAGCATACATTTTATGTAGATAATATCTATGTATACTATCCACTGCCGCATGTGAGGACGATGTATTATATGGATGTGGATTTCTACAGATATTTCATTGGACGGGAAGACCAGTCAGTGAACGAAAAGGTGATGATCAGCAGGATCGACCAGCAGATATTCGTGACGAAGTGTATGATTGGAATGTATGAATTGCGAATGGTCTCCAGCAAGAAGCTTCGTAAGTATATGATTAATTATTTAGCAATCATGATGACCGTTTCTTCTATATTATGTATCAGATCCAAGAAAAAGGAGAACCTGGAGAAGAAGGCGGAGCTATGGCAGTATTTGAAGAAGAAGGATTATGGAGCTTATATGAAGATTCGTTATGGAATACTGGGACAGACAATCAACCTTCCCGGAAAGACCGGACGTAAGGTGTCCTCACTTGCCTACAGTGTAGCAAGACGCCTAATTGGATTTAATTAAAAAATAATGTATATTTTACCAGCCATTTTACATACTACTAATAAAAAAGGAGTGTGTATTATGGCTGTTAATTTTTCTGAGAGTAAAACAAAAGAGAATTTGATGAGGGCATTTGCCGGGGAGAGTCAGGCGAGAAATAGATATACGATCGCTGCGGAAAAGGCAAAAGATATGAAAATGCATACAATTGCCGAGATTTTTCTTTACACTGCGGAGCAGGAGCGGGCACATGCTGAACGTTTTTATGAGCTTCTGAAAGAATTTGCAGGGGAGACCATTTTTATTGATGGAGGATATCCGGTGGATCAGCAGGAATCTTTGGAGGAGCTTCTTCGTGCGGCGGAGCACAATGAGAAGGAAGAGTATGAGGATGTGTATCAGAAATTTGGAGATGTGGCAAAAGAGGAGGGACTTTTAGAAGCAGCATCTGCATTTTATCAGATAGCTGAGATTGAACATGTCCATCAGATGCGCTTTGGGGAAGTCGCTGAATTGCTGGAAAAGAATGAATATTTTGCGTGCAAAGAGGAAAGTAAATGGATCTGTACGAACTGCGGTTATATCCATGAGGGGAAACAGGCACCTAAGGTATGTCCGGTCTGCCGTCATGATCAGGGGTATTTCCTGCCGTATGCATTCGCAGAGTATAAAGGCGAGGACAGATAAATCCTAGCCGGAGGGAACTTCTCTGCAAAGAGTAAAGTTTAATCTATTAAGAAAGGGTGGAGCGTAATTAAAATGCGCTTTGCTGGCTGCGATTTGGAAGCATGTAGACAAGACTTGACTTAAAGGAGTGCTTTTATGAGTCAAAAGGTAGAAAATTTATTGAACCTTGCATTGGATGCTACAGAAGAGGAACGTGTGAAGTCATTGGAACTGGAGGTCGGGTTTAATCCGATTGACAGGGAGTGGGATCTGATCGTGAAGTACTCGGGTTCTTTGGACGCGGTCCGCGCATTGGCATCAAGTGTCACGGAGCTGTCCAATGAATATGCGGTAATTACAATTAGAGAATCTCTGATTGATACACTGGCGTTAATTCCGCAGATTGAATTTATCGAGAAGCCAAAGAGTCTATTTTTCCAAATAGCGAATGGAAAGAGAGTTTCCTGCATAGGTCCTGTGCAGCAAACTCCTTTTTCTTTGCGTGGAAATGGTGTATTGACAGCGGTAATTGACAGCGGCATAGATTATGCCAATTCAGATTTTCGTAATGCAGATGGAACGACTCGGATACGGACACTATGGGATCAGACGATTCAGGGGAATCCTCCTCAAGGATATCATATTGGAACAGAGTATACGAGGGAACAGATCAACGAGGCGCTTAGGCAGACGAATATAAGAGAACGGGAACAGATCGTTCCAAGCAGGGATACTTCGGGACACGGTACGGGTGTTGCAGGAATCGCAGCAGGGAATGGACTGGGAAGCCCTGGAGGCCAGTATGCAGGTGTTGCCCCGGAGAGCGAGCTTCTGGTGGTAAAATTGGGCAGTCCGAGGCAGGATGGCTTTCCCAGGACTACGGAGCTGATGCAGGGAGTGGATTATGCGATTAGAAAAGGTCTGGAATACCAGATGCCGGTGGCGGTCAATATCAGCTTTGGTAATACATATGGCTCTCATGATGGGACTTCTCTGTTGGAACGTTTCCTGGATGACATATCTAATTATTGGAAAAGCGTCATATGTGTTGGGAGCGGAAACGAGGGAACCAGTGCAGGACATACATCCGGCATTCTTGAAGAGAATGTGGAGGAAGAAGTACAATTGGGGGTCCAAATGAATGAACCGACCGTAAATGTACAGATTTGGAAGGATTATGTGGATCAGGTGGATATCTCTATTGTGAGTCCGTCAGGGGTGCGGGTGGGGCCGATACAGGAAATACTGGGACCGCAGAGATTTGTGTTGGGAGGAACTAAGATTCTTCTATATTATGGAGAGCCAAGTCCATTTAGTGTAAAACAGGAAATTTTTCTTGATTTTCTGCCTCGCAGATCTTATATAGACAGCGGTATTTGGAAAATTGTTCTGACACCTCGTCGAATCGTTACAGGGAATTATCAGATGTGGCTGCCCAGTCAGAGTGCGCTGAATGTGGGGACTGCGTTTGCATTTCCTGTGAGCACCAGGACGTTGACGATTCCGTCTACGGCTCCCAGAGTTGTTACGGTGGGGGCTTATGATGCTCTGACGTTTGGGTATGCAGATTTCTCAGGACGAGGGCCAGCAGGAGCCTATGAAGGTATCACAGAGGCCAAACCGGACCTGGCGGCTCCGGGGGTCAGGGTGACTACTACGGTGCCGGGTGGAGGATATAGAGAGTTCAGCGGGACATCATTCGCGACGCCTTTTGTGACTGGAAGTGCGGCACTTTTGATGGAGTGGGGAATTGTAAGAGGGAACGATCCTTATTTGTATGGGGAGAAGGTGAAGGCTTATTTGAGAAGAGGGGCCAGGGAACTACCGGGGTTTACACAGTGGCCGAATAACCAACTGGGGTGGGGGGCGCTCTGTGTAAGGGATTCTCTGCCAGAATAATAACGGATATGGCGGCAGCAAAAGGGAGGTATGTGAAAAAAGTTAGCCCCTCCAATTGTTAGAGTTCTAGGTCTAACAATTGGAGGGGCTTCGAATAGTTTTTGAGAGAATTTTTTTGTGAACTTGAAAAATCTTTCTTTATACACCTGTCACATAATAGATGACACTGAGTATCTCTTTTCTTAATTTTTCCGTTTCAAGCTCTGGATGCTGGCACTTTTTCAACATCTTATATTCACAGTAGGTCACGGTGATTTCATTGATCATGACCAGATTATCCTGTGTGACCAGATTATCTTCATCGACAATCGTCTTGAGCAGGTTCAAGCTTCTCTCAAAGAGGTCCTTTCCAAAATACATCTTTTCAATCTCGTCGGAAAACTGGTCACGTTCCTCAGGGAAGAGATTGTAATACATCGTCATGATGTCATGCAAATTATCGCTGCGTTTCCCAAAGAAAAAGTTATAAAATATACAAGGCTGCTGAAGAATGGTATCAATAAAGAGCTCCCATATCGTAATAAAATTTTCGGTCGGGGGCAGGTTCTTCTGGCTCTGTAATTCCAGGTTATGACTGTATTCCTGGAAATACTTCATCGATGCGAGCATGATGAGCTGGTCCAGGTCTTCAAAATACAAGTATATAGTGGAATTATGAAATCCAGCTCTATCGGCGATCTTTCGGATAGAAACCTTGGAAAGACCTCCCTCTTCTATGATCTCCAGGGTGGCATTGATAAAGCTGCGATAATTGTTCAGCTTCTGCTGTTCTTTATCTTGAATATCTAACTGTTGTTCCACGGTAAAAGTCTCCTTATTGTAAACTGTTGTTAGGGATTCCAATGGACGAGCTGTCCATTTTATGAGATTTTTATATGATAATCCTTTCTGTATAGGCTGGATCATAAAAAGCTCTAAATACTAATGTAACACATTCTGGAGCTTTATAAAAGCTCAAATGCGAAAAGTAGCGGGGAGATTCTGCAAAATAGCTATTGAATTTAGAAGAACCTAAGTGAATGATGCAGGAGGCAGGCGAAATAGGGCAGCGATGGGGAAAGATTTTAGAACAATTTTTACATAGACCTAAGAAATGAGTAGTAGATATTTAAGAACCATACTTATAGATAAAATAAATAAATTTATAATATCTATAAATTGCTTGACAATAAGCGCGCTTATTGGTAATATATTTGTAGAATATCACATATAAGCGCGCTTATTAAAAATAAAATATGTGAAATTGAACAAAAACACATATAGACATTGTCTATACGTATAACCAGTACAGGAGGTAAGATATGAGATTAGAAATTGGTAATTTCTATGTTAAGGATATCGTCTTTGGTGATGAATTATCCTTTCAGAACGGTATTCTGACCGTGAACAAGCAGGCAGCCCTGGACTACATCAAAGAGGACGAACGTATTACTGAGGCTGAATTGTATATTGCAAAGCCGGGCGACAAGATTCGTATGTGCCCTGTGAAAGAAGCAATCGAACCAAGGGTAAGACCGGATGGCAGAGGCGTATTCCCTGGATATACAAGCGACCTGGTTCCGGCAGGAGAGGGTACGACTTATGCTCTCAAGAACTGCAGTGTTCTTGTAGTCGGAAGACATTGGGGCGGATTCCAGGACGGAGTCATCGATATGAGCGGAGAAGGACAGAAGTATACCCTGTTCGGACAATTGAATAATATCGTACTGGTTGCTGACACCAATGAGACTTTTGAACAGCGCGAGCAGCAGAAAAAGAACGATGCTTTAAGACGAGCAGGACATAAGCTTGCGGAGTACATTGCTGCATGTGTAAAGGAACTGACACCGGAAGACACCGAGGTCTACGAACTGGATTCTATGATTAAACGCGCCAAAGATACAGAGAAGCTGCCATCTGTCGTTTACGTGATGCAGCCGCAGTCCCAGATGGAAGAGATGGGATATAATGACCTGGTTTATGGATGGGATATGAACCATATGGTGCCGACTGTGATGCATCCAAACGAGGTGCTGGATGGCGCGGTCGTATCAGGAAGCTTTATGCCGGTATCCTCCAAGTGGTCTACATATGATTTCCAGAACTGTCCGAATATTAAGGCATTGTATAACGAACATGGCAAGACAATCAATTTCCTCGGTATTATCATGTCTAACCTCAATGTTGCATTAGAGCAGAAGGAGCGCTCCGCTTTATTCGTGGCACAGATCGCCAAGAGCCTGGGTGCTGATGGAGCTGTCGTAGCAGAAGAAGGATACGGCAACCCGGATGCAGACTTTGTTGGATGTATCGTTGCACTGGAAGATGCAGGCGTGAAGACCATCGGTGTGACCAATGAATGTACAGGACGTGATGGACAGTCACAGCCGCTCGTGACCCTGGATGAAAAGTGTGATGCGATTGTTTCCTGTGGAAATGTATCCGAACTGATTGAGCTTCCGCCTATGGAAACAGTGCTTGGAGAACTGCAGGCATTGGCACGTGACGGTCTGTCAGGAGGATGGGCTGATGACGAGATTCTTGGACCTTCAGTCAGAGAAAACGGCTCTATAATTATGGAGAACAATTCCATGTTCTGCGGCGACCAGGTAGCAGGATGGTCTCCGAAGACAATGAAAGAATTTTAGGAGGTGGCAAGATGAAAAAGGCGATTTTATATATTAATCAGTTTTTTGGACAGATCGGCGGAGAAGAACAGGCCGGTATAGAACCCCAGATTCACGAAGGTCTTGTAGGACCAGCAATGGAGTATGCGAAGAATCTGGATGCAGAGATTACTCATACAGTAATCTGCGGAGATAACTACATGGGAACGAATACCGAGAAAGCAGTCGAGACGATTCTGGGCATGCTGGAAGGAAAAGAGATGGATATCTTTTTAGCAGGACCAGCCTTTCAGGCCGGACGCTATGGTGTTGCATGCGGAACCATCTGTAAAGCGGTAAAGGAAAGATTCGGTGTCCCGGTCGTGACTTCTATGAATGTAGAGAATCCGGGAGTTGAGATGTTCAAGAAGGAGATGTACATTCTGAAAGGCGGTAATATCGCTGCCAAGATGAGAAAGGATGTAAAAGCCGTCGTAGACATTGCGAATAAGATTCTTAATGGTGAGGAAATCGGAAGCGCTGATGAAGAGGGGTATTTCCCTAGAGGAATCAGACGTCAGGTATGGCGCAAGGATGGAAAACCAGCTTCCGAGCGTATGGTAGAGATGCTTGTGAAGAAGCTCAACGGCGAGCCGTTCGAGACAGAACTGCCGATGCCGAAGCTGGACCGCGTACCGATCGCACCGGCTGTAAAGGATCTGACAAAGGCAAGGATCGCATTGGTTACAACAGGCGGTATCGTGCCAGTAGATAATCCCGACCATATCCAGTCTGCATCCGCTACAAGATGGGGAAGATATGATATCTCCAGCATGGATGCATTAAAGGGTGGGGAGTTCAAGACGATTCATGCCGGATTTGACCCTGCAGCAGCAGATGCAGATCCGAATGTCATCACACCGATCGATGCGTTGAAGGTATTAGAGAAGGAAGGGGTATATGGAAGCCTCCATCCATACTTCTATTCAACTGTTGGTACAGGTACAACAGAGGCAGAAGCAAGCAGAATGGCAAAGGAAATGATTCCGTACTTCCAGGAGGACAATGTGGATGCGGTTATCATGGTCTCCACGTGAGGCACCTGTACTCGTTGCGGTGCAACGATGGTGAAAGAAATTGAAAGAGCCGGATTCCCGATCGTTCAGATGTGTAATCTGATTCCTGTCGCGAAAACAGTCGGTTCCAACAGAATTGTTCCAACTATCTCTATTCCATATCCATTGGGTGATCCTGGAACTTCTAAAGAGGATCAGTGGAAGCTTCGTTACCACAGAACGAAGGTCGCTCTTGAGAGTCTTGCTACAGATATTCAAGAACAGACAGTGTTCCGCGTATAATACGCGGACACCGTCCAAATCTCAGGAGGGAGATCGGATATGGAGAAAAAGAAAATCGGCAATAGTGTGTTTTACATTTCATTGACCCTGATCGCCATTATGGCAGTCTGGTCAGTGGCATTTAATGAAAGCTTTACGGCAGTATCAAATGCAGCGTTTCATTTCCTTACTACAGACTTCGGCTGGCTGTATCTGATTGCCATGATAGTATTCCTTGTATTTGTCGTTTATGTTGCTTTTGGTAAATACGGGAAGATCCGTCTGGGCGGGGATGATTCCAGACCAGAATACAGCAACCTCACATGGTTCGGCCTTCTGTTCGGCTGTGGCATGGGTGTTGGACTCGTGTTCTGGGGAGTTGCAGAACCCCTGACCCACTATTTAAATCCACAGGGCGTGGAGGCCGCTACACCAGAAGCTGCAGATTTTGCGATGAAGTCATTCTTCATGCATTGGGGCATCCTGCCTTGGGCGAACTACGCAGTCATCGGACTTGCGCTTGCTTATTTCATGTTCCGCAAGAATAAAAAGGGACTGGTAAGCAGTATCTTAGAGCCTCTGATCGGAGAAAAGCTGGCAAATGGCTGGCTCGGCAAGTTGGTTGATATCCTTGCTGTCTTCGCGACGGTAGCCGGTGTTGTTACCTCACTTGGCCTGGGGACTTTACAGATCAATGCAGGAATGAAGCATCTGTTCGGAATCCCGACAACACTGTTAGTACAGATCATCATCATTGTGGTTGTTTCTGTCCTGTATATTGGTTCTGCGGTATCCGGTATTGAGAAGGGAATTAAAATAATCTCTGATACGAACCTGTATGTGGCAATTGGACTGATGGCCGTGTGTTTTCTTGTGGGACCGAAGATGGAGGTGCTGAACAGCTTTGTAAATGGACTGGGACAGTACATCGGTGATTTTATTCCGGATGCACTTGGAATCAGTACTTATGGGGACAATAGCTGGCTGGGAAGCTGGCGTCTGTTCTATTGGGCATGGTTCATTGCATGGGCACCATTTGTAGGTGTGTTCATCGCACGCATTTCCAAAGGCCGAACCATCCGTGAATTTATCATGGGCGTGGTATTGGTTCCGGCACTTGCATCCTGTATCTGGGGAGCAGTTTTTGGAAACCTGGGCATCAACCTTGGAGAAAAAGGAATCGTAGCAATCGAGAAGCTTCAGGAGGTCGTAGGGACACCGGAGGTCGGGTTGTTCATGGTACTACAGGAATATCCGCTTGGATTCCTTTTGTCGATCGTGGCGATCATCTCCCTGTGTGCATTCTTCATTACATCAGCGAACTCTGGTGTATATGTATTGTCTATGCTGACTACAGATGGGGATATCAATCCGCCGAATAACAAAAAGATATTATGGGGAATCATTCAGTCCGTAATGGCTGTTGGACTTTTAATGGCCGGTGGATTAAAGCCCCTGCAGACCATATCGCTGGCTGCCGCGTTCCCGTTCATCTTTATTATGTTCGCGGCATGTGCGGCATTTATCAAAGCGATAAGAAAAGAAAAAGTGTAGTAGTTTCTGATGTTTCGATGCGATGTATGAGAAGCACGCAGGAAATGTATGATAAAAAAGTATAATTGAAAAGAAAGGAGAAAAGATAATTATGGCTATTTTAGAAGGTAAAAAAGCAATTATTATCGGAGACCGTGATGGAATTCCAGGGCCGGCTATCGCAGAATGTGTAAAAACTGCCGGCGCAGAGATCGTATTTTCATCAACGGAGTGCTTTGTCTGAACAAGCGCAGGCGCAATGGACTTAGAGAATCAGAAGAGGGTAAAAGAATTTGCTGACGAATATGGTGCAGAGAACTTAGTAGTAGTTCTTGGTGCAGCAGAGGGTGAGGCTGCAGGTCTTGCAGCAGAAACAGTAACAGCAGGTGACCCGACTTTTGCAGGTCCATTGACAGGAGTCCAGCTTGGACTTCAGGTATATCACGTTTGTGAACCAGAGATGAAAGAAGAATTTGACGAGGCTGTTTATGACGAACAGATTAGTATGATGGAAATGGTACTCGATGTAGACGATATTATCAGTGAAATGTCATCGATCAGAGAGCAGTTCTGCAAGTTTTAAGTGTAGTGTTGACAAGGTGAGGCGGGTCCTGGAAAATGGGGATTCGCCTCTTTTAGAATGGTATCATCTATCATAAAGCAGCATAACAGCTTTCGAATATCTCTACTTGATCTAAAAGTGGTTTTCGGACATACAGTGAATATGGTAAGATAGAAAAAGCAGATGAGGGGGGGATGAAAAATGAGTGAGACGACCACAATGTGGACCAGACAGGTACCAAAGGTTTGGGAAGAACTTCAAAGAACTGGCAGTTATCATGTGAAAAAAGAATACATACAGATGAAGAATGGAGATATGGCCGATTTTTATCTCAAGCTTTATGAGTGGTATACAAAAGAAGCAAGGAAACATATTCGCATCCCTTCTGAATTGGAATATCCGATCTGGCTGTGCTTAGAGGAAGAGAATATGCTGCAGCCAGTGGAGAATACGGTGATTTTAAAGGTAGAGATTCCGAAGGAGCAATATGTCATTTGTAATATGGATAATTGGGGCTACCGTGTGAATTATTGGTATGTGCCGCTTGACCCAGAGGATGATAAGCGGCATAAGCAGGAGCTGAAGAAATATGGAATTGCCTGTGAGGATGATCTGACGCTGACAAGTAAAGGGAATTTTTATCCCCTCCTGCGCAGAAAAATATTGGACAGTTGGGAGAGAGTATTCACGATTCCTCCCGCAAAGCCCCAGGATGCCGTAGCCACAGCATGGGAGCTGCGCAGGGAATGGGTCAGGGAGGTACACTGTTATGATGGAAAATAATAGAATACCCGGCATATGCCATGAAGAAAACGCAGACAGGGACAGAGAAAAAGAGGATGCAGCAGGATTCATGAAAATGTGGACAGCACAGACGGACCAGGTCTTGGAAACCCTGGAGAGAGATGGAATCTATTTTGTAAAAAAGGAATACATCACACAAAAATACGGAAACACAGCCTGGATTTTCCAAGAGGCGTACCGTTTCTTTACGGAAAGAGCAAAACACATTGTTCCCCAGCCAGAGGAGGCACAGTCTCCGGTCTGGATGTTCGGGGATAAAAAATGGGCAGCACCTGTTGGCGGAGGATATCGGATGGAGCTTAGGATTCCGAGAGAAGAGCTCATACTATTCGACCGGCGCCTTTGGTCAAAGATATTGAATTTATCTTATATCGGAACAAAGGAACAGGAAAAAGAGTTCCAACAAAAGCTGCATCGGATGGGCATTGCAGACTCGATCGAGGTCTTTCTAAAGCCCTATTATCCGCTGTTAAAGGCAGAGGTCTTGAAAAGCTGGGAAAGGCTGTTTACAGAAGCGTGCCCTGAGCTGGAGTATGTACAGGGCGCAGCGTGGATGATAAAAAAAGAGTGGATAGTGTAGGCGGTATTTAAAAATAGGGAACCTCAGGATGTATCCGCCTGAGGTTCCCTTTCTTTTATGAATCAAAGGAATTCGTCAATTTTTGAATCGTATCATACATAATAGATAAACACTTTTTGAAATCGGATTCTGTAACTGTATAGAAATCATCCCCGGGATATCTAGCATCAAAGTAGAAGTCAGTTAAAAAGGCAAGGCCTATGGTATCCAGATTCAATTCCGGTTTCATCTCATTTAGCTTAGATGCGATTCTTTTCATATTGTGTTTTCTTAATAAATCAGAGACATCCTCGTCTGTAAAAAGTTTGTCTAAATATCCTTTTAAATATTTTTCTGTTACCTGCTGACATTGTACAGCAAGCTGATTATAATAAGCATTTCCTGTTTTAAGTACCGTTTCCAAATATTCCAGGTCATTTTTAGCGATATCCAGATAGGTGTTTTTGATCATTTTACTACCTCCAAAATCAATTTTTTATCACGATTCAAAACATTTTTGAACACTGAATCAGGCTGCACGGAGTGTTCGTTCATATAAACGATATCAGTGCTTACCCCCTCTTTGGGCTCGTCCAGAGTCCAACGGATATTGGCTGCCAGTTCACGATCCTTAATTTGTTGATCTGTTAGAATTAGAAGATCTATATCACTGGTACTGCGCACTTCTCCACGTGCACAGCTTCCGAAGAGGTATATTTTTTTTAAGCCTGGAATTTGGGCATTTACCAAGAAATCAATGTCCTGTTCTATTTTGGCTTGAAACCTTCTTGGCAGAGAGGAATAGTTTTCTTTGTATATGACGATATGATTGTCCATGCATAAATCCTCCTTTTGGGCAGTGTTTTCTACTATATTTACATTGATACCTACAAAGATTCTTTTGTTATACCAGCCAATTCTCTTGGGCATTACCTCGGATTGTATCTAATAGCTAACATTGTTAGCTATTAGATAACATTGTAACTGTTGGATATAAGTAAGGTCAATCTTTTATAGATAATTTCTTAAATAAACTCAATAGACGTCCATTGAATAGACATTATACACTGGATGCTTTAAAATATATATCAGAAATGATTCCATGGACAAGAGGAAAGGAGTATCAAGCGATGTATAAATTGAGTACCTTATGTTATATAGAAAGGGACAACCAGTATCTGATGCTGCACAGAACGGTGAAGAAGAATGATGTGAATAAGGATAAATGGATCGGTGTGGGCGGTCATTTTGAGGCGCAGGAAAGCCCGGAGGAATGTCTGCTTCGGGAAGTGTGGGAGGAGACGGGGTATACACTAACTTCATACCGCTACCGTGGAATTGTAACATTTATCTATGGGGAAGATGTGACGGAATACATGTCTTTATATACGGCAGATGGGTTTACAGGAGATCCGATTCCCTGCGACGAAGGGGAGTTGGAATGGGTAGATAAAGAGGCGGTCCTGGGGTTAAATCTGTGGGAAGGGGACAAGATTTTTTTCCGCCTTCTGGATGAAGAACGGGAATTCTTTTCTTTAAAGCTGGTCTATGACAAGACGGATACCTTGCAGTATGCGGCTCTTGATGGAAAGCCGTTGGAATTATTCGATATCTTGAATCCTGACGGAAGCAAGACCGGGATTGTCAAGGAGCGCGGCGTTGCGCACAGGGAAGGCAGTCTGCATGGTACTTCACATATCTGGCTGGTGCGTGAGAATGAAAAAAGTGGTTATGATGTCCTGCTCCAGAAGCGCAGTGCGGTGAAGGATTCTTATGCTGGGTATTATGATATTTCTTCTGCGGGACATGTGGCAGCAGGAGATGATTATCTAGAGTCTGCTTTACGTGAATTAAAGGAAGAGCTGGGAATCCAGGCAGCAGCAGATGAGCTGCATTACGTAGGAAAACGCCAGGCGGAGTTGGAAGAAGTGTTTTACGGCAGATTATTCAAGGATTCAGAACTCTGCACAATCTATGTGTATCGTGAGCCGATTGAGATTTCTGAAATGCAGCTTCAGCCGGAAGAGGTGGAGGAAGTCCTCTGGATGGATTACAAAGAATGTATGCAGGGAATCCAAAATCGGACATTAAAGCACTGTATATATGTAGAGGAATTTGAAATGCTGGGAGAATATCTGGGAATCAGCATAAAATCAGATTCGGATTCAATTTTCTAACCTGGTCCTGCAGTGCGGGATCGAGCTCTTTGTTAGTGATGATATAATCGTAATCCCAGAATTCTGTAAACTTTACCAGGCTGTTTCCAGTAAATTTTGTATGATCGGCCAGCAGAAAGGATTGATCACTCTGCGCGCAGAGCGTGCGCTTTAGCTCTGCGTCCAGCTCCTCGGAGGTAGTCATTCCAAAGTCTGTAGAGCAGAACATGGTCCCGATGAAGCTTTTGTTGACGTGATAGCGACGCAGAAATTCTACGGTTGAGATGTCAAGCGTCCCACCGATCTGCTCCCGATATGTTCCGGGGGCCACTACCAGTTTTAATTTCCTGTTCGTGCCGAGCTGGAGAATCGCGGTCATGGAGTTCGTGATCAAGGTAGCATGGACATCCGGGAAGTACTTCGTGATCTGGACAGAGGTTGTGCCGGAGTCCAGAAATATGGTATCCCCTTCTTTGATAAAGCTGGCGGCAGTTCTTCCGATTGCCTGCTTATAACGCAGCATTTTCTCAATTCGGGCAGGGAAATCAGGAATTTTGTTTCTATCCTTACACAGATGCGCACCGCCATAGTGGGTCTCGAGAATTCCTTGCCGTGCAAAGAGGTGGAGGTCTCTGCGTATGGTCATCGGTGAGACGGAAAATTCCTGTGCGAGCGCATTGACAGAAACTTCACCTTGCTCTTCTAATTTCTGTAAGATAAGTTGACGACGATTGATGCCGTCAAGTGTATCTGATGTTTGATTTCGTTCATTTTGATGATTCATAGCACAAAAACCCCCTTTTAATCGCTTGAATAAAACATAATAAAACATTAAAAAATGTTCTCCTATGTGCTATTATATACGTGAGAAAACAAGAATGCAAGATAAGAGGTGCAGATGGTTATGACAAAATACGATGTTGTGGTTTTTGATGTCGATGGCACTTTGATTGATACTCAGGAAACGATCCTGCTGTCATTACAGCATATGCTGCTTCGAATGACCGGACATTTATATCATTTTAAGGAGTTGTATTTTGCGCTTGGAATACCAGGAGATAAAGCACTTGAAGAGCTCCAGATAGAAGACCAGGAAAAGGCGATGAAGATGTGGCTTACCTACAATGACAGGTATGAATTTCTGCAGAAGCCATTTGAAGGAATCAGTGAAATGATTGATTGGCTGGAAAGTCAGGGGATTCGTCAGGGAATCGTAACTTCAAGGACCCGGGAGGAATTCAAAAAAAGTATAGCAAACTATGCATTTATCAAGAAGTTCGAGACGGTGATCTGTGCGGATGATACGACAAAACATAAACCAGAGCCGGAACCTATGCTGGCATTGCTGGATAAAATGCAGATAGAGCCATCCAGGGTCCTGTATGTAGGAGATTCTCTCTATGATATGGAATGCGCCAGAAAAGCTGGTGTAGACAGTGCTCTGGCGGTGTGGGGAGCACACTTTCCTGAAAATATAAGGGCGGATTATAAATTAGAAAAAATTGGTGATTTAAAATCTCTTTTTATTTAGAAAATATGGTTGACTATTTTTTAACAAGCGACTATTATAAGATTAGGTGTTAAATTATCTGAAAAAAGGAGATGTCTAAAATGGGTATTTTTGACGGAAAAGTCGCAATTATCACAGGTGGCGGAAAAGCCAAATCAATTGGGTACGGAATCGCAACAGCTTATGCAAAGGAAGGTGCGAACCTGGTCCTGACAGGAAGAAATATGCAGAAGCTGGAGGATGCAAAGGAAGAGCTTGAGCGTCTCTATGGAATCAAAGTCCTGGCTTTACAGGCAGATGTGAATCCTGATGATGAGTCAGAGGAAGCAGTGAATAATGTTGTGAAAAAGACGATCGAGGAATTCGGAAGAATCGATGTTCTGATCAACAACGCACAGGCTTCTGCATCAGGTATCCCACTTTCCATGCAGACCAAGGATCACTTTGATCTTGGTATTTATTCAGGACTTTATGCAGCCTTCTATTATATGAGAGCATGCTATCCATATTTGAAAGAGACACAGGGAAGTGTCATCAACTTTGCATCCGGCGCAGGCCTTTTTGGGAATGCCGGACAGTGCTCCTATGCAGCAGCGAAAGAAGGAATCCGCGGCCTTTCACGTGTTGCAGCCACAGAGTGGGGCAAGGACAATATCAATGTCAATGTCGTATGCCCGCTTGCTATGACAGCACAGCTTGAGAACTTCAAAGAGTCTTATCCAGAGGCCTATGAGAAGAACTTAAGAGCAGTTCCAATGGGTCGTTTTGGAGATCCAGAGTATGATATTGGACGAGTTTGTGTACATCTTGGATCACCTGATTTCAAATATATGTCAGGAGAGACGATCACACTCGAAGGCGGTATGGGACTTCGCCCATAACAGGAATTGCATTTGGCCTTAAGGTGAATTGCGAATATCCGTGTTGAATAAAAAAGTGTTGCAAATACTGTGCTTTTGTGTTTATACTAAGGATAGACTGAAAACACAGACTTCATTGGAATTGAAACGTTCTATGTGACTGGCGGAAAGGTGGAGTATACCACAGGGGAGCATAGAATGGAATGCCGACCGTCTGGGCAGCTCGATATTCGGGCTGCCCTTTTTGTGTGCAAAATGTTTTCCTGTTTGCGGCATGATTTAAAAAGGACATCCAAATGATCGAGCGGTAACGTAAATCTGAGATTGAAACGGAGGAAATGTCATGGAACAGAAAAACTTTGAGCAATGGAACGGTTTTACAGCAGGGGATTGGCAGAAGGAGATCAATGTGAGGGATTTTATCCTGAAAAATGTGACTCCCTATGAAGGGACAGATGAATTTCTGGAGACGAAGACAGAACGTACAAAAAGGCTGATGGACCGTTTGAACAGTCTTTTGAAGCTGGAGCAGGATTTTGGAGGAGTGTTGGATATTGACACTCAGTCGGTATCATCCCTGACTGCATACCAGCCGGGATATTTAGATAGGGAAGAAGAATTGATTGTCGGGCTTCAGACAAACCGTCCACTCAAACGGGGAGTGAATCCGTTTGGCGGGATTAATATGGCGAGAAAGGCATGTAAGGCGTATGGATATGAACTTTCTGATAAGATCGAACAGGAATTCCAGTACAGGACCACACACAATGACGGCGTATTCCGTGTTTATACGGAAGAAATGAGGAAAGTCAGACATGCAGGCATCTTGACAGGACTGCCGGATGCATACGGAAGAGGGCGTATCATTGGAGATTACCGGCGGGTGGCACTGTACGGAGTGGATCTTCTGATAGAGGAGAAGCAAAGAGATAAGAGGGAAATTGGAGAGGGCGATTTTGATGTGGATTCCATTCGTTTGTCCGAGGAATTATACCAGCAGATCAATTTCCTGCATAAGATGAAAGAGATGGCACAGATGTACGGCTATGATATTTCTGCACCGGCAGCGAACGCACGGGAGGCAGTCCAGTGGACCTATTTTGCATATCTGGCTTCTATTAAGGAGCAGAATGGGGCCGCAATGTCACTGGGGAGAACGAGTACCTTTCTGGATATTTATATTCAGAGGGATATTCAGGCAGGAGTGTTGGATGAAATTCATGCACAGGAATTAATCGATGATTTTGTGATGAAGCTGCGTATGGCAAGGCATCTTCGGACTCCAGAGTATAATGAATTGTTCGGCGGAGATCCGATGTGGATCACAGAATCTATTGGTGGTATGGATGAGCAGGGGCGTACACTTGTAACCAAGAACAGCTTCCGTTTTCTGAATACACTGTACAATCTGGGACCTGCACCGGAGCCGAATCTGACGGTTCTTTGGTCAGAGCAACTTCCCCAGGGATTCAAGGATTTCTGTGCCAAGGTCTCCATTGACACGGATGCTCTCCAGTATGAGAATGATGATCTGATGAGACCGATTTATGGAGATGATTATGGAATCGCTTGCTGCGTGTCTGCGATGAAGATTGGAAAGCAGATGCAGTTCTTCGGGGCAAGGTGTAATCTGCCGAAGCTATTACTCCTTGCACTCAATGGAGGATATGACACCTATTCTAAGACTTGGGCGGGGCCGGAAATGTCCGTATATGAGGGCGATATTTTGGATTATGACACGGTTCTTGAACGTTTGGAAAAATACAGAGAGTGGGTGTGCAGACTGTATATCAATACATTGAATGTGATTCACTATATGCATGATAAATATGCCTATGAAAAAACGCAGATGGCTCTTCATGATACCGAGGTGGAACGTTTTATGGCATGCGGCGTTGCGGGACTTTCTGTTCTGACGGATTCTTTAAGTGCTATTAAATATGCACAGGTAAAGCCCATCCGGGATGAGAACGGATACATTGTAGACTTTGAGACGCAGGGAGAATTCCCGACCTATGGGAATGATGATGACAGGGCGGATGAGATCGCAAAGCAGATTTTAGCGGATATGTCTGCGGAGCTAAAGAAGACGAAGACGTATCGCGGCGCAGTACATACCCTGTCTGTCCTGACCATTACATCGAATGTCATGTATGGCAAGAAGACAGGCGCGACACCGGATGGACGTAAAGCGAAGGAACCGTTTGCACCAGGAGCTAATCCAATGCATAATCGGGAGAAGAACGGTGCGCTGGCATCCTTGAATTCCGTGGCAAAGCTTTCCTATGAGGATTGCAGGGATGGAATTTCCAATACGTTTTCTATCACCCCGGACACACTGGGCAGGACAGAAAAGGAACGCCAGGAGAATCTGGTACAGATTTTGGATGGATATTTCAAACAGCTTGCCCATCATATCAATGTCAATGTGCTCAACCGGGAGATGCTGGTGGAAGCCTATGAGAATCCATCTAAGTATCCAAACCTGACAATCCGCGTTTCCGGGTATGCGGTGAACTTCCATAAGCTTTCGAAAGAACAGCAAAGAGAGGTCATCATGCGCACCTTCCACGAAGCAATTTAAATTTGCTTTAAGGCTGATTCTCTGTTTTTGTGTGCTGTTGTTTTTTGTGTGCATAGAGAGTATAATGATGGAAACTATGGTGGTGATACTCAGATTTAGGGAAGGAGACTTAAATATGGCATATGCAGTTGTTTACAGCAGTCGTACGGGGAATACAGAGAAGCTGGCGGAGCATATCCGTTATACATTAGGGGAAGAAAAGTGCATTTATTTCGGAGGCGTGCCAGAGGAAGTGCCGGAGGCAGAGGTGATATTTGCCGGCTTTTGGACGGACAAGGGAATCTGCAGTGAGGAGATGGCAGAGTTTCTGGAGAAACTAGAGGGCAGAACAATTTTTTTGTTCGGGACGGCAGGTTTTGGCGGGGCGAAGGAATATTTTGACCAGATTCTCAACCGTGTGTCTGCATTTCTGTCTGAAAGCTGTACCATCCAAGGGACCTTCATGTGCCAGGGAAGCATGCCTGACAGCGTGAGACAGAGATATGAAGCGATGCAGGAGAAGACTCCGAATGACCCGAAGATCAAGGCGATGCTTAAGAATTTTGACCAGGCATTAGGGCATCCTGATGAGGCAGATCTCAAGGCATTGGAAGGAGAAATATACAGGGTATGGACGGCTTAGACCAGGTAACACATGAATTTGAACCAGTATTTGACCAGAACTCAAAGGTCCTGATATTGGGCACCTTCCCCTCCGTGAAGTCCAGGGAGAACCAGTTCTATTACGGACATCCGCAGAACCGTTTCTGGAAAGTCATAGCAAGGCTTACGAAGGAGCAGGTACCGATTACGATCGAAGAAAAAAAGGCGCTGCTTTTGCGGCATGGGATTGCTATCTGGGATGTCATCTCGAGCTGTGAGATAAAGGGCTCCAGTGACAGCAGCATACGCAATGTCGTTCCGGCAGATCTGAACCGAATACTGGACCACTGCGATATCCGCCGCATCTATGCGAACGGAGGGACAGCAAAGAAGCTGTATGAGAGATATAGTAAAGGGAAGACCGGCAGAGAGATCATTGGTCTTCCCTCCACAAGCCCCGCGAATGCCGCGTACTCCATCGACCGTTTGATGGAGAGCTGGGGAGAAATCGGGGAATTTATCAAAGGGGTCTGACCCTTTTGCTGATCCTATTCAGAATATTCAGGCTCTTTCTTTTTACCAATTCTTAACTGAAGTCTGACAATGTGTTGATAGAGGTATGTTACTTCCAATGTTAACATATATTAGTAAAGGACTGTATTTTAGGATGTTCAGGGATGAATATAAGTAGAGAGAAGTTTGTCTGATGAAAAAAGAGAGTAATAAGTTAAAGGAAAACCTGATCAACAGTGATTTTAGTGTGAAGGGTGAATGTGCGATCAGCCTGATTCTGACGAAGCTGGATATCATTAATATTGAATTATCTATGTTGATGGACCGCAGTGTGATACAATTGAAGACAGGCAGGATGAAGTCTTATGAGAGCACGTGCAAAAAGTTAAAGAAAAAAGGTCTGGAAAAGAATTTTTCTAATGCATTGGAGAAAATCAATGATTTGATCGGTGTCAGGGCCATCTGCTCATATGTGGATGATATCTACCGGATTGCGGAGATTCTGTCCGAACAGAAGGATGTAAAGGTCATCAAGGTGAAGGATTATATTAAAAATCCAAAGGATTCCGGCTATCGGAGCCTTCATATGATTCTGGAGATTCCAATTGCATTTCAGGGAGGTACGCAGTGGATGAAGACCGAATTGCAGCTTCGCACTGCAGGGATGGACTACTGGGCCAATCTGGATCATCAGCTTCGATATAAAAGAGGACGTAAAGAAGCAGAGGTGATTGATGCCGAACTGAGAGAATGCGCTGATATGGTCGGAGATCTTGATACAAAAATGTTGGAAATCCGCAGAAAAATTGATAAAATATAAGAAACTACATGAGAGGAGCTTTAGGAATGGTTGAGACAGGGGTTATACATGGAAGATTTCAGATCTTTCATTTGAAGCATATGGAGTACTTATTAGCTGCAAAAATGAGGTGCAAAAAGCTCTATATCGGAATCACGCATTCTGATATTGTTGCATTTGCAGCGACGTCTGATTTAGATGAGCACGGCACTACAAAGAGGGATAATCCACTCACATATTTTGAACGTTTTGAGATGATTCAGGGAGCGCTGGCAGACTTTGGGGTGACAAGAGAAGAATATGAGATTCTTCCGTTTCCAATAAGCCAGCCCGACTTGATTCCACAGTATATTCCGAGGGATGCCGTCCATTATATGAGCATAACAAGCGAGTGGGATGAGGAACGCCTCCAGATATTGGAGAGACTGGGGCTTACGACGGAGGTCCTTTGGCGGAGAGAGCCACAGGAAAAAGGAATCACCGGGACAGAGGTACGCAAACTGATCGCCGAGGACAAGGACTGGAAGCAATATGTACCGAAGACGGTCAGCGAATATATTACAGAGCATGAGATAGAAAAACGCATCCGCAGCCTGAATTATCTATATGAATAAAAAATCCCCATACATAGGGAAAGTTATTTTCTCTATGTATGGCAGATGTTATAGTTCTTTTTTTCTTAGTAGAATAATCTAAAAAGTTACATTTTCAATAATTCTAACAATTTCCCTAACACATTATTTGTTCTTAAAATTTATTTAACCTTACCAAGGAAGTAGCGAAACAGATTCCAAATATTCGCTTTGGCTCATATAACATTTCATATCATGTGGACAAATCGAACCATATATCTTTATAATTCTATAATTTTCCCAATTCATGATATGTGAAAAAAGGTAAAGAATCGCTCGAAATAATGCATGTTAAAAATAAGAAAACAATGATATATTTAAACAAAGAAAAGGAGGCGAAAGCAAATGAAAAAGAAAACGAAACAGGCATTATCAATTGGAATGATGGCTATTCTGACAATTGGATTGGTGTCAGGATGTGGTTCTGGCAAAAAAGAAAAGGTGGCGGAAGAGAAGAAGGAGGATAAGAAAAAAATTGTCGTCTGGGGACCAATTCCTGAGGAAAATGGACCACAGGATGTCTGCGACCACTTCATGGAGGAACACCCCGACATTGAGGTAGAATATGTACGTTATGTAAATGATGACCAAGGAAATGTAAAATTGGATACTGCCTTGATGTCTGGAGAACAGATTGATGTGTATTTTACCCAGTTCGAAGATTATTATGTAAAACGTATTGAAGCAGGCATGGCTGAGGCATTGGACCCACTTCTCGAAAAGGACGGATTTGATATTCAGGAGGCATATGGTGATGGTGTATGGCAGTACGAAGGAAAGACATACGGGTTACCGACCAATTATGACCATCAGTTTGTGTGGATTAATGAGAAGATGTTCCAGGAGGCAGGAATTGAGATCCCAACTTCCTGGACATGGGATGAATATGCGGAGATTACGAAGAAACTGACTAAGGACGCTGATGGAGTAAAGATATATGGAGGCTTTATGAAATGGCAGGATGTAGGCAGACTGATGGGAAGAGGACAAGTTCTTGGCGCGGACAGTTTTTATAAGAGCGACACGGAAAGTAATTTTGATGACCCAGTCTATCAACAGACATTGGAACTTTTTGACCGCATGATGCTTCAGGACGGTTCCCATATGAATTTTGTAGAGGCTACAAATTCAAAATTAGAGCCATATGGTGAATTCTTATCTGGAAAGGTAGCTACTTGTATCAGCGCTCCTTGGATTACAAGATATATCAATGATCAGGAGAAATATCCTCATGATTTCAAAACAGTTGCCGCACCTCTTCCTATTACAGAGGGAAGTGAACATAATTATGGATGGCCGGGACTTACAGGTGTGATTATGATGAATCCGGCGACTGCGCAGAAAGAAGCAGCATATGATTTTATCAAATATTATGGGACAGAAGGTCAGAAATATATGTGTCGTGCAGGAAAAATCCCTTCCTGGACCGGAATTGATCCTGAGGTGGCTCTGAATGAGATGCTAGGAGAAAACGCGGAAGAGTTGTTTGACGTAGACTCTTTTAAAAATGTGATCTTTGATGAGAAGATAGAACGTTATTATAATACTAAATTTAACAAACTGCCAGAATTAGAGCGTATCTGGAAGGAAGAGGTAGAGCGCTTCGTGACAGGTGAGCAGGATCAAGAGTCCACTCTCGCAAATGCAAAGGAGAGAGGCGACCAAGAACTGAAATAACCGGGGCTGTGGCGCAATAAATATTGTTTAGCTGGAGGCAGATATGAATAGAAATAAGAAAAATGTACTGAAAGGGCTGCTATTTATTGCGCCGAACTACATAGGATTTTTTATTTTCACCCTGGTACCAATGGTGACAGCGATTGTTATCTCATTTACAAAATGGAAAATGGGTGACATGGAATTTATAGGGCTGAAAAATTATTTAGAATTATTGAGCAGCCGTTCATTTTATAAATCATTTTTAAATACGGTCCTATTTGTATTGGGGACAGTGCCAGTTACGATCGTATTAGGACTTGGAATTGCATATTTCGTAGACAGGTATGCATATGGAAAAAGTCTGATCAGGACAATTATGTTCCTGCCGTATACGGCAAATATCGTAGCAATATGTTATGTCTGGATGATGCTCTTTCAGCCAACTTATGGCCCGGTGAACCAGTTGATTCTTAAATTTGTAAAGACAGCACCTGGATGGCTGACTTCATCAGAATGGGCACTGATCTGTATCATGGCCCTGCAGGTTTGGATGTATGCTGGATACTGCATGGTGATATACCTGGCTGCTTTAAAACAGGTTCCCTCAGATTTAATGGAGGCTGCGGCAATCGATGGCGCTTCCCGGTATAAACAGTTTGTACATATTATTCTGCCGTCGTTGTCCCCGACTACATTTTTTATATTAATTACAATGCTGATTAACTCACTGAAAATATTTGCGCCAATGAATATCATGACAGACGGGGGTCCGGGGGATTCTACGAGTGTACTGGTATTCCAGTCATACATAACGGCATTTCGGTATAACGATATGGGAACAGCATCCGCAATTTCCACAATTCTGTTCCTGATTATTCTTGGAATTACATTATACCAGTGGAAAGGGCAGAATAAATGGGTGAACTATTAGGGGGAAAAAGAAATGATGGAACAGAATAGAAAAGTTAAAAAAATAATCGTAACAGTATTATCCTTTCTCATCTGCGCAATCGTCTTTTTCCCGATTGTTTATATGATATCGAATTCCTTTAAGGTAGAGCTGGATATTTTTAAGTCCCCGTTCCATATCATACCGGAAAAATTCGTAAATAACTATAACAGTGTCTGGAACGGTGCGTATGACTTTGTGAGGTTCTACCTGAATTCACTAAAGGTCACTGCAATTAGTGTATGCGGGCTGGTGATAACAAGCCTGTTGGCTGCATATGGCTTTTCTAAGATTAAGTATAAGGGGCGGGATATCTTGTTTTTAGTCTATATGGCAACCCTGATGATTCCGACGCAGCTGACTATGATTCCAAGATTCATGATATACAAAGAGCTCGGGATATATAATACACATTGGGCACTGATCCTTCCAGGCATGACGACGGCTTTTGGGACATTTTTGTTAAGACAGTTCATGATTTCTATACCATATGAAATGAATGAAGCAGCGAAGATTGATGGCGCAGGTGAACTTAGAATCCTCTTCCAGATACTTCTGCCGCTGCTCAAACCAGGGATTATCACGCTTGTGCTGATTTCGATTGTCTGGAGCTGGAATGATTACGAAAATGCGATGCTTTTTCTGACAGACAAAAATCTATTTACGATTCCTCTGGGGCTGATCAGCTTCATGGATGAAACCGGAAAACAATACTCGCTAATTATGGCGGCCGCTGTCTCAGCAGCCTTGCCACCTATGATTTTGTTTTTATTCGGACAGCGATACTTTGTAGAAGGACTGGCGAAGGGAGCCGTTAAAGGTTAACCTCATCAAGAAAGCAGTCAAGCGGATTCAAAATCGCCATTTTGACTAGCATAGGATGAGAGACTGAAAGCAAAATGAGGAAAATACTGTACAAATTATAAAGGTTGGAGGACCAAAATGATTGATTGGATTAAACAAAGATATGAGGTAGTTGTCGTAGGCGGCGGTACTGGAGGAGTAGGAGCAGCTCTTGCTGCTGCCAGGCACGGGGCTAAGACCGCACTGATTCAGGATCGTCCTGTTTTGGGAGGCAATAACAGCTCGGAAGTGAGGATGCATATATCCGGAGCAGATCAGCATGCTTTCCGTAAAAATGCGAGAGAGACAGGGATTGTGGAAGAAATTGCCCTGAAAAATCGGAAATATAACGAACAGAATTCTTTCTGTGTCTCAGACACTATTTATTGGGAAATGATGCAGGAGGAAGAAAATATTACATTATACTTGAATACTTCTATGATCGATGTAGAAGTCTCAGATGGTAACAGGATTGAAAAAATCTATGCAGTACAGCTTCCCACGGAAAAAAGATTTGAAATCGAGGGGGATATTTTCGTGGATGCTACAGGAGATGGGACACTGGCATATATATCCGGTGCACAATACATGAGAGGAAGAGAAGCAAAGTCAGATTTTGGCGAGGAACACGCTCTGACAAAGGCGGATGGTTATACAATGGGGAATACCATCATGTTCACAACAATCGATATGGGACGTAAGATTGAGTTCCATAAACCTTCCTGGGCGTATACTTATTCGGAGGAAGACCTGATCTATAGAAAACATATGGATGGGGAGGCAATCTGGCGGGCAAAGGCTGGAACTGATTCCGGGTATTGGTGGATTGAACTAGGTGGGCTGGATCGGGATATAATAGCAGATGGAGAAGAAATCAGGGATCATCTGCTGAAAGTCCTTTATGGTGTTTGGGACCACATGAAAAATGGGGGAGATCACCATGTGGATAATCTGGCATTGGACTGGATTGGGTTTGTGCCAGGAAAGAGGGAATCCCGGCGTATTGTCGGTGATTATATCCTTAGAGAAGAAGATCTGATGGAAAATCACCTGTTTGATGATGCGGTCGCATATGGTGGCTGGACGCTGGATCAGCATACGATAGGGGGGATGGACAATCTGACTGACGAACCGGCCCATCTGTTAACGCCTCCAAAGCCGTACCAGATTCCATATAGGTGTTATTACTCCAAAAACATAGAGAATCTGATGATGGCAGGAAGAAATATCAGTTGTACTCATCTTGCCATGTCCTCTACGAGGGTTATGGCGACCTGTATGGCAGGCGGTCAGGCAGTCGGGACAGCGGCAGCGTTCGCTGTGAAAAACCATTTCACTCCAAGGGAGACGGGACAGAAACTGATCCATACAATTCAACAGGAGCTGTTAAAAGACGACTGTTATATTCCAGAACTGAAAAATGAGGATGAACGGGATCTGGCAAGATATGCAGCTGTTACAAGCAGCGGTTATGCCGAGGGCTGCGAGCCGGAAAATGTAATAAATGGTGTCCATCGGTCTGTGGAAGAAAATACCAATATGTGGAAAACAAATGGTCTGGAAAATGATGTACAATGGATATGCCTAGATTTTGGCAGGACAATTGAAGTGAAAGAAGTCATTTTAAGGTTTGACAGTGACCTTTCTTCCGAAATATTTGTATCAATTAATAAAAAGCAGTTAGAGGATCAGGAGACAGGAGTACCGACCTGTCTTGTAAAAGATTATAGACTGGAATTCTTATGTGCGGATCAGATTGTATATCAGATAAGAGAAACAGATAATTATCTGAGACACCGGATACATAAACTTCAAGATTCCATAGTATGTGACCGGATCAAACTTCTGATACAAAACACAAACGGACAGCCAGAAGCGGGTGTGTTTGAAATTAGAGTTTACTAGGTTATAAAGTGGGGCGGTCAGCAGAAGGGAATGAATGGACACGTCCTGGGGAGAGTTTGCCTGAATTTTTCAGGCAGACTCTTTGTCGTACAGAGGAGGGGGGAGAAGCAAGTGAAAAAAAGAAAATTTCAAATTAAGACGATATTGATACTTTTCTGTGTCTTAATCCTACTGGTTCCAGTATTAGGGCTGGTGTTTGGGGTGAAAATCAGTTATTCACATCTTGCAAATCAAAAAATTAATGAAATATTGGACAGTAAAATCAGACAGAACGATACTGCTGTCCAAAACGTGATGTCTAAGATGGCAGTCGTATCGGGGAGTATTGCAATTAATCCAGAAGTAGTACAGTATTTAAGGAGTGAGTCTGACCGCACAGGCCTGTTATGCTCGGATGCACTGGAACAGGTGGAACTTTTGCTGGCAAATAGCTTTGACCTTCCTATGAATATTATGGTATTCGGCGAGGGGAAAATGCTCAAGACCTGGATAGGTAAGGCAGACTCATTTGACTTTGAACAACAGATGACAGATGTATTAAATTGGTATGAAGAACAAAATAAATCTATTTTCTGGTTCAAAAATGAAGAGGGGATTTTTGACTTTTATACAAAAAGCGGAAAGAAATATCTGAATTTGCTCAGAAAGGTAGAATTAAAGGGAACTCCGGGGACATTCTGGATCATTGCAAGCGTGGATTCAGAGGAATTAAGCAGACTGTTGTTTGGAAGTAGACAGGAAACTGCAGAACTATATACATTACAGGATGAAAACGGCCAGATGATAATGAATTTGTATCCAGATGCAGGCAGGATAACAGAAGAAGAGAGTAAGAAGTATGTCACGCGGCTGGAAGATAAAATATATTACCATGCTGAAGCCGGGTTTAGCAGCTATGGCACAAAGATGAAGAGTAGTATGGTGATGGATTCAAAAAAACTGATGGTGGACCTGAACCAATTGAACATTATTTTTCATTGTGGAGTTGGGGCCATACTTATTGTATTTTTAGCCGCATTACTACTGTTTACACGTTATTTGACAAGACCAATAAGTACTTTGCTGAAAGCAATGGAGAGAACAAAGGATACACAGGAATATCTTCCGGTGAATGAAAGTACGAATATTGCTGAAATTAGTGTTTTATACTATTGGTATAATGTGATGGTAGAATCAATTAATGATTATATCAATAAAATCAAATATCAGGAGCAGGAAAAAAGAAGATTGCATTTTCAAATGCTGCAGATGCAGATTAATCCACATTTCCTATTTAATTCGTTAAATTCAATTAAATGGGTCTGCTATATGAATCAGGATGAGAAGGCGGGAGACCTGATTGCTGCATTGGGAAGGATGTATGAAATATCTATGAATAAAGGTTCCCTTCATCTCAGTCTCCGGGAGGAAAAAGAATTTATTGAGAGCTATGTACGTTTGATGGAAAACAGGTATGATATTTCTGTAGATTTTTCATTTTCACTAACCAGTGGATTGGAAAACATACAGTTATTAAAATTTATCTTACAGCCCGTGGTAGAAAATATATTTCTTCATGGTTTCCAGGGAATATCAGGAAATAAGGAAATAAGAATCAGTACAGAGATTATGAAGGATAAGCTTCACATATGGATAAAGGACAATGGTACAGGGATTTGTCCTGAACAGATGTGCAAACTGCAGGAGGAAATGAAAAAAACAGACCGTGAGGTAACAAAAGTAGGAATTATCAATGTGAATCATAGAATAAGGATTCATTATGGTGAGGAATATGGTTTGTGGATCTCAAATCGTGAGGATATCGGTCAGGGAACAGAAGTGTTGTTGATTCTGCCAGTCAGGCATGGAGGAGAGTGTGTATGATCCGACTTTTAATTGTGGATGATGAAGCTGGGTTCAGGAATGCTTTTGCAAAACTGATCCATTGGAAGCAATACGGTTACGAATTGGTAGGAACTGCAGAAAATGGAGAAAAAGCCATAGAAATGATTGAGAAATACGAATGTGATGTTGTATTTACGGACATTGAAATGCCAGGAATAGATGGCATCGAATTTATGGATTACCTGCATAAAAATTATCCTGAAATCATCATTATTGTCCTGAGCTGCTATAACGAATTCGAATATGCGAGGGCAGCCTTGCAAAAAGGAGCAAAAGACTATATTACAAAACTATCTATCACCCCTACAAATATTGGTGAACTACTGGAAAAAATAAAAAAATTACTAGAAGAAAATCCACCGGTAAAATTTAAAACGGAATATGATTTGAATAAATTTTTGAATAGAACACTTGCTAAAAATAAGAATCTTACAGGATATAAAGAACTGCAAGTCCTTCCGGCGCCGATTCGTGAAGTATTAGAAAAAGTTTACAGCGAACGGAAATTTGAATTAACGCTAAATGAAGCAGCAGAAATTGCACATGTGAATCCTCAGTATTTCAGTGCACTTTTTAAAAAGAATATCAATATGAACTTTGTGCGCTATATGGCAGAATTAAAGATTGGATTTGCAGAAGAGCTGTTGATCAATACAAACATGAAAATATATGAAATAGGATTGGTGATAGGAATTGATAATGAGGCATATTTCAGTCGCTTTTTTAAGAAATATACAGGAATGTCCCCTAATTCATATAAACAAAACAGGGAATGAACCGCCAGGTCCATTCCCTGTTTTACTAAGGAAGCAGGAACGCATACATCAGCACGAAGTGACATGCGCTTCCCCCCATAACAAACAGATGGAAGATCTCATGACTCCCGAAGTTCTTATGCTTACTGTCGAATATCGGCACTTTCAGTGCGTAGATGATTCCCCCGATCGTATAAATAATCCCTCCTGCAAGCAGCCAGAGGAATGCCGGCCTGGACATATTATTCAAGATCTGTGTAAAGGCCAGCACGCAGGTCCATCCCATTCCGATATAAAGTACTGAGGATACCCATTTCGGACAGAATACCCAGAATGCCTTAATCAAGATTCCAATCACTGCAATGCCCCATACAAGTCCAAGCATAATGTATCCGGTCGGCTGATTCAATACGAGGAGGCAGATTGGTGTATAGCTTCCAGCAATTAAAACAAAAATCATCATATGATCGATTTTTTTGAGGATGGTATTTACCTTTTCTGTTAAATCGAATGTATGATAAGTGGTACTTGCTGCGTACAATAAAATCAGGCTTACTGCGTAGATTGCAAGTGAGATTACGTAAATCCTGCTTGGCTCATGTGCAGCCTTTATTAATAGTGGAATCGCTGCAAATATGGCCATCAGCATTCCGATGAAGTGTGTGATTGCGCTTCCGGGATCTTTGAGTAAGTGTTTTTTGTTCATAATAATGCCTCCTAGAAAATGAAAACGTTGCATGTAGTTTTGAAAACTACATTAAGTATATGCATATATTACAACTAATATTACGAAAATGCAAGAGCTTAGCTCAAAAAACTTAAACAACAACTTTTGCAATGTATGCAACAACTCTGCCAATTGGAATTTTTCGGAGAAGATTTATAATGAATTTAACAAGTAAAACAGATACAAAAAGCCGCCAAAATAGGAAGAAGTAATGCGGCTGCAGTGTGAAAGAAACTGAATAATCTGGTACAAGAAAAGGAGAATGGTATTATGGAAATGACATTAAGATGGTATGGTTCAAAATTCGACACAGTAACTTTAAAGCAGATCAGACAGATCCCAGGGGTAACAGGCGTTATCACTACTTTATATGATACAGTACCAGGCGAGGTCTGGAGCAGAGAAAGAATCCGTGCGATGAAGGACGAGGTCGCAGCAGCAGGACTTCACATTGCAGGAATCGAGAGTGTGAATATCCATGATGCTATCAAGACTGGCGCAGCAGACAGAGATAAATATATCGACAATTATATCGAAACTTTGGAAAACCTCGGAGAGGAAGATATCCACCTGGTATGTTACAACTTCATGCCTGTATTCGACTGGACACGTACAGAGCTGGCACGTGTAAGACCAGACGGATCAACAGTACTTGCTTATACACAGGAAGCAGTTGATGCATTGGATCCAGAGAAGATGTTCGATTCTATTGCAGGCGACATGAATGGAACTATCATGCCTGGCTGGGAGCCGGAACGTATGGCTCATGTAAAAGACCTGTTCGCAATGTACAAAGATATTGATGATGAAAAATTATTCGAGAACCTCAAATATTTCCTGGAGCGCATCATGCCTGTATGTGACAAATACGACATCAACATGGCAATCCACCCGGATGATCCGGCATGGAGCGTATTTGGACTTCCACGTATCATCATTAATAAAGCAAACATCCTTCGTATGATGCAGATGGTGGACAACCCGCACAATGGTGTGACATTCTGCTCTGGTTCTTATGGAACAAACCTGGAGAACGATCTGCCGGATATGATCCGTTCCCTGAAAGGCAGAATCCACTTTGCCCATGTTCGTAACTTAAAGTTTAACAGTCCGACAGACTTCGAGGAGGCAGCACATCTGTCATCTGATGGAACATTTGATATGTATGAGATTATGAAAGCCCTGTATGAAATTGGATTTACAGGACCAATCAGACCAGACCACGGACGCATGATCTGGGATGAAGTAGCAATGCCTGGATACGGTCTGTATGACAGAGCACTGGGAGCAACCTACCTGAATGGTTTATGGGAAGCAATTGAGAAAGGAGCAAGATAGTTATGAGATTAAATGAAAAAGGTCTTGAGAACAAAGCACAGTGGGAGGAAGCTGGATTCCATCTTCCGCAGTTTGACCGTGAGGCTGTAAAGGCAGTTACAAAGGAAAATCCATTCTGGATTCACTTCGGAGCAGGCAACATTTTCAAAGCGTTCCAGGCAAATGTGGTACAGAACATGTTAAATGCAGGTGATCTGGACAGAGGTCTGGTTGTAGCAGAAGGCTTTGACTATGAAATCATTGAGAAAATGAACCGTCCTCATGACGATTACTCTATCCTTGTGACCCTGAAAGCCGATGGAAATGTGGAGAAGACAGTTGTTGGAAGCGTTGTAGAATCCTGCATCCTGGATTCTGAGAACGCTGCAGAGTTCGGACGCCTGAGAGAAATCTTCAAAAAAGATTCCCTGCAGATGGCTACTTTTACGATCACAGAGAAGGGATACAGCCTTGTGAATGGGAAGGGAGAGCTTCTTCCTGCCGTTGCAGCAGACTTCGAGAACGGACCAGAAAAACCAGCAAGTTATATTGGAAAAGTGGCTTCTTTATTATACACACGTTTTCAGAATGGTGAGAAGCCGATCGCGATGGTAAGTACAGATAACTGCTCACATAATGGGGATAAGTTATATGCTGCAGTGAATGCATTTGCAGAAAAATGGGTGGAAAATTCTCTGGTAGAAAAGGGATTCCTGGATTATATCAACACAAAGGAAAAAGTTTCCTTCCCATGGACGATGATTGATAAGATTACCCCGCGCCCGGATTCTTCTGTGGAAGAAATCCTGAGAAAGGACGGATTGGAGGAGTTGGAGCCAGTCATTACCTCCAAGAATACCTATGTTGCACCATTCGTAAATGCAGAGGAATGTGAATATCTTGTCATTGAGGATTCCTTCCCGAACGGACGCCCACAGTTGGAAAAAGGCGGCCTCATGTTCACAGAGCGTGAGACAGTAGATAAAGTAGAGAAGATGAAGGTATGTACCTGTCTGAATCCGCTTCATACAGCGCTTGCCGTATTTGGATGCGTACTTGGTTATGATCTGATTTCAAAAGAGATGAAGGATGAATCCTTAAAGAAACTGGTAGAGGGAATCGGATATACAGAAGGACTTCCAGTCGTTGTCAATCCAGGTGTCTTAGATCCGAAGGAATTTATCGATACTGTACTAAATGTACGTATCCCGAATCCATTTATGCCGGACACCCCGCAGAGAATTGCAACGGATACATCTCAGAAGCTTGCAATTCGCTATGGCGAGACAATCAAGGCTTACAAAGCATCCTCAGAACTCAATGTGGAGGACTTGAAGCTGATTCCGCTCGTATTTGCTGGATGGCTGCGTTATCTGATGGCTGTAGATGACAATGGAAATGCTTTCGAGTTGAGCCCAGACCCGCTTCTGGATACAGTATGCCCATATGTGGCTGGCTTCAAGCTGGGAGAAGAGGCTGATGTAGAAGCTGCTCTGAAACCTGTACTGGAAAATGAGAAAATCTTCGGAGTCAATTTGTGTGAAATTGGGATGGCAGAGAAGGTCTGCACATATTTCCGTGAGATGATCAAAGGAACAGGCGCAGTACGTACTGTTTTAGAAAAATACGTAGGATAAGAATCCAATTGCCATGATAGATTAAGGCTGTCACTTTTTGTGGCAGCTTTATTCACAGAGAAGTCAGGATATGTGGATAACTCGCATGAAAATGCGGCTGCAGGAGGGATAAAATGAAGAAAACGGAATTTGACCTGTTGGCATTGGGGGAAATCCTGTTAAGGCTTTCACCGCCGGATAATGAACGGATCATGCGCGGGGACGTGTTTCAAAAGCAGGTCGGCGGCGCAGAATTGAATGTTGTTTCTGGAGTATCTCTGTTGGGATTAAGATCTGGAATCATTTCCAGGATACCGGATTCCAGTATTGGGACCTATGCAAAGAATAAGATACGTTTCAGCGGAGTCAGTGATGATTATCTTGTATATGACAGCGGCAGAGATGCACGTCTGGGCGTATACTACTATGAAAACGGAGCTTATCCAAGGAAGCCGGGAATTGTATATGACAGACAGCATTCTTCCATGACACGAGTATCGGCAGATGAATTCACGGAAGAAATTTACAGCGCGTCACGTTGTTTCCATACATCAGGAATCACATTAGCACTGAGTGAATCGTGCAGACAGACGGGAATCGAGATGATCAAGCGTTTTAAAGAACAGGGAACTTGCATCTCTTTTGATGTGAATTTCCGGGGAAATCTGTGGACAGGGGAAGAAGCGAGAGAATGTATCGAGGGAATCCTTCCTTATGTGGATATCTTTTTCTGTTCCGAGGACACTGCGAGGCTTACCTTTGGAAAAGAGGGGAATGTTAAAGATATCATGAAGAGCTTTGCCAAGGACTATCCTCTTTCCGTGATCGCCTCTACCCAGAGAACCGTGCACAGCCCGAAGGTACACAGCTTTACATCTGTTATTTATGATGTAAAGGAAGATTGTTATTATGAAGAAAAGCCCTATCAGAATATAGAAGTGGTGGATCGTATAGGCAGCGGCGATGCTTATGTTTCGGGTGTGTTGTATGGACTGCTTTCAGAGGATGGGGACTGCAAAAAGGCGTTAAAATACGGCAATGCAAGCAGTGCTGTGAAAAATACCATTCCCGGAGATATGCCTTCACTGACCCGGTCAGAGATACAGGATATCATAGCAGATCATGAAAATACGGGATACCACAGTGAGATGAAAAGGTAAGTCAGAGAGTACGAAAAAAGATGCGAAAAAGCGAAGAAAAGTGAAGATAAGGAGAACGGATATGAAAAAATTTTTAGACGATGATTTTCTGTTGACAACAAAAACAGCGCAAAAGTTATATCATGAATTTGCAGAGGTGATGCCGGTATTGGATTATCACTGCCATATCAGCCCGCAGGAAATCTATGAGGACAGAAAATTTGAGAATATTACTCAGGCATGGCTCGGTGCCGATCATTATAAGTGGCGTCAGATGCGTTCCAACGGCGTAGAGGAGAGATTCATTACCGGAGATGCCACAGACCGTGAGAAGTTCCAGAAGTGGGCAGAGACATTGGAGATGGCAATCGGTAATCCATTATATCACTGGAGCCATTTGGAGCTGAAAAAGTATTTTGGTTATACCGGGTACTTAAATAGTGAGACCGCAGAGGAGGTTTGGAACCTCTGCAACGAAAAACTGGCACAGGATGATATGACGGCCCGCAATCTGATCAGACAATCTAATGTGACATTGATCTGTACGACAGATGATCCGGCAGACTCCTTAGAATGGCATCAGAAGATCGCAGCAGATGAAAGCTTCGATGTCCAGGTACTCCCGGCATGGCGCCCGGATAAGGGGATGAACCTGGAAAAGGCAGATTACATGGAGTATCTGAAAAAATTAGGTGAAGTGAGCGGTGTAGAGATCAACAGCTTTGCGTCACTCAAAGAAGCGTTGAAGAAACGTATCGATTTCTTTGCAGAAAATGGCTGCTGCATTTCTGATCATAGTCTGGAATATGTGATGTATCTTCCGGCATCCGACGAAGAAATCGAGGCGATTTTTGCGAAGAGATTATCAGGACAGTGCGTGGACCGTCAGGAGGAATTGAAGTTCAAGACTGCATTCATGACATCCATGGGCAGAGAATATCATAAGAAAAACTGGGTAATGCAGATTCATTATGGCGTAAAGCGTGACAACAACCAGAAGATTTTCGGACAGATCGGGCCGGATGCAGGAATCGACTGTATCAATAACTATGCTCCATCGGCAGAAATGGCAGATTACCTGAATGCACTGGCAAAAACGGATGAACTTCCGAAAACAATACTGTACTCTCTGAACCCATCCGATAACGCATCCATCGGAACCATTATCGGATGTTTCCAGGATTCCAGCGCGGTGGGAAAAATCCAGCAGGGAAGTGCATGGTGGTTCAATGATAATAAGACAGGTATGATCGAGCAGATGATCTCACTTGCGAATCTGGGATTGCTGGGCAACTTTATCGGCATGCTGACAGATTCCAGAAGCTTCTTATCTTATACAAGACATGAATACTTTAGACGAATCCTCTGTGAACTGATCGGAGGATGGGTGGAAAACGGAGAATACCCTGAGGATTACAAGGCTCTTGAGAAGATTATCAAAGGAATCTCCTATGAGAATGCAGTGCGTTATTTTGGATTTGATCTGTAGAAGAAAAAAAACAAAAGGCCGTCTGCCGGATAAATTAATATCCGGCGGGCGGCCTTTTCTGAGTATCGAGTGTGATCATATCCTGGCAGTCCTTGGGAGAGATGCCATATTCTTTCTTAAATGCTCTGTAGAAGCTGGAATAATCACCGAATCCGAACATCTGATAGGCCTGGGTGATATTCTCCCCGCCCTGTATGGCTTCCCGGCAGGCGCTCAAGCGTTTCTTGGTGATATACTGGTGGATGGAAAGTCCCAGATTATCCTTAAACACATGCGCGATATGATATTTGCTGACATAGAACTCCCCGGCCAGGACATCCAGAGAGAGATTTTCATCCAGATGATCCTCAATATATTGGATGACATTTTGATAAAGTGATTCTGCTACATGTGGATTCTGGGGGTTATTCCGCTCATATACGAGACGGTTCAGATGCAGGATCAAATCATCTACACAGAGGGTGATCTTGGGGGCCCGCCCGAACTTATCAGAACGCTGTTCATCAATTAGTCGTAAAATGCGGGATTGAATTGAGTTAAAGGTAATGCGGTCATTATGGAAGATATAATCGTTCCTGATCTGGACATATTGCTGGAGGTACACAAAATCCGGGGAGATATCCAATAGATGATTGCAATATTCCTGGCTGATCCAGAAGACAAATCTGCGATATGGAATATCCATATCCTCAACGACAGCCCTATGATGGACATGGGGAGGAATGAGGATGAGATCGCCATACTGCAGGGGATACTGTTTTTCCTGTATCTGAATCTTTACATTTCCTTCCAGAAAAAAGTAAAATTCATAATAATTGTGGGCATGCATTTCAACATGCGGAGGAAGATTCCTGTCGTTATAGTAATAAATCTCGAAATCCTGGGAAAGCATGTACTGTCTTGTGCTGAATTTGGTCTGGAGATTTTTTTTCATACATAACTCCTTTCTGCTTACTATGTATGTTAGCAGAAAAGCGCAAGATTTACAATATCATACATCTCCGGGAATCCCGGGCTTCTTTCTGTTGTAACGCAGCGACCAGCCTCGTGACATCCTGCTGGGTCAATGCACATAGCTTTTTGTCGAACTCATCGATGTCCTCAGTGTGTGATTCCAGGTAACGCAGTTGTTCGAACCATTCAAACTTCATATCCGGCACTCCTTTCTTTCAGTTATGATTTACTTTTCATTTGTACCATAGCGGATTGTTGATTTACTTTTGATTGGCGTTATTTTCTCGGTTATATTGACTTCTGATTTTGAAAGTACTACACTTCTTACTATGATATTATCGTATATTTGGGATGAAATATACCGATATACCGACCGAATAATGGTAAAATAACGCCAAGTGAGAGATGGGAACAGGCCGAAAAGGAGGAAAGACATGTTTCTGGAAGAATTAAAGATGTCAGATCATAAAGAGGAAGAGATTTTTGAAATGAAGTCGGAGTATCCCTATGTGATTCGTAAGATTACCCCGTCTCTGGGGCGGACTTATCTGGTCCCCTGGCATTGGCATCAGGAGGTGGAATTCGTTGTAGTACATCAGGGGGTCCTCGAATATTTTGCACCGGATAAAAGGGTATGTATTCAACCAGGAGAGGGCGTGTTTGTAAATGCAAACGTACTGCATCAGCTCTGGACGCCAAAGCCGCTGACACCGATCAAGTATGATGTACATATGTTTCCGAAGGAGTTCATCGCGTCTCCAAAAAGTCTGATCGACACAAAATATCTGACTCCCCTGCTCAAATGCAGCAGGATCACACTTGTTGCCCTGCAATTACAAAATCCAGTTCAGAAGCGGATATTGGAGAAACTGGGCAAGCTGACAGCGCTGGAGAGGGAGGGGGCATTCGGCTACGAGGTGCAGTCCCGGAATCTAAGTGCAGAGTTGATGCTGGATCTTTATGAAGATCAGAAGGAATCTATCTTTACAGGAAAGGAACTCAACTATAACAGTGAGAGCAGATTAAAAGCAATGCTCCTATTCATTCAGGAGCATTATGCGGAGGAGCTTGCTTTAAAGGATATTGCAGATGCCGCTCATATTAGTGAGCGGGAGTGCCTGCGCTGTTTTCAGAAAATGCTCCGCATCACGCCCTTTGCGTATCTGAAGTCCTACCGTGTGCAGGTGGCCTGCGGCCTTTTGAGCTTTACAAAAGACAGTATTATGACAATTGCCATGAAGACGGGATTTAGCTCAAGCAGCTATTTTGGAAAGACATTTCGCAGGCATATGAACTGCACACCCAACGAATATAGGAAGAATAGTCAAAAACAAAGAGAGGAAACAGCATGGTAGGATGTCTTGTTTCAAGTACTTGTCCTGGATGGACATGGAGAGGATTGGTAGTGGTTTCATGATAGAGAAATGGAAGGAACAGGCGGGGACGTTCAAAAGTAATTTTATAAAAGCAGTACCGATCATCTTGTTTTATTTGGTCGTGTTCTATGGCGTGATTTTTCTATTTGGTACTTCCTATTTATTGTTGGTGTCTGTTGTGACAACGACTTTTAAGCTGAATTATCAAAAACAGTTCCGGTGGAAGAACGTGTTCAGTCTGGGGATGGAGCAGTTGATACTCTGTGTCCTGGCGTTTGCGGCACAGCAGAGCATGGTGCTGTGCGTTTTGATGAATGGATTGGTACCGTTTTTGCTGGTCTTTTTAAGAACGACAAGATTCAATCAGAGGGGATATTTTACCAATGCCATGGTCTTTGTGTTCTTACAGCTTCGTCCGGTGGATAAGGAGGGGCTGCTGCCGCAGCTTGGCGTTTATGTCTGCATCTTATGTGCGCTCGCCGCAGCGATGAGGCTGTGGGCATTTTGGCACAGAAAAGAAAAGGAGGACTTGGCAGTGAAGGAAGGGGTGGGGGCTATGGCCTTCCGGTTCGGGGAGCTGTCTCAGGGGAAGGAGATCCGGGGGATTTCAGCAGAGATGGCCGCGATACAGAATCGGTTCTATTCAGGAGGACAGGCTGCCCGCCGGGTCGGCGGAAACGGGACAGTAAGTGTGCCTTATATTTTTGCACTTCTGTTCCAGCGGACTGCTTATTTTGTAGTGGACTATCTTCAGCAGAAGAATACGTTCTCTGAGCCGGACCGGGTGCTTTTTGGAAGGTTATCCAAGTATCTGGAACAGGTCAAGGAACAGTTGAATGAGGAAAATAATGAGCCATTGATACAGACAGCGGGTGAAATCTTGAATGAAATCAATGAGGTCAGTGAGATAACCAGGTTATTTACAAGAAACTTGATGCATCTGCTTGTATTTGCATTAAAAACTATCACAGAGAAGGAGAAGACACAGGATGACGGACGGATTGACTGGAGACACTTTTTCCAGGAAAAGCGGGAAAGACTGCATCCGAATCAGTTCGAAATGCGCTTTGCACTTAGGCTGTCCCTTGTGCTGATGGTCAGCTTTAGTATCAGCAGATGTCTGAATATTACCCATTCTTACTGGCTGCCTCTAAATGCATTCCTTTTGGTACAGCCTATGTACGAGGAGAGTACCCGAAGGCTGAAGAACAGGATTTTGGGCACAGCAGCAGGAAGCGTGGTCGTCTTCTTCATCCTGATGTATTTGCAGAGCATTACAGCGCATTTTATCCTGTCAGCCGTTCTGATTTCATTCATGTACTCCTTTACTCCGGGGAGTATCCAACAGGTATCCTTTTCTACGGGATTTGCCTTGACTTTAGCATCCCTGTCGCTGAACAGCACCACGGCGGTGGAATTAAGGCTGATATACGTGCTTGCCGCGGTACTTTTAGTTCTGTTCGCGAACCGTTTCTGCTTCCCCACAAGCCTGTATGGGCAGTTTCGCTTTAACCTAAGGGAAGTGGTCCATATGGAGACGGACTATCTGGATTTCCTGCGCATAGGGTGTAGACGGCGAATCGATTATACTGTGATGGAGGATGCCCTTGCACAGTTCGGCCTGACATACGGTCAGGCAATGGAATATCTGAGCAAGAATAAGGAGGAAGAGATGGAACGCTGCATGGGCCTTCTGAATGTGCTCTGGCGAATGGTCGCGGAGGTCGAGCAGATGGTGTTCTATGTGACAACAGAGACGGTGACAGCGGCAGAACGGGAGCAAATCATAGCGTTCGCGGTCCAGATGCAGGGCTTTCTAAAAAAGATCGGTGAGGGACAGACTGATCTGTACATAGAGAAGGGGGCAGATAACGGGCTTGAGCCGAAAAATGAATTTTTCCTGGGGCATCTGATGGAAAAGTACAGAGAGAATATGAGGAAGTTAAGAGACATATGCGCAAAAGAGACCAGCATGCGTGCTTATTTTGCAGAAAATGGGGAATCATTTCGCTTCGGCTAAACGCTATATGGCTGAATCGTTCGCATAAAACAATCGTTCGCATAAAATTGACATCTGGCTCAAATTCTGTTATGATAACACGTGAGACTAATGAGTATCCTTTACTTGATGTCAGGTAAAGGGTGCTTTTTTTGAGTAATTTTAATGAATGAAGGAGTTTTATGGAAGAAACAAGGTTTGAAGAATTGGGACTGTGTCCCGAAATCATGAAAGCAGTTAAAAATATGGGATTTGAGGAGGCTTCTCCGATCCAGGCAAAAGCAATTCCTGTGATGAGGACTGGAAAGGATATCATCGGCCAGGCCCAGACTGGAACAGGTAAGACAGCAGCGTTCGGAATCCCTCTTTTAGAGAAGATCGACCCTAAGAATAAGAAGCTTCAGGCAGTCGTACTCTGCCCCACAAGAGAACTTGCAATCCAGGTAGCGGAGGAGATCCGTTCTCTGGCAAAATATATGCATGCAATTAAGGTACTCCCGATCTATGGCGGCCAGGAGATCGTAAAGCAGATCCGTTCCCTTAAGAGCGGTACTCAGCTCATCATCGGTACTCCGGGACGTGTAATGGACCACATGCGCAGAAAGACAATTAAGATGGAAGAGGTCCACACGGTTGTTCTGGATGAGGCAGATGAGATGTTGAACATGGGATTCCGCGAGGATATCGAGACAATCCTGGAAGGAGTACCCGAAGAGCGTCAGACAGTTCTGTTTTCTGCGACCATGCCTCCGGCAATTCTGGAAATCACAAAGAAGTTCCAGAAGAATGCAGAGCTTGTGAAAGTTACAAAGAAGGAACTGACTGTTCCGAACATTGAACAGTATTATTATGAAGTAAAGCCGAAGAGTAAGGAAGAAGTGCTTGCACGCCTTCTGGATATCTATACACCAAAGCTGTCCGTTGTATTCTGTAACACGAAGAAGCAGGTAGACCTTCTTGTGAATGGTCTGCTGGGAAGAGGTTACTTTGCGGCCGGTCTGCATGGTGATATGAAGCAGGCACAGCGTGACAGGGTGATGCAGGGATTCCGTTCTGGTAAGACAGATATCCTTGTAGCAACAGATGTAGCGGCCAGAGGAATCGATGTAGAAGAAGTGGAAGCGGTATTCAATTATGATCTGCCGCAGGATGACGAGTATTATGTACACCGTATCGGAAGGACCGGAAGGGCTGGACGTGAGGGACGTTCCTTCTCTTTTGTATCAGGAAAAGAAGTCTATAAGTTAAAAGAGATCCAGCGCTACTGCAAGACCAAGATCTATGCACAGAAGGTACCTTCTCTGAATGACGTAGCGACCACGAAGATGGAAAATATTCTGGAGGAGATCGACAATATTATCGAGACAGAGGACCTGACCAAATATCTCCAGGCAATCGAGAATAAAGTCAATGATTCCGATTACACAGCCATGGATATGGCGGCAGCTTTCTTGAAGATCAGCTCCGGGCAGAATGAAGTAAGCCAGGAGGAGATGGAGTTCGGGGATACAGGTGCTGAGGAAGCCGGAATGGTAAGGCTGTTCATCAATATCGGTAAGAAAAATAAAGCAAAACCGGGAGATATCGTTGGTGCTTTGGCAGGCGAGAGCGGAATTCCTGGAAAATTGATTGGATCGATTGATATGTTCGATAAGTATACTTTTGTAGAAGTTCCAAGGGAATATGCAAGAGATGTGCTGAATGCAATGAATAATGCGAAAATCAAAGGAAAGTCAGTTGCAGTTGAACCGGCGAATCAGAAATAAAAATAGAGTGCTATGCCAGGAGAAAATAGTTCTTCTGGCATGGCACTTTTTGGTTAGTAAACAAAAATATTTATGCGCGTAAATAAAAAACATTAAAATAATTGACAGTAAGATAAAAAAGTGTTACTATTCAATTATAATAAAAAAGAAAACGAAAGATTGTACAGAAAAATAAGGCAAAAAATCATAAGTTTAACGTGAAAATATGATTGGTATAAATTTTTTTGTACATTTTTTTAAAAGAATAAATTTACCCGAGTAAATTATGAGGAGTAAATAGGAGGACATATGAAAGCAACGAGAGAAGATGTCGCGAAAATGGCAGGCGTATCCACAGCTACTGTTTCCAATGTGTTAAACGATCCGGGAAAGGTAAAAAAAAGTACAGCAGATAAGGTGCTGGAGGCGGTAAAAGCCTTAGATTACAGGCCGGATATGATAGCCAGATCTATGTCAACAAAGAGGAGTATGCAATTAGGAATTGTGTTAGAGAGCCTGGCAAATCCTTTTTTTGGTGACATTGTAAGAGGGTTTGAGAATGCTGCGAATGAAAAGAATTATTTTGTAAACATATGTACCGGGTTTAATAAGCTGGATGAGTATTTTGATAATTTTATTACAAGACGTGTTGATGGGGTATTTGTTGCTGCAATACCTTACAAATTCAATGTAGATAAGATTTATAACCTAGTTCAAAAGGGAATCAAGATTGTGGTCAGCGGAAATGTATGTGCAGACTTTAGAAAGGTATCTTCTATAGAGATGAACCACATGGGAGCAATGCGGGAAATTATGGAGTATCTGTATAAGCTGGGGCACGAGAGGATTGCTTATATCAGTGGGCTGGGGAAAAATTTGGCATATGACCTGCGTATCAAAGGATATTTGGATATGGTAGAAAAACTTCAGCTTCCCTGTGGCGAGGAGCTTTTGATTGAAGGTAAATATCCATATTCCACAGGAATGGAAGACGGTTATCAATATGCCAGGCAATTAATAGATTCAGGAAAAGAGTTTACAGCAGTTATCTGTGTGAATGACCTGGTTGCCTTAGGTGCAATGAAAGCTTTAAAAGAATGCGGAATAAGGATACCGGAAGATGTGTCTGTGATTGGATTTGACGGGATTGAATTTGGAAAGTATTGGGAGCCAGAGTTGACCACTATGTCAATGAACAAAGTAGAATTTGGTGAGAAGGCCTTTGAAATGTTATATTCGAACATGATAAAGGGTGGAACAAGCTATCACGAGTATGATATGGAACTGATTGTAAGAAATTCAACATCCCAATGTAGGAGATAAATCCGAAAGTAACGGAATATGCAAAAAACAGGAAAGGAGGATTACATATATAGGGACCGGTGGAACGATTACCTACAGCATAGGCTGTGTACATGTATAGGCCGTTATCAAGTATAAAAGAAGAGGAGAAGGAATATGAAAAGATACAAAAAAGTAATATCACTTGTGCTTGCAGGAAGTATGCTGTTGACAGGAATGCTGTCAGGATGCGGCAAAGAGGAAAAGAAGGAGGAATCCAAAAGCACTGCGGCATCTTCTGATGTGGCATGGGATTCCAGTAAAAAGGATGAGATTATCCTGACTGTTATTAACAATTATTATACAGCCGGGCAGAAAAAGGCAGCAGAGGAGTATATGAAGCTGCATCCAGAGACAAAGGTCGTTGTGGATGTCGTATCGGATAATGATTCCTATATGACAAAGATGAAGACTTCATTCAGTGGGAACCAAGAGGAGGCATCTGATATCGTTCATGGAAATTTCCTTGTGAATGCCCTTACAGGAAGCAGTTGGAATCTTGCTTTTGAAAAGGGGTATGTGATGGATCTTACACCAATGCTGGATGAAGAGAATCCATATAATGCTGGAAAACTTGTACGAGATGTTTTTGAAGAGAGTGATCTTGCCATTGCACTTAATAAAACTGGCGGATCAAAGATGGGAATCCTGCCGTTTGATAAGATTGGTGTTGCATTTTTCTATAATAAAGATATCTTTGATAAAGAAGGAATAGAGATTCCAGAGACTTTCGAGGAGCTAGAGAAGATCTGTAAGGAATTTCGTGACAAAGGATATAAATATCCAGTATCAGCAGGTCTGGAATCAAGCTGGTTTTTGAATGCCATAGCCGACACGGGATATCGTACAATGGAAGAGACATTTCTTGTTCAGCCAGGAGATGCTGCCTGGGATGAAAGTACCATGAAGGATAATGAAAACTTCAAGTTTGATGAGACAAATCTCGCATGTGATAAGAACCTGGTCAACAGCGATGAGCGTATCATGGCTTATAAGAAGGAAAATGGAGTTAATACAGAGTTGAATCAAACGATTTATACTGCATTTGGAAAAATCGCAAAATACTTCCCGGATAACTGGGTACAGGCTGATACAAATCAGATTATTACTGACTTTGAGATGGGAAATTCTCCGATGCTGCTTCAAGGAAGTTTCAATGCCGGAAAGGTTTTATCAGATATCAATATGCTGCCGGAAGACCAGCAGTTTGAATGGGCGACCTTCCAATTCCCTTCCTTTGAAAAGGCACCGGAGGGACTTCAGTCGACCATGAGAGGGCTCTATGTATTAGGTAATGAAATGGCAATCGTACAGAAAGAAGATAAAGACCATACAGAAAGAGTAAAAGACTTCTATAAATATATGTATTCTCCAAGCGGAGCACAGATGATTTATGAAGAGACTTTGACAAATGGAAATTATATTCAGGGACCTAGCGTTATTGCAGGTGTTACATTAGATGAAGCACTTCAGGAAAAACTGGATGGATTTGTACCGGAAGGAACTTCGAGAGATTGGGATAACCTGGATGGATTTACAAGAGTAACAGAAGCCAATAAACCAAAATTCTATGACTTAATTAACCAGTTCAGTGTGGAGAAAATTACCGCAGAAGAGATGCTTGAGCAATTACAGCCTTTATATGATGAATATAATGAGGAAGCAATAAAAGCAGCCGGATATGATCTGGATCCTGCCACAGCAGATAACGCAAAAGAATAATATAAAAAAGGCTGCTTTCCTTGGAACAGGGACCAGTGGAATGATTACCTGTGGAATGCAGCACATATATTATAACACACAATGGATAAAATTGTAAATGAATGAGCAATAGATTTACTGGAAAAGGTGATGGTGATGACAAGATTACCTTCACCTTTTTTAAATATAAATAATAAGGAGAAGTAACGTGGATAACATAGAAAGGATTTATTGTAATTCCAGAAATCCAATTCTACCGTCAAATTATTTGATATCTGACGTAGAAGGACATCAGATGCAGGATGGAAGGCTATACCTTTATGGAGATGTAGGGAATCCAGAAATTGATGATACCTATGAGAGTGATGTACTTAAAGTGGTATCTACTTCGGATATGAAAAAGTGGGTAATCCACAATAGCTGTCTTCGTTCCGAACAAATTCCATGGATTCAGGAGGCCGGAGATAGTAAATGGATTTTTAGTGAGGCTGGGGAAGTAGATACTCCAATGCTTAGAAAGCTAAATGCTGGGTATCGGGAAACGAATGCCAAAGGGAAAAAGGGAAGGATGGCAAGCAACTTTATTTATGCTCCAGATGCAGCAGAATATGAGGGGAAGTACTATTTATATTTTCCGTGTTCTGATTCTTCGGAGGGAGTAGCTGTATCAGAAGAACCGCAGGGACCATTCCACGATGTAAGGCGAATGAACTGCAAGGGAATAGATCCGGCTGTTTTCGTTGATGATGACGGACAGGCTTATTATTATTGGGGACAATTTCGCGGCTGTGGTGCAAAATTAAAAAGGAATATGACAGAAATTGACCGTTCTACAATGACTATAGACCTTGTGACAGAAGAAGAGCACCATTTTCATGAAGGAATGAGTATCAGAAAACGTGGGAACTATTATTATTGCATTTATGCAGATATCACATCGACAGATCCGACCAGCCTCGGATATGCGATGTCTAAGTCCCCTCTGGGACCTTATGAGTATAAAGGGGTAATTATAGATAACAAGGGATGCGATCTAGATACATGGAATAACCATGGTTCAATTGTTGAGTTCAAGGGCAGTTGGTATGTTTTTTACCATCGGACTGTAAGGGGAAACAAATTCTTTAGGCGGGTATGTGCCGAGCCGATAAAATTCAGAGAGGATGGGACAATTATCCCGGTAATTATGACGTCGCAGGGACTCGGGGAACCGTTTAGACCAGGGGAGGATATCGAGATGACATATGCCTGTGGGCTCTTGGGAACATGTTATCTGGAACCAGAAGACCCTATCAATGGTGAGCATGATGTTCTAAAAAATATTTCACGTGGTGATACTGCTATCTTCCGTTATGTTGATTTTAGCAGCGGTGTTTCAAGTGTAAAGGTTTCTGGAAACAGTACAGGGACGATAAGGCTTTATCTTGGAGAAGAAAGAAATTTATTATTGGCAGAATTGACAATCCGTGGTAAGGAAGATGCTTTTTCATTGATAGAAGCAGAGAATAAAGCAGGGACCTTACTGGTGGAAGTCATGGATTGTGACAGTAAGTTCCAGATTAAAAAGATTCGGTTTGAATAATACTTTCAGAAATGGAAGCGGTTTGAGTCAGATTTTATATAAAATTTAAGAAAGGATACATTATGAAAAAAACATGGAAGGCAAAACTCTTGCCATATCTTTTCCTTACACCAACGTTTATTTTCTTGGCTATTTTCTCGTATTATGCAATTGGAAATGCCATTTATACATCATTTACAGATTCCGCATTTGGGCAGACAGCCCACTGGGTAGGGCTCGAAAATTACATTGCGGCATTTCATGATGAAATGTTTTTGACATCTTTTCGGAATCAATTGATCATTACAGTAGCTGCTGTTTTTACAAGTGTTTTTTTCCCGCTTCTGGCAGCAGAACTATTATTTTTTATTAAGCACAAACGAATCGCGAATATCATTAAAACGGCATTTGTAATTCCAATGCTGGTTCCACAGATTGTCGTGATTTTAATATGGAAATTTTTGTACAATCCCAATTTCGGATTCAATTCGATATTGCAGCTTCTTCACATGGAGAATCTTTCACATAACTGGTTGAATGATCAGGGGACAGCCCTGCTTAGTATCGTACTGATTGGTTTTCCGTTTATTTCAAGTATGTATTTTTTGATTATTCATACGGGACTGAATATGATTGGAGAGGAGTTGTATGAAGCAGCAATTGTGGATGGTGCGACCCAATGGGATGTAGTAAGAAACATACATGTGCCGAATTTGACCCCATATATCAAAATCGTAGTGACGCTGTCTCTAATTCAGAGTCTTTCCGGTTTTGGACTGGTTGCAGCAACAACGAACGGAGGTCCGGGATTTGCAACGACGATACCTGCTCTACAAATGTACAAGGTAGCCTTCGGGGATGGAAAATTCGGGCGTGCCTCTGCAATGGGCGTAATCCTGTTTGTAGTAATCATCATATTGACGCTTCTGTCACGTAAAACAATGAAAGAGGAGGATTGAGATGAAAGCGAAAAGAAAAATTGGAATCGGCTATCTTGCCAGCAGACTGTTGACTATTGCATTATTGTTCATTACGTTTTTTCCATTCGTAATGCTGATTAACATGTCAGTTAAGCCTTCTGTATTGATCATGAATGACTTTCTGGGGCTGCCGACTCAGATTTATATTGAAAATTTTAAGAGGGCGATTGATTTTGTTTTAAAGCCTATTGGGAATTCCATTTTTGTCTGCGTCATATCGCTTGCAGGAATCCTAATTGTAGTATCATTGTCCGGCTATGCATTTGGCAGAATGAAATTTAAAGGGAAAAAAATATTGTACACACTGGTCCTGGCAGTGATGATGATTCCTTATACGCTGCTCATTATCCCGAATTATGGGATCGTTGACAAAATGGGGCTTTTAAATACGCCGTGGGCACTGATCATACCGTATATTGCAGGTCAGCAGGTTATGGGGATTATTCTGGCGGAATCATTTTTCCGCGGGCTTCCAAATGATATTTTTGAGGCAGCCAGAATTGATGGGGCAAGTGAATTCTATTGTTTTGCTCATATTGCAGTGCCACTTTCAAAACCGATTTTGATTACGGTTGGTATTACGAGCGTAGTATCTATGTACAATGATTATATTTGGCCGACTATCGCATTAACTGGAGGAGATGATACAAAGACGTTCTGCCAGATTGTATTTAACAATGCGGCAGGGAACGGTACGACGGATATGGGACTGATCGCAGCAGCTTTTATTATAGGTACGATCCCTCTTCTTATTGCGACTGCCAGCTGTTTGAAGTACTATGTCCAGGGAATGATAGGCGGTGCCGTCAAGGGGTAAAAGAATATGGAAGAAGGAATGCTTGCCCAGGTAAGAAAATTCGGTGGAGATCAGAAGAGATTTTTGGCTTCCCAGATGATTACTTCTACATATAATAATCTTATTTCAGGTGTTTTAATGACAGGCCTGCTTCTTTATATAGGGGTAAGGCCATCCAGGATCGGTGTGTTTTTATCCATTCCTTTGCTTGCGAATATACTGCAGCTTGCTATCGGAAAGATGTGGAACTGGTTTTATAATTACAAAAAAATGATTAACTGCATAGTACTGGCGGCGAGGTTTGGAATCCTGTCAATTGTAGGGATTCCGATATTGTTTCGTGACAGTGGACAGCCGGTAAAGATCTGGATGACAGCTATGATATTAACAGTATCATATACATTCGCATCTAGCGCAGGAATACATCTGAATCTTTGGATGGTCCAGACTATTCCTGCTGAAAAGCAGGGGACATTTTTTGCTTTTCGTGACAGAATGGTCGTTGGTGTGACAATGTTGATTTCATTTGGTGCTGCTTATCTGATTGACCAGCTAAAAGTCGCAAATTTGGAATATATAGGATTTGCAACAGCTTTCTTAATAGCGTCATTGCTTGTGGTGATAGATTATACAATACTTCGAAAAATTAGTTATGAAAGAAATGAGGAGAAAAAAGAACGGTTGGAATGGCCGTTATATTGGAAAGTGGTAAAGGAAGACAGGCGTTTTTTGAGATTTCTCATATATATGCTTGTTCTCAGCCTTGGTATGAATCTGGCCAACCCTTATTATAATACTTATATGTTGGACTGTCTGGAATTGAAATATACGCATATCATGTGCCTGACAGGACTTCAGGTGTGTGTCCAGATTGCAGTATCATCCATATGGGGGAAGATTGCTAATAGAATCCGCTGGAGCAGGATTCTAAATGCTACAGTGTTTATTCTTGGGGTTCAATTTTTCATCTGGGCAATGGTAACGAAGGAATCTATAGGGTTTATATATGTGATTTTTATTTCCAGCGGACTGATTTCTACCGGGCTCGTGACGGGGCAGTTCATGGTCCAGTATGAATTCATCGGTCATCAGAATACAATGATATATTTAAGTCTTTGTGCATGCGTGACTGCGCTAGGCGGTTTCTCGGGCAGCATGCTTGGTTCAGGGATTATTTCAGCTTTTGCGGATAAGGTCTATCAGCTCGGAGGCATTGGAATTGGATCAATGCAGATTAATATGATAATTTCAGGAAGCATTTTACTTGTTTCAGTGTTTTATGCCAAAATCGTTTTAAATAGGAATACAGAGAGGAGTTATTATGTCGGATAACGGATTAGTTCAAAATGATATATTCAGGAGCATCCCTGAGCGAATTGCAAAAACAGCGCAGAAAGATGAGAGGGCAAGGGCTTATCTTATCCCACAGAAAGTTCTGTGGGAAACGAACGATATAACTGCAAGAGTAATAGACAGCCATGTGCTTTTGGAACAGAGAAGTCCTCAGATTTCGTTGGATTCGCAGAGCCCTTGCATTTTATGTAATGATGGGCAGCCAGCATCTATTTTATTAGATTTTGGGTGTGAGATACATGGGGGCATCGTGATTCATGCGTGGAAAGAGACGACGGGAAAGGGAGCAAAGGTACGCGTCCGCTTCGGAGAATCTGCCCTGGAGGCAATGAGTGAACTTGGGGGAATCCAGAATGCTACAAATGACCATGCGAACCGGGACATGATTGTACGAATCGGTAACATGAGCATGAACCCTATTGGGGAAACTGGGTTTAGATTCGTCAGGATTGATCTACTGGAACCATATCAGCAAATGGAGTTAAAAGCAGTACAGGCGGTTTTGATTTATAAGGATCTGGAGTATAAAGGGAGTTTTCATTGCAGTGACGAGCTGCTGAACAGAATCTGGAATACAGGTGCATATACTGTACACCTGAATACACAAAATTATATATGGGATGGAATTAAACGTGACCGGCTTGTGTGGGCAGGTGATCTTCATCCAGAAATTACGGCAATTAAGACGGTCTTTGGAAATGAAGAGGCCGTGCCGAAAAGTTTGGATTTCGTAAGAAATGAAACGCCTCTTCCGGGGTGGATGAATGACTTTCCGGCATATTCTATGTGGTGGGCTATCATTCAGTATGATTGGTTTTTGTATACTGGAGATTTTTCATATCTGAAAGAACAGCATCACTATCTCAGAGGATTACAGGAACAGATGTCCTCCTGTATTGGAGAAGATGGTAAGGATAATACACCGGAGACTCGATTTGTTGACTGGCCGTCAAAGGCAAATCCTGGTGTGGTTGATGCCGGGCTTCAGGCACTTCATATTCTTGCAACATCAAAAATGGAGAAGCTGTTTGAACAATTGGAGGATGAAGAGATGGCTGAAATATGCCGTCAAGATTTAGGAAAGCTGAGAAAATATAAAGCGAATTTTGAATCGGCAAAACAGGCAGCAGCACTTATGGTACTTTCAGGAATGGAAGAGGCTGTAGATGTGAATGAAAAGCTTTTGAGAAAGAATGGTTCAAAAGGAATGTCTACCTTCATGGGATATTATATTTTGTCAGCCAGGGCAAAGGCAGGGGATTACCAAGGGTGCTTGGAAAGCATCAGAGAATATTGGGGTGGAATGCTTGCGCTGGGCGCGACAACCTTCTGGGAAGATTTTGATATAGAGTGGTTGAAGGATGCCCTTCCGATTGATGCATGGAAACGTGAGGAGGGGAAAATAGATGTTCATGGGACATATGGAGGATACTGCTATTGTGGCTATCGGCACAGTCTTTGCCATGGCTGGGCAGCAGGTGTGACGCCATGGCTGAGCGAAAATGTGCTTGGTGTAAAGATTCTTGAACCAGGATGCAAAAAGGTTCAGATTAATCCTCATTTGGGTGACCTTGATTTTGCAGAAGGAACGTATCCGACCCCTTATGGAAAAATACATATTCATCATGTAAGGAAGCCGGATGGGGAAATTGAAAGTAGAATAACAGCGCCCAAGGAAATTATCATTGTGCAAGGAGAACAGGGATGAGAAGGCTGGATTGGGAAGTAAGTACATTGAGTGGAGAGCTTGGATATAGAATTTTAAAGAATTACTGCCGTCTGGAAAGTGACATCTACCGACCAGGAAAAATCTTTCAAATGGAACAGAATGGATGGCCGGGTGATTGGGAAGGCAGGACAATATTGGCCTTAGTTCTTCATGGGCAGGTAACCAAAAGAGAGCCAGCTTTTTTAAAAGAAATTATAGAGCAGCTTCCTAAAGTAATGAATGCGTCGGGATACATGGGGGACGTGGTACGGGAACAGGAGGCGAATGAACAGCAACTGTCAGGACATAATTGGCTGCTTAGGGGACTGATGGCTTATGCCGGTTGGAAAAAGGACAAGAATGTATGGCATATGGTAGTTACCATTGTAGAAGCTTTATATAAGCCGACGCTGAAATTATATGATTCTTACCCAACAGAAATAAGAGGAGAAGGTGGTGCATGCGGGAGTATCGGAAAAGTACAAAACGGATGGCAGCTTTCCACAGATACTGGATGCGCCTTTATCTGTATCGATGGTCTGGCTGAATATTACCAAGTCACAAAGGATCCAGATGTTGAATTGCTTCTAAGGGAAATGTGCAGGAATTTTTGGAAAATTGATTTTATAGGAACATCCATGCAGACGCATGCTACTTTGAGTGCATTACGAGGTGTGCTGCGATTTTTTGAAATTACAGGAGAAATACAGTTTCTAGAACAGGCCATCCGTATATTTGGGTTATACCAGCAGTTTGGAATGACCGCAAATTATGCAAATCAAAATTGGTTCGGAAAACCAGCATGGACAGAACCATGTGCAATTGTTGATTCCTATATGGTTGCAATGAAATTATATCAGTTGACAGGAGAACTCTCATATTTGGAATTGGCTCATAGAATCTATTACAATGCTCTTTGTTTTGCACAGAGATATAATGGCGGATTTGGATGTGATGTATGTACGGGGAAAACGGAAGAGGTATTAAAGACAAAAACGGATATTTTTGAAGCGTATTGGTGCTGTACAATGCGAGGGGCAGAAGGTCTAACAGAGGTGGTATCAGATACAGTCTGGCAGAAAGATGGAGACGTCATAATTTTAAATCAGAACAATATTTGGACCAATATTGGAGAAATGAGGCTAGAACTTAAGACTGAATATCCTCAAAAAGGGAATTTTAAAGTTCTGGCATGTGGAGGAGTTCCCTGTTCTATAAAAGTTTATATTCCTCAATTTGCACTGGAATCTCTATGTTTTAGAGAGAATACTGGCGAAAACAATATTGTTTTAAATGGCAATTTTCTACAAATTTCTTATGAGGGGATTTCAATGGAATTGACTGTAGAATTCGAGATACCGCTGCGAGAAGAAAGTGTAGAGTATGACGGGAAAAAATATCTTCGATATTGGAGAGGAGAACAGATTGTCGGATGCCTTGAGGAAGGAATAGAAGGGCAGATAGCAGCAGGAATGCCAACGGAAACACTTGATAAAATGATCGATATGAAGGGAAGGGCAGAAAGTGAAGAATATGGAATTAGGATATTATTCCCTGAAAGAGGTAGGGCATGAATGAAAAAGAATTTGTAGAAAGTTTCAAGAAACCTCCTGTAGAGTTCAGAGCGAAACCCTTTTGGGCGTGGAATGGGAGGCTGGATAAGGAGGAACTTTTCCGCCAGATAGAAATTATGAAGGAAATGGGGTTCGGCGGATTTTTCATGCATTCACGTACAGGTCTGCAGACAGAATATCTTGGAGAAGAATGGTTTGATTTGATCAATGAATGTGCGGATAAGGCTTCCGGTCAGGGTTTAGAGGCATGGATCTATGATGAGGATAGATGGCCATCAGGGATTGCGGGCGGTCTGGTCACACAGGAAGAACGTTTCCGGGCAAAATTTATTGAGATGAGGATGGCAGCTCCGGGAGAATATGTGGAATGTGGGGAAAATACGTTAGCCGTATTTAGCTGTGAGATGGAAGGGAACACCTTTAAAAAACTTAAGAAAGTGGAACAGGCGGAAGCATCAGATGGAGAAAATTTGTTGATTTTTTCTATCGTCTATTCAGATTCTAAAGATGTATATAATGGATATACGTATCTTGATACTATGAACTTTGATGCAGTAGAACAATTCTTGGAACTGACACATCATCAATATGCGGAGAAGTGTGGGAAAAGGATTGGCACCAGTATTCGGGGAGTTTTCACAGATGAACCTCACAGGGGAGCTATGTTCAGCTCTTTTTCAGAAGGGAGCGAAAATAGGATTCCATATACAGATCAATTGTTTTCCGTGTTCAAGGAAGAATGTGGCTATGATCTAAAACAACAACTGCCCTATTTGTTTCTAAGGGAGGAAGGTACATTTTCAAAGGCAGCACTGGATTATATAGAGGTATGTCAGAAGTTATTTTTAAAAAATTTTGCGCGGCCTATCCAGAAGTGGTGCTCAGACAATCATATGATTTTTACAGGACATGTACTGCATGAAGATAGTCTGAGTGCTCAGACGGTGATGCAGGGGTCTTTAATGAGATTCTATGAGTATATGGACTATCCAGGAATTGATATTCTGACGGAGAAGAATGAATGCTGGTGGGTCGTAAAACAAGCAGTCTCTGTTGCGAGACAGTTGGATAAGCCCTTTGTTTTGTCTGAATTGTATGGTGGGACAGGATGGCAGATGACTCTGGAGAATTATAAACAAGTTGGAGACTGGCAGGCCTTGTTCGGAGTGAATCTGCGTTGTCCTCATCTTTCCTGGTATACAATGCAGGGAGAGGCGAAAAGAGATTATCCTGCAAGTATTTTCTACCAGTCGGCATGGTATAGAGAATATGAAAAATTGGAGACTTATTTTGCGAGGATTGGGATGTTTACCTCACAGGGAAAAAATGAGTGCAGTCTGCTTGTGCTCAATCCGATCGAGAGCGTTTGGGGATATAGCAGGAGCGGTGCCTTTTTAGGGCTGGAAGCGGCAGACTCACGGATTCAGTATCTGGAAAAACGGTATCAGGAGGTCTTTGGGATTCTTGTTAGTGGACATGTAGAGTTTGATTATGGAGAAGAATCTATTCTTGAAAAGCATGGAAAAGTAGAAAACGGACTGATATATGTAGGAAAATGCTGCTATCAAAAGGTCCTTATCGCAGGAATGGATACAATTAGAATGAAGACATTGGATTTGCTGGAGGAATTCCGAGAGCAGGGGGGGAGCGTAATTTTTGCAGGCGAACGTCCTAAATATGTTGATGGGATTCTATCTGAGCATGTGGAAGAAGTAGCGCAAAGGTGTGTAACAGTTAAGTTTTCTAAAGATCAGATTTTACAATCCTGTAGAAACGAAACGGAGATAGTGCTGGAAGGTGAGGGCGCCGGGGAAATTCTATGCAGAATAAGTTCTGATGAAGATGCAAGATATATGATGCTCTTGAATAGCAACCGAAATCAAGCACACCGAGATATAAAAATATCTTTTGGCGCAGAGAATACCGTAGAATTATGGAATGCCAGAGATGGTGAAATAAGAACAATTTTAGAAGATAATGAGCAAAGCGGTACTCTTACGGTACAGTTTGCCCCAGGAGAAGAAAAGCTTTATCGTATTTCCAAAAGAACAAAGGAACTGCCTGATTTATTCACATATTCGTTAAGTGAAGAGAATGTTTTGGTTCTTGATTTTGTTGAGGCTGAGATTGGGGGAAATCGATTTGAGGGCGAGGTTCTAAAAACAGACAGGAAAATAAGAAATTATTTGGGGCTTTCTATCAGGGGCGGTGAGATGCTGCAGCCCTGGTATATCCAGAAATATGAAAGGCAGCAGTATGAAAAACGGTGGGATATAGAACTGAAATATACGTTTCATATTAGGAAGCTTCCATCCAGACTCTATTTGGCTTTTGAGGATGTGGAACATGTATCAGACATGCGGGTCAATGGCAGCAGGATACAGTATAATACAGAAAATTACTGGATTGACAGATGTTTTTCACGTGTAGAAATACCATATGGATCTTTGAAAGAAGGAGAAAATGAAATCAAAATCTGTAGCAGATATGGTATAGAAAATGGTTTGGAGGCGGTCTATCTTTTGGGAGAGTTCGGAGTGTATAATTTTTCCGATAAGGGGAAATGGGAACTTTCGCAGCTGCCCCGCTATTTGAAAGCGGGGGATGTTACGTATCAGGGACTTCCATTTTACTCAGGGAGTATTCGGTATGATCTGCCAGAGATGGAGGGGGCTTATCAGATTCAGGATATAAAATTTGCAGGGAGTTGTGTGAAGATAATCGGAGATTCTACCGAGGTGCTGTTTGCACCGCCATATATGAGTGAGATGAATCAACCAAGGAATCTGGAAGTGGTCCTTACGAGAAGGAATACATTCGGCCCACTGCATTGTTCGAGAAAGCGGCTGCCGGCTTATGGACCAGAAGTATTCTTGATGGATCAGGAGGAATGGCAGGATGAATATTCACTCATCGGGCAGGGGTTACTTGAGAAGCCCAGAATTCGGCGTATGAATGGACAGAAATAAAAGGCAGCAGACCTAGTAGAGTCACACATCAGTTGTAAAGAATAGAAAAAGGAGGTATAGGAAATATGAGAAGCATCAATGAACAAGAACTAAATCATGTCAGGAAAATGCTGGAACGAGGAATTGTACAGAATGAGGGCACAGGATTGCTGCATTTTACAGGTTACCAGAACACAACATTGTATGATTGGGATCAGTATTTTGAAGGAATTGTTCAGCTTTATGCGGGATGGGATACAAAATATATGATCAATGCTATTAAAATATATCTACAGTATCAGGAGCAGAATGGTTTCTCAAAGCGTGCAATACAGAACGGATATTCAGGGGAAGAGGATTATGAGATGGTGAAGCCTTTCCTCTCACAGTTAGTTCTTCTGTGCTATTCTAAGGATGGAAATCTTGATTGGGTGGATCATGAGATATTTGTGCGGCTTGGAAAATCTCTGGACTATTGGTTGTTTGTAAGAGATGAGAATGGAAATCATCTGTCGAAATGGAGAAGCTCCGTGGAAACAGGGATGGACGATCAACACGAACGGGGCGGTGTCTGGAAATCGGATTTCTGTGAAGGTGTCGACCTGAACTGTTATCTATACCGGGAGTGCCTGGCGTATGCAAAAGTTTGTGAATATAAATTTGAGAAGATACTGGCACAAAAATATAGAAAGTATGCAGAGGAGAGAAAAACTGCTGTGCAGACGATGTGGGATGAGGAGGATGGTTTTTATTATGACCGTGATGAAAGAGATGGAAAGTCCATTAAAGTGAAATCAATTTCTTGCCTTCTGCCGATTTGGGCAGGAATTTCAGAGAAAGATCAGGTTAGACGTTTAGTCTATGAACATATTTTAAATCCAATGGAATTCTGGAGGCCATTCCCTCTTCCCGCCCTGGCTGCATCAGAGCCTGGCTACAGTCCAGTACATCTGGAAGGGGATATAGGGTGTAACTGGCGTGCCAACACATGGGTCCCAACGAATTACATGGTGATGCATGGGTTAATGGATTACGGGTATCGAGACATTGCAGGATTTATAGCATATAAGACTAAGGAATTAATTCTGAAATCAGGAGATCGGGAATATTATCTAACGGAGACTGGAGAGGGGACCGGTTTAGATCCCTTCTGGGGCTGGACTCTTCTAGGATATTTTATGGAAATGGAAGTAGAGGATAACTATAATCCCATGAAAATAGAGTGAGCCGAAACGGTCTCACTCTATTTTGTGGAAACAATGTTAATTTTATTAGTGATGTCTATTTATGAATCCGTGTTCCTGCTTTCCCTTTCATTGCCTCTTTTACCTGATCAAAGGAGGTGATGATCGCTCCGCGTCCTTCTCCTTTTTCGATGAATTCAACGGCAGCGCGGAATTTCGGATACATATTATAGATACCAAAATGTCCCTGTTCCATGTATTCTTTCGCCTGATTCAGGGTGATGTCCCCGAGTTTTTCTTCGTTTGGCTGGCCAAGGTTGATGCACACCTGATCTACACTCGTCAGAATGATCAGTTCATCGGCATTGACTCCTTCTGCAAGCTTCCCTGCGGTCAGGTCCTTCTCGATCACGGCACTGGCCCCCTTTAAGTGGTTATCCTGCTCCAGAACAGGAATACTGCCTCCGCCGCAGGCAATAACGACCTGATCGGCATCAAGCAGCGCATTGACAGCGTCTAATTCTACGATCTTGACCGGATTCGGGGCAGAAACAACGCGGCGGAAACCTTTGCCTGGCTCTTCAATGACATAGTTCCCCTTTTTGCGTTCCTCATTGGCTTCCTCTGCCGTCATATACCGTCCAAGGACCTTCGTCGGAGTATAGAATGCTTCATCATATGGATCTACGATCACCTGGGTAAGGACAGTGCTGACAGTACGGTAGATTCCGCGGCTCAACAGCTCTTCACGGATACCATTCTGCAGGTCATATCCGATATAGCCCTGGCTCATGGCAGAGCAGACGGACATTGGTGCAGCAGTATAATCATCATGGGTCTTGCCAAATTCATTCATGGCAGTATGAATCATACCGACCTGCGGTGCGTTGCTGTGGGTGATTGCAACCTGATATCCTTCTTCAATTAAATCTGCGATAGCCTTTGCAGTATTTTTCACGGCGACCTTCTGCTCGGGAAGGGTAGTTCCCAGGGCGCGGTGTCCTAATGCGACAACAACTCTTTTTTTCATGTTCATATCCCTCTTTTTCTATCTAAATTTGTGTCTATCAAGTGTTATACAGTGAATTATATTATTTTTCCATAGAAAAAGCAACGGTCAACTTATATAAGCGGAGGAATGCCAAATCACAGGCGCACTAAAGTGTAACTACGCGGTAGCGGTGCCCCGTATACTTAAGAAACTTTTTCAGAATATCCTGGGTCTTGATCTTTAAGGAGGAGGTATTGATACAGGGATGGCATCCAAGGTATTCATTCTCCAGCAGGTCTTTGTCGATCAGGAGGTCCACGTACCAGTCTTTATCATTCATCAGTCCCAGAACGCTGACAGAACCTGGTGTGATATCCAGATACTTTTCCATGAATTCCGGCTCTGCAAAGGAGAGTCGGGAGATGCCGAGCTGACCGGATAAATCTTTTGTAATGAACTTTTTTTCGCCGGGCATCAGCAGAAGGAAAAAGGTGGTCTTCTGGCGATTGCGTAAAAACAAGTTCTTGCAGGGCATAATACCAAGCTCAGCCTCAATTGCCTGACAGGCTTCGATTGTCGGCGCGACATCATGATCAACGCCCTCATAAGGGATTCCTAGTTTGTCCAGCACATCATAGACGCGGATCTCCTTTTCAAGACGACCAGTGCAGTCGGGTCTGGAAGTAAAGTGTTCTTTGCTGACATAAATTTGATCCATAATTAAAATCCTCTCAATCAAAAATTCTTTTTATATTATAAAATATTCTTTACACCTTGGTAAAGAGAAATCCTGGTTTGAACAACTCTGAAAGCAGTTCCGGGTGTGTCAGTGCATATACAAAGTCTGCCGCAAAAAGGGTGCAGAGTAAGACGCACAGCAGGATCTGTATGTATTCTGGCAGGCCATGGAACAAATCATCCCATTTCGGAGCCAGATAGTACAAGAAGGCACACCCCAGAAGCCCGAAGAAGATAGCGCCTCCAATAAATGTCTTGCCATTTAAATTCAACAGATAGCCTGTATAGTCGGTCTGTACGATATCCCATTCGTATTCCAGGAACCAGTTCAATAGATATTCTATCACGGAATAAATGGCCATCATCATGATAAATGCAGGAATCGGCTTATGCACGAATTTCTGTACGACAATCAACAGGATCAGTCCGCATAATCCATACAATGGAATCCAGGGGCCAATCAAAAAACCACGGTTCAGGAAAACACCGTCACGGATCAGATGTACCAAGCTTTCAAAAATCCACCCGAATATGGAAAATGCAAAGAACAGAAAAACACAGGATAAAAAGCCGTATTTTTTATCCGCATGGATAGGGGCTTTTACAGCTCTTTCGGGCGGCTGGATGGAATATAGGAAAACAGGGTATTGTTCCGGGGCAAAGTATGAGATCTTCGTGTAAGGGCCTTCTGAGTCGTCATAAAGGGCCTTGCTGATCAGCAGTTCATCCTCAGAGGGAACCTGTTCCAGGAGCCGGTCGTTGAAGGCTTCATATCCTGGGGAACGGGACAATACATAATTGCGCCGAAGTTCCATATATAATTCGGCGTCTGTCCCAGCCATATAAGGATTGACGAACAAAAAATCCAGGATGCCCAGGGTGAACAGAGAAAGCAGATGCCATCCGAAGAAAGAAAGGTGCAGCAGGAACATACGCCATTTGTTTCCATGCATGAGCTGTTTGGAGAGATGGAACGCGTCACTCCTGCTGATTGATGGGTTTTCTGCGAGAATAAAGGGAATCATACTGTACTCATAGTGTTTGATGATACCACCCACGATAGTAAGATCCCACAGGAATTGATATATGGAACGGCATAGCATGATCCATACAGGATTCCTAATAAATCTCAGCTTAAATAAGAAGAAAATCTTGCTGATGCGGGTCTGGTGATAGTTCCTGGCCTCCAGAAAGAATCTACGCTCCCCGATCACGATCATGTTCTCAATTAGAAACTGGTATAAGAAAGCCAGTAATACTCCTGCCATAAGAAAGACAGAGGAAAGTTCAAAGGTATGGGCGAGAATATTATTCAATGCTCTTAAGATTGAAAAAAAGACGGATTTGCCGCTTGTGTAAGTGTTGATCAAAAGATCCAGAGCCGAGCCGGCCGGAGAATCAAAAACCTGCACAGGCTCATCTGATATCTGTTCTACGGTATCTGCGATAATCTCAGAATTACTAGAACCTGTAGATACATCAGGTGCGGGAGAGGAAGTATGATCAGGTTCATATAGGTTAATAAATATGGTGGAGGAGGTATAGGCAGTCGTCAGCATTGCCGTCAAAAAACAGACGGCAACCATGCGCCAGTAATTGAATTTTAAAGCTTGTCTTGTCTTTTTCTTTAGTACTTTTCTCTTCCACATAAGGTTTCCCCCCTTGGCAGAACTCGTTATTACCTCTATTATAGTCAAATTGCAAGGATTAAGCAATCAAAACCGGGCGTCAGTAAGGAAGAAAATCTCCGTACTGCGCCCGGTGATGTATCATATAGATGCTGAATATGAAATCTGGTGCTCGATGGCTTAAAGCATCATCCCCATAATATAAAGGTCATAATATTGTCCGTTCAGGAGTGTAGAATTGCGGCAGCAGCCCTCTACGATAAAACCGAACTTCATATATAAAGAGACTGCTTTCGGATTATCAGCCCTCGTATCCAGACGGATGCGGGTAGTGACACCATTCCCGCGGGCCCAGTCGATCAACTGTGTGATCAGCTCGGTGCCGATTCCCTGGCCCTGATATTTTTTGGCAACTACGATGCCGAGCTCGCCTTCATGCCGTGCCTTGATCTTGTGGCTGGAATTGATCGTTGCGATTCCAGCGATCTCATCCCCGTCCATTGCCATAAGCATGATGTTGGTCTGATTGCCCTCCAGGGCTTTGATAGACGCGATCTGTTCCTCCACATTCAGTGGGTACTCATCCTTCTCAAAGCTGAGATAGGTCGTTTCTCCGCCGACGAAATTGTAAAAAGCAACAATTTTCTCGGCGTCCTCTACAAGTGCTCTGCGGTAAATAATGTTGGAATTACTCATTTGTTTCCTCCTTTTCTCCGCTGTAAACGGCCCGATCAAGAGCCGGCGGATTGGTGAATCGTGTCTCTTAGTTCCTTAATTGGACTGGTACCATCCCCACAGGTATAATAAAGGCCAGATGAGTGCAATCAGATTTAATGGTGCAAATCCAGCGGTCATGGTCGCGTAAACGATATTGAAGACTTCAAATACTGCAAGAATGATTCCGAGTATCAGTACGGATTGTTTGGATTTATACAGTGTACCTATGATTCCAGCCGCAAGGAATACAAAGGCTCCTACCAATGTCAGGACATAGGATAGTGTGGATGGTATGGCGATACCTAATGAAGCTGCAGTCTTTTCAATCACACCTCGCATTACGATAGAGTAAATGCCGGAAATCAGGCTTAAACCTCCGAATATAATTAAAAGGATAGAAATTACTTTTAACATCGTGCTTTTTTGTTTCATGATAAAACCCTCCTCTTTCATGATTAATTAATTGTTTTTGGTTATAAAATATCCGCCTGGACTGCCAGCGCTACATCCGCCTGAGTGCTTCAATAGGGCTGAGTCTGGCAGCCTTTCTGGCCGGATAGATTCCGAATATGATTCCTACACTGCAGGAGAAAATCGTAGCCACCAGGATAGCAGGGAAGGAAAGCTGGGCTTTGATTCCTCCGATACCGAGCGCGGTGATCAGTGCGGTGAGCGCTGCACCCAGTATGATTCCGATGATGCCTCCCATGCCAGAGATGATTGCGGATTCACATAAAAACTGGGCGATGATGGAGCCGGTCTTGGCTCCGAGAGCCTTTCGAATACCGATTTCCCGTGTCCGCTCTGTTACGGATACGAGCATGATATTCATGACTCCGATTCCTCCTACAATCAGGGAGATTCCAGCAACGAGTGCAACGAATGCCGTTACCCCGTCCATAATCGTACCGAACATATCGGAAAAATCCATAGGCTTCTGTTGGATAAATGGTGTGTCTCCTAAATTCTGATGTCTGGAATTCAAGACCTGTACTGCATTTTTTGCCACTCTGGAAGCCTGGTCTTTTTCATTCGCCGTGATAGAGACGGCCGGAAAACCGTCCACCGGATTTCCAAATGCGTTGGAAACGGTGTAAGGCATTTCCAGGCTGATGCTTTTATCCATACCCATGGCAAGGTACTGCTTTTCTGCCTCCATCATTTCTTCACTGGTCTCGCGGATACCCGTAATCAGTACATTTTGGATGCTGCTGTCGACCTGAAGTTCGATGCTCATACCTATAACATCCGTATTTCCGAATAAATAAAGGGCGGTCAGCTCATTGATGACACAGACCATATTGCTGTTTGCTACATCGTTGTCTGTAAAATATTTTCCTTTGACCAGAGGATCGGTATACTGCGCATTTTCATAATCTGGCGTGGTCAGTACGACATAGGCATCGAACTTGCCCTTGCGGGTCGTAATGGAGCCGATGGTCGTGGTCGAGGCAGATACACTCTGGACAGAATCACTGAGTGTAGTCTTTAAAAATGTAATGTCGTCTCCTGTAATGCAGTTCGGGTCAGAGACCTCTTCTGTATTGGCCTGAACAGTCACGGTATTGTTCTGCTCATTGGAGGCATCCACAACATCTTTTTTCAGCCCGTTTCCGATGGAAACGATCGTGACTACGGAAGTAATTCCGATGATGATCCCCAGCATCGTTAAAAAGGAGCGGCCTTTATTGGAACGGATATTATCAAGAGCCATTTTTACGTATTCTAAAAATTGTCCCATTTTATGTCCTCTTTTCTTTACAATCAGGCTATTCCTTCTTGGTATCGGCAGCAGTATCAGTATTGGAGTCTGTTTTCTCTGCTGCAACGGCCTTCATTCCCTCTTTGATATCTACATTGAGATCGTTGACGACCTTGTCACCTTTTTTTAATCCACTCTTTATCTCGATTTGAGTCGTGGAGGCGGTTCCAAGCTCAACTGGTTTTTTCAGGACAGTACCGTTTTCAATGACATATACAAAATCACCGTCAGAAGAGGTGTTGATGACCTCTGTTGGAACAACAAGTACGTCATTCGCCTCGGAAACGGTCATGGCAATCTTGGCAGTAGCACCAATGCAGATATTCTTGTCAGGATTGTCAATGTGGATTTCAGCGCCGATGACCGGATTCCCTTTGGCATTCTCGATGGCAATTTTATTGACCTTCTTTAAGGTTCCCTGGTACTTGTAATCACCGATCGTGATCGTCGCCTTATTTCCGACTTTCATCTTCTCGTAATCATCTGGAGAAACTTCAATCTTTACACGGACCTTTTCTGTGCTGGCGATGGTGAACATTGCCATTCCCTGTGTAGCAGCGTTGGACTGTAGTACATCAACAGAAGCGATGACTCCGTCCATATCTGCCTTCATGCCTTCTTTTCCCTTAGCGACTAATTCGGCCGGTGTCAGGGCGGAGAGCTCCGCAAGGTTGTCACTGATGTCTAAGTTCGCCATTTCAGCGGAGGTCATACCAGTGTCTGCGGACGGGGCCGTGGCAGCGTTGTAGGCAGCTTCCCATTCAGCATAAGCAGCATCATATTTGGCGCTGAGTTCAGCATATCCTGCGTCACTGATCTCGGGATCAACGATCTGATTGAGCTGGTCCGTTGTGTTCTGGGCATCTGCCTCAGCTTTTGTATATGCGTCCTGTGCAGCCTTATAGGCATCATTCGTCTGGTTATAGGTATCTAAAAGTGACTGCTCCTCCGGTGTACGGCTGGCAGCGTCTTTGGCTTCAATGATGGCTGCTTTTTCACCCAGCGCTTCTAATTTAATTGCAAGTGTATCCATGAGATTCTTCTGTTCTGCCATAACAGCGTTGAATTGTTCAATCTTTGCCTTAAGCTTTTCCCGTTCCTTTTGATTTGCCTGGATGGTGCTCTGTGCAGCCTGTGATTCGCTGTCCATCTGTGCTTTTGCAGTTTCCATCTGTGCGGCCAGGTCATTCACTTTGTCAGCCAGCTTGTTGGCCTGCTCTGCCGCCTGGGCAGATGCAGCATTCGCGGCATCGATAGCCTGGGCATTCTTAGCAATCGCAGCCTGAGAGTTGTTCAGGCTTGACTGGAGATTCAACTGAGCCTGCTGATTATCACGCTCCAGATTGGTAGTGTCGAAGGAAATCAGAACATCTCCGGCCTTGACCGGATCTCCGACAACCGCATTGCATTTGGAAATGGGGGCCGTGACAGGAGAGTAATATGTCTTTGTATTTTCACTCTCGATCTTGCCGCTGGCATTATAGACCTCCTTGATATTCCCGTTGGATACGGTGGTGACCTGAAGGGTCGTATTTTGAGATTTATTCCCGTCCTTGCTGAGTTGGGAGGCAAGTACAATGGCTCCGATAAAAACAGCAACAATCGGTACAATCACCCATCCTGGCAGCTTTTTCTTAGGGGGCTTGGAGGCGGCATCATCTTCCAGGTCAAAAGACTGGCCATCTCCGTCTGCATCTGTGTCAATTGTGTCTAAAATTTCATCCTGTTGTTTTTTCTTTTTGGAAAACATATCATGCTCCCTCCCTTTCTTCATTTAGATAATCGTCTTCAATCCGTCCGTCTATGATACGGACGACCCGTTTCACCTGTCGGGCAATATCGTCGTCGTGAGTGATGATGATGACGGTGCGCCCACCCTTGTGCAGTCCCTTTAAGATCTCCATGATCTCGGTAGTGGACTTGGTATCCAGATTACCAGTGGGCTCATCTGCCAGGATAATGGGCGGCTGGGCGGCAATTGCCCGTGCTACGGCGACTCTCTGCTGCTGACCGCCGGAAAGCTCATTTGGCTTATGCTTCATACGGCTGCCAAGGCCGACCTTCTTCAAGGCCTCCACTGCGATCTGCCGCCGCTTCTGCCTGCCAAGCCCGCGGTAGATCAGCGGAAGCTCTACATTCTCGACAGCGTCCAGGTTCGCGATTAGGTTGAATCCCTGGAAGATAAATCCGATTTCCTTATTGCGGATATCGGAAAGCTGGTTATCTGTCAGTTTTGAAACATCGTGCCCATTCAGAAAATAATTTCCCGAGGTTGGAACATCCAGGCATCCCAGCATATTCATCAGGGTAGACTTTCCGGAACCGGAATGTCCGATGATCGCTACGAATTCCCCTTTCCCGATTTCGAGGTCAATGCCGTCCAGGGCACGGACTTCATTCTCGCCGGGATTGTAAATCTTATGTATGTTCTCAACTTTAATGAGTGGTTCCATATAATCCCTCCATAAGTTTTAGTAAAGCATTCCTAATAGGAGAATACTTCTTAATAAGTAAGAGTGTAAAATGACACTTTGTATTACTTAACTAATACAATATGCCTAGGAGAGTGAAAAGTCAAGAACTTATTCGTAAGTTTTATATTTAAAATTCCGATTGAAAAATTCCGATTATTTACAGCCCTGCTTTCCTCTGTTACAATAGTCAAAGTGGATATTTGGAATCCTTCTCGGGACTTCCTTGATGAGATGAAAATGTGAATGCAGCAGATGGAGGGAATAAAATTGAAAAGATTACTGCCATTTTTAAGCGGCTATAAGAAAGAAAGTATTATCGGGCCGCTGTTTAAGCTTTTGGAGGCGACGTTCGAGCTGATCGTACCTCTGATCATGGCACAGATTATTGATGTGGGAATCAAGAACCAGGATGTGCCTTATATATGGAAGATGGGGGTGGTGCTGGTTGCGTTTGGTGTGCTGGGGCTGAGTTGTTCATTGCTCGCACAATACTTTGCGGCGAAGGCGGCTGTGGGATTCGGCACAGGCTTGAGACATGCGCTGTTTCAGCATATCGGAGAGCTGTCCTATGCGGAGATTGACCAGGCAGGAAGCTCTACGCTCGTGGTGCGGATGACAAGTGATATCAACCAGGTACAATCCGGGGTGAACCTGGTGCTAAGGTTGTTTCTGCGTTCTCCGTTCATTGTTGTGGGAGCGATGATCATGGCATTTACGATTGACGTTAAGACAGCGTTCATCTTTTTGATCACAGTGCCGCTTCTGGCTGTTGTGATCTATGGAATCATGATGTTGACGATTCCATTATATAAGAAGGTACAGAAAAGCCTGGATGAGGTCTTGCTCTCTACCCGGGAAAATCTGGCCGGTATTCGGGTCATCCGGGCATTTCGGACGCAGGAGAGGGAAAAAGTGGAATTCGAGGAGAAGAGTACGGTGTTGATGCGTTTCCAGCAGCTCGTCGGTAAGATTTCGGCCTTATTGAATCCGCTGACCTATGTTCTTGTAAACCTGGGCATCATTGCGGTCGTCTGGTACGGAGGCAGCGCGGTAGATACGGGGCGGATCACCCAGGGAGAGGTGATTGCGCTCGTAAACTATATGTCGCAGATCCTTTTAGCTTTGGTGGCACTGGCGAACCTGATCGTATCATTTACGAAAGCCGTGGCATCGGCGGGCAGAATCAATGAGGTCTTTGCCTTGGTACCGGGAATTCGAGATGGCGAAGGTGGAGCCAGTGAAAAGAAAGAAGAGAAATCTGTGCCCCGTGTAGAAATGCGGAATGTAACTTTTTCCTATCAGGGCAGTAAGGAACCGGCACTCTCTGATATTACATTTTCAGCGGCAGAAGGTGAGACCATCGGAATTATTGGAAGTACCGGATGCGGTAAGAGCTCCCTGGTGAACCTGATTCCCAGATTTTATGATGTAGATGCAGGACAGGTCCTTGTCAATGGGATGGATGTAAGAGAATGGAAGCTGCATGAGCTTCGGGAAAAGGCGGGTGTCGTTCCACAGAAAGCCGTTCTGTTCCACGGCACGATCCGGGAGAATATGCAGATGGGAAAAGCGGATGCAACAGACGATGAAATCAGGAATGCCCTGAAAACAGCACAGGCTCTGGAAATCGTAGAATCAAAACCAGAGGGGCTTAATACCATGGTCAGTGAAGGCGGGAAAAATCTTTCCGGCGGACAGAAGCAGCGCCTTACAATTGCGAGGGCATTGGTCCGCAGTCCGCAGATCTTGATTCTGGATGACAGTGCGTCCGCACTTGATTTTGCGACTGATTCCAGGCTTCGCAAGGCTCTGCTTGAAGATACACCGGGAATGACCGTATTTATCGTATCCCAGAGGGCGGCTTCCATCATGTATGCGGATAAGATCATTGTTCTGGAAGACGGCAGGATGGCAGGCTTTGGAACGCATAAGGAGCTGCTTAATTCCTGTGGAGTATATCAGGAAATCTGTTATTCTCAGCTTTCAAAAGAGGAGGTGCGCTAAGATGTCAGGACAAAATGGAAAGACTGCAGGAAAAGATCAGACAACGAGAAAAATCCTGCGTCTGATCAAGCCATATATGCACTATCTGATCCTCTCTCTTGTATTTGCCGTTGTCTCGGTGGCGCTGACACTATATGCACCGATTTTGACCGGAAATGCGATAGATTATGTAATTGAAAGAGGAAAGGTAGATTTCGATTCTATATTCTATATTTTAAAAATACTTGCAGTCGTCATTCTGATTACAAGTGTGGCACAGTGGCTGATGAACCTGTGCAATAATACCATTACCTACAGGGTGGTGAAAGACGTAAGAACGCGTGCCTTCGCACAGCTTCAGATTCTGCCGCTAAAGTATATTGACAGTCATCAGTATGGAGAGACGATCAGCCGGATTATTACAGATGTAGAGCAGTTCTCAGACGGGCTTCTCATGGGATTTACACAGTTGTTTACAGGTGTGGTGACGATTTTAGGGACACTGATCTTTATGCTGTCTATCAATGTGAAGATCGCGCTGGTAGTCATTCTGATTACACCGATCTCTCTGTTCGTGGCAAGCTTTATTGCGAAAAGGACCTACACCATGTTCAAGGCGCAGTCCGAGGCAAGGGCAGAGATGACCTCCCTGGTGGATGAGATGGTGGGAAGCCAGAAGGTGGTACAGGCGTTTGGATATGGAGACAGGGCGTTAGAACGTTTCGATGAAATCAATAGAAAGCTCCAGAAGGTCAGCTTAAAAGCGATTTTCTTTTCCTCCATCACGAATCCTTGTACGCGGTTCGTCAACGGCCTGGTCTATACAGGCGTAGGAATTGTGGGCGCATTTACGGCTATGGGCGGAGCAATCTCGGTGGGACAGCTTTCCTGCTTTTTAAGTTATGCCAACCAGTATACAAAGCCGTTCAATGAGATTTCCAGCGTTGTCACAGAGCTGCAGAATGCCTTTGCCTGTGCAAAACGGGTCTTTGATTTTATTGAGGAGACACCGGAAATCCCGGATTCTGAGGATGCCGTTGAGATGGGGCAGGCAGACGGCAGCTTAAGACTTGAGGAGGTATCTTTTTCTTATAAGAAGGAAGTGCCTCTTTTGACACACCTGAATCTGAATGTCAGACCAGGACAGAAGATTGCAATCGTAGGACCGACCGGATGCGGCAAGACTACTCTGATCAATCTGTTGATGCGGTTTTATGATGTGGATGCCGGACAGATCATTCTGAGCGGAAATGATATCCGTGAGGTGACCAGAGACAGTCTGCGGGCAAATTACGGTATGGTGCTTCAAGATACCTGGTTAAAATCAGGGACCGTGGCAGAAAATATCGCTTATGGACGGCCGGGTACTCCGATGGAGGATATCATAGCAGCAGCCAAGGCCGCTCATGCTCATAGCTTTATCAAAAGGATGAAGGATGGATATGACACTGAGATCCAGGAGGAAGGAGGCAATCTTTCCCAAGGACAGAAGCAGCTTCTGTGTATTGCCAGGGTCATGCTGAATCTTCCTCCTATGCTGATTTTAGACGAAGCGACTTCCTCCATAGATACCAGGACCGAGATAAAAGTCCAGGAAGCTTTCCAGAGAATGATGGAGGGCCGGACCAGCTTTATCGTAGCTCATCGGCTTTCCACGATCAGGCAGGCTGATGTCATTCTGGTCATGAAAGAGGGAAATATCATAGAACAGGGTACGCATGAACAACTACTAGAAAGAGGCGGTTTCTACAAGAATTTGTATGAAAGCCAGTTCGCACATTAAAAGACATCCCCTCTGCCGGATTTTACCGACGGCAGAGGGGATGTCTTTGATTTATTTACAAGATTATTTTGCAATTTTCTGCAATTCTGTATTGATGTAGGACATGATCGCATCCACATTCATTCCTTCTTTTGCAGGCATTTTATCTGCGAGCCCTTCTAAGGTCTGGCTTCCCATGATTGCCAGCATGGATTTTTTGAGCTTCATTCCCATAAGACTGCTGATGGCGTTCACAAGTACGGTACTTGCCTCATCATTTTTCAGAATCACTTTCATCTGGTCCTTGATTGAGAAATAGCCCTCGTTGAAGGTCATCGGCTGTGCCTTTGTCATATCCACATTGTCGAACCAGTTCGTAACACCTGTGTTGGACTCGTCCTCTATGAGTACATAAGGTGCATAAGGCTCTGCAGCCTTTTCAAAGCATGCTGTGTCTGAAGAAGCCCCGGCTTTCACTGTGATGGAAGTAAAGCCATCCTTTAAAGCCACATTTTCAAATACAAATACATGGCTGCCAGGTTTCTTTTCAACAAATACGCCGTCCACGTACAATTCTACTTCCGGCTGATTGCTGTAGACTTTCACAGAAATCATATCCTGAGTACGTTTTGCATAACGCTTGCTGCAGATGTGCAGGACAGGTGCCTTACTCCAGTATGCCTGGTAAAGGTAGAAGATGTCCTTCTTGATCTTACGGTCCAGGGTCATGAGGCCTTTGTTATTTCTTCCTGCTACACCGCCCTCATCTCTGGCATCACATCCAAAGTCGAACATATTCCAGATGTGGGTCGCCCACAGCCATGGACGCTCATCAATGATCTTTGCCATATGTTCATGATAGAGAGCCTGATATTCTTCACTGTAGTCTCCAGCTTTTGGTGCATCATTGTGATAGGTAATGATTCCTTCGCAGCCATACTCGGAAATTCCAAGAGCACGGTCAGGATGCATTGCATGGAAGGCATCCAGCCATTTTTCATTATCAGTGAGCTCACCCTGATACCATCCGAAGTAGTGGTTGTAGCTGAGTACATCTGTAATCTGGTTCTGCTCGTCCTCCATTGGAAGATTAGAGACCTGTGCCATCGTGGTGAGGCGTGATGGATCAAGTTTATGTGCGAGAGCGTTCAATTCTTTTAAGTTCTTCACGAGCTGCGGATTGGATTCCCCGATCGTGATCTCATTGGAAATTCCCCAGAAACAGATACTGCTGTGGTTATAATTCTGATTGATCAGTTCGGTCATCTGGCTGATACAGTTCTGATGAGCCTCTGGCAACGGATTCATGGAGGAGATAAATGGAATCTCGGCCCAGAGGATGAAGCCCATCTCATCACAGATATTATAAAAGTCCTGGCTGTGCTGATAATGTGCCAGACGGATCGTGTTGGCACCCAGCTCTTTGATCAGTTGTGCATCCTCTAAATGCTCTTTGTAGGTCAGGGCATAACCAATGTCCAGACGGTCCTGGTGGCGGGAAACACCGCGCAGAGGTGTGAGGATACCATTGAGATAGAAGCCTTTCTGCGGGTCCACATAAAAACTGCGGAAACCATGTCTTACCTGCATTTCGTCCAGTACTTCGTTGTGACGCGACAGAATCGCTTCTACGGTATACAGATATGGGTCTTCAACTCCCTGCCACAGATGCAGGTCCATCAGAAGTACCTCAGCAAAAGTATCCTCTGCTGCAGGGCGTGTGATGGAACCTACGATATTCTTTTCCTGATCGTAAATGGTAAAAAGAACCTGGTCTGTCTCCTTTGCATTCTTAACATAGGCATGCAGTGTCAGTTTTGCCTGTTTATCCCCTGTGATTTCAGAAGATACAGTCACTCCCTGGGAACCATGGTAGTCCAGGTCAAAGTGTGTCTCAGGAACGAAAATCAGATTTACGCCGCGGTAAAGTCCGCCATAAAATGTAAAATCTGCCATCTGCGGATAGATCTGATCCTGGTGCTGGTTATTGACCATGACAGACAGTACATTATCCGTATCCTTTAAATATGAGGTGATATCTGCACGGAAGATGCTGTATCCGCCCTCATGAGTAGCAGCTTTCTGCCCATTTACATAGACTTCACAGGAAGAGGCAGCCGCGAGGAATTCCGCATAGATGCGTGTGCCTGGTTTTAATACCGGCAGCTTAAGATTTTTGACATACCAGCATTTTCCACGGTAGAAGTCTGCACCGCCGTCTTGTCCGTCGTAGCGGTTCCAGCAATGGGGAAGGGTAACTGCTTCCCAATTTTGTCCAGGGGCAGCAGGAACCTGATCCTGTGGTTCCTTTGTAAAGAACCAATCGTTTTCTAATTTGTATACATTTCTCATATAACAGCCTCCAATTATTTTCATTATATTATGTTGTCATTGTAACATTTGTTAAAAATTGCGGTGAGTAGAATTATTATACAATTTCGTATAATTTTTTGTTGTTTTCCTGTCCATCATCCGAATAGTTCTGTGCCGAGTAAGGAGATACGTTCTCGCGGTATTCTTTTGGCGTCTGCTGGATATACTTTTTAAAGGTTTTTGTAAAATAATTGACATCTGGGATTCCGCAGTACTGGGCAATGGTCTGTATCTGCATCTTCGTAGTATTTAATAAGAAGACAGCGTGCTCGATCCGCTTGCGGTTCACGTATTCGGTCAGTGTCATACCGGTCTCCTTCTTAAATAAAGTAGAGAGATAACTTGCCGTTACATTTAAAAAGTCAGCCTGGGCTTTTAAGCTCAAATCCGCAGTCAGGTCGTAATCGATCCTGGTAAGAACCTTTCTGACCAGGAGGGAGTATCCTTTCATGGAATGATTTTTTACAAGCAGACAGTATTTGCGAACCATTTCTTGATGCAGGGCATATCCAGATTCCACAGAATTGATCAGTTCGAGCTTTTTTGCAAATTTAGTCGACAGGCTGTCAATATGCAGAGGGTGTACGGCTCCAGCCTCGGCGCCTTTTCGAAGCAGTGTGTTCAGGATGATGGTGTAGTTTTTCATATTGCGTACAGGATCGGCCATACGGTCTTCGATTCCCTGATTGGAATAGTTGGTCACCATCATTTCGGCCTTGTGGACCAGTCCCTGTGAGACAGCCTGAATCAGACGATTTTCAGAAGCGTACCGTTCTTCCAGGATCTGCATACTTAGAAATGCATCCTCCGGCTCATAATTTTCCGGGCGCATAGCGAGAGAGTCGCTGTTCCGGGGAATGGTACGTTCTGTGGTCTCAAATGAAAAACAATCCATACTTCCCCATATCTGTTCGCCAAAGGTATTGACCAGCACTAACAATGTGGACTCATCCGCGATGAAGGGAAGGTCCGTATAATATTTTTCAAGCTGCGGAAGCAGGCGTGCAGGAATGGAAAGACGTTCCGCACAGCTTGTGACTACCCGCAGCGGATGATCTGAGCGGGTATAAGGCCCGATGATCAGATATTGCTCTGTTTCTGGAAGCTGAAAGAAAATATAGCTGCACAGATATTCATCAGAGACGCAGTAGACGATATTGGATTTTAAATCTTTTAATGATTCATGGAAAAGGTAAAAGTAGTCGGGTTCAGAAAAGAGCAGACGTCTGAGGCCTAAGTCAAACTCGGGAACTACATCGGCGGCTGCATCGAGTATGTTACTGTTTAAATGAAAATTTTCCAATAGTTTCCTAAAAAACATCAATTCTGGTTCGTAATGCATAGAATTCCTCCTTATATTGTAATTCTATTTTAACAAGTTAGTCTTACCAATAATAGTAATATTATCTGCTTTTGTCGTATTATTTTTCACTAATTTCAAAGGGTGATAAAAAAAAGACGGATATTGACAAAAATTTTACTCACTGATATTTAAAAATGACTTTAAAATAACCAATACAAAAAAGGAGGGATTCATTATGTTAGAGTATTCAATGCTGTATCCGAAGACAACAGCATCCAGAAGAGCTGTGTGCATGGATGGAATGTGGAACTTTCAGTTGGATTGGAAGGAAGAAGGAGTTACATCAGGATGGTGCGAGGGACTGCCGCAGCCTGATCAGATTCCGGTACCTGCAAGTTTCCAGGATTTCTACACAGAAAAGGATATCCGTGAATATGCCGGAGACTTCTGGTATGAGAAGGAAATGTTCATCCCGGGCGAGTGGGAAGGCATGAAGGTGTTCGTACGTTTTGGATGTGCGACCCACAGAGCCGAGGTTTTCGTAAACGGTGTCAAGGTAACGGAACATGAAGGCGGTTTTCTTCCATTTACAGCAGATGTGACTGACATTGTTCGTTACAACATGCCGAATAAAGTTGTCGTAAAAGTAAATAATGAATTAAGAGTGACAAATATCCCGGTCGGTACGACAGTTACATTAGCGAATGGAAAGAAAATGGCAAAGCCATACTTTGATTTCTATAACTATTCCGGTCTTCAGAGAAGTGTATATCTGATGGCAGTACCACAGGAATATGTATTTGACATTACAACAGATTATGAAATCTGCGGAAGGGATGCAAAGGTTTCTTACAAGATCGCGACTACAGGAGAGCATCATGTAGAGGTGACATTGGTCGATGAAGACGGAAATGTGGCTGCGCGTGCTCAGGGAAAAGAAGGCGTTCTGGAAGTGAAGGACGCACATCTGTGGGAAGTGCGCAATGCTTATCTTTATCGTATGCAGGTCCGGATCATGGAAGGATCACAGGTATTGGATGAATATGAAGAAGAGATCGGTATCCGTACAGTAGAAGTCAAGGATACAAGTATCCTTCTGAATGGGAAGCCTGTTTATCTGAAAGGCTTCGGAAAGCATGAGGACAGCGACATCGTAGGGCGTGGATTCAATATTGGAGTGATGAAACGTGATTTCGAGCTGATGAAATGGATCGGAGCGAACTCCTTTAGAACCTCCCATTATCCATACAGCGAGGAAATCTATAAGATGGCAGACCGTGAAGGCTTCCTGATTATTGATGAAGTCCCGGCAGTTGGGTTGTTTGAGAGTCTGATGAACTTTATGGAGGCGAGCACAGGTAAGCAAACTGCATTCTTTGAAAAAGATACGACCCCAATCCTTTTGAAAAATCATCTGCATGCAGTGGAGGAAATGATCGCAAGAGATAAGAACCATCCAAGCGTAATCGCATGGAGCCTTCTGAATGAGCCTGAGACAACGAGCGAAGCGGCTGTTCCTTACTTTAAGGAAGTATTTGATAAGGCACACGAGCTGGATGTGCAGAAACGTCCCCGCACCTTTGCACTTGTCATGAATTCCGTACCGGGTGTCTGCAAATGCCATCAGTTCAGCGATATTGTCGCACTGAACCGTTACTATGGATGGTATGTAAAGGGCGGCCATGAGATATGTGATGCCAGAGAGATGATGATTCAGGAGATGGAAGGCTGGAAGGCAATGAACCTGAACAAACCGTTCATCTTCACAGAGTATGGCGCGGATACACTGGTGTCTGAGCATAAGCTGCCTTCTGTTATGTGGAGCCAGGAATATCAGAATGAATATCTGCAGATGACGAATGAGGTATTCGATTCCTTTGACTTTATCAAAGGAGAGCAGATCTGGAACTTCGCCGATTTCCAGACAACAGAAGGAATCATGCGTGTCAACGGCAATAAAAAGGGAATCTTCACAAGGCAGAGACAGCCGAAGGATATTGCTTATAAACTGAAAGAACGCTGGGAGAATCTGCCGGTTGATTATAAAGGATAATGAGGAGGAAAATTCATGAATAAAGAAAGTAATGTACGTCCATTTGGCATAAGAGATAAGATTGGTTACATGTTTGGTGATTTTGGTAATGACTTTACATTTATCTTTGCAAGTTCATTCCTGATGGTATTCTATACAAAGGTATGGGGAGTCAGTGCCGGACTGGTCGGTGTACTGTTCCTGGTCGCACGTTGTATCGATGCGTTCACAGATGTCACAATGGGACGTATTGTTGACCGTGTGAAGCCGGCAAAAGACGGAAGATTCCGTCCATGGATCCGCCGTATGTGCGGACCGGTAGCGATTGCCAGCTTCTTGATGTACCAGTCAGCACTTGCAGGCGCTTCCATGACAGTGAAGGTTGTCTACATGTTCGTGACCTATATTTTATGGGGAAGTATTTTTTATACATCTATCAACATTCCTTACGGTTCCATGGCATCTGTCATCAGTTCTGACGCAGATGACAGAGCATCTCTTTCTACATTCAGAAGTGTAGGTGCAACTCTGGCAGGACTTGTAATTGGTGTTGGTGCCCCGCTTCTTGTATATACAACAGATGCAGCAGGAAACCAGATTGTAGAAGGAACCAGATTTACGATTATTGCAGGTGTGTTTGCAGTTTTGGCAGTAGGATGCTATCTGCTTTGCTACTTCCTGACAACTGAGCGTGTGAAGACAGAGCCGGATCAGAGTGCTCCACAGGTAAGCTTTGGACAGACGATTAAGACATTAGTGACCAATCGTGCTCTGCTTGGAATTATTGCGGCTGCAATCTTACTGCTTTTAGCTTCACTGTTAACACAGTCAGTAAACCAGTATGTGTTTGTAGATTATTTCAAGAATAAAAATGCGTTATCTATCATGGGTGTAGTAGGAATCGTGCCAATGCTTTTCCTGGCTCCGTTCGCAGTACCGATTACAAGGAAATTCGGTAAGAAAGAAGTAGGCGCAATTGGATGCATTCTCGGTGGATTAGCGTGTCTGATATTATTCTTCCTGCACACATCCTCTGTTGCAGTTTATATTGGAATCAATGTAGTTGGATACTTCGGTTTTGGTATCTTCAACCTGATCATCTGGGCGTTTATCACAGATGTTATCGATGACCAGGAAGTAAAAACTTATCAGAGAGAAGATGGTACGATCTATGCCGTATACAGCTTTGCCAGAAAAATTGGGCAGGCTCTTGCAGGTGGTCTCGGTGGATTCGCACTGGGAATGGTTGGATATGATTCTAGCGTTCAGGTACAGACACAGGCAGTTGCAGATGGAATCTATAATATTGCGACCCTGATTCCTGGAATCCTTTATATTGGAGTTGGTCTCTGCCTGATCTTCATCTATCCACTGAATAAGAAGAGAGTAGAAGCAAATGTTGCAGCACTTAAGGCAAGAAGAGAAGAGAACTAAAGCAGATATCTAATCAGGAAGTGTTTAGATTCATAAAGAGATTCTAACAATAGTAGAATAAAACGAATGTTTATGAAGAAAGAAAACAGGAAATGTGACCGGTCGGGTGACATTTCCTGTTTTTTCAGTACATATACTTCTTACAGCTTCTTTTAATTTGAGGAACTCATAGCCTCATGTTCCTGTCTGATTTCTTCAAAACATTCATGTGCGGTCCAAAATTGGTTGGTCGGCGTCAGAACGGCTTTATAAGGGAATGGTCCGGCCCCGCTTTTTCGTAATGCAGCGAGAGCCATGTTCAATCGGTTATCATCAAAGAACGCAAAAACAAACATCGTATCTGATAGGTCATCCCCGGTCCAGTTCCCCTCTTTTCGAACCGCGTCCTTAACACCTGCCAGGACTCCAAGCGGCTGATTATAGTCTTCTAAGGCAACCTTTTTTAGGCGTACATGGAGAGGAAAAAGTGCCATCTCAATTTTTAAAAGTGTCTCTTTATCTGGGACATTAAATAATAAAATCGTTTCTTTCATATCGTTTATCCTCCTGCTTGTTTCATTGTAAACTATTTTTATAGATAAAAAAAGGCCCAGCTTTCAAAATAGAGGAGCATGATGAATTTTGCTCCAAATTTGTTTTTATTATCTCTAAATTATTCTTGACAAATCGATAACAAAGAATTATATTTGTACTAACACAATAATACAAAGAGGAGGCGGGAGATTATGATTGAGATCAAAAATCTGACCAAGATTTATAAATTGAATAAAAAGCAGATGAAGGAGTCCAAGACAACGAATCCGATCAAGACTGCTGTCAATGATTTAAGCCTGAATGCAAAGCCAGGTGAGATCTATGGGCTGCTGGGGCCGAATGGGGCAGGGAAGACCACTACGCTTCGCTGTATCTCTACAATTATCAAGCCGACCAAGGGCGAAATCTATGTTGGAGGTCATGAGGTACAAAAAGAGCCCGAGAAGGTCAGGGAGAAGATGGGGTTCCTGACTGGTGATATTAAGCTGGACCCGCAGTTTTCTGTAGATTATATGTTTGACTTCTTCGGAAGATTACACCAGATACCGGAGGATCAGCTTAAGGCCAGGAAGGAAGAATTATTCACATATTTTGGGATACAGGACTTTTCACATAAGAAGATCAAGGAACTGTCAACAGGTATGGCACAGAAGGCAGCAATTGCAGTCTGTCTGGTACATGATCCTGAGATCGTCATCTTTGATGAGCCGACGAATGGATTGGACGTTGTTACGGCCAGAAGTGTGACAGACTATTTAAAGAAGCTGAGAGATGAGGGCAAGCTGGTCATTATATCTACGCATGTTATGTCAGAGGCCGAGAAGATCTGTGACAGAATCGGCATCATCGTTGATGGATGCAAGGTCGCGGAGGGAAATCTGGAGCAGCTTCTGCACGAGACAGATACGGAAGACCTGGAAGATGCTTTCTTTGAGCTTTACAGAAATATAAAGGGGGGCAACTAAGATGGGCGGAATCAAACAGATTTGCGGAAAAGAGCTGGCAAGAGTATTCAAAGATAAAAAAATGATTTTCTCTGTATTTATTCTTCCGGTATTGATTATGGTCGGAATCATGACCCTGGTCAATAACCTGAGCAAGAATGCAGAGAAGGATGTGGAAACACATCATTCAATCGTATATGTACAGAATGCACCTGCAGGATTTGAAGACTTTTTAAAGGCGGATGACAAGGAGTGCGAGATCCTTACAGTGGAGGACCGGACCAGTGTAGAGGATATGATCCGGGGTGGAGATGCAGATCTGCTGATTGAATTCCCGGAAGGTTTTATGGATGCGGTGACAGATTATCATGCGGGAGATGCAGTGCCGCAGATCAAGACATATTACAATCCTTCCGAGGATTATTCGAGGGCTGCTTATAATACAATCTCAACGGGAGTACTTGAGACTTACCGAGAGATGCTTTTGTCACAGCGCGTCGATGATATGGCAGGTCTGACTGTATTTACGGTGAATTCAGATAACCCGGATATGGTCATCCAGGATGAGGAAAAGGCCGGCGGCAAGGTGTTGGGAATGATGCTCCCATACTTTGTGACGATCTTATTGTTCGCAGGAGCGATGGGCATTGGTACCGACATGGTAGCTGGAGAGAAAGAACGCGGGACTATGGCAAGCCTTCTTGTTTCTCCGATCAAGAGAAGCTCTATCGTATTAGGAAAGGTATTTGCACTGATGATTATTTCAGGGGTATCCTCCGTCGTATATGTGGGAGCAATGGTGGCGTTCATGCCGCAGATGATGGGAGGTCTGAGCGGTGTGGATGGACTGAACATGACTCTGAATACAAAGCAGATCATAATGCTTGCGTTATTATTGATTGCAATTGCCTTTTTGTATTCGGCACTGATCGTTCTGGTATCCGTATTTGCAAAGACGGTGAAGGAAGCAAGCTCTTATATCATGCCGGTCTACATGCTGGTTCTGGTACTTGGAATTACGACGATGTTCACAACGAAGACACCACAGGAATGGGTCTATGCAATCCCGATCTATAACACTTCCCTGACGCTTCAGGGAATCTTGACACAGGAGATTACCATGATGCAGTATGGCATGACATTAGGTGTGACCTTAGTATTGGGGGCAATTTTGATTGGCGTGATTGCAAAAGCCTTTGAAAGTGAAAAAGTGATGGCGATCTAAATATATCAAGGAAACAGCGAAGCGGATTTCGAATATCCGCTTTGACTTCCTACATCATAGGATTGTTTATAATCCGCACAGATTTTGATAGGTCCGCATATGGTAACAGTAAGAAAAGCTGCTGCTATATGCGGATTTTGTATGTAGAAAATCGCGGGGAGATGTTCGGATGAGATTATGTGAACTGCGGGAAAAGGAAGTCATTAATGTATGTGACTGCAAAAGACTGGGATGCGTTGTGGATGTGGATATTGATATAAAGGATGGCAGGGTATTGGCGATCATTATACCGGGACCGGGGAAGATCTGTGGTTTTTTGGGTACAGACTGTGAATTTGTGATTCCCTGGCATTGTATTAAAAAGATTGGACCGGATATCATTTTAGTGGAAATGCATGAGGATAAGTTCCTTCAAAAGTTCTGATGAGTTGGTTGGTGTTTCGTTTTACTTTCATCCGAAAATGAGCGAAATCGTGCTGGATTGCTGCAGGAATTTCTTCTATATTAATACGAAACATCAACTAGACACTACACAAGATATTGTGTATAATGAGGGCAGAATTGGGAGAAAGGCGGAATATATTATGAAATGTCCTTATTGCGGTAATCCTGATACAAGGGTAATTGATTCGAGACCTGCGGAAGATAATAATTCAATACGAAGAAGACGATCCTGTGATGAATGTGGAAAGCGGTTCACTACTTACGAAAAGGTGGAGACAATTCCGTTGATTGTAATTAAGAAGGATAACAACAGGGAGCAGTATGACAGGTCTAAGATTGAAAACGGAGTCCTAAGTGCCTGTTATAAACGTCCTGTCCCGGCATCAGAGATTCAGAAAACGATAGATGCGATTGAACTGGAGATCTTTAACAGGGAGGAGAAGGAGATTCCAAGCAGGGAGATTGGACAGATTGTGATGGACAAGCTGATGACGCTTGATCCGGTCGCTTATGTCAGATTTGCTTCCGTGTATCGGGAATTCAAAGATGTGAATACATTTATGTCGGAGCTTAAAAAGTTTTTAGAGTAAGAGAGAGGCAATCCTGGTGGAGCATGACTGGGGTTGCTTTTTTACCTCATCAAGGAAGTAGGAACGTGGATTCTGAATATCCGCCTTGATTATGTTACAAAGATTAATTATTTTCTGATTGGATAAATGAAGAATTTTGAGCAGGTAATACTCCTGCTCAAAATCTAATTCATCAAAAAAATCATGAAGTTCAGATATGCCGCAAACAAGCACCAGAACAAATGAGGTATCTGTAAATATGCCGCCAGAGGAGATACCTGGTAGAAGCGGTAGATCATGATGATAATTAGAAGGATTAGAATCAACAGCCAAAAGAAAGCCAGCAGATATTGGGAAAACCCAAAGAAGAGGATGCTCCAAAAGAAGTTGAATACCAGTTGTAGAATATAAATTCTAAGCGCTTTGGATTTTTGCGGATCGTCAGTTTTGTAAACTAAGTACGACGATATTCCCATTAAAATATAGAGTATTGTCCATACGATGGGGAAAACAAGTGCTGGCGGGCTAAAGGCAGGTCTGTTCAATGTGGAATACTGAGACATGTTCCCGCTTAAAAGGGCGGAAATCGACCCGACGGCAAGTGGGATGAGGATAGAGATGATAAAAGGACTATTTATTTTATTTTTCATTGGGACACCTATACGTGTTTCTATAAGTTTATGTCAGGAGTATTGTGGATATGAATGAAATGTTTCTAGAACAGGAAAGCTTCCAGAATGGTTGCTAAAAGGGTACAATAAAGATATAATAAATGATAGGTAACAAATCTCTGCGAAAAGGATGCAGAAGCACTGACATAAGTGAACAGAGTGATAAAAGGGAGGGAAACAAGATGAAAAAGTTAAAGAGGATGAACCTGCTGCTGGTATTACTTGCGGCGATGATGCTGTTATCAGCATGTGGTCAGGGTAAGAAAGAGCCCACAGAAAAAGATGCCAAAGAATATGTACAGGCTAGTTTTAAAGCATTCTTGACAGGGGATGCTGACGACTATATCAAGATAACGGGGGAATCGAAGGAAGAGGTAGAAAAAGAGTATGAAGAAATCTTGGGAATCATGAAAGATGATATGGAATCTATCGCAGATTTCAAAGGTGATTCAGCAGAAAAATGTGTAAATGCCTCAAAGAAAATGCTGGCATCTACGAAGTATGAGGTAGGGGAAGCCAAGAAGGATAAAGATGGGAATTTTCAGGTAGAAGTGACAGTCTATCCATCAGATATTTTTAATGTAATTATGAAGAAGAGCATGGAGCTGGCAACAAGCTATAATGTTGACGAAGATCTGGGAATGCTCGTAGCAGAGGTATTTGAAAGGGCGGTTGATGAGCAGTCGTTCGGTGAGGCTGTCAGTTATCAGGTGTCAGTCAATAAGGATTCCGAAGGAAGATATGTGATAGATGATGAAGATCTGCAGACTGTCGTATTTGGAATGTTCGAAGAGGCAAGTAATGTATTTGAGGGGTCTGGAAAGGTTTATGATAATCCGTACTTTAATTGGAAAAAGGCCGAATGGGATGCTGCACCGGATGAGGAAAAAAGTCAATGCTGTCTGGCAATTGTGCAGTATTTATACGGATTTACAGATGACCAGATGGCAACGGTCGATTTAAATGATGCAAATATACAGAGCAGTATTCAGCAGATCAAAGAGGGCGTGGACCTGGCATATGCTGGAGGTGTTGATTTTAGCATTGGAGATTATGTAGAGCTAATTAAAGGAAGCGGTGTTTTTGAATAAAGCTTCGTGAATATCCTAGAAGAGGGATAAGAGGCGCTGTTGTAAAATGAAATTTCTATATAGAATAATGATAAGTAGTTTGTTTAAACAAAGCTGTATTTTATAGAAATCTTTCGTTTTACTACAGCGCCTTTCTATACTTTATCATAGAAAAGTCATTGTCATTTAGCTGACATATCTGTGATTTCCAGAGGGAATTTCGAATAAATCTTTGAACATTTTTTTATGCAATTCTAACTAAAATAATTGAAATCCAAGAAAAAAGTTGACTTCCATCTAAGAAAACTGCATAATTAAAACTAGTTCGCTTTATAAGAATAAAGTATAGAATACAGTATAGACTTTATTCTAATAAAGTACAATGAAACAACGTATTTGCAAAGAAAAAGAAAGGAGAAAAAGCGATGAATATTGTGACTGTTTTTCTGCGTGTAGCGATTATTGCCTATGCACTTGTTTTTGCGGTTGTCTTTATCAAAGATTGTCTGGACCATAAGGAGGATTTTAAAGGAAGAAGACATGTGACCCTATTTTTGATCGGAGTCATCACTAATTTTTTTGATACACTTGGAATCGGCAGTTTTGCAACAACTCAGGCTGCATTTAAGCTTACAAAGTCCAGTTCAGACAGAATCATGCCCGGAACACTGAACGTTGGGGACTGTATTCCTGTTATGACAGAGTTCATGCTGTTCCTTGGTCTTGTGGAGGTAGCACCTCTGACCTTGGTTTCCATGATCGTAGGAGCAATCATTGGATCGTTGATCGGGGCGAACATTGTATCCAAGTGGTCGGTAACCGTTGTAAGATATGCGCTGGGCGGTGCGCTGGTGTTCCTCGCGGTCATGATGGGATGCCGTCTGATGGAGGTCGGACCATTTGGCACGGCCGGGATGGCAACGGGGCTCGTCGGTTGGAAGTTAGCAATGGCAGTTGGTGTGAATTTTCTTCTGGGCGCACTTATGACGATCGGTGTCGGGTTATATACACCATGTATTGCGCTCTGCAGTGCTTTGGGGCTGAACGTGAAGATCGCATTTCCGGTCATGTTCGGATCATGCGCATTCTTAATGCCTTCCTGTGGTTTTGCATTTATTAAGAAGGGAACCTATGACAGAGCGGCAGCAGCGTGGCTGACGATTGGGGGTGCGGTAGGTATTTTCGTGGCTTTCTGTATCGTTCGTTCTCTCCCATTGGAGATATTGACATGGATTATTATCGTAGTTATGCTCTATACTGCGGTCATGTTTTTCAAAGATGCGGTTAAAAAGACGGAGTAAGACAGAAGCAATCCAAAATCTCTGTTGTATTTCATTAAATACTTGCCAAATTGTGACAAAGTCTATACAATAAAAGGGACAATTTAATAATGAAGGTTATTTGAAGAAGGAGACAGACATGAAAAGAAGAGTAATGAGTATTCTTTTGATGCTCACAATGGCTGCAACTATTGCACTGAGCGGATGTTCAGGTGATAAGGAAAAGCAGGAGTCGGCCCCGGAGAATAAACTTTCAGGAAAACCAGTCGAAGGCGGAAGTATCAAGGTAGGTATTTCCCAGGATTTGGACAGTCTTGACCCACACAAAGCAGTTGCGGCAGGAACGAAAGAGGTTTTATTTAACATTTATGAAGGCTTAGTGAAGCCGGATAAGGATGGTAATTTAATCGCAGCCGTAGCGAGCGAGTACAAAGTTTCAGATGACGCGAAGGTATATACATTTACCTTGCGTGATGGGGTGAAGTTCCATAACGGGAATGCCGTGACGGCAGAAGATGTAAAATATTCAATAGACAGATGCGCTGATACTTCTAATGGGGAACCATTGGTATCAGCGTATTCTATTATTGAGAGTGTGAACATTCTGGATGAGAAGACAGTTGAGATCCGCCTGACGGAACCGAATACGGAGTTCCTTGCGTATATGACGACTGCGATTATCCCGAAGGATTATGACAAGCTGGATACAGCGCCGGTCGGAACAGGTCCGTTTAAGTATGTGTCACGCAGCCCGCAGGAGAACGTGATCCTGGAAAAAAATGAGGATTATTGGGGCGAGAAGGCACATCTGAATCAAGTGGAATTCAAGATCGTTGCAGATGCAGACATGGTCGTAACGAATTTAAAAGGCGGTTCCATTGACATGGCGATGCGTTTGACATCCAGCCAGGCAGCAGAGCTGACAAAAGGATTCCACATTGAAGAAGGAACCATGAACCTGGTGCAGGCGTTATACCTGAACAATGCAGTGGAGCCATTGAACAATGAGAAGGTAAGACAGGCACTCTGCTATGCAATTAATCCAGATGAGATTATGGATATGATGTCAGATGGAAAAGGTGTCCGTATCGGTACGAGCATGTATCCGGGATTGAAAAAGTATTATGATGATGAGTATGCCCACTATTATGAGCAGGATTTTGAAAAGGCTAAGGAGCTGCTCAAGGAGGCTGGATATGAGGATGGATTTGATCTGGAGATCACGGTAAGCTCAGCAGACCAGCCGCATGTGGATACCGCACAGGTGATCGCAGAGGAATTGAAAAATATCGGTGTCAATGTGACGATCAAGCCGATTGAGTGGGAAGCTTGGCTGGAGGATGTCTATGCAAACCGCGATTACCAGTCAACGGTAGTCGGTGTGGATGCATCCAACTTGTCCGCACGTGCGATGCTGGAACGTTTTACAAGTGATGCACCGGGGAATTTCATCAATTTCAAGAATAAAGAGTATGACAAGGTGTTCGGTGAGGCAATCGCTGCAACGGATGAAAAAGAGCAGATAGAGCTTTACAAAGAGGCAGAAGGGATTCTCGCCGAGAAAGCCGCTAATGTTTATATTCAGGACTTAGCGAACCTGGTAGCAATCAGTGATAAGTATGACGGATATACATTCTATCCACTGTATGTACAGGATATGTCTACCATCTATATGGTAGAGTAAAGATAGGTGACCCGGCTGTAAGGATTTTGGCAGCAGAGCAAATCAGGAAACGGGATAACAGGGAGGTAAGTATGAAATTTGTTTTGAAGAAAATAACAGGTCTTATAATCGCATTATTAATTGTCAGCATGCTTGCCTTCCTTGCATTCGAGGTGATTCCCGGGGACCCGGCCAGATCGATTCTCGGTACAGAGGCAACCGAGGCTAAGGTCCAGGCTCTGCGGGAGGAGATGGGCCTGAACCGTCCCCTGCCGCAGCGTTATGGACAATGGGTGAAGGATTTTCTGACAGGAGATATGGGAACGTCATATTCCTATCAGGTTCCAGTGAGAGAGATGATCGGGGATAAGATTCCAATTACCATCACACTGGCGGTGATGGCATTTTTCTTTATCTTACTGTTTTCAATTCCAATCAGTTTATTGAGCGTGAGATATGAAAATCGGTTTGTGGACAGGTTTTTCCTGATACTGAATCAAGTGACGATGTCGATTCCTCCATTTTTTATCGGGATTGTGTTTACCTTTCTTTTTGGACTTATGTTCCAGTGGTTCACTCCTGGGGGATATATATCATATACGGAGAGTGTGAGCGGCTTCCTGGGATATTTGGTTCTGCCTTCTATAGCAATCGCACTTCCCAAGGCTGCTATGACAACAAAGATGTTCCGCAATTCTCTGATTACGGAGATGAGGCAGGATTATGTGCGGACGGCATTGAGCCGCGGGAACAGCCCGTGGCGGGTGTTGGTAAGGCATGCGCTCAGGAATGGAATTCTGCCGATTATTACGTTTCTCGGAATGGCAATTGCGGATATGATCGCAAATAGTATTGTAATTGAGCAGGTCTTTGGAATCCCGGGATTGGGCAGGACATTGATTTCTTCCATATCCAAGCGGGATTATCCGGTAGTGGAGGCCGTAATCGTTCTGATTGCGGTAGTCATACTGGTAATCAATGTGATTGTGGACCTGCTGTATCAGAAACTGGACAAGCGGATTGAAATATAGAGGTATGGATTTGGACAGGAAAAGTATAAACGGGACAAAAAAGGGAAAAACTTCCAGTATCCTTTCTGATAGCGGAAAGGGAAAAGGAGTGCGGCGCAATGCGGCCGGCTCAAAGTTGAAGGGTTATAATTTTACATTTGGAGTGACACTTACTGTGATCATGGTAGGTCTGATCATACTGGGATTTTTCTGGACGCCCTATGATACAGAGGCTATGCAGGGATCTGTGAAGCTGAATGCTCCGTCTCTGGCACACATTTTCGGGACGGATCAGTTTGGTAGAGATGTATTCAGCCGGGTGCTTGCAGGCGCGGGAAGTACGCTGATGATTGCGGTTGGAACGATAGTGATCGGCGGAGGAATCGGAATCCTTGTCGGTGCAATAACAGGATACGCAGGTGGATGGCTCGATGAGGGGCTGATGCGTATTAATGATGCAGTTGCGGCTTTTCCGAGTGTTCTTCTGGCCTTGGTCATAATCAGTATCTGGGGCACGGGAAAATATAAGGTCATGCTGGCTCTTGGAATCGCATTCATTCCCAGCTTTGCCAGGATTGTGCGGGGAGAGTTCATGCGGTGCAGGGAAGAAGATTATGTGACAAGTGCCAAGCTGATTGGTGTGTCTGCGCCGAGGATACTATTCGTGCATATTCTTCCGAACATTCTGCCGACTCTTCTGTCTTCTTTGACAATCGGGTTCAACAATGCTGTCATCCAGGAGGCAGGGATGAGCTACTTAGGGATCGGGGTGCAGCCGCCGGATGCAAGTCTTGGACGGATGTTATCAGAATCCCAGACCTATCTTGCCAGCGGACCGTGGTGCGCAATCTTTCCAGGACTCTTTCTGGTACTTTTGATTCTGGGCGTAGGAATGTTAGGTGAGGGTATTTTGGACAGATTCGGGGGTGGAAGATAATGCTGAAGGTAGAAAATTTATCCATCCATTTTGAAGACCGGGGGGGAAACCAAGAGGTCGTAAAGAATGTCTCTTTTGCATTGCAGGATTCGGAAATCTTAGGAATCGTAGGAGAGTCTGGTTCCGGCAAGACCATGACTGCACTGACGATCGCAGGACTACTAAAGGAGGAAGCAATCCTGGACAGTGGAACGATTTGGCTGGATGAGAGAGAACTTCTGTCTCTGACTGCAAAAGAAATGCGTGAAGTTCAGGGGAAGGAGATCAGTATGATTTTCCAGGAGCCGATGACGGCCCTGAATCCGACCATGAGAATCGAGAAACAAGTGGAAGAGGCGCTGGTTCTGCATACAGAACTTTCGAAGGAGGAGCGCAGGCAGAAGGTGTTAAAAGCATTGGAGGACGTAGAACTCGAGCATCCTAAGCAGTTGTGCCGGAAGTATCCCCACGAACTGTCAGGCGGGATGCGTCAGAGAGTGATGATTGCAGCGGCCATAGTCTGCAGGCCGAAACTTCTGATTGCGGATGAGCCTACCACCGCGCTGGATGTGGGAACGCAGGAAAGCATTTTAAAGCTGTTAAAGAAGCTGAATCAAAAGTACGGGATGGGAATCCTTTTCATTTCCCATAACCTCAGAGTGGTAAATGAACTTTGCAGCCGCGTCCTGGTAATGAAGGATGGGCAGATCATCGAGGGCGGAGCTGCCGAACAGATTTTCCAGAATCCGCAGACGGAATATACAAAGGAGCTGATTGCTGCAATTCCGAGCCGGATGAAGGGAAGCAGGTTCTATGATCTGCTAAAAGAAAAGGCAGGTGAGAGAGATGCCTGAGAAAAAAGTACTAGAACTGAACCATGTAAATGCGTATTATAAAGAAGGAAAGCAGAGGAAGCAGGTGCTGGAGGATGTGTCCTTTACGTTATATGAAGGTGAAATCGTAGGACTTGTAGGGGAGAGCGGCAGCGGAAAATCTACGCTGTGCAAATGTGTCCTCGGGCTTTTAAAAGAATACGAGGGTGAGATCATCCATCATACAAAGTCACCACAGATGATCTTTCAGGACCCTTTTCGCTCTCTGAATCCCAAAAAGACAATCGGATGGATACTGGAAGAACCGTTGAAAGTACAGGGCGGCTTTTCAAAGGAAGAACGCAGGGAAAAAGCGGAAGAGATGTTAAGCAGAGTGCATCTTTCCAAAGAGGTGTATCAACGTTATCCAAGAGAATTAAGCGGCGGACAGCGCCAGAGAGTCAGTATTGCACTTGCTCTGATTACGGGAACAAAGTTCATCCTGGCAGATGAACCGCTTTCAGCATTGGATGTGACTGTCCAGGCACAGATCATTTCCCTGTTAAAAGAACTGCAGGAGAAGGAAAAGATCTGTTATCTGTTTGTTTCCCACGATCTGGATGTAGTCAGTATGCTGTGCAGCCGTGTTCTCTTTTTAAAAGACAGGAAAGTGAAGGAATATGCGGACTTATAAAATGACAATTGTATATGATGGCACCAGATATCAGGGGTGGCAGCGCCAGAAGACAACAGGGCGCACGATTCAGGGAATCGTGGAGGAGGCCGTCAGTAAGATGACGGGGTATCCGGTTGAAATAGATGGTTCAGGAAGGACCGACGGGGGAGTCCATGCAAAGGGGCAGACAGCGAGCATGACCTTATCAGGTAAAGTGGATGAGGAACAGTTTCGTAATGGAATGAATGAACTGCTCCCGGAGGATATCCGGGTAAAGGAAATGCTTCTTGTAAAGAATGGCTTCCATGCCCGGTTCAATGCGAAGGGGAAGCGGTACGAGTATTTCATCGATACCCGGGAAAAGCCGGATGTTTTTGCCAGAAGGTATTGTTATCACTATCCATATGAACTGGATGTCGAGGCGATGGAAGAAGCAGCGGGATATCTGCTGGGAAAGCATGATTTTGCAGGGTTTACAGATAAAAAAGATGAAAAGTCCACAATTCGGACAATTTATGATATAATCATTGAGAAACAGGACAGTAAAATAAGGATCGAGTATTACGGGACAGGATTTTTATATCATATGGTCCGTATCCTGACGGGAACGCTTCTGGACGTTGGTACTGGGCAGAAGAGGCCAGAGGAGATTCCAGTCATTCTGGAAGAGAAGAAGCGCGAGTATGCGGGATTTCTTGCTCCTGCTATGGGACTGTTCCTGAAGGAAGTATATTATACGTATTGAACTACGAACGTTCAATATGGCATACGTTAAGGTCTGGCAGTGCAGATGTTCATGAAGATATGGGCAGGGGGCGGAATGTGAGAAGGAACAGAATATGAGGTGCACGATGTACCCGTCTGTCATAGATTTCCACAGACCGGCCCTTTATTTATGTCAGTCTATGATACAAAGGTCAAGAAGGAGGCAGATATGAAGTTTATTTCATGGAATGTAAATGGAATCCGTGCTTGCGTACAGAAGGGATTCCTGGAATTTTTTAAGGAAGTGGATGCTGATATTTTCTGTATACAGGAAACAAAAATGCAGGAAGGACAGCTTGAACTGGAACTGGAGGGCTATCATCAATATTGGAACTATGCGGTGAAAAAAGGATATTCAGGAACCGCTGTATTCACAAAGAAGGAGCCATTGTCTGCGGCATATGGAATCGGTATTGAGGAACATGATCAGGAGGGACGCGTGATCACGCTGGAGTTCGAGGACTTTTACTTTGTAACTGTCTATACTCCGAATTCCCAGAATGAGCTTGCCAGACTGGATTACCGTATGAAGTGGGAGGATGATTTCCGTGCTTATTTGAAAAAATTAGAAGAGAATAAGCCGGTTGTCGTGACCGGAGATATGAATGTGGCACATCAGGAGATCGACCTGAAAAATCCGAAGACAAACCGGAAAAATGCAGGGTTTACAGATGAGGAACGGCAGAAGTTCACGGAGCTTTTGGATGCGGGATTTATTGATACATTCCGTTATTTCTACCCAGACCAGGAAGGGATTTATTCCTGGTGGTCCTACCGCTTCCGGGCACGTGAGAAGAATGCAGGGTGGCGTATCGATTATTTCTGTGTGTCAGAGGCATTGAAGGACAAGCTGATCGATGCTAAGATCTTGACAGATATCATGGGATCAGATCATTGTCCGGTCCTATTAGAAATGGAGTAGTAAGATTAGAAAAAATATAAATAAAGAAGCAGGAGGCAGTCAAAATGACAAAAATCGATATCATTTCCGGTTTCCTCGGAGCTGGAAAGACAACATTTATTAAAAAGATGCTTAAAGAAGCATTTCAGGGGGAGCAGGTCGTTCTGATCGAGAATGAATTTGGTGAGATCGGAATTGACGGGGGATTCTTAAAGGATTCCGGGATCGAGATCCGGGAGATGAATTCAGGATGTATCTGCTGTTCTCTGGTGGGGGATTTTGGAAACTCATTGAAAGAGGTAGTAGAGACCTATCATCCTGACCGGATTCTGATCGAGCCGTCAGGAGTCGGTAAGCTCTCTGATGTCATCAAAGCCGTTCAGGATGTACAGGGAGAGATCGATGCAGAATTGAACAGCTTTACCACCGTTGTAGATGCTACGAAATGCAGACTTTACCGCAAGAATTTTGGAGAATTTTTCAGCAATCAGGTCGAGTATGCCGGGGCAGTCATTTTAAGCCGTACAGATAAGGCAAAACCGGAAAAAGTGGAGGAAAGTTATCAGCTTCTGCGTGAGCTGAATGAAAAGGCACCGATCATTACAACACCGATTGCACAGCTTTCCGGGGAGAAGCTTCTTGAGACGATGGAGCACACAAAATCACTGGAGGAGGAACTTCTGTCAGAGCTTATCTGTCCAGAATGCGGAGAGCATCATGAACATGGAGAAGACTGCGGCTGTGGGCATGACCACGAGGGACACGAACACCATGGTCATGACCATGAAGAGCACGAGCACCATCATGGCCACGACCACGAGGAGCACGAGCACCATCATGGCCACGACCACGAGGAGCACGAGCACCATTATGGCCACGATCACGAGGAGCACGAGCACCATCATGGCCACGACCACGAGGAACATGGCCATCACCACGGCCATGATCACGGCGATAGTTGTGGCTGCGGACATGACCACCACCATGAGCATGGGCACCATCATGCAGATGAGGTGTTCACAAGCTGGGGCTGTGAGACGATTAAGAAGTATACCAAGGATGAGATCAGTGATATTCTAAAAGCACTGGAAGCAGACGGTGCATATGGTACAATTCTGCGCGCAAAGGGCATGGTCGCAGGAGACAGTGAGTGGATTTACTTTGATATGGTGCCTGAAGAGCACGAGGTGCGCAGCGGTGCAGCAGAATATACAGGAAGAATCTGTGTCATCGGCTCTGATTTAAACGAAGAGAAGCTGGCAGAATTATTTGGTGTAAAATAGAGTCGAAAGTAAGATTGGAGAGATGGAAATGGCAGAACCAGAAGTAATGGTATATCTGATGACAGGATTTCTGGACAGTGGAAAGACCCAGTTTTTGAAGTTTACATTGGAACAGGATTATTTTCAGATAGATGGGAAAACACTTCTTATCCTCTGTGAGGAGGGAGAGGAGGAGTATCACCCACAGGAAATGTTAAAGTACGGTGTTGTGATAGAGACAGTGGAAGATCAGGAGGACTTGACAGAAGAGTGGCTGGAAGAGATGAACCGTAAGCACCAGCCGGAACGTGTCGTGATCGAGTACAATGGAATGTGGAAGGCCAGCGATTTTGAGGCAATGAAGCTCCCACAGGGATGGGGAATCGAACAGAAGCTGACGACAGTAGATGCCAGTACGTTCCAGATGTATCTGACAAATTTGAAGCCATTGTTCGTGGAGATGGTCCGTGGTTCGGAGATGGTCCTATTTAACAGATGTACAGATAAAAAGCCGTTGCCGGGATACCGTCGCAGTGTGAAGGTAGTCAGTCCTCAGGTGGAGGTTATCTTTGAGGATGAGCAGGGGGAAGTGGAGAATATTTTTGAGGATGATGTCCCGTATGACTTGGATGCTCCTGTTATAGAAGTGCGCCGTGAGGATTATGGAATCTGGTATGTGGATGTGATGGATAACCCAGACCGTTACAAAGGCAAAACGGTCGAATTTACGGCAAGAGTCTTGAAGCCGAAGGGATTTCCCTCCAAGGTATTCCTGCCGGGGCGAATGGCAATGACGTGCTGTGCGGATGATACCACATTCCTTGGTTATATATGTAAGAGTGCATATGCACCCAAATTAAAGCCGGGGCAGTGGGTAAAGGTACGGGCGAAAATCGGGTTCGGACGTGTTTCAATCTACCGCGGTGTGGGTCCGGTGCTTGAGGCAGAGAATATTGAATTGGCGGAGCCGATTGAAGAACTGGTGTATTTCAATTAGGAGTAGATAAATTTGAAAGGGGATTGCATTAAACCTGAATGTGCGTTAAAATTATGACAAATAAATCCTTATTGGACTATTAATGTCCAGTAAGGTATACTCATAGGGCATCTCGCAGCACATGCCCTGGGGGCGGGTTTACCGCTTAGCTGTAAATGAAAGTATAGAAATAAGGAGAGAGTCTATGGAAAAGCAATTTGACGTAATCGCAATGGGGGAACTCTTGATTGATTTTACAATGAACGGACAAAGCGAGCAGGGAAACAACCTGTTTGAGGCATGTCCGGGCGGTGCACCGTGCAATGTGCTCGCAATGTTGAACAAGCTGGGCAAGAGAACCGCATTTCTTGGAAAAGTGGGAAAGGACCAGTTCGGTGCTCTGTTAAAGGATACATTGGATGAGGCAGGAATTGACACATCGAACCTGATGGTGGATGCGGATGTGAATACAACACTGGCGTTCGTACATACATTCCCGGATGGGGACCGTGAGTTTTCATTTTACAGGAATCCAGGAGCAGACATGATGCTTACTGCGGATGAGGTGGATGCAGAATTCCTCAAGAAGACAAGGTTATTCCACTTTGGTACATTATCTATGACACATGAAGGTGTACGTAAGGCAACGAAAAAAGCGCTGGATATAGCAAAGGAGAACGGTCTTCTTATTTCTTTTGACCCGAATTTGCGCCCTCCGCTGTGGAGTTCACTGGAGCTGGCAAAAGAGCAGATGGAATATGGCTTTCAGTTCTGCGACATTTTAAAGATTTCTGATAATGAGATTCAGTTCGTGTCAGGGAAAGAGGATTATGATGAGGGAATCCAGTATCTTCAGGAGAAATACAATATCCCGTTGATTCTTCTAACACTCGGGAAGGACGGTAGTCGTGCCTACTATAAAGGGATGCGCGTAGAGAGAAGCGGATTTACAATGAAGACGATCGAGACGACAGGAGCAGGAGATACCTTCTGTGGAAGTTCCTTGAATTATATCCTGGAGCATGGTCTGGACAATCTGACAGAAGAGCAGTTAGGGGAGATGCTTACCTTTGCGAATGCAGCAGCGGCAGTGATCACAACCCGCAAAGGTGCGATCCGCGCTATGCCTGAGAAGGACGAAGTCCTGAAAGTGATTGGGTAATCGAATGGAAAGGGATTAGAATGGATTGCAAATATCCATTTGCTAGAGACAATATTCTAAAAAGGGAATCCTATAGAAAATTTGGAAACAGATTTTCTATAGGATTTTTTGCATATCTAAGAAAGGCCAGGCATGAATGCATAAAATAAGCGGGAATGAGCATACCGTACAAACCGTCTTGATTATAATAGAAGTAAGAAGTATCATCTGTGGTGTGATATGTTGGAATATAGAAGATCAAGCAGACACAGACATCAGATGTTTTGGTTAGTGTTATATGTCAGTATCGCAGTGGCTAGTATGATATATACCAAAACAGTACGTGTGAGAAATACAGATGTTAAGCCTCCCAATACAGACAACGGGGAAGGCTCAAGTGAAGCAGAAGGGCAGAATCGATCGGGTGACAGGGAAAATGCCGGAAGGAGTGCTAAACAGCCTGTCAAAACACTCCTGTCAGTACCGCTCATCACTCAGAAGGACTATCCGACAGGCTGTGAGAGCGTGACATCAGTCATGGCGCTTCATTTCGCAGGGTATGATATATCTGTTGAGGAATTTATTGATGAGTACTTGAAAATCGGAAAATATTATGCAGAAGATGGACAGTATTATGGAAACAGCCCCTACTCCTGTTTCATTGGAAACCCGAGGACAGGCAGTGGATTCGGATGCTTTGCGCCGGTCATCCATGACGCACTTGTGTCTGTGGCAGGATCGGATCGGGTCAGGGATCTGACAGGGATGTCACTGAATCAGCTCACCAGGGAGTATCTGCGAAATGGGATTCCCGTCATTATCTGGGCCACCATGGAAATGCGGCCCAGCTATCCCGGACGGCAGTGGACCCTTCTGGAGACTGGAAAAGAGTATACCTGGCCGGCACAGGAGCACTGTCTGCTTTTGGTCGGTGCGGATGAGGATTCCTATTATTTTAATGACCCCAGGCATGAGGAGGGCTTTGCTAAGTACGAAAGGGATGTGACGGAAAAACGCTATCAGGAGATGGGGAGCCAGGCCCTGGCGGTACTTCCGAAATCATGTTTCTGATTATACTATGCGGTTCTCATTTCTCTATGCTCTTGGTGAAATTCCGTAGATATTTTTAAATGCTCTTGAAAAATGTAGTTGGTTCGCATATCCTACTGCATTGCTGATATCTCCGATGACAAGGGACATGAGCTTTAAAAGCTCTGCTACCTTTGAAATATTGCAATAAGAATTGTCGTATTTTGCGGAAAAATAGTGACTTTTTACACTTTTCTTTTTGTATTTTTTAGTGTACAATATTGAACCATGGCCGATATGAGCCGAGAACTTTATTGTAGGTCCATCACAGAAGATGGAACGCTCTAAGATATTCAGGAGGGAACAGATATGCCAGGTTTAACTTTGACAGCAAATGCAGTACGTATAGGGTTTTCAAATGTAAATGAGATTCAGGAATTTGTGCAGACAATTAAGGATTACCGAGGGGATCTTGATCTTGTTCAGGGAAGAATGGTCGTTGATGCCAAGTCAATCCTGGGAATCTGCAGTCTCAATATGCAGGAGGAGATGGAGCTTCAGGCATATAATGGCGACTTTGATGAGCTTAGAGTTAAGATTGAGAAGTTTATTAGATAAATAGTGTAAAGTGAGGGGCGTTTTCTATTGCAGAAGGCGCCCTTTTTAATATCAGTGAAAGACGAGGCTTTGGATTGGTTCTTTTTAAAAATTCTTTTTCGTGGTAAAATAAATTCCATATATCAGGAAGCGCAGAAATTGCGCTAAGAGATATGTTAAGATACGTAAAATAAGACTGATAAGAGAATGTTAAAGGAGAGTGACAATATGAAGTTTACGAAAATGCAAGGTTTAGGAAATGATTATGTATATGTAAACGGTTTTGAAGAGAAGCTGGACAATCCATCAGAGACGGCGGTCAAGGTTAGTGACCGTCATTTTGGAATCGGTTCTGATGGGCTGATTTTAATCAATCCGTCAGAGGTCGCTGATTTTGAGATGGAGATGTATAATGCGGATGGCTCTCGGGGAGAGATGTGTGGAAATGGAATCCGCTGTGTGGCAAAGTATGTATACGATTACGGCCTGACGGATAAGACACAGATTTCCATAGAGACTTTGGCTGGAATTAAGTATTTGGATCTGACTGTGGAGGATGGCAAAGCAGTTCAGATCAAAGTGGATATGGGAAGACCAATCCTGAATCCAGGTCAGATTCCAGTCGTGGCATACAAAGAACGTGTGGTGGATGAACCGATACTTGTTGACGGGACAGAATATAAAATGACAAGCGTATCCATGGGAAATCCTCACACTGTTGTATATATGGATGATATTGAACACTTGGAAATTGAAAAAATAGGACCTAAATTCGAGAATCATGAACGTTTTCCGAGGCGGGTCAATACGGAATTTGTCAAGGTGTTAGATCGAAACACAGCGCAGATGAGAGTGTGGGAGCGCGGCTCAGGAGAAACACTGGCGTGCGGGACCGGAGCATGTGCAGTTGCAGTTGCGTGTATCTTAAATGGTCTGACAGAAAATCAGGTGACGGTTAAGCTGCTGGGCGGTGATCTTCTGATTGAATGGGACAGGGAAAAAGATACTGTTTATATGACCGGTCCTGCAGAAGTTGTGTTCGACGGGGAATGGAACGAGTAACATTTGGTAAGAATAAACAAGGCAGATACAGCACACAAAAAGGAGAACAGAGATGTTTAAAATCAATGATAACTACTTAAAATTACCTGGCAGCTATTTGTTTTCTACGATTGCCAAAAAGGTAAATGGTTATACAACTGCCAATCCGCAGAAGTCTATTATCCGTCTTGGAATCGGTGATGTGACGCAGCCATTGGCCCCAGCCATTATAGAATCCCTTCATAATGCTGTGGATGAGATGGGGGATGCGGCAACATTCCACGGATATGCACCGGATTTGGGATATGAGTTTCTAAGAAATGCAATGGCGGAAAATGATTACCGTTCCCGCGGGTGTGATATATCTGCGGACGAAGTATTCATATCTGATGGCGCAAAATGCGATTCTGGCAATATTCAGGAGATTTTTAGCACGGATAATAAGATTGCTGTCTGTGACCCAGTTTACCCGGTTTATGTTGATACTAACGTTATGGCAGGAAGAACGGGGACTTATGATGCGGAGTCAGAGACATGGAGTGATGTGATCTATATGCCTTGTACGGCAGAAAATGACTTTGCACCAGAACTCCCAAAAGAAACACCGGATATCATTTATCTGTGTTTTCCGAACAACCCGACCGGATCGACTCTGACAAAGGCACAACTTCAGGAGTGGGTAGATTATGCAAACCGTGTAGGGGCTGTAATCATCTATGATGCTGCATATGAAGCTTATATCTCAGAAGCGGATGTACCACATACCATTTATGAGTGTGAGGGCGCAAGGACATGTGCCATAGAATTAAGGAGTTTTTCCAAGAATGCTGGATTTACTGGAGTGCGTCTCGGAGCCACGATCATCCCCAAGGATTTAAAATGCGGTAATGTGACCCTGCATTCCCTATGGGCAAGACGACATGGTACAAAATATAATGGAGCGCCTTATATCGTACAGCGTGCAGGTGAGGCAGTATATTCTGAAAAAGGCCGTGAACAGTTAAAAAAACAAATAGCATACTATATGAATAATGCAAAAGTCATTTCCCATGGCCTGCGGGATGCAGGATATCACGTATCTGGTGGAGTCAACGCTCCATATATTTGGTTAAAAACACCAGATGGCATGAGTTCTTGGGATTTCTTCGATTTCTTGTTAGAAAAAGCAAATGTAGTAGGGACTCCGGGCTCTGGTTTTGGTCCAAGCGGAGAAGGATACTTTCGTCTTACTGCGTTTGGCAGCTATGAGAATACAATGGAAGCAATCCAGAGAATCAAGGCTTTGTAGAGGGGGAGAACGTTAACAAAGGGGGCAGTCCCCTTTGTTGATTGTTTTCAGAATATTCAGAAAAAAGCGCTTGAAATTTTTTTTTGATGGAAATTAAAAAAAGGGGTTGATTTTTTCCGGGAGTTTGTTATAATAACCATGTTGCGTCGGACAAGACAAAACAAAATGCTGATGCGGATTGGTGTAATGGCAGCACAGCAGACTCTGACTCTGTTAGTAGAGGTTCGAGTCCTCTATCCGTAGTTAAGAATCTGCGAAAGCAGATTCTTAATTTTCTCTTTAGGAGAAGAACACAAGTTCATACATATCGGAGTGTGGCTCAGCTTGGTAGAGCGCTACGTTCGGGACGTAGAGGTCGCAGGTTCAAATCCTGTCACTCCGATTATGAAGACGAAATACCGGAATTCCTTGAAATTACAAGGAACTCCGGTATTTTTAACAAAAAAATGGACACGGAGAATATTGATATTGGATATGAAAGAATATGATCGGATGAAGGCAACACTTACATTGTTTTCAAAATTGGAAGAAGGAGAGCAATCAGCAAGGGAGCGGGGGTGGATTCCTGCGGATGACCTGGAACGAGAGCTGGGATTAATTTCAAATACCGGAGTGAATTTGTAAATGTAAATTTGTAAAAGAATAGTTTTTGTAAATAAGAGCTGGAGGCCTTTGACCTCCAGCTCTTATTTTACTTTTGCAATCAAGTATCTCTATCTATTCCGATAGTCCGAATGACCAATTAGAAAGTCTACACTGACCCCGAACAGATCTGCCAGCAAAATCAAGGAGTCTATTCCGCATTCCCGTTTCCCACGTTCATAATTAGCAATTGCCTGACGGCTTGCGCCAAGGTAACCTGCGACCTGGTCTTGAGTCATACGGCGTGACAGCCTAAGTATCTTCAGTCTCTTTGCAAATAAATTTTCCATGATTGATGCCCCCTCAGTTAATAAGCAAATTTCTTTCTATCCCCTATTTAATTATCATACCACCATAACACGTTATTTTCAATTGACTAAAATTTTCCAGTATGTGTGATTTTCCATGGAAAAGCGACACTTAAAACAGTATAATAGAGTGGAAAAATAAAAAGGCAGGTATATATTCATGGAAAAAGAAGTAAAAAGGAGCTGCATCGATTGTGCAGTAACAAATTGTAGTGTGGGAAATAAAACATATCCTAATTTCTGCCTTACGACAGAAAATCTGGATGAGGCTGTTCTGGAAGAATCCCTGAAATTATATGAAGAGGAAGAGAATCACAAAATCATGCTGGAGGCTGCTAGCGTAGAGGCAGAATTTTATGGAATGATGACGAGAGTTGAGGAGACAGCGGAATTTGCCAAACGGATGGGATACGAAAAAATAGGAATTGCTACATGTGTGGGGCTGATCAATGAATCAAGGATTCTGGCATCGATTCTGCGCAAAAAAGGTTTCGAGGTATTTGGTGTGGCATGTAAAGCAGGGGCCGTAGATAAATCCCGCGTAGGAATCGATGAGTCCTGTAAAAGAGTGGGAAAGAATATGTGCAATCCCATTCATCAGGCTAAGCGTTTAAATATAGAAAAGACAGAACTGAATATTGCGGTGGGGCTCTGTGTTGGGCATGACAGTCTGTTTTATAAATATTCAGAAGCACCAGTGACGACGCTTGTTGTGAAAGACCGTGTATTGGGGCATAATCCAGTGGCAGCACTTTATACAGCTAATTCCTATTACAAAAGACTTTTGAAAGGAAACAGCGAGAATGAAGATATTTAAAAGGGGGCTCCTTATTCTGCTTATTATGATGGTACTTCTATGCACATCGTTAGGAATCTATCTATATGTCAGCCCTATGCCCGGGGTGTTCCTTTTACGTCATGCGTTCGGCGGGGAGGGTGAGATACATAATCCCCCCGGATATGAGGAGGTCCAGGAAAAAGTTGAGATTCAAAGAGACCTCACATATCCTTCCGAGGATGGGAAAAATCAGTATGATCTCTATCTGCCGAAGGAGTACAGTGGAAAACTTCCTATAATCGTATGGGTTCATGGAGGTGCCTTTGTCGCAGGTGATAAGTCAGGGGTGGAAAACTGGAGCACTATGCTTGCAGGCGAAGGATATGCCGTGGCAACGGTCAATTATGAGTGGGCTCCTGAAATTGCTTACCCAGGACAGGTGCGTCAGGTAGAGGAATGTATAGCAGAGTTACAGAAGCAGGCAGATGACGGTCTTCCCATAGACATGGAAAATGTTATTGTGGCAGGAGATTCTGCAGGGGCCCACATTGCGGCACAGGCTGGCCTGCTTGCCAGCAATGCTTCATATGAAGAAGAGTTAGGCGTTGTCTCCAGACTGGATGCAAAGAATCTGAAAGGGGTACTCCTATACTGCGGTCCTTATAATGTAGAGAAGATTTTGAATGTGGATAACAAGATGATGCAGTTTTTAGCATCCAGAATCGGCTGGGCAATGTTTGGGGATAAACATTGGAGTGAGGGACATATGATACAGACGACAACGATCAAAGACTATATAACCTCGGATTACGCGCCCGCTTTTATCGCGGATGGAAATACAGGCTCCTTTGAACAGGAAGGGAAAGAACTTGTACAGGTGTTGGAAGAAAAAGGAGTTCCGACACAGTCTTTGTTCTTTGACAAGTCTCATGGAGAAATCGGCCATGAATACCAGTTCGACCTTACCACACTGGAGGGGTGGGAAACTTATACGAAAACATTAGAATTCCTGGACGGTATTCTCGCAAATTGAACCATTAGTGCACTTCCCTTCCCACATCATTGCAACATTTTACACTTTCCATCGGTCAATACTTCAAGGTATAATATTCGTACTTAGCGAGGTATCATACAAAAACAGGAGGTTATCATGAGCAAGTATGCAATTTTTGACATTGACGGCACATTGAACCAGACGGCATTGTATGCCCTGGAAGCCTATCAAAGGGCATTGAAAAAGCGCGGCAGAAGGGCAGAAGAAGCAGAGATCATATCCTGTATCGGCCTGAGTCCCGCTGGAATCATAGAGAAGCTTTTCGTAAGCCTCTCAGGCGAAGAACTGGCAGATTGGAGAAAGGATATCAAAGATTACGAATTTCAACTGATGGAGGAACACGCTGCAGCCTTTCCAGGAGTTAAGGAGAGCCTGGATAAGCTTTTAGAAGCAGGGTATCAATTAGCAATCTGTTCCAACGCCTTCCCGGAGCACATCGAGCATGTGCTGGAGATGATTCATCTCAAGGATTATTTTCCTGTGATCGGTTCCCTGAATATGGGAAGCAGTAAGGCAGAAGTCCTGGGAACACTGCTCAAACAGCTTGGATGTGAAGCTGCATGCCTGGTCGGAGACCGGAAGTTCGATATTGACGCAGCAAGACAGAATCAGATTCCGGTCGTGGGCTGTGCTTATGGATATGCGCCGGAAGAAATCCAATCTGCGGACCGGGTCATCGGACATGGGGGAGAGATAGCAGAGGCAGTAATGGCATTGATTTAGCTGAAAGAAGGTTTGTGAATGAACAAAAGGACTGTGTCTATCATCAATGAATTGAATCAATTGGACAGGCTGGTGCAGATATCTAATCTGGCTGAGCAGTTCCAGGTTTCTCAACGGACGATAAGGAATGATCTGAATGCGATCAATGAGATTCTGCGGGAGAACCATTTGGGAGAATTGGAATTAAAGAGTGGGGGACAGATTCATAGAGGTGAGGATTTTCCGCAGATATTGAATCTTGTATCAGATAAAGACTATTATGTCTACAAGCTCTCCAAAGAGGAACGCAGAACGATCGCAGCGGCCATGTTGATCAGTTCATCGGAATACATCACCCTGTCAACAATTGCGGACAGCTTGTTCGTAAGCCGGGCGACGGTCATCAATGACCTGGATGATATCAAGGCATTTATTCGTTCCGGGAACTTGGAGGTTCTCTCTCATCCCAATAAGGGGCTGCGTGTAGAAGGAAGGGAAAGCGACAAACGCCTTTTTTTGATGGGGCTTGGCAACGCGGCAGATGCTGCCAGCGCAGGCGTAAAGACAGATTCAGAGAACGCTGCTGCAAAATATATCAGTGTCCAGGCTGGAAATAAAATCACCATACAGAAGATTTTGAGTGAGCAGGAGCATCTCCATAAGAGTTTCCTCACAGATGATTCCTTCCAGAAGCTGTTATTGTATCTCGGAATCATGGTAAACCGGAATCTGCAGGGAGAATATATGGAGATTCGAAAAAAGAAGGATAACACCAAATACCGGATGGCACAGGATATCCTGAAATATATTTCCCAATACTGCCAGATCAATACCACGGAGGATGAGGTACAGTTTTTAAGTGAGATGCTGGTCATGGCGCGCTATATCAAACAAAAGTCCAATGAGCGAGAGGCTGTTAAAATACAGCTCATCACCAGGCAGTTCATTGAGAATATTTCGGAGGAACTGGAGATCAATTTGAACGGCGACTATGATTTTTTCGAGAATCTGTCTAACCATTTGGAATCTGTTTTTACATCCATTCCAGCTTCCTATCCGGTCAATCCACTGGTCAGGGAAGTGCTGGAAGATAACCAGGATGTGCTTGAAGTCGTGAAGAACCAGCTCGATATTATCTGTCAGCATGTAGGCAGACAGCTTACCGAGGATGAGATCGCTTATATTACGATTCATGTATGTGCTGCGCTTGAGCGGAAAAAGAATAAAGAAATCGCTTTCCATGTCATTGTGGCCTGCCATGGGGGAATTGGGACGTCTCAGCTTTTGATGGAGCGGTTAAAGAAACATTTTAACTTTCAAATTGTGGATATCATCTCTTCTCATGAGGCCAAAAACATTTCCCAGGAACAGGCTGATTTTATCATCTCCACGGTTCCGCTGCCGGAATGCAGGATAGAGTATGTGATTGTTTCTCCTATGCTGAACGATGAAGATTATATCCGGGTCGGCAATAAGATCGATGCGCTGCGCAACAGCCGGCATCTGCCTTCCCGCGTGGAGGCAAAGGAGCTGACTGCGAAGGGACTTTTGGAGCAGCTTGCTCCGGTTATATACCGGATGGTCCCGGAGGATGCGACGGATGTGATGAAGGAAATACGAAAGGTCGTAAGGGGGTATTTCAAACAGTCTGTGGAGGCGGATGCGGAAATCTTTTCCCCGGACCTGCATCACCTTCTGATGGAACATCATATCCAACTTGAGGTAGAGTGTACAGATTGGCGGGATGCGGTGCATCGATCTGCAGAAAAGCTGTTGGAAGAGGGATATATCGAAGAGCGTTACATTGATGCAATGATTCATAATATAGAAGAGAACGGTCCCTATGTGGTGCTGTCCAAGGGATTTGCAGTTCCACATGAAGGGCTGGAACAGGGAAGTGTGAAGGTGGGAATGAACCTGATTCGCTTAAAGACCCCGGTTCCATTTGGAGATGAAGAAAATGATCCGGTGGAGTTCGTCTGCTGTCTGAGCGCAGTGGATCATAAGACCCACTTGAAGGCATTTTTTAATCTGGTCAACATGCTTCAGAACGAAGAATTCAAAAGTCGGCTCAGAGAGTGTGATACAACGCTAGAGGCAGCTCATATTATAGAGGAATTTGAATATAAGACTGCAGATTATTAGATTGCAGATCATGAGCAAAGGAAGGAATAAAAGGTGCTCTATTTCATAAGAAAACACTAGATATTGGATTTTTCAGGATGGTCAAAATTTTTTCAAGAAGTTTGGAAAAGATTTTGACCGTTCTATTTTTTTGCAAAAAATAGGAAATACCTTTGACTGTTTTTCATAAGAACGACATGCTAGGATATAAGTACAGAAAGAGAGAGCCGGCAAGCAAAAATCTTTCAAAATAAATTTATCTGGAATAAAGGAATCATAGATACGAAAGGAGTCAGACATATGATTTGGGAGGAGTTAAAGGATTCCCTGATCTTCACTGGGCTTGAGGCCGGGACATCAGATGATGTCATGAAGCAGTTGGGAGCGGCCTTCATCAAAGAAGGTTATTGTAAAGATACTTATGTAGAAGCTTTGATGAAACGGGAAAGTGAGTTTCCGACTGGGCTGGATGTAGACGGGATCGGCGTAGCGATTCCGCACACGGATGTCAGTCATGTGAAGGAGCCGGGAATTGCAATCGCAGTGCTAAAAAATCCGGTCACATTCATTCAGATGGGAACCGATGATGAGACGACACAGGTCAGATTGGTATTTATGCTGGCCGTAAAAGATCCAAATGCGCATTTGGAAAATTTACAGCAGATCATAGCAATCATTCAGGATACAGATGTATTGAAGAAATTATTAGAAGTAAACGAGAAGAAAGAAATTATTGAAATTATCAGAGAGAAGGAGAATTTATTATGAAAAAGAAAGTAATTGTAGCATGTGGCGGAGCAGTAGCGACTTCAACAATCGCAGCAAATAAAGTTGTAGAATTATGTAAGAAGAACAATATTGACGTGGAGATCTGCCAGATCCGTATTTCAGAAATCGAATCAAATCTTCCGGGCACGAGCCTGATCGTTACTACATCAAAGGTTAAAAGAGATTACGGTGTGCCGCTGATCACAGGAATGCCTTTTATTTCCGGGGTAGGCGTAGAAAAAACAGAAGCGGCAATATTGGATGTATTAAAGGATTGATTCGCTACATAAGAGAACATTCTGGAGGATGATAAAAAATGTTGGAAATGATAGGAAAAGGAATTAATTATATCATCGATATGGGTGCGTCTGTCATGCTCCCGATCGTGATTGCAGTCATTAGTATCTGTATCGGCATCAAGGTTGGAAAGGCGATTCGTTCTGGTCTGATGATCGGTGTTGGGTTTGTAGGGCTCAGCCTGATCGTGGATATGATGAATGCAGAATTGGGACCTGCGGCACAGGCAATGTCCGAACGTTTTGGCTTGTCATTAAGTGTTGTTGATATCGGTTGGCCGGGTGCCTCTCCGATTACGTGGTCTTCCAATATTGCGACAGTTGCAATACCGGTCGCAATCCTGGTCAATGTGATCATGCTTGTGACGAAACTGACAAAGACTGTCAACATCGATATTTGGAATATCTGGCACATGACATTTACAGGAGCTATCGCTTATGCAGTGACCGGAAATTTCTGGGTGGGCATACTGGGTGTTGTAGTACATGCTGCTATCTCATACAAGCTGGGTGATATCTGGGCACCGCTGATGTCTGATTATTTTGAGCTGGATGGGCTGACAGTTCCCCATGGAACCTCTGCGTATATGGCACCTATTGCCTGCGTGATCGATGTGATCATCGATAAGATTCCGGGAATAAAGAAGATTGATCTTACTGCAGATACTCTGCAGGAAAAGGTAGGTGTGCTTGGAGAACCGATCGTCATCGGAGGTATCTTAGGTACTGTGGTCGGATTCCTGGCAGGGTACGGTCCACAGGCGGCTCTTCCGCTTGGTGTGAAGATGTCTGCTGTCATGGTGCTGATGCCGAAAATCGTAAAATGTATTATGGAAGGTCTGATGCCCATTTCAGAGAGGGCGAAGGAACTGATGGCAAAGAGGTTCGGAAATTCTCAGTATTACATCGGGCTGGATCCTGCAATCCTCCTTGGAGACTCACAGGTGGTAACAGCAGGACTGATCTTTATTCCACTGACCCTTTTGATCGCAGTGATCGTACCTGGAAATAAGGTGCTTCCATTTGGTGACTTGGCTACAATTGGCTTCTTTATTGCAATCGCTGTAGCTGTGCATAAAGGAAATCTGTTCCGCACCTTAATCTCAGGCAGTGCAATTATGTTTGTCACTATCTGGATCACAAATCAGACGATTCCATGGGTGACCAAGCTGGCGGCTACGACAGGCTCCACAGATGGAAGCAGTCTGATGGCAGCTATGGATCAGGGAGGATGTCCGATTACCTATGTATTCACCCAGATATTTGCAAGAGAAAATCTGATGGGGATGGCCGTCATTTTAATCGGTTATATTTTGTGTATGGTGTTCGCAGTCCGTTGTTCTAAGAAAAGAGCTGCAGAATTGAAAGAAGAGGATTAGAAGATGAAAGCAGGAGTTGTTCACGCGAAGGATGATATTCGCTATGAAGAGTGTGAAAAACCTATGCCTAAAAAAGGGCAGGTGTTGATAAAAGTAAAGTATACCGGAATCTGTGGCTCAGATGTGCCTAGAGTCAATGGTGATGCATGCCATTTCTTCCCGAATGTATTGGGACACGAGTTTTCAGGAGTCGTGGAAGCAGTGGGTGAAGGCGTCACCAGGGTGGCGCCGGGGGACAGAGTGGCCGGGGTGCCTCTGGTTCCGTGTATGGAGTGTGAGGATTGCCAAAAAGGGGATTATTCCTTGTGCAGACATTACAGATTCATTGGTTCCCGTGAATTTGGAAGCTTTGCAGAGTATGTCGTTGTACCGGAAAGGAATGCAGTTCCTTTTGAAGAGCAGGTTTCTTTCGAGCAGGGTGCCTTTTTTGAACCAGCTACTGTGGCGCTGCATGGCCTGAAAAGAGTGCCATATGAGGGCGGAAGAACGGTGGCGGTCCTCGGAGGCGGTACGATTGGAATGTTCGTCATGCAGTGGGCGAAGATTTTCGGAGCGAAAAAGGTCGTTGTATTTGATATTGCAAAAGAGCGTTTGGAGCTTGGTGCAAGGCTTGGTGCAACGGCGGGCATCAATACACAGGAACCAGACTTTATGGAACAGGCCTTTGCGCTGACAGATGGAAAGGGGTTCGATTATGTATATGAGACCGCTGGAAATACTGTCACCATGAAGATGGCCTTTGAACTGGCTGCCAATAAAGCCGGTGTCTGTTTTGTAGGGACACCGACAAAGGACTTGAGCTTCTCGGTGAAAGAATGGGAGAACATGAATCGGAAGGAATTCACCCTGACGGGCTCCTGGATGTCCTACAGCGCTCCGTTTCCAGGAGAAGAGTGGGAGCTTACGGCCCACTATTTTAGGACAGGAGAACTGAAATTTGACGAGTCGTTTATTTTTAGAAAAATGCCGCTCAGTAAGATAGCAGATGCATTTGAGATGTATAAGACACCGGGAAATGTCAAAGGAAAGATTCTGATTGACAGTGAGAGGTAGAGATGATGATAACAACAGTGACGTTAAATGCGTCTATCGATAAGGCGTATTTTATGGACCGCCGTATTGAAAATGGAACTGTCATGCGCGTAGCCTCCTGCCGAAACAGTGCAGGAGGGAAAGGGATGAATGTGGCACGGATCGTGAAGCTTTGTAAGGAAGAAGTACAGGCGACGGGATTTACCGGTGGATTCAATGGTGCGTATTTGGAATCATTGCTTGAGCAGGATGGGATTTTTCATCGGTTCGTTCATGTGAAGGCTGAGACAAGAAGCTGTATTAATATTTTGGATGAGGGATATGGGTCCACGGAATATCTGGAGCCGGGAGAACCTGTCACAAGGGAAGAGGAAACAGCGTTTCTGGAGTGTTTTCCGAAAATGATCCAGGACAGCAGTGTCGTAACCATATCAGGGAGTGTCCCCCGGGGGATTTCCAAGGATATTTACCAGAGTTTGGTACAATGTGCAAAAGATCTTGGAAAACAGGTGATACTAGATACCAACGGTGAATTGCTTGAAAATGGTCTGAAAGCATGTCCTACGATGGTGAAGCCGAATCAGGATGAAATTGAGGCACTATTTGGAATTCAAGTAAAGGGATTTGAGGATGTTGTAAGCTATGCACAGAAGATCTATGAGATGGGAATTCCCAACGTTGTGATCTCCCTTGGCGGGGATGGGGCTTTGCTCGTGTGCAGCGAGGGGGTATTTCAGGGCAGGCCTCCGAAGCTTGAGGTAGTCAATACAGTCGGATGCGGTGATTCTATGGTAGGTGCTCTTGCTGTGGCACTAAAGCGAAAGGCGGCCCCAAAGGATGCGCTTCGGTATGCCGTGGCAACAGCGACGGCAGCGGCTCTTTCTTCGGAGACCGGATGTTTTGAGCCGGAGGTACAGGAAAGGCTTTTGAGTCAAGTCAAGATAGAACGAGTCGGGATAAATGAATAGAAATGAGGGAATATAATGCCATTAGTGACAACAAAGGAATTATTACTGGATGCACAGGAGAACGGTTACGCAATCGGTGCTTTCAATGTGGAAAATATGGAAATGGTACAGGCCGTGGCAGCGGCAGCCGAAGAATTGCGTTCTCCGGTCATCATGCAGACTACACCGTCTACTGTGAAATATGCGGATCTGGAAATTTTTTATGCGAATGTAAAGGCCGCAGCCGAAAAGATGAGTGTGCCAATTGTCATACATCTGGACCACGGCAGCAGTTTTGAGCTTGCGATGAGGGCATACCGTGCCGGTTATACTTCTATCATGATCGATGGTTCTCATGGTACTTGGGAAGAGAACATCGCAGTCAGCAGGGCCGTTGTGGATGCTTGTCATCCTGCAAAAATTCCGGTGGAAGCAGAGCTGGGTAAGGTCGGCGGCAAAGAGGATGATCTGGAAGCAGGGGATGGAAATCCGTATACGGACCCGATTGATGCCGCACGTTTTGTGGAACTGACAGAGGTTGATTCTCTGGCAGTGGCGATTGGTACTGCACATGGAGTATATAAAGGGACACCTAAATTGGATTTGGACCGGCTCAGTGAGATCAGGAAGAAGGTAAGCATTCCCCTTGTACTTCACGGAACCTCTGGAGTCCCGGATGAGACAGTGCGCGAATGCATTAAAAGAGGAATCTGCAAGGTGAATTATGCAACAGATCTGCGTATTGCATTTACCAAAGGAGTAAGATCTGTGCTGGATGCAGAACCGGGTACAATCGATCCCAAGAAGTACAATGCAGCCGGAAGAGAGCAGGTAAAACAGTATGTTATGGAAAAAATAAAAGTCTGTCAAAGCTGTCATAGAGCATAGAGAAAAAATCACCGGATGATACATAAAAGGAAGGAAGTCATATGGGCATGCTGCCCATATGACTTCCTTCCTTTTAAATTTATCACTTGAATATATTTCTAAAAAGTCGTTCTTATGATATACTCTTTTATGGAAAAAAATGGTAATGAATGATTTACAGGTTAAATTGGAAGAACAAGACTCTTATGAGGCACTGTATGAGGTGATGTTTTTGAATGGTAAGTTAAAAGGACAATTCAAGGGACAGCTTAAGGGAAGACTTAGCATAAAGAAAGAGATTTTTCAGGTAGTCTTTGTCTTTTTTATTCTGATTTCTATGCTATTTGCCGGGATTCTTCTCTGGCTTGTTTATAACAGCAGTGAGGATAGTGTAAAGAACCAATTGCGTGACTGTAATAATCAGATCGTAACTTATATGGAAGGGATGTTTTATGAGAGCTCCTCTATTATAGAAATCCTCTCGCACGATAAAGCGATGATTAATGCGGATGAAAACAGTTACGATCAGGTCGTGGAGACGATGGCAAAGATAGAAAAAGAAATTCCACGTGTGACGTACATATATGCAGGGTATACGGACGGTAGGATCTGTGTTGCAGGCTATCCGCTGCCAGAAAAATCGGATGCTACGACAAGACCCTGGTATCAGTCTGCAAGGATGTCAAAGGGGGTCTCTCAGACCTCATATAAGGATTTGTATACAGGGGAGTGGCTGCTGAGCCAGAGCAAGCGGTTGATTAATTCAGAAGGCAGACTGACCGGAGTGATTGCAATCGATTGTTCGAATGCGAACATTAACGAGCAGTTGAGTACGAAGTACCGATATACATCTCAGCGGAGTTTTTTGGTCAATCCCCAGGGGATTATTCTGGCGCATCCAGATGAGAATGAGATCAATGATTCTGTACAGTCCCGTATTGATGAGAAAGTGTGGAGTGAGATCGTCAGCGGAGATCGCAATTACGCAATATTTGAAAATAATGGAGTTACCAAGATTGCTTACTTTGAGTGGATACCAGAAACGCGGCTCCTGGCTGGGACGGCTATCGATAGAGCAGAGGTGTTCAGACCCGTTTACTACAGTCTGATCTCACTCTTGCTTTTGATTCTGGTAGTTTCATTTGTTTTAAGTTTCGTTTTGAGTAAGGTCCTAAGTCATCGGTTTGCAGAGCCGCTCATAGAGCTTGCAGCGCGTGTGCAGCATTTAGCAAAAGGCAATGTGGAGGCGGTGGATGCCGCAAGCTTTACAAATAAAGAGATTGATGAGATTTCGGATGGAATCAAGGCAATCGTTCATGAGGCCATCATCCGCGAGGAGAAGCGCAAAGCAGCAGAGTATATGAGTTTTCATGATTCCATGACAGGTCTGTACAACAGACGCTATTTCGAACGTGAGCTGATGAAGCTGGATGGAAAGCAATATCTGCCCCTCTGCATTGTTGGCTGTGACCTGAATGGATTGAAGTTTGTAAACGATGTATTTGGACATGCGGCTGGAGATCAGTTGATCTGTACGGCTGCCGAATGTTTAAAGGAAGGCTGTGGTGGAAAAGGCGTGCTTGCCCGTACCGGCGGAGATGAGTATACGATGATTTTTCCGCAGACTACCAGGGATGAGGCAGAGGAATTGATCCGCAGGATACAAGCTGTATTCGACAGGCCGACTGTGTGTGGAACCAAGGTCTCGGTTTCCATGGGGTACGCGTTAAAGGAGGACTGTTTGCAGCCGATCGGTGAGACTCTAAAAGCTGCGGATGAAATGATGTATACACAGAAGCTGAGCAGGAGCAGCCAGATTAAACACTGCCTGGTGTCTGACATTATGAAGCAGGCAGAAGAAAATGGAATGATTCGGGAACTTACAGAGGAAGAGAATCAAGTATTGGAAGTGTTTGCAGCAAAGGTGTGTCCAGAGTCTGAGCAGCTCTTGAAGAAGAGTTATCAGTTGAGAAAGGTAGGAATGTGTGCATTTGCGAATTTGGAAAGTGCAGGGTATAACGGAGAAGAAGGGTTGACACGACAACATTCCGAGATTTCATATCGAATTTTATCTACGTTGGATGAATATCATGAAGAAGCGGACTGCATCCTCTATTATACGGAGCACTGGGATGGAAGCGGGCAGCCGGCCTCTCTTGGGGGAGAGGAGATTCCACTTGCAGCCAGGATACTGGCGCTTACTGAGGCGTATTTTGAGGGCATGAGCATGGACGAGATTGTGGAAAAGGCTGGAACTTGGTTCGATCCAAAGCTTGTAAAGATTTTGTTTTCAATGAAGGGAATTACAAAAATGGGGGAACTGTTATAGTTCCTCCATTTTGTCCATAATCATCTGATAGTATGCTCTTTGTGTCTCGTTCTTTTCCCCTTTCGGACGGACAATAGTCTCCAGGATCAAGCCGTCTTTTAAAAGGACCGTCTTCTGACTGAAGCTGGCAAGCTTAGGGTCATGCGTTACAAGAATGACGGTCTTTCCCATATCATGGTTGATTTCCTCCAGAGCGTGGATTACAATCTCGCCGGACTGGCTGTCCAGATTCCCGGTCGGTTCATCTGCCAGGAGAATATCCGGGTTATTGATTAATGCACGGCAGATAGCGGTCCGCTGCTTTTCACCGCCGGATAGCTCGGATGGGTACTTCTTCGTCAGGGCACCGATTCCAAAACGTCCGGCAATTTCCTCTGTCCGGCTCTGCATTGTCTTCGTATCCTTTTTGTCAAGAATCATGGGAAGCTTGATGTTCTGTTCCACAGTCAGACAGTCCATCAGCCTGGAATCCTGGTGCACATAACCAATCTCTCTGCGCCGGATATCAGCCAGTTGGGAATCCCAGAGATCCTCAGAATCCTCACCTCTGAAATATACTTTTCCAGAAGTGGGACGGTCCACCAGGCCAAGTACCTTTAAGAAGGTGCTCTTACCGCCGCCGGAACGCCCCATGATCGTAATGAATTCTCCTTCACGGGCGCAAAAATCAAATCCTTTGAGCACCTCGATAGTACCATAATCTCTTACCAGATCTTTTACTTCAATCACTGTTTCCATATCTGCCTCCCAATCCCTCGAACAAGAAAATGTGTTAAGTTCAATATATCATGGTTTCATGTCCGACTTCAATAGATGGGGCAGTTTTTGACCGTGTTATTTTCGTGTGTCCGTTTTATCAGTGGATGGTAAGGCGGCTATTCTACAGCGATAACGCTTACAGGGCAGTTGTCAGCAGCCTCCTGAGCTAATTCTTCAGTTTCAGAAGTGATATCGCTGATGACCTCAGCCAGTCCGTCGTCAGCCATGCTAAATACCTCCGGGCAGGTTGCCACGCACAGACCGCAACTGATACATCCATCTCTGTCAATGATTGCTTTCATGTAAAGAATTCTCCTTTCGATGTTCGATTCTCCATTCCTTCATTTTATCGTCTTTTATTCCCGTGTATTGAAGATGCATTTAAAATGGGCTGAAATCGTAACTGTGCACAGGAATCTGTGAATCATTACAGTTCACCAACGATATGAGCAGGAAGGTTCGATTATAGTATGTCCTGGAAATGGAAAAATATGATATAATGAAAAGCAGATGGCAGATATGGAGGTGTGAAGTATTATGGTAAAGATAGAACAGAATGTTTGTATAGGATGTGGAGCCTGTATCAAAGATTGTTTTGGTAGAGCTCTTGTTTTGGAAGATGGCAAAGCAAAAGTGGTAAAACCATGTATTGAATGCGGTCATTGCGTGGCACTTTGCCCAGTGGAAGCCGTATCTATTCCAGAATACGATATGGATGACATAGAGAAGTATGATGCAGATACATTTTGCATCCGTCCGGAGAATATGCTCCATGCAATAAAGTTCAGAAGAAGTATCCGCAATTACAGGCCGGACAAGATCGAACGGGAAAAGGTGGAGCATGTTCTGGATGCAGGGCGGTATACAGCCACCGCAAAGAACCTGCAGGGATGTACTTTTGTCTTTGTGCAGGATGGGGTGGAGGAATTTAAGAAGCTGTTGTGGGATGAGATGCCGGAGGTGCTGGCAATGTTGAAGAAGACGGCACCCGTGTATGCAAGAGTTTTCGGCAGTTTTTATAAAAAATGGCAGGCAGATCCAAAGGAAGATAATTTATTTTTTAATACACCATCCCTTTTAGTGATTACGTCTGATCACCCCTTAGACGGAGGTCTGGCTGCTGCAAATATAGAGAATGTGGCTGTGGCAGAAGGCCTTGGTGCATTATACAGTGGGTATTTGATGCGTATCATCAGTGCAAGATCTGCGTTGAGAGAATGGCTGGGAATTGGGGAAAAGCCAGTGGCATGCTGCATGCTTCTTGGTTATCCGGCAGTTACCTATCTTAGGACTGCTCCGAGGAGAAAGGGTGATATCATTTGGAAATAGTGGAGAAGGCAATATATAAAAGCTGCAATGTAAAATAAACAATGATACATAAAAACAGCAGGTTCCTGAAATAGGGGATACCTGCTGTTTACTCTTCTTTATGTACTTTTTTAGTTTCTCTGCATTCCATACTTTTCACACTATCTGTTTCTTAAATTTGTTGGAATGTAAGTGCCGCCATTCATTGTGATTACACCAGCGCAGATGATCTCATTGTTTTCAAGCAGGTATTTTTTGAAACGCTCGAATAAAGATACCTTTTTCTCATAGTTTACAGAAGTTGTAGTTTTCATAGTTGCTGCACATGTATTACTCATAGTACATTCTCCTTTCTTTTTTTGACATTTCCTTTTGACAGTTATTATGATATCATGCGGAAAATATAGATTTTAGATAATATCTTGACTTTTTATTAGGGCAATATTGACATTTTACGAAAACGGAAATAAGATATACCTTATGGACTGATGATATTTCATAAAGTGTGCCCGAAAGGGGGCACTGGAATACCTAGTCTTCACACGGAACCGCAATGGAACAACAGAAAAATCGTAGCTAAGGTGAATACAGGAGGTTTCTGATATGCTTTATGAACCACTTTATGAATTAGAGAAGACTGGAATTGATATTCGTTATTATACGAACAAGGGACAGTACATTCCTGCACATTGGCATGCTGCCGTGGAAGTGATCTATATCCTCAATGGGGTAGGTAATGTTATTTTTGAAGGGAAGGACCACACAATGGTAGCAGGAGAATTTGTAATTGTAGATTCTAATCAGATTCATGAATTGAAATGTGCCAAGGTCTCTATGATGGTAGTCATTCATTATTCCAGAAACAGGATGAAGACCTATATTGAAAATATTGATGAATTTAAATTGGAATGTTCCAGAGAGACTCTGGAAAAAGAAAAGCTTAAAAAGTACCTGGAAATCTGCAGGCTGTTAAAGAGGCTTCCGCCGTTGTATGTGACACAGCCCCTGGGCTATCAGTTACAGGATCAGGCGGTAGCTATGGAAATCTTCTTTGAAATGCTCAATCATTTTTCCGTGCAGGCAAAGGAGAATGGAATTGCAGAGAAGGAATCCAGCCTGGAACGATTGGGAGAAATAACCGATTATATTGAAGAACACCATTCAGAAAGTATTTCCCTGGAGAGTATTGCTTCACACTTTTTTCTAAGCAGAGAATATTTCAGTCGATTTTTTAAGAAAAATATGGGAGTGACCTTTTCAAGATATGTGAATCAGGTCCGGCTCATGCATATCTATTATGATATCTGCAATACAGGGGAAGGAGTCATGGAACTGGCGGAGCGGCATGGATTTACTAATTATAAATTGTTCAACAGGATGTTTCATGAAATTTATGGATGCGCCCCACGGGAGGTAAGACAGAAATAAGCGGCCTTTGTGATATGCCTCCTCTTTAATGGATATAATCAGTAAAGAGGAGACATGTCACTGTGACCGCTTATTTTTGAATCTTCTTCTTATATGCCATTCCCCATTCAATCATGGAATCTAAGATGGGTTTCAGGCTCAGTCCTGTATCTGTAAGTGAATATTCAACTTTGGGCGGGACCTGTGGATATACTTTTCTGTTTACCAGCCCGGAGGCCTCCAGGGAGCGAAGATTGGCTGTCAGTACCTTCTGGCTGATTCCACTGACTGAGCGCATGAGCTCATTGAAACGTTTGGTTCCGCCGAGAAGATCGCGGATAATCAGAACCTTCCATTTATCACCGATGAGCTGCAGTGTCATTTCTACGGGACATTCTGGCATTTTATTCGTGGAATCCATCATTTTTCCTCCTACATTATAATATGAAAAAGTATCGTAAGGGCGGTATGAGAATATAAGCGCCTATGTATTGATTATATACTGTTGGTTGAGAAAAGAAAAGCAGGTACTAAAAGGTTGCTTAGTTACTTAAAGATACTTAACCACTTTATTGTGCGTACTTTACGTTTAGAACCTGAAAAGATATGATATTAGTATCAGAAGAAGTAAGTAATTATCAGATTTACAAAAAGAGGAAAGGATGGAAATACATATGGATGAGAAGGCAAGAAAATATGTAGATATGTTCCGACAGGTGAAAATCGCCTCTGCGGCAACTGTAGATATAGAGGGACATCCTCACAGCAGAATCATTAATATCATGATTTCGTCTGACGAGGGAATGTATATTGTCACCTCTAAAGGTAAACCATTTTATGAGCAGTTAGTACAGACTGGAGAGATTGCTTTAAGTGCGATGTGTCCAGAATGTCAGTCGCTGAAATTCACAGGGAAGGTGAAGATGGTCGGTAAAGAGTGGCTTGAAAAAGTATTTGAGGATAACCCGGGGATGAAGGAAGTATATCCGGGGGAGACGCGGATGATACTGGATGCATTTTTGATTTATGAAGGCTATGGAGAATGGTTTGATCTGCTTCATCATCCAATTAACCGTGAGAGTTTTTCCTACGGCATGGAAGAGGAAAAGGCCGGATTTCAGATTCAGGATTCTTGCTTTGGGTGCGGCGCATGTATCAAGGTCTGTCCGCAGGGATGTATTTCAGAAGGAACCCCATGTCATATTCAGTCAGAGCATTGTCTGCAATGCGGTGCGTGCAGAGAAGTATGCCCGGTAGAGGCGGTATTGAAATTACATGTTACTGTTCACTCGCAAGCTTGACACTTGCTGTCAAGCTATGCGCCAGAGTTGACAGTAGGATAGATTTCAGCCCCATGCATCGAAGATGCATTTAAAATGGGCTGAAATCGTAACTGTGCACAGGGTACCTGTGAACAGTTACAATTACATTAAAATCACGAACGTATATTCGAAAGTTTTCTTGCTTTCACAATCATTTTGCATTATACTAATGATAAATACACACAATATACAAAAACGGAGAGGAATGATAAAAGTTAATGAATGAGATATGGATCAAAATGCAGTCGTACTTTGCGAACAGCTTGGATGAGTACCTGACCAGTCTGGGTGAACATATCAGTATCAGCCTGTTATCGCTTCTGGTAGCTGCCATGATAGGAATTCCTCTCGGATATCTGTGTATCCGGTATGGACGGTCGAAGAGATGGATCGTCGGGATTTTCCAGGTGCTGCGCATCATTCCGAGCCTGGCGGTGCTGATTCTGCTGATTCCGATTATGGGGACTGGTGTCAGGCCGGCTATGACGGCACTTGTACTTCTGGCGATTCCATCGATTCTGATGAATACAGCGGATGGGTTCGAGCAGGTCCCTAAGTTCATGCTGGAGACGGCTGCTGGGATGGGGATGACTCAGAGACAGATTTTCTGGAAGGTAAAGGTGCCGCTTGCGGTTCCTTATATTTTGACTGGGGCGAGGACGGCCATGATTGAGATCATTGCCAGTGCGACGATCGCAGCTAAGATAGGTGCAGGCGGACTGGGCGGAATTATTTTTACGGGGTTGGGTCTGAACAGGACGGACCTGCTTTTGGTAGGCGGAGTTTCAGTGGCCCTGTTGTCTATCCTGGCAGGAGTGATTTTTAATTTGTTGGACAGGATATTTATGAGGTATAAGTACACAGGAAAAGGAGAGAAAAGAAAGATGAGATCAAAGATGAAGAGAGCTGCAGCAGCGTGTTTATGTATGGTAATGCTGATTTCCCTGACCGCATGCGGCGGGAACAAGGATTCTGATGCAAAGGGGAACAAGGAAGCTGAAAAGAGCAGCGTGATTCGTGTAGGGTCCAAGGATTTTACAGAAGGAATGATTGTGTCTGAGATCTATGCGCTGGCGCTGGAGGATGCTGGTTATCAGGTGGAGCGTGTGTTTGATATTGCAGGCTCCGTAATCCACACGTCGATTGTCAATGACGAGATCGATCTGTATCCTGAATATACAGGGACTGGGCTTCTGTCTGTCTTAGGGATGGATCTGATTACAGACCCGCAGGAGGTATATGATACTGTGAAGGATGAATATGAGAAGCAGTTTCAGCTTACCTGGCTGGATTATTCCCAGGCAAATGATGGACAGGGACTGGTCATCCGTACAGATTTGGCTAAGGAGCTTGGTATCAAGACTATTTCGGATCTTCAGAAACATGCGTCAGAGCTTCGATTCGCATCACAGGGTGAATTCAATGAAAGAGAGGATGGAATTCCAGCATTAGAGAAGACTTATGGTAAGTTCGACTGGAAGTCATCCAAGGTATATGACGGCGGATTGAAATACGAAGTCCTTTCCAGCGATGAGGCAGATGTGACACCCGCATATACGACAGAGGGACCGCTGGCAGATAAAGATAAGTTCACTCTGCTTGAGGACGATAAGCACGTATGGCCCCCTTATAATCTGGCACCGGTCGTACGTGACAATATCTTGAAAGCAAATCCTGATATCGCGGATATCCTGAATGCAATCAGTGCCAAGATGGATACAGAATCTATAACAGCGCTGAATGCAAAGGTGGATGTGGAGAAAGAAGATTATGAGGATGTGGCTTCTGAATATTATGAATCTATCAAATGATAAGACTGTAAGAGTAAGGCAGGAAGGAGGACACCAGGATGTCAGTGCCGGCAATAGAATTCAAAGATGTCAGCAAGACGTTTGATGGATCAGGTTATTATGCAGTAGATCATGTCTCCTTCTCCATAGAGGAGGGCGGGTTCATTACGATATTGGGTTCATCAGGCTGTGGTAAGACGACATTGTTAAAGATGGTCAACCGGCTGTATGAACCGGATGAGGGGAAGATTCTCCTATTCGGAGAAGATACCTCAGAGGTAGACGTGGTGAAGCTGCGGAGGCGGATCGGGTATGTGATACAGCAGACTGGATTATTCCCACATATGACGATTGCAGATAATGTGGCGACGGTTCCTAAGCTTTTGAAGTGGGATAAGCAGAGAATCGAAGCCAGAGTGAATGAGCTGCTTAAGATGGTGGGCCTGGAGCCGGAGGAATTCAAAAAACGGTATCCATCCCAGCTTTCCGGTGGACAGCAGCAGAGGGTAGGACTGGCAAGAGCATTGGCAGTAGAACCGAAGATCATGCTGATGGACGAGCCCTTTGGAGCTGTGGATGCGATTACCAGGATCGGGCTGCAGGAAGAACTTCTGCGGATACACAGCGGATTAAAGAGGACCTTTCTGCTTGTTACCCATGATATTCATGAGGCGTTTAAACTGGGAACAAAGGTGATGATCATGAATCAGGGGAAGATCTGTCAGTTCGATACACCTGCCAATATCATCCATGATCCTGCGGATGAGTTTACCGCTGCTTTGATTCGTTCTGCAAGGGAACAGGAAAAGCTTTGGGAGGGATATGTATGAGCGGCATGACAGCATATCTGGCGAAACATTATGATGATCTTTTGGAGGCATTGGCAGAACACATAGAGCTCGTGGCAGTGACGTTGTTCTTTTCTCTTCTGATTGCGGCGGTACTGACGGTTCTGGCTGTTTACTCCCGAAAAGCGGGGGAATACATGATCCATATTTTTTCCGTTCTCTATTCCGTACCGAGTCTTGCACTGTTTGCTCTTTTGATTCCGGTCACGGGACTGGGGACGACTACAGCAGAGATTGTATTAGTGGCTTATAACCAATATCTGCTTTTGAGGAATTTTATCTCTGGCCTTTACCAGGTCGATCCGGCGGTGGTAGAAGCGGCAGAAGGAATGGGGATGCGGCGTTTTCAAGTATTATGGAAGGTCCGGCTGCCTTTGGCAAAGAAGGCATTCTTTACAGGCATTCAACTTGCAGTTATATCGACCATCGGTATAGCGACAATTGCTGCGATGATCAATGCCGGAGGTCTAGGAAAGGTTCTCTTTGACGGACTGCGCACCATGAATATCTACAAGATCATTGCAGGGAGTGTATTATCTGCAGGTCTTGCTCTTATGATCAATGGAGCGTTCAAGGCAATTGAAAAGCGGATATAAGCGCCGAGTTGCAGATGCGTAAATTCAGATATGAGTTTGCGCATTTTCTTATTATATAGGATAGTTCTTTGAACTTTCCTATATAATAAAAAAAACTCCGGGGGATGAGCACTTCGCGCAAGAGGAAGATGGCCGCAAGCGGCGGCGCTTCGGCGCGAGATTTCGGCTCGCCGAAATCTTTATTTTGGTGATTTTGTAGAAAAAAGAAGAAACAAAGGCGGTTGACATTGTTTGGTCCACGTGTTAGAATGTTAGATGTCAAACAGTTAGATATACAACAGTTAGGTATCAAACAAATAGAGGGATGAAGATGAAAGAAAAACGGTATATGGGAAGAGAGCTCCGGGTACTGGATAACCTGATTAAGCGTTTTATCGATAACCAGATGAACGGGGTACAGATCGATCGGATCACGGGCTCGAATGGATGGATTATTGCTTACTTAAGAGATCATCCGAGCGGGCCGGTGTATCAGAAGGATCTGGAGTCAGAGTTCAATATTACCCGTTCGACAGCCTCCAAGGTAGTGAACCTGATGGAAGAGAAGGGGCTGATCAGACGTGAGAGCGTTCCAGAGGATGCACGGCTGAAAAAGCTGACACTGATGCCCAAGGCAATCGCTCTGGGAGAAGAGATGGAGCGTAACAGGGATATTGTGGAGGCCCAGATCGTAAAAGGGTTTACAGAAGATGAATTGGAGCAGTTTTATTCCTATATAGAACGGATCAAGAAGAATGTAAGTGAGGGGTAAGCCGGCAGAAAGCCGGCTTCCTTTTCTCCTAAATAGTTTGATGTCGGACAATGATAGAAGGAGGTTAAGAGATGGTTAAGACGTTGGCAAAAAGTATCAGAGAGTATAAAAAAGACTCCATTCTGACTCCCATCCTGGTTTCACTGGAAGTAATCATGGAAGTGCTGATTCCTTTGATGATGGCGAAACTGATCGATTATGGGATTGATAAAGGGGATATGGGACATATCTGGAAGGTGGGGATCGCACTTTTGATCGCAGCATTTTTATCCCTGTTTTTTGGAGCGGCAGCAGGAAAGACGGCAGCTTATGCATCTGCAGGACTGGCGAAGAATTTAAGAAGAGATATGTATTATAACGTACAGAATTTCGCATTCTCGAATATAGATAAATTTTCCACATCTAGTCTTGTGACAAGGATGACGACAGATGTGACAAATGTACAGAATGCGTATCAGATGATTATCCGTACGGCAATGAGGTCTCCTCTGATGTTGGTTTTCTCATTGGTATGTGCATTTCGGGTAAATGCACGTTTATCTATGATTTTTCTGATTTGTGTCCCTGTTCTTGGAATTGGGCTTTGGCTGATCATGTCAAAAGTGCATCCAATTTTCAGGAGAGTATTTAAGACCTACGATAAGTTAAATAACGTAGTGCAGGAAAATGTGCGTGGTATCCGAGTCGTCAAATCATTTGTAAGAGAAGATTATGAAAGACAAAAATTCCAGAACATTTCCCAAATGATCTACAAGGACTTTTCAAAGGCCGAGAAAACACTTGCTTTTAATATGCCTCTCATGCAGTTCTGCATGTACGCATGCATGCTTTTCTTCTCCTGGTTTGGAGCAAGGGCCATTGTGCTCAGCGGAGGAAGTCCGGGGAGCGGGTTCACGACAGGAGAATTAATGAGTCTGATTACCTATGTAATGCAGGTTCTGATGAGCCTGATGATGCTGTCCATGGTATTTGTTATGATTACGATGTCCAAGGCATCTGTGGAACGTATCTATGAAGTGCTGACAGAAGAGAGCAATCTGCGGGATGGAGAGAATCCAGTGATGGAAGTACCAGACGGTTCGATTCAGTTTGAGGACGTTTCTTTCAGCTATTCTAATAAGGCTCACAAAAAATGTCTGGATCACGTAAATCTGGATATCAAGTCTGGTGAGACGATTGGAATCATTGGCGGTACAGGTTCTTCGAAATCGACACTGGTGCAGTTGATTCCAAGGCTTTATGATGTGACAGAAGGTTCCCTCAAGGTGGGCGGCATCGATGTCAGAAATTATGATATCGAGGCCCTGCGTAATCAGGTCGCCATGGTGCTTCAGAAGAATGAGCTGTTTTCCGGCACAATTAAAGAAAACCTTCGCTGGGGAAATGAACAGGCAACGGATGAAGAACTGATTCATGCATGTGAGCTGGCACAGGCAGATGATTTTGTCAAGCGTTTCCCGAAAGGGTATGATACATATATTGAGCAGGGCGGAAGCAACGTGTCAGGCGGGCAGAAGCAGCGGCTCTGTATTGCACGGGCATTGTTGAAAAATCCAAAGATCTTGATTCTGGATGATTCTACGAGTGCGGTCGATACAAGGACGGACGCGATGATCAGAAAAGCATTCCGCGAGGAGATACCGAATACAACGAAAATCATCATAGCACAGAGGATTTCTTCTGTAGAGGATGCTGACCAGATCATTGTTCTGGACGACGGACAGATCAATGGTATCGGGACCCATGAAGAATTGCTGGAAACAAATGCAATCTACAGGGAAGTACATGAATCCCAGAAGAAGGGAGGCAGTGAAGATGAGTAAGCAGAATGAATCAAACCAAACAAATGAGAAAGTACAGAGAAATAAAGACAGTCAAATTGAAAATAAGAGAATGCAGAAGCTGGATATGCAGACACTGAAGCGTATCATAAAGTATATGGAAGAGTATAAAGGACGTTTTGTCATTGTCCTTTTCTGTATCCTGTTAAGTGCAGGTGCGAGTGTCATGGCATCCTTGTTTTTACAGGTCCTGATCGACGATTATATCACTCCGCTGTTGGTGCAGGCAGTGCCGGATTTCAGCGGACTTCTCAGGGCAGTGATGCTGCTGGCAGGGGTGTACCTGATTGGTGTTCTGGCAACGCTGTTCTACAATCGGACTATGGCGGTGATTTCCCAGGGTACATTGAAAAAAATTAGAGATGAGATGTTCTCCCACATGCAGACTCTGCCGATCAAATATTTTGATACCCACTCCCATGGAGATATTATGAGCCACTATACGAATGATACGGATACCCTGCGGCAGATGATTTCCCAGAGTATTCCGCAGCTCTTTTCTTCTATCGTAACGATCGTGGCAGTCTTCTTTGCAATGTTGTCTCTCAGTGTGTGGCTGACCCTGTTCGTCCTGCTGTTCATCGTTCTGATTCTCCAGGTGGTGAAAAGGATTGCCGGAAACAGCGGAAAGTATTTTGTCAGGCAGCAGGCCTCCATCGGAGATGTGAATGGATATATCGAGGAAATGATCAACGGACAGAAGGTAGTCAAGGTATTCTGTCATGAGGAAAAGGCGAAGGAAATCTTTGACCAGAAGAATGAAAAATTATTCGGCGAGGCCGCACAGGCAAATACCTATGCCAACGTGCTCATGCCTATCATGAACAACTTCGGATATGTATTGTATGTTCTGGTCGCAATTGTAGGAGGAGGTCTGGCAATCAGCGGTGTGACCAATGTCAGCCTGACAGGAGTAGATGTCATTTCTCTTGGTATGATCGCTTCCTTTTTACAGCTTTCCAGAAGCTTTATCCAGCCGCTGGGGCAGGTGTCACAGCAGTTAAGTGCAATCATCATGGCACTGGCAGGAGCAAAACGTATCTTCGAGCTGATCGATGCACAGAGCGAGACCGATGACGGATATGTCACCCTGGTCAATGCCAAATATGAGAATGGTGTCCTGACAGAGACGCCAAAGCGGACAGGACTGTGGGCCTGGAAGCATCCGCATGAGGATGGAACACTGACTTACACCGAACTAAAAGGCGAGGTCAGGATGTTCGATGTAGACTTTGGATATTCAGAGGAGAAAGTGGTGCTCCACAATATCACGTTGTATGCCGAACCGGGGCAGAAGGTGGCGTTTGTCGGCGCTACAGGTGCAGGAAAAACGACGATCACGAACCTGATCAACCGTTTTTATGATATTGCGGACGGGAAGATCCGTTATGATGGAATCAATATCAATAAGATCAAAAAGGCGGACCTGCGCCGTTCCCTGGGAATCGTCCTGCAGGATGTCAATCTGTTCACCGGGACAGTGATGGAGAACTTGCGATATGGAAAACTGGATGCCACAGATGAGGAATGTATTGCTGCGGCTAAGCGTGCCAATGCAGACGGGTTTATCCGTATGTTGCCGGACGGATATGAAACGGTCTTGTCAGGAGATGGCAGCGGGTTGTCCCAGGGGCAGAGACAGTTGATCTCTATTGCCCGGGCGGCAGTTGCTGATCCGCCAGTGATGATTCTGGATGAGGCGACCTCCTCTATCGATACAAGGACAGAGGCCATAGTACAGCGTGGCATGGATGCTCTGATGAAGGGCAGGACCGTATTTGTTATTGCACACAGATTGTCCACTGTACAGAATTCCGATGTCATTATGGTCCTGGAACTAGGGCAGATCATCGAAAGAGGCAGTCACGAGGATTTAATTGAAAAACATGGAAAGTACTATCAGTTGTATACTGGGGCTTTCGAATTGTCATAAAAAATAGGGAGGATGCCCTTTTAGATATGCAGACAGATGAAAATCTGAAAGCAAAATCTAAAAGAGGCATCTTTTCGTTTTCATGGGCATGGTGTTATGGTATCATGAGAGAAGGTACATATTCTTTTTGTATTGTACCAACAATGAATATGGATGAATATGGACTAAAGCAGGTTCATTCAATGAGATAGGAGACCTATATGGCAATCAATAATACGACCAGGATGATATTAAAAGCACTGTCTTTCGACGGAATCGAGGTGGAGGCATCCCGCCATCTGGCAGATCTAAAAAGGCTGGATCCGATGAAGATTTTTTACAAGACAATTGATTATAAGATATTTAATGGGGAGCATGAGGTCCCGACGAGGATTTTTTTCCCGAATGAGAAGGCGTTCCAGAATATGGGGCCGAACCAGCACCGGGTTATGCTGCTGATTCATGGAGGCGGTTGGGTGACTGAGAGTGTGGATAATTATGAGCGAATTTGTGCACGTCTGGCAAATGCCACAGAGCATGTGGTAGTTGCCATTGATTACAGGCTTGCGCCGGAGAATAAATTTCCCAGCGGTCTGGAAGACTGTTATGCGGCAGCGAAGGCACTTTTTACGAACCGTTTTATTCTGAACGTGGACCCGGAGGATATTACGCTGATCGGTGACAGCGCTGGTGGGAACCTGGCGGCTGCGCTGTCTCTCATGGCGAGGGACAGGGGCGAATTCCTTCCAAAACGACAGATTCTGATTTATCCGGCGGTGAGCAGTGACTATTCCGAGTCCTCCCCGTATGATTCTGTGCGGGAGAACGGGACAGATTATCTTTTGACTGCAGGGAAAATGAGAGATTATATTGAGCTCTATGCAGGCTGTGAGGAGGATAAACAGAATCCGTATTTTGCACCGATTCTTGCTAAGGACCTGTCGAATCAGCCGGATACTTTGATTTTGACAGCGGAATATGATCCACTTCGGGATGAAGGCGAGGCATATGGGGAAAGACTTAAGGAGGCTGGGAACCGAGTGGAAATATGCAGGATCAAAGATGCCCTGCATGGATATTTTGCCCTGGGGATTAAGAATTTTTATGTGCAGGAGAGTTTCGATCATATTAATAAATTCCTGGAAAGGGAGTTCGTTCAGGAGGTGTAAGGGGTGCAGCAGAAGAGAGCATATTGGAGAAAGCTGGATAATGCGGCAAAATTATTTTCCGCGACCAGCAATAAAAAGGATACGAGAGTATTCCGATTTTTCTGTGTTTTAAAAGAGGAGGTCGATCCTGAATTACTTCAGGAAGCTCTGGACCGGACGGTCGTCACATATCCCGTATTTCTTTCTGTAATGCGCAAAGGGCTTTTCTGGCATTACCTGGAGAAGAGTAAACTGCGCCCGGAGGTGCATGAAGAATGTAAGGAGCCCTGCAGCAATCTGTATGTGCGGGATAAAAAGAATCTGTTGTTCGAGGTTACCTATTATGGGAAAAGGATTAATTTTGAAGTGTTCCATGCGTTGACGGACGGGACCGGGGCGACAGAGTTCCTTAGGGAGCTGGTGAAGAATTATCTGTTCCTGGCCCATCAAAGCGAGGGGCTAAAGGATGTGGCCCTGCTGGATGAGAATGTGACGATCCAGGATCAAGAGAGTGACAGCTTTTCGCAGTATTATACGAAGGTAAAGAAAAAAAAGGAGAAAAAACCCAAGGCGTTTCAATTAAAAAAACCGCGCAAGGAAGTGGGAAGGCTGCAGGTGAACGAGGCGGTTCTTTCTGTAAAAGAGGTGCTGAAGCGTTCCAGAGAGCTGGGTGTATCCATGACTGTGTTTTTGACGACCGTATATCTGTTCGCGATTCATCAGGAGATGACGAAGCAGCAGGAAAAACATCCCATCGTGCTGATGGTACCTGTCAACTTGAGAAAGTTCTTCCCGTCCGAATCTATGCTGAATTTCTTTAATTGGATTGAACCGGGATATCATTTTGGAAAAGGCGGTGGAAGCTTTGAGGAGGTCCTGGAACATGTGAAAGAATATTTTGCTGAGGAACTGACCACCGAGCGTGTGGCAGAGCATATGAATGAGCTGATCGCGCTGGAGATGCATCCGATCTTGAGACTGGCTCCTCTGGAGCTTAAGAACCTGGGGATCAAGGCCGGAGCAAGATATGCAGAGCGGGATGTGACGGCAATTTTTTCAAATATGAGTGCGGTCAAGATGCCGGCAGAGTATGAACCTTTTATTGAACGCTTCGGAGTCTATACGAGTACCCCGAAGATGGAGCTTTGTATGTGCTCCTTTGGGGACAAGCTTTCTCTTGGATTCACATCCAGGTTCGATACCATTAATATTCAGAGGAATTTCTACCGGATATTAAAGCAGCAGGGAATCGGGGTGGAGAAGGTGGAACCAGAATTTCCACAGCCCGATGTTCCAAGCCGGCTGGAGATGAAGGTATTCAAATTCGTTTCTTTTTTGTGCCTGGCAGCGGCGGTCGGCTGTGTGGCGGCAGATTTCAATCTGCATCCGAAGATTCGCTGGACTTTGTTTACCGCGGCCGGGATAGGAAGCATGTGGCTGGCGCTGGCAATCGGATTCGTCAAGCGGTATAATCTGATGAAGAATGCCATGTGGCAGCTCATTATTGTGACAGTAGGATGTATTCTGTGGGACATATTTACCGGATGGCGGGGATGGTCCGTAGATTTTGTGCTGCCGATCGTCTGTATGGTGATTCTTGTGTCCATGTTCATTATCACAAAGGTACAGAAGAATACGGCGCGGGAGTATATGATTTACTTTGTGATGGCGGGCGGCTATGGAGTGATTCTGCCGCTGATTCTGCTGCTTGCGGGAGTCGTTCGTTTTACTCCCATCTGTACGGTGTGTGTGGTAGCTTGTTTTCTGTTCCTAGCGGCATTGGTCATTTTTAAAGGAAAAGAATTCAAAGAGGAGATGCACAAAAAGTTCCATGTGTAAGGAATGGACAGGTCTCGCTTTTTTGACGGAAAACGGCTGATTTAGGGCTTTGATTTTGGATTGTATTACCTGCGCTGTTTGTGGTATTATAATTCTATGTATACTACTTCTGGCATACCTGCTTACTTAGGTATGTAATCTTATAGAGGAAGGACTAACATTATGAGACTTTTGATTCAAAACGGTCATGTTCTAGATCCACTGACGGGGCTGGATGATATCAGCGATGTCCTGGTGGATGGGACAAAGATTGTGAAGGTTGCGAAAGAGATTCAGGATGCAGCAGATGAGACGATAGATGCCTCCGGCTGTTATGTGATGCCGGGACTGATTGATCTGCACGTGCATCTGCGTGATCCGGGGCTGACCCATAAAGAGACCTTGGAGACTGGCGGAAGGGCAGCGGCCCGCGGTGGTGTGACAACTGTCTGTGCGATGCCGAATACGAAGCCGATCACGGATACAAAGGAGATGGTGGAAGAGCTGCATAAGAGAGCCGCAGAGGAATCTCCCATTCATGTGATTCAGCTTGGAGCTGTTACCAAAGGGGAAAAGGGAGAAGAGTTGGCAGATATCGAGGGGATGGCGAAGGCAGGCTGCCACGCCATCAGTGAGGATGGAAAGTCAGTCATGAATGCTGCTTTATACCGGAAAGGGATGAAGCTTGCCAAGGAATGTGGAATTTCTGTATTTGCACACTGTGAGGATATTAATATGGTAGAGGGCGGTGTGATGAATGCCGGTGCGAAAGCAGAAGCACTGGGAGTAAAGGGCATCACCAATTCTGTGGAGGATGTCATTGTTGCCAGAGATATCCTGCTCGCCAAGGAGACGGGGGTGCGTCTTCATCTATGCCACTGCTCGACTGCTGACAGCGTGAAGATGATTGATGCTGCCAAGAAGGCAGGGCTTTTGGTGACTGGAGAGGTGTGTCCACATCATTTTATCTTATCCGATGAGGATATCAAGGAGAATGACGGACAGTTCAAGATGAACCCGCCGCTTCGTTCTAAGGAGGATGTGGAAGCATTGAGGGAAGGTCTTAAGAATGGAATCATGGATGTAATTTCGACCGACCATGCACCACATGCCGAGGAGGAGAAGAATCTTCCGATGGAAAAGGCATCCTTTGGTATCGTCGGTCTGGAGACATCCGCCTGCCTGACCTACACAGAACTGGTGGAGAAAGGCGTGCTCACTCCGATGCAGATGGCTGAAAAGATGAGCTATAATCCTGCCAGAATTCTGGGACTTTCCGATAAAGGTTCGGTATCAGAGGGCATGACTGCCGATCTGATGGTGTTTGACCCGGCGGCAGAGTACAGGATCGATAAGAATACGTTCCTTTCCAAGGGAAAGAACACACCATTTGACGGATATCCGGTCAAAGGGGAAGTGCGTTATACCATTGTAGATGGACGAATTGTATATGCAAGATAAAAAATGGAGAGCAAAAGGGGCAGACCTTTTTGCTCACCGTTGTAAGAACATTCAGATAATTGAGGAGGTTTTTTATGATTAACAAGCTGGTAGATAAGATTAAGAAGACAGGAGCACCGATCGTGGTAGGGCTGGACCCGATGCTCAACTACATCCCGGAGCATATCAAGGAGGCTGCGTTCGGAGAATTCGGAGAGACTTTGGAGGGGGCTGCGGAGGCAATCTGGCAGTTCAATAAGGAGATCGTGGATAAGACATATGATCTGATTCCTGCTGTAAAGCCTCAGATAGCGATGTATGAGCAGTTTGGAGTACCAGGACTTGCAGCTTTTAAAAAGACGGTCGATTACTGTAAAGAGAAAGATCTGGTCGTGATCGGCGATATTAAGAGAGGAGACATCGGCTCGACTTCTGCTGCGTATGCAGTCGGGCATCTTGGAAAGGTGAAAGTGGGAAGCAAAGAGTATGTTCCGTTTGATGAAGATTTTGCTACTGTGAACCCATACCTTGGTTCTGATGGGGTAAATCCATTCATCGATGTATGCAAGACAGAGAAGAAGGGACTGTTCATCCTTGTGAAGACTTCCAACCCTTCCAGCGGTGAGTTCCAGGATCAGCTCATTGACGGCAGACCGCTCTATGAACTGGTAGGCGAGAAGGTTGCCGAGTGGGGCAAAGAGTGTATGGGAGAGGAATACAGCTATATCGGTGCTGTAGTCGGTGCGACTTATCCAGAGATGGGAAAAGTGCTCCGTAAGGTGATGCCGAAATCCTATATTCTGGTACCGGGGTATGGTGCACAGGGTGGAAAAGGAAAAGATCTGGTTCACTTCTTTAATGAAGATGGACTTGGAGCAATCGTGAACTCATCCAGAGGAATCATCGCTGCTTATAAGCAGGAGGCTTATGCACAGTTCGGGCCGGAGAATTTCGGAGATGCATCCAGGGCAGCAGTAGAAGCTATGGCTGCTGATATCCGCGAAGCTTTAGAGAGCAGGTAGGCATCGCACAAGCTGGAGGAGAATTCAGCATAAATATCAGACCAAACATCGGAAAGTCTGAGTAAAGGAAAGTACTTTAAAAAGGAGAAAGACCATGTCTAATAAACGAAAAGAATCTGCAATGATCGTATCTCAGGAATGCATCGCAGCAGATATTTACAGTATGTGGATCCAGACAGAAAAGATCGCATCCCTGGCTGTGCCGGGACAGTTTATTTCCATGTATACAAAGGATGGCAGCAAACTGCTTCCACGCCCGATCAGTCTGTGTGAGATTAATAGAGAGAAAAAGCTGATTCGTGTCGTATACCGTGTCACAGGTGAGGGGACAGGGACAGAACAGTTCTCAGAACTGACCAAGGGGGACTGGATTGATATCCTAGGCCCGCTGGGGAATGGTTTCCCACTGGAAGCTGCCAAGGGAAAGAAGGCAATGCTGATCGGAGGTGGAATCGGTGTCCCTCCGATGCTGGAACTGGCAAAGCAGCTTGATACTAAGAAGGTGCTTGTCATGGGCTACCGGGATGAGCAGTTTTTAGCAGAGGAATTCTGCGAATATGGTGATTTCTATGTTGCAACGGAGGATGGCAGCGCAGGAACCAAAGGAAATGTAATGGATGCAATTGCTGCCAATGGACTGGATGCTGAGGTTATCTTTGCCTGTGGGCCGGCTCCAATGCTTCGGGCAATTAAGCAGTACGCCGAAGAAAAAAATATTGTATGCTATATATCTACGGAAGAAAGAATGGCCTGTGGAATCGGTGCATGCTTAGCCTGTGTCTGCCAGTCCAAGGAAGTGGACGGACACAGTCATGTACACAATAAACGTGTCTGCAAAGACGGCCCGGTATTCCTGTCAACGGAGGTGGAAATCTAATGAATACAACAGTGAACCTTGCGGGTGTAGAATTAAAGAACCCGGTCATGACAGCCTCTGGCACATTTGGTTCCGGGGAAGAATACAGTGAATTCGTAGATCTGAACCGCCTGGGTGCGGTTGTGACAAAAGGCGTGGCGAATGTTCCATGGCCTGGCAATCCGACTCCGAGAATCGCAGAGACCTATGGTGGGATGATGAATGCCATTGGTCTGCAGAATCCGGGAATCGATGTATTCTGCGAGAGGGATATTCCGTTCCTGAAAAAATATGACACAAAGATTATCGTCAATGTCTGTGGAAAGACGACCGAAGATTACTGTGAAGTAGTGGAGCGTCTGGCGGATGAACCAGTGGATCTGCTGGAGATCAACATTTCCTGCCCGAATGTAAAAGAAGGCGGGATTGCTTTCGGACAGAATCCGAAGGCGGTCGAGGATATCACAAAAGAGATCAAGAAGTACGCAAAGCAGCCGGTAATCATGAAGTTAAGTCCGAATGTCACAGATATCACGGAGACTGCGAAGGCAGCAGAGGCTGGCGGTGCAGATGTATTATCCCTGATCAATACACTGACCGGGATGAAGATCGATATCAATAGACAGACTTTTGCACTGGCCAACAAGACAGGCGGAGTATCAGGGCCGGCGGTAAAACCGATCGCGGTCCGTATGGTATATCAGGTGGCAAATGCAGTGAAGCTTCCGATCATCGGTATGGGAGGAATCTCCACTTATGAGGACGCTATTGAATTTATCCTTGCCGGTGCAACAGCCGTTTCCGTTGGGACAGCAAACTTTTTCAATCCGGCAGCGACTGTGGAGGTCGTGGAAGGTATTGAAAAATATATGGAAAGATATCATTTTGAGAACATAAAGGATATGGTCGGACTGGTAAAATAAGAGTACAAAGGCAAACAATAGGAGGATTATCATGGAACAGTATAAACAAGAATTTATTGAATTTATGATCGACTGCGAGGTTTTAAAATTTGGAGATTTCGTGACAAAGAGCGGAAGAAAGACCCCATTTTTTGTAAACACAGGATTCTACCGTACCGGAGCACAGCTCCGCAAATTGGGAGAATACTATGCAAAAGCAATCAACCAGAAGTTCGGGTTTGATTTTGATGTTTTATTCGGACCAGCATATAAAGGAATCCCTCTGACTGTTGCTACGACAATGGCCATCAGCGAATTCTATGGAAAAGACATCAAATACTGCTCTAACAGAAAAGAAGTAAAAGACCACGGAGACAAGGGGATCCTTCTTGGCAGCCCGATTCAGGACGGAGACAAGGTCGTTATTATCGAAGATGTTACGACAGCCGGCACATCCATTCAGGAGACGTTGCCGATCATCAAGGCACAGGGAGATGTTTCGCCGATCGGACTGGTCGTTTCTGTAGACAGAATGGAACGCGGACAGGGCGAGAAGAGCGCATTGAGCGAGATTCAGGAGAAGTATGCTCTTGAGACAACGGCGATCGTTACGATGGCAGAGGTCGTAGAGCACCTTTATAATAGACCATACAAAGGAAAGGTAATCATTGACGATACATTAAAGGCAGCAATTGATGCATATTACGAACAATATGGCGTAAAATAGGGGGAAGTCAAATGGAAAAGGCATATAAAACAATGTCAGGTGCAGGTGCAGCGAACATTGTGCTCGGAATCATTATGATCGTGACAGGGGTCGCAGCCGGGATCATCACGGTGATCAATGGAGCACGCCTACTGAAAAATAAGCATGAGATTACTTTTTAGGCGAGTCGCGGCAGATGTGCAGTAATGAAAAAGGGGTAGCAATTTGAGCCAGAAAGAAGTCAAAAAGCTCCGTACCATGGGGAAGGTCATGTTTGTACTTTACATTTTCTTCCTCCTGTATTTCCTGATATTTTCAGACTGGTACGGGCGCACCGGTGTCTCATCGGAGTATCGGTATAATCTAGTACTATTTAAAGAGATAAAGAGATTCATAGAATACCGGGAAGAATTGGGAGCCTTCGCGGTATTCACTAATTTATTCGGGAATATTCTGATATTTGTGCCATACGGGTTTTTTATCTCCATGGCGAGCAGGGCCAGGGGATTTTTTATGACACTATTTTACAGCTTTGGTTTAAGCCTCTGCGTGGAGGTGTTCCAGATCATGACAAAGGTAGGGAGCTTTGATGTGGATGACCTTCTATTAAATACAGTCGGAGGCGTACTGGGGTATATTTTATTCTCAATTTGCAATATGATAAGGAGACGGCATAATGGGCGCAGGAAAAAAAGACGCTAAGCAAAGGCAGAAAGAGCTTGAAAAGGAACGTAAGAAGCGCGGTTCCAGAAAATATGGACAGGCGAAGATGAAACACTCCCGTATGGGAATCTACTCCTGTGTGTATGCAGGCTGTGCCTTTGCAATGATCCTTACCTGTATCCTCATCGCATTCGTCTTGCGCGGGAATACATGGGGATTTGTAGGCGGCATGGGAATTCTGTCGGTCGTTTTGGCGGTACTTGGAATCCGGGCATCTGTGAAAGGGATGCGGGAAAGAGATAAAAATTATATTACCTGTAAAGCAGGGCTGGCAGGAAACATCATTCTTCTGCTGGGACTGCTGACGATATTCATAGGAGGTCTAAAGTAGATGGCATTTCAAGAATGGCAATCAGAAAGAAATGAACAGTATCAGGAAAGGCATGAGCTTTCTGTAGACAGGATCAAGGCAATCGCAACAGAAGATACAGTGAATGAAAAGTTCCAGCCGTATTTTCAGGCGGTATCCGCCTTCTTGCTGGAATTGGAGGCAGTGCGCAGAAAGGTAGAAAATGGGCAGTGGGACCGGCTTGAATTAAAGGAGATGGAAGAGTTCAACTATGTTCTGTATGTGGACATTCTGGATGAGCATTATGATATCAGCTATGCAAATCCTGCTTTTGCTGTAAAGATGCTGGGTGAGGAACTTGGCAAGCTTCTGAGTTTTCTGTACGCAGAGATCCGTGGAGGAATCCCGTATGTGTTTGAGAACCGGATGGATTATTTGACGATTTTAAATGAACTGTTCATCGAAGTCTACAACTGTTTTGAGGCAGAACCCGTTCCAGAATACCGGAGCCTGAAAGAGATTGTCTATTGGTATGCCAGTGATTACTGCGATGTGTTCCTGGCAGACCGAATCGAGGAACAGCTCTATCCAGAGGATTCCTTTGCTGCAGAGCTGATTCTGAATGCAGATTTGGAGGATGACAGATATCTGTATCGTTTTGGAGAGTTCATCACACAGAATGAACTGCATACGGCAAGGCATTTAAGAAGCCTGCCAAATGAGACGATTCGAAAGATGGCGGATGTCTATACAGAGGGTTACCGGATTGGTTTCATCAATACGGGAAAGGACCTGTCAAGGAAGTCGGTCGTCAACATCCGCTACTGTCTTGGTTTTGAAAGGGTAGTAAGGGTGGCGATTGAGAATTTTGAAAAGATGGGACTAAAGCCGGTGATCTACCGTGCAGCCTCCAGTGTCATTACAAAAAGAGAGCAGTTCAAGGTCGGATATTATGGTGCCATTGCCAATAAGCAGTATGAATACGATCACCGTTCGGACCAGTCGCTGTTCATGGACAAACGTTATATTGAGCGGAAGCTGGATGTGCTGAAAAATGTATATGAGAAAAATAAAGAACAGGCTGCACAGTTTGCGGGTCCGGCCGTGATGGAAATTTTCGGGGAAAAGCCATTTTCGCCGGAGGCGAAACCAGAGGCACCGACATACAGCGATGCCCAGCGTTCTCTGTCATTGCTCTATGACAGCAGATCAGGGCAGCTCACGAATCAGTATATCAAAGGTGAGGAGCGCAGCTTCACGATCATTGCCTATCCGGTGCCGGAGATCGGGGATGATTATGCGGCTATTTTTGACGAGGTGATCCGCATCAATACGCTGGATGCAAAGCTTTATGAGAAGGTCCAGCAGACTCTGATCGATGCCCTGGATCAGGGAGAATATGTGCATATTCTTGGAAAGGGAGAGAACCAGACGGATCTAAAGGTCCAGCTATACCATTTGGAGAACCCCAAGAAGGAGACGATCTTCGAGAACTGTGTTGCAGATGTGAACATTCCGGTGGGAGAAGTATTTACCTCACCTGTCCTGGAAGGGACAAATGGTGTGCTGCATGTGAGCCGGGTCTATCTCAATGAACTACAGTATCAAAATTTAAAGATCGTGTTCAAAGATGGGATGATCGAGGATTATACCTGTTCCAATTTCGGGCAGGAAGAGGAGAACCGGAAGTATATCTATGAAAATGTGCTTCATAACCATAAGACACTGCCGCTCGGTGAGTTTGCGATCGGTACGAACACAACGGCTTATGTGGCTGCAAAAAAATATGGCATTGAGGATAAGATGCCAATCCTGATCGCAGAGAAGATGGGACCTCATTTTGCAGTGGGCGACACTTGCTACAGTTGGAGCGAGGACATCAAAGTTTATAATCCAAACGGGAAAGAAATCGTGGCGAAGGACAATTCGGTGTCGATTCTGCGCAAAGAAGATGTGGCAAAAGCATACTTCCAATGCCATACAGATATAACCATACCTTATGAAGAGTTAGAAGAAATAAGTGTAGTGACAAAAGAGGGAAAAAATATTATACTATTGAAGGACGGAAGGTTCGTATTAGAGGGTACCGAAGCCCTGAATGAACCATTCCATGAATAGCTGAAATGTAACGAACACTCAAAGGAAGTAGCAAAGCGGATTCCAAATATCCGCTTTGACTGATTTACGAAATGAGAAAGGTGGATAAAACATGCCAAGAGTAGGAATTGTAATGGGAAGCGACTCTGACCTTAAGGTTATGAGCAAAGCTGCAAGCATGCTGGAGAAACTGGGAATCGATTATGAGATGACAATCATCTCAGCACACCGCGAGCCGGATGTATTTTTCGAGTGGGCAAAAGCTGCAGAAGGAAAAGGAATCAAGGTAATCATCGCCGGGGCAGGTATGGCAGCTCATCTGCCGGGAATGTGTGCAGCATTGTTCCCGATGCCGGTCGTAGGCGTTCCGATGTCAGGAAAGAACCTGGCAGGAGAAGATGCACTATTTTCAATCGTTCAGATGCCGCCTGGAATCCCGGTAGCAACAGTTGCAATCGACGGTGGTATGAATGCTGCGATCCTGGCTGCAAAGATTCTTGCGACCTCTGATGCAGAGCTGTTAGAAAAATTAAAAGCATACTCTGTTGAGATGAAAGAGACCGTTCAGGGCAAAGCAGCAAAATTAGAGGAAATCGGATACGAAGCTTATCTTGCACAGAAATAAGATTAGATTGGAGAATAGGTATGGATTATAAGAACGCAGGCGTTGATATTGAAGCAGGTTATAAATCAGTAGAACTGATGAAGAAGCATGTACAGGAGACTATGAGACCGGAGGTGCTGACGAATCTGGGCGGATTCTCAGGAGCATTCTCCATGGAGAAGTTCAAAGGGATGGAGAAACCAACTCTTGTATCCGGTACAGATGGTGTGGGTACAAAGTTAAAGCTGGCATTCATCCTAGACAAGCACGATACGATCGGTATTGACTGTGTAGCTATGTGTGTGAATGATATCGCATGTGCAGGCGGAGAGCCTTTATTCTTCCTTGATTACATTGCATGTGGAAAGAATGAGCCGGAGAAGATCGCGACGATCGTAAGCGGTGTCGCAGATGGATGTAAGCAGTCTAACGCAGCTCTGATCGGCGGGGAGACAGCAGAGATGCCGGGCTTCTATCCGGTGGATGAGTATGACCTTGCCGGATTTGCAGTCGGTGTAGTGGATGAAAAAGACCTGATTACAGGAAAAGACTTAAAAGCCGGAGATGTGTTGATCGGTATGGCTTCTTCTGGTGTACACAGCAATGGATTCTCTCTCGTCAGAAAAGTATTCAATATGAAGAGAGAAGCTCTTGATACATATTATGACAGTCTGGGATGCACTTTGGGCGAAGCACTTCTGGCACCGACGAAGATCTATGTGAAGGCTCTTCGCAGCGTGAAGGAAGCAGGTGTTACCATCAAAGCCTGCAGCCATATCACAGGCGGCGGATTCTATGAGAACGTACCACGTATGCTCAAAGACGGCACTCGTGCAGTGATTAAAAAAGACAGCTACCCGATTCCTCCGATTTTCAAGATGTTATCTGTAGACGGAGATATTGAGGAGCAGATGATGTACAACACATTTAACATGGGACTCGGAATGATCCTTGCAGTAGATGAAGCTGACGTCGAGAAGACCATGGCTGCAATTAAAGAAGCTGGTGAGGAACCATACGTAGTTGGACAGATTGAAGAGGGTGAAAAAGGAGTAACCTTATGCTAAGAATAGTTGTTCTTGTCTCTGGAGGAGGCACGAATCTACAGGCAATTATCGACGGAGTAAAGGACGGGATTATTTCCAATACTGAGATTGCAGGGGTCATCAGCAATAATCGGAACGCCTATGCTCTGAAACGGGCAGAGGAACATGGGATTCCAAGCTTATGCGTATCACCGAAGGAATTTGAGTCCAGGGAGATCTTCAATGAAAAGTTTTTGGAGGCTGTGAATGCCTATGAGCCGGATCTGATTGTTCTGGCAGGATTCCTGGTCGTGATTCCTCCGGCTATGATCGAGAAGTATAGGAACCGCATGATCAACATCCATCCGTCTTTGATTCCATCTTTTTGCGGAAAAGGATATTATGGGTTGAAGGTGCACGAGGCAGCTCTTGCACGCGGTGTAAAGGTGGCTGGCGCTACCGTTCATTTTGTGGATGAAGGGACAGACACAGGACCGATTATCTTACAAAAAGCAGTGGAAGTGGAAGACGGGGATACACCGGAGGTCTTACAGCGCAGAGTCATGGAACAGGCAGAGTGGAAGATTCTGCCGAGAGCCATTGATTTGATCGCCAACGGGAAAGTTATGGTGGAAGACGGAAAAGTGAAAATGATACAGTAAACAGTAGATAAGAGGAGGCTGCCATGAAGGTATTAATTGTAGGAAGCGGCGGAAGAGAGCATGCAATTGCAGAGAGCGCTGCAAAAAGTAACAAGGTCGAGAAGATGTATTGTGCACCAGGGAATGCAGGAATCGCAGAATATGCAGAATGCGTAGATATCGGGGCAATGGAGTTTGAGAAACTGGTTACTTTTGCAAAGGAGAAAGAAATAGATCTTGTGATTGTAGGCATGGATGATCCCTTAGTAGGAGGTCTGGTCGATGAGATGGAGGCCGCTGGTATCCGTACCTTCGGACCGCGCAAGAATGCGGCAATCCTGGAAGGCTCTAAGGCATTTTCCAAAGATCTGATGAAAAAATACAATATACCGACAGCAGGCTATGAGAATTTTACAGATCCTGAGGCTGCACTTGCATATCTGGAGACAGCAAAGTTCCCGATCGTGTTAAAGGCTGACGGTCTGGCTCTTGGAAAGGGCGTGCTGATCTGCAATACCCTTGAGGAGGCTAAGGAAGGCGTGAAGACCATCATGCTGGACAAGAAGTTCGGCAGCGCGGGAAATGAGATGGTCATTGAAGAATTCATGACCGGGCGAGAGGTCTCTGTTCTTTCCTTCGTAGATGGTAAGACAATCAAGACTATGACCTCTGCACAGGACCACAAGCGTGCCGGAGACGGGGATACTGGATTGAATACTGGTGGTATGGGAACCTTTTCCCCGAGCCCATTCTATACAAATGAAGTGGAAGAGTTCTGCAACAAATATGTATATCAGGCAACTGTAGATGCTATGGCTTCGGAAGGCAGAGAGTTCAAGGGAATCATCTTCTTTGGATTGATGCTGACAGAAGAGGGACCGAAGGTCCTGGAATACAATGCACGTTTTGGTGATCCAGAGGCCCAGGTCGTACTGCCTCGTATGAAGAATGATCTGATCGAAGTCGTGGAGGCATGTATCGATGGAACACTGGATCAGGTAGACCTTCAATTTGAGGACAATGCGGCTGTCTGTGTCGTGCTGGCATCAGAGGGTTATCCGGTGAAGTATGAGAAGGGATTCCCGATCAGCGGACTGGAAGAGTTCAAGAAGCATGAAGGGTACTACTGCTTCCATGCGGGAACGAAGTTCGACGGCGACCAGATCGTGACCAATGGGGGACGCGTGCTGGGCGTGACTGCGAAGGGGAAAGACCTCAAAGAGGCACGGGCAAATGCCTATGCAGCGACCGAATGGGTGAAATTCGAGAATAAATACATGAGGCACGATATCGGGAAGGCGATTGATGAAGCATAAACGCGTTTCGTTTGTTGGGGCGCTGAGAAGAATGCAGGATGAAGTTCCCGTCAGGGCTTCGGATGTTGTTTCGAAAACCGTACCGTTTGCTTACAAGCTGTAAAAGATAAAATGAGAAAAAGTGAGGCACCAGCCTATATGCGGAGAAATCTTGATGATTTCTCCGCAAGTAGGCTGCAGAATTACGCCGTTGTGCGGCGAATTCTGTCCTCGCTTTTTCTCATTTTTTCTTTAACATCTTGTAGCGCTCACTTTCAGGCTTTCGAAACAACATCCGAAGCTCTGGCGTGACCTTCATCCCGCATTCTTCTCAGCTAGGTGCATCAAAAGGGGACGGATTATGCTTATCAGGGAAGTGATGGTTGAAAGGGGATAGGAATGGATATGGGGGAAGTTTGGGGATAGGGGGGCTTTTAGGGGGAGAATGGCTGATAGTGCAGAGGCAGCGCCAGGATGGCGGCTGCCTTTGGGGAGGGTGATGGAAAAGTGCGGGAAGAGGAATCAGGAGTTTCCGGCGGCACGGTATTTGCTGGGGGCAGCCCCGAAGTGTTTTTTGAAGAGTTTACTGAAATGATAGGCGTCTTCATAGCCGACCATGGAGGCGATGGCCTGGATGCTTAGGTCGGGGGAGGATTCCATGAGGTCGCGGGCTTTTTCCATGCGCAGCTCGATCAGGTAGTTGATGGGGGTGTCTCCGGTCTCGGCCTTGAAGATCTTGGAGAGATAAAAGGTACTTAAGTACATGTTTTTGGCAATCTGATCGAGAGATATTTTTTCGTGATAGTGTTCGTTGAAGTAGCGGATCATTTGTTTTACTACGTATTTTTTATTTGGTGATTCGAAGATGCAGCCGTCGGATTCTTCTATGGTTTCCTGCTGGTCTCTAAGCAGGAGGAGAATGAGCTGGATCAGGTAAGCCTTCAGCATGAAGTAGCGGCCGGGGCGGCAGGTATGAAATTCTTTCCCCATGGCGGAGCAGAGGTGGAAGACCTCCTGACGCATGCCGTCTTTCATGGATAGGACTACATTCCCGTTGGGCAGAGGCAGTGTGTTAGGCGGCAGATTCCGGATGTTGATATCGGTAAAGCCTATGTAGTATTCTGTGGTGCAGTATTGAGGACAGGTCACCAGACTCTGGTGGCAGGTCCCTGGATTGAGGATCACAAGGTCTCCGGCTTTCAGGGGATATTCTTTTCCATCGATATAATAAGTCCCATACCCTTTGGTGACCACGGAAATCTCCAGATGTTCATGGCAATGATAATTATCTTCTGTCTCTGTGCGTTTTAGATTACAGATAAACAAAAAAGTAGGATTTAGGTCGTCATAGGTCAGGTCGTATTCTTGTCTATACATAGTGTCACCTCCATGAAATAGGAATCTGGACCGCAGTCCTGGCAGAAGGTCTGCGAATCTGCTGTCGATTGCGTGTATAAGGAATTATACTCCTGAAATGGTGGAAAATTCAATGAAAATATGTGTTTGCTGTGGAAAATAATTCACGGTGGTCTTTGATGTAAGATTCTATCGTTTATACAAAATACTACATCTAAAGTACAACATATTACATTCTGATTTTCAAAAGAACGATTATAATAGAACGTGCTTATCAGAAAGGAAGCTTCATTGAGAGTGCAGCAGGATGGGAATTTATCTCTGTTCTGGTCTGTATTTTGGAGTGTGATTTGAAAGTGGTAATTAAATTTAAGAAGCAGGAGGTAACAAGACATGACGAAGAAAATGACAGAAGGCAGTCCGGCGAAATTGATTGTGATGTTTACGATTCCCCTATTGATCGGGAATATTTTTCAACAGCTATATAGCATGGTCGACACTTTGATCGTAGGAAGGACGCTGGGTGTGCATGCCCTGGCAGCAGTAGGCTGTACCGGGAGCATCAGCTTTTTGATATTAGGATTTGCAATGGGGGTAAGTGCCGGGCTGGCAATCATCACGGCACAGCGGTTCGGAGCGAAAGATGAGGTAGGAGTCAGAAGGAGCGTAGCAGCAGGGGCATGGATCAGCCTTGGAGTTACAGCGGTCCTGACGCTGATTTCGGTACCGCTGGCGAGGAAGATTCTGGAATTGATGCGGACACCACCGGAAATCATTGATTCCGCATATGAGTATATTGTCGTAATATTCTGGGGAATCATAGCCAGTATGCTGTTTAATTTTCTATCCAATATAATCAGGGCTTTGGGAGACAGCAGGACACCGCTATTGTTTTTGATCATAGCATGTATCCTGAATATTATCCTGGATTTTGCATTGATCCTGATTGCAAAAATGGGGGTGGCAGGGGCAGCCTGGGCTACGATTATTGCGCAAATGGCATCTGCTGTGATGTGTCTGTGGTATATTAAGAAGAAGCTGCCGATCCTTCATTTGAAAAAGGAGGACTGGAGAGTTTCCGGCTGGGATATCAGCCAGCATATAAAAGTTTCTATGCCGATGGGATTCCAGATGTCTATTATTGCAATCGGGGCCGTTGTTCTGCAGTTCGTTCTGAATGGGCTGGGATCTGTTGCGGTTGCTGCCTTTTCAGCGGCACAGAGAATCGACCAGATCGCCACACAGCCGATGAATTCTTTTGGAACGACGATGGCGACGTATGGAGCACAGAATTACGGAGCTGGAAAGATTGATCGAATTAAGAAAGGAGTCTTCCAGTGTAGTTTGATTTCCGTTGGTTTTAGTATTGTGATGGGAATGGTCAATATATTTGCTGGATATCAACTGGCCGGTCTGTTCGTTGGAAGTGGAGAGACTGGTGTTCAGGGCATGGCCCAGACCTATCTTCAGATCAATGGGGCCATGTATTTTGTATTGGCGCTTTTATTCATTTTCCGTTTTACCCTGCAGGGGCTTGGAAAAGGATTTATGCCGACAGTGGCAGGAGTCATGGAACTGGTCATGAGGACCTTTGCAGCAATTTTCCTGACATCCAGTATTGGATTTGCGGGGGCGTGCTGGGCAAGTCCTCTGGCATGGATCGGAGCGTGTATTCCGCTCGCGGGAGCTTATTTTGTAACAGTACATAAGCTGTCCAAGAGGAAGGAAGAACCACAAAGAAAGTATGAGGAGCAGACCGCCTCCTAGTATATGAAGAGAAAGACTGTACCGGATGAGGGATGGTCTTTCTTTTTGGTTATTGGAATCTTTTTTGTTCTATAGCGTCCATAATAGTAATAAGAATAATCGGGGATTGACAGATAAAGCTTACAAATGTAATATTAAAATATATAAATGATATGATGCAAGGGTCAAAAGGTCATGTGTTTCATGCTTGCATGAAAAAGCATGACTTTGGGACCCTAACATCATGATATTCTAAGTCGGCATTTATGTAGAAAGGCGGGAGTATTAATGGCAGACAGGAAAGCGTATCAGAGGAACAGACGGCGCAAGAAACGGGGGAATCAGAGAAAATGGATTGTCCCGGTAAGTATTGCGGCTGTAATTGTGATTGCGGGGGCAGGGTGTTTTGCAGTTTGGAAAGGATTTGGGGTGAAGGCAGCGCCCGAGGAAATCGTACAGGATTATTTTGCCCTTGTAAATGAGGGTAAGTATGAAGAAATGTATGGAATGCTGAGTAATAAGTCTAAAGAGAAGATTTCAAAGAAGGATTTTGTTACAAGGAACGAAAATATTTATGAGGGAATTGATGCGTCGGATGTAAAGGTGAAGCAGAAAGGGGAGACAGAATATAAGGACGGCAGGAAGGAAGCATATGTCTCCTATTCCACGAATATGAATACCTCTGCGGATGAGATTTCCTTTGAGAATAAGATGAAGCTGGTAAAAGAGGAGAAGGCCTACCGGATCGACTGGGACTCTACACTGATCTTCCCGGCACTGAAAGATGAGTATAAGGTACAGATCAGTACCCAGCCGGCGGTCAGGGGCTCTATACTGGACAGGAATGGAGGGCTTCTCGCTGGTCAGGGGACGGTATCGGAGGTCGGTATCGTACCGGGAAAACTAGGAGATAAGAAGGCGGAAGCGATTCAGAAGATTGCTGATATCCTGGGTATGACGGCGGATGACATTGACCAGAAGCTGAGTGCTTCTTATGTAAAGGAGGATTCATTCGTCCCGGTCAAGGAGATCTCCAAGAATCAAACGGAAGTGGAAGAAAAGCTATTGAAGATTCCTGGTATCATGATCAATGATAAGGAAGAACGGGTATATCCACTGGGGGCAGCAGCAGGTCATCTGACGGGATATGTCCAGGCAGTGACAGCGGAGGATCTTGAGAAGTTAAAAGGAAAGGGATACAACGAGAATAGTGTGATTGGAAAGTCAGGTCTGGAGAGGGCGTTTGAAGAGGAACTGAAAGCAGTTGACGGGCACAGTATCGATATCGTGGATGCCGACGGTGTGAAGATTGAGAATCTGGCGCTCAAGCCGGCCGAAAAGGGAAAGGATGTCAAGGTGACGATTGATTCTTTGATGCAGCAGAAAGCATATGAGCAGTTCGCCTCTGACCCGGGAACCGCTGCTGCGATGAATCCAAAGACAGGGGAGGTCCTGGCACTTGTAAGCACCCCTGGGTATGATCCCAATGAATTCATTATGGGAATGTCAGATAAACGTTGGAAAGAGCTGAATGATGATAAAAATAAACCATTGACGAACCGCTGGTATACCACCTGGGTTCCGGGGTCTACCTTTAAGGCCGTCACTGCGGCGATCGGTGTGGACAGTGGAAAGATCAAACCGGATGAGAATATGGGGTATGTAGGCTTGAAATGGCAGAAGGATGCAAGCTGGGGCGACTATTTTGTTACGACTCTTACAGATTATGGGCAGGAAGTAAATCTGGAGAATGCACTTGTCTATTCGGATAATATTTACTTTGCAAGGGCATCTCTTGCAATCGGAGAGGATATCGAGAAGGAATATTTTAAGAAAATGGGATTTGATGAAGAGATTCCTTTCGAGCTGGGAATCGTAAGCTCCACTTATGACGATGATGACAAGATCGACTCCCAAATCCAGCTTGCGGATACCGGATATGGACAGGGACAACTTCTCGTTAACCCGATTCATATGCTTTCCATGTATACTATGTTCGTAAATGCCGGGAATATGATACAGCCGACGATTCTCTATCAAGATGCCCCGCAGGGAAAAATCTGGAAGGAAGGCGTTGTTTCGGCAGAAACAGCAGAGCTTGTTAAAAATGATCTGGTCCAGGTCATCGAAAACCCATCTGGAACGGGAGCCAAGGCGAAGATCGACGGCCTTTACATGCTGGGAAAGACCGGGACGGCTGAAATAAAGGAGAGCCAGGATGATACAAACGGAGTGGAACGCGGCTGGTTCGTATGTGAGACAATAGAGGATGTAGAAAGACCTGTCGTGGCAGCGGGGATGGTAGAAGATGTGAAGGAGAAGGGCGGCAGTAACTATGTGACGGAAAAGGTGCGTGAAATCGTAGCGGCATATGAGCAATAGACCGCTGTCTGAAGGTGAACGGTAATTAAAATGTGAACAATTTTGTATCCTTTTCGCCAGGTGTTTCCCTGGCTGGGGTTTCGTGATATAATAAATTCATAGTGTATTGACAATTGGACATAGGTGAGGCTTAGATGAGAAAATTATTAGAACAAACCCTTCCTTTTTGGAAGGACCTGACGAAAAGTGAACGGGATGCACTGATAGACAGAGTGACGGAAAGCTCCTACAGCAAGGGAACGATGCTCCATTATGGAGGCAGAGAGTGTGCAGGAGTTCAGATTATTAAGGAGGGCCAGGCAAGGGTCTTTATTACCTCTCCCGGTGGTGGGGAGATTACCCTGTTCCGGCTGTTGGATGGAGACGTGAGCATATTAAGTGCGGCCTGTATGATGAAAGGACTGGACATTGAACTGGATATGGAGCTTGAAGCGGACTCTGTGATCTGTACGATTCCCAAAGGTCTGTATAAAGATATCAGTGAACAGAATGCAGCGGTGAAGGACTATACCCTGGAGATGATTTCAGAGAAGTTTTCAGATATCATGTGGCTGTTCAACCAATACGTGTTTTCTAATGTGGCGTCCAGACTTGCAGATGCATTACTGGAGCACAGGGCGTTGGCAGGCTCGGATACATTGGCAATTACGCATGATGCACTGGCGCGTGACATCGGTTCCGCAAGGGAAGTAGTGACCCGGCTTTTGAAGCAGTTTCAGATGGATGGGCTTGTGAAGCTTAACCGCGGACATGTCGAGGTATTGGATGCGGGGAAATTGGGTAAAGTATAATAGAAGACGAACAGCGCTAAGCATGTTTGGTGATTTTATCACAGAAAGATAAAAAAATTCTGATATACTGTAAACATACCTGATGAAACAATTATAAAATTTATATATCAAAGGAGGACATTAAGATGTCAGTAGTAAAACTTACAACAGAGAATTTTGAGCAGGAAGTATTAAAGTCAGAGAAGCCGGTCCTGGTTGATTTTTATGCAGACTGGTGCGGACCATGCAAGATGATGGCTCCGGTTATAGATGAGATCGCAGAAGAAAGGACCGATGTGAAGGTCTGCAAGATCAATATTGATGAGCAGATGGAGATTGCAAGACAGTACAGAGTCATGAGCATCCCGACCTTTATGGTATTTAAGAATGGCGAAGTAGCCGCTAGAGATATGGGCGCAAAGCCGAAGAGCGATATGATTTCCATGTTAAGTAAGTAGGATGCAGAAGTGTAGATAGATTAGAATGAATCATTTATATCATAAATATAAACATAGCCGGCCGACTTTCAAAAGATGAAAGTGCCGGCTATGTTCATGCTATCCTATAAGTCCACGATCTGAGTCGCAATTTTTTCCTGGAACGCCTCGTCATGCTCTACAAAAAGCATGGTCGGTCTGTATTCTAACAGTAATTTTTCTATCTGCATCCGTGAGAACACATCCACGAAGTTGAGAGGTTCATCCCAGATAAATAAGTGTGCAGGTTCGCACAGGCTTTTGGCCAGGAGGACCTTTTTTTTCTGGCCTTCACTGTATTCTTCTATCTTTTTCTCGAACTGCACCCGGTCGAAATCAAGCTTTCTTAACAGGGCCCTGAAAATAGTCTCATCCAGAGCGTACTCTTTGGCAAATTCAGTAAGGCTGCCTTTCAGCCATGAAGTATCCTGTGAAATATAGGAAATCTTCACGCCGCTGCCCAAGTGGAAGCTTCCGGTGTAAGGAATCTCCTCCCCCAGAATCAACTTGATCAGACTGGTTTTTCCGCAGCCATTTTTCCCACGCAGGCATACACGGCTGCCTTGGCGTACAAAAAAGCTGATATTTTGAAGGACAGGTATCGTCCCATAAGAGATCGTGATATCCTCCATGGATAAAATCAGGTCCGTGTGGTAGGAGAGCAGATTCAGTTTGAGTGCATCCATAGTCTCGACGTTTTTCAGCAGAGTCTCCTTTTCTGAGATAGCATTTTGCTGCCGCTTCTGAGTGGATTTGGAGCGCTTCATCATCTTGGCCGCCTGGTGTCCGATATGTCCCCGGTCAGGACGCAGTCCGGCGACCCGTTGTCCGATCTTGGTGCTCTCTACCTTATCTGACCAGCGCTCAGTCCTGCGTGAAGCCTCCTCAAGGCGGCGGATATCCGACTTTAATTGGGCATTTTTCTCCAGTTCCATCTCGTCTTGGGCCTCCTTATTGGCGAACCAGGAGGAGAAGGTTCCTTTCTGTATCTCAATCTGTGTCTTGTTGATCGAAAGGACATGGTCGATGCACTGATCCAAAAAAGTACGGTCATGTGATACAAGGATGAATCCCTTCTTGGAATTCAGATATTGCGCGACCTTCTCACGGGCATTGACATCCAGATGGTTCGTCGGCTCGTCAATTAGTAAAAAGGCTTTTTCTTTTAGGAATAAGGCGGCAAGGAGTACCTTCGTCCGTTCCCCGTTGCTAAGAGTAGAGAAAGGACGGTACAGGATTTCCGGGTCCGCATCCATGAGATTCAGTTCTTTAAAAATCTGCCAGCTTTCTGCCTGAGGATTGACGGATTCTACGATAGAGAGCGTCATTTCGTCAGGATTCTCTACGGGATATGGAAAGTATTCAAAATCTACACTGGCTGAAATACTTCCGCTGTATTCATATTTTCCCAGAAGGAGGTTCAGAAACGTGGTCTTTCCACGTCCATTTCTCCCGATAAAACCTAACTTCCAGTCCGTGTCGATCTGGAAAGATACATGTTCAAAAATATAATCAAAACTGCTGTCATAAGCAAAGGTTAGATTTGTTACTTGGATTCTTGACATAAAATAGATTCCTCCTTGTCAGTTTTTTTATGTGTTAATAAGTCTGCTATAGGGCAGAACATAAAGAAAGCCGCAGAAAAGTCAATTCCTGCGGCTTCTTACTATCACATCTTAAAAACAAGGCATCATGAATGGGATGCCTCCTATTGAACTATAAGCGTTCAATAGGGAATATGATAAGAAAAGAGGATGAACCTTCCTGCGATTGCACAACAAAAAAACGGACAGAGTCCTTTCGTCAGTCTGTTTTGTTATGCGGTCATAATTAGCAGGATAAAGTCCTCATCTTTTCATCTCCAATCTTTCATATCAATATCGCTATAGCTCACAGATATCTCTGTAAACTGTACTGATATCGTATCAGATATCAAATTGGAAGTCAATGAGGGATTTTTTAATCTGAGGAAATATGTTAGAATGGAAAAATGCAAAGGGGGCAGACCCCTTTGAACTTGGTTGTTGATTATTTGACAGGAGGTCTGTATGTCATTACAGTTCATATTTGGAAATTCTGGTTCAGGAAAATCCTATTATTTATATCAGACGGTGATCGAGGAGTCCATGAAGCATCCAGAGCTGAATTATCTTGTGCTGGTGCCGGAGCAGTTCACGATGCAGACACAGAAGGATCTGTGTATGATGCACCCCAAGCATGGGATTATGAATATTGATGTTTTAAGTTTCGGAAGGCTTGCGCACCGTATTTTTGAGGAGACAGGAGGAGATACGAAGCGGGTCCTGGATGATGAGGGAAAGAATCTGATTCTGCGCAAGATCGCAGGGGATTATGAGGAAGAACTAAAGGTCCTGCGGGGAAATCTCAAGAAACAGGGATATATCAGTGAGGTGAAGTCCGTGATTTCAGAGTTCACCCAGTATGGAATCGGGTTTGAGAAGCTGGACGAGTTCATGGAAGAATTGGAGCCGGAGAGCTACCTTCATTATAAATTGATGGACATCCGCAAGGTATATGAAGGATTTGAAAATTATCTGGCAGACAAGTACATTACGAAAGAGGAGCTTCTGGATGTTTTGAGTGCTGCGGTACCAAAATCCGATCTTCTGAAAAAGAGTGTGGTCGTACTGGATGGGTTCACTGGATTCACACCTGTGCAGAATAAGCTTTTGGGGGAGCTGATGTGTGTGTGTCAAAAGGTCATGGTCACGGCTGTCATGGATGGACGGGAGGACCCTTATATGTATCGGCATCCCTATCAGCTCTTTGCACTGAGCAAGCAGATGGTGACAAGCTTGGTAAACATTGCAGGGGAGTGCCGTGTTGAAATCGAGGATGCGGTGTGTCTGTACAAGAGACCATTTTACCGTTTTAAGGATAATGAAGTGCTGGGATTTTTAGAGGCGGAATTGTTCCGGTATTCTAAGAAACAGTATGAAAAGAAGCAGGATGTGCTGTCTGTGCATGTGGCGAGGAATCCGAAGAAGGAGGCCGAATTTGCAGCCTCTCACATTCGGTATCTGGTACGGGAGAAGGGACTGCGTTATCGGGATATTGCGGTCATTGCCAGTGATTTGAATGCCTACGCTGTCTGTATGGAAAAGGCGTGTGACACGTATGGTATCCCAGTGTTCATGGACAATAAAAAAAGTATTCTTCTGAATGCATTCGTGGAATATTTAAGAAGCCTGCTTGCGATGGCAGAACAGAATTTTTCCTATGAAAGTGTTTTCCGTTTTCTTCGGACAGGAATGACTGGGTTCACACGTGATGAAGTGGACCGGATGGAGAATTATGTCCTGGCACTTGGACTCAAAGGTTATAAGAAATATAAGGAGGCCTGGGTACGACGTACGGCCGGAGTGGAAGAGGAAGAGCTGGCAGCATTGAATGGATTGCGGGTGCGGTTCGTGGAAAATATCGATGGACTGATGGTCGTGTTAAAACAACGCTCAAAGACGGTCAAGGATATTACTTCTGCGATCTATGACTATCTTGTGGTGCAGCAGTGTCAGAAACGGGTCAAGGAGATGGAGGAGAAATTCCAGGAGCAGGGAGAGCTGGCTCTGGCGAAAGAGTATGCGCAGGTGTACCGGATCGTGATTGAACTGTTTGATAAATTCGTAGAATTATTGGGAGATGAGAAGATCTCTCTGAAGGAATATTGTGAACTTCTGGATGCAGGGCTTGAGGAGGCCAAGGTCGGAGTCATCCCGCCGAGTTTGGATCAGGTGGTCGTCGGGGATGTGGAGAGGACCCGTCTTAAGGACATCAAGGCGTTGTTCTTTGTAGGGGCAAATGATACTCTCCTTCCAGGCAAACTGGGACAAGGAGGACTTTTATCCGAACGTGACAGGGAACATTTTACGGAACAGAAGATCGCACTTTCTCCGGGCTCTAAGGAGAAGACCTACATTCAGAAATTTTATCTCTACATGAATCTGACGAAGCCGACACAGTATTTGTGCCTTTCCTACAGCAAGGTCTCAGCAGACGGAAAAAGCCTGCGTCCGGCGTATCTGATTCAGGATATCCGACGGTTATTCCCGGCTCTTAAAATCATTGATGAGGAGCAGATCGGCATAACGGGGCAGGAGCTGACCCAAAAGACGGCAACGGAATATCTGATCGATGGTCTGCGTAATCGTGCGGCAGGACTATCTGATGAGTGGAAGGAGCTGTTCTCCTGGTATATGGAGAATCAGAGGCAGAATCAGGAAAAATTGCAGGAGGATGAGAGTTCCGGTAAAGTGGAAGGAAAGGAAAACAGTGTGGAAAGAATGCTCGATGCCGCCTTTTTTAGAAAAGAGCCGGACCGTTTGACCAAGGAGGCTGCCAGACTGATGTATGGGGATGCGTCCAGATTCAGTGTCACCAGACTGGAGCGTTTCGCATCCTGTGCATATGCACATTTTCTGACGTATGGGCTGCGCCTTTCAGAACGTGAACAGTATCAGTTCGAGGCCATGGATCTGGGAAATATTGCCCACCAGTCCATGGAACGTTTTGCCAAGAAGGCAGATGCGAATCAGATTCCATGGACCGAGATGGGGGAAGCCATGCGGACTCAGTTGATTGAGGAAAGTGTGGAGGAAAGTATCGTCGATTATGGAAATACGGTGTTGTTCAGCAGCGCACGCAATGAATACATGGTGACACGTATTAAAAAATTGATCCACCGCTCCGTATGGGCTTTGACAGAACAGCTCAGAAAGGGCGATTTTGTGCCAAGTGGTTATGAGATGAAGTTCGGAAGCGGCAAGATCGACAGAATCGATACCTGCGAGGATGAGAACAAGGTCTATGTCAAGGTCACAGATTACAAGACCGGAGCGAAAAGTTTTGATATCACCTCTTTCTATCATGGATTACAGATGCAGCTTCCGGTGTATCTGAATGCAGCTCTGGATATTGAGCAGAAACGTCATCCCGGTCAGGAAGTCCTTCCGGCGGGCATCTTTTATTACCGCATGAAGGACCCGATCGTAGAAAAAGAGAAAAACGAGGCTCTTCTGGAGGAAAAGCTTTTGAAAGAGTTGAAGCTGGATGGGCTCGTGAATGCCGACGAGGCTGTGATCGGGCATTTAGAAAAGGACTTGAGCGGGAACTCCAATTTTATTCCCGTGGGGAAAAATAAGGATGGCAGTTTAAGCCGGTATTCGAAGGTCCTGGCACCTGCCGAATTTCATACGCTTCTGGAGTATACCAAACGAAAGGAACAGGAATTAAAGCGCCGCATTCTGGAAGGGGAGGCCCATGCAAGGCCCTTTGAAATGGGGAACAGTACGGGCTGTGATTATTGCGGTTTTCGGGATATCTGCGGATTCGAACCGGGGCTTGAGGGATATGAATATCACAGCTTAGAGAAATTAAGTAAGGAGGACGTAGTAGAACGGATGAAGGAGGAGCAGGAGAATGGGCGTTAAGTGGACAGCGGAACAACAGAAGGTCATTGATCTGAGAAACCGGAATATCCTGGTCTCGGCGGCAGCAGGTTCCGGTAAGACGGCTGTTCTGGTCGAAAGAATCATTCAGATGCTCACAGATTCAGAACATCCGGTGGACGTGGACCGTCTTCTGATCGTGACCTTTACCGAGGCAGCAGCAGCGGAGATGAAGGAGCGTATCCGTGAGGCAATCGAAAAGTCGCTGGAGGAGCACCCGGAAAATGTTCACCTGCAGCGGCAGGCCACCTTGATTCACAGTGCCCAGATTACGACGATACACAGCTTCTGTCTGTCCGTCATACGGGACCATTTTCATGTGTTGGATATAGATCCTGGTTTTCGTATTGCAGAGGAGGGAGAATTAAAGCTCCTTAAGCAGGATGTTCTGGATGAATTATTGGAAGCATGCTATGCAAATGGGGATGTTCCTTTCCTGGAATTCGTGGAAAAATTCGGTGCCGGCAGGAATGATAAAAAGATGGAGGAGGTCATCCTCAAGCTTTATGAATATTCCAGAAGTTATCCACAGCCGGATATGTGGCTTGACCAGTGTGCAGAAAGTTACCGCGGGGAGGAAAGCAGTACAGAGGATTCCAGTGTCATAGAGGACAAAACCGAAAATACGGAGGCAGACGATTCGGCCTGTATGAAACGTGTCAAGGAGTTAGTCCGTCAGAAAGCGGAGGATATGCTTGCTATTCTGGAGGAAGGAATGACGATTTGTGAACTGCCGGACGGTCCTTATATGTATGGGGATATGCTGGAGTCAGATCAGGCAGCAGTTTTGCGGCTTGCGAAGTCAGACACCTTTGAAGAGATGTATCAGGCCGTGCTTGGTATTACATGGAAACGTCTTTCTGCGAAGAAAGATGAGACTGTAGATGTGGATAAAAAGGAGCGCGTCAAGGCTCTGCGTGAAAAAGTCAAGAAAATGGTCAAGGATCTGACTGGAATGTATTTCTATGAGGAGCCACAGGAAATCCTAGCGGATATGGAAGCTGCTGCGGGGACGATGGAAGTGCTGAGCGGCCTTGTGAAACAATTTGCGGTTCTTTTTTCGGAGAAAAAGCAGAGCAAGAATATGATTGATTTCAATGACATGGAGCAGTTCGCTTTAAGGATACTGACATCCAAGGAAGAGGGGACGCTCGTTCCATCTCCTGTGGCTAAAGAGTATCAGAAACAGTTCATGGAAGTGATGATCGATGAGTATCAGGACAGTAACCTGATACAGGAAGCAATCCTTACCAGTGTTTCTACGGTAAGCAGAGGCAGGAATAATATATTCATGGTGGGGGACGTGAAGCAGAGCATCTATCGTTTCCGGCTTTCCAGGCCGGAGCTGTTCATGGAAAAATATGATACCTACAGTCAGGAGGACAGCGACAAACAGCGGATCGACCTGCATAAAAATTTCCGAAGCAGGGAAGAGGTATTGAGCAGTGTCAATTTCATATTCGAACACATTATGCGAAAGGAGCTGGGCGGCATTCTATATGATAAGCAGGCAGCCTTATATCCGGGGGCTGCTTATGAGCCGCAGGTCGATGCCGCAGGTCGATCGATCAACCAGACAGAGCTTTTATTAGTGGATACATCCGAGATACAGGCTCAAGAGGAGGAAGAGATACCGCCTCCGGGAAAAATGAGGACTGGGAAGGAACTGGAGGCAAAGGCAATTGCGAAGCGGATCAAGGAGTTATTGCAAAGCGGTCGGGTGTTAGATAAGGCAACTGGGAAATACCGTGCTCCAAGGTATCAGGATATAGTTATTCTGACCAGAAGTATCAAAGGCTGGGCCGATACATTTGCCGAGGTATTGGGAGAAGAAGGAATTCCCGCGTATGCTGGTAGTCAAGAGGGATATTTTGAGACGTATGAGGTGAGTATCCTGCTGGATTATCTGCGGATTCTGGACAATTTCAGACAGGAACTTCCTTTGACCGCAGTGCTGACCTCGCCCTTCGCAGGTCTGAATGCCCAGGAGCTTGCAGAAATCAGGAACGCGTTTCCAGAAATCCCCTTCTATGAGGCGGTGAAGCGTTATGCATCTTATGGAACAGAAGAGGACCAAGAAGCGGAAACAGGGGAGGGTTCAAAAGGCATCGAAGAGGACAAACAGAGGATGTTCATAGAACCGGACAGGGAAATCAGCAGACGTCTGCGGCAATTTCTATGTACGCTCCAGCATTTTCGTGAGATGGTTCCCTATACAGCGATTCATGAACTGCTCTGGTATATTATAGAAGAAACAGGTTATGGAATCTATGCGGCGTCCATGCCGGGAGGCGCACAGCGTATGGCAAATGTGGATATGCTTGTGGAGAAAGCGTCGGCATTTGAGGGGACCAGTTACAAGGGACTGTTCAATTTTGTGCGTTATATTGAACAGCTTCAAAAATACGATGTGGATTACGGTGAGGCGAATATCGCAGATGAACAGGCCGACACGGTCCGTATTTTGACGATTCACAAGAGTAAGGGGCTGGAATTCCCAATTGTCTTCGTTGCCGGTATGGGCAAGCAGTTCAATACCCAGGATGTCAAAGGGAGTCTGGTCATTCACCCGGAATGGGGCGTGGGAATTGATTCCATCGATCTGGAAAGAAGAACGAAGATTCCGACCATTCTAAAAAAGGTCATTCAAGAAGAAATCACAAGAGAAAATCTGGGAGAAGAACTCCGAGTGCTCTATGTTGCGCTGACCAGAGCAAAGGAAAAACTGATCATGACGGGGCAGCTCTCAAATGCAGAGGAAACACTGGAGCGGTATGAGGCAGAGGATAGAAAGGGGCGGGATAAAGACGCAGAACCTCTTCCCTATTATATCCTTGCTGGGGCAAGAAGTTATCTGGATTGGGTGCTTCCTCTTCTTCCTAAGATCACAGAGGAAATTCCGATTGAAGTGCGGATCGAGGATGTATGGAATCTGGCAGCCAACGAGAGTGCGGACAGAAAGGCAGAAGAAATTGCGAGGGACGTACTAGAGCATTGGGACACAACGAGGACCCACCATGAGCAGTTGGGAAGACAGCTCAAGGAGCAGCTTGGATATATCTATCCCTATGAACAGGAAGGAAAGCTGAAATTAAAATTTACTGTATCGGAGTTGAAAAAGCGTGCATATCTGGAGGAAGAAGCGGGTGAGGAGATGTATGAGGAGCCGGAGATGGTCCCTCTTCTTCCTGAATTCCTGAAAGAGGAAACGAAGCTTACAGGAGCCTCCCGTGGTAGTGCATACCATAAACTTCTTGAGCTTCTGGATTTTACAAAGGAATATGAACAAAAGACCTTGCTTTCTGAAATCAGGAGACTGGAATCAGAAGGACGCCTTGCCCACGATATGGCACAGTGCATCCGTCCTTTCGATATACTCGTATTTTTGTCCAGCAGAAGCGGTAAAAGAATGATTGAGGCTGCAAAGAGGAACCAGCTTCGAAAAGAACAGCCTTTTGTCCTTGGGGTAGACGCCAGAGAGATCTATCCAGATGAAAGGAGCGATGAGACGATTCTGGTACAGGGAATCATAGACGTTTATTTTGAGGAAGAGGACGGGCTGGTCGTACTGGACTACAAAACAGACCATGTGCGTACCGCAGAGGAGCTCAAGGAAAAATATCATGCCCAATTAGACTACTACGCACAAGCGCTGGAACAGTTATTGGGAAAACATGTGAAAGAGAAGATCATATACTCATTTACGCTGAAACAAGAAATTTCTGTATGATAAAAGGAGGACTTATGCCGCAGAACTATTTCATAATGTATCTCATCCTGATCAATGCTGCTGCATTTATCACCTACGGAATTGACAAAAAGCGTGCCCGGAAGCAGCAGTGGCGTATCCCTGAGAAGACCCTGCTTCTTCTGGCATTGGTCGGAGGCAGTATCGGGGCATACGCTGGAATGCAGACATTCCGGCATAAGACGAAAAAGCCGCTGTTTCAAGCAGGCGTTCCACTGATCCTCTTGATACAGGGAGTGCTGGCTGTCCGATTTTTAATACTACATTAGAAAATAAGAGGGAATGAGGGCGTAGCAAAGTGGATTTGGAATAGCTGCTTTGAGTAACGAAGATTTTAAGAGCTGCCGCAGTCGATGGGCAGCTCTTTTTGTGAACGCAGATATTCGGTCTGCTTTGATTTCTTAAGAAATCCTAAAGGTTTATAATAATGGTTGACAGAAAATATTATACGACATATAATATAGAAAACAAAACAATATTAAATAAATTGCAATATCGATGAATCTACAACATTAAGGACATGATAATGATACAGGATTCGTAATCATATCGTAAAAGGAGTGAGAACATGGTATTTAACACTGGTGCGGCATTGCTGGACGCAATTGTACTTGCAGTTGTCTCCAGAGAGAATGAAGGTACTTATGGGTATAAGATCACCCAGGATGTCCGCAGAGCCATTGATGTATCGGAATCAACTCTGTATCCTGTGCTCAGACGCCTGCAGAAGGATGAATGTCTGGAAGTATATGACAGACAGTTTGACGGCAGGAACAGGAGATACTATAAGGTGACAGAGAAGGGCATGGTACAGTTGAACCTGTACAGAGTAGAATGGAAGAAATATTCAGGTAAGATCAACGAGATTTTTGAGGGAGGTGTCATAGAATGAATCGAAAGGAATTTATGGAGAGGCTTGAAGTACTGCTTGCAGTAATTCCGGAGGAGGAGAGGCAGGAAGCAATCCATTTTTATACAGATTATTTTGAAGACGCAGGTGAGGAGAATGAAGCCCAGGTCATTAAAGAGTTAGGAAGCCCGGAGAATGTTGCGGCGCTGATCAAGGCGGACCTAAGCGGCGATGGCGGCGGCGACGGCGGCGGTGAGTTTACGGAGAATGGATATAGCGATTCCAGATTTGAACAGAGAGCAGATCCGGTACCTCGTCCGAACCGTTATAAAAGAGCAGAAGGCGGGTATACTTATCACAGTACGCAGAGTGGCCAGTCCACATCATCATATAGAAGTAATTCTTATGAGAGAGGAGCCTATGGCAATGATTCCTACAGTCGTGATTCATATGGATCGGATCAAGAATATCAGGAGCCTCCTAGAACCAGCAGGCCGCTAAAAATCGTACTTGTGATTCTGATCGCATTGGCCGTTGCCTCATTCGCATGGCCGATCCTGCTTGCGGTATTAGGAATTACCATTGGTCTTGTATTTGCTGCATTTGGTCTGTTTGCAGGCTTGGTAGTCGGGGCCGTGGCATTGATGATAGCAGGATTTGCGATTTTTGTGCTGGGGCTCACAAAGATTCTGACGGCACTTCCAATTGCGTTGGTGACAAGTGGTTCTGGATTGATTCTCTTTGTGCTCGGTCTCATTGCGACCGTGGCGGCAGTAAAGCTTTGTTTCGTGATGTATCCGGCTATTTTCAGAATCATTGTGAATATCTGCAGATGGCCATTCCATAGAAAGGCGGTGTCTTAATATGAAAAAAGGATGGAAGATTTTCTGGATCATATGTGCTTCCGTTTTGGGAGCCGGATTTGTACTTTGTATCATAGGAACTGCTATGGGAGCTACCTTATCTGGAATTCGAAGTGCTTACGCGGATGAAGTGAGATACAGGCACGGCATGGTTTCCCTTAGAAATGAGTGGAATGACTGGGATAATCCCGATGATTGGAGCGATAATCCAGATGTTTCAGACGATATAGATGACTATGAGGACTACTATGAAGAGGAAGACGACTACGATGAGCCGGAGGAAATCCAGGGGGAATTAGAGGAAGTCTCGAATTTTACAGGAATTAGGGAACTGGATGTAGAGCTGGACTATCTCAAGCTGATCGTAAGGGAAGGTGATGGAGACGATATCAGAGTAGATGCGGGAGGTATCTATGAAGACTGCCGTGATTATCTGGTGTATGGTCAGGAGGACGGCACACTGAAGATAGAGGATCAGTTCAATAAGAGCCTCTGGAAACGACTGGGCCGAAAGGATGCAGGAAAGCTGATCATTGAGGTGCCAAAGGATAGAGCACTGGAAGATGTTTCCCTGGAAATCGGAGCCGGAGAAATCGAAATCAAGAGTATTAAAACAGGGTGTCTGGATCTGAATGTAGGTGCAGGCCAGGCGATTGTGAAGCAATTCGAAACAAAGGATCTGAATGTCGACTGCGGCGCCGGGCAGGTAAAGCTGAATGGTGATTTTACACGCAAGGCAGAACTGGAGTGCGGCGTGGGGGATTTGGACCTGACTCTTGCAGGCAGACAAAAGGATTATGATTACGAACTAAAAAGCGGCCTGGGAGAAATCAAACTGGGCGGAAGCAGTTTTTCGGGACTTGGAGTTGATAAGACCATAAAAAATAATGCCGGAAAGTTACTGACTATCGATTGCAGCGTTGGAACGGCCGAGGTTTCCTTTGCAGAGAAGCTTTAAAGAAAGATTCATAGAATAAATGATAGATGAAGTAATATGTCACAAAAAAGAATAGAATCATAGAGAGATTCATAAAAGGAGGAGTCATGATGTCACAGAAAAAATTATATCGTTCCAGAAGTAACCGTATGATCTGTGGAGTATGTGGAGGCGTTGGAGAGTATTTTAATATTGATGCTACCCTGGTGCGGCTTTTGCTGGTACTGTTAGGATGCACAGGTTCCGGTATCCTGGCGTACTTCATTGCAGCAGTTATCATCCCAGACGAGCCGATCTGATCTTATTAGAGGAAATATCGAAGCAGATGATCTGGTAGAAGAAAAGATAAGAACCGCCGCAGGTGGTGATACCAATATGGGTATTCACTATCTGCGGCGGATTTTTCTTAACTTATGTGAATGTCTCACCCTATTCAGGCAATACTCCTACCAAAAGGAAAGGTAGGTTAGAAAAAATGTCCACAAAAAAAATAAAACCGATTGACTTGAAAAATCTGGAACCAGAAGAAAAATTAAAATATGAAATCGCCGAAGAACTGGGGCTTCTCGATAAAGTGGTCACAGAGGGATGGCGTTCCTTATCCTCCAAAGAAACAGGCCGGATCGGGGGGCTGATTACGAAAAGAAAGCGAAAGAGTTGAAAAATATGTAATTTTTTGATACAATTATACGCCTGGGGAGAAGAAGCATAGGTGATGTGAATGAAAAAGAAGATTAATATCTTTGATGTGGAGATTGACGGCTTCACAGCAAAGGCTGCCATGCAGGCGGCCGTTGAGTATATGCAGAGTGAGTCCATCAACACGATAGAGATTGTTACATTGGATATGCTCATGCAGGGACAGGACAGCCCTGAATGGATAGAGAAGACAAAAGAGATAGATTTGATACTTCCGGGTGAAAAAGAGATTTTAGAGGCCGCGGAGGTGGAGGATAGGAATTTATTAAAGGATGTGACGAATGAACTGTTTCTAAGAATGTTCATCCGTTTTCTGCAGAGGAACCATAAGAAGATTTTCCTGATCGCAGGTTCTGGGCAGGAGCTGGAAAGCCTGAAACCAGCTCTGGAAAGATATAACAGAGGAATTGTCATTGTGGGGCAGGGAATCCTGGACCCGGAGGGCAAAGCAGAGGAAGAGATCATCAATGAGGTGAATGGAGTGGAGACGGACTGTATCCTGTCTATCCTGCCCTCACCGCAGCAGGAAGAATTCATCGTTAAAAACAGCGCACTGCTCAATGCCAGGATGTGGCTTGGATGCGGAAAGACATTGTCCAGGATGTATGGAGAGCGCAGTGGAAGCGGGGTACGCCGCTTTTTTCTGAAAAAGATATTCCGTTATCGGGTCGGAAGGCAGAGGAAGGAAGTATGACAGTATCGTGCTGTTAGTACCTGCAATCTGGGGCTTGTATGCTTTGAAAAAATTTGCCTATCATAAAATTTGTGAACTATGTATAGTTTTTAAAATGTTAATTTTTTGTAAAATATATGAGGAAATGCATAAAAATAGTGGATTTCCTCTTTATTTTTTTGACGTTATGCATTAATATATAATTTATATATGTGCGTTCCAGATTTTAAGTGAACCTAATCTTTGTGAAAAATGCACATGGAAATGAGCGGATGAGCGGAGGAGATAAAATATGATTTCTAACCAGATACTTCAGAACACGATCGAAGGCCTTAAAGGAATTTCCAGAATTGATTTCTGCGTGCTGGATACAGAAGGCAAGGCACTTGCCACTACATTTGAGGATGCGAAGGAATATGAGAGCGCAGTCCTGTCGTTTGTGGAGTCTCCAGCTGACAGCCAGGTAATCCAGGGGAATCAATTTTTTAAGATTTTTGATGAACAGCAGTTGGAATACGTACTGCTTGCCGGCGGTGAGAGCGAAGATGTTTACATGGTCGGCAAGATTGCAGCCTTTCAGGTACAGAGCCTGTTAGTTGCTTATAAGGAGAGATTTGATAAGGACAACTTCATCAAGAATCTTCTGCTGGATAACCTGCTGTTGGTGGACATTTATAACAGAGCTAAAAAATTACATATTGACACAGAAGTAAAACGTGTTATCTTTATTATTGAAACATCTCATGAAAAAGATAGCGTGGCACTGGACAATGTAAGGAACCTTCTCGGCGGGAAGTCCAAGGACTTCATTACAGCTGTGGACGAGAAGAATATCATTGTGGTGAAGGAACTTTCTGATAAAGACGGTGGTCGTGAGCTTGAGAAGATGGCCAAGGATATGCTTGATACCTTAAAGGATGAGAGTGGAGAGGAACATATCCACATTGCATACGGCACCATCGTGAATGATATCAAGGAAGTTTCCAAGTCCTATAAAGAAGCGAAGCTTGCACTGGATGTAGGCAAGATTTTCTTCGATGAGAAGGATATAGTGGCATACAGCACGCTCGGCATCGGACGTCTGATCTATCAGCTTCCGATCCCGCTTTGTAAGATGTTTATTAAGGAGATCTTCGAGGGGAAATCTCCGGACGACTTTGATGAGGAGACATTGACGACTATCAACAAGTTTTTTGAAAATAGCCTGAATGTATCAGAAACGTCCAGACAGCTGTATATTCACAGAAATACACTGGTATATCGACTGGATAAGCTGCAGAAGAGCACAGGTCTTGATCTGCGTGTTTTTGAAGATGCGATCACCTTCAAGATTGCTCTGATGGTAGTCAAGTACATGAAGTATATGGAATCATTAGAATACTAATATACCAGGGGTATGAATAATTAGGAGGAGCATATGATTGAATTAAGAAATGTAACGAAGGAGTACTCGAAGGGCAATGCCGCCTTGAACGGTGTATCCGTGAAGATCGAGAGGGGCGAATTCGTTTTCATCGTAGGTGACAGTGGTTCAGGTAAGTCAACTCTGATCCGTCTGATCATGAAGGAGCTGGACCCTACAGAAGGAACGATCATCGTCAACGGGCAGAACCTGAACAGAATGAGACATCGTCACATTGCGAAGTACAGAAGAGGATTAGGCGTAGTCTTCCAGGATTTCCGACTCCTGAAGGACCGTAATATTTATGAGAACATTGCATTTGCACTGCGTGTTACAGAGACACCGCCGCGTGTGATCAAGAAGAAAGTGCCGGCGGCGCTTTCACTGGTAGGGCTGGCTCAGAAGTATAAGTCATTCCCGAAGGAGCTGTCAGGGGGAGAGCAGCAGCGTGTAGCGATTGCAAGGGCAATTGTGAATGAACCTGCTATTTTGTTGGCCGACGAGCCGACTGGTAACCTAGATCCAACGAACTCATGGGAGATCATGAGTCTGTTGAAAGAGGCGAATGAGAGAGGGACAACTGTATTGGTTGTTACTCACAACCAGGAAATCGTAAACGAGATGAACGAGCGCGTCATAACGATGAAACAAGGCGTTATCGTCAGTGATGAACAAAAAGGTGGGTATTTCGATGAGAATTAGTACATTAGGATACGTAGGAAAACAAGGGGTTAAGAATATTGGAAGAAATAAGATGTTCTCGCTTGCATCCATTGCAACGATGTCAGCCTGTATCTTCCTGTTTGGTCTGTTCTTCTCCATCCTGCTGAACTTTCAATATATCATAAAGACAGCAGAAGAGGGAGTGGCGATCACCGTATTTTTCGATGATGATGTCACACAGAAGCAGATCGATGATATCGGAACTGCATTAAAGGGCAGGGACGATGTTGCAAAGGTGAACTATGTCTCTGCAGATGATGCATGGGATAAGTTCAAAAATGATTATTTTGGAGATAATGCCGATCTTGCAGAAGGCTTCAAGAATGACAACCCTCTGGCAGGATCAGATAACTATGAAGTCTATATGAAGACAAGTGAGGATGATGAGGCGAGTCTTTCTGTAAGGAGCAAGTCTCTGGCAGCGACGCAGCAGGACCTTGTAAAGTTTGCAAAGAGCCTGGACGGTGTCAGAAAGGTGAATAAGTCTGATGTCGTAGCCAATACACTTTCCAGTGTGAATGTGTTGGTTGCATATGTATCCATCGCGATCATCATTATCCTGTTCGGAGTATCTATCTTCCTCATCAGTAATACGGTCACCATGGGTATCACGGTCCGTAAGGAAGAGATTGCGATTATGAAGTATATCGGTGCGAAGGACTTTGTAGTCCGTTCACCGTTCGTTATTGAAGGTCTGATCATGGGAGTGATCGGTGCGATCATACCATTGGCACTGCTTTATGCATTATACGGAAAAGCGGTGCAGTATGTATTGACCAAGTTCCAGATCCTGAACAATATTATTGAGTTCCTCCCGGCATCTTATGTGTACAAATTCCTCCTTCCAATTGGATTGCTCCTTGGTGTGGGAATTGGTTTCATAGGAAGTTTCTTTACAGTACGCAAGCACTTAAAGGTATAGGGGGCGCCTATGAACAGACGAAAGAGGAGTATAATAAGCGGGGTACTGGTACTTGCCTTAAGTCTTGGTATGGTCATGAACGTCAATGCTACGACGGTGGATGAAGCCAAGAAAAAGGCACAGGAATTGGAGGATAAGAAGAAATCGGCCGAGAAAGAGAAGAATGCTCTTGCAGACCAGCTCAATACGATCATCAACGAGATGAATGAGATGAAGGAGAAGCTGAATAAGAAGCAGTCCGAGATCGAGAAGGCGGAGAATGATCTTGTCCAGGCAAAGGTCGATGAAAATGACCAATATGAGAGCATGAAGAAACGGATTAAGTTCATGTATGAGAATGGGAATTCCCAACTGATCGAAATTCTGCTCGAAAGTGACAGTATTGGAGATTTTTTGAATAAAGCAGAGTATGTTTCGCAGATTTCTGCATATGATAGAGATATGCTCGTGCAGTTCCAGGAGATCGTAAAAGAGGTCGAGGAAAAGGAAAAGGCACTCCAGGAGGAATACACAGAGTTAAAGGGGCTTCAGGATTCCTTGATTGAAAAGCAGAATGAAGTACAGGCGCTGTTGGAAGAGAAGGATATCCAGATATCAAATCTGGATAAGCAGATCGGGGAGAATGCAGCAACGCTTGAGAAGTTGATCAAGGAGGCAGAAGCAGAACGCCAGAAGCAGATTCAGCAGCAGAAGGCGGCAGAAGAAGCGGCCAAGCAGGCGGCGGCACAGCAGCAGGCACAGAACTCGGGCGGAGGAAGCAGTTATGTACCTCCGAGCAGTGATAATGTGGTCAGCGGAGGCGGCCAGTTCACACATCCATGCCCAGGTGCCGTGGTTTCCAGTACATTTGGATACCGTGATTTTGACGGGGCATTCCACAAAGGGCTTGATCTGGCGGCGGCAGAGGGAACGCCTACATATGCGGCAGCAGATGGTTTTGTAGTCACTGCAGGATGGAGTGACAGTGCCGGAAACTGGGTGGTCATCAACCACGGGAACGGGTTAGTGACAAAGTATATGCATCATTCCGCACTTGCGGTATCTCAGGGACAGAACGTTTCGAAAGGACAGCAGATCGGATATGTAGGGAATACCGGGAACTCATTCGGTGCGCATCTGCATTTCCAGGTGGAACTGAACGGTGCGGCTGTAGATCCGATGGGATATTTATAGGAATTTAATGCTGAGTAAAAGGAAATGATAAAGTAGGGAGAACAGCCCTACAGAATGAAAAACTCAAAGTTTGGAGAACAGGCATGGAGGATCAGAATAAGAGTTTTATAAAGGGGGCGCTGTCAGGCGCCCTCATTATGCTTTCTGTCGTTCTAGTCGGCGGCTGTGCATGGAAAGCAGTGGAAAAGAAGCTTCTGCCGAAGAATTCGGCGGCAGTACAGGCAGAGTCAGATGACAAGACAGAAGAGAAGCTAAAGATGATCGGGGAACTGATTGACGAGCAGTATCTCTATTCCGATGAAATTGATGAAAAAGCTCTGCAGGAGGGAATCTACAGCGGTTATGTGAGCGGTCTGGGAGATCCCTATACCGTATATTATGATGAGGAGCAGACCAATGAACTGCTGGAATCCACGACAGGGGAATATTCAGGTGTAGGTGCTCTTCTTTCACAGGATCTTACCACGGGGCTTGTGACCATTTCCGGGGTATATAAGGATTCACCGGCAGAGGAATCAGGACTTATGGAAGGAGATATCCTCTACCAGGTAGATGATCACGATATCAGCGGTGAGGACCTGACAGAGGTCGTGAGCTGGATTAAAGGTGAGGAAGGTACGGATGTCGTGCTACATGTCTACAGAGGTGAGAAACGGGAAGCCGTTGCATGTAAAGCGACACGCCGGAAGATAGAAGCACAGACTGTCGAGTATTCTATGAAACCAGGGAATACCGGATATATCCGTATTACAGAATTTGATTCGGTCACCTATGATCAATTCAAGAATGCCCTGGCAGATTTGGAAAATCAGGGTATGGAGAGTCTGGTGATCGATCTGCGCGGGAATCCAGGCGGCAATTTAGATACGACAGTGGATATGCTGAAACTGATCCTGCCGAAAGGGACAATTGTTTCCACTAAGGATAAGTACGGGGAAGAAATTGAATATACGAACGAAGAGGACCATGAATTCCAAAAGCCTCTGGCTGTTTTGGTAAATCAATATAGTGCCAGTGCATCCGAGATTTTTTCGGGGGCTGTACAGGACTATGGGGTTGGAAAAATCGTGGGCATGACCACGTATGGAAAAGGGATTGTTCAGCAGATTTTTGATTTGCAGGACGGAACCTGTGTGAAGATCACGATTTCCGAGTATTTTACTCCGAATGGAAGAAGTATCCATAAGAAGGGGATCACACCGGATGTGGAAGTGGAATATCAGGCTGACCCTGAGAATAAAGAGGCTGATAACCAGCTCGATAAAGCGTTAGAGGTTGTGCAGCAGAAATAGAAGATGCAGTGTTTAGGGCTGCCGTAAGAGGAGACGTTTCATCTTACGGTAGTTCTTTTTTGATATAGGAAACTTTATTCCTTTTTGAATCACAGTATATGGAAAATGCAGAATATGTCGTTTTTTTCTTGAACAATTGCTGGGAAACTGATAGAGTCGAAGTAAGGAATAGTGAAAAGTTGGAAAAGAAGCTAAGAGTGCAGGGGGAAAGGCTTATGAAGGGAAAGAGATGTTATCTGTGTGGAGGAAAGCTTTCGGACGGGCGCTGCATAGAATGTGGACTTGATAATTTAAAGAGTGAGAGGAAGAGCTACCGGCTCAATAGCAGCAGTTATGAGAAGAAAATGCACAGTCCAAGCTCTGTGTCTGACGCGAATTCTGAGAAGGCACGGGCAGGACGCAGTGCCGCAGCCCAGAAGAAACAAGATGAGAGGAACGAAGGTCTCGCAAAGGCACGCGTAGCGAGGGAAGCAGATCTGACGAAATCCTATGAGGACCGCAAAAAGAAAACGGATCAAGCAGCGGCGGGGTATATCGTGCACAATGCGGGAAGCAGTCCGCAAAAAGGAACGTTAAGGAATACAGGTTATACAAAGCAGAAATTAGGGAAGATTTCCAAGAATAACATGACAAAGCTAACGGGAGTGATTATTACGCTGGTCATCGCGGTCGGCAGTCTTGTTACAGAGTACATTTCAAAGAATGATTTATCTTCTTCCAAAATTGAGAGTGTTCCGGTGGAAGAACAGGACCCATATGAGTTCGTACAGCGTGAGCTTTCTACAGAAGGGGTAGATTATGAGGTGCTTCTGCTGCCAGGAGAATATCAGGCAGGAGTCCATATACCGGAGGGAAATTATCAGGTGATTTTAAAAGAGGGCAGCGGTAATGTTTCGGTGGATGACATAGAGAATTCCATTTATCTGTGGCAGGCAATAGGAACCAATGAAGAGCACGATGAGGTAGAGCAGTGGGACGATGTCAGAATTTATTCAGGCGCTGTGATAGAAGTGACAGGGAATCTTCAGGTCCAGTTAAAGACAGACTGTGCGCAGAGTACGGCAATGCCATTGATGCAGGAAAACCCATTGACCCAGAATATCACCCTGACAAAGGGCAAAGAAGTCACGGCCGGAGAGGATTTTCCAGCAGGAGTATACGACATCGTATCTATGGGGGAGTGGACTTATGTTGCGTGTAAGATACCGATGTATACAGACTTTGAAGAGGAGGAACTAAACTATATGACCCAGAGCCAGTGGATATCTGAGGACGGCCTTGACAGTACATATCGTAATCTGGTCATACCAAGTGGGGCACAGATCTATGCTGAGAATGCAGATGTTCAGTTGATTCCGAGTGAGTTTATTATATCCGAGGATTATGATTCCTATTATGACCGATATAGATAGACTATTTGGATAATATTAGAATCACAGAATGACATATCTGTGAGGAAAAGATATAGGCGGAATGCTTCTTTTCATAGCAACCGGGAGAATGCTATGTTAAGATAGTGAAAAGGGCAAACTGCAGAAAGCGTATGATGACAATATGAAAAAGCAAAGAATCAGAAACATAATTGGGGCTGCATTGATCATAATAGCTTTATCGTCTACTGTGGCTGCAATGGTGTACGAAACAAAAAAGACGATCTACCGGGAAAGTTCTGGACATCTGGTAGAGATTGCACATCAGATGTCGGATAGATTTTCGGAGCAGTGTAAAACGAATTGGAATGTTCTGGACAGTTTTGTACAGGACTATTCTCTTGTGTATAAAACTGGAAATAAAGAAAATATGGTGAGTTTTCTTTCTGATTATAGGCGGACGTGGGGATACCTGCACTTGTTTTTTATTGATGAGAACGGTTCTTTTATCTATGAGACAGGTAAGGTGAGCAAGCTGCAGTTTGATAATTCCCAGAGTATCTACAGGGTGGTAGCGAATCAGGAAAGGGTGGTAGCTCCGGCCACGGATTATGATGGCACAGAGATTCTACTGTTTGCGGCCCCTGTGGAAGCGTTCGAGCTGGAGAGATATACCATTAAGGGTGCAGGCATCTGTTATGAAGTCCAGACCATGCTGGAGAGTATGAATATCAACGCTTTTAAGGAGTCATGTGATGTATATCTGCTTGACGAGGAAGGAATCACAGTGGCCCGTTCTATTCATGAAGGCAGCATGGATGCATATAATGTTGTCAATGCGATAGAAAAGGAGAATCCTAAGATCGAGGATCTTAAACAGCAGCTCCTTTTGGGAAGCAATGAAGGGGTCATGCAGATCAAGGCGGGAGGACGGGATACTTATCTGAGCTATACTTCGGTGGCTGTCACGGGATGGAAGCAGCTTTTGATGGTTCCGGTCGATGTGGTGAACAATGAGATGCAAAATTATACCCAGGTGACAGGAGCGCTCGTCGTGATACTGATTTTGATCGCCGCGGCAGCAATCGTTGGGATTGTCCATTATTTTTACCGCATCAATGCAGAGAAAAGACAGAAAGAAATCGAACTGGAATATGAACATAAGGCGAATGAGTCAAAAAGTCACTTCCTCGCCAATATGTCCCATGATATCAGAACTCCAATGAACGGTGTACTCGGGATGGCGACTCTGGCTGCCGCGAACATCGATGACAAACAGAAAGCCCTGGGATATATAGAAAAAATTCAGATTTCAGGAAAGTATCTGGTCTCTCTGATCAATGATATTCTGGACGTATCTAAGATTAGCGAGGGAGCGTTTGAGATTGTCGCAGACTCCATGAATATGAGGGATTTTATTAATGAGATCAGGACGGTGGTCGATCCGCTGGCGGCGGATAAGAAACAGTCTTTTACAATCGAGACGGAGATTCAGAATGAATATGTGATTGGTGACAAGCTGCATCTGAATCAGATTGGTATTAATATCTTATCCAATGCAGTGAAATTTACGCCTCAAGGCGGGAAAATCTGGCTGACAATTGTGGAACGTCCAGGAATCTCAGAGGAATATGCACATTATCATTTGGAATTCAGAGACAATGGAATTGGAATGAAAAAGGAGTTTCTGGATCATATCTTTGAGAGTTTTACACGTGAGAAGGATTCTACAATTAATTCGATTGAAGGCAGCGGCCTTGGAATGTTTATCGTAAAGAGTCTGGTGGAACTGATGCATGGAACGATTCATGTGGATAGCGAACCGGGAAAAGGAACCTGCTTTTGTGTCGATTTGGAGCTTGAGATAGATAGAGAAGGAACAATGGAGGAAAAGGAGGAGAATACGGACAACGCAAAGTTTGTTCGGGGAAAGAGAGTCCTGCTGGCCGAGGATAATATGATCAACCGGGAGATCGCGGTCGAGATGCTTCGCGAGATGGGAGCATTTGTGGCAACAGCAGAGAATGGACAGGAAGCAGTGGAGGAGTTCGCACAGAGTCCTCTGAGATATTTTGATGTGATCCTGATGGATGTCATGATGCCGGTCATGGATGGATATGAGGCCAGCCGCACTATACGAAAGCTGGAGAGAGAGGATGCTCAGAGCATATTGATCATTGCGATTACAGCCAATGCATTTCAGGAGGATGTGATAGAGTCGGAGAAAGCAGGTATGGATGCTCATCTCTCAAAACCTTTGGATTTTGCTGCTTTGAGTGAAAAGATTGCTGTACTGACCCGCCATAAGAGAAAGGGATAGAGGGAAAAGATGAGAAAAGTGTATAAAAGAGTACTGGCCGTATGTATCGTTATTGTATTTCTGGCGTTGATCAGCGTCGGCTGCAGCAAAGAAGATAAGGAGGATAACGTCTTTACGGTGAATGCGTGTAAGACCCGTTATGTTCCAAAGAGTATTTTGGATAAGGTACGCAAGGAATATCCTGAGATGGAGATACGCGTTGAAATGTACGGGGGAGCAAATTTTACACTAGAGGCAGCAGAAAGGCTGGATCACTATGATATCCCGGATTTGTTTGTGACGACCAGAAATGATCTCGAGATAGACACTTATCAGGATAATTTGCTGGATCTGTCCTCTTATGAAGTGCTGAACCGTTATATTACCCAGGCCATCGATTCCATGAATATGAATGGCTCTGTGTATTTTATCCCTAATTTTACGAGTCTGACAGGTCTGGTGTATGATAAGAACGTATTTCGGGAACATGGATGGAAAGCACCCCACAGTTATGAGGAACTGGTTTCTCTATGTGAGCAGGTAGAGAAAACGGGGATTCAGGGAGTAGGCGGTGCATGGGATAATCCATCTGCTTACTCTAATGTGCTGGCCTGTACGATGGCTGCAGATTTTTATTCCACACCAGAGGGAACGACTTGGTTCTATGATTTTGTGCAGGGAAAAGCAAAAGGAGAAGGGGTAATAGAACCTTATATTGCTAATTATATACGCTGGTATGAGGATGGAATCTTCGATTATGAGATACAGGAAAACCGGGCGGTACAGCGGGAGAAGTTCGACAACGGAGAGATTGCCATGATGTATGGTCTGATCGGGAACTTTAAATCGGATGATGAACATGATTACGGTCTGATTCCATTCTTTAAAACAGGTACAGATGAGGCTTATTATCCGACTGCAACTGCGGGATATTTTGCACTGAATAAAAAATTGGGAGAAAAGGGGAATGAAAAGAAATTGGAGGTAGGTCTGCGTATTCTGGACCTTTTGAGTACTGAGGAAGGGCAAAAGGACATGATGCGCGGGGATGCATGCTATTCATTCTTAAGAGGATTTAAAGGAGATCTCAACGAGATTACAGAGTCTTATCAGGATGTGGTGGGTCAGAATCATTTTGCACCGATGAATGTAGATATGAATACTCTGGCTGCAACTGCAACGGAATTAATCAAGATGCTGGAAGGGGAGCTTACGCAGGAGGAATACATACGAAGCTGTGATGATATAAAAAGGAATGAAATAACAGAAGCGTACACCGGAGAGTATCTATTTACTGCAAAGGAGAACTTCACAGAGAAACAGACAGTGCAGTATTTTGCAGCAGCTCTTCAGGATTATGCCGGTACACAGATCGGCATGGTCACCCCTTCTGTGAATGAACAGGGAGAGTTCAGCAATCCAATGACTGGGATTGCCTCTAAATTTTACAAAGGAGATATTTATTCCTGGCCATTGACCCGGAATACTCTGACGGCGATAGATGGAACCTCCGGCTGGGCAAAGATGAGCACGGGGACAATCTCGGGGGAAACGCTTTATGAGCTTCTGGAGGATGGAATCTGCTGGAAACAGGCGGAGGATAGGATGGATAATGAATATTATTATGATAAGGGAGGCATGACATCCCCATTCTATTATGAAACTGCTGGTCTGGATGTAGAATTCACATCTGACCATAAGATTAAATCGATTCAGCTCAATGATGGAACACCTGTAAAAAAATCGGGCAGCTATACGATTGCAACTTTGCATGAGAATGTGCCGGACAATTACCTGGAAGATCTACAAATCGAGGAAGAGGAGACGATCCTTGAAATCGCAGCAAAGTATGGAAAGACTGGGATGAAGGGAGATAAGAATAACCTGCCTATGGAAAGAGATCTGGAGAAAGAGAAAAAGAATTAGAAAGTGCTGAAAAGAAGACGGAAGGCCCTGCACACATAATCAGAGTCTTTCGTCTTTCTTTTATCTTACAGTGTTTTAATATTGGTTAAAGAGAATATTAAAAATTATTTTATTACTTACATTAAGAAATTAAAGTCTGTATTCCATAATGTAGTCATCCATAATATATCCGTTTCCGATGTCAGCCTCCTGCGTATTAATTGTCTCAAATCCCAGATGACGGTACACTGCCAGACTGTTATCATTATGTTTATTGCAGGTTAGCCAGATAGAGGCAAGTCCACGGTCTTTGCAGAGGCTTTTAAGAAACTGGAATGCTTTCGTTGCCAGATGCCTGCCACGGCATTCCTTCTTTACATACAGTTTGCTAAGGAAAAGCTTTCCGTCTTCAGGATGAATACCACAGTATCCGCAGAATTCGTCGTTGTCGAATAGCTGGTAGTATTCATACCTGTCTTTAAGCTGGGATTTTAGAGCTGATACGGATTGAAACTTATCGATCATATATTCCACCTGTCCGATTCCGATGATCGGGGTAAAATGCTCGTGCCAGATGATTTCTGCAAGGGCGGCAACCTCCTTGATCTGTTCATTTGTTTCTACTTTGATTGTCTGAAATGTGTCGGTCATGATGATACTCCTCATATTCTTACATTGTTGTCTTTTCAGATTAGTATAGCACTTTTATAGTGAAATGAGAATTAGATTGCTGATAATCGCAAAATTGTCTATAAAGAAAAAATTAGTATGATTATAGCTTAATACAGCAGAAAAGTTGGTTTGTTTATAATTTTTTAATATTTTTAATAATTTTATTAGCACTCACTTTAAAAGAGTGCTAATTTTATATTGACTTTTAAAAATCAGTGTATTAGAATATCTACTAGACGATAAACAGATCGCACTAACATGTACTATAATGAAAAGGAGTGTTATATATGGGAACAAAAAGAGGTAACTTATCCATTGACAGTGAGAATATATTTCCAATTATAAAAAAATGGGTATATTCTGATCATGACATTTTCATGCGTGAGCTTGTATCTAATGGCTGTGACGCTATCACAAAGCTGAAAAAGCTGGATATGATGGGCGAATATGAGATGCCGGATGATTACAAGGCAAAGATTCAGGTAATTGTCAATCCAGAAGAGAAGACTTTGAAATTCATTGATAATGGTCTTGGTATGACTGCGGATGAAGTAGAAGAATATATTACACAGATCGCGTTCTCAGGTGCAACACAATTTTTAGAGAAATATAAAGACAAGACAACAGAGGATGAGATGATCGGCCACTTCGGACTGGGATTCTATTCCTCATTCATGGTTGCTGACGAGGTACACATCGATACGCTGTCCTACCAGGAAGGGGCTGCACCGGTACACTGGGTAAGCGAAGGCGGTACAGAGTACGAGATGCAGGAGGGCAGCAAGACAGAAGTCGGAACAGAGATTACACTGTTCTTGAATGAGGACTGCCTTGAGTTTGCCAATGAATACAGAGCAAGAGAAGTACTGGAGAAATATTGTTCCTTCATGCCAGTCGAGATTTTCCTGTCTAAAGCAAATGCTGAGCCGGAGTATGAGACGATTGACGAGGACGATATTCTGGATACAGATGAAGTGGTAGAGCATATCACAGAGGAACCAAAAGAAGGCGAAGAGGGCGAGCCAAAGAAGAAAGCCAAGATCGTAAAGCGTCCGGTTTCTATCAGTGATATTCATCCGCTTTGGGCAAAGAGTCCAAGTGAGTGTACAAAAGAAGAATACATTGATTTCTACCGCAAGGTATTTATGGATTATAAGGAGCCATTGTTCTGGATTCATCTGAACATGGATTATCCGTTCAACTTGAAAGGAATCCTGTACTTCCCGAAGATCAATACAGAGTATGATTCCATTGAAGGAAAAATCAAGCTTTATAATAACCAGGTATTTATCGCGGATAATATTAAAGAAGTGATTCCAGAATTCCTGATGGTATTAAAGGGCGTGATCGATTGCCCAGACCTGCCTCTGAACGTATCCAGAAGTGCACTGCAGAATGACGGATTTGTTAATAAAGTTGCAGACTATATTTCCAAGAAGGTTGCAGATAAGCTGAATGGCATGTTCAAGACTGACAAGGAAAATTATGAGAAATACTGGGACGACATCAGTCCATTTATCAAGTTCGGATGTCTGAAAGACGAGAAGTTCGGTGAGAAGGTAAAAGATTCCATTCTCTTTAAGAACCTGGATCATAAGTATCTGACTCTGGAGGAATGCATCAAGGCAAACAGTAAGGCCGATGAAGCTGCGGCAGAGGAAAATACTAACACAGCCGAGGAGAACGCTGATGAGAATACAGAAGCAAATGCAGATGAAGCTAAGGAAGAGAACGATGCCCAGGAGAAGAAGACAGATATCTTCTATGTAACGGATGAACAGCAGCAGAGCCAGTACATCAATATGTTCAAAGAGCACGGACAGGATGCAATCCTGCTGACACACAATATCGATTCTGCGTTTATCACTTATCTGGAACAACGCAATCCAGAACTTAGATTCCAGAGAATTGACGCAGATGTACATGATTCCCTGAAGGATGAAGTGGCAGAGGAAGAGAAGGAAACATTCAAGAAGACGGCAGATGACTTGGTAGAAATTTTCCGTAAGGAACTTAATAATGATAAACTGGAGGTCAAAGTAGAGAAGCTCAAAGATGATAATGTAGCATCTATGGCAGTTCTTCCAGAGCAGTCAAGGCGTATGGAAGAGATGATGAAGATGTACGGCATGGGTGGAATGGATGCAGGAATGTTCGGAAGCCAGGCAACATTGATTCTGAATGCAAATCATCCGCTGGTACAGTTCGTTGTAGAGCATAAACGCAGCAAGAGCGTGCCGATTATCTGCAAACAACTGTATGATTTGGCTATGCTGGCTCATAAGCCATTAAGCCCGGAGGAAATGACAGCATTCGTACAACGCAGCAATGAAATCATGATGCTGCTTACGAAGTAAGAAACTTTGTGATGAAGGGGGGACGCCCGTCCTCCCCGGCAGAGGGGCTGACTGCGGGACTGGATTTGAACCTTGATTTCCTAAATGAAAAAAGGACCCTGATTGGGGCGACCTGGACACGCCACGTGAAATTCTGATGAATTTCGCGCGTCGGGTCCAGGCAAAACTGTGATTCGGAATCACAGTTTTGACCCCAATCAGGGTCCTTTTTTCATTTAGGAAATCTACGGTCCGAAATCCAACTGTCCCGCAGCCAGCCCCTCTGCCGGGAAGGACGGGCGGGGTGCATCAGGTCGGAAGTATCTTACTGGGAGGGGAGCAGAACGAGTAAACCGTTCTTGAAAGGAGGGAGTGAGAACGAGATTTGATGAACGGGAGTGTAAGATGAGTAGGGAGCTTGGAAAGCTGGGAGTGAGAAAAGGAGCGCGGTTATTGGTCGCGCTCGTAGGGGATTTGTTTTTGGGAAAGGTATTTTTGGACCATGGTGTCCCAGGCTTGTTCCAGGGATTTGTCCATGGTGAAGGTCTTTAGGGAGGTGCCGGTGATGCACTGGAGGGTGGTTCCGTCGTAGCGGATGTTGAGGTAGAGGCCCTGGACTTGGTCGGGGGTGTAATCTAAATTGTTCTGCGTGATCAGGCGGGCGATGTTATTGGGGGACAGGCTGAATATGAACTTGAAGCTTAAAGGGGTCTTCTTTCCTTTTATGAGGGTGAAGCAGTAGTCCCGCAGGTCTTTCCATGAGGAATACATAAGGGGCGGGTCTTCTTCTGGAAAGAAGGCCTTCTGGATGTAGCCGTCTATGGTGAAGGTATTGAAGGTGACAATCTCGCCCTCTATGAAGAGGAAATTATCAAATGTCTCGGATAAAAGTAAATGGGACATGAAGTTTTTGACGCTTGTGAGCTTTAATGCAATCATTTATAAGAACCTCCATGAAGTATCATTGTGTCTGTAGTGAAAAATCTGGATTCATTGTATCATAAAATAAGGGAAAGGGGTAGCTGAAAAATGTTCTTAACCGGATGGAAAAGGGGGAATATGATGGGAATAAATCAGCGGAAGAAAGACGATGTAGAAAAGTAAGTGCGAAAATGTACAAGGAATGTGGATAATTCTTTGTAACAGAAAGTGTGAATGTGGATAAAAAATTATGAAATTATGAAAGGTTTTTGTGATTTTCTTAAATTTTGTACCTGCCTTCCCGGAATTGTTGACTTTTGAAGGCAAAAAAAGTATGATAAATTGTAGACTGATGGGATGTTTTGTAGGGGAGAGACTATGAATGTCCGAATCTGTTATTTTTTGTTGAATATAAATTAAGCATATCCAAAGGGCATTTTATATGTATGCCCTTTCATTATAAATTGGAATCGGTAAGAGAGGTCTGGAGTACAGATGATGAAGAAGAAAAAGCATAAGTTGTTGAAATACTGCTGTGTGGCGATTGGGGTTATTGTTGTTGGAATACTGATTGCCGAAGGTGTAAGTAGTTTTAGGCGGGGAAAGGTCGATACTTCGAAGGGAATTAAGATTATTAAGCAGGCAGAGAAAGGGAACGTGACTGCAATCGAGAATAAGATAGAGAAGCTGGAGGAAAAGGATCAGACGCAGAAGAAGGCGGATGAGCGGGAGAACGAAGATACAGATAAGAATTATAAAGCGATTTTTGCAAATTCGGTGATCATGGGAGACTCTATTTCGGAAGCATTTACAGAGTATGATATTCTGAATGCATCCAGTGTGATCGCGAAGATTGGAGTGGAATTGGATGAGTTGGATGACCAGGTCGCTAAGGTGGAAAAGCTGAATCCACAGGTGATCTTTCTTTCCTATGGAATGAACGACATTATTGCCACCAGAGGGGATACGAAGGAGTTCGTGAAGCAGTATGATGCCCTTCTTGAGGAACTGAATAAGAAGCTTCCAGATACAAAGCTGTTCGTGAATTCTATTTTCCCAGTACAGCAGCAAGAGATTGAGAGAGAGCCGGTGTATGAGAAATTGGCTGATTATAATGAAGCTCTCCGTGAGCTGTGTGATAAGAGGCAGATTGCTTATATCGATAATACAGATCTTGTTTCGGACAGTTATTATGAGGAGGATGGTGTGCATTTTAAGGCAGATTTCTATCCGTACTGGCTGAACCATATGGCGGAGGTGGCCGCATTATGATAGAAAAGAATACAGGAGAATTTGATTATAATATGGATGATATCCGAGATACAGGTGAATTCGATTATAATATGGACGATATCCGAGATACAGGTGAATTCGATTATAATATGGATGGTATCCGGGATACAGGTGAATTTGATTACAATATGGATGATATCCGAAATACAGGTGAGCTCGGTTATGATATGCAGGGTGCCCGGACGATGAGAAGCAGCTACAATACAGGAAGTCTCCATACGGGGTCAAAGAGACCGGGGTATGCCGGGATACTGAAATATGTTGTGTCTGCGGTGATCATTGCATATATTGTGGTCCTTATGATTTTTACAAGTGGGAGTACGAAGTCTTTTACTCAGGTCGAGAAGGCGGTGGAGGCATCGCTGGATACGAGCAATTTAAAGCAGGTGGATGTGCAGGGGCTGAAGCGCTACTATGGTCTGAACAGTGCAGATTATGAGGGCGTGATGCTGTATAGTTCACAGGTCAGCATGTCTACGGAGGAAGTACTTCTGATCAAGGTGAAGAATGAGAAACAAGTACAGCAGGTGAAGGATGCTGTACAGAAGAGACTTGATAATAGAAAAAAAGATTTTGACGGGTATGCGCCTGAGCAGGTCAAGCTGATCGAGCAGGCACAGCTATCTGTCCGGGGGAAATTTATTTTTCTGGCAGTTGCTCCAAAGGCGGAAGCATACAAGGATGCCTTTGCAAAAAGTCTATAGAAAACGGGGAGAGGAAGCTAAAAGATGTTATTTAGCAGTGTGACTTTTTTATTTGTATTTCTGCCGATTACCATGGCATTATATTATATTGTCCCGCAAAAGTTCAGAAATGTGGTGATGTTGATAGCCAGTCTGATTTTTTATGCCTGGGGGGAGCCAATCTATATTGTGCTGATGCTCCTTTCCATTGTACTGAATTATATTTGCGGACTGGATATTGAAGAGAAGCAGGATGATCCACGCAGGAAAAAGATGGCTTTGATCTTTGCAGTAGTCGTGAATCTTCTGCTGCTTGGTTTTTTCAAGTATTATGGGTTCTTGATGGACAGCCTGAATGCAGTGCTGCCGGTCAATATACCATATAGAGATCTGCCGCTGCCGATCGGGATTTCTTTCTATACATTCCAGGCGATGTCCTATATTATTGACGTGTATAGAGGCGAGGCAAAGACGCAGAAGAACATTTTATACTTTGCGCTTTATATCTCGATGTTCCCGCAGTTGATCGCAGGTCCGATCGTGCGTTATATCGATATCGAACAGCAGTTAAAAAGCAGAGTGCTTTCTCTTCGTAAATTTGGATTGGGTGCGGAATATTTTATTATTGGGCTGGCCAAGAAAGTCATCCTGGCAAATTCCATGGGACAGATATACGAGCAGATCGCACGTCAGCAGATGGGAACTTTTTCTGTATTGACTGCGTGGGTGGGATGTATTTCTTATGCATTCCAGATTTATTTTGATTTCAGTGGATATTCTGATATGGCCATTGGGCTTGGAAAGATGTTTGGTTTTGAATTCCGTAAGAACTTTGATTACCCCTATATTTCCACCAGTATCACTGAGTTCTGGAGAAGATGGCATATTTCTCTGAGCACCTGGTTCCGGGAATATGTGTATATTCCCCTTGGCGGGAACCGTTGCAATCAGTCCAGGCATATCATGAATCTGCTGATTGTATGGATGCTGACAGGTTTCTGGCATGGGGCAGCATGGAACTTTCTGATCTGGGGACTTTATTATGGGGTGCTGCTGATCTTGGAAAAATATGTGTGGGGCAAATCCCTGATGCGCCTTCCATCAGCAGTACAGCACATTTATGCGATGGTGCTTGTCTTGGTCGGATGGGTCTTTTTCTCAAGTCCAAGCCTTGGTTATGCATTCCAGTATCTAGGTGTGATGTTCGGACCAGGAGCGAGCGGGTTCGCGGATAAACAGGCATTATTCTATATCTTTACACATTGGCTGCTTTATCTGATTGCGATTGCAGGTTCTTCGGCTTTTGGAATCAATCTGTTGAAACGGATCATGTCAGAGCCGAACAGTGTCAAGGTGCGTAAGATTGTGGCAGGAGTGATTTATATTGGTATTTTCCTGATATCAGTCGCTTTCCTTGTGACAGAGTCATTTAATCCATTTTTATATTTTAGATTTTAGGTGGGAGTATGGACAATAATATAAGAAAAAAGAAACGATGGGTGGAAAGCTTCGTTGGGAAGGCTTTTATTATCTGTCTTCTGATATTTGTTCTGGCGAACCTTCTTTATCCATCTCATGAAAAATCAGAGGAAGAGAACCGGATGCTGACGCAGAAGCCGAAGATGACAGTGGGAAATCTCACGTCCGGCGGCTATATGGAACAGTATGAGAACTATCAGGCGGACCAGTTCATCGGGCGTAATTTTTTGAGAAAAGTGAAGGTCACACTGAATCGTCTGGGCGGCAGCCGCGAGGAGAATGGTGTATTTATTGGAAAAAAAGGGCAGCTTTTAGAAGATATCGTGGTGCCTGATCAGGAAACACTCAAGGAAAATTTGACTGCGATAAAGACATTTTCGCAGGAATATAGCGACATTCCTATGAGTATGATTCTGGTGCCGGATGCGGCAAGTGTGCTCAGTGGCAGTCTTCCTTCCTTTGCAAAAGTAGCGGACCAGAATGCATGCATCAGCCAGGTGAAGAAAGAGCTTGGAGATTCTGTGCAGTGGATCGATGCCGTGAAGGCGATGAATAAGCATCAGGATGAGAAGATATACTATAAGACAGACCATCATTGGACCACGTTGGGAGCCTTTTATACGTTTCAGGAGGCGGCATCTACTTTAGTAATCGATGCGGATGTCTCCAGCGCTTATGTTTCTTATCCGGTGGCAACGGATTTTAACGGGACATTAGCGGCCAAGAGTGGATGCAGGATGGGGGAAAAGGAAGAAATCGACATTTATGTCCCCAAGGATACGGATAACGATGTAACTGTGAATTATGTGGATGAGCAGATTAAGACCACTTCCCTTTATGAGTCTAAGATGTTAAAGACAAGGGATAAATATGCTGTTTTTCTTGGCGGTAATACCTCCCTGATCGATATTAAGACATTATCAGAGAAACAGGGACGCATTCTAGTGATCAAGGACTCCTATGCGAACAGCTTTGTGCCGTTCTTAGCTCCTTACTTTAGGGAAATCGTGCTTTTGGATCCCAGATACTATACAGGCAATATCCAGGATGTGATGGATACCTATAAGATTACGGATGTACTCTTTTTGTACAACGGAAATACATTTTTCCAGGATAATAATATAAGCGGAGTGTTGAATAGTGGGCAATCGAATGAAACAGGAATTCATACAGAAGAAGGAACCGATCAGACTGAATAAGTTCTTGAGTGAGGCTGGTGTGTGCTCCAGACGGGAGGCAGACCGTCTGATCGAGAGCGGGAAGGTAACAGTCGATGGGAAACGGGCAGATATGGGGATGAAGGTCACACCGGGCCAGACTATAAAGGTCGGGAACCGGGTGGTATCCCGCAGTGATGATATGGTCGTATTGGCAGTGAATAAGCCCCGGGGAATCGTATGTACTGAAGAACGCAGGGAGCGGGACAGCATCGTTCGTTTTTTGAACTACCCGGTCCGGGTCACCTATGTAGGCCGTCTGGATAAAGATTCCAGGGGGCTTCTTCTTATGACGAATAATGGGGATATCATTAACAAAATGATGCGTGCCGGGAATCGGCATGAGAAGGAATACAGGGTGACAGTAAATAAAGAGGTAACACCGGAGTTTATCGAGAAGATGGCCTTAGGAGTGCCGATTTTGGATACGGTGACAAGACCGTGCAAGGTAAAGCAGATTGGAAAGTATACATTTGAAATTATTCTGACGCAGGGATTGAACAGGCAGATACGCAGGATGTGTGAGGCATTGGGATACCAGGTGAAGGATCTGGTGAGGACCAGGATCATGAATATTGGGCTGGGAAAATTAAAAGATGGAGCTTACCGGAAATTGACGGATCAGGAGCTGGACGGTCTTTATGAATTGATCAAGGATTCGTCGAATGAGACCGTAATTGATAATAGCATAAAAAGATAGATGGTTTTTAAAAGATAGATGAATGAGGAACAGGCAGGAGAGTATTTATGGCAGATAAGAAAAAAAGAATGCAGGAGCTGGTGGAGCTTTTGAACCGTGCGAGACGTGCGTATGAGCAGGAAGACACGGAAATCATGAGTAATTTTGAATATGATAAATTATATGACGAACTTCTGGGACTGGAACAAGAATTGGGAACAACTCTTGCATCCAGTCCTACCATTAATGTAGGATACGAGGTATTGAGCGAGCTCCCGAAGGAGCGCCACGAACGGCCTATGCTGTCTCTGGATAAGACAAAGGAGGTCGCGCGGTTAAAGGAATTTATCGGCAGTCAAAAGGCTGTGATTTCCTGGAAACTGGATGGTCTGACGATTGTATTGACCTATCAGGAGGGGACACTGGTAAAAGCGGTTACGAGAGGAAATGGAGAAGTCGGAGAGGTCATCACGAACAATGCAAGAGTATTTAAGAATCTTCCTCTCCACATTCCGTACAAGGGAGAATTGATTCTGCGCGGTGAGGCAGTGATTGGATATCGGGATTTTGAGAAGATCAATGCAGAGATCGAGGATGTGGATGCGAAATACAAAAACCCAAGGAACTTATGCAGCGGATCCGTGAGACAGTTGAATAATGAAATTACGGCGAAAAGAAATGTGCGGTTCTTTGCATTTACCCTAGTACGTGCGGAAGGAATCGACTTTAAGAATTCCAGGTATGAACAGCTTGGCTGGCTGGAAGAGCAGGGCTTCGAGGTGGTGGAGCATCATCGTGTGACAGCAGATACGATTGAAACAGAGGTAGAATGGTTTGCAGAAAAAATCGTGGAAAATGATTTCCCATCGGATGGACTGGTGCTGATCTACGACGACATTGCATATGGACAGTCCTTGGGAACGACTTCAAAGTTTCCACGTGATTCTTTTGCCTTTAAGTGGGCAGATGAAATCAAGGATACCACTCTTCTCGAGATAGAGTGGAGTCCTTCCCGTACCGGCCTGATCAATCCGGTTGCTATCTTTGAGCCGGTGGAACTTGAAGGAACCACTGTCAGCCGTGCCAGTGTGCACAATATCAGTATTATGGAAGAACTAGAACTGGGCGTGGGAGATAAGATTCAGGTATATAAAGCGAATATGATTATCCCGCAGATCGCAGAGAATCTGACCCGCAGCGGCGTAAAGGATATTCCATGTGCCTGTCCGGTCTGCGGCGGTGCCACTAAGATTTCCATGGAGAATGATACGAAGACTCTGTATTGTACCAATCCTGAATGTCAGGCAAAGCAGATCAAATCCTTTGCCCTGTTCGTAAGCCGCGATGCGCTGAATATCGAGGGACTTTCCGAGGCAACCCTGGAGAAATTCATTGTCCGGGGATTTATCAAGGATTTTTCTGACATATTCCATCTGGAACGTTATGAGGAAGAGATTAAAACAATGGAGGGATTTGGTGAAAAATCTTATGTAAATCTGTTGAACAGTGTGGAAAACGCAAGAAAAACGACTCTGCCGAAGCTGGTATACAGCTTGGGAATTGCGAATATCGGACTTGCCAATGCAAAGGTCATCTGTAAAGCTCTGGATTATGATCCAAAGAGACTGTTCGAAGCGACCGTGGAAGAGTTGAATGAGATTTCAGGTGTGGGGGGAGTTATCGCAAAAGCGTTCGTGGATTATTTTGCAGAGGAAAGACACCGGGATGTATTCGAAAAGCTTTTAAAGGAAGTCGATATCCCGGAAGAAGAGGTCCAGAAGGAAGCACAAATATTTGAGAACATGAATTTTGTCATTACAGGAAGTGTTGAGCATTTTGCAAATCGAAATGAGGTCAAGGAGGTCATTGAGGCGCGGGGCGGAAAAGTGACAGGGTCCGTGACTTCCAAGACGAATTATCTGATCAATAATGATGTGCAGTCGACCTCTTCTAAAAATAAGAAGGCTAGAGATCTGGGCATCCCGATCATATCAGAAGAAGATTTTCTGAAAATGCTGGAAAATTAAGCTGCTGCGTTTTATGTATGGTATACTTCTTGTATAGAAGAGGTTTTTGGACGATATCAAGCTGAGAGTTTATAGAGCAGGACGGCCTTTGTATAAGGTGTGTTTAGAAAAACTTCATTTGTATATGGGCAGAATCTGCGTTATAATGTTAGACATAGTTTGGATATGAAAGAAGGGAGAATTATGTCAGATAAAGATTTTATTATTATAGATGAATTAGACCAGAAGGATAAAGAAGAGGAAAACGAAGTCGTCGATAAGAAGGATACTTCTGTCGTTACCCAGGATACAAAGGAGGATGACGATGACGGATATGAGAAGTATTGTCTGATCTGCCACCGTCCTGAAAGTGTTGCAGGTAAGATGATCGACCTTCCGAATCATATCACGGTATGCTCTGACTGTATGCAGAAGAGCTTTGATGCGATGACCAATGGTTCGGTGGATTACAGTAAGTTATTTAATATGCCGGGTGTCCAGTTTCTGAATATGTCAGATCTGGACAACATGACACCAAAGAGCCAGAAGATCAAGAAGAAAAAAGAGAAGCCGAAGGAGTTCCATAAGCTCGACATTAAAGATATTCCGGCACCGCATAAGATCAAGGCTCAGTTAGATGAATATGTAGTCGGACAGGAATATGCCAAGAAGGCAATGTCAGTTGCGGTATACAATCATTATAAGCGTGTGGCTACTGATACAATGGATGATATTGAGATCGAGAAGTCCAATATGCTCATGATCGGACCTACAGGAAGCGGTAAGACGTATCTGGTCAAGACCCTTGCAAAGCTTCTGGATGTGCCGCTGGCTATCACGGATGCTACCTCTCTGACAGAAGCAGGTTATATTGGGGATGATATTGAAAGTGTAGTATCTAAGCTTTTGGCAGCAGCCGATAACGATGTGGAGAGAGCAGAGCAGGGAATCATCTTCATCGATGAGATCGACAAGATCGCAAAGAAGAAAAACTCCAGCCAGCGTGATGTCAGTGGAGAATCCGTACAGCAGGGCTTGTTGAAGCTTCTTGAGGGAAGTGAAGTGGAAGTTCCGGTCGGTGCCAACAGTAAGAATGCGATGGTACCGCTCACGACGGTGAATACAAAGAACATTCTTTTTATCTGTGGAGGTGCCTTCCCGGATTTGGAAGAGATTATCAAAGAAAGACTTTCCCACAAGACATCCATGGGATTTAACGCAGAGTTAAAGGACAAGTATGAGCATGATAAAGAGATACTTTCCAAGGTGACGGTGGAAGATTTAAGAACATTTGGTATGATTCCAGAGTTTATAGGACGACTTCCAATCATCTTTACCTTAAAAGGCTTGGATAAAGACATGCTTGTTAAGATTCTAAAGGAACCAAAGAATGCGATCCTTAAGCAGTATAAAAAGCTGCTGGCTTTAGACGAAGTCAATCTGGAATTCAACGATGAAGCGTTAGAAGCAATTGCCGAGAAGGCGATGAAGAAGAATACCGGGGCAAGAGCCTTGCGTGCGATCATCGAGGAATTCATGCTGGATATCATGTACGAGATACCAAAGGATGACAGCATCGGGCAGGTGACCATCACCAGAGAATACATAGAGGGAGTTGGCGGACCAATCATACAGCTTAGGGGACAGGCAATCCCAAGGTTAAATTAGATCAAGGTCTAGGGCTGGTAAGCTGATCGTAATAGTAAATATAAGTGCACGGTGCAGATTCAATAAAGGGGAAGAAAATAGAGGATTTAGTTCCTACTTTTCTTCCCCTTTTTATGTGATGCATACCCAACTGCGGACTGTTGTTCCCTGATATGGTCTCTTGTCAGATTTCCATGAATAGAGTCGGAAAATACTTGAAATATTTATGCAAAGGGTGTATTCTGATTACTGTTCGGGTTAATGAGAGTAAGAAATGTGAGGAAAAAAGTTATGAACAGCTACAGTTATTTGTTGGATTTGGCAATTATTTTGTTGTTCACAAAGGTTCTGGGCCTTATGACCAAAAAAGTCCAGATGCCTCAGGTCGTCGGAGCACTTCTGGCAGGCCTGATTTTGGGACCAGCAGGATTCGGGATTCTAAGCGAGACATCATTTATCCATGAAGTAGCGGAGATCGGTGTGATTGTCCTGATGTTCTGTGCAGGTATGGAGACGGATATTAAGGAACTTAAGGCAAGTGGAAAGGCTTCCTTTATCATTGCGCTGTGCGGCGTGGTCGTACCCCTTTTAGGAGGATTTGCGGCGGCATATTTCTTTAATAAGCCGGGGATGATCGTATCAGATGCAGATGCAAGTGTTTTCCTCCAGAATATATTTATCGGTGTGATTCTGACGGCTACATCTGTTAGTATTACCGTTGAGACTTTGAAGGAGCTGGGAAAGCTAAAGACACGTTCCGGGAATGCAATCCTGGGTGCGGCAATCATCGATGATATTCTGGGCATCATTGCTCTGACCATTGTTACCAGTATGGCAGATCCATCCGTGAAGCTGGGAACTGTCATGATTAAGATTGTCGGGTTCTTCGTATTCGCCGGAGTAGTCGGATTCATTTTTTACCGACTCTATAAGAACTGGGTAGATACGGCCAAGAAGGAGATGCACAGACATACGATCATCGCATTCGTGTTCTGTCTGCTGATGGCCTATATTGCAGAAGAAGTATTCGGCGTTGCAGATATCACGGGAGCTTTTATTGCCGGTCTGATCATCTCGAATGTGAGACGGTCCACCTACCTGCAGGGGAAGTTCGATACCATTTCTTATCTGCTGGTATCACCTGTGTTTTTTGCAAGTATCGGTCTGAAAGTGGTACTTCCTGAGATGTCAGGCGCGATTATTGGATTTGCAGTGGTCCTGACGATCGTGGCTATTCTGACCAAGGTAATCGGCTGCGGTCTGGGTGCGAAGATGTGCGGGTATCAGAATTATCAGTCGAAACGTATCGGTGTGGGAATGATCTCCAGAGGTGAGGTGGCCTTGATTGTTGCAAGTAAAGGTTCCAGTCTTGGACTTCTTGGTTCAGCATTTCTAGGTCCGGTCATCATTGTTGTCGTGATTACGACGATCATTACACCGGTATTCTTAAAGGTGGTATTCCGACCGGGAACAGCCCCTGCGCCGGAACAGCAGATACCAGAGAATGAGATGGTTACCAGTTATTATGAGAATATCGATGAGATACGTGGAGAAGGACGCCGATAGGCGTCCTTTTGTGTTCAGGCGAATCCATTCTATAGATTCCGTATTTCCTCAAAAATATTATAAACGTTCAGTTGTCCATATCCCCATTCCCGGTTAGGATAGGTCATAAATCCCGGCCGCACTGCGCCCAGTATGAATAGGCTTTTGATCTGATAGGAGTCGATTCCCTGAGTTCCGAGCTGGAAGACGACCCACTCCATGAGAAGGGCGGCGGCCCCGGCAGTAATGGCCGTGGAGATACTGGAGCCGGAACGGACGGCAAAACGTTCTCTTGGGAGTCCCCCCTTTACATTGATGCCTGGGGCGGTGATGTCCGGGTTGATTCTTTCGTTCCGGGTATAGCCCCGGCCGGAGCTCAGTGCGATACTATTGGTGTTGCCGTCATAATAGGAAACAACGATGCTGCTTGCAGTATTTGCCGGGTTCGTCAGAGTATAATAAGGGTCCGGGCTTAGAAAATAGACCTCCCCGCTTAAAAACTCTTTGACCGGAAGCCAGATATGATATAATCCGTTGATCACGCGTACCGGATTGATGATCAGCCGCCAAATTCCAGGGGTAGGCGCACGGAACCGGAAATGGACCAGCTCCGAGGTGCTTCGTTCGACAATGATCCGGTAATTTATGGACACCTGCGTCCGATCCAGAATGAAGTTAAGTATGGAGGTCGTTACAGTTTGGAGCGGTATAGTCGGTGTCGTTTCTCCAGAAGGAGAAATCAAAGAAATAGACAGTACGTTGGGAATCTCTGTCCACAGTTCCATTGTAAAGCCTTCCACATTTTCGCCCACTCGGATTTCCACTGTTTCCATGGGGGAACCATCTTGTACAGGATGGGAAAAGTGATGGCGCTGATCCGCCTCGTTGCCTACGCCTATGACGGGGATTCGATTGACGGAGGTCCCATAATACTCAATCACACTAGACAGAGGAAGAACTCCAATGTGGCCGCCCATATTCGTGCCGACGGCGATACACATAATCAAGGGCATCTTGAGCCTCTCGGCCAGCTCATTCAGATATCGGAGTCCAAGCATGACATCTGTCTCCTGATAGCAGGGGGCGGTGTCAGGGATAAAATAATAGTCGCGCAGATACTGCTTGGCAGGCTTGAGCTTGACGACAGCAAGAGACGCTTCCGGTGCGGCACCGATGAACTGTTCTGCGGGGTTACCGCTTCCGGCGGCAAGACTTGCAACGAAGGTTCCGTGTCCGTTCGTATCTTCAGAGGGAACGATTGATTTCGGGTCTTCCTCACGAAGAGCACGGTCAATCATTTCTTTTGTATACTCCGACCCATAGGCCAGATTCGGCGGAGGTGTTCCCTCCTGGATAGTCTGGTCCCAGATTCCCATGATCCGGGAGGAACCATCCAGGTTACGAAAAATAGAATTGGTATAATCGATTCCCGTATCAATAAAACCAATTAAGACGCCATTCCCTTTGAGTTGTAGTGTGGGGTAATTCTGGATGGGAAGGATTCCTGCCTGATTCATGGTTTCCATGCTGAGCAGTGTATAACACTTGGGGATGGATGTGTAAAAAAAACGATCCAGATTGATTGGATCACCGAGGACTTTGGGGAGATAGACACATCGGTAATCATAATCAGCCTCCTGTTCACAGAGCTGTTCGGGAAGAATTTCTCCGATGTCGAGCGGACGTGTCCTGGAAACGATAAAATCGCGGTAGTCCTCGGACATGATCCGCTGTCTGCATAAAGTTTGGTCCATATGTATGTTCCTGTTGTTTTTATAGACAATATATGAAACAGCCGCCGGGTTTTATAACTGCCAGTGCAGATATTACGGGAATGTCCGGGTTATATGCTAAATTTTTATAAAATAAAAAGGAAATCGGTTGAAGTCGGTTGGTTATAGGGTATAATGTATATAAATATGGAATCTGTACAGGATTTTTCTGAATAAATTAGGTTCAGGGAGCGGCAGGATTCAAAACGAAGGGAGACTAGAAAGACATGAAATCATTTTTTGAAGATTTAGGCAGAAAGATCGGGGAGACTGCGGAGACAGTGACCAACAAAGCTGGTGAGGCAGTAGAGGTGCAGCGTTTAAGGAATCAGATCAGGGCGCTGGAACGTGGGAACGAAAGAGATTATGCAGAACTCGGAAGAATGGTATATGACCGGTTCAAGGCTGGAGAGACTATGGAGGAGGAAGCAGCAGGATACTGTGAGGCGATCCAGAACCGAGAGGAAACGATCGGAAAATATGAGCAGCAGATTTCAGAGGTCAAAGGTGATGTGACCTGTGAGGGATGCGGTAAGTCCGTAGGTAAGGATATGGCGTACTGTCCGTACTGCGGTGCAAAGACACCGGAGAATACTGGCGGGGAGACCACTGATTATGCAGGAGCAGTAAAAGAGAAAGTCGCAGATATGGCGGAAAAGGTAAAAGAGACAGCAGAGAATGCAGCAGATATGGTCCGTGAAAAAGCAGATGCGGCAGCGGATATCCTGCGTGAGAAGACAGAAGACATGGCTGAGACAGCGGAGGAGAAGAGCGGTGAGGCAGCAGATGAGATGAAAGAAAAAGCGGCTGATGCAGCAGAGAAGGTATCAGATACGGTCGATGCAGTGAAGGAAAAGACTGCAGATGCAGCACAGGCCGTGAAAGAGGGAACAATGGATGTGGCAGAGGCGGTCAAAGATAAGACTGCAGATGCAGCAGAATCTGTGAAGCAGATGGCTCAGGAGGCAGAAGAGAAGGTCAGGAGCATGATGGAAGAATAGGAGGGATATTATGATTATCCTTGTTTTAATGAGCCTGACATTAAGCCTTGCACTGCTTGATATTGCAGCAAAGTCTTATGTGGAAGGTTATATGACAAAAGGACAGGAGAGGTCCTTTGGCAACGGAAAGGTATTTCTGCGCAAGGTCTACAATAAAGGTTTCTGTCTGAACCTGCTGGAGAACGAACCTGAATTTGTAAAGATTTCCTCAGTATTTATGACGTTCATTGTGACCATCTATCAATTGATCACATTGATAAGGAGAAAGCATTATTTAAAAAAGATAGGACTTTCCCTGATGGCGGCAGGGGCCTGGAGCAATACCTTTGACCGATGGATCAGAGGCTATGTGATCGACTATGTCGGTTTCCGTACCAAATGGAAAAAAATCACAGAAATTACGTATAATCTCGGTGATTTTTTCATTATGGCAGGTTCTGTATTTATGATGCTGTCTTCCCTGTTTCGAGGCAGGAAAAAGAAACATTAGGTCTGGGAAAAGAAATCCCTCACTTGACCGGCGATAGTTTGCATCAGGCGGGTGCGTGATTCCACACTTGCCCAGCCGACGTGAGGAGTGATATAAAGCTTTCGGCTGTCCTTGATTTTTAAGAACGGGCTGTCTTTTGACATCGGCTCCTCTTTCAGAACATCCAGTCCGGCAGCAGCAATTTTGTTCTCTAATAATGCAGCAGCAAGTGCATCTTCGTCAACGATCTGGCCCCGGCCAAGATTCAGGAAGATCGCGTGCGGCTGCATTTTTTTGAATGCATCCTGATTCATGAGTCCTTCAGTATATTGATTCAGCGGAGCATGTACAGATATGATGTCCGAGGTAGTAAGCAGGGTATCAAAATCTACCTGACAGTAGCCCTTCTGGGAGGAAGAACCGGAAGGAGAATAATAGATCACCTTTGCACCGAAAAAGGCTGCAATATCTGCGACTCTACGTCCGATATTCCCGAGTCCGATGATGCCCCAGGTCATGCCATGGAGCTCATGGAAGTGTTCATTAAAATGGGTGGAAACCGTATCTCCTACGTATTGCTCACTTTTTACATAATCGTCATAATAGCGAAGCTTTTCCAGGAGATAGAAGAGCATAGCAAAGGTGTGCTGTGCCACGGATTCCGTGGAATAGCCGGCAACATTGCGCCAGGCGATCCCTCTTTGCTCCAGATAGTCTTTGTCGAGGTTGTTGGTGCCTGTGGCTGTTACGCAGACGAGCTTTAAATTTTTAGCCGAATGGATCGACTTCTCATTGATCTCAATCTTATTGATAATAAGGACATCCGCATCCTGAACTCTCTTTGGGACCTCTTCGGGTGCCGTAAATGGATACTTCACGACCTCTCCAAGCTCATCGAACTGGGAGAGGTCAATGTCTTCTCCGATTGTTTTTGCATCTAAAAATACAATTTTCATATAGATCTCCTTTCCTGTACTTATTAACGCTATTTATTATTATTTATCAGTTTAGCGAAGAAGTCAATACGAAGCTTTTATCAGATTTCCCAAAACCTCTTCCTGGGGAGGGGATATTAAGAAATGGGATTTTGGGTTTCAGTCGGGTTGAAAGTGTGGTATGATTATTAAGAATATAAAGAAAGCAGGGAGAAGATATGATTCAGGATATAGCACCACATGAATATAGAAATGAATACAGGCCTAAGCCGCCCGAGAAGGACAGTATTGCCCTGTATTTTGAAGACCATGCTGTACTGATGAGAAAGACAGCAGAGGGGATAGAATACCCGACATTTGGAGATATTGAGCATTTGAATGAAGAGATTTATGAGGAGTATACGTATCTGTTTGCCATAGATGGAGAGCGTTATTATCTGGTCGATGAGATCAACCGGGTGCGTTTGTCTCCTTTTACCATGGAGAATACCGAGGTCTTTCGGGCAGCCGACCCACAGTATAGGGCATTCGCAGGGATTACAGGTTACCAGCTTTATAACTGGTATAAGAATCATAAATACTGCGGGCGCTGCGGAAGCTTCTTGAAGAAGGATGAAAAGGAGCGGATGCTTTTTTGTGAGAAGTGCCACAATATGGAGTATCCGAAGATCAGCCCAGCCACGATTATCGGCGTACTGGACGGCGACCGGATATTGATGAGTAAATATGCGGGCAGAAGCTACAAGAAATATGCACTCCTTGCTGGATTTGTTGAGATCGGAGAGACGGTAGAGGAGACGGTAAAGAGGGAGGTCATGGAGGAAGTCGGACTCAAGGTAAAGAACGTCCGCTATTATAAGAGCCAGCCATGGTCTTTCAGCGATACGGTTCTGATGGGATTTTATTGCGACCTGGATGGAGAGGATAAGATTACATTAGACGAGGAAGAGTTAGCGCTTGCTGAATGGTTCGAAAGAGATAAGATACCGGTAGAACCTTCCCGGGACAGTCTGACCAATGAGATGATTATGAAATTTAAAAATGGAGAGATTCAATAAATCTCTCTGGCTGTCAGCTTTGGGCATAGTTCGATAGCAAGTGTCAAGTTTGCGAATGAACAGTAGGGAATAGTTACTTTTTTTGGAAAATAATCGATCCAGGGTGTTGACAAAATATCATATTTGAATTAGACTAAGGAACAGAGAAGAGCACATGCGAATTATAATTTATAATTTGTAGGTGTTCTTTTTTGTGCTTAATTGGGGAAAACTATTTTAGAGAGGTGAGGCAGATGAAGAAAATAAGTATAAAAAAGTTGGCATATGATATTTTTATTGATGTTGCAGGAGGTATTCTGATCGGTGTCGGAATCTATAATTTTGCGGCGAATGCGTCCTTTCCGCTGGCAGGAATCTCAGGTATCGCCCTAATCTTTTACCATCTATTCGGGCTGCCAATTGGATGGGTGACCATGCTGCTCAACGTGCCGATCGCGATTGGATGCTACCGTACGCTGGGGAAGGAATTTTTTGTCCGTTCTGTCCGTTCCGTTATTATTACATCACTGATTATTGACTATGTAGTTCCACTGTTTCCGGTATACTCGGGTGACCGGATGCTTGCAGCGATCTGCACAGGTATCTTCTCGGGACTTGGATATGCATTGATTTTTATGAACAACTCCTCAACAGGAGGTATGGATTTCATTACCGTTTCTGTAAAAGTGAAACACCCACATCTGACACTTGGAAAAATCGTGTTTATTACGGATGCCATTATCGTAGCGATCGGTGGATTTATCTTTAAAGATGTGGACGGGACAATCTATGGTTTTATCATCACATATCTTCTGACTGTAGTAATTGATAAGATCATGTATGGTATTGATGCAGGAAAAATGACCCTGATCGTGACCGAGAAGGGACCGGAGGTCGCTGAGAAGATCGATGAGTACTCAGGAAGAGGCTCTACACTGCTAAAAGGCAGGGGAAGCTACTCTGGAATTGAGAAAGAGGTCGTAATGTGTGCCTGCAATAACAAACAGATGTATACGATCCGCCGTATTGTGCGGGAAGTAGATCCATCTGCGTTTACGGTTATTATGGAATCGAATGAGGTCGTGGGAGAAGGATTTAAGGAAGAGTAAAAATATTGTATACTGTATCAGCATGAAAAAGGATGTGCGGTATCCTCTGGAAGGAGGATGGCACATCCTTTTGTGATATAAGAAACTGTACTTTTAGCTTTTATTTGAGCCGGGTCAGATGCTGACAGTATACATATACGTTCTGAATCTTTTTAGCTTCTACGCCTTCCGGGGCTTCTATGACTGGCTGAGTCTCAGAAGGGGTGACATAAAGCTTGAAGGCAATCGCGTCCTGTCCCTCCCGCATATTCCGAATTTTTTTATATTGAAAATTGCGCTTTGTGATTCCCAGGTAATCAAAAATAATCGTTTCGATATCCTCATCTGCAAAGCATCTGAGTATTTCCGGTTCATCATAGATATCGATGATCGTTCTGGCCTCCTCGAAGCTGAGGTTCGTACATTTGAATTCCCCTTTATTCAGCACAGACATCATGCTGCTGTTATCGAGTAACAATAATGGTTGAGCCGTTTTTTCTGCCATTATGATCGCTTCCTTTCTGCTGGGCAGACTGTCCATCTTGAAACCGTCTTCTTTTCTTTACAGATTCATCATAATAGACTTGAAAGCAGATAGCAACAAAAGTTATTTCCTTAACAAAACCCGTGAAATGAAATATAAACATAATACAATTGACGATTTGTTAGCAAAAGAGTAGAATTATATATATAAAAATATTGAAAAATCAGAAAATAATACGGATAATAACATGAAAATGAGAAGTATTTTATGATGATATTCTGTAAATGAATGGATCATCAGGACAGACGGGAGGTGGCAAGATGGAACGGATAGCCCGTAAGATAACAGGTCATAGGAAGCTGGTAGTGATGATTTTCCTAGTGCTTTCCGGTATCTGTGCTTTATTGATGACGAAGGTGAAAATCAATTATACCCTGGCGGATTACCTGCCAAAGGATGCAGAATCGACAGTTGCTCTTCAAGTCATGCAGAAGGAATTTAAGGAAGCCGTCCCGAATGAACGCGTTATGATCAAAGACATTACATTACCTGAGGCCCTGGTGTATAAAGAAAAGCTCAGTGAGATTGACGGTGTGGATTCGGTAATGTGGCTGGATGATGTCGTGAATCTAAAGGAGCCCCTGCAGATACAGGACAAGGCTGTGACGGAAACATATTACAAAGATAAAAATGCTCTTTTTACATTGACGATACATAAGGGAAAAGAAATGGAGGCCACAAATGCGGTCTACGAGCTGATCGGAGAGAAAAATGCGGTGGACGGGGATGCCGCCTCCAATGCCTTTTCGCAGAAGATATCTGTGAAGGAGTCCATGAATGCCATGATGATTCTGGTTCCGCTGATCATCGTGATTCTTTTGCTGACCTCATCTTCCTGGATTGAACCGATTTTGTTCTTGGCGACTATAGGAATCTCTGTACTGATCAATATGGGAAGCAATATTTTCCTGGGCGAGATTTCTTATATTACGCAGGCAATCAGTCCAATCCTGCAGATGGCGGTTTCCCTGGATTATGCGATCTTTCTGCTCCATAACTTTGAGGAGCAGCGGAAAGTGAACGAGGATGTGGAGACAGCGATGGTGAAGGCAATGAGACTGGCATTTCCATCCGTTGCTGCCAGTGCAGCGACAACACTGTTCGGATTCATGGCACTGATGTTCATGCGGTTTCGGATCGGATCGGACTTAGGGCTCAACCTGGTGAAGGGCATTCTCTTTAGCTACCTGTCCGTTATGGTCTTTCTGCCGGCACTGACCCTTTTATGTTATCGTCTGATTGATCGGACAAAGCATAGAAAGCTGATTCCAGAATTGAAACGAGCTGGAAATATATTATTGAGGGTTGGGATTCCTGCCTTTGTATTGGTTCTTCTTTTCATCATACCGTGCTACCGGGCACAGGCACGTTCCAACTTTATCTATGGCATGGGGGAGGCAAATGCAGCATTGAAGCTGGGGCAGGACAGCAAGGAGATCAACCAGATATTCGGGCAGTCGACTTCTATTGTGTTGCTGGTCCCCAAAGGGGATTCGGCCAAGGAGCTCCTTCTCTGTGAAAAAATTGAGGGTATGGAGCACGTGAAAAGTGTCGTTTCCTATGTTACCAGTGTGGGAAATACGATTCCGGCCGGGTACTTAGCACCGGAAATCGCAGGGAACTTCTATTCCCAAAACTATGCACGGATCGTTGTGGATACGGACACAAAGGAGGAAGGCAAGGAGGCCTTTTCACTTGTGAGAAAGGTACGTAAGGCGGCAGGAGAGTATTACAAAGAATATTATTCCTGCGGGCAGAGCGCAAATCTATATGATATGAAAAAGGTAGTATCTGCGGATACGAAGCTGGTCAATGGGATTGCAATTGCGGCGATCGCCTTTGTACTGCTCGTGACATTTAAGTCACTGCTGCTTCCGATCATCCTTCTGTTTATTATTGAGGCAGCAATCTGGATCAATCTGTCTGTTCCATATTTTGCAGGAAACTCGCTGGTCTACATTGGATTTCTTGTCATCAATACGGTACAGCTTGGAGCGACGATCGACTATGCGATTTTTATTACGAACAACTATATGAACCGGAGAAAGGAGATGGAGAAGAGGGAGGCGATCAGAGGCGTTCTGAACCGGAACCTGATTGCGATTCTGACATCGGCCTTGATACTGGCATCAGCAGGATTCTGTCTGAAATTTACTTCATCAAATCCAATCGTTGCAGAATTGGGCATGCTGCTGGGGCGCGGGACCTTCCTTTCTTTGGGGATGGTTGCTGCGATTCTACCAATCCTGCTTTTATTATTGGACAGAGGAATTGAAATTTTGACCTATCATTCTTCATTTTACAGGGAGGTGAAAAAATGAGGAAGCAAAGAAGAAATCGACAGAGAATGCGGATTGCGGCATCTTTGATTATGGCCGCAGTTTTGGGAAGCACGGTTTGGGGGGCTGGATCTGCAGATGTGATGGCGAAAGAGAAAGAAAAAAATGTACAGGCACCACAGGTCTCCAAGGAAGAGGTGGTCTACTCCTCTCTGGACAATCAGGGAAAGGTGAAGGAGATTTATGTAGTAAATGCTTTTAATTTGCCCCGATCAGGGGAGATATCGGATTACGGTGAATATTCTCTTTTGGAGAATCTGACAGATACAGCGGCTCTTACATATGAAGGCGGGCGTGTGAGTGCACAGGCAGAAAAGGGCCGTTTCTATTATCAGGGGAATATGGTGAGCAAGGAGCTGCCTTGGAATATCCAGATCGATTACACATTGGACGGAAAACCAATTGGTGCGAAGCAGCTTGCTGGCGCATCAGGAAAAGTGGGGCTGACTGTCTTGACAACAAAGAATCCGAAGGTGGATCCTATTTTCTATGAGAAATATATGCTTCAGGTCACCATCACATTGGATACGTCTATCTGCGAAAATATCGTGGCCAAGGATGCCACTTTAGCAAATGCAGGTTCAGATAAACAGGTCACATTTACGGTCATGCCTGAAAAAGAGGGGAGGCTGGAAGTAAAGACAGATGCCTCCGACTTTACGATGAAGGGAATCTCAATCGCTGCCGTTCCGTTTTCTGCCGGAACAGACATGTTGGATGTCAAGCAGATCGACCAGCTTACTGATGGTCTGAATCAGCTTAGCAGTGGAATCTCACAGCTAAATGGTGGAGCGCAGCAGTTGAAGGGCGGCGCACAGGTTCTTCAAAATGGAACGGATGAGCTGAAGAACGGAGTGTCAGAATTTAAGAATGGAATTGTCCAATTGAAGGTGGGGGCCGACGGTATTAGCAGCGGTGCCAGTCTTCTAAGCAGCGGTTCGGGTGAATTCCAGAGCGGGCTGAATCAGGCGGCAGCCGCGGCGGACGAGGTGCTCAATGGGTCCGGGAAGATCGATCAGGTACTGCAGCTTTTGAAGGCAGGCACAGAAGACTTGGGTAGTCTGGATTTGGGACAGCTTATTGCACTTCCGAAAGGATTGAATGATCTGGCAGATGGGCTGGAAGGAATACAGGGAGGCTTTGCACAGATTTTCCAGACCCTGGACGATACGATGAGTACAAATCCCGTTACAGATCTGACCGAAGAAGAGCTGGGGCAGATCCAACAGGCGATGGGGACGGCGTCTCCTGAGGCACAGGCCGCCTTCGGGAAATTGATGGGCAATTATCAGTCTGCAATGACATTTTTAAGGACCTATCAGGCGGTCAGTGGAAATTTAGATGAGCTTGTCAATGGCCTGGGTACGATGGTCGAGAACATCAGGGAAATATCCACGCGGCTAGAAATGCTTCAAAATATGGACCCGGATAGTCTGAAAGGTCTTGCAGACGGCATTCGCAGCCTGGCAGATGAGTATGAAAGCTTCCACCAGGGACTAAAGGATTATATGGAAGGCATTCAGCAGATGTCAGACAAGTACACGGAAATCGATGATGGAATTCGCGGACTTGCAGAGGGGACGGCAGGTATTTCCAATGGAATCGGAAAGAGCGCAGATGGTGCGGCAAGCCTTTTGGATGGTGCAGGCAGTCTGGACGGCGGCGCAGCCCAATTATCGAATGGAGTCTCACAGTTGGCAGACGGCCTGGGTACTTTAAATAAAGAAACACAAAAGATGCCCGATGAGATGAAAAAGCGGATTGATGAAATGATGGACAAATATACGAATCAGGATTTTGTGCCGATATCCTTTACATCATCTAAGAATCAGAATGTTGTATCCGTACAGTTCGTTCTTTCTACAGATGAGATAAAAAAGGAGGAAGTAAAATCCGAGAAGACAGAAGAGAAAACAAAAGAAGGTGTCTGGGAGAAATTGATGGATCTGTTTTAACATAGGAAAACGAACCCGGTGAGTGAGAAGTAAAAGGCGATACTTAAGACTTCCCGCTCACGGGTTCGTTTTTGATTATTGTGCGTAGATCTTCACTAATTCAACGGTAATGTCTGTTGCCAGATCCATGCCTTCTGCCGTGATATGCTCGTAAGGTCCATGGTATCCATGACCGCCGGTTCCCAGGTTCGGGCAGGGCAGTCCTTTAAAGCTTAACTGTGCTCCATCTGTACCGCCGCGGATCGGAAGAATCAGCGGAGTGACTCCGGCATTCTCACATGCTTTCTTTGCATTGTCAATCAAATGCTTGCATCCATCGATGACTTCTGCCATGTTGCGGTACTGCTGGGAGATGGTCAGCTTGACAGTTCCTTGTCCCCATTTTTCATTCATCAGCTTTTCGATGTGACGGAGGGTCTCCTGGCGTACCTCAAAGGTAGCAGCATCATGGTCACGGACGATATAGTTCAATTCGGCATGCCCCACTTCGCCTGACATACTTACCAGATGGTAGAAGCCCTCGTAGTCTTCGGTGTCACGCGGGGTATCACCGGATGGAAGCATGGAATTGATCTCCATGGCTACCAGACTGGCGTTCACCATGGTGTCCTTGCTGGAACCAGGATGGACATTGACGCCTTCCACCTCGAATTGTGCCTTGCAGGCATTGAAATTCTCGAATTGGATCTCGCCTTCTGTATCACCGTCCAGAGTATATCCGAATTCAGCACCGAATTCTTCCACATTGAAGTGGGAGGCTCCTGTTCCAATCTCCTCATCAGGAGTAAAGGCGATAGATAACGGGCCATGAGGGATATTCTCTGTGTTGAGACGCTCGATCATGGTCATGATCTCTGCGATTCCGGCTTTATCATCAGCCCCAAGTACTGTCGTACCGTCACTGGTGATCAGTGTGCGGCCCTTCAAGTCAGGCAGATGTTTGAAGGTCTCTGTGCTGATGGTACGTCCGCTTGTCCCCAGAACAAAATCTTTCCCATCATAATTCTCTGTGATCACGGGAACGATATCGTGGTCGCAGAAATCGGACACCGTATCCATGTGTGCGATAAATCCCAGTTTTGTCTTATCTTCATATCCAGGAGTTGCAGGAATATGACCGTAAACATAGCACTGCTCGTCTACTCTTGCATCGGACACCCCAAGGTCCTTTAACTCCTGAACGAGTATGTGCGCCAGGTCGAACTGGCAGGCAGAGGAGGGAACAGTCTCACTGTTCTCGTCACTCGGTGTACGTACGACGACGTACTTTAAAAGTCTTTCATAAGCTCTCATAATGACATCTCCTTTTTATAAATTACTGTTAATTATTATAACACAATAAGAGGTCAGTGGGGAATCTTTTTACCAACTGTTATACTATGCAAGAAGCTTATGCGTTTGACAAAAATATTACAAAATTAATATGGGAATGTTACGAACTTATTTTACGAATCGAAATGAAACGGGGATGACTGGAAAGAAACCTTTATGTAATCTCAAGAATTTCTTTATAGTTTTGCAACAAAAAAGCTTTAGAATATGGTTATAATGAAAATAAGTTTTGTGTGTGATATATTTGCAAGGCTGCAAAGGAGGAGAACAATGGAGCGGATTTTAGTTGTAGATGACGAGAAGGAGATCGCCGATCTTCTGGATGTATATTTCCAGAATGAAGGCTTTACAGTATCCACGGCAGCTACGGTGGAAGAGGCTTGGAAAAAGATTACCAGCGAACCGATCAGTATTGCCCTTCTGGATGTCATGCTGCCGGATGGAGACGGCTTTTCGCTGTGCAAAAAAATCCGGGAGCAATTCTTATTTCCTGTTATCATGCTGACCGCAAAAGACGAGGAGATGGATAAGATTACGGGCCTGACCTTCGGGGCGGACGATTATGTCACAAAACCGTTTCGCCCAATGGAAGTAGTTGCGCGTGTAAAGGCGCAGCTTCGGAGAACGACGCGTTACGACCAGCCTCAACTAAGGAGGGAAGATGCATATACGAAAAACGGGATGTTCTTGAATGTGAAAGCGCATGAGTGTTATGTCGACGGGAACCTTCTTAACCTGACTCCCACGGAATTTTTGATTTTACGGATTTTATATGAACACCGTGGGGAAGTGGTCAGTGCCGAAGAGCTGTTTCATGGAATCTGGAAGGATGAATATTTTGAGAAAAGCACAAACACCATTACGACGCATATCCGGCATCTGCGCGAAAAAATGAATGATACGGAGCAGCCGCGCTATATAAAAACGGTGTGGGGAGTGGGGTATAAAATTGAGAAATAAAAAATGGCGGCAAAAGCCATATCAACAGATCATTTGGAAAATGTATATACAGACTCTGCTTGTTATCGGAGTCGTAATCTTAGGAGTGCTATTCATTCGCTCTGCCGGGAAGGGGGTTATAGGAAACGGGATCACATATATAATATGCCGGATGTTTGATGTCGACTGGGAGGAAGGTCTCATCCTTTACTGGCACTATGTACGGCAATACTATGCCTATCTTATGGGAATTGCGATTATTGTACTGTTCCTTATCTTCTTCCGCATTCTTCTCTTTGGATTTACACACTATTTTGATGAGATCATTGACGGGATCAACACACTTGCAGACGGATCAGAGGGAAAAATTGAAATGTCAAAAGAGCTTGGCCTTGTGGAAGAGAAGCTGCAGCAGGTAAAGGATGACCTGACAAAACGCACCCGGGAAAAGGAAGAGGCCGAAAAACGAAAGGACGAGCTGATCGTTTATCTTGCCCATGATATCAAGACACCACTGACTTCTGTGATAGGGTATTTGGATTTATTAGTAGAGAACACGAAGGTATCGCTGGAGCAGCAGAAGAGCTATCTGAGAATTGCAAGAGATAAAGCATTGCGTTTGGAAGCTCTTATCAACGACTTCTTTGAAATCACACATTCTCATGTTCAGCAGATCGTATTGGATAAGGCTGTTGTAAATCTGGCATATTTGATGGAACAGGTGGTGGCCGAAGCCTATCCACTTTTTCAGAAAGCAGGGAAATCCGTAGAAACCGATATCGATGCTTCGATTCAAGTGAATGTGGATGCGCAGAAAATAGCCCGTGTATTTACCAATCTGTTGAAAAATGCGATCTACTATAGTGAGGGAACGGCACCGATTTGTATTGCGGCCTGGGCAGCAGGTCGGTCAGTCAGCATTGCGTTTTCTAATGTGGGAGAAATTAGGAAGGAGGAGATAGAACATATCTTTGAAAAGTTCTATCGTCTGGACAATGCACGCCAGACCAAAACCGGAGGAGCAGGGCTTGGCCTTGCGATCGCAAAGGAAATCGTACAGGTTCATGGCGGGAGCATTACGGCTGATTGTAAAGACGGACAGATCATATTGAGTGTTGTACTCCCGGCAGATAATGTACTGATAAAATCATAAAAAAATACAGAAAATCTCAAGAAACTGTTGAGGAACTCTCAGCATAAAGCACCTTTTCATTTGATAGTATGAAGCTATTAGATAAGGAGGTGCTTTATGTCATATTATCATAGAAAAAGAAGAAATTCTGCACGGAGGATTTGGCACAGGAAGAGCAGAGTGGGGGTTTTGATATGTTTAATGCTGGCAGTTGTTCTGGTCATTTTGCTGGCGGTTGGTTTTTATGAATCAAGTATTCAGGATGAGCTATTCCAAAAAGATGTGGCCAAAGGTGCACATAAGGAGAAGTCTTTACAGCTTCACGCAGCCAAGTCTGCCGGGCAGAATTTGATTCCCGTGACTGCTATGAAGGGAATCTTGATCTGCTCAGACACCAATGAAATCTTGTGGGACAAGGAGAGTCAGGTGTCTATTGCACCAGCTAGCTGTGCGAAACTTCTAAGTGCTCTCACAGTCCTTAAATTTTGTGACGCAGAAGAAACGTTAAAGGTTGGCGAGGAAGTGTATAGAATCGCAGAGGATGCTTCCCGTGCGTATTTAAGCATTGGCGTACAGATGAGTGTGCGGCAGGCACTGATCGCGATGCTTCTGCCATCAGGAAACGATGCGGCCTATGCGCTCGCTGTTTACACAGGACGTAAGATTGCCTTGGATGAAGATCTGAGCATAGACGAAGCTTTGGAGATATTTAAGGATGAAATGAATAAAGAGGCGAGTAAGCTTGGCGCTCTCGATTCAAAATTCATCTCTCCGGACGGCTATGATACAAATGGGCAGTATACCACTGCGTACGACCTTGCGCTGATCGGACAAGCTGCCTCAGAAAACGCTTTGATCAGTGAAATTGCAGGAATGGCTTATTCCAGCGAAACATGGTTATCAGGAGAGACGGCGGAATATGAAAACACAAATGAGATGCTTTTATCCCAAAGCCCCTATTATATTTCTGAATGCACTGGCCTGAAAACTGGCACAAGCACAAGTGCAGGGGCCTGTCTGGTCATGTCGTTTACAGTCGCTGATAAACACTATATAGGTGTCATTATGGGAAGCACAGAAGAAAGACGTTTTGAAGATGCAATGCAGCTTTACAAATTTTTAATAAATAATTAGCACTCGCACCTTGACAGTGCTAATAACCAGTGTTATTGTTATATTGTTAGTAGAACAAAACAGATGAAATGACAAAGGAGGTCTTTCTATGAACATAAATAAGTTTACGCAGAATTCGCTCCAGGCAGTTCAGAATTGTGAGAAGGTAGCCTACGATTACGGCAACCAGGAAATTGCACAGGAGCATTTATTGTACGCATTGGTGAAGCAGGATGACAGCCTGATTTTGAAGCTTTTGGAGAAGATGAACATTCAGGGGACATTGTTTATCAACCGTGTGGAGGAAGCTCTTTCTAAGCGTCCAAAGGTACAGGGCGGGCAGGTCTATGTAGGACAGGATCTGAATAATGTCCTGATCCATGCTGAGGATGAAGCGAAGCAGATGGGCGATGAGTACGTTTCTGTAGAGCACCTCTTCCTGGCTCTTTTAAAATATGCGAGCCGTGAGCTCAAGGGTCTATATAAAGAATTCGGTATCAACCGGAATTCATTTTTGCAGGCATTATCCACAGTACGCGGAAATCAGAGGGTGACAAGTGATAACCCGGAGGCGACCTACGATACATTGAATAAATATGGACAGGATCTGGTGGAGCGTGCAAGAGATCAGAAGTTAGATCCGGTCATCGGCAGGGATGAGGAGATTCGGAATGTGGTTCGTATTCTGTCCCGCAAGACAAAGAATAATCCAGTGCTGATCGGAGAACCTGGGGTTGGTAAGACCGCGGTCGTAGAGGGCTTGGCACAGCGTATCGTTAGAGGCGACGTGCCGGAAGGCTTGAAGGATAAGACCATTTTCTCCCTGGATATGGGCGCATTAGTTGCGGGCGCTAAGTACAGAGGAGAATTCGAGGAACGTCTGAAAGCAGTTCTGGAGGAAGTGAAGAACAGCGATGGGAAGATCATTCTTTTCATAGATGAGCTGCACACAATCGTAGGGGCCGGCAAGACAGACGGTGCCATGGATGCGGGCAATATGTTAAAGCCAATGCTGGCCAGAGGGGAACTGCACTGTATCGGTGCGACGACCCTGGATGAGTACCGTCAGTATATCGAGAAGGATGCGGCACTGGAACGCCGTTTCCAGCCGGTCATGGTAGAGGAACCGACGGTGGAGGATGCGATTTCGATCCTACGTGGTTTGAAGGAACGTTATGAGGTCTTCCATGGTGTAAAAATTACAGACAGTGCCCTGGTAGCAGCGGCGACTCTGTCTAACCGTTATATATCCGACCGTTTCCTGCCGGATAAGGCAATCGACCTTGTGGACGAAGCCTGTGCATTGATCAAGACGGAATTGGATTCCATGCCGACAGAATTGGATGAACTGCGCCGCAGGATCATGCAGCTTGAAATAGAGGAAGAGGCTCTGAAAAAAGAAGAAGACCGGTTAAGCAGGGAGCGTCTGGAACATTTGCAGGAGGAGCTGGCTGGTCTGCGGGAAGAATTTGCAGGCAAGAAGGCACAGTGGGATAACGAGAAGGCCTCTGTAGAACGAGTCCAGAAGATCCGTGAGGAGATTGAACAGGTAAATAAGGATATTCAGAAGGCACAGCGAGAATATGATCTGAACAAGGCAGCAGAGCTTCAGTATGGACGTCTTCCGCAGCTCCAGAAGCAGTTGGATGAAGAGGAAGAGAAGGTAAAAGAAAAGGAACTTTCTCTGGTGCATGAGGCAGTAACGGATGAAGAAATCGCTAAGATTATCTCCAGATGGACCGGAATTCCGGTCGCAAAGCTGAATGAAAGTGAAAGAAGCAAGACCCTGCATCTGGGGGATGAGCTGCATAAACGCGTGATCGGACAGGATGAAGGCGTAGAGCTGGTGACAGAGGCAATCATTCGTTCCAAAGCAGGAATCAAAGATCCGACAAAGCCGATCGGCTCATTCTTATTCTTGGGACCTACTGGTGTCGGGAAAACGGAGCTTGCAAAGGCACTGGCCGAGAGTTTGTTCGATGATGAGAATAACATGGTCCGTATCGATATGAGTGAGTACATGGAGAAGTACTCCGTATCCAGACTGATCGGAGCTCCTCCGGGATATGTGGGATATGATGAAGGCGGACAACTGACAGAGGCAGTCAGAAGAAAACCATATTCTGTCGTACTGTTCGATGAAATCGAGAAAGCGCATCCTGATGTATTTAACGTACTCCTTCAGGTGCTGGATGACGGGCGAATCACGGATTCACAGGGACGCACCGTTGATTTTAAGAATACGATTCTGATCATGACCTCCAATATTGGGGCAAATTACCTGCTGGAGGGAATTAAGGAGGATGGAACAATCGAAGAGGCGAGCCAGAGCATGGTGATGAATGAGCTGCGTGCACATTTCAGACCAGAATTTTTGAACCGTCTGGATGAAATCATTATGTTTAAACCGTTGACGAAAAACAATATTTATGCAATTATTGACTTATTAGTAACTGACGTCAACAAACGGCTTGCAGACAAGGAGCTTTCTATTGAACTGTCCGAGACGGCTAAGAACTTTATCGTAGACGGCGGATATGACCCGATGTATGGGGCAAGGCCATTAAAGAGATATCTGCAGAAGAATGTGGAGACTCTGGCTGCGAAGCTGATCCTGGCCGGTAATGTAGGAAGAGAAGATGTAATTTTAATCGATGTTGTTGACGGAAAATTAGAAGCAAGAGTGAAAGGACAACTGATTTCATGACGCGGATTATTTTCCACATAGATGTCAACTCCGCATACCTGAGCTGGACTGCGGTGGAACAATTGAAACAAGGTGCTGATAAGGATCTGCGCGAGATTCCATCCATCATCGGCGGCGACCAGAAGGCCCGCCGGGGTGTGGTGCTCGCCAAGTCGATTCCGGCTAAAAAATATGGCATTCGCACGGGGGAACCTGTTGCGAATGCCTTTCGTAAGTGTCCGAATCTTGTAAGTGTACCGCCGGATCACAAGATGTACCGTGAGAAAAGTGACTGTTTGATGGCTTATCTGAAGAGCTTTACGACAGAAATCGAGCAGGTCAGTGTGGATGAATGCTATATGGATTTTACAGAGATTGCGTGGAAATACTCTTCTCCGGTGGATGCGGCTCTTATTATAAAGGATGGTATCCGAAGAAAGTTCGGATTCACGGTGAATATTGGAATCTCCTCGAATAAACTGCTGGCGAAGATGGCCTCCGATTTTGAAAAGCCTGATAAGGTACACACACTGTTCCCGGAAGAAATAAAAGTGAAGATGTGGCCCCTTCCAATCGGAGAATTATACATGGCGGGGCGTTCCAGTGTGGAGACTTTGAAGAAACTGGAGATACATACGATCGGTGATCTTGCACAAGCCGACCCGGACCTGATCGCACTGCATATGAAAAGCCATGGGAAGATGCTGTGGGAGTTCGCGAATGGAAAGGGTGACGACCATGTTCAGTCTGAGCAGGCGGAAGCGAAAGGAATTGGGAACTCCACGACCCTGTCGGAGGACGCCGTGACGGAGGAAGAGGCGATGGAGGTGTTTAAGGAGCTGGCGGCCAGTGTAGGCAGAAGGCTTAGAAAAGCAGGGCAGAAGGCTAATATGGTCAGCATGGAGATTAAGTACCACGACTTTCAGAGCGTTTCCCACCAGACCCAGTTGGACAAACCATCCAGCGAGGATGAAGTTCTGTATGAGACGGCCTGTCAGCTTTTTGAGGAGACATGGGATGGGGAGCCGATTCGGCTTCTTGGAATACGCACAGCGAAGCTGGTGGATGCGTCTGAGCCGGTCCAGCTTTCAATTTTTGATATAGAGATGCCAAAACCGCCGGATGAGAAGCATCAGAAATTGAATCGGGCAATGGAGGAGATCCGGTCCAGGTTCGGAAAGGATGCTGTGGTAAAAGCGAGCCTGATGAAGAAGAGTACAGGAAAGAGCAAGGAACAAGAAGAAAAACAAGGATAAACAAGATGAAGACGAAAAACTATAATATGGAATTGATTAGAACCACCTCATTCGTGATGGTCATTCTCATACATGTGACAAATTATTACTGCAGGGCGTACGTGGATATCAGCAGGGGAGAATATTTGTTCTCCTTGATTTTGGATACGGTATCCAGGGTCAGCGTCCCCTGCTTTTTTATGCTCAGTGGGGCACTGCTTTTGGGAAGAACGGAACGTCTCAGGAAAAATGGAGAGAGGCTTTTGCGGTTCTTGCTGGTCCTGGTGTTCTGGAGCATCATATACTACTTTTTTAATGTCTACTATATGGATACACCGTACGATTTGCGCTCTATCTTTTTTGAACCGACGGAGCCGCATCTATGGTATTTGTATGCCACCATCCCGATTTATATGGTCCTGCCGTTTTTTCAGATCATGTGCAGAGGGATGAGCGCGAATATGGATAAGGCATTTTTGCTGATGGGAAGTGCCTCAGCCTTATTTTTGTATTTTTCTTCGCTGCTCCATGAGGAAGCTTATTATGATGTGCCGATCATCGGTGATAAGGTCTATACCTTCTATTTCTTTATCGGATATTTTGTATGTAAATACAGGGACAAAATCAAACGCAGTATCTGGCAGATCGTTTTCATTTTTCTTGCCAGCACTTCCCTGAATATTGTGCTGACTGCGTGGATGACATTTCGCAGGGGAGATCATTATGAAAGATTTTTGGAGTATGGCTGTCCTCTCGTGATCATCAGCGGCGTTTCTTTCTTTGTGCTGCTGATGCAGATTGCAAATGGACAGATTCAGCTAAAGGTGCATACAAGAAAGTGGATTGACAGATGGTGCTCCTGTTCTTTTGGGATTTATCTGATTCACATCCTGTTCCTTGATAATTATAAGAAATTTGTGGATCCGACGGATATCTCAGCATGGATCGCGGTCCCTGTTCTGACCATTGCGATTCTGGCAGCCTCCTTTGTGTGTGTATACTTTATCAGGAAGCTTTCGTTCGGAAAGTATATTTCGTAAAATGAAGTGTAGATAGAAAGAAAAAGTTCTGTCTGCACTTTTTTTAGTGAAAAATCTATATAAATTATAAAAAAGCACGAAAAAATCACAAAACGTTCATAAAAACAATCAAAAACGAAAATCGAACATATAAAATGATAATCAAACATAAAAACGGATTGTTTAATTGAAAATAAAATGATATGATTCGAATAGATAAAAGAGAAAAATCATATAAGAAGAGGAGCGTTCGGATGAGTAAAGTTGATGAAATTACAAGAGAAAAATGGATTATGTCTACTTTCCCTGAATGGGGAACATGGCTGAACGAAGAAATCGAAAATGAGGAGGTAAAGCAAGGGTCAGTCGCGATGTGGTGGCTTGGATGTACTGGGATTTGGCTCAAGACGCCTGGCGGATGTAATCTCACCGTAGACTTATGGTGTGGGAACGGAAAACGCACCCATGGAGACGGGAAGATGAAGGTGGGGCACCAGATGGCGAATATGTGCGGAGCCAGAGCCATGCAGCCCAACTTAAGAGCAGTCCCCTTTGTGCTGGACCCATTTGCAGTTAAAAGCGTGGATGCTGTGCTCGCGACACATTACCACCAGGACCATATGAGTGCAGAGTTTGCATCTCATGTCATAAAAAGCAATATGACGACTGTCAACCAGGATGGGGAGGAGATACCAGTTCCCTTCATTGGACCTAAGAAATCAGTAGAGTTATGGGAGAAATGGGGCGTACCTGCAGACAGATGCATCACAGTGAAACCTGGGGATGTTATTAAGATTAAGGATATTGAAATCATAGCTCTTGACTCTTTCGACCGTACCTGTATTGTGACAACCGATTCCCAGGGGGAAGACAGAGAAGAACTGACAGGCGTATGTCCGACAGATATGGATGATAAGGCAGTCAACTATCTGATTAAGACACCTGGCGGGAATATTTACCATAGCGGGGATTCCCATTATTCCATTTACTATGCGAAGCACGGGAAAGACTATGATATAGATGTTGCTTTTGGCTCATATGGGGAGAACCCGGTGGGCATGCAGGACAAGATGACCTCTGTAGATATTCTGCGGATGGCAGAAGCACTTGGCTGCAAGGTAGTGATTCCGATACATTATGATGTATGGACCAATTTTATGGCTGATATCAATGAGATTAAAGTGTTATATGAGATGAAAAAGGACAGACTCGGTTATGAGTTCCATCCGTTTTTCTGGGAAGTGGGAGGAAAATATGTCTATCCTGCAGACCGTGATAAGAAGGCATATCACCACAGAAGAGGCTTTGAAGACTGTTTTGAAGCACCACAGAACATTCCATTCCGCTCTCTTTTATAAAAGGACAGATACGACAGAGGGTTTCAGAAAGATTGTCAGATAAACTAAGAATTACTTTCTAAGAACATAGTGTCAGACATAGACACCCGGGAATCTATGTCAAAAGGCCATAGTTCTTGTAGTGATTAAAAACATGGAGAGACCATGAGGTTTTACAATTGTATGAAAAGGATAAGGAGAAAAAAGATGAATAAGAAAAAATGGAAAAAAGGTCTTGCAGTTGCACTTGGGGCATCTATGGTACTGTCACTGGCAGCATGCGGAAACAGTGGTAAGGAAGAGAAAAAGGAAGCGAAAGAAGATAGCAAAGAGATTGAAATCCGTCTGACATCCAGATGGGGTGGTGAAGAGACATTATCCCAGTACTTCAATTCTAAGATTGATGAATTCAATAAAATGGACAATGGTATCAAAATTGTTGCCGATAACGTAACAGATGAGCAGCAGTATTTTGATAAATTAAGCTCTCAGTTCGGTGCGGGTACCCAGCCGAATGTATTTATCAACTATGGTGGAACCGGTATCAAGGATTATATTGAAGGCGGAGTCCTTTTGGACCTGGAACCATACTTTGCAGAAGATCCTGAGTGGAAGGATTCCTTCATGCCGCTGTTTACGAATTGGCAGGACGGTGATGCTACCTATGGTGTACCTGTGATGTTGTATCAGATCCTTTTGTATTATAACAAGGACATTTTAAGTGCAAATAACCTGGAAGCACCAGAGACAATCGAGGATCTGGAAAAAGTATGCGACGCTTTAGTGGCAGCAGGAGTTACCCCATTCCAGTTAGGAGAGGGAACAAACTTCCGTGCAGGACATCTGCTGAACAACCTGTGCTATAAAGCATATGGCGGGGATATCTGTGATAAGCTGGCATCTAGAGAAATCAATTATGATTCCAAAGAAATGACAGATATGTATGCAATCATTAAAAAGTGGAATGAAAAAGGCTATTTCGGAGAAAATCCGGTCAGTGTAGATAACAATGGTGAAAAGGCTGCATTCTTATCCGGCAAAAGTGCTTTTCGATATGATGGTGCTTGGTTCGTAGGAGAGATTCCGGGTACAGATGTGGAAGGTTCTGTAGATGTAACTGCATTCCCTTACTTTGCAGGTAAGGAAGATTTAAAAACAAATGTACAGGGCGGCTCAGGACAGGGCTTCTCCATTACAGACAGCGGGGATGAGAAGATCAATGATGCAGCAGTAGAAGTTGTGAAGTTCTTAACTTCCCAGGATTACTATGCAGGACTGGAAAAAGCAAGCAACGGAGGCATCTACCCTGTAAAATTCGAATCTGACCCAGAGACAAAGATTGATGACATGACCGTAAAGGTAAAAGAAATTGTCGCAGAAGCAACGGTATTCCGTGGAGATATGCAGGAAGTTGACCCGGAAACACATATGCTCAATACAGTAAGGACAGCTCTTCAGGGACTGTTTGTAGACAGTACACCAGAAGCTTGTGGTAAGGAAATCGTTTCATTAGAAGAAGAAAAATAATCATATGGGGGATCTTTTAAGAGATCCCCTTTTCATTAGGGGGAAACAAAATGGAGAGAAAAAATATTCAGTGGATGATGGATGCTAGGTTTGGCCTGTTCATACACTGGGGGCTTTATTGTATTAATGGAGTGACCGAATGGAAACGATCCTATGAACGGCTGACAATCGAAGAATATGAGAAATATTTCGAGGAATTTAATCCAGTAGATTATGATCCCAAGGAATGGGCACGGATGGCAAAAAAAGCGGGGATGCGTTATGCCATCCTGACTGTAAAGCATCATGAAGGATTCTGCCTGTTCGATTCAAAGTATACAGATTATAAATCTACGAATACACAATGCAAGCGTGACTTGGCGCGTGAATTTGTGGAGGCGTTCCGGGCTGAGGGACTGAGAGTAGGGTTCTATTATTCTCTGTTTGACTGGCATCACCCGGATTATCATCACTATGGTGATCTGTACCATCCGATGAGGGACAATGAGGAATATAAGGATTATGAATATGATTTCAATAGATATCTAGAGTATATGCACAACCAGATCAGGGAATTGTGCACGAATTATGGAAAGATAGATATCCTCTGGTTTGATAACTCCTATGGAGAAATGCGCGGAGAAAAATGGAAAGCAACCGAACTGGTGAAGATGATCCGTGAATTACAGCCAGAGATCGTGCTCAATAACAGGCTGGAATGTAATGCATCTGCAAAGGGCAGTCTAAGCACACCGAACCCGACGGCCTATGCCGGAGACTTCGTTTCCCCGGAACAGATTGTCCCACCTGAGGGAATCTTGGATGACATGGGCAATGACCTGCCGTGGGAAGCCTGCTGTACGATGAACAATAACTGGTGCTACACCCCGAATCCGTATAACTATAAGGATGCAAAATGCCTGGTGAGGAAGCTGGTAGAATGTACGAGCAAGGGAGGCAACCTGTTAGTCAATATCGGACCGAATGCGCGGGGCAGGTTCCCGAAGCCTGCAGTGAAGGTTCTCCATGATCTCAGTGAATGGTTCGAGGATTATGGGAAGTCTATCTATGGTTGTGGGAAGGCAGGGCTTGGGAAACCAGACTGGGGATATTATACAAGGAATGGGAAATTTGTATATGCCCATCTGATGCAGCAGGAAATCGGGCCTGTGGCATTGAATATTCCGACTTCTGAGATTAAAAAGATCAGGAGGGTATCTGATGGTTCAGAGGTACTGATTGTGAAACCATGGGTAACGGAGCTGTTCCCGGGCTATACGTTCATAAATTTCCAGGAGCCGATTCAGGGAACTTTTTTATTAGAGAATGATATTGATACTGTATTGGAAATCGAAATAAAGTAAGGATGGCAGACTTATGATGAAAAAGAATAAAAAATTAATCTGGTCAATTGCTTTTATTTTGCCGGCGCTGGCCCTGTTATGTGTTTTTCTGCTGTATCCGGTATGTCAGGCAGTATATCTGTCTTTCTTCAAATGGACGGGAATCGCAAGTGCAAAGCCGATTTTCATTGGACTGGATAATTATGTGAAGATTTTCCACTCTCCAAATTTCTGGCTGTCACTGAGGAATTCATTGCTTTTCATGGCAGGAGGATTTCTTGTATTGATGCCTCTTTCTTTTCTACTTGCGAAAATCATTACATCCAAAATCATGGGGGTACGGTTTTTCAAGGTTTCGTATTATCTTCCAGTCATGCTTCCTGTTGCTGCAGTCGGTCTGATCTGGGTATACATGCTCCAGCCAGATTGGGGCCTGGTCAATTCTCTGTTGGAGAAAATCGGGCTGACCAGCTGGGCAATTAACTGGCTGGGGGAAAAGACTGTGAATGTCATCTGCATTGTACTGGTTAATGAGTGGATTTTTGCCGGCTTTAATATGTTGATCTTTGCAGCAGGCCTGGTGTCAATTCCTTCGGACGTATACGAATCTGCTAAAATTGATGGTGCAAATAAAACAAAGACATTGTTTTACATAACGCTTCCGCTGATGAAGGAATCCTTTAAGGTATTCTCAGTCCTTTGTGTATGCGGATGTTTGAAGACCTTTGACCTTGTGTTTACGATGACAGGCGGAGGGCCGAACCACTCTTCCGAAGTCCCGGCTACGCTTCTTTACATGGAGGCGTTTGGTTCAAAGAACTTTGGGCGTGGTAATGCAATCGGTGTAGTGATACTGGTATTAGGTCTGGCTTTGAGCCTGGGATTGAATAAGATCCTGAAATCTGATGATTAGGGGGTGCAGTAAAGATGAAGAAGATGTCTAATAAAGTATTTCAGGTTTTTGCATGGCTGTGGGCAGTAATCACTCTGTATCCTTTGATTGTCACAGTGTTCTGTTCCTTTAAGGAAAACAATGATATTTATGGCAGCATGTTTGCCCTGCCGAAAAACTGGCATTTCAGTAATTATAAGGATGCTCTGTTCTCAGCGAATATGCTCAGGGCCATCGGCAACTCATTATTTCTGGCATTAGGTACTACTATTTTGGTAGTGGTTGTGGCATTACTTGCATCCTATACATTCGCAAGGATGAAATATAAGTTCCTGACTCCATGCTTCATGCTGTTCATGCTGGGGGTCATGATCCCTATTCATACGACAATCATCCCGATTTCTAAGATTGCAGCAGATATCGGAGGATATGATAGGTATTGGATGTTGATCCTGACTTATACGACCTTCCAGCTTCCGCAGGCAATTTTCCTGATTACCGGATATATCAAGGGAATCAGCAAGGAACTGGATGAGGCAGCAGTCATCGACGGTTGTAATATGGTGCAGATTTTGTTTAAGATCATCCTGCCGATTTCCAAGCCGATTATAGCTACGGTTTCAATCATCTCATTTGTGTATGCATACAGTGAACTTGTATTTTCCGTAATCCTCTTATCTTCCCCTGCGAAATATCCGGTTTCCAGGAGCCTGATGTATTTTAAGGGAGATTTTTCAGTGAGGATGGGTCCGATTTTTGCATCTATTGTTTTAGCGGTTCTGCCGTTGACAGTCATTTACCTGTTGTTCCATGAAAAAGTACAGGAAGGAATGTTAGCAGGTTCTGTAAAGGGGTAAAGTATGGTTTTTGTAATAGATATAGGTACATCCAGTGTCCGGGGGCTGCTTCTGGATCACGCGGGTGTAATTGAAAAAAGTATCCAATATGAATATTGTGTCCAGGTAGTTGACGGGGAAACAGCGCTGCAAGATCCAGAAATCATTTTGAAGGATGTTTTTCAGATTCTGTCAGAGGTGGGAGAATGGGTAAGAGAGACAAAGAACAAGATTGAAGTCATCTCCGTGACTGGGCAGCGCTCCTCTGTCATTCCCGTGACAGAGGATGGGAAAGCGTTGTCAGCGGCAATCTCCTGGCAGGACCGGAGATCTGGTGTGATGTGTGATAGATTCCGAAAACAGTGGAAGAATATCTACCAGATTACGGGTATGAAGCTGTCACCGGTGTTCTCTGCCCCGAAGATGATGTACTTAATGCAAAATGACAAAGAACTGTATGAGAAGGCATATAAGCTGATTGGTTTCCAGGAATATATCCTTTTCCATCTGACTCATGAATTTGCAACAGATACATCCATTGCCAGCCGGACCAGCCTGTTTGATATAAGCAGGCTTAAATGGTCTGACGAGCTGATGGAATTGTTCGGGCTGTCTAAGGCGAAATTATGTCAGCTAATCGATGTCGGCGGTGTTGTCGGTTCTGCCACTAGAGAAGTACAGAGGCTTCTCGGGATGCAGGGGAAAATCCCGGTCATCTCGGCAGGCGGAGATCAGCAGTGTGCGGCACTGGGGATGGGATGCATAGAGCAGGGGAGCATCGAGGTAAATTCCGGTACAGGTGCTTATGCTATCGGTATAGCAAACCGGCCGGTCTTCCACCCTGATATGAGTCTGAACTGTAATGTTTCGGCGGTGAAAGGAAAGTGGATTGTAGAAGGTGCAGTGTTAAGTGCTGGGCGGTCTGTGGAGTGGTTCGTGAAAGAACTCTTTTCCCAGGGAGAAACAAGGGACTATGAGACATTCATGAAGGCATGTGGGGAAGTGCCGCCGGGAGCCAACGGTGTCATTGTCTCGCCGTCACTGGCAGGAAAAGGCACGCCGGACTGGAATCCACAGATACGTGGCGGAATCTTCCATTTGAGCTTTTCTAATAAAAAGGAGGAATTCGCACGGGCCTTGTTAGAGGGAATTGCAGCCGAATTGTGGGACTGTATTGAAGCCATTGAAAAACTGACCGGTACCAAGTGTCTTTCAGTGAAGGCCGGAGGCGGTCTGCTTCGAAATCAGACCTATTGTCAGGTCCTTTCCGATATGTTCGGAAAGGCAATTGAACAGCCGGAGGTATGTGAGGCGACTGGAATCGGGGCCTGGGTTTCCGCAGAGACCTCTCTTGGGAATTATAAGACACAGGAAGAGGCCTATCGGGCGTATGACCGCTCTATTCATAAAAAAATCTGGATCCCGGATGAAAAGGTCACAAAGCTATACAGAGGGATAGACAAAATCCGAAAAAAATATGAAATGATATATCAAGATTAGAAAAGAAAATGTTATGATATAAAAAGAAATAAATGCGGCGGATTTTCCAGAGCGGCAGGATTCTAAATATGTGATATGGACGAGGTGGACGTATGAAGAGAAAACGTGCATATGTAGACGGCAGAAGAGATCAGATTCTGGAAATTATGAAAGAAAACCCTACAGTCAGGGTAGATGAGCTGGCTGATAAGCTGGCTGTCTCATTGATTACAATACGCAGGGACCTCCAATATTTGGAGGAGCAAAAGGTACTGACGAGATTTTATGGCGGAGCATCTGTAATTGCGCCGGAATACTCCGAAGAAGATGAGATACAGATGTACCGTACCCTGATTGCAAAATATGCGGCTACGCTGGTGGAAGATGGAGACTCTTTGTTCATCAATACGAGCCGCAATGCGCTGCAGATGCTGGATTATGTGACTCGCAATAATGTGACGGTCATTACCAACAATGGCAAAGCTATCGGAAAGGATTATTATGAGGGAATCAGTATCCTTATAACGGGAGGGGAGCTGCGTTATCCCAAGAATGCAATGGTGGGAGATTTTGCAGTCCGCAATCTTCAGACCGTCTTCCCGAAAAAGGCTTTTATGGGATGTTCGGGAATCTCTCCGGTTTCAGGGGTGACGACGGAAATATCGGGGGAAGTAAGAATCAATGAACTGATGATCCGCAATGCGACGAAGGATGTCTATGTATTAGCGGACCACACGAAAATAGGGAAGAACAGCAGCTTCACGACCTCCTCAGTTCAGAGGATCGGTCATCTGATCACAGATGAGAAGGCGCCTGAGGATATTCTGAAAGAACTGGAGAATGCAGGGGTAAAGGTGCATCTGGTACATAAAGGTGATTGATCAGAAAAGGAATGAAAGCCGCTGTAGATGGAAGAAGCATGCAAAGATATTTGAAAAATTTGATAAAAGTATAGGAGGAAAAGCGTGAGGATAAATAAAAAAGTGATTTCAGACCTGGAAAAATGTTACTCCATAGCACCACTTCTATATCAAGGAAGGCGGCATCTTTTAGTTGCTGCGGAAAAGCATGCACCATGCTGCATGTTTGATGAAGACGGAAATCTGGAGCAGACAGTTTGGACGGAGCCGGGCGGTGTGATGAGCATGGTTCAGGTACCGGGAAGTGAAGGTGTATTTCTGGCAACTCATAAGTTCTATTCACCGAATGATTCCAAGGAGGCCAAGATTGTAATTGCTGTCCCGGGAGAGGATGGCACCTGGGAGATAAGGACTCTGGCAGAACTGCCTCATGTACACCGTTTCGATATCCTTACCAGAAACGGGAAAAACTATCTGATTGCATGTACCCTGAAATCAGGACATGGATATAAAGACGACTGGTCTATGCCGGGGAAAGTCTATGCGGCGGTCCTGCCGGAAGATCTGAGCGGATTCCAAGAAGACAGCCAGTTAGAACTTACGGTCATTAAAGATGGGATGTTAAAGAACCATGGATATTATAAAATACAGGAAGAAGAAAGCGAAGCCTGTATTATTTCCTGTGAGGACGGGGTCTATCGTTTCCAGCCGCCGGCGTCCACAGAGGAGCCCTGGGAAATAGAAACATTGATTCAGGATCCATGCAGCGATGCAGTCTTATTGGACCTGGACTTAGACGGTGAAAAGGAACTGGTCACTATCTCCCCATTCCACGGGAATACAGTGGTAATCTATAAGAAAGCAGCCGGGACATACCAGAAGGTATACAGTTATGAACAGGCAGATTTTGCCCATGCAATTTGGGGCGGAAGCCTGTTAGGAAAAGCATCCGTCATCATTGGACACAGAAAAGGGAACAGGAATCTGCTGCTGTTCACTTATAACAAGGTCAACGGCCAGTATGAAGTTACAGTTCTGGATCAGGACTGCGGTCCGGCGAATGTATTCAAGTATGATTACGATGGAAAAGAAATTCTGATATCAACCAACCGTGAGATAAATGAGGTGGCAATGTACACCTTTGAAGAATAGAAAATCACAAGAAAAAAGAGCGCGGGATACGGCAGCCGATCATGGCAGTCGTATCCCGCGTCAGGCGTTTGAGGTAAAAGAATTCATGAAGAATTCATAAGAGAAATTTTGCATCAGCGAGCACTTTGTGTTATTCTATAAGAGTATATCCACAGGGCATTCTGTATTCTATGTCCTGCGGTGGGGACTGCAGCAAGCTGCGGGAATATATCCCCAAAAGTGATTTCCAGTCAGGAGGAACGTACATGAAGTTAACACAGCTATTAGAACGTTTGGAATATGAGGTGGTGCAGGGCAGCGCCGATATAGAGATTTCCACATTAATGAATGATTCCCGGAAGGTGCAAAAGGACAGTGCCTTTGTATGCATCAGCGGGGCCGTGGTAGACGGCCATGATTTTGTTGCTGACGTGGCAGAAAAAGGAGCCGCTGCCGTGATCGTTGAGAAGGATGTTGAGGCACCAGAGCATGTATCTGTCATCAAGGTGCCGGATACGAGATATGCACTTGCCTTGATGTCTGCCGCTTATTTTGGTTACCCGGCAGACAAGATGAAGATCATCGGAATCACGGGGACAAAGGGAAAGACAACGACGACCTATATGATCAAGTCCATTTTAGAGGAGGTCGGACATAAGGTAGGATTGATCGGTACCATTGAGGCAATCATCGGCGAAGAGACCATTCCGGCAGCAAATACGACACCGGAATCCTATACGATCCATCAGTATTTTGCTAAGATGGTGGAGGCGGGCTGTGACTGCGTTGTTATGGAGGTATCCTCTCAAGGGCTGATGCTTCACAGAACGGCAGGAATCCCATTTGAAATCGGAATCTTCACCAATCTGGGAAGAGATCATATCGGACCTAATGAGCATGCGGACTTTGAAGATTATAAGAGATGTAAAGGTCTCCTATTCAAACAGTGTAAGCTTGGAATCGCAAATGTCGATGACCAATATTTTGAGGATGTATTTTCACAGGCCACCTGTAAGGTCGAGACCTATGGCTTTTCACAGAATGCAGATTTAAGGGCCGTGGACACTCATCTGGTATCCAGACCGGGATACCTTGGTGTCGCTTACCATGTGGCCGGATTGATGGACTTTGATGTGGAGATTGATGTGCCGGGGAAATTCAGCGTCTATAACTCCCTGACAGCGATTGCTGTGTGCAGGCATTTCCAGGTGCCGGTGGAGAAGATTCAGAAAGCACTGAAAGTAGCGAAGGTAAAAGGGCGCATCGAGATGATCAAGGTTTCGGATGAGTTCACTCTGATGATAGACTATGCGCATAATGCTATGAGTTTAGAGAGCCTTCTGACTACCTTAAAGGAATATGATCCGACCCGTTTAGTCTGCCTGTTCGGCTGTGGCGGCAACCGCTCTAAGGACCGCAGATATGAGATGGGAGAGGTATCAGGGCGCCTTGCAGATTTGACAATCATCACCTCCGATAACCCAAGATTCGAAGAGCCGCAGGCGATCATCGATGACATCAAGGTCGGAATCGGAAGGACTGATGGAAAGTATGTAGAAATCTGCGACAGGAAAGAAGCAATCAAGTATGCCATTGAGCATGGGCAGACCGGGGATGTCATTGTTCTTGCAGGGAAAGGACACGAAGACTACCAGGAGATCAAAGGAGTGAAGCACCCGATGGATGAGCGTGTGCTGATCCGTGAGATACTGGAAGAATTAAAGTAGGTGAAGTCAGTTACATGTACGCAGATATCATTGTAGATATTACACATGAAAAATTGGATAGAGTCTTTCAATACAGAGTCCCCTCCCATTTGGAAGGGGAACTTTCTGTTGGGATGGAAGTCCTGGTACCGTTCGGACGAGGAAACCGTGAGACGAAGGGATATGTGGTCGCGCTTTCTGACATCTGCAATTATGATGAGTCAAAGGTCAAGGAACTGTCAGATATTTCCAGGACCGGGATGGCAATTGAGGGAAAGCTGGTCGCACTCGCTGCCTGGATGAAGGAGCAGTATGGCGGAACAATGATTCAGGCGTTAAAGACGGTCCTGCCGATCAAGCAGAAGGAAAATGCCAAGGTAAAGAAGCGGGTGTGTCTTCTTTTGAATGAGGAAGAAGGAAAGCAGAAGCTTAATTATTATCTGGAGAAGAATCAGCGGGCCAGAGCCAGACTTCTGGCAGCACTTCTGGATGAACCGATTTTGGATTATGAACTGGTTTCCCACAAGCTCAATATTACGCTGACCGTTATCCGGGCACTGGAAGAGCAGGGAATCGTTACTCTGGAATCCGAACAGGTCTATCGAAACCCTGTCAAGGGAGAGCGAAAGGCAAAGGAGATTACCTATACTGATGAACAGCAGTATGCGATCCGTACGTTCTGGGAAGAGTATGAGCAGGGAAAACGGGGAACATATCTGGTTCATGGGGTGACCGGGAGCGGAAAGACAGAGGTCTATATTGAGATGATTCGACGTGTGGCGTCGCAGGGAAGGCAGGCAATCGTACTGATCCCGGAAATCGCATTGACATATCAGACTGTCATCCGTTTTTACCGGAATTTCGGGGAACGGGTCTCCATTATGAATTCCAGGCTTTCTGCGGGAGAGCGTTACGACCAGATGATGCGGGCGAAGGAAGGGAAAATCGATGTCATGATTGGTCCGAGATCAGCCCTGTTCACACCTTTTCCTAATCTGGGGCTGATCGTGATAGACGAAGAACATGAGACGACCTATAAGAGTGAACAGGTGCCAAGGTATCATGCAAGGGAGACCGCTATCGCACGGGCCGGGATGGAGGATGCAAGTGTGGTCCTTGGTTCAGCTACACCGTCTATGGAGGCGATGTACCGTGCCAGGAATGGAGAGTACCGGTTGTTCGAGATGAGGAACCGCTCCAGGATGCAGGAGATGGCTCAGGTCTATACAGTGGACCTGCGTGAGGAATTGAAAAATGGCAACCGGTCTATCCTAAGTTTCCAATTACAGGAATTGATAGCCGACCGGTTGGAAAAAGGGGAGCAGATCATGCTATTTCTGAATCGGCGGGGATATGCCGGATTCATTTCCTGCCGGGAATGCGGGCATGTCATTAAATGTCCTCATTGTGATGTCTCTCTGTCTTCCCACAGGAACGGAAAGATGGTGTGCCATTACTGCGGTTATGAAGAGCCCAAGCCTTCGGTCTGCCCGGAATGCGGATCGCGCCACATCGGGGAATTCAGAGCCGGGACACAGCAGATAGAGGAAATCGTGAAAAAGCAGTTTCCACAGGCCCGGGTGCTGCGCATGGATATGGATACGACCCGCCAGAAAGACGGGCATGAGAAGATACTGGCAGCTTTCGCCAATGAGGAAGCAGATGTTCTGGTGGGAACGCAGATGATCGTGAAAGGGCATGATTTCCCGAATGTGACGCTGGTCGGCGTACTTGCGGCGGATATGTCCCTGTATGCAGACGATTACCGGGCGGGAGAGCGGACCTTCCAGCTTCTGACGCAGGCGGTCGGACGTGCGGGACGCGGACAGAAGAAGGGCGAGGCTGTCATCCAGACATACAGCCCGGAACATTACGGAATTGTCACGGCAGCGGCCCAGGATTATGATGCGTTTTATGAAGAGGAGATTCGTTACCGGGTACTGATGGGATATCCTCCGGCGGAGAATCTGCTGGCCGTGCTGGTGAGCTGTGAGGACGAGCAGCTTTTAGAAAAGGGATGCCGGTATCTGAAAGAGTATGCATTGCGGATCAGGCGGGATGCGCCGCTTGAAATCATAGGTCCGGCAAGTCCGGGAATCGGGAAGATCAATGATGTGTACCGGAAAGTGCTCTACCTGAAAGCAGAAAGATATGATACACTAATAAAGATGAAAAATTATCTGGAACAGTACATCGAGGTGAATCCGGGCTTCCAGAAGATGAGGATTCAGTTCGACTTTAATCCGATGAATGTGTTCTAAATGGTGTATTTTCGTTACTGTTCACTCGCAAGCTTAACACTTGCTGTCAAGCTATGCGCCAGAGTTGACAGTTACGTATTTTCATTAGATAAATTTAAAAATGATTGGTTTCATTTGATATATTTCGTAAAAAAGTAGAATAATAATGTGGAGGTTGTTATGGCAATCAGAGAGGTCAGAGAAATTGGAGATGAGATTTTAACCAAGCAGTGTAAGGATGTCACAAAGATGACTCTTCGTACAAGAGTCCTCATAGAAGACATGCTGGATACGATGTATGAGAGATTTGGTGTTGGGCTTGCGGCTCCGCAGGTTGGCGTGCTCAAGAAGATCGTAGTGATCGATGTGGGAGAAGGACCGATCGTGTTGATCAATCCTGAGATCATCGAGACGAGCGGTGAGCAGACCGGAGAGGAAGGCTGCTTAAGCGTACCAGGAAAATGGGGCATAGTTACCAGGCCGGATCACGTAAAGGTACGTGCACTGAACGAAGAGATGGAGGAATTCGAGATGGAGGGCGAGGGTCTTCTGGCAAGAGCATTCTGTCATGAGATCGATCATCTGTCAGGAAATCTGTATGTGAACTTAGTAGAAGACGGGCTTCATGATGTGAATTATGAGGAGGATGAGGAGTAAGATGAGAGTCATTTTTATGGGAACCCCTGATTTTGCAGTCGGAACACTGGAGGCGCTTGTGGCAGCAGGACATGATGTCTGCTTAGCCGTGACACAGCCGGATAAACCCAAGGGCAGAGGCAAAGAGATGCAGTTCACCCCAGTCAAAGAGGCGGCCATGAAACACAATATTCCGGTATATCAGCCATTAAAGGTCAGACAGCCGGAGTGTGTGGCAGAATTAAAGAGCTATCAGGCAGATGTGATCGTAGTTGTTGCTTTTGGTCAGATCCTTCCGAAGGAAATTTTGGATATGACCCCATACGGATGCATTAATGTGCATGCGTCTCTGCTCCCGAAGTACAGGGGAGCGGCACCGATTCAGTGGGCCATCATCGGTGGGGAGTCTATGACAGGTGTTACGACCATGCAGATGGACGAGGGGCTGGACACAGGTGATATGATTTTAAAGACAGAGGTTCCTATTACAGAAGAGGAGACAGGAGAGAGTCTGCATGACAAGCTGGCACAGGCAGGTGCAGAGCTTTGTGTGGAGACATTAGAGGCATTGGAGGACGGCACGGCTTTGTTTGAACATCAGGGCGAGACCACTACGCCGTATGCGAAGATGCTGAATAAAAAAATGGGAGACATTGACTGGACGCAGTCTGCCATCGAGATCGAGAGATTGGTGCGGGGGCTGAACTCCTGGCCAAGTGCTTACACCCACTGGGGGGATAAGGTGCTTAAGATCTGGAAGGCAAAGGCTGTGGATGCGCCGTCATCCGAAGGAAAAGAGCCGGGGGAGGTCCTGGAGTCAGGAAAGGACTACTTTACGGTGAAGACAGGTGATGGTGTGCTTCGGGTCAGTGAACTGCAGATTCCTGGGAAAAAGAGAATGGAGACAAGTGCATTTCTGAGGGGATATACACTGGAAACAGGCACGGTATTCAAACAGGGACAGTAAGAGTCCGGCATTTTGCCGATATACGTGCCTCATGAAGACAGGAGGGAATCGTATGTTTTTTTATTATGATCCAACTTATATACTGGTAATTATAGGGGCAGTCATTTGCCTGGCGGCATCAGGCAGAGTGAAGAGCGTATTTGGGCGCTACTCGCAGGTACGCAGCCATTCCGGGATGACCGGACGTGAGGCTGCAGAGAAAATCCTGCGTGCAAATGGAATTTATGATGTGCAGGTGCAGCACGTGGCCGGGAATCTGACGGACCACTACGACCCGCGCAGTAAGATATTGAGACTTTCAGATGCAACGTATCAGTCTGCGTCTGTGGCAGCCATCGGTGTGGCGGCACATGAATGCGGCCATGCGGTACAGCACCATGTTGGGTATGCACCTCTTAAGATCAGAGGGGCGTTAGTACCGGTGGCAAATTTCGGTTCTATGGCGGCTTGGCCGCTGATCATCATGGGGCTGTTTATCAATGGACGTTCCTCCCTTTTGTTGATCAATCTGGGAATCCTGCTGTTTTCGGCAGCGGTATTATTTCAGATTGTGACACTTCCGGTCGAGTTCAATGCATCGAAAAGAGCAGTGCAGGTCCTTGAGAAGACAGGTATGCTTTACCCGGAGGAGGTAACGGCAACGAAAAAGGTATTGGGTGCAGCGGCACTGACCTATGTGGCAAGTGCGGCATCTATGATTTTACAGCTTTTAAGGCTGCTAATATTAACAGGAAACAGAAGAAATGATTAATCAGGAACAATGATGGAGGATATAACATGACAAAACCGTTAAGTGAGCGGGAAATCGTGCTTGGAATTCTGATGGATGTGACCGAGCATGATGTTTACAGCCATATTGCACTGGGAAATGTGCTGGCGAAATATCAGTATCTGGATAAGAAGGAGCGTGCTTTTATTACCAGAGTAGCAGAGGGGACGCTTGAGCATATGATAGAGATTGATTATATCCTCAATCAGTTTTCCAAGGTAAAGGTAAAGAAGATGAAGCCTGTGATCCGCAATATCCTTCGTAGCGCGGTCTATCAGTTAAAATATATGGACAGCGTGCCGGATTCCGCGGTCTGCAATGAGGCAGTCAAGCTGGCGGTAAAAAAGGGTTTTGGTACGTTAAAGGGCTTTGTGAACGGGGTGCTGCGCAATACAGCTCGGAACTTAGAACAAGTAGAGTATCCGAAAGAGCCCCGGGCGTTCCTGTCCGTGAAATATTCAATGCCGGAATGGATTTTAGAGTTGTGGCTCAAGGAATATGATGAGGATACAGTGGAGAAGATACTGGCCGATTTCCAAAAGGAAAAGCCAGTGACGATCCGCACAAATGTAAGCCGGATCAATCCTGAGGCATTGGAAGAGCGGTTAAAGTCAGAGGGCGTGAGTGTGAAAAGACATCCGTATCTGCCTTATGCATATGAGATAACAGGGTATGATTATCTGGGGGACTTAAGAAGCTTTCAGGAGGGACTCTTTGCCGTTCAGGATATCAGCTCCATGCTGGTCGGTGAGATCGCAGCACCGAAGGAGGGGAATTATATCATCGATGTATGTGCCGCTCCGGGCGGAAAGTCCATTCACCTGGCCGATAAGCTGAATGGGACCGGTCAGGTGAAGGCGAGGGATCTGACAGACTATAAGGTACATCTGATTCGGGAGAATATCGACAGAATGCAGTTCGACCATATCTCTGCCGAGGTGATGGATGCGTCTGTATTGGATGAGAATTCGGTAGAAAAGGCAGATATCGTAATTGCGGACCTGCCATGCTCCGGCTTGGGCGTGCTGGGAAGGAAGACGGATCTGAAATATAAGACCACCCTTGAGCAGGCAGAGGAGCTCGCAGAGATTCAGAAAAGCATTCTGGATGTGGTCTGGCAGTATGTAAAACCGGGCGGTACTTTTGTATACAGCACGTGTACGATCAACCGTGCTGAGAATATGGACAACGTGCATTGGTTTTTGGAAAAACATCCAGAATTTATACTGGCTCCGATTCAGGAGCATTTGTGTGATGCTCTCAAGGACAGCGTTATGAATCAGGGCTGTCTACAGCTTCTGCCGGGAGTACATGAGAGCGACGGATTTTTTATTGCAAAATTCCAACGGTTAGAGTGATAGGGAAAGGCATAGGGCATAATGAAGAAGGATATTCGCGCATATACATATGAACAATTACAGAATGAACTGGAGGGCCTCGGGGAGAAGAAGTTCCGTGCTAAGCAAGTCTACGAATGGCTCCATGTGAAGCTGGCAGACAGCTTTGATGAGATGACGAACTTGTCAAAGGGGCTTCGGGAGAAGCTTTATGAGGAATACGTGATCCTTCCGGTCAAGATGTTGGAAAGACAAGAATCGGCGTTGGACGGGACAAATAAATTTTTATTCCGGCTTTATGACGGGAATGTGGTGGAGAGTGTACTGATGCGCTATAAGCATGGAAATTCGGTCTGTATTTCCTCACAGGTCGGCTGCAGGATGGGGTGTCGTTTCTGTGCATCGACCATCGGCGGTCTGGTCAGAAATCTTTCCCCTTCGGAGATGCTGGGGCAGATCTACCAGATTCAGAAGATCATAGGGGAGCGTGTTTCTAATGTCGTGATTATGGGAACAGGCGAACCGTTGGACAATTATGAGCATTTCCTAAGATTCATCGAGCTTTTGACCGATGAGCACGGACTGCATATCAGTCAGAGGAATGTGACTGTTTCCACCTGTGGAATCGTCCCCAGGATGAAGGAACTGGCAAAAGAAAAGCTGCAGATCACGCTAGCACTCTCCCTTCACGGGGCCACACAGGAGAAACGCAGGGAATTGATGCCAGTTGCCAATAAGTATGAGCTGCCGGAAGTGTTAGAGGCGTGTGACGAGTATTTTAAAGAGACAGGCAGAAGAATCACATTTGAGTACAGTCTTGTCCATGGCGTAAATGACCGTGATGAGGATGCGAAAGAACTGATTGCCATACTGAAACCACGGAACTGTCATTTGAATCTGATTCCGGTAAATCCGATCAAAGAGCGTTCTTTTGAACAGCCAAGCAGGAAAAATGCGCTGAATTTCAAAAATAAACTTGAAAAAAGCGGAATAAATGTTACTATAAGAAGGGAAATGGGTGCAGATATCGATGGAGCCTGTGGACAGCTCAGACGACGTTATGTGCAGACAAACGAAACCGCTGCTGATACTTTATGATAGCGTTCCGATCATTGGAACGAGGATGGATGCGGCAGGGTAAGGTGTGAATAAAGGAGATATGCTATGAAGACATTTTCCATTACTGACGTAGGAATGGTTAGACAAGTGAATCAAGATTATGTCTATACGACAGATAATCCATTAGGACCTCTCCCAAACCTGTTTGTGGTGGCTGACGGTATGGGCGGACATCAAGCCGGCGATTATGCTTCAAAATATACAGTTGAGGTCCTGCAGAGAGAATTAAAGCAGAGCCATGAAGACGATGTAGAGAAAGCGCTGGTAAAAGCAATCAAGACGGCCAACCGGGAGATCATAAAGAAGGCCTCCCAGGATCCACATCTGAAAGGGATGGGGACGACGGTCGTGGCTGCGACGATCGTGAATCAGATGATGTATTTTGCGAATGTAGGGGACAGCAGACTTTATCTGATCAACCAGGGCATTATCCAACTGACAAAAGACCATTCCCTTGTGGAGGAGATGGTGCGCCTCGGCGGAATCAAGCCGGAGGAGGCGAAGCACCACCCGGATAAGAATATTATTACAAGGGCGATTGGAGCGAAGGACAGCGTTGACGTAGATTTTTATGAGCACCGTCTGAAACGGGGAGACATCATTTTGATGTGTACAGACGGACTCAGCAATATGGTGGAGGATGAGGAACTCTTCCATATCGTGCAGGGAGGCAGGGACATTGTGGAAGCCGCAGAGTCTCTGGTAGAAACAGCAAAAGAAAACGGCGGTACAGATAATATAGGGATTATCCTGATGGAGCCGTTTGCGGATGAGGTGAGTATATGTTAAAAGAAGGAGTATTTTTAGGGAAACGTTATGAGATATTAGGACGCGTCGGTTCAGGGGGAATGGCGGATGTCTACAAGGGCAAGGACCATAAGCTGAACCGATACGTTGCAATAAAGGTGTTAAAGAGTGATTACCGCACAGATGAAGTCTTTATACAGAAGTTCTTAAGTGAGGCACAGGCCGCAGCCGGCCTGATGCATCCGAATGTGGTCAATGTATACGATGTGGGCCAGGACCGCGGACTTTACTATATGGTCATGGAACTGGTGGAGGGAATCACTTTAAAGGATTATATTGAGAAAAAGGGAAAACTCTCCGCAAAGGAAACAATCAGCATTTCTATTCAGATGGTGACTGGTATTCAGGCTGCCCATAACCAGCATATCATTCACCGGGATATCAAACCTCAGAACATCATCATTTCCAAGGAAGGAAAAGTAAAAGTGACCGATTTTGGGATTGCGCGGGCAACGACGTCCACCAAGACCATTAGTTCGAGTGTCATGGGTTCTGTACACTATACCTCGCCGGAGCAGGCAAGGGGAAGTGTCGTGGACGAAAAGAGTGATATCTATTCCGCGGGTATTACGATGTATGAGATGGTGACAGGGCATGTGCCATTTGACGGGGACTCCACGGTTTCGGTTGCAATTAAGCACCTGCAGGAGGAGATTGTCTCACCGGCAGTGGAAGTACCGGATATTCCGTACAGTCTGGAACAGATCATCATGAAGTGTACCCAGAAGAATCCAGACCGCAGATATCAGAACTGTCAGGAGCTGATTCTGGACTTAAAGAGATCTTTGGTCAGCCCGGAGGGAAACTTCGTGAATCTCTCTCCATTTGCTTCGAATATGGACGAGACGGTCATCATGCCTACAGAGGAGATGGAACGTTTCCAGGACCGCGGTTATGATGATGAAGATGATTATGACGATGGTTATGATTATGATGACGACGATGATTATGAAGATGACGATTACGACGCAGAGGATGACTATGCGGACGATGATTATGACTACGATGACGACGACGGGGACTATGACGGAGACTACGATGACGAGTATACTTCGGATCGCAGGAAGAATGGAGAGGTAGACCCGAATACGAAAAAAATTATGAAGATCCTGATGATCGTAGCGGCTGTCATTATTGCATTTGTTGTGATTTTTATGGTCGGTAAGGCCGCGGGCATGTTTAAAAAGGGCCCTGCGACAACACAGACGCAGACGGAGTCTGAGGTGAAGGTGCCAGATGTTGTGGGACTGTCCAAGGATGAAGCACAGGAGATCTTAAGCCAGAAGAAGCTTGGCATTAAGGTAAGCCAGGCACCGTCAGACACATATGCCAAAGGGCTGGTCATCAGCCAGGATCCGGGAGCAGATACAAAGGTCAAAAAAAATACGGAGATCAAGGTGGTCATCAGCAGCGGAAAGGCGGTTAAAGAAACGACTGTGCCGGATGTTGTGGGAATGTCAGAGGATAAGGCACAGCAGACTCTGGAGGATGAATCACTGGTGGTGGATTATAAATCAGAGTATAGCGACACCGTGGAAGAAGGCAAGGTCATCTCCACAAATCCGGGCGCTGGAGCATCTGTAAAGGAAGGCTCGAAGGTGACGATGGTCGTCAGCCAGGGAGCAGAGAAGGTTTCGGTTCCGTCTATTGTTGGAATCAGCCGGGGAGATGCGGATGCAGCCCTCGCAGGAGCAGGTTTGAAGAGTGGAAATGTAACAGAAGAGTACAGCGATGAATATGAGGCCGGAATCGTCATGTCTCAAAAGACATCAGAGGGCAAGAAGGTCAAAAAGGGAACTGCTGTTGATTATGTGGTCAGCAAAGGACCAGAGATCGAGATGGTCACAGTGCCGTCCTTGACAGGACATACTGAGGCAGAAGCCAATCAGAGGCTTACAGATGCAGGGTTACAGGCAGGCAGGGTAACTTACGAGAACAGCGGCAGCGTGATGAAGGGATATGTCATCTATCAATCTGCATCCGCAGGTAGTGAGATGGAGAAGGACTCCTATGTAGACTTTGTTGTGAGCTTAGGACCGGCAGAGGTAACACCGCCGACTCCTGATGTACCGGATGACGGCAACGGTTCGTCAGATGATCCGGGGAATAATACAGAAGGTCAATAGTGTATGCAGGGAAAGATTATAAAAGGAATTGCCGGATTCTACTACGTTCATGTAGTAGAATCCGGTGTTTATGAATGTAAGGCCAAAGGGGTGTTCCGAAAGGAAAAGATCAAGCCTCTAGTGGGTGATAATGTAGAGATTGAAGTTCTGGATGAGGCGGAGAAGACCGGGAATATCGTAGAGATCCTCACGAGGAAGAATGAGCTGATTCGTCCGGCAGTGGCGAATATCGACCAGGCTCTGGTCGTATTTGCGGTGACCGAGCCGCAGCCTCATTTTAATCTTTTGGACCGTTTTTTGGTCATGATGGAAAGCAAGGAGATTCCGGTCGTATTATGTTTTAATAAAAAAGACATAGCAACACAGCCGGAGCTCGCAAAGCTGGAGGAGATTTACCGTGCCTGCGGGTATCGGGTCATTTTCACCAGTGCCTTGAAGCAGGAAAATGTGGAATGTATTGGAAGCGTGCTTGCCGGAAAGACGACAGCGATAGCAGGACCGTCAGGAGTGGGCAAGTCCTCCCTGATTAATCTGCTCCAGTCCGAGGTTCAGATGGAGACAGGCAGTATCAGCAAGAAGATCGCCAGAGGAAAGCATACGACCAGGCATTCGGAATTGATTACGATTGACGAGAATTCTTATATCATGGACACACCGGGATTTAGTTCTCTGTATGTCAATGATTTTGAAAAGGGAGAATTAAAATACTACTTTAGGGAGTTCGCTCTATATGAAGGAAAATGCAGGTTCAATGGATGTGACCATGTCCATGAGCCGGGCTGTGCAGTTAAGGAAGCACTGGAAGAAGGTAAGATTCACCCGGTCCGGTATGAGGATTACCTGGAAATGTACCGGGAATTACAGGAAAAGAAGAGGTATTAGCTTATGAAAAGAATGTTAGCACCATCCATATTATCAGCAGATTTTAAAGTGTTAGGCGAGCAGATCAGGACTACATCTGAAAATGGTGCCGAGTATCTCCATTTTGATGTGATGGACGGGATGTTTGTGCCAAGCATCTCCTTTGGGATGCCTGTACTCAAATCCATCCAGGGAGTCAGCTCTCAGGTGATGGATGTCCATCTGATGGTGATGGACCCGATTCGCTATGTGGAAGCGTTTCACGAGGCCGGGGCAGACTTTCTGACGGTCCACCTGGAGGCTTGCGAAGACATCCAGGCTGCGCTCGATAAAATTCATGCCTACGGGATGAAGGCAGGTGTGTCCATCAAACCAGCCACACCGGTGGAGTCTTTGCTTCCGATTTTGGATCAGGTGGAGATGTTCTTGATCATGAGTGTAGAGCCGGGCTTTGGCGGTCAGGCATTTATCCCGGAATCACTGGATAAGATCAAGACACTGCGTGCGATGCTCGACGAGAAGGGACTTAATGCCAACATTGAAGTGGACGGTGGTATCTACCACAGCAATGTAAAGGATGTGCTGGATGCAGGCGCTAATGTGATCGTGGCTGGTTCCGCAGTGTTCAAGGGCAGTATCGGTGAAAATGTGAATGGATTTATGGAGATATTGAGAGCGTATGAGTAGGCGAACGGTCATAGTCAGCGGCGGGCTTTTGGAAGAGGAGTTTGCCCTGGATATTTTAAAGGATGAAGAGACAGAATTTATAATCGGTGTGGACAGCGGACTTATTTTCCTATATGAGCATGGGATTCTTCCAGACTATATCGTTGGTGACTTTGATAGTGCACCGGAAGAAGTGATCACATATTACAAAGAAGAGACAAAGGTACCGATTAGGGAATTTAATCCGGTCAAGGATGCGTCAGATACGGAGATCGCACTTCGGTTATGTCTGGATCTGCGCAGACAGAATATTTTGATCCTGGGAGGTACCGGGACGCGGATGGACCATGCCTGGGCAAATGTGCAGAGCTTAAAGATCGCACTGGATGCTGGGGCAGATGCAAGGATCGTGGACAAGCATAACCAGATTCGGCTTTTGGACCGTGATTTTGTATTGAAAAAGGAAGAGGCCTTCGGACCGTATTTTTCTGTATTTCCGCTGGATGGAACTGTAGAAAATTTTAGCTTAAAAGGGGCTAAGTATCCGCTTGATTACCATGCCCTGACTCCGTTCGACAGCCTCTGTGTCAGTAATGAAATTGAAGGGGATGAGGTGGAAATTACCTTCCCTTATGGAATCGTGGTGCTGATGGAGACGCGGGATTAAAGTGAAACTTAACGATGATTATGAAGAATGAAGAAAAGAGCAGGAGTGATATTCTGCTCTTTTCTTTATGTCATGTTGTCTTTGGATGATAGAAAAAACAAAAATTCTACAAATTATTGATTTTGCAGTACCATTCCATTATAATGAAGAAAGTCTTTTGGAACTGCTAAGCAGTAAATAGCGGAGAGTCTGAAGAATAATATTTATAAAAATGTTGAAATATAAGGAGAATCAGAGATTATGAAATTAGGAATTGTAATAAATTAGCCTTTTTTCATAAATCCATGTACCTCCATAAAAGTCCGTAAAACCGCATGGTTGCAAGGTTTCTTAAAAAAGCAAAAGCATAAAGCTCCATGTAAAATCACATAATTTAATGCCATTTGGGCGTAGAAATGGGCGTAGATTGATAGTTCAAAATCGGAGTCCAATGCAATTTTTACTGATAAATAGTACGCTTATAAGTTTCTACGGATAAGACCATACGGCATAACAGAACAAACCGAAAATTTTATATTGCACCGCACAAGCGGCGTTTCCCACTTCCACACGGAAGAACAGGAACGCCGCTTTTTTCATGCCCTTTGTTACGCAGTAGGGGCAGAAAAAGCCTTGCTACAAGCGGCTTTGCGGAAGCAATTTTGACAGGGCAAGGGGTTTATACCTTTTCCCTCAAAATCGCCGTTCTACTGCGTAACAAATCCAAAGCAAAGGAGTGATGAAGCTATGGCAGTATTCCGCGTGGAGCGCAACACAGGCTACACCGTAATGAGCAACCACCACTTACGCAATAAGGAGCTTTCCTTAAAGGCAAAGGGGCTGTTATCTCAAATGTTGTCTTTGCCGGAGGATTGGGACTACACCCTTGCGGGGCTGTCCTATATCAACCGGGAAAGTATCGACGCTATCCGTACCGCCGTTTGGGAGCTTGAAAAAGCCGGATATATCACAAGGCGGCAGGGACGCGACGAGAAAGGCAAAATGACCGCTATCGAGTACACCATTTACGAACAGCCGCAGCCGCCGGAATTGGATTGCCCGGTATTGGAAAAACCAACAGCGGATAACCCGATATTGGAAAATCCGACAACGGATAATCCGACGTCGGAAAATCCAACGCAATTAAATAAAGATATATCAAGAACTAACTTACCAAAAAAAGAAAAATCAAATACGGATTTATCAATTACCCATTCCATTCCTATCCATTCCCTAAATCCCTTGCCTTATGACGGGGACGAAGCGGCAGAGCCGCCGGAACGGAAAAGAACGGAAAGGAACGACGCTTACCGAGTGTATGAGGAAATTATCAAAGACAATATCGCCTATGACATTCTCTTGCAGGACAGAAGCCTTGACCGCGACCGTCTGAATGAGATTGTTGACCTTATGCTTGAAACCGTCTGTACGGCACGAAAGAAAATCCGTATTGCCGGGGACGATTACCCCGCCGAGCTTGTGAAGTCAAAGTTTATGAAGCTGAACAGCGAACATATCCGCTTTGTGCTTGACTGTATGCAGGAGAATACAACAAAGATCCGCAACATCAAGCAGTACCTAAAGGCGGTGCTTTTCAATGCCCCGTCTACCATTGACAGCTACTATACTTCCCTTGTCGCTCACGATATGGCAAGCGGCGCACTTGCACCGAGGAAGCCGAAGTACGGCGACCCGGACTACTACACCTACAACGAGGGCGAAAGCCTGTAAACGAAAAAAGGAGGATTTACCACATGGCACAGAAAACAGGAGCTTTGATTTTTGACGAAACCGCTGACCGCTACGATATTCGCTTTGATATTGCCGACTATTACGGCGGCTTGCATTGCGGCGAGTGCATGGACGTATTCACAGGCGGCAAATGGAAGCCGACCCGGATTGAGTACGGGGACAACTGGTATCTTGTAGGTATCCGCGCCGAGGACTTGAACGGGCTGCGGGTACGGATTTAACGGGGCGGCGTGAAGAACGGACGCCCCTTTTTCACGCCCAAAAGCGGCGTGCCACCCTAACACTATCACTACCGGGAAAGGAGGACGGTAAACATTGCAGGACGAAATCAACGAAAAAGTGGTTGCGCTCTCTGTCAAGGGAGTAAAGCTGACCGCTGAAATGCTGCAAAAGGCAATCAAAGCCATGCTTGCACAGGCAAAAAAGCAGCAGGAAAAACAGCCCCACGGGAAGCAGACCCTAAAGCAGCTTGCGAAACAGAACGCGGGGCTATCCAACATTGAGATAACCGAGGGCAATATCAAAGCTTTTGAGCAGACGGCAAAAAAATACGGTATCGACTTTGCCCTAAAGAAAGACAGCACCGAAACGCCGCCCCGTTATCTCGTCTTTTTCAAGGGGCGGGACGCGGACGCTCTGACCGCAGCCTTTAAGGAGTTTTCCGCAAAGAAGCTGAACAAGGAGCAAAAGCCCTCTATCCGAAAGGCACTTGCCACATTCCGGGAAGCAGCAAAGCAGCTTAACGCGAACCGTCAAAAGACAAAACACAAGGACAGGGAGGTATCGCTATGAAGCCGAATATCAAGAAGCTGCTTATCCTAAACGCCCCCTATCTGCTCTTTGTGTATCTCTTTGATAAAGTCGGACAGGCGGTGCGGCTCTCGCCGGGGGCTGACCTCTCCGGCAAGCTGCTTTCCATTGGCAGTGGCTTTTCTGCCGCCTTTTCAAATGCCCTGCCGAGTTTTGCCCCTATGGATTTGCTTATCGGCATTGGCGGGGCTGTCGTTATCCGGCTTGCGGTCTATGTGAAAGGCAAGAACGCAAAGAAATACCGTAAGGGCATGGAGTACGGCTCTGCACGTTGGGGCAATGCCGAGGATATAAAGCCATATATCGACCCCATGTTTGAAAATAACGTGCTGCTGACGCAGACCGAAAGGCTGATGATGAGTAGCCGCCCGAAGCACCCGAAATATGCACGAAACAAAAACGTACTTGTAATCGGCGGCTCCGGCAGCGGCAAGACGAGGTTTTTTGTAAAGCCCAACTTAATGCAAATGCACAGCAGCTATGTTGTAACCGACCCAAAAGGAACGGTTTTAATCGAGTGCGGGAAGCTCTTGCAGCGGGGCGGGTACAAAATCAAGGTGCTAAACACCATCAATTTCAAGAAATCCATGCGGTACAATCCCTTTGCCTATCTGCGCAGCGAAAAGGATATTTTGAAACTGGTAAATACCATTATCGCCAACACCAAAGGCGACGGGGAAAAATCCGGCGAGGATTTTTGGGTGAAATCGGAACGGCTTTTTTACTGCGCCCTTATCGGCTACATCTGGTACGAAGCCCCGGAGAACGAGAAAAACTTTACGACGCTGCTTGAAATGATAAATGCGTCGGAAGCCCGCGAGGACGACCCGGAATTTCAATCCCCCGTTGACCTCATGTTTGAACGCTTGGAGGAAAAAGACCCGGAACATTTTGCGGTGCGCCAGTACAAGAAGTTTTTGCTGTCTGCCGGAAAAACAAGAAGCTCTATCCTCATTTCCTGCGGTGCGCGTCTTGCCCCCTTTGACATTCGGGAACTGCGCGAGCTGATGGAAACCGACGAAATGGAGCTTGACACCTTAGGCGACCGAAAGACCGCGCTTTTTGTTATTATCTCCGACACCGACGACACCTTTAACTTTGTTGTATCAATCCTTTACACACAGCTTTTCAATCTGCTTTGTGACAAGGCAGATGATGTGTACGGCGGGCGGCTACCTGTTCATGTGCGCTGTCTGCTTGACGAGTTTGCAAATATCGGGCAGATACCGAAGTTTGAAAAACTCATTGCCACGATAAGGAGCCGCGAAATCTCCGCGTCCATCATCTTGCAGAGCCAGTCGCAGCTAAAGGCTATCTACAAGGACAACGCCGATACCATTGTCGGCAACTGCGATACGACCCTGTTCTTGGGCGGCAAGGAGAAAACGACCCTTAAAGAAATGTCGGAAATCTTGGGGAAAGAAACGATTGACAGTTTTAACACTTCCGAAACGCGAGGACGGGAACTTTCCCACGGGCTGAACTATCAGAAGTTAGGCAAGCAGCTTATGAGCGAAGATGAAATTGCGGTCATGGACGGCGGGAAATGTATCTTGCAGCTACGCGGGGTGCGTCCGTTCTTCTCCGAAAAATACGATATTACCAAACACCCGAAGTACAAGTACCTTTCCGACTTTGACAAGAAAAATGCCTTTGACATGGAAAAGCACTTGCGCCGCCGTCCTGCAATCGTAAAGCCGGACGAGGTATTTGACTATTACGAAGTTGACGAAGCAGATTTGCAGGAGGATACAGAATGAATAAGCGTATCAGAAAGAAAAAGGCAAAACAGCAGCTAATCCGGGCTATCAGCGGGCTTGTGGAAGCAGCCGAGGAAATGCAGCGGGAACAGGAACGCAGGACAATACAGGCAGGTATTTCCTATATCAAGTATATCGAAGCTGTCCGGGAACGGCAGTACGGCATTATGCCTGTCTACACACCACTTTTTGAAAAGGAGGGAGCTTAAAGTAAAAACAATAAACACGGGCTACATGGTACGCGCCCCTACTCCTTGCGCGTATCGCGGCAGGAAGCCGCACCCTTACAACTGAATACCGCCGCGCCGCAGAAATTACGCAGCGCGGGGACTTATGACCGCGGCAGTTATCGAAAACTGACCGCCGTTTTTTATGCCCTTTTTCGGGCAGCCGCAAAGCGGCAGAAAGGAGTTTTATTATGGCATTTTTCAACAGCGCAGTAGGCGTTTTGCAGACACTTGTTATCGCTCTCGGAGCAGGTCTTGGCATTTGGGGCGTTATCAACCTCTTGGAGGGCTACGGAAACGACAATCCGGGCGCGAAAAGCCAGGGCATGAAACAGCTCATGGCGGGCGGCGGCGTTGCCCTTATCGGCGGCACCCTTGTACCTCTGCTTTCCGGCCTGTTCGGTTAAGCGGCGGGGTTAGCTTATGCAGAGCATACTTGACGCGATTAACGAATGGATAAAGGAAATCCTCATTGGAGCCATTAACGGTAATCTGTCAACTATGTTCGGGGACGTAAACGAAAAAGTCGGAACTATCGCCGCAGAGGTAGGACAAACCCCGCAGGGGTGGAACGCAGGCATATTTTCCATGATACAGAGCTTGTCGGAAAATGTGATTGTACCCATTGCGGGGCTTGTCATTACCTACGTTCTATGCGTGGAGCTTATCAGCATGGTAACGGAAAAGAACAATATGCACGATATTGACACGTTCATGTTCTTTAAGTGGTTTTTCAAGGCGTGGGTAGCGGTGTATCTCGTTACCCACACCTTTACTATCACTATGGCGGTGTTCGATATGGCGCAACACGTTGTTTCCGGCGCGGCGGGCGTGATCGGCGGCGATACGAATATCGACGTTGACGCCGCCCTCTCGTCCATGCAAGCCGGACTTGACGCTATGGAAATCCCCGAACTGTTACTGCTCGTTATGGAAACAAGCCTTGTGAGCCTTTGCATGAAAATCATGTCGGTGCTTATCACGGTTATCCTGTACGGCAGAATGATAGAGATTTACCTTTACTGTTCGGTATCGCCTATCCCGTTTGCAACTATGACTAACAGAGAGTGGGGACAGATAGGAAACAACTACTTAAAAGCCCTGTTCGCCCTCGGTTTTCAAGGCTTCCTCATTATGATATGCGTCGGCATTTATGCGGTTTTGGTTGGCAGCATGATTGTAGCGGACAACCTGCACAGCGCGATTTTCTCCCTTGCAGCCTACACCGTGATTTTGTGCTTCTCCCTATTCAAAACAGGCGCACTTGCGAAGTCAATCTTTAACGCACATTAAAGACCGAAAGGAGGTTTTCACTTGGCGTATGTACCCGTACCCAAAGACTTATCAAAAATCAAAACGAAAGTCGCTTTTAATCTGACAAAGCGGCAGATTATATGTTTTGCGGCAGCCCTCGCTATGGGACTACCGCTTTTCTTTTTACTCAAAGACAGCGCGGGAACAAGCATGGCGGCATTTGCAATGATTATCGTTATGCTTCCCTGCTTCCTCTTGGCAATGTATGAAAAACACGGGCAGCCCCTTGAAGTCGTGATAAAGAACGTCATTCAGACAAAGTTTATCCGACCAAAGGAACGCCCCTATCAGACGGAAAATTTTTATGTCGTCATAGAAAAACAACGAAAACTGGAAAAGGAGGTATCGGCTATTGTCAATGGCAGAACGAAAAATCATGACCCGCGCGGTAAAAAATCCCGTGAAGCGTAAGCTGACCCGCGCAGAAAAGAAAGAAATCGCCGCCGTGATACAGGCAGCAAAGGGCGACGGGAAGCCCCACACCGCGCAGCAGACCATTCCCTACTTGCAGATGTACCCGGACGGGATTTGCAGGGTAACGGAAAAGAAATACTCGAAAAGCCTTGTCTTTGAAGATATTAACTATCAGCTTGCACAGGCAGATGATAAGACCGCTATTTTTGAAAACTGGTGCGATTTTCTCAACTACTTTGACGCTTCCGTTTCGGTGCAGCTCTCTTTCATCAATCAGGGCGCAAGAAAGGAAAAGGCACAGGCAGCTATCGAAATTCCGGCGCAAGACGACGCTTTTAACTCTATCCGCAAAGAGTACGCGGATATGCTGAAAAATCAGCTTGAAAAAGGCAACAACGGACTGGAAAAGTGCAAGTACATTACCTTTTCCATTGAAGCGGACAATCTCGCAGCCGCAAAAGCCCGCCTTTCCCGTATCGAAACCGACGTACTCAATAATTTTAAGGTGCTTGGCGCGGCTGCCCGCCCCATGAACGGGCAGGAACGCTTGAACGTGCTGCATGGGATTTTCCACCCGGAGGGCGAGCCGTTCCGTTTCTCTTGGGACTGGCTCGTACCGTCCGGGCTTACCACAAAGGACTTTATCGCCCCGTCCTCGTTCCGCTTTGGCGACGGCAGGACGTTTCGCATGGGGCGTAAGCTCGGCGCGGTTAGCTTCCTTGAAATCCTTGCGCCGGAGCTGAACGACCGTATGCTTTCGGACATTCTCGACCTTGAAAACGGAATTATCGTCAATCTGCATATCCGCAGTATCGACCAGAGCGAAGCAATCAAGACTATCAAGCGCAAAATTACCGACCTCGACAAGATGAAGATTGAGGAACAGAAAAAAGCGGTACGCAGCGGGTACGACATGGATATAATCCCGTCCGACCTTGCCACCTTTGGCAGCGAAGCAAAGAACCTGTTGCAGGATTTACAGAGCAGAAATGAAAGAATGTTTCTGCTGACGTTCCTTGTGGTAAACATGGCAGACACGAAGCGGAAACTGGATAATGACATCTTTGCTACGGCGGGCTTTGCACAGAAAAACAACTGCGCTCTGACCCGCCTTGACTATTTGCAGGAAGCGGGCTTTATGTCCTCTATCCCACTTGGGGAGAACCTTATCCCCATTCAAAGAGGGCTTACCACATCAAGCACCGCTATTTTTATCCCGTTTATCACGCAGGAGCTTTTTCAGCGGGGCGCAGCCCTGTATTACGGCTTAAATGCGCTGTCAAACAACATGATACTCTGCGACCGCAAGCAACTGAAAAACCCAAACGGGCTTATTCTTGGAACACCGGGAAGCGGTAAATCCTTTGCGGCAAAACGGGAAATGACAAACGCCTTTCTCATTACCGACGACGATATTATTATCTGCGACCCGGAAGCAGAATATTTTTCCCTTGTGCAGCGTTTGGGCGGGCAAGTGATACGCCTGTCGCCTGCCGGAAAAGGCATGGACGGTAAGCCCCAGTATGTGAACCCTATGGATATTAACCTCAACTACTCCGAGGACGACAACCCACTTGCCTTGAAATCCGACTTTATCCTTTCCCTTTGTGAGCTTGTTATCGGCGGCAAAGAGGGCTTGCAGCCCGTGGAAAAGACCGTCATTGACCGCGCCGTTAGGAATGTGTACCGACCTTTCCTTGCAGACCCCGACCCGGAAAAAATGCCGATTTTGGGCGACCTTTACAACGAGCTTTTGAAGCAGCCGGAGCCGGAAGCTGCCCGCATTGCGGCGGCATTGGAGCTTTATGTTTCCGGCTCTCTGAACGTCTTTAACCACCGTACCAACGTGGAGCTTTCTAACCGCCTTGTCTGCTTTGATATTAAACAGCTTGGAAAGCAGCTCAAAAAGTTAGGTATGCTCATTGTGCAAGACCAGGTATGGAACCGCGTTACCGTAAACCGCGCCGAGAAAAAGGCGACCCGTTACTATATGGACGAGTTTCATTTGCTTTTGAAAGAGGAACAGACCGCAGCCTATTCCGTGGAGATTTGGAAGCGTTTTCGTAAATGGGGCGGCATACCGACGGCAATCACACAGAACGTCAAAGACCTTTTATCAAGCCGCGAAGTCGAGAATATCTTTGAAAACTCCGATTTTGTCCTCATGCTCAATCAGGCACAGGGCGACCGGGCTATCCTTGCAAAGCAGCTCAATATCTCCCCGCAGCAGATGAAGTATGTGACCCATACCGAAGCGGGCGAGGGGCTTATCTTTTACGGAAACGTGGTGCTGCCATTCATTGACCGCTTCCCGACGGACACCGAGCTTTACCGTCTGCTTACGACAAAGCCGGAGGAAGTGAGCAAGCCATGAAAACGGACGTAATCATCAACCGTGAAGCCCTCTATGCCCTGCGGGAGCTGCCGAGCGAAAGCGTGAACTGCTGCGTCACAAGCCCGCCCTACTATGGACTTAGGGATTACGGGCTTGATATGCAGATTGGACGGGAGGACACGCCGGAGCAGTACATTGACAGGCTTGTAGAAGTATTCCGGGAACTGCGCCGGGTACTGAAAGACGACGGGACGTTTTGGCTGAATATCGCAGATACCTACTGCGGCACAGGCATGAAAGCGGGCTGCAAGCAAAAGGACTTAATCGGTATTCCGTGGCTTTTAGCTTTTGCCCTGCGCTCTGACGGGTGGTATTTACGCAGCGATATTATCTGGCTGAAAGAAAATCCTATGCCGGAGAGCTGCCGCGACCGACCGAGCCGCTGCTATGAGCATATCTTTTTACTGACGAAATCAAAGAAATATTACTATGACGCTGCCGCCATTGCAGAGCCGATCGCGCCGGGAACGGCTGCGCGGTACCGACAAGGGCGCGGCGCAGGACACAAATACGCCGAGGAAGTACCGGGACAGGGCAAGGTACAGGGTATCAATAAAACCCGCAGCGGCGGCTATTATGACGACGCCCTTATGCCGACCACAAGAAACAAGAGGGACGTTTGGCTTATCAATACCGTACCGTATAAGGGCGGGCATTTTGCCGCCTATCCCCCGAAGCTCGCGGAAACGTGCATACTGGCGGGCTGTCCGGCAGGCGGCGTTGTCCTTGACCCGTTTTTTGGAAGCGGCACCACCGGGCTTGCAGCGAAAAGCCTTGACCGACGCTATATCGGCATTGAACTGAACGCCGAGTATTGCGCCCTTGCAGGGGCGCGGATTGGAGGTGGGAACACTTGAAAGACCCCTTAAAGCCCCGCGATAAAATCACGCAGAAAATGACCCGCGACGGGGCTATCGCAGAAAATCAGACCACGGGAGACACGGAACGTATCAGCAAGCGGACGCAGGACGCGGATTTTCAGAAATCCCCGGAGCAACAGACAGCACAGGACGCGGCGGCACAGCTTAACCCGGTATCTGATACAATCCCGCTTCCCCATGCGCCGGGAGCTGCCCCCAAAGCGGACACAGGCAAAACGGAGCGCGTCATGGAATATCTTGACGCTGCCCACACCCGCAAGGCAAGTAAAAAGGCAGTACGTAGGGCGCAGGAGGAAGCCACCGCACAAACGAAATCTTCCCGCTTGCAGTTTACTGAGGAAGAACTTAACACCCCGGAACTTGAAAAATACATCAGGAAATCCAACAAAGCCGCTGACCGCTTGGATAAGGCAAAGGCAGCTATCCCCAAAGAAAAGAAACTTGTAAAAGAGCGCACCTTTGACGAAGCTGCCGGGAAAGGCAAGACCCGCCTGCACTTTGAGGAAAAGGACAAGCCGCCCGGATTTAAGGAGAAACACAGCCCCTTATCCCGCCCCGCACAGGAAGCCGGGATTTTGGTACATAACAAAATCCATTCTGTCGAAAAGGATAATTCCGGCGTGGAGGGCGCACACAAGAGCGAGGAAGCCGCAGAACGGGGATTGAAGTACGGGGCGCGGAAAATCAAACAGGGCTACCGCAGCCATAAGCTGAAACCCTACCGGGAAGCGGCAAAGGCAGAAAAAGCGGCTTTCAAGGCAAACGTGGATTTTCAGTATCACAAGACCCTGCATGAGAACCCGCAGCTTACCTCTAACCCCATTTCCCGGTTTTGGCAGAAGCAGAAAATCAAGCGGCAGTATGCAAAGGAAGCCCGCAATACCGCAAAGGGTATCAAGGGCGCGGCAGAACGCACCCGCAAGGCGGCAGCCAAAGCCGCCGAGAAAACAAAACAGACCGCAGCATTTGTGGCAAGGCACCCGGCGGGTGTGGCAATCGCTGTCGGAGTGCTGCTGCTCTTTATCATGGTTATGTCCGGGCTGTCCTCCTGCGGAGCTATGTTTTCCGGCGCGTTAAACGGGGTGCTTGGAACGTCCTATACCTCCGAGGACAGCGACCTTGTGGAAGTAGAAAACAGCTACGCCGGATTGGAAAACGAGCTGCAAAGCAGGATTGACAATATCGAGCGCGACAATCCGGGCTATGACGAGTACCGCTATGACCTTGCGAATATCGGGCATAACCCCCACGAATTAGCGTCCTATCTGACCGCAAAATACCAAAGCTACACCCGCGCCGACGTACAGGCAGAATTGCAGCGGATTTTTGAGCAGCAATACAAGCTGACCTTGACCGAAGAAATCGAGGTACGCTATCGGACGGAAACGCGGACAGGCACAACCACCGTTACCGACCCGGAAACGGGAGAAACGACCACTGAAACCTACGAATATGAGGTGGAAGTACCTTACAACTATTACATTCTCAATATCAAGCTGACGAACACACCGCTATCTGCGATTGCGGAAAACAACCTGACCCCGGAACAACTGGAAATGTACCGGGTGTACTTACAGACAAGCGGGAACAAGCCCCTTATCTTTGGTGGCGGCTCTCCCGACACTTCCGCGTCCGAGGATTTAAGTGGCGTGGATTTTGTGAACGGAACGCGCCCCGGCAATACCGCTATCGTTGACCTTGCAAAACGGCAAGTCGGAAATGTGGGCGGCTATCCGTATTGGAGCTGGTACGGCTTTAACAGCCGCGTGGAATGGTGCGCCTGTTTTGTGTCCTGGTGCTACGGGCAAATGGGACTTTCCGAGCCGCGTTTTGCCGCCTGCCAGTCGCAGGGTATTCCGTGGTTTACCTCTCACGGACAATGGGGAGCGCGGGGCTATGAAAACATTGCCCCCGGTGACGCTATCTTTTTTGACTGGGACTTAGACGGCAGCGCAGACCATGTTGGGCTTGTTATCGGCAGGGACGAGGGCCGCGTTTATACCGTGGAGGGCAATTCCGGCGACGCCTGCAAGATTAAGAGCTATCCCCTTGACTATGCCTGTATCAAAGGGTACGGGCTGATGAACTGGAACTGACATACAACAACACATTTGAAAATCGAAAGGAGAAAAATCATTATGACTATGAGTAAAATCGAAAGAATTGAAAAGGAAATCCAAAAGACCCGTGAGAAAATCACGGAGTATCAGAACAGGCTGCGCGGACTGGAAGCACAGAAAACCGAAGCGGAAAATCTGCAAATCGTTCAGCTCGTGCGCTCCATGCGTCTGACCCCGCAGGAGCTTACCGCCATGCTTGCGGGCGGCGGTATTCCGGGCATTGCCCCTATCCCCGCAGACTATGAGGAACAGGAGGAAACCGAGAATGAAGAATAAAATCCTTGCAAGCATTACCGCACTTTGCGCCGCCCTTGTCCTTGTGGGCGGCTTTTCCGTTACCGCCTATGCACAGACCCCGACGGAAGAAACCAACGACAGCGGCGTAATCGTGGAAACCGAACCGCAGCCCCTTACCCCGGAGGGCAACATGACCCTTGTGGACGACATTGACGGGGACGCTGCCGAGGATAAGCAGTTTATCGTCGTGAAAAGCAAAGGCGGCAACTATTTTTACATTATCGTTGACCGGGCAGCCGAGGGGGAAAATTCCGTCCACTTCTTAAATCAAGTAGACGAAAGCGACCTTATGGCGATTATCGGGGAGGAACAGACCGAGCAGCCCCCGGCTGTCTGCAACTGTACCGAGAAATGCAAGGCGGGCGAAGTCAACACCGCCTGTCCTGTCTGCTCTGTCAACATGGATAGCTGCACAGGCAAGGAAGCCGCGCCGGAGGAACCTACCGAGCAGGAGCAGCCCCAAAACGGCATGGGCGGGCTTTTGATTTTCCTTGTTGTGGGACTTCTTGGCGGCGGTGCAGCCCTCTACTACTTTAAGTTTATGAAACCGAAGCAGAACGTAAAAGGCAGCACCGACCTTGACGAGTTCGATTTTGACGAATACGACGAGGACGAGCCGGAGGAAGAAACTGACATCGCAGACACCGAACAGGAGGACGAGGAAGAATGAAACTTGTGATTTGTGAGAAACCCAGCGTCGGGGCGGCGGTTGCCGCCGCCCTTGGCGTAAGGGAAAAGAAAGACGGATATATCGAGGGGAACGGTTATGTTATCTCTTGGTGTATCGGGCATTTAGTAGGACTTGCGGAAGCTGCCGCCTATGGGGAACAGTACAAAAAGTGGAGCTATGACAGCTTACCCATTCTGCCGCAGGAATGGCAGTACACCGTAGCTGCCGACAAGGGAAAGCAATTCAAAATCTTAAAAGACCTCATGCACCGCGCCGACGTTTCCGAGGTTGTCAACGCCTGCGACGCAGGGCGCGAGGGCGAGCTGATTTTCCGCTTTGTCTATCATCAAGCGGGCTGCAAGAAGCCCTTTACCCGTCTTTGGATTTCCTCAATGGAAAACGAAGCAATCCGAAGCGGCTTTGACAATCTGAAGGACGGGCGGGAATACGACGCCCTCTACCATTCCGCACTATGCAGGGCAAAGGCTGACTGGCTTATCGGTATCAATGCGACCCGCCTTTTCTCCTGCCTGTATGGAAAGACCTTGAACGTGGGACGTGTGCAGACCCCGACCTTAAAAATGCTTGTAGACCGGGACGCTGCCATTATGAACTTCAAGAAAGAAAAATATTACCATGTGTGCCTTATGCTTTCCGGCGCGGAAGCGGCAAGCGCGAAGATCCGCGCCGCTGATGAAGCAAGCGAACTGAAAGCGGCCTGCGAAGCGTCGGCGGCTGTCTGCACTTCCTTGACCCGTGAAAAGAAAACCGTTGCCCCGCCGAAGCTCTTTGACCTTACCTCTCTGCAACGGGAAGCAAACCGTATCTACGGGTACACGGCAAAGCAGACCCTTGACCTTGCACAGACCTTGTATGAAAAGAAGCTGCTTACTTATCCGAGAACGGACAGCAACTATCTGACCGACGACATGGGCGACACGGCAAAAAGCATGGTAACGCTTCTCTGCGGCAAGCTGCCCTTTATGGCGGGCGTTTCCTTTACGCCGGAGCTTGTAAAGGTACTGAACAGCAAAAAAGTATCCGACCACCACGCCATTATCCCCACAATAGAGCTTGCAAAAGCTGACCTTTCCGCGCTGCCGGAAAGTGAAAGAAATATCCTTACCCTTACCGGGGCGCGGCTGCTTATGGCGACCGCAGCGCCGCACGTTTACGAAGCGGTAACGTCGGTTTTCTCCTGCGCCGACCATGACTTTACGGCAAGGGGAAAAATGGTAATCGCTGCCGGGTGGAAAGACATTGACCGTCGCTTTCGGGCGACCATCAAAAAGAAGCCCGACAGCGACGACGAGGAAAACGAACTTGCGTTAGATGTGCCGGATTATACCGAGGGGCAGACCTTTGAAAATCCTGCCGCAGCGGTTACGGAGCATGACACCACGCCCCCGAAGCCTCACAATGAAGCAAGCCTGTTGTCGGCTATGGAACGCGCCGGGAATGAGGACACCGACCCGGACGCAGAACGCCGGGGGCTTGGTACGCCTGCCACCCGCGCCGCCGTCATTGAGAAGTTAGTCAAAGGCGGCTTTATCGAGCGCAAGGGCAAGCAGCTATTTCCCACCAAAGACGGCACAAACCTTGTCTGCGTCCTGCCGGACAGCTTAACTTCTCCGCAGCTTACGGCGGCATGGGAAAACAATCTAACGCAGATTGCAAAGGGTAACGCTGACCCTACCGCTTTCATGCAGGGCATTGAAGCTATGGCGCGGGAGCTTGTAAAAACCTATGCTTCCGTGTTAGGCGAGAAACAGGCGCTTTTCAAGACAGAGAAAACAGAGCTTGGGAAATGCCCCCGCTGTAAATCCCCGGTCTATGAGGGAAAGAAAAACTACTACTGTTCCAACAAAGAGTGTAGCTTTGCCATGTGGAAAAACGACCGCTTCTTTGAGGAACGCAAAACCGCCTTTACCCCGAAGATTGCCGCCGCGCTTCTGAAATCCGGCAAGGCAAAAATCAAAAAACTGTACTCCCCGAAAACGGGCAAAACCTACGACGGAACGGTACTTTTAGCCGACACGGGCGGTAAGTATGTGAATTACAAAGTAACCATTTCAAAGGACAAACAACTGGAATAGCAAGCATAGGAAGCGGGTACCCACTTCCGTAAAATCCCTGCCACTCTAACCGAGCTTGGCGGGGATTTTGCTTGTTGGGAAGTTTCCCAAACCCTCTAAAAATCCTCAAAAATCTTTGGCAGAAATGCGGGCGCACCGTAGTAGGACTATGTAACCACAAACGCAGCGTCCGCGCTGCCATACGCGAAAGGAGGTTTTACACATGGCAAGTTTGCGCGACAGCGTAAAGGACTATCAAGAGGAACTTAGGGACGGTATTGCATGGGTAGCATTTTGGAAACAAGGACGTTCATGGAATGCCGAGCTGTTTCATCTTGAAGTGGACGGTACTTTAGAACCGTTTGACAGGAGCCGGTTAGAGGAAATCAAAGCGGCTGACCCCGCCGCCGTTATTCTAAACGGCTACTACTGCGGGCATTTAGGCGAGAATATGAGCCTTGACGAGCTGACCGCCGGAGTGCGCTATCACTATGAAAACAGCATGAACGACCTTGACGGTTTTATCGGGGCGCATGACGACAGGCTTCCTCCGGAGGTTATCGAGGAAGCAAGAGCCGCCGCCCATGCAGCGGGGCTTCCCTTTTCCGAAAAGCCCTACCGGGACGGGGAAGATTTTGACCCTTATATATTTGACGGAAGCATGAGCATTGAGGACTACGAACTTATGCACCGCATGATTGAAAAAGAAAGGAGCGAGCAAATGGACGAATGGAAAACAGGTTATTCCTCATACGACCATGACAGACTGGAAGCCGCCGACAAGATGAAGATTGAGCGCGGTATCTATTTTGACACGAAAGGCGCGGATATTTCCCCGCTGACCGCCTTACCTCTTGCCGAGCTTGTGAAGCTGCGGGAGGAAAGCGCGGCTGCGGAGCAGACCGTTTTTGAAAATCTGAAAGTACAGGCTTCCGCATGGGAGGAACAGGCAGGAAAGACCCTGCTATTTGACAAGGCGATTGAGTATGCGAGAATACCCGAAGTGAAGCATACGGCGAACAAGTGGCAGGACGAGGACAACGACCGCCACACCATCAGCAACCGGGTATATAAAATGAGCTACCATGTTTACGAAAATACCCGTTACGACAAGGCAGCACAGAAGTCTATCCCGTATTCCTATACGCTGTCTTGGAACGTCTACACCAACAGCCCCCACGGATACGGACAGGCGAAAATCGCCGGACAGGACAGAAAGGTATTTGCTGACCGGGCGGCTATGGAAAAATATCTGAATGGGCGTATCAAGGCGTATGAAAAACTTTTTACGGAAATCTCCCCGGTTATCCCGCCGGAATACGCGGAACAGTTTAGGGTAAACGGGCAGCTCTTACCGGGCTACACCGTAGAGGGAGAGGAAATCAAGCAGCCCGCCGCCGACATTCCCGCCGCTGCACCGAGAACCGAACCGGGACAGGAAACGGAACAGTTTGCAATCCTGATTGACAGCCGCACCCGTTTTGAAACGGGAGAACCGGGTGGCTACTGGCTTTCCATGCCCGCTACAAAAGAGCAGCTTCACGAAGCAATGAAAAACGTCGGCATTACCGCAGACAACCCGCAGGAATTTTTCATTCACGGCTACTCTGACCGGGAGGACAGGCACATTGCCCTGCCTTATGACATGGTATGCGCGGCACAGGTGGACGAGCTGAATTTTCTTGCGGCACGACTGGAAACCCTTGACGCTTCCGGGATTGCCGCGCTGAACGCCGCCACACAGCGAAAGAACGGTTTTGAGAATATCGGGCAGATAATCGACCTAACCTATAACCCGGACTTTTTCGTGCATATTCCCGAAGTACATAATCCCCGCGAATTAGGCGATTATTACCTTAACAAATCCGGCATGGTGCAAATGCCCGCTGAATGGAAAAACAGCATTGACCTTATCGCCTTTGGACGAAACGCCGCCGCACAGGAAAAAGGCAGCTTTACGGAATACGGCTACCTTGTGGAAAGCGGCGACGCATGGGAGAAACACTTTGAGGGGCGCGATGTGCCGGAGGACTACCGCATTATGAGCTACCCGCAGCCGACCGTCGAACTGGACGCAGCCCCGGCATTACAGGCGGCTGTTCCCGAAGCAACGCCGCAGGAGCCACGCCCGGTTATCCCCATTGTCTTAACGTCCGAGAAACCCGCCGAAAAGCTCAAAGAAATAACTGACCGCTTGGAGCAGGGTATTACGGAGCTGTTCGACAGCGAGCGTTACAAGGAATATCTGCGCGTTATGTCAAAATTTCATAATTACAGCTTTAACAATACGCTGCTGATCGCCATGCAGAAGCCCGACGCTTCTCTTATCGCCGGATTTTCCGCATGGAAAAATAACTTTGGGCGAAATGTGATGAAAGGACAAAAGAGTATCAAAATCCTTGCACCGTCGCCCTTTAAGATTAAAAAAGAAATGGAGAAAATCGACCCGCAGACACAGAAAGTCATTATCGGTAAGGACGGAAAGCCCGTAACCGAAGAAAAGGAAATCACAATCCCCGCCTTTAAGGTGGTATCTGTCTTTGATGTATCGCAGACCGAGGGCAAGGAAATCCCCGACATTGCCGTAAATATGCTGACTGGAGATGTGGAGCATTACAAGGACGTTTTCGCTGCCCTTGAAAAGACTTCCCCTGTTCCCGTTGCTTTTGAGAAAATCGAGGGCGGCGCACACGGATACTACCATTTGGAGGACAAACGTATTGCCCTTGATGAGGGCATGAGCGAGCTGCAAACATTAAAAACCCTTATCCATGAAATCGCCCATGCGAAGCTCCATGACATTGACCTTAACGCCCCTTTGGAGGACTTGGAGAACAGACCCGACCGCCGCACCCGCGAGGTACAGGCAGAAAGTATCGCCTATACCGTGTGCCAGCATTACGGGCTTGATACTTCTGACTATTCCTTTGGGTACGTTGCAGGGTGGAGTGCCGGACGAGAGCTTGCCGAACTGAAAAGCTCTCTTGAAACAATCCGCAGCACCGCCGCCGAGATTATCAATTCCATTGACGGACATATCGCAGAGCTGCAAAAGGCACAGGAACAGGCGCAGGACGCGCCGAGGGAGAAAGCCGCCATGCCGGAGTACATTTATAAGATTGAAGCCAACCCCCGCACAACGGGCGACAACGACCGCTTTTTCCTGCAAGCCTATCTCCCGCAGGAAAACGGCAGGGCAAAAATCGGGGACGTGCTGTATATCGGCAGCCTTGCAAAATGCCGGGAACTCATGGGCGGGCTGAACGCCGGAGAGCTGACGCAGGGAGAAGTAAAGGAGCTATATGCAAAGGCGCAGGAAGCCGAAGCCGACAAAGACACCTTTTCCATTTATCAGCTAAAGCAAGGGGACGAAACGCGGGACTTCCGCTTTGAGCCTTACGACCGCCTGCAGGCGGCGGGAAATGTGGTTGATAAGGCAAACTATGAGCTTGTCTATTCCGCAGAGCTTACGCCGGGTACTTCCCTTGAAGATATTTACACCCGTTTCAATATCGACCACCCGAAAGATTTTAAGGGACACAGCCTTTCTGTTTCCGACGTGGTAGTGCTTCATCAGAACGGACAGGACGCGGCGCATTATGTTGATAGTTTCGGCTACAAGGAAGTGCCGGAGTTTTTGCAGGAGCAGACACAACAGCCGGAAAAGATAAACCCGCTAAAGCACGTTGAGGACACAATCGAGCAGAATGACAACAGCTTTGACGGTATCATCAACAACACCCCTACTGTTGACGAACTGGAAGCAAAGGTAAAAGCCGGGGAACAAATTTCCCTTGTTGACCTTGCGGAAGCGATTAAGGCAGACAAAGAACGCGGCAAAGAGAAGCCCTCTATCCGGGCGCAGCTCAAAGCGGATAAGGAACGGGCGGGAAAGAAGAAACCCACGAAGCAAAAATCGCAGGACTTGGAAAGGAGCTGACCTATGAATAAGTTTGAAGATGTGGACGTTATCACTTCCCTTGAAGCGATTATGAAACAGAATACCGCTTTTTATCAGAATGATTTTGACCTTGATAGAAACATTTTACAGAAAGCGGCGGCAAGCCCCACAGCCGAGGACAGGCGGCTTTTATGGTTTTCCCGCCCGTCCGGGACGAGCTGCTTCCGGGAGCGCGACGTTTTTCTAAAAGGCACAAGACAGCATAACACATGGCGGTTTTACGGGGAACAGACGCGCGATAAAGTCCTTGCCTATGCGGTGGAGCTGACCGGGATTGTAAACGGAAAAATCAAAGGCAATCTCTATGAGCTTGACTATCCGCAGCATTTCCGGCACGTTAAGGAACAGGCATTACCCGCAGATAATTACACGCTGCTCTATGAGCATGGAGAACGGGTGCAGCCCGCCGGACAGTATCTTGACGGCAATCCCGACCCGCAGCTTGGGAAGTTTGAACGCTTTGAAGCGCAGCCTAATGACCCGGAAGCATTGCATTTTCTCATGCGGGAGGAAAAGCGCAGCTATGACCGCTTAAAGCCGGGGGATTTCAAGGCGCATATTACCGCATTGCATGACAGCCGGATTGAAGCCGAAGCACAGCGCATTGTAGCGGAAATGAAGCGGCAGGACAGCCCTAACAGCCCCAACAAAACACATTTCATGGTGGAGCTTTCGCCTTACTTTATGCAGTTAGCCTCTACAAAGGACACCGACCGTCTGTTTGCTATGCTGCCATACAAAACACTTTCTTTTTCTAAGATTGAGGGCAGACATGGCACTTTTGCATTTTTAGACAAAAGCGAGGACAGAAGCCGGAATATCCGAAAAGCGCGCCCCTCTGTCCGGGCGCAGCTTACCGCAGACAAGAAAACAGCCGCCCCGAAAAAGGCAGCGGCAAAAAGAAAAAATCACGATTTGGAGGTATGAGCATGAATAGATTTACTGTTGAGGAAACAAACCTTTTGAGCATTTACCATGAGGGAAGCAAGGCGCAGCTTATAGAGGACATGACCGCTGCGCTGCCTTACATGGACGCGGGATTACGGGAGCTTGCAAAGCGCACCCTTTCCAAAGTAGGCGCGCTGACCGAAGCCGAGTACAGGGAGCTTGCCGTTTATCCTGCTGATGAAGTATGACCGGGATTAAGCGGCTGTCGCCGCGACAAAGCCGCAAGGTAAACACCCTTGTGAAAAAGGAGTGCTGCAACTGCGAGAATGGCAACTGTATTTTACTAGACGACGGGGACACTTGCGTATGCCCGCAGCTCATTTCCTATTCGCTGCTCTGTAAGTGGTTTCGGATTGCCGTACTTCCTCTTGATAAGCTGCTCTTTGCGGAGCTTTACCATACCGACGATATGCGAAAGTGTATCGTGTGCGGTGCGTCCTTTGCGTCGAAGTCAAACAGCGTCAAATACTGCCCGGATTGCCGCAAGCGCATTACCCGCAGACAGGCAGCCGAGCGCATGAGAAAAAAGCGTACTCTTGTTACGCAGTAGGGGCGAAAAAAGCCTTTGCTTGCAGGGTTTTTCGGACACAAAAACAAAGAGGTAAAGGATTGATACCTTTACCCCTAAAATCGCGGTTCTACTGCGTAACATTTCAAAAGCTGCACCTATGAGAAAACGGGCGCGGTGGCCAACATATCGGCTGCCGCGTCCGTTCTTTTTTATGCTTATTTATCCGCGCTCGGTTTCTTTTGCCCGTTCCGGCTGACGTTCCACTTTCAAAATACTGTCGATGTTCTGCTTGATAACGTCGTATTCCTTGACTTGCTTTTTCAGTTTTCCATAGTCGGCATACAGGGCTTCTTTTTGTTTTTGAAGTGCTGCGTACTCTACTTGCAGGGCGGTAATGCTTGGGAGCTTGGAGATACCCGCTGCCTTGATTGTCTTTGCCGCTGCTTCATGGAGAATTATATCGCTCTCATGGGCTGCCCGGTATTTATCCTTATCCTTTGCCTTGCGGTATGCAGCATAGGCAGGCTTTGTCTTTTGATAGGTAGTGATATGCTTGATAAGCAGCGTCATATCGGTAAGTCGCTTTTCAACCTCTTTTAAGCTGTCCGCTGCCTGTTCGCTTGCTGCGGTAACTTCCGCGATTTTCGCTGTCAGCTCTGCGTACTGCTCAATCTTGTGTTCCGTCAAGAAATTCATGGTTTTAGCTGCCTGTTTCAGATTATGGATTTTTGCCCATTGCTCATAGCCCCGGCTTTCCTGCGCCTTGATACTGTTCTGAATATCAATGAGCAGACTAACGCCGCCGCGATCTGCGCGGGGAGCTTTCGCAGCGTGGGCGCGTTTGCCGCTTATCCGTTCACTGATAGCTTCCTCTGTATAATCTGCGCCGAGGGTTTTCAATCGGGTAAACCGTTCCTGTCCGGGAGCGCGGCAGGAGATATATTTTCCCGGCTTTATCTCATAGCCCGCCGCCTGTAATTTTGAAAGCAATTCCTCAAAATCTGATACTTGGGGAATAAGCGCGTCCACGGCAATTTTTAGCTTGCCTTTATAGCTTGTACCCGTTTTCTCCGCTTGATACTCTGCATAGCTTTTTCCCTTGCTACCTCTGCTCGGAGTGATAACAGACAAGCCGTGTTCCCGGCACAGCTTATCGCTCATGTTCCGTATGCCGTAATAGCTGCGCTTGTTGGAATTGTACTTGTGGTGGTCTACGAAATTGACCGCGCAGAAAATCACATGATTATGGATATGTCCTTTGTCAATGTGAGTAGTCAAAACATATTCGTGCTGCCCTTTGGTTACTGCGTCTGCAAGCTGCCGTCCGATTTCATGGGCGGTCTGATAATCGACCTCTCCCGGCTCAAAGGATTGTATCAGATGGTGGGCTAAATTGTTTCCTTTATCCAACGCCTGCGACAGGGTAAAACCAAACTCAATGTCTGCCGTTTCATAGGCGCAGCCAAACGAGGACACAAGTATTTTTTCATCAGTCTTTGCGGGATTTTGGATATAGTCAAGGGCTTTGTTCAGCGTTCCTTTAATAGGCTTAATCTTTGTAACCGCCATATTTCCGCAAGCACCCCCTTTATTTCTTCTATGTCCTCTTGGTAGACGCTGCCTGTACTGTTCACACGCTTTGCAATCTGATTGACGTTGACACCGATTTTCTGTATCTCCGCTGTCATAGCTTTTATGTCGGTGTGGTCTACTTGCAGGATATACCCGTCAATGGCAATCTTCCGCAGATACGCCGCCATGTTCCGGGTGGGTATCAGCTTCATTTTTTCTTCTATTAAATCCCGTTCTGCTTCCGTTACTCTGAACTTGATTTGTACTGTTCTTTTTCGTCCGTCCATGCTTTGACGCTCCTTTCCATTCCGAGGGTTTGGGACACTTCCCAACAAGCAATTTTGCCGACGCTGCCGCAGAGCAGGGCAGGCAAAATACGGAAGTGGGTACCCGCTTCCTATGCTTGCTATTCATCTTTTCGCTTTCTTCCACGATAAAGACGGGATTTTGCCAAAGACACCCGCAGGAAAAGAAAAACGCCATAGAAACACAGCGTTTCCATAGCGTTCTTAGTGCATATTCAGTTTTAGTCATTGTCTTTTTCGACTTCCGTTATTTCCTTTGCCGTAGCCGCAACGATACGCAAACCGTTATCGCTCATGCTGTCAAGCAGAGTATCAAGCTGCCGCCGCTGCGTGGACTTCTCGGCGTTATCATTCGGAAAGAAAAACTGGTCTACCGAAATATGATAACGAGTAACAAGGTCATAGAAAACTTGCAGGCTCGGCTGTTGTCCCTTGTTCTCGATATTCGCAAGATAGCGCGGGGATATATAGAGCGCGTCGCTTACCGTTTTGCGGCTCTCTCCGTATTCTTTTCTCGCGGCTTTTATGGCTGCCCCGAACGCCTTAAAGTCATATAGTGGTACTGGTCGTTTAGCCATTTTCATTCACCCTCTTACATTTTACTGTTCCCCTTTCTTTTTGAATATGTCTACACAGTTCATAGTGTTAGCTTAAATAATGCCGATTATACAAAAGCGGTTGTAAACTTTCCAAAAACGCATTGACAAACTTCGATATGATGGGTATAATACAAGAGCAAGGAGGTGAATTGCTTGACAGAGAATGAGAAACGCGCAAGGATTTTCAAGTCCTTTTGCGATGCGAATAGATTAACGATTTTAGGGCTACTCAAAGGCGGGGAAAAATGCGCTTGCGAATTGCTTGACGAGTTGCATATAGGGCAGCCGACGCTATCACATCACATGAAAATACTTTGCGACGCAGGAATTGTCCGGGGACGTAAAGAGGGCAAATGGACGCATTATTCCTTTGACCCGCAAGGAGTACAAAAAGCAAAAGAGTTGTTGGACGAAATAACGGAGTTCTCTCCCGGTTGTTCGGATAATTGTTCCTGTAAACAATAAGCCGCTTGTAGGCAGCAAGCGGCTTATACAAAAACTAATATATCGACAAATTGCAATGTGTCGATTTTAAGGAGGTCTATGTTTATGCAAACTGTAAAGTCAATTTGGGATTTCTTACAAACCGAACTTTTGGGTATGAGTTGGCTCAATCGTTTGATAGGTGATTTATTGAATGCTTGCGGATTAGATACCGCCGGGAAAGTCGGCGGCAGCGTTCAGTTTTTCATCTACGACACAATCAAAATCATGGTGCTGCTCGGCGTGCTGATTTTGATTATATCCTACATACAAAGCTACTTCCCGCCGGAAAGAACAAAAAAGATACTTGGTAGATTTCATGGTGTGGGTGCAAACTGTATCGCCGCGCTGCTCGGAACAGTAACGCCGTTTTGTTCCTGTTCTTCCATTCCGCTATTTATCGGATTTACAAGCGCGGGATTGCCGCTTGGGGTTACGTTCTCATTTCTGATTTCTTCCCCTATGGTAGACCTCGGCTCTCTTGTGCTTCTTATGAGCATTTTCGGTTGGAAAGTCGCTGTCCTTTATGTAGTGCTTGGATTAGTGATTGCCGTTGTGGGCGGCACGTTGATTGAGAAATTACATCTTGAAAACTACGTTGAGGGTTTTATCCGCAATGCAAATACCCTTGATGTTCCGCAGGAAGAACTACACTTCAAAGACCGTATCAAATACGCATGGGAGCAGGTTTTAGCAACAGCAAAAAAGGTTGCCCCCTATGTACTGATTGGCGTAGGTATCGGTGCATTTATCCATGATTGGATACCCGAAGATTTTATTGTCAAAGTGCTTGGTACGGGTAATCCCTTTGGCGTAATCCTTGCGACGATTGCGGGCGTTCCCATGTATGCGGATATTTTCGGCACAATTCCGATTGCAGAAGCCCTACTTGCAAAGGGCGCACAGCTTGGCGTTGTCCTGTCCTTTATGATGGGCGTTACCACGCTTTCGCTCCCGTCCGTAATCATGTTGCGAAAGGCAGTTAAGCCGAAGTTGCTCGGTATCTTCATTGCAATATGTACCGTTGGCATTATCATTGTGGGATATTTCTTTAATGCAATACAATATCTAATTGTGTGAGGGAGGTATAAGAACATGGCAAAGAATTGGTATCCTGTAATTGACATTTTGACTTGTAGGCTTTGTGCAAAGGATATGTTTTGGCTTGCATTTTAACAAAAATAATATTTGGAGGTAAAGAAAATGGCATTATTTGGTTTTGGTAAGAAGAAAGACGAAGAAAAAAACATTCCCGCTTGCGCTTGTCAAAGTGATTGTGCGACTTTTGAAGCGACAGAAGAGGACGCAAACAAGGTAAAAATTGAGGATGGGGCAATGAGCGTCAAAGTTCTTGGCGTGGGTTGCGCTTCCTGCCATGAACAATACGAACAGGCAAAGGCGGCGGTTAAAAGCATGGGACTTGATGTAGAAGTGGAGTATATAACTGATTTGCAAAAGGTCGTGGGGTACGGTGCAATGAGTATGCCCGCCCTCGTCGTTAATGAAAAAGTAGTTGCAATGGGTAAGGTACTTAAAGCTGCTGATGTTGAAAAGCTGCTGCACAAATTGGGGTTCTAAAGGGGGTGGCTCTCATGAGCAAAGAGAAAAGTGCAATAAACGTATTTCAAAAGTATCTAACGGTTGCCTTATTGCCTGTTTCTCGATAATGACGGTGATAAAAGTGTTAAGAACTATTATCAAAAATTGAAAATGCGTTTTGAAAACGAAAGCGAAACTGCCGAACATTAAGGGCAGCAGTACGGCGGTTTTGAAATAACAAACAAGACCGCCGTTTCCTTTTTTGAAAAATTGAGTTACGGAGGGGGTATTAAAGTCGCCCTTTTTTAGGATACGGCGGTATCTATGGAGGTAGCGTCGTGTCCATTTTTATTTACACTAACCCACCGAATAATCTACGGTCAAAAAAAGCTATCACCCGCCGTCGGGGTATTCCGGCTACGAATATGAACTGTCAAATCACCTAAATACTGCATACATTTCCTTTGCGCCCGTCCGCGTCTTGCGGACGGGCGCATTTTGTGTTTTTCAAAACTTTTTTGAAAAACTTTTCTATTCCGTTTGGCAAATCTGCGGTGCGTCCGTGGAAGGCAGCCGAAAGGGGATAAATAACCCGCCCCCGGGACGAAAGGGGGTGAGAACATGGATTACCCTAATCGGTTGGAATGGCAGACAAGATGTGAGTTTAATGCGTACTGCAAACGCACGCTACGCAACGAACTGATTGACGCCTGCCGGGAAAGCAGAAGTCGGCAAAAGCACGAAGTCAACTTTTCAGACCTTGCCCCGCATGAGGAAAAGCAGCTTTATACCGTTGACAGATATTTTGTCAATGAGGACGAGGACGCTTTTTGTGCAGGCGGTTTGAAGATTACGGCGAAGCTGCTTGCCGAAGCAATGCGCTCCCTGCCGGAAGAAAAGCGGCAAGCCGTTTTACTGTACTACTTTTTCAGCATGACCGACACTGAAATCGCGGAGCTTATGAAAGTACCCCGCAGCACAGTACAGTATAGACGGTCAAGCTCTTTTGACCTGCTAAAACGATATTTGGAGGAACGCGCTGATGAATGGAACGAATTGTAATGACAATGAGCGCGGCTTGTTACCCTACCCGGTCATTCTAGCCGCGACAAAGGGCGACCCCGACGCCATGAAAATTGTGGTGCAGCATTACCAAAGCTACATAGCCCATCTGTCTATGAGAAAGCTCCGCGACGAAAGCGGCAACACCTATTACGGCATAGACGAGGACTTGCGGGAACGGCTGCAAGCAAAGCTCATGCGGGCTGTCCTATCCTTTAAGACAGAGAAATAAACGCAAAGTGTTCCTCCCCTTTCCTCTTTGCATATTTCTGTCTTTTGTACCTTGAAAAAGAAAGCGGCGCAAGATAACGGCGACGCAGCATAGGGCAAATCAGATACGTTCCTTTTGCGCCGAGCCATGCGGCGGGTGCGCCATGACCCTATTATAGCGGGATTTTCCCGCTTGATAGACGAGCGACCAACACCGACGCCGGAAAACAGGTATAGCAGCCTGTCGGCGACGACGCGCAAAATACATAATGATACTCCCTTATAGCCACAGTCCGAGCGTTAAAAGCGTCGCAGGCAATGGATAGGGCTGCGCGAGAACCGCGCAGGGGTGCAATTCCCGTGAGGTTGAGAAGCTAATCGACCGTCTGACGATAGCCCACTTTACTGATGTTTTTAATTGTTTCAACCATTGAAAGGGGAAATGTTCTTATGAATGAAGAAAAAATGAACGCCCCTTGTGCGATAGGCACTAAAGGAGCAGTTACAACTGGCAGCGAACAAAGAGTACCGATACATCTTAAACTGACATTGACCATAAAAGAAGCTGCCGAATATAGCAATATTGGAATTAACAAGATTGACACCATGCTAAAGCAACCTAATTGTCCATTTGTACTATATGTGGGGACAAGAAAATTAGTCAAACGTCGTGAATTTGAAGAATATATCCGGCGTGAGCTGACAATATGAATATCTAATCGACAATTCTTGTTATTGAGATTGAAAAAACAGAGTCTTTATGCTATAATATATGCTTGCATTGGACTCTCTTTTGAGATACGAAAGGAGTCCGATATATGGGAAAAAATCTTAAAGGTAAAGAGTGCGGCAAAGGCATTTACCAAAGAAAGGACGGTTTATTCTCCGCAAGATACTACGCAAAAGACGGCAAACGCAAAGAGAAATATTTTGAAACATTGCCGGAAGCGAAAAACTGGCTTGCTGACGCAAGATATGAGGAACGGCATAACCTTATCGTCACTTCTCCCGATATGACGGTAGACAAGTGGTTTACTTACTGGATTGAGAATATCGTTTGTGACCTTGCTCCGAATACCATAAGAAATTATAAAGAGCGTTACAAATGGAATATCCAACCCGTAATAGGTGCCATGTGCATAGCTGATGTAAAACCCATGCACTGTAAAGCTGTTCTGAACCGAATGGAAACTACCTACGCAGGCTCGACCATTCGACAGGCTTATATCACAATGGGAACCATGCTGAAATCAGCAGTTATGAATGATATTATCGCAAAGCACCCGATGAATGGTGTCCGCTACACAAAACCCGTTCGTGCGGTAGATGATATTAAATACTTAACCGTTGAGGAACAGGAGAAGTTCTTGGAAGCAGCGGAACGCTCTCATAATTACAGGCAGTACGCCTTGTTACTGGAAACAGGATTGAGAACGGCTGAATTGATTGGTCTGACTTGGGACGCTATTGATTGGAAAAAGCGGACATTGACAGTAAACAAAAGTTTAGAGTATCGACACAGCCAGGGATATTGGCGTGCGGGACCACCTAAGACGCAGAAAAGTTATCGTACCATTCCTCTCACAGATAAGGCATATTCCATTCTCAAAAGCTGCTATGATGAAAAAGACCAACGAAAACAGTCTGAAACATTGTCACAGGTTTTAGAGTATATCGACAGCAGGACAGGCGAAAATAAATGCCTTGTTATGCGAGATTTGGTTTTTATCAACTGGAGAACAGGAGAACCCGCAAAAAACAGTTCCTATGACACACACTTATACAAATTGTGTGATGAAGCAGGTATTAAACGCTTTTGTATGCACGCCTTGCGACATACTTATGCTACACGCGCCATTGAGCGCGGCGTACAGCCTAAAGTGCTGCAACAGCTTTTAGGACACGCAAGTATTAAAACAACAATGGACAGATATGTTCATGTTACGGACGAATCACTGGTAAACGCCATACGCCAATTTCAACAGGCTACGCCGCCAGTTTCAAAAAAAGGGCGTAAAAAGGGCGTACAAGAAATTTAAGGAAAGGCGAAAAGCCTTATAAATCAAGGCTTTTCGGATAGGTATAAACAATTATGAAATTAGGCATCGTTGGTCTTCCCAATGTAGGAAAAAGTACACTGTTTAATTCATTGACAAAGGCTGGGGCGGAGTCTGCGAACTATCCGTTCTGTACGATCGACCCGAATGTGGGCGTTGTTACCGTACCGGACAAGCGTCTGGATGTCCTGGGAGAAATGTATCACACAAAGAAGATCGTTCCGGCGGCGATTGAATTCGTTGATATTGCCGGATTGGTAAAAGGTGCATCCAAAGGAGAGGGCCTGGGCAACCAGTTTCTTGCGAACATCCGTGAGGTAGATGCAATCGTGCATGTAGTAAGATGTTTTGAGGACAGCAACATTGTACATGTGGATGGTACGATCGATCCCCTCCGTGACATTGAGACAATCAATCTGGAGCTTATTTTCTCTGACCTGGAGATTCTGGAAAGAAGAATTGCCAAGACAACGAAGGTGGCAAGGAATGACAAAGCAGCAGCAAAAGAGCTTGCGCTTTTGGAACGTATTAAGGCACATCTGGAAGAGAATAAGATGGCTAAGAGTTTTACCACAGATGATGAGGATGAGCAGGGATGGCTCACGAGTTATAATCTGCTGACCTATAAGCCAGTGATTTTTGCAGCGAATGTCACAGAGGATGATCTGGCAGATGACGGCGCGAATAATGCCGGGGTACAGGCAGTGCGTGAATATGCGGAACAGGAAGACTGCGAAGTCTTCGTAGTATGCGCGCAGATCGAGCAGGAGATCGCTGAACTCGATGACGAAGAGAAAAAGATGTTTTTGGAAGATTTAGGTTTAGAAGAGTCAGGACTGGAAAAACTCATAAAAGCAAGCTATCATCTTCTTGGCTTGATTAGTTACCTGACAGCCGGAGAGCCGGAAGTGCGAGCATGGACTATCACAAGAGGGACCAAGGCGCCGCAGGCGGCTGGTAAGATTCATACAGATTTCGAACGAGGCTTCATCCGAGCAGAGGTCGTCAGCTATGATGACCTGATGGCATGCGGCACACACGCGGCAGCAAAAGAGAAAGGGCTTGTCAGACTGGAAGGGAAGGAATACGTGGTACAGGACGGCGATATCATATTGTTCCGCTTTAACGTGTAAAAAGGGGACTGACCCTTTTGAATTTCGACCCGATTGGAAGGAGTATGCAGTATGCATTATAATATTAATTTCCCGCATCTTGGCATTCATCTGGAGCATGTGGGAAAATCGATTTCGGTTTTTGGATTCGAAATCGCTTACTATGGTATCATCATCGGGACTGCAATCCTGATTGGATTTTTGATTGCGACATCTGAGGCGAAGCGGACGAGACAGAACCCTGAGGATTATCTGGATATGGGAATCATCGGGGTGATCTGTGGGATTGCCGGGGCCAGGATCTATTATGTGGCCTTTTCCTGGGACATGTATAAGGATAACCTTCTGGAAATCCTGAATCTGCGGGAAGGCGGGCTTGGGATATACGGCGGTGTGATCGCCGCGGTGATTACAGTCATCATATGTGCCAAGGTCAAACGTTTGAGTGCTCCGCAGATTTTTGATACGATCGCAATGGCACTTGTGAATGGACAGATGCTGGGGCGCTGGGGGAATTTCTTCAACAGAGAGGCCTTCGGGGAATACACAGACAGCTTGTTTGCCATGCAGCTGCCGCTGGATGCGGTGCGCAGCAGTGATGTGACAGAGTTGATGCGAAAGAATATCCAGGTGGTGGACGGTGTCAGCTACATCCAGGTACATCCTACATTTTTGTATGAGTCGCTCTGGTGCTGCGCGGTGTTCATTCTGTTGTTCGTATATAGAAAACACAAGAAATATGAAGGCGAGCTGTTCCTTCTGTATCTGTTCGGATATGGGCTTGGAAGAGCATGGATTGAAGGGCTGAGAACGGACCAGCTTTTGATACCTGGAATCGGCCTTCCGGTGTCACAGGTATTAGCGGGCGTGATTGTTGTAGTAACAGGAGTGATGCTGCTCTACCTGCGGAAGAACCATAAAAGGATGCCATTCTTAACGGGCGGTAAGATCTATGAACCAATGCCGGATAAACCGGTGGGGAAGAAGCGGCCGAAAGGGAAGGACAGGCTTTTTAAATAAGAGGTGAGATACGGGTGTAGGACACATGAAAAATGTTTCCTGCGCCCGTTTGTTGTACGGGAAAATAAACAAAAAAATGGGACAGCCTCTATAGACTTTTATACTTTTTGGCGATATAATTAAAACACATGTGAAAAAATTAATTTTACAATGTAATTTTAAGGAGGAACAAAAAATGGCAAGAAAAATGAAGACCATGGATGGTAACCAGGCAGCAGCTCATGTTTCCTATGCGTATACAGAAGTTGCAGCGATTTACCCAATTACACCGTCATCCGTTATGCCAGAACATATCGATGAATGGGCTACCGAGGGCAGAGAGAACATTTTCGGACAGACAGTACAGGTAACAGAGATGCAGTCCGAAGCAGGTGCAGCCGGAGCTGTGCATGGATCCTTAGCAGCAGGAGCTTTAACTACTACATTTACAGCATCACAGGGATTACTGCTGATGATTCCTAACTTATATAAAGTAGCAGGTGAACAATTACCAGGTGTATTCAACGTATCCGCACGTGCGATTGCAAGCCACGCACTGTCAATCTTCGGTGATCACTCTGACGTATATGCATGCCGCCAGACAGGTGCAGCTATGCTTTGTGAATCAAGTGTACAGGAAGTTATGGACCTGACAGCAGTTGCACACTGTGCAGCACTGGAAGGAAAGATTCCATTCATCAACTTCTTCGACGGATTCAGAACATCTCACGAGATCCAGAAGATCGAGACATGGGATTACGAAGACCTGAAAGACTTAGTGAACATGGACGCTATCGATGAATTCCGTGCACACGCACTGAACCCGAACCACCCATGCCACAGAGGTTCCGCTCAGAATCCTGACATCTTCTTCCAGGCAAGAGAAGCATGTAACCCATATTACGATGCTCTTCCGGGAATCGTTCAGAATTACATGGACAAGGTCAACGCTAAGATCGGTACAGATTACAAGCTGTTCAACTACTATGGAGCAGAGGACGCAGAAAGCGTAATCGTTGCTATGGGTTCTGCTTGTGATACAATCGAAGAGACTATCGATTACATGCTTGCAGCTGGCGAGAAAGTCGGAGTTGTTAAGGTTCGCCTTTACAGACCATTCTGTGCAGAAGCGCTCATCAATGCAATTCCTGACACAGTAAAGAGAATCTCCGTACTCGACAGAACAAAAGAGCCAGGTGCTCTTGGAGAGCCATTATACCTGGACGTTGTTGCTGCACTTAAAGGATCTAAGTTCGATGCAGTTCCTGTATTCACAGGACGTTACGGATTAGGTTCCAAAGATACAACACCGGCTCAGATCGTTGCTGTATTCCACAACACAGAGAAGCAGAAATTCACAATCGGTATTGAAGATGATGTGACAAATCTGTCTCTGGATGCAGGCGCTCCGCTTGTTACAACTCCAGAAGGAACAATCAACTGCAAGTTCTGGGGACTTGGAGCAGACGGTACAGTTGGAGCTAACAAGAACTCCATCAAGATCATCGGTGACAACACAGACATGTATGCACAGGCTTACTTCGACTATGACTCCAAGAAGTCCGGTGGTGTAACAATGTCTCACTTACGTTTTGGTAAGAAACCGATCAAATCCACATACCTGATCAGACAGGCTAACTTTGTAGCATGTCACAACCCATCTTATATTGACAAATATAACATGGTTCAGGAACTGGTTGACGGCGGTACATTCCTTCTGAACTGCCCATGGGATGCAGAAGGTCTTGAGAAGCACTTACCAGGACAGGTAAAAGCATATATCGCAGACCACAACATCAAGTTCTACACAATCGATGGTATTAAGATCGGTAAAGAGATCGGACTTGGCGGACGTATCAATACAGTTCTTCAGTCAGCATTCTTCAAACTGGCAGCAATCATTCCAGAGGAAGAAGCAATCGACCTGATGAAGAAAGCAGCGAAAGCTACTTACGGAAGAAAAGGTGACAAGATCGTACAGATGAACTACGATGCAATCGATGCTGGTGCTAAGCAGGTTGTTGAAGTAGCTGTACCAGAGAGCTGGAAGAGCGCTGAGGATGAAGGACTTACAACACCTCACGTTGACGAGAGCGGAAGAAAAGATGTTGTTGATTTCGTTAAGAACATCCAGGCTAAAGTCAATGCTCAGGAAGGTAACTCACTTCCAGTATCTGCATTTAAGGATTATGTTGATGGTTCTACACCGTCAGGTACATCCGCATACGAGAAACGTGGTATCGCAGTAGATATCCCGGTTTGGAAGCCAGAGAACTGTATCCAGTGTAACCGTTGTGCATATGTCTGCCCACACGCAGTTATCCGCCCGATTGCACTGACAGAAGAAGAGATGGCAAAGGCTCCGGAAGGACTTGCAACACTCGACATGACAGGTATGCCGGGAATGAAGTTCTCCATCACTGTATCAGCTTATGACTGTACAGGATGTGGATCATGTGCAAATGTCTGCCCAGGTAAGAAGGGTGAGAAGGCACTTGTTATGGAGAACATGGAAGCAAATGCAGGTGCTCAGGACTACTTCGACTATGGTACAGAGATCCCTGTAAAACCAGAAGTTGTTGCCAAGTTCAAAGAGACAACTGTTAAGGGAAGCCAGTTCAAACAGCCACTGCTCGAGTTCTCAGGAGCATGTGCAGGATGTGGTGAGACACCTTACGCTAAGTTAATCACACAGTTATTCGGTGAAAGAATGTACATTGCTAACGCAACAGGATGCTCCTCTATCTGGGGTAACTCTTCACCGTCTACACCATACACAGTAACACCAGAAGGCAAAGGACCAGCATGGTGTAACTCTCTGTTCGAAGATAACGCAGAGTTCGGATATGGTATGCTGCTCGCTCAGAACACAATCAGAGAGAGACTGAAAGGTGAAGTTGAAGCACTTGCCGAGACAGCTGAGAATGCAGATGTGAAAGCAGCTGCACAGGAATACCTGGATACTTTCTCATGCGGAGCTACCAATGGAACAGCTACAGATAAATTAGTAGCAGCTCTCGAAGCTTGCGGATGTGACAGAGCAGAAAAGGTTGACTTACTGAAGAACAAAGACTTCCTCGCTAAGAAGTCACAGTGGATCTTCGGTGGTGACGGATGGGCTTACGATATCGGATTCGGCGGTGTTGACCACGTATTAGCAAGTGGAAAAGACATCAACATCATGGTATTCGATACAGAAGTTTACTCCAACACAGGTGGACAGTCCTCCAAGGCTACAAAGACTGGTGCTACAGCACAGTTCGCAGCAGGCGGAAAAGAGACCAAGAAGAAAGACCTTGCAAGCATCGCAATGAGCTACGGCTATGTATACGTTGCACAGATCGCTATGGGTGCTGACTTCAACCAGACCGTAAAAGCAATTGCAGAGGCAGAGGCTTATCCGGGACCATCACTCATCATCGCTTACGCTCCATGTATCAACCATGGTATCAAGAAGGGTATGAGCAAGGCTCAGACAGAAGAGCAGTTAGCAGTAGAGTGCGGATACTGGAACAACTTCAGATACAATCCGGCAGCAGAAGGCGCTAAGTTCACACTGGACAGCAAAGAGCCTAACCTGGAGAACTACCAGGCATTCCTTGACGGAGAAGTTCGTTACAATGCACTTAAGAGAGCTAATCCAGAAAAGGCTGAGAAACTCTTCGCTCTGAATGAGAAGGAAGCTAAGGAAAGATACGCTTACCTTAAGAAACTGATCACTCTTTACGGAGAAGAATAAGAACTGACGGGATAAGTTCCCAACAGATAAAAGGCAGGTTCCCTGAAAAGGGGCCTGCCTTTTTTGAAATTAATCGGTCACTTCATAAATACCAGGGCCGTCTGTCCAGGTATACCATGCATCTTTTGCATCAGGACTTTCCCTATAATAATCGAATACAGAATGAATAGAATCTCCGGCAGCAGGACAGTTATCAACAGTTGTTACGATACCGGATGCGGTCATGTACTCGCCGGCCTTTGAAATAGCACAGTCTTTATCGCCAGGGTTCAGGCCTTCGACCTGGATGTCATGGATGACTTCGAAGGTCATATGTGTAAAATACTCAAATGGCTGGGAGTACGTGTATTTCAGTGGCGTATTGTTGCGGATATAACTCCATGTAGAGGAACCACCGTCAACGCCGGAAACGAAAGTCTTCTCTCCTTTTGCATCGCCGCCCTGTGTAATTGCTTCGGCAGCAGAAAGAGCGGGAGTGTCAGCGGAACAGAAGATAAAATTAAGGCTGTCTCCATATTGCTGCAGCCAAGTCTGGGCGATGGTATAACCTGCTGTATTCAGGTCGCCTGTGGATGCCAGATCGATGGAATCTAATAACTTGTAAGAGGAATTATCGTCGGCATAGGCCTTGGCTTCGTCGGCGCGCAGTGTTACGACCTCTGACATTCCGAGTTCAAATACCGCGTAATTCAATCCGTCAGGATGGTCCTTGGCAACTTGCTCCATGATTGCTTTCGATGCTTCCTTGTTATCCATGGTAGAGTTAGAGATGACTCCTTCAATGACACTATTGTCATTCGAGTAGATGCCGATACCTGCATCGCGGGCCTGTGCTACAAGGTCCTGATAGGAATCGAATGACTGTGTAACACCAATGATAATGGCGGTTGGGTTCTGGTTAATGGCATTTTGGAAATATTCGCGGAAATTATCTTCCTTTTCATAATTGATACATTGGTAATCCCAGCCCCGGTGTGCTGCCTCTATCGCAGCCTGCTGTTCGCAGCGGATATTGCTCTCGTCTGTAAGGTTAGAAACAAGATAAATAATGCTGACCTCATCCTCCTTGGCAATCGCCGGACGAGAGTAATCGTCAAAGGCTTCTGCCAAGCTGCTGCTGTCAGATGCGGATGAAGAGGAATCGGAAGAACCTCCACAGGCGGTCAGTGATAATACCAGTCCGATCGATAACAAAGTGCAAAGTGCTTTCTTTTTCATAAAATTTACCATCCTTTCAATCTTATACTATTTGGATTTATAGCATGTCCCCCGAAGTGCCGTTATTGTGTATTCCCTCCTTCCAATGATTTTGTATGTAGATTTTTGTGGTCATTTGTTCTTTTTAATGAGAAATTGATTTTTATAATTAGAACAAATGATGATTACAATGAACAAATGAACACTTCGTTTTCTTAAAATTATTATAAAACACAATTAAATGCTTGTCAATTGAATTATAATTGTTAAAAAGAAAACAAACAAAAAGTTTCGAAAGAACAATTGACACAATATATGAACATATGTTAACATCGAAGCATAGAAAGTAAACCAAAAGCAGAAGGAGGAAAATTATGCGTTACAAAACATTAGGAAAATCAGAGGTATCTGTATCGGCATTAACGATTGGGACATGGGCGATGGGAGGACTTGGTTATGGATCTGTTGAAAGGAAGGATTGTATCGCCGCCGTACATGCGATGCTGGATGCAGGAGTGAATCATATTGATACGGCTTGGGTGTATGGTCTAGGTGAGTCGGATAAGGTAGTGGGTGAAGCCATCAAAGGAAGAAGGGATAAGGTCCTGATCACGACCAAGTGTGGCTTTAGAAATCCGGCCGATGGAGTGGAACCTAATTTTCCGGATTGTTCTCCAGCGTGGATGACAACGTGTTTTGAGGAATCCCTAAAGAATCTGGGTACAGATTACGTAGACTATTTCCTGATTCATGTACCGGATGCGAATGTGCCATTTGAGGAGACAGCAGAATGTGTCAAAAGATGGCAGAAGGAAGGAAAGGTACGATTCCTGGGAGTTTCTAATTTTGGAATTGATGACATGGAAAGGATGGGAGAATATATCGATATTACGGCGGTACAGTCAGGATACTCTATGGTGTCACGTGGTGAGGAAGATAATATGATCTGGGCCAAGGAACATGATATCGGTGTTATGACTCATAGTTCTCTTGCAAGCGGGCTTTTGACAGGTGCCATCCGGGAATTGCCGAAACTTGCCGAGGATGATATCAGGAACCTTTATCAGTATCCGCATTTCCGTGAGCCGAGATTCTCACAGGTGATGGAACTATTAAAGACACTGGACAAAGTAGCGGCAGAGAGGAATGTGCCGGTCGCACAGGTGGCATTGAATTGGAATATACAGAAAGATTTTGTTACCACATCACTCTGCGGAGTCAGAAATGTAAAGGAAGCTTTGGAGAACTGCAAATGTACAGAATGGGAACTGACATCAGAGGAAATGGCAATGATCGATAAGGCGATTGATGAAACTGTCGGCAAATAGAAAATGAGATTGGCAGGTGGATACGATGGATAATCAGGCAATACTCCGCTTTGAGGGAGCGACCAAAAGATTTGGTGATTTTGTTGCCGTTGATCATGTTGATTTTGAAGTACATAACAAGGAAATCGTTTCTATAATCGGAGAAAATGGAGCTGGAAAGAGTACATTCTGCAAGATGCTGACGGGAGTTTATTCGATTGATGACGGTGATATGTATTTTGAAGGGAAAAAGGTGAGTTACAAGAACACAACAGAATCCATGAAGGCTGGAATCAGCATGGTCTATCAGGAACGTAACTTAGTGGGCATGCTGACAGGAGCACAGAATATTTGCCTTGGCCATGAGCCTGGAAAAGGAATACTCAGCGAACAGAAAGCTTATGAGAGGGCAGTGGAAATCAGGGAAAGACTGCATCTTAAGATTCCGCTGGATGTTCCGGTGGAGGAGCTTGGAGCGGGGGAGCAGCAGTTGATCGAGATTATGAGGTCCTTTTACAATAATCCGAAGGTCCTGATTCTCGATGAACCTACGGCATCACTGGGAGAAGGAGAAGTGGAGCCGTTCCTTAAGTTCATTAAAGAAATACGCAATGAGATGGATATAGCTGTGATTTTTATTTCACATAAAATAGAAGAACTATTTGCTATTTCTGACCGAATCGTCGTTCTGACAGATGGAAGAAACACTTTGACGGATAAGGTTGAGAATCTGACTCAGGTAAAGGTGATTACGGCAATGCTGCGGACAGGAAAGTCTTATGGAAGAGTGGAGGTCGTAAAAAAGGATTTTGAACAGCTTCCGGTTCTATTAGATGTGGATAAGATTAAATATGATGGAAGAGAGCACCATCTTAAATTTCAGATTCATAAAGGGGAAGTAGTTGGCTTTTATGGGTTAGTTGGATCGGGAAGAACAGAATGTGCAGAATCATTATTCGGCCTTAGAAAATCTGAAAAATCTTTTCAGTTCAATGGAGAGAACATTACAAAAGCAAATACAAGAGATATGATCGAAAAGGGATTGATCATGACACCGGAAAAGCGATCAAACGGTATCTTCAAAAGTCTCTCATTAGTGGATAATATCTGCAATCTATTTTTGAAAAAGAAGCTTGCCGGCAGAGGAATCGGGATCGTCAGCAGGGGAAAAAGCAGGGAATTTTCGAATCAGATCCTAAAAGACAACGATGTAAAGTATTATTCATCAGCCCAGGCGATTTCCGGCCTGTCAGGCGGGAATATACAGAAGATCATTATAGGGCGTTCCATTGCAATAGAGAATATACATGTTCTGATTTTGGATGAGCCGACAAATGGCATTGATGTTGGAGCGAAATTTGAAATTTATCAAAAAATCAGGCAGCTTACCGATCACAAAGAGGAAAGTAAACGCATTGGAATCTTATTTATTTCATCAGAAATTGACGAATTATTGAATGTCTGTGACAAGATCTATGTATTTGCAGATGGCAATATCATACAGGGATTTGACAGGCAGGAATTTGATAAACAAGATATTCTGAGTGTAGCGGTAAGGGGGAAACGGACGGATGAGTAAAAAATCATATGTGAGGAAAAAAACAGGTTTAAAGGAACAACTCCCCAGATTCTTTTTATTGATTGCATTACTTGTTATTGTCACGGTGTTCCGCTCGGTACAGCCCAGGTTTCTAATGCTGAATAATGTAATGAATCTGTTGGCGCTCAGTAGTATTGTAGGAGTGCTTGCACTGGGAAATATGGTACTGATGTCAGCAGGAGAAATGAGTTTCTCGATTGGAGCGCAGTGTACTTTAGTCGGTGCAGTATTTGGAAAGTTTCTCGCGGATGTCAATTCCAATTATGTGATCTTAGGTTTTTTAGCAGGAATTCTGGCATCTGTAGCAGTCGGGCTGGTGCTTGCATTGTTTACGATCAAAATAGGGGTTCCGACTTTTGTATGTACACTTGCACTGGCAACTGTTCTGGACGGGTGTACACAACTGTTGAACAATGGAACGACTCTCTATTCCAAGAATTGGCCGGATGCATTTAATCTGATGCAGTTGAAGCTTGGAAATGTCATTCCGACAGCCGTCCTGGTATTCTTCGGAATTGCGTTGCTCATGCATATCCTATATGAAAAAACGAGATTTGGAAGACATTTGTACGCGGTAGGGTCGAATCCAACTGCTGCAAATAATTCAGGGATATCGGTTCCTAAAATGAAGGTATCTGCGATGGTATTAAGCAGTGTGTTATGTGGGTTTGCCGGTATGATCGCCGCTTCCTATAACAACAGTGTGTCACTTACGATGGGATCGGAGCTGATGCTGCCTGCAATTGCGGCAACAATGCTCAGTGCGACTTTCCTGCAGCTTGGAAAATATAATGTGCCTGGCACGGTTCTTGCGGCGATTTTGATGATTGTCATTCAGAATGGGGTAATTAGTGCAGGATATCCGATTTATGTAAAGGATATCATTCAGGGAATTCTGCTGACACTTGCCGTTGCAATTATTGCTCTGATAAAAGAAGATGGGCTTCCAAGCGTCAAACTGGACAGTTAAGGAAAGGATGGGGTGGAAATGGAAAAAGTAAAAACGACAAGCACTAAAAGCTTTGGTACCATGTTCGCAAAACGCTGGCTTTTGTTCTTTGTGGCTGCAGTTACGATCATTTTTGGTATGATTTCTCCTGCTTTCCTTCAGATGAAGAATCTTCTGAATATTCTATGCAATGCGTGTATCGTCGGTGTTATGGGGGTAGGTCTCACCTGCATTTTTGCCACTGGTGAACTAGACTTTTCTGCTGGTTCCCAGGTCTCTTTAGCATCCTGTCTGATGGCAGTTATTTTAGGCAGAACAGGGATACACAGTTATTTGGCGGCGGTGGTTCTGACGCTCGGCGTGCTGGCCTGTGTTGGACTTTATAATGCTTTTCTTCATGTAAAGATCGGCATACCAGCTTTTATCGCCACATTAGGTACGTCTTACCTTGTGAAAGGAATCGCAAAAGCGTTGACAGGGAGCAAGAATGTAAACAATCTTCCAGAATGGCCCGATGTGTTCACTTTTATGGGACAGGGATATCTTTTCGGAGTGATTCCGATGCCGGTAATTATACTGGTGATCGTTGGGGCAGTCGTTCTGTTCTATACCGAATATACACGCGCCGGCAAATATTTATATGCAGTAGGGTCCAATCCGACAGCCTGCGATTATATCGGTATTGATGGAAAAATGCAGAAAATAAAAGGTTTTTTTATTACAGCATTACTTTGCGGCCTGGCCGGAATCATGCAAGGCTCTCAGATGAATGCAGCTTCCCCTACACTGGGTGAAAATATGTTCGTCCCAGCCCTGACAACTGTTTTTCTGGGCGCGACTTATGGAAAAATTGGAGTATTTAATGTTCCGGGCACGTTAGTCGGTGCGGTCTTATATGCATTGATCAATCAGGGACTTCTGATGATCACAAGTGAATTATGGCTGAAGGATTACGTACAGGGCGGCATGCTTCTCTTTGCTCTGGTCATGGTGATTGTGATACGTAAGGTTGGAAATAAGTAAAATACAAAGGAGAGTGTGGAAGATGACGAAAATAGTTTTTGTCTCAGAAGGATTCATCACGCTGAAGGATTTAAAGGAACGGAAGATTCCTCAAATGTTTGATGAATTTAAAGAATATGGAGTAGAGTTTGCTTATACGGAAGATACAGGTGCTAAAGATACGGTTGGAGGAAATCTGCGGGAAGCCAATTTAAGACTTGAGAAGGAGGGACCGAACTGGGTAGTACATAGCCCAGAGTTCTTACAGTCGATTGCAGATGCGGATATCATTATCATGCATTATTCAGGGGCCAGCAGGGCGTTTTTTGAAGCGGCACATCAGTTAAAATTACTTTTGGTCATGCGAAGCGGAGTTGAGAATGTGGATATGGAGGCCGCAGAAGAGCACGGGGTCACGGTCTGTGCATCACCTGGGCGGGCAGCAGAGCCTGTTGCGGACTTTGCAGTTACTTTGATGCTGGCATTAATGCGTACACTGCCTGTGAATAATATGGGCGGCAGCGGAAAGTGGAAAGATTCTGTGATGGGAACCGAGGGAATGATGAAGAATGCTACGGTAGGACTGCTCGGTTTTGGTGCAATCGCGCAGAAGGTAGCAGTAAGACTGAAAGGGTTCGGATGTCATATAATATCCTATGATCCATGGGCTAAGAAAGAGGCAGCAGAAGAGTTGGAAGTCGAGCTGGTGGATACAATTGAAGAATTATTCCAGAGGTCTGATTTTCTTTCTGTACATGCAAGGCTGACAAATGAGAACCATGGATTGATTAATAGGGAACTGCTCAGTCAGATGAAGCCGACTGCCTATTTGGTCAATACGGCAAGGGCTGGACTGATTAATGAAAAGGATTTGATCAATGCATTGGAAAATCATGTGATTGCAGGTGCCGGAATCGATGTCTTTTCTTTGGAACCGCTTCCAGAAGGGCATCCGTTCCTTACTTTGGACAATGTCATTGCAACTCCTCATGTAGCAGGGAATGGCGGCGATTTTATTCTTCGTTCGATTGAGAGTCCGATCAATGAAATCCGTCACTATTTCAAAGGAGAACCATATTCATTTAGGATGAACCGATAAGATGGAAAAAAAGTATTTTTTGTCAATAGACAGAGGTCAGAGTGCGATTAAAGCAGCATTTTTAAATTTAAATGCGGATATATGTTATATGGAGTCTGTTGAATGCCAGCCGATTCAGAGCCCAAATCCCGGTTGGGCACAGCAGGATATGCAGCTCATATGGGAACAGACTGTGTATGTCATACGACAACTGTTAGAACACAGCGGTGTAAAGCCGGAGGAGGTTGCAGCAATCTCATTCTCTGGGCAGGGGGGAGGTAATTTTCTCATATCTGCGGATGGGCAGCCTGTGTATCCGGGAGTGTTGTCGATGGACAGGCGTCACGAGGAAGTTGACTTCGAAGACAAGAAACAGACGGAGATTCCAAGGACCATCGCTTTTATGGTCTGGTTGAAAGAAAAATGTCCAGAGGTATACCACAAAACAAGGTGGATTCTAGGAAGTAAAGACTGGATTCGCTACTGCCTGACGGGCAATGCTCATGCAGATAGATCGGATGCCCCAGCTCCGGTGGAGGAGTCAACAGGAGAGTATCAAAAGGATTCTATGGTAAGAGCAGGGATTCCTGAATGTGCAGATAAGCTTCCACCTTTGAAATATGCAAGTGAAATATGCGGCAGAGTGACTCGAAGGGCAGCTAAAGAGACTGGATTACTGGAGGGGACTTACGTTGTCGCGGGAGCTCATGATATGATTGCATGCTCTATAGGGTGCGGTGGACGCAGACAGGGGCATTTGACGATCATTATGGGAACAATGGGAATCAACATTGCTGTATTGGATAAAAATACAGGACTCAATAAATATAGATCGGGAGAATGCTTTGAATTTGGCGGCGTGTCAGAAGGATTAAAGATGGTGACTACATCCATCGGCAGCGGCTGCTATACGGTAAATTGGATGCTGGAGCTACTTTTTGAGAAGGAGCTGGAGGAGGCAGAGAAAAGAAAAATCAATATCTTCACGCTGCTAGAAGAAAGACTGCTCGAACGAGAGCCGTCCAGCCTGATCTTCCAACCGTATTTACTTGGAACTTTTTATAATGGAAAAGCAAAGGCGGGAATATTGGGCATCTCTGATCAGACAACAAGGGAAGATATCCTCCTGGCGCTGTTCGAAGGTGTGTGCGTATCTATGTGTATGGAGATTGAAAGGCTGGAGGAAATTGCACAGAGCACATTTGACGACATCTGGCTGACCGGAGGTGGGAGCAAAAGCCGAATTTGGGGACAGATGTATGCGGATATTCTAAGACGTCCGGTAAAAATAGGAAAAACAGGGGAGGCTGGGTGTCGGGGGGCGGCAGTCTGCGCCGGAATTGCAACAGGTCATTTTGATCTTGAAGAAAATTTTCCGGTTCCCGAGGTAGAGAAAATTTATTATCCCCGTGAGGAGATTGTAAAAACATATAAAAAACAGCTCCAGATTTATAAACAGGCGTATCGACATTCTGCTGACCTGTGGGAAGAGCAGAAGTGATGCAAAGAGAACAATGAACAGGAAAGAGCGGATTTGGAAGATCCGCCAGACAAAATTATTATTCAGGAGGTATCATTATGTTAGTATCTATGAAAGAAATTCTTGACAGGGCAAGTGCTGAAAATTATGCGGTAGCGGCTCCGGTATGCCAGACAGAGTTTAATGCCCGTGTGGCAATAAAATGTGCGGAGGAAATGAATGCACCGATCATTCTTTTGATTCCGCTGATTTTTGATTACGATGTGGATCTGTTCGGCAGATATTTAAAAGAGCTGGCAGAGGCGGCAAGTGTTCCGGTAGCTGTGAATCACGACCATGGTTCTGACTTTGAATCGGCAGTGGCCTGTATACGGGCAGGTTTTTCTTCCATCATGGTAGACCGGTCAGAACTTCCGTTTGAGGAAAATGCAGCTCAGGTCAGGGAACTGGTAAAGGTGGCACATGCCGTGGGAGTTTCTGTGGAAGCAGAGCTAGGGCATGTTGGAAATGCAGGTTCTTATGATGTGGACCGGGATGCTGCACTGACAGAACCAGAACTGGCAAAAAGATTTATTGAGGAAACTGGAATTGACTGTCTTGCGGTGGCGATTGGAACGGCTCATGGGGCTTATAACAAAGGCCAGGTTCCATATTTGGATTATGAGCGGCTCGCGGAGATTAAAAAAGTGACAAATAATTTCCCATTAGTGCTCCATGGCGGTTCCGGCACAGGGGATGAGGCTCTTGGAAAAGTAGCCAAAATGGGAATTAACAAGGTGAATATTGGCTGTGAATTGTTCCAGTCGGCAATCGAAGCAATAAAAGGTGCAGATACAGAAGGAAGCGGAGCTTATGGTTTTGCGAACATCATAGAAGAGGGCTATGGTTCCCGTGTAAAACATTTTATCCGTGTCTTGGATTCGCAGGACCGTGCATGGAAGCCGGAAGATAGATCAGGAAAAAGAGAAAAAGTGGAAATCACAAAAGATACCATTTTATAATAGAAGGGAGATCTAGTCGCATGAAAGGTCTAGTGTTATATGAACGTGGAAAAACAGAATTTCGTGAAGTACCAAGGCCGGTCTGCGGGGACAGAGATATCATCATAAAAGTAGAATCAGCAGCAATCTGCGGAGGTGATGTACACTTTTATAATGGCTCGCTGGACCTCGGGAATTATCCGATTGTATTAGGGCATGAATTCGCAGGTATCATCTCTGAGATGGGTCCGAATGCGGATAAGCATTGGAAAGTAGGAGACCGGGTGGTTTCTGAAAATACGGCTTCTGTATGTGGAAGATGTCCATCCTGTGAAAAAGGAAATTTTGTCAACTGCCCTCAAAGAAGGACTATGGGATGTGATTCTGATGGAGCATTTACAGAATATGTAAAGGTATCGGGCGACCTTATGGCGGTATATCCAAATTGTTTGTTCCATCTGCCGGATGAGATACCGATGGAGATCGCGCCACTTTTAGAACCGGCAGCAAATGCATATATGGCGGTTGTTCAGGAAGGCCAGCTCATGCCGGGAGAAAATGTAGTGGTATTTGGTGCAGGAGCATTGGGACTGTTCAGTGTACAGATGGCAAAAATAGCCGGGGCTGCCAATATCATACTGGTAGGAATGCCGTCTGATCAGAGTTCCAGACTGCCCTGTGGACTGAAGGTAGGGGCGACTCATACACTAATCAACCAAAATCAGGATGAATTACAAGAAGAAATCAATCGAATCTGCGGAACAAGCGGTGTATCCTTAGTGGTTGATGCGGCAGGGGCACCGAGCGTGCTAAAGCAGGCAGTTGGAATTGCGCGCAATGACGCTAATATTGTAAGAATTGGGATGAATGACCAGCCTTATGGATATGGTCTGAATGAAGTGAATGTAAAGTCCTTGAACATCATAGGGCACATGGGATATAATACTACATCATGGAGATGTGTGATAAATCTTGCAAAAGCAGGAAAACTAGATTTAAGGACAATGGTCAGTCATCGGCTGCCGTTAAGCCGGATCAAAGAAGGGTTTGAAATGCTTAAGGAACAGACCGCAATCAAGATCATTCTGGACCCTGGAAAATAAAGCTTATGTTCGTTGGCATCCTAGTCAGCAGCACAGTCGATTCATTTCTTAGATGGGAATGGAAAAATGGATGAAATTACCAGGTAGAGATGATATAATACAACCAAGTGGTCAGTAAACAGAACGCTTATGAATAAAGACAATGAGGAGAGGAAATTTGAAATCAGCAGTCGTCAGCAGTCTTGATACAAAGGTTAAGATTGCAAATATGTATTATAAAGAAAATATGTCGCAGCAGGAGATCGCAGAAGCACTGGACATGTCTAGAACCACAGTTTCCCGGATCTTAAAGAACTGCTTGGATGAAGGGATTGTAAGTATACACATTAAGAATACCTCGACTTATCAGTATGAACTGGAATTACAGGTGAAAAAGAAGTATGGATTGAAGCATGTGTGTGTGGTAAGCAATCAGGATAAAAAGAATAAAGTAATACAGGAAATTGGGAATGCGACGGCGGATTATCTTAAAGAAATTATAGACCGTCCTGTTCGAATCGGTGTATCGATGGGAAGTACAGTTGCAGGAGTCATCTCTCAATTGAAGCCGATCGAGAATAATAATGTGGAGGTCTTCCAGCTCTCCGGTGATGTCAATCATCAGATGAGTAATTGTTCTTCATTCCTGACGATTGAAACTGCGCGGATTTTAAGGGGAGTTCCTCACGCGATGCATGTGCCGCTTTTGGTGCACACGAAGGTGCTGCGCGATCTTCTCTTGGAAGAACCTCTTAATAAGCAGCATTTTCAGGAAATCAGAAAACTGGATATTGCCTTGGTCGGAATCGGTACTATGGATGCGATTCTGCCGGAGACGAGTGATACCTGGTATACGTACGAGAATGACAAAGCAAATCTATTGGAACAAAATGCGGTTGGAGATATCTGCGGTGTATGGCTTGATGAAGATGGAGCCTTATGTGAGACGGATATTCAGGATAGGACGATTGCCGTTTCATTGGATGTACTGAAGCAGGTTCCATATGTCATAACAGTAGCATGCGGCAGGAATAAGAAACGAATTGCCAAAGCGGTATTGAAGGGTAGATACACAAATGTGCTGATGATAGATGAAGCGTTAGCCTGTGCACTGCTTGAGGATGACTAGGATCCGGGGAAAGATGGAATCAGAGAATAGGCAGATAAATTCCAAGGGATTCATAAAAGAAAAAGATTGTCAAAGGAGCTATTGGTGGGATATATACCATGGCTCCTTTTTCGAGTTTTTACGAAGTTAAAAGGTAAGATCCATTTTCATTCTACGATGATAAATCTGGGGAATTGATTCGATATAATATCTTTATGGCAAAGATGTTGGCCAGACATGCTGAGGACGGAAAAAAGTATTTATATGATATATTGGCAATAAAAAAAGAAAACGAGAAGCCCGCTTGATACACGGTGAAAACCCATTTCCTTTTCCATTATTTTATTCCTATCAATTCGAAAAGTCAAGAAAAAATATTTGGTTATTTAAACAGATAATGATATTAAAATCATTGTTTGTCGATTTCGTTAATCAAACCATTTTTTAATATGAAAGATCCAGAGCTCCAGCGCTATGATCAGCAGGCTGACAAGAATCACTACTGCGTATCCATATGGTGAGGAAAGTTCCGGCATGTTGATAAAGTTCATACCGTACCACCCAGCAATCAGGGACAGCGGCATGAACAAGGTTGTCACGATAGTCAGTACCTTCATGATCTGGTTCTGGCGGACATCTACCTGGGATTGGTGCATCTCACGGAGCTGCATGGAATATTCCTTGAGCATCTGGATATCTGAATACAGTCTGTCAGCCCGGTCTGTATATAGGCCGAAGAGAGGTGCAGTCTTATGTTTTGCTTTACCTGCTGGTGCTTCCTGGAGGGATTCTCCCATATCAGTCAATTGCTCGTAATAAGCGCCGAGCACGGCCAGCTCCTTACGAATATGGAGGATTGCCCTGTCAAATCCTTCGTCTTGGTTGTCTAAGAGCTGTTCTTCCAGCTTGGTCAAATTTTCTTCGAAATGTTGTAAGAAGAAAACATCGTCTTTGATCAAATATTCCATAAAGTCGAATAGAAAATGAAGCGGTGAAGAGGTTCCTTGGAGGGGAATCTCTTCTAATTGTGAAAGAATATTTGAGACAAAGTCTTGGTTGTCGATAAATACAAGGGAAGAATCTGTCAGGTAAAAACAGAAGCAGATTCTGCCAATGTTTGGGGCCTCTTTCCGGGGAATTGCAAATGTTCCCATTACACAGTCGCCCAGGATATCCGCTTTACAGTGATGAATATTGGTGAGATTCCTCTGCATGATCGGGAACTGGGGACTATCTTGGAACTGCTGTATATATTCTTCGGAGGTACGTACTTTTATGCAGATATCCTGCCCCTGGGGCGGTGTATCGCCTGTGAGGCGGGTTAGTTTTGGGGTAAGGATGTAATCAATCATAAAATGGCAGCTCCTTTTCATTTTTTTACATTGTAACACCTGGCAGGTGGGAAGTCCATAGGTCTACTTTTGATTCAAAAATACAATATAATTGACTGAAACAAACTTTAATTGATGGAAAAAAATGTATTGACAGTGGTCTTCATTAAGAGTAATATTGTATTAGTTCAATAATACAATATTACTCTTAATGAAGGAGGATCGATATGAATGAAATAAAATTTGTTGTAGGGATAGTAATTATATTTGTTCTGTTTTTCATCCTTCTGTCTTATTTAGACAAGTTGAGAAGGCTCCGTAAGATAAGAAAAAGGTTAGAGTACAATTACGGTCGCTGGAGAGAGGTGGAATATTCTGATGAGGTCCTGTCTGTAATTGGAGCATATACTCAGACAAAAGAGAAGATGATCGATGAGATCACCTGGAATGACCTGGATATGGATTCCCTTTTCTTATCGATCAATCATACATGGTCTTTTGCAGGAGAAGATTATCTATATCATCTGCTGCATATTCCACATATGGATCAGGAGGAGTGGAAGGTACAGGAAGAACTGATTGAATATTATCAGGAGCATGAAAAGGAGCGAACAGAGATGCAGCTCGAATTTGCCAGGATAGGAAAGAATCATGCATCGTCTGTTTATACCTATATTATGGACAGTATCAGTCTGAATACAAAGGTTCCTGCGATTCATTATTTGGCTTTTTTTGGCCTTATACTTTCTATCATATGTACGATTATTGAACCTGAAAAAGGATTTGGCATGTTTATTACTGTGATGGGGGCGAATATCGGGACTTATTTTTATAAACGAAAAGCATTGGAAAGTTCGATGCAGGCGCTTCAATATTTTAAAAGACTGGTAGAAGGCGCGAGACGAATTACAAAGAAGAGGCTCATTACCAATTCGGAATATCATGACAGGGTGGAAAGGGATTATAAAAAGCTGAAACGGCTTTTGGGAGCGAGCGGCTATTTCGGACCGGCCAATTGGGACAGTCCTTCATTGACAGAGATGCTTTTGGATTATATCCGTCTGGTCACTCATTTAGACTGTATCTTCTTCTATCAATGTATGAAAAGAATGGGACAGAATATTGATGTGGTGGAGGAACTGTTCACGGCAATGGGCTTTTTGGAAAGTATGATTGCGGTAGGCTCTTTAAGAGAAGCGCTTCCATATTGGTGCCGTCCTGAGTTTACAAAGGAAAAGGAACTTTATTTAAAGGATGCTTATCATCCCAGTCTGGAAGAACCGGTTCCGAATTCTATCAGGGCAATGAATGGGGTTCTGATTACAGGTTCCAACGCCTCTGGTAAATCCACATTTTTGAAGACTGTTGCATTGAATGCAATCCTGGCCCAGAGCCTTCACACTTGTGCGGCGCAAGAATACCGCGGGGCATGGTTCCACATTTTCTCTTCTATGGCCTTAAAGGATAACTTGTACAAAGGGGAGAGCTATTACATTGCGGAAATTAAGGCCTTAAAGCGTGTGATGGAGCCGGTGGAAGAAGCGGAGATTCTTTGTTTTGTGGATGAGGTGCTTCGTGGAACGAATACGGTAGAACGTATTGCAGCTTCCACACAGGTATTAAAAGAGTTTCGAAAGAAAGGAATTTTGTGCTTTGCGGCAACACACGATATCGAATTAACGTATTTGTTGGAAGGGGAATATGAGAATTATCATTTCCAGGAACAGGTCTTGGATGGTGAAATCGTATTTGATTATCTGCTCTATGAGGGCAGGTCCACTTCACGCAATGCGATACAGCTCCTTGAAATTCTTGGATATGATAAGGAGATCATTGATGGGGCAAAAGCAATGGTGGAAGGGTTCATGACGACTGGAAAGTGGAGCAATGAGCTTAAGTAAAATAAAGTGTGCGGACAGAAGGAGTAGTCCTTTCTGGTCCGCACATTTTATTTTGCGTTATAAACCGGATGATTGTTCTTTTATTTCTGGAGTCCGGTATTGTGGTTTGCCATCATTATCTTTACGTCTTCAATCAGATCTAAATCGCAGTATCCGGTCAGCTCGACTGCTTTCTGCAGATCTGCGATTCCTTCCTTTTCTTCGCCGAGGCGGAAACGGGCAATCGCGTATCCACGAAGCGCATAGGCATCCTGGTCATTTAGTTTCATGGCACTTTCGTTATCTGACTTGCACTGTTCATAGTTACCGCACATATATTCGCAGTAACCCTTGGCCTTATAGGCATCTGCACAATCGGGATTTAGAATGGTTACTTGCTTGAGGGCAAATGCAGCATCCTGGTATTTGCCTTGTGCCATTAGGGTCTGTGCCATATTTAAAAGCCCCTGCCAATCGGTAATATGTTGATATTTTTTCTCCATATGGTCGAGCTGCCAGTAATAGACACAGTACTGATTCTCAGAGTGAATGTCTCCATTCATCGTGAGCCTTGTGTTGGGACAACCGCCTAAGCATTTGGAGGCGTATACACAGGTATTACATTTCCCGGTCAGATCATCTCTGGTCATATTTCGTCTCCAGAGGAAAAGATCATCGTCCTCCCAAATCTCGCGCAGAGAACGTTCCCTGATATTTCCTTCGATGAATTCATCATCCCGGATGGAGGTACAGCCAAGGATATTGCCATTATGCAGAATCCCAAATCCACGGATACCGGCATTGCAGCCATCCCATAGAGGAACATCTGTCCGACCGTAGGAGATTTGTTTGATCTGCGTTTCCTGCTGGGTGTAGTACCCAATGCAGTCCGCCGGGAAGATTTTGATTTTCCCTTCCAAAGCGGTCTGATAGCAGAAATCAAGGATTTCATTTACCTGCTGTGGATCTAACACCCAGTCAGGACGTTCTTTTAGGTTCCCCATGGGAAGCCCTAATTGTACCTGCCAGGAATCTACGTTCATGCGAATGAGTTCTGTTTTGAGCTCTTCTAAAATACCAAGATTCTGTTTCGTGATTGTTGTAACAGCACCTGTCTGTATACCTTGTGCCTTTAAAGCGGCAAAAGCCTGTTCTGCATGCTCAAAAGCACCTTCTTTACGGATTTTATCGTGTATCGGTTTCGTTCCGTCAATGCTGATCGCGGCCGTGGAAATTCCACTCTTCTTTAAAGCTGCCGCCATATCGCTGTTCAGCATCCATCCGTTGGTGATGATATTTACTGCAACGCCTTTGGAATGCAGACGTTCGATCAGGGAAGGAAGGTCTTTCCGGGTCAGAGGCTCCCCGCCTGAAAGGGTGACCCACTTAAGCCCAAGACTGGCGATTTGGTCGCAAAGATTCAGTGCTTCCTCAGTTGTTAATTCGTCAGGCAGTGGCTCGGCACAGGAGGAACCACAGTGTCCGCATCTCATATTACATCCCATGGTTACTTCCCATACACAGGTAATTGGCTGATATTTCATATGCTGGTCCTTCTTTCTGATGTATTTCCTATCCGCAATATGGAAAACCATATTTTTCTACACTGTTTGTGACATAGACCATTCCGTAAGGCATTGCAGTCTTCATAGCATCACTGTCATTCCGAAGGAACGGCTGGTCAGTTGGTGCACAAGAGTTCCGAAGGAACGGCTGGTTGTCTGTGCCGCAGGTATTTCGAAGGAATGGCTGATTGTCAGGAGCACAGGAGTTCCGAAGGAATGGCTGGTTATCAGGAGCACAGGAGTTCCGAAGGAATGGCTGATTATCAGGAGTACAGGAGTTCCGAAGGAACGGCTGATTTACCTGGCCTGCCGCGTCATTATATCCGCAAGGATAACCATATTTCATAACAGGCGGCTGGTCAGGATAGCCATATTTCATGACTGGTGTCTGGTCCGCACAAGGATAGCCATATTTCACAACTGGCATCTGGTCTGCGCAAGGATAGCCATATTTCACAACGGGCATCTGGTCCGCGCAAGGATAGCCATATTTTACAACTGGCATCTGGTCCTCATAAGGATAGCCATATTTTCCAATTGGCATCTGATCCTGATCCGCACATGCATAACCATATTTCACATTTGCTATGGTATTTTCACTGTAAGGCACAAACTGCTGTTTATCTGCCGGAACAATCTGAACATCGACCGTATATGTATCCTTAATATCCTGTAGGTAGTGAGAAGCTGTTACCACAAATTCCAGAGTCAATGTCTGGTCGCAGGAACATGCTCCAAAATAAAACTTCTGATTTACAGGTCCGATAAAACGAGGGGACGGGACTGTATCTATCCCAAGCAGAACGACTCCCTTTGGGAGACTGCTCAAACACCAGCCATAATTTGAGGATCCAAGCATGGACTGCAATTCTACTACAAAAGTGGCACCCTGAGAAACTACGATACTTTGTGACATAATAAATTCCTCCATTCATTTGATTTTTTAGACACCAGAATCACTTGAAAATAACACGAATGTCTTATATGACCTGATTCTAACAGATATTTTTTTAAATACTACTTTTTGGCATTAAGAGCCCTTGGTTTGGCGTCAAATGCTGTTATCAGGACAGTAAAAATGGTTTATTATATAGACATGTGGATG
>NZ_JABACJ020000010.1 GCF_012524165.2 Faecalicatena faecalis
TTTGTGTACAGGTTTCTTTTCTCTTGCCATAATAAAAGGCCTCCTATGATTTTTATTTTATCATAGAAGACCTTATAAATCTTTAATTACAGAAAAACTTTCACAGACTCGTAATTTCTCAAAAGTATTACAGGAAGCATTAATGCAAAAAATGAATACTAAATAATTACGGGAAGAGGTGTGATCTCTTCCCGCTGCTTTCCGCATTACATTCCGCCTTTTAAATAGCGCGGATGATTGGTGTCCGCTTCATTACTTCCCCATAGCCTCAGAATTCTGAATTTTCTGAACCTCCCGATCATAGGTAAAAATCCCATTTACCTCTTCCTCCACATCTGAAAGCTGTGTATATACACTGGCACAAAGACCTTTTGGTATCAATTTCTCTACATCCCTTTCTAATTTTCTATATGCCTTATTAAGCAGCCTCTCATCTGTAAATATCCCATAGCCATACTGAGTCAGGCAGGCACTGTGGCCTTCTTTCCTCATTGAATAACCGCCGAACTCTGATAATACTGTAGCTCTGTGTTCCTCCGGTCGAATCCTCAGCTTAAAGAAATAATTATGAATGCTCTGAAGATTACCACCGCCCTGATCGAACCAGCCGCTGGCCTGATCGATGAGCCGGGTGTTGTCCTCATTTCTCAAGATTTCTGTCATCTTTGACGCCTGGAACTGTCCCCAGCCCTCATTGAAAATCACCCAGGCCGCGATACTCGGATGTCCCTTTAAGAGGCGTACCGTCTCCTTCATTTCTCTGATAAATTCAAGACGCCCTGCCTTCTCCTGTCTGGCCAGAAGTCTTGTAAAACCGTCCTTTACTTTCACGTTCCTCCATGACAAGACCGTAGCTGCATAGGTGACAAACCAAGATCTATACTGTCCTCCGCCATTCACCATATCCTGCCAGACTACCATTCCCAAACGGTCACAGTGATAATACCATCTCTGAGGCTCAATCTTGATATGTTTCCGAATCATATTAAATCCCATGTCCTTCATAGACTGGATATCAAAAATCAAAGCCTCATCACTTGGCGCCGTATATAGTCCATCAGGCCAGTAGCCCTGATCCAGTACCCCCTTCTGGAACTGTACCTGATGATTCAGACAGATTCTTGGAATTCCCCCCTTATCCTTCTCAACTGTAAAAGTCCGCATCGCAAAATAGCTCTGAGCCACATCCTTCTCCATTTTTACTGTAAAATAATAGAGATATGGAGCTTCACAAGTCCAGGGGTGAACCTCTGGGAGCATAATCTCGATTGGCTTATTCGAAGTCCCCTCCACACAAATTAGAGGGTCCTGCGTCGGGCTCTTATTCATTTGCTCCTCCCGATATGACATTCCTTTGTTTTGCTCCTCTCGAAGCTGCATCCGCGCCGGATAGATCTGAATTTGCATATCAGAGGGCTTTTCAGACTTTACAGTCATTTTGACCCGGCCTGCATCAAAATCAGGCTCTGCAATCAGTTCTGTGATATGATTCTTTGGCACATCCTCCATCCAGACTGTCTGCCAGATACCGCCCTGCGCCGTATAGAACATTCCGCCGCGTTTCAGCTTCTGCTTACCTCTGGCATGATAGGAAGTATCACTCAAATCCTTGACCACCACTGCCAGTTCATTCTCTCCCTCAATCAACAGATCCGTAATATCTGCCTGAAAAGGAAGATAGCCCCCTGTATGGCGGACAGCCTCGCGACCATTTATATAGACGACACAGGACTGGTCTACTGCACCAAAATGCAGCAGACGATGTTGTGCACTCTCCCTTAAAATTTGTAGGGAAACTGAGAAGCTGCAGCGATACCACAGATATTCATCCGGCTTTAACTGTCGTCCAACTCCTGACAAAATACTCTCCGGTGAAAATGGAACAAGTATGGTCCCTTCAAACATTTCTGGCCTTCTGAAGGTCTTTGTGAACGCATACTCCCAGCGGCCATTTAAATTTATATAACTTTCTCTCACAAGAAGAGGCCTTGGGTACTCCTCTAAAATATGTTCTGGATTAAGTTCTCTGCCCCATTTGGTATAAAGCTGTTTCATAAGCTTACTTCCTTTCTATGAGCAGTACTATTCAGACTGCCACGGCTCGATTTAAATATGTATTAAGTATAGTCTATCTTTTTTCTAAATACAATATACTCTGACCGCGCTCATATCTCATCACCAAATGTCCAAAACTAAATAAAGCAAACCGAACCCTTTCTTCAACTCTGTATCTGCTTGCACAGTATCAATAATTATAATCTGAAATTTATCATTATTTTTATACACATAAAATTTTACATTGATATCCTTCCAACTCTAAAGAGATTCTCTCATTCTTAACTATAACGGCCGTTTCCTGTCTTTGTGCCGTATTGTTCACAACCACCAGTGCCTTTTCATCTGGGAAAAATGCAGCTTCCGTATATAAATTTTCGGTAATATACATCTGTTGTAAGGGTTCTCCAGAGCAATATAAAATCAGGTTCTGCAACAACCTCGTGTTCTCTGGTGTAATCTCATAGCCGCCCAGATAGATTCCCTTTCCTTTCCCAAAATTATTTACAGTTAATACAGGCAATCCCTCCTTCTCCAATAAGACTTCTGCCTTTCCATCGGTAAGATAAATCCCTTCCTTCTTCTTAACATCCGCTCCCTTAGGTATGATTCCAAGGCTTTCCTTTGTCTCAAATCCCCATCGTCCATGACACACCCTCTCGCCCCGGTCCTCATCTACTCCAAGTACGTGTGACATACGAAAATATGTATCGTATCCTTCTACTGCAGACGGCTCATTGACCCCGATGAAAGAGCCTCCTTTTGAAACCCATTCTGTCAATTTCTCTACCACGGATACATCTTTCCATGAATCACCCCCGCTCCAGGCACTACCTGCATATCCCGCATTAATAATGACATCTACCCTTTCCAATGCACCATTTTTAACATCTTCAAAGCTAAAAAAATTAACATCAAAAGGAAGCCCTGAAAGGCTTTCATTCAAATGAATCAAATCATGCATATACGTTTCATGGAAATGTCCTGATAGCGACCAGGAACGCAGGCTTCCCCAATAATGCAGAATACCGATTTTAGGCTTCAGTACAAATGGTATTCCACTTCTATGAAGCTCTCTGATATTTCTGAACTCATCTGCCATTTCTGCAATATATTCTACAAAATCTGGCTTTTCCTCTACCAGATGAAGATATCCACCTAATCCAATTCGGTCGATTGGGCTTCTGAGTATAGCGCGCCTCACGGCCTGCCAATATCTCATCGCTTCTTCTTTCGGATTCCCACCCTCTAAAAAACTAGGCGAGCCATCTACTCCAGTTGGAAACAGATAGGGGTGCATTCTTAATTCATGTGTAGATGTTTTTACACCACTACACAGCCTGGCCTCATATCCACTGAATACACATTTGATAATGCCGTCAAAACCAAACTCCTCAAACCGTTTCCCGTATGGCTCAATACCTACCCAGCTGTCATCATAAAATACATACGCCTTTTTCCCATATCTATGAACTATATCAATTAATTTTTTGCCAAAAGAGACTACAAATCTATTTACAAAATCCATCCAATCCGCTTTTTTCCGGGTTCCTGGCATATGGGTCACATGAAGTTTTCCTTGATTAATAAAATCCTCTGCCGTCAACGCATACCCATACTCCTTTTCAAACTGTCCGAGAGCTGCAGGACTTACTGTAAAATCATAAGATGCCCAATCCGTATATATATTCTGCCTTCTCTTTGAACTCCCCCATATCCATACAAAATTATAGAACATAGACGTGAATCTCACTACATTAGTATGCGGATGGCTTTCGCACCATTCTTGCATCCAATTCAGCATATAAGACTGTACCTCCTGATGTACTGGATCGATCTGCATAAGATGCTCTGTATCCCAATCATTCGTCTTATGATTATACATTGATATTTCTTCCCATATCCGGTAAGCTAGAAAAGATATTGTATACTTATGCCAGGGGACTGCACTGATACTGACAGACTTTCTTTCACTATCATAATCCCACTCTCTTCTGCCTAATTCCTTATTTAAGGTCCTATCATATACCTGCCAATAGACCATCGCTTCTGGACTATCATTCACTGCAAACTGCTCCTTTGAAAAACTCCCTAACAAATGAATTTCTAATTTTCCTGAAACCGCTGTCTCTGGTGGAGTCATCAAAAAAGTCTGCTGCTGTTTATCTGGGTTTTTCTTTGCCCACTCATTATGATTCCTAATGATACAGATCGTAGAATATATATCATATCCAGATTCCAATATCTCGGCAGATAGTGCTGTACCATCACTGTCTCTGATTACATCAGCTCCCCATTTCTCTGCGAGCCTCAAAGTCAATGCCTCATATCCTGCTTCTCCTGGAAGCGTGAAACCTCCCTGACTTCCATGTCCTTCCATATCCACACCTCCCTTTTTATGATTGTTCTGATTCCCAAAGTTTATGATACAGAAGTATGATATCCTCTTTCTCAACACATTTTCTTAAATTCTGCGGGCTTCCGCTTGCAAGAGCATCTTCTGCCATCTTATCTGCCATCCGTAGGAATTCTTCTTTTTCAATTCCATATTCTGCTAATGTTGGGACATGGCATTTTGTACACAACTGAGCAAGGCCTTCCAAAAAGCACTTGGCTTTCTTTGTTTCACTCATCTTGTCCTCTGTAAGACCGACCGCCTCCGCCAGTCTTCCAAGCTCTTTACTTGCACTGTCCGCCATAAACTCCATGCAATGATTCAAAAGCATTGCATTAGAAAGACCATGGGGAATATGGAATAATGCTCCAATTGGACGACTCATTCCATGTATCAGAGTTACAGATGAATTACTAAATGCAATTCCTGCTTCCAAAGCTGCATATGCCATTTCCTGTCTTGCTTCTTTATTTTCCCCCTGTTCATATACAATAGGAAGGTTCTTGAAAATACGCTTTACTGCAGAAATGGCAAAGCTGTCGGTCAGCGGCTGTGATTTTTTGGAGATATAAGCTTCCACCGCATGAATCAATGCATCCATTCCTGTGGATACTGTTATATTCTTTGGAACAGTAAGCGTCATTTCTGGAATCAACATGACCAGATCAGGAATCATCGCTGGCATTCCAATCAACATTTTTACATCATTTCTAGTATTTGTAATTATGGTAAACTGTGTTGCTTCTGAACCCGTTCCTGCTGTTGTAGGAATTGCAGCCATGAACGGCAGAGCTTTCGAAATTGACCGCTTTCCTGTATAATCTGAGATGCAGCCACCGCATGAGACTAACAGACCAACAGCCTTCATGACGTCTAATACACTCCCTCCGCCGATTGCTATCATATATTCACAGCCACCCATCTGGTATTGTTTAACGCCTTCTTCCACAATTTTATCTGTTGGCTCATAATCTACGCTATCGAAAATACTATATGACCTCTTCTCATGATCCATAAGCTTTGTAAACTGTTCAACTAACCCCAACTGCATATTGCTGTGCGCGGTTATAATAAAGGCCTTTCCTTCTGGCAAGTACTTTAGTCCTTCCACTGCAGCATCTTCCCCCGATAAAATAATGCCGGGCATAAAAAATGTATGTGCCATATTTTTTCCTCACTATTGAATTTCTTTACTGATTTCGTCAATCTTACGCAGCTCTTCTTCTGAAAAACTATGATTATTTATAATCTCTAAATTTTCTCTAATCTGACACGGGGCTGATGCTCCTATCAAAGCACTACAAATTTCATCATCCTTCAAAATCCAAGCAAGTGACATCTGTGCAAGAGTTTGTCCCCTCTTCCTTGCAATTTCATTCAGCTGTCTGATTTGAAATAATTTCTTCTCTGTAAGGCTGCTCGGCTTTAAAAACCGTGGATCCCTAGCAATCCTGCTACTTTCTGGAATACCATTTAGATACTTATCTGTCAAAAGCCCCTGTGCAAGCGGACTGAATGCTACTATACCGATTCCATTCTGATGTGCATACTCTTTTACCCCGTCCTCTTCGATTGTTCTGTCAAATATAGAATATCTTCTTTGATTCACAATGCAGGGACATTTTCGTTCATTTAATAATTCTGCAGCCTTTTTTGTATACTCCTTGTCATAATTAGAAATACCGATATATAGTGCCTTTCCACTCTTCACGATATATGCCAGGGCGTCCATTGTCTCTTCCAATGGGGTGGTTTTATCCATACGGTGATGATAAAATATATCTACATAATCGCAGTTCATTCTCTTCAGACTCTGTTCCAGGCTTGCAATCAAATGTTTTCTGCTGCCCCAGCTTCCATAAGGTCCATCCCACATATCATATCCAGCCTTGGTACTAATTACGAGTTCATCCCTGTAAGAACGCAGTTCCTGATTGAGTATCCTTCCGAAATTCTCCTCTGCACTTCCAAAATACGGCCCGTAATTATTAGCCAGATCAAAATGAGTGATTCCCTCATCAAAGGCAGTGATACACATATTCCTCATATTATCGAAACTGCTGCATGCCCCAAAATTATGCCATAATCCTAATGATAAAAGTGGCAGCTTTAGTCCACTTTGTCCGCATCTATTATAAATCATCCCCTGATATCGTTTTTCATTTGCCAAATACATTCTTTCCATAATCGTCTCTCCTATCGTTTTCTAACCAACCCCTTCTTTACTCCTTTACAGCCCCCATTACCACACTGCTCATAAATTTATCCTGAAAAATAAAAAATACAATCAGAAGCGGAATCGTAATTAGTACGCAGCCTGCAAAAATTAATTCCCAAGGGATAACATAGCTTGTCCCTGTATCACTTAAGGTTGGCAGAATAACCATAATTGGCATGAATTCCTGTTTTGTAATCATTGTCCTTGGCATCAAATAATCGTTCCATTTACCAAGAAACATAATAATTGCCAATGCACTTGTAGCTGGTTTTACCATAGGCATTACAATCTTCCTATATACAGTCCAATTCCCTGCTCCGTCCAGATAGGCTGATTCCATGACAGAATCCGGCAGACTTTCCATATACTGTTTATACATATACATTGCCAGAACATTCGCTATCCCTGGAAGAATCTGAACCTGATAGGAATTCAGCCAGTGCAGCTTCGAAAACATTATAAATAAAGGGGTCATATTCACTTCCATTGGCAGCATCATTGTCGCCAGGAAGAAAATAAACAGGACTTTCTTTCCTTTAAACTTAAATTTTGCAAATGCATATCCCGCCCAGGAAGCTAACACAAGAACAATCACTGTAGATACAACTGAAACACCAAGTGCATTCAGAAAAGTCCTGGAAATAATATGTGAATTATAATTCAGTAGTCTTGTAAAGTTTTCCAAAGTTGCATGTATAGGCCACCCGGCAGCATTTACGCCAAGCTCGGAAGAAGTTTTGAAAGAACCTGTAAACATGATGAAAAAGGGATAGAGTGCAACAAAAGAACAGAGTACCAACACGCTGTGCAGAAGAACTTTACCTGTCTTTTTCTTCATACTATATTCCTCCCTTCTCATTAAAGACTGCCATATAAATCAGCGTAAAGATCAGAATTACACCAAATAAAATCCAGCCTGCTGCTGATGCCATGCCAAACTGTCCTCCATCCAGATTACTCACGATTACATTTACAAAGGGAGCCGCAGCAATCGGCATGGATGTTGCGGTTACATTATTCGTCACCAACGCTGGTTCCGTATATATTTTAATGGAGGACATCGTCTCCGTTATAATCAAAAATGAAATAATCGGTTTCATAACTGGAAGCACCACATATCTGATCTGCTTTATCCTATTTGCCCCATCCAGCTTTGCAGCCTCCAGCAAATCTGTACTAACTGTACTCATTCCTGAAAGAAGAATCAAAAAATACCATCCCATTGTCCTCCATATAATCAATACGATAACTGGAATCTTTATATAATTGAGATTCGTTAAAAATGGAATCTTTGTCCCTAAAAGTTGATTGATGACCCCAATATTCGTCCCAAAAATCACCCCAAAAACCATAGAAGCTGCTACTGTCGCACACAATTGCGGCAGATAAAATATCGGCTTATAAAAACGCTGTGACCGCTTTCCCAACATATTGTATACTGCATAAGCAAGAATGAACCCAATAATCAGGCAGGGAATCAGATGAGAAAAATAATAGATCATGGTATTCCCCATCTGACGCCATGTTGAAGACATTCCAAGCAGATTTTTATAATTTTCTAAACCTATAAATTTTGCCTCACCATATCCCCTGTATTTAAAAAAGCTCAGAACGAAGGAATAAACCGCTGGAAAAATGGTAAATATTAGGTGCAATACACAGAACGGGCCCAGTAAAAACAAGATAAATCCCCTGCTGCCACTCTTATTTTTCTTTTTCGTATTCTTCATTAATTTCCTCTCCTCATTGTTATGAATATCGGCTCTGCACATTGTGCAAAGCCGATATTCATAAATCCCTGCTGCTTTTTTATTCGTATGCATTTCCAATCTGTGCTTTCATCTCATCTTCTGCCGACTTAAGGGCCGTATCTAAATCCATGGTCCCTGATAGATATTCTCCGAGATAACGGACAATAATTGTCTCTTCCAGAGAAGAATTCGGTGTATATGGATATACTGAAAGTAAGTCCATAGCCTTAAATTCGGTTTCCATTCTATCAACATCATAGTAATCATTTGCAACTAAGAACTCCTCACTCTCAGCACAGGATTTCAAGTAAGGAATAATTCCTCTGGAACTGTGGAAGAGTGCACTTGCGCTTTCCTCTGTATAACAGAACTTCGTCAGCATCTCAACACAGAGATCTGCATTTGGGCTGGCATCATTTACCATCATTAACTTTGCACCTGATTCTGAACCCTTGGCAATATCCTCCGGCCATAACGCCAATCCCCACTTTCCAGCAAGGTCTGGACAAACATTCGGCAGATGATTGGATGTAAACCATCCTGCCAATACTTGTGAACAAAGCGTTCCATCATTTAACGCAGCATACCAGTCTTCTGAAAAATCCTGAATGGTGGTGCTTACAACACCAGATTCCCGCATCTTTTCATAGAACTCAAAAGCATCTCTTACTCCTGGATCTGAAGAACAAATATAATTTCCCTCTTCATCTGCCAGCCTAGCACCATTTCCTGTAAAATAAGCATACAGATCATACCCTTGAGCTACCTCTGTATAGTTTTCAATATAAGATTCTGGATAGACCTCTTGCACCTTTTTTCCTGCCGCGATCAAATCATCAACTGTCTTACACTCATTTGGGTCTACCCCAGCTTTTTCAAACATATCTTTTCTATATGCCCATATCTTTGTTTTAACTTCTGCCGGGAATCCCATATACTGGTCCTTGTATTTCATCAGACTCATAACTCCAGGCAGAATTTCATCCCCGTGTTCATCATACACGTCTGTCACATCACGGATGATTCCCATATCATAATATTCTGGGACCTGAGCCCAGTTACATGTGATAATGTCCGGCATCTCTTCCTGTTCACCAGAGGCTGCCATTTTTCTCATGGTCTCCATAATGTCGATTGGACCGCTTCCTCCTGTAATAACTTCAATCTCAACTTTGTCTTTATATTCTGGAAAAGTATCCAAAAATACTTCCCATTCCGTTTTAGCATTATCTACTCCACTGTCCCATTCCATCAATTTAATTGTCACTTTTTCATCTGTGTTACTTTTCGCTGAGCTATCCTTCTTTTCATCAGATCCGGCACAAGCTGTCAATCCAGCTACCATAGCCATCCCTAGCAAAACTGCTGTAATCCTTCTTGCCTTTCTCATCTCTTTTCCTCCTATACGGTGAAATGTTTATGCAGCCTCATTGCATTTTTATATAATATATTTTCTGCTGTTTCCTGAGCCTGCTGTTCCGACATAAATCCATTTTCTACTGCACGGTTCAGAACTGCTGTCAATGCATTTCTAGCCGTCTTCGCTGCCATCCATCCCTTTTCTGGAATACCGCCTTGTCCACTTCCAACTACAATTTTTGTAAAAGGTGCATAACTCATCAATTCTTCTAAGGTCCGTTCACTAGCTAACGAAGTCCAGGACAATGCACAGGACATATCGATATAGACATTCGGAAAAAACGCTGCCATCATAGACAGATTCCTAAGCCAGGGATATCCTGCATGAAGAAAGACTACCTTTGTATTTCTAAACTCCGGCTTTGTCAGGAATCGTGCTAAAGCAAATGGTTCTCCATCAAACATGCTTCCTGCTTTTACGGTTACTTGTCCTGCAATACCTGGTTCCCCTAAGTAAGTTGAATGTCCGGTAATTCCTGAATGTATATGAAGTGGCACATCCAGCTCCTGACATAAAAGCATGGTATCTGTTAAAAGCGCCATATATACGGTCTCAAGATCCTGGCGAACCAATGCTTTAGCACTTGCAAATACACTCTCTGCCTCCTCTGAATATACCGGTCGTGCACTGCTGTGTGAAAAAACTTCCGAAAGATGACATTTAATTCCTGTATAATGTGGGTCTAAGAATGCCTTTCTTACATCTTCTGAAAACCTTTCCCATAATTCATGATAACTTTTTGTCTCTTTTAATAATCTGAAAAGCTGATGGTCAAAAGAATACAGTCTGAACACCTGGAATTCGGGCATCTTATCCTCCACATCTTCTCCAATAGGATTATCTGTCTCTAGTACTCCGCCAATCAAATTTCCCTCTTTATACAGCATCTCTGAATATGCCTGTATCCCATACTGTTCTGTATAACGATTTCTTTGTTCTATTACACTCTCCAGTGTAGGCTCACAATTAAAAAGTCGTGCCAAATGACAAATCGTCGAGTATACGACTCCTGTACTTCTTGTATGGAGTATCAGTTCCTCAGTAAAGCCTCCATACAGTGGGTCTCTTAAATCTCCGCTTGGCGGATCGGTTCTGTCTTTTAATGCCTGATAACCTTTCAGGAATTCAAAGGGTGTAATTGTTGTCTGCTTTCCATCAACAGAATGTGCATGATTGTCAAAACAAGGTATTTTTGAAAAATTCATAACTTCCTCCTGTTCTTTATAAATTATCGATAATTCATTTACTTAAATTATAACTTTTCTGTATATTTTTAACATAACCCAAAGGATTTCATATATGACACAATGTCGCTTTTCCCATTTAGAAGCAAATTGTGTTAATCCTCAATTCCTATTATTTCATAGCTTTTCTGACCATATTTTACAGTGTGCGTATAACTTCCTGCTATTCTTCCATCTAAAAATCTGACCCGCAAGGTATCAACAAATGGTGTTCTAGTGTAGACCAATTTGATAACATATTCATCTTCCTGCCATGCTCCACTTAGAGATGCATCATTAAAAAATATGACATTATCACAGCTAAAGCCGTCTGGATCGTACCCTGTTTCATTCTCTACCCACTTTTCGTAACCGATCCATGCCTTAAAAATCCCTTTCTCCGTGACGATACTGACCGATGGCATACCATTCTCAGGAAACAAAAAACCAATCTGCCAAATTCCAGCTCCATTTCTTGCGACCTTGAATACACGCCCGGACAGATATTCCTGGTTCGGATGGTACTGCTCTCCTTTTACTGTTGGAATCTCTAATTCCCTTAATTTTCGCTCCAGGATATGTTGTGCCTCATCATTAGTGCAAACCACATCAACAGCCGGAAGCAAATATTTCCACACAATATCCAGAATACGATCTGGTTCACTACATCCCGCTGCAACTGCAACTGTCATGTCTTGTTCTGGCATTACAACACACATCTGACCATAAATTCCATCTCCCCGATATGCCCCTTTTGGGACACAATGCCAGAACAAATAACCATAACCACTTTTCCAATCCTCTGAAAATCTCCCAAATCCCTGCCTATATCCCAACTTCTGGTTTTTATCATTATGTATGTTCCGAATTTGTATATCAGACGCCTCACGAACCCAATCCTTTGGTAAAATCTGCCGTCCCTTCCACTGTCCATTATTCAGATAGAGCAAAGCCAATTTCGTGATGTCCTCTGCCGTTGCATTAAGACCATTAAATCCAGTATTCAAACCCTCTGGAGAGGTCTCCCACCAAATGTTTTCTGAAAATCCAAGCGGTTCGAACAGCCGCGGTTTTAAATAATCAAATACATTCTGTCCTGTCAGTTTATGGATTACCGCACTCAAAATATAAGTAGAACTACTAATATAACGAAATTCTTTACCGGGTTCACCATCAATGTAAGAAGAAAGCAGGGAATAAATCCACGATTCGCCTTCCTGGAACATATTTCTTTCTGTACGATGCCCGGTACTCATAGTCAACACATGCCTGATTGTCAGTTTTTCCATGTTCTCACATGGTCTGGATGGAAGAATTCCATCCAGTATATCTAAGATTCGGTCTTCAACTGTTAAAAGTCCTTCTGAGACCGCCAGGCCAATTGCAGTCCCCACAAAACTTTTGCTGACCGAATATTGAATATGATTATATTCTGCTTTATAAGGAGCCCACCACCCCTCTGCAATGACCTTTCCATGTCTGGTAACCATTACCGAATGTACATTATATTTTCCCAATTCCTCATACATTTCAGCCAACCTTAGCGGATCCACATTACAGGCAGCCGCTGCTGCTCTCTCTAACCGCTCCATCTTTACACTCCTCCTTCATCTGCAGATAACCGTCCAGTCCCACTGCAATAAAACAGATAGTTCCATCTATAAGTCGGGCAGACTCTATCCATCTTACTTTTATTTCCTCTAAACTTTGAAGCTGTCCTAAACATTTTTCTTCAATACGCACGATTGTTCCATTATTCGTGATTCCCAGGAAAACAGCATCTCCCTGATCATTTTCCACAAGACAAAAGTCAGTGTACTCTTCTGTCGAAAGTAATTCCCATTCCTCCCACGCATCGGCCTCTTCTTTCTGTCTGCAGGTCTGTATTCTTCCTTCTATATCTAAGACCGCCAGTAATATCTTCCCATCTGAATCCTGCATACTTTTGAACTTCTGTATCTTGTCCTTTCTCACATACACCCATTCTCCCCACATACCATCGCTATGATGTCTTCTCACAGCCAGCGAACCATCTAAAAATTTACCAAACACCTGTGGAAATCCCTCTTTATTATTGGTCACTGTCATAGCTCCTGATATAGGTCCGCCTAGCGGCTGCCATTGTGACCACTCCCCTTTCGGATTCGTCCAACTATGCCATAACTGATTTGCTGTATCCAAGCGAAATACTTCTATTCCTCCTGTACACCTCTCACACACTGCAATATTTACCGCAATTGCTTGATACATATTCTTCCAGCGGATGGTCTTATTTTCATCATAAGGATCTATCCAAGAAAAAAGAATTTCACCGTATTTGCTTTTTCCAAAGACTGCAATTCTCCCATCCCTTGCATGGTTAGCCGCCAGCACGCCGTATTCCATGTCCAGTTGTTCTCTGTCTGCCTCTTCAACAAGTTTCCATTGGGACCAATCACCTCGTATTTCCTGTTTTTCCCAAAGCTGGCCTTTTAGGTCTCTCGCAATAATGTACATCTCACCCTTTGACGTTTGAGTAATCCCTACCTCTCCTGCGGGCTTTATTTTCTGTCTTCTCCATTGGCTGAAACAATTATCCATTTGTTCACTTTGTCCTTTCTATTTTTTTCTCGTGTTCTCCAAACTCTACCATGCATAAGCCTCTGGTGCCTGTCCCCCCGGTCCAGGAAATATTTCGTCCAGTTTTTCCATAATTTCATCATCGATACTGATTTCTACAGCCCTGACTGTGTCATAAAGCTGCTCGACAGTACGTGGACCAATAATAGGGGCCGTGATCACAGGATTCTTAAGAATCCACGCTAACGCCAGTGTATCCTCTTTTTCCCCAATCTCTGTACTTAAGTTATGAAACTTCTGTAACTGTATTTGTAAAGCCTCCTCTTCTACTTCTCTATTCCTTGCATTTCTAGATAAAAGCCCTCCTGCCAAAGGACTCCAGGTAACAACTCCCATCCCATGATTTTTTGCGCTTGGGAGAACCTCCAATTCAGGCATTCTGCTGAGTAGATTATATTTATGCTGCTCACATATCAGACCAAACATATTTGCCTTTTTAGCTTCTGCCTGTACATCTGCAATATTCCATCCTGCAAAATTACTTGAAGCCAGATAGTCAATATCTCCCCTCTGAATCATCCCCTGAAATGCAGGCAATACCTCATCCCAAGAAATGCTCCGATCCACATGATGCATATAATAGATTTCTACATGGTCTGTCTTAAGTCTTTTTAAAGAATCCTCAAAATGACGACGGACTTTATAGGCCGACAGCCCCGGAACATCATTGGGATTATTTTCCCGCATAGGTTCATATACCTTAGTCGATAAAATAACCTTCTCCCTTCTACCTCCTCCTTTTTCAAACCATTTCCCTATGATTGTTTCTGAAATCCCCTCCTTTTGTATGCTTTTTCCATAATTATTAGCCGTATCGAAATAGTTGATTCCTATATCTAACGCAGCATCCATGATATCAAAAGCATCTTTTTCTGCTATTCTGCTCCCAAAGTTCATCGTCCCCAAAATCAGTCTGCTTACCCATAACCCTGACTTTCCCAGCCTTTTATATTCCATGTATACACCTCCGCCGCTTTCTTTTAATATCATTATAATTCTCTGTGTTTGAGAAGCCATTGCCGGAAGATTGTTGTTTATGGCTCATTGTCTCTATTTATCAACAGGATAAAAAGTTACTAACAAAATCACTCCAACTGACAAAACCAAGGGAATTCCGATATAATTAATCAAAATTACTCTCTCGACTGTATATGTAATCTGCATATCCGCCTCATATCCGCCCCAAAACAGAACCTTTAGTTACAATCTGGGTCATAGTCAGAAGAACTGCTCCTATATTTTCCCTTCCAAGATAGTACTTGCAGTAGTAGATCAATCCTTGTGTCCTCATAGAATAGAAAAAAAGTTCAGAAAAATGTATCAAGCATAAAACAATCCAGGCTCTGCTTTTCCTTGTTACACCAAATGCCTGAATAAAATTTAGTTTCTCCGTTCTCTTTGCTTTCACCCGCTCTTTGGTATTTTTTGCGCATAGCACCCCTGCCGTCATAAATACAAATGCAAACCCTGTCACAGCAAATAAAAATCCATATTTTATCTTCGGAGAAAATCGCTCTACAATTTTTAAGACTGACGCAGTCACCAAGGTTCCGCCCATAGATGCACCAAGATTTTTAAACAGATTCAAACGCAGCCTTTCGTCTTCCCGCCTCGTCATTAAAGAAAGCAATGTGAAATATGCTACACTCATAATGGCATAGGCTATACTGAATAATAGATATACCGTTCCCAAATATAGAAGTTTTACCGACTCCTGTAGTTCGGGCACAGCAAATACCAGAACAAGAAGAAGAATTTCTGGAAAAATGAAAAAGCGTATATATGGTTTGCACTTCCCATTTACTGTTTGTGATCTGTCCAATACACTGCCAATAAATGGACTTAGCAGCGCATCTGCTGTCCTTCCTATCAGGAGAATCAGTCCTGCTGCCTCTAAATCAATTCCTACAGCATCTGTACAGAAAAATAACAGATAGGATGATATAAAAGTAAACATTCCATTTTGCGCAAAATCACCTGCTCCATAACTCATAATTTCTTTTAACGTTAGTTTTTCTTCCATATACACCTCCATTTGAATCTATATATTCATTATAATCTTTACATAATCAGATACTATTTCCATATGTTTCCATTTGATGTCGCAATGTCTCCATTCTTTTCCTATAGACTGACTATTGCAAAACACATACTTTTCCCCTATAATAATGGTTATATGTTTACGAAATTTACTTTCTAGTGGTGGGAGAGTAATCAAATGAAAAAGAATTCTATATTAAACGAAAGCGCAGACAAAAAAAAGAATACAGATTTAGAGCTATACTATTTTGGTACACAACAATGTACTCCCAATGAATCTTGGGGGCCTGGTATAAAAAACCAGTATAAACTACATTTTGTACATAGTGGAAAAGGCTATCTCCGTTCAAATCAAAGGGAATATATTATTACAGAGGGCCAGCTTTTTGCCTGTTATCCTGATGAAATTGTTTATTATCGTGCAGATTGTGAGGAACCCTGGAGATATTCCTGGGTAGCTTTTGACGGATTAAATTCAGAATTTTATTTGGAAAGAGCTGGATTTTCAAAGACAAATCTAGTGTCAGACTGTCCGAATAGACCCATTATAGAAAATGCATTTAACAAGATTTTAGCAACAGAAAAATCCGCTGCTAATAAAGATCTGAGTTATATGGGATATCTTTATCTCATTCTCGCTTCCATTGTAGACAAATCTTCTAAAGCAATGAACTACAGCAATACGAAAGAATATGTTAAAGAAGCTATAACTTATATAAAAAAGAACTACAGTCAGCCCATTAATATCTCAGATATTTCGGCCAATTTATCCTTAGACCGGAAATACTTCTCTAAGATATTCAAAAAAGAGCTGCAGATGTCTCCCAATGAATACCTGATTAATTACCGTCTTTCACGGGCATGCGAACTCATGGAGACGACTACACTTACAATTGCTGAAATAGCAGCGACTGTCGGTTATGACAACCAATTTTCTTTTTCGAGAGTGTTCAAAAAATACAAACAAATTTCTCCTACTGATTACAGGTCCCGTTTAAAACCTACAGAAAACTCCTGACTTATATTCAGTAATAGGATAGTTCTTCGAACTTTCCTGTATAACAAAAAGCCCCTCTTAAAACCATAAGAGAGGCTTAAACTACTATCTTATTCTTCTTTATATTTCCCGAATCGTCCTCATAACAACAGCCGAATGCCGTCCCATATTTAATACTACTTCGCCATTCTCCACAATGTACTCATCATAATCGGTCGTATATCCTTCCTCATAGGTATAGATGAGTCTCTTCATTCGTCCCTTCATCGGAACTTCTGCCTTCCACACCGGTACTGTAATCTCTTTCAGATCCTTGCTGTTATTCAATACAACAATGACCTGATCATCCCCTTGGAAGCGGCCATACGCAAGCACATTGTTATCCCAGCACAGTATTCGCAGAGAGCCCTGGCGCAGCGGATGCTGCCTTTTGTGAATACGGATCATCTCCTTATGGAAACCAAGCATCATCTGGTCTTCTCTTCCCCAAGGATAAGTCCTGCGGTTATCCGGGTCTGTAAATCCACAGACTCCGACCTCATCACCATAATAAATAGTCGGTGCCCCGACCCAGGTCATCTGGATCACAACGGCTTCTCGCATTACTGCAGGATTGACTCCTTCCTCCGCGGCCCTTGAACCATGCTGCTCCACACGGCCTACGATATGGTTCGTCCTGGTCAGGAACCGGGAGTGGTCATGATTGGATAATTCATTCATCGCGACCTGTAAAGATGGTGTGAGCATCGTAGACATATAATGGCGCATCGTATTCACAAAGTTATCCGCATTGCCCCAAAGGTCTGTACGCCTCTCATCACTGTGTTTCTCCATACCGGTCAAAAACCATGTGACAGGTTCCATGAACGCATCGTAGTTCATGACACTGTCCCATTCATCCCCTTGCAGCCATTCTGCAGGGTCTCCATAATGCTCCGCCAAGATCAGTGCATCTGGTCTGGCTTTCTTCACTTCCTTGCGGAAACGCTTCCAGAACATATGGTTATATTCATTACTGTATCCTAAATCAGCTGCCACATCTAAGCGCCATCCATCCACATTATACGGAGGTGACACCCATTTCTTCGCGACATCCATGATGTACTGTTCCAGCATCGGTGAATCTTCATAATTCAGCTTCGGCAGTGTGTCATGTCCCCACCAGCCGTCATATTCGTAATTATACGGCCATGCCGAATCGCTTTCGTTGAAGAAATGAAAGAAGGAACGATAAGGGCTCCATGCACTGACAAATGCACCCTTAGCATAGCTTTCCTGCTGCTCATAAATTCGTTCTCTGTCCATCCATTTATTAAAAGAACCGCAGTGATTGAACACACCGTCCAAAATCACGCGCATCCCTCGCTTATGCATTTCATCTACTAACCTGGCAAACAGAGCATTACTAGCCTCCAGATTTGCCTTCAAGCCTGTACGATTCTGATATTTCGTCGCACCTATGTTATCTGCCGCCCATTCCGGCAGGGTCTGCCCCCCATCCACAACAATCTCTCCATAATGTGGGTCAATGTAATCATAATCCTGGATATCATACTTATGATTCGACGGAGATACAAACAGTGGATTGAAATAAATCACTTCCACCCCGAGTTCTTCCAAATAGTCCAGTTTTTCCAAAACGCCCCTTAAGTCGCCGCCATAAAATCTGCGGACATCCATGGACTGAGGCAGTTGATTCCAGTCTTTTACCTTCTGGCACGGTTCCCCAATATAAATATATTCCCAATCTTCAACATCATTGGATGGATCACCATTATAAAAACGGTCCACAAAAATCTGATACATCACTGCGCCCTTGGCCCATTCCGGTGTAGAAAAACCCGGAACGATTACAAACGCATAGTAATCCACAATTTCCCCAGCGACACCACAGCGGTTATAATAACATACTTCTTCCCCTTTCCGAATTTCAAAACAATAGGAAAACGGTTCATCACTTAACTGCCACTCGATTTCATAATAATCAAACACATCGCCGGAAACTGATTTTTCCATCAAAATTGACTTCTGTTCTCCGTCGATTTTTGTGGAGATCCGCACCTCGTCTACATCATCTTTAGCTGTACGGAACCTGATTCTTACCTTTTCATTTTCCTTTGGTTCTGCAGGAATCACATAACTGGACGTTCCATCACTAAATAGTGCGTCCTTGTTCATAAAAAACCTCCTTTGGGACAAGGACCTCCTTTACTGGAGATCCTCGCCCAATTTCTCATTGTCATCGAATAATGCTTCAAATTCACTTCTTGTAATTTTCTCTTTTTCCAGAAGTAATTCTGCGCATTTCTGAAGAACTGAATTATATTCTCTTAAAATTGATCTTGCCTTCAGATAACATTCATCAATGATTCTCTTCACTTCCTCGTCGATCGTGCTTGCCACTTTTTCACCATATCCCCTTGATGTATGGCCAAAATCACGTCCGATGAATACCTCATCACTGTCATTATCGTAATTGATCAGTCCGAGGCGCTCTGACATACCAAATTTTGTGATCATAGACTTGGCAATCGCAGTTGCCTGTTTGATATCCTGGGATGCCCCAGTCGTAATATCATCAAATACTTCTTCCTCTGCCACACGGCCGCCCAGTGAAACTGTAATCTCCTGGAGCATATGGCCCTTCGTGTTGAACATATCATCATTCTCAGGGAGTGGCATTGTGTAACCGCCCGCACCACCTGTCGGGATGATGGAAACACTGTAAACAGGTCCTACATCTGGCAGTAAATGGAACAGAATCGCATGACCTGCTTCATGATAGGCTGTGATCTTACGTTCTTTTTCAGATACGATACGGCTCTTCTTCTCCGGCCCGATTCCTACCTTTACAAATGCATGGCGGATATCTGACTGCTGCAGGTATACTCTGCCTTCCTTTGCCGCTAAAATAGCCGCTTCATTCAACAGGTTCTCCAAATCTGCACCTGTAAAGCCAGAAGTCGTCTGAGCAATCTGCTTTAAATCTACATCATCTCCAAGAGGCTTATTCTTGGCATGGACCTTTAAAATCTCTTCCCTTCCGCCCACATCAGGTCTTCCAACGATGACATTCCTGTCAAAACGTCCTGGTCGTAAAATTGCGGGATCGAGAATATCCTTTCTGTTGGTCGCTGCCATCACGATGATTCCTTCATTTACTCCGAAACCATCCATCTCGACAAGCAGCTGGTTGAGTGTCTGCTCCCTCTCGTCATGACCGCCGCCAAGTCCGCTTCCCCTGCGTCTTGCGACTGCATCAATCTCGTCGATAAAGACAATACACGGAGCATTCTTTTTTGCATCCTGGAACAGATCACGTACACGAGATGCTCCGACTCCGACGAACATTTCTACGAAGTCAGAACCAGATATACTGAAAAATGGAACTCCTGCTTCTCCTGCGACTGCCTTGGCAAGCAGAGTCTTACCTGTTCCCGGAGGTCCCTCAAGAAGGACGCCCTTCGGAATCCTTGCTCCGACCTGGATATACTTCTTAGGTGCTTTCAAGAAATCAACGATTTCCTCCAGCTCCTCCTTTTCTTCCTTTAATCCGGCCACATCTGCGAATGTCACCTTCTTATCAGAATCTGTCGTCATCCTGGCCCGGCTCTTGCCGAAATTCATTGCCTTTGCATTGGCACCGCCTCCCTGACGATTCATGAACATGAAGATCAACGTGATTCCCAGGAATGTGAACAAAAGCGGCATCAGAATCGTCGTCAGCCAAGAATCCTCCTGGACATTCGGCATCTGATAGTCAATCTTATACTTTTCCAAAAGCTCTTGTACTGCATTCACATCCGATACATTGACCTGCTTTGTTGTGTCACTGTTCTTGAGCGTTACGGTCACGACCCCGGTAGGTACTGTCTTATTCTGCTTAATGTTGACATCCTTAACATTCTGATCCTTTACTTCCTGTACAAAGCTCTGATATGTCATATCCTGGTCTCTGACCTGCATACGGTTCGTCAACCAGAGTGCGAGAAACACTATGACGATAAATGTAAGAAATGTCGCACCGCCCGCGCCCTTATACTTTTTGTTGTTCAATGGTGTGTACTCCTTCCTATTCTACTCCTTCCACCACACCGATATATGGCAGATTCCTATATTTTTGAGCATAGTCAAGGCCATAGCCTACTACGAACTCATCTGGTATTTCAAATCCGACGTAATCTACTTTTACGTCCTTCTCCCGTCTCTCCGGCTTATCCAAAAGCGTACATAAATGCAGGCTGCTAGGATTGCGTTTTCTCAAAATGTCCATCAGATAATATAATGTTCTTCCGGAATCGATGATATCCTCCACAATCAGTACATCCTTCCCCTCGATGGACTCATCCAGGTCCTTAGCAATACGTACGACACCGCTTGAAGCTGTCCCGTCTCCGTAGCTGGAAACACTCATAAAATCCAGTGAGACCGGTACCGTAATTCTCTTTGCAAGCTCGCACATGAAAAATGCACCGCCTTTTAATACGCAGATCAAGTGAACCTGTTTTCCTTCGTAATCTTTACTAATCTGTTTTCCCAATGCCTCGATTCTTTCATCTACATCTTTTTCTGATACTAAAACTTTAATCTTCTCTGACATTATTTTTCTCCTCCGTTACTTTTATCTCTAACACCCGGTCCGTATTCTCGGTGACCAGGCAGGCACTGCTCATACGGTGCCCCAGTATCCATAAAATCTGATCCTCGTCTGCGATCAGCGGCAGGCTGTCCCGTTCCTCTGCCGGTACTTTCTCATTAATGAGGTAGGATTTCAGCTTCTGACTTCGTCCCTTTTTGTCAATCACAAGAGAATCACCGCTCTGTCTTGTTCTGACAATCAGGTTACCTTTTATTATATCATAATCCATCCATTTCGTGTAGGTCTTTTGCGGTATCTGATTTACAGAAAAATCCTTGGATTTTTCCAGAATACTACAGCATATCGTCAGATTCAGCTCTTTCACCTCTGTAATCCCCGGAACTTTCAGCACACATGGCCTGAAAGCCCCATCCACGCTGCCTTTTGTTCCCAAAGTCTTTTTTCGTTCTACAGGATTTCCATCTGCATACCCGGCTTGAACTTTTCTTAGCACAACCCCTTCATAAGTCCTGACTGCCTTCAGGAAATAAGGGAGATTCCTGCTTTTTCCGCTTTGTTTCTCAAATAAACTCAAAAGGGCATCCACATGTACGATGGAAATATCCTTTTGAACTCCGGCTGCTTTTGAAAGACATTCCCTGGCAAGCATCCTCTGGATGACCTCCGGCTGCTTACTAAATAGTTCCTTTTGAATCAGGAATTCCCCGGATTCCTTCTCCTGTATACACACAGATGCAGCTGCCTGAGTCTGCTGCATTAAATACTCCTGGACCATGCGGATTTGTTCCATGGCCTCATTCATATGACGCACGGCCTGTGCATTCACCTGCTCTTCCAGAACCGGAATCACCAGATGGCGGAGACGGTTCCTTGTATAGTCATCCTCATCATTTGTTTCATCCTGACACCAGTCCTGTGCGTTCTTCACCAGATATCCTTCAATCTCCATCCTTGTCAGACACAGAAGAGGCCGAACGATATTGCCATTCACGGGCCGAATGCCTCCCAGCCCCTTGATTCCCGCCCCCCGTGCAAGATTCATGAGCAAGGTCTCCGCATTATCATTCTGGTGATGGGCCATCGCTATTTTCGTTCCCTGTTCCTCCCGAAATGTCTCCTCAAAGGCTTCCCTTCTTACATTTCTTCCTGCCTCCTCAACAGATTGTTTCCGTTTTTTGGCAATTGATTCTACATTTTCATGATAAACCACACATTTTACCCCGTGCTCCTCGCAGAGATTCAGGGTGAACTTTTCGTCCGCAGCAGCAGCAACGCCTCTGATTCCATGGTTCACATGCACGGCCACGATGTCGATTCCCATCCTCTTCCTCAGTTCCAGAAGCACAAAAAGCAGGCATACCGAATCCGCTCCGCCCGATATCCCTGCGATGACCTTGTCCCCTTTTACTATCATATGATACTTTTTAATAAACTTGATTACTTTTTCCATCATATATCAACTATACTCAAAATCACTCCAATTTGCAAGGGTTCTGCAAAGGGGGTCAGACCCTTTGCTCAACATTTTCAGAATATTCTCAAGTTTTAATCACTACACACCAAAAGCCGGGATGCGTCCTACATTACTCTGACGCATCCCGGCTCCGTTTTTACAGTTGAGCACCGATTCTTTATTCTCGAAACAGTTCTTTCACTGCCGGATAATATTTTCTGAATTGCTGATATTTTTCCTCATATTTGGCCACTAATTCTGGTTCTGGCTTTACTGTATCTACTACTTTTACTAATTGTCCAGCCGCTTGCTCAACATCTGGAAATTCTCCACAGCCGACCGCGGCCAGGATCGCACCACCGTAACCAGGACCTTCCTCGGTCTCGATGACATCGACTTCCATGTTGAGGATATTTGCGGTCATTTTTTTCCAGAGAGGGCTCTTCGCACCGCCGCCGCAAATTTTTGTCCTCTCGACCTGAATCCCTAATTTTCTTGCTACCTCAAGAGAGTCGCGCAGCCCAAAGATGACTCCCTCCAGAACTGCCTGGGTCATGTCCTCGCGGGTCGTATCCATGGTCATTCCCACGAACATTGCACGTGCATCCGGATCATTATGAGGGGATCTCTCTCCCATCAGATATGGAAGGAAAAATACGTGGTTTTCACCCAGTTTTTCTATCTTTTCCTGCTCCTTTGCATAATCCTTTGTCCGCAGGATTTCATCCATCCACCACTTATTACAGGACGCTGCACTTAACATGCAGCCCATTAAATGATAATATCCATCCGCATGGTCGAAGGAATGCAGTGCATTATTATCATCCACACGGAAGTTCCGGCTGGATATGAAGATTGTCCCGCTCGTTCCAAGGGAAATATTACAGCGTCCTTCGCCTACTGTTCCTGTCCCGACTGCGGCCGCAGCATTGTCTCCCGCTCCTGCAACGAGTTTTACTTCCGGGGACAGGCCTAAAAACGCAGCCAATTCTGGTTTTAAGGTCCCGACCACCTCATAGCTCTCATAAAGCCGGGGAAGCTGCTCACGCCGGATTCCGCAGATTTCCATCATCTGCTTAGACCAGCACTTGTGCTCCACATCCAAAAGCAGCATACCCGATGCATCGGAATAATCCGTACAAAAGGCACCTGACAGACGGTAGTTAATATAATCTTTTGGCAGCATGATTTTTGCAGTCTTTGCAAAAAGTTCTGGCTCATTTTCCTTCATCCACAAAATCTTTGGGGCCGTAAACCCTGCAAATGCGATGTTTGCGGTATATTTAGAAAGCTGTTCCTTCCCAACGACTTTGTTCAGGTAATCTGTCTGTTTCCCGGTCCTTCCGTCATTCCACAGGATTGCAGGCCGCACTACCTGGTCTTTTTCATCCAGGGCCACCAGCCCATGCATTTGACCGCCCGCACCGATTCCTGCAACTTTGGAGGCATCAATACCTGAAATTAGTTCCTTAAGCCCTTCCATCGTCTGCTCATACCAGTCAGCCGGATTTTGCTCCGACCAGCCCGGATGCGGAAAATACAGCGGATATTCTTTTGTCACGACCTTCTGTATCACACCTTTTTCATCCATCGCCAACAGTTTGACAGCAGATGTTCCCAAATCAATCCCTATATAAATCATACTATTTCACCTTTATGACTGCCTTTACAAGGTCTGTCTTATTGTTGACAGCCTCCTCATAAGCCTCCTGGATATGCTCCAGATCAAATTCATGGGTTACGATATTTTTCACATCAATCGCACCGCCTGCTACTGCTGCGATTGCCTTCGGATAAATATTTTTATAACGGAATACAGACTTGATGGTCGCCTCTTTATCCATGATCTGTGCGAAATTATAATTGATCTCTTCCTGTGCAGAAATACCTACTAATGTAATCGTTCCGCCGCGTCTTACGAAAAATGGAGTCTGTGCGATCGTAACTGCAGAGCCTGCCGTTTCAAATACAACATCAAATCCACGACCGCCTGTCAGTTCCTGTACTTTTTCAAAAATATCTTCTTTTCCACTATTCACAACAGCCGTTGCCCCCAGCTCCATTGCTTTTTCCAGGCGGGCATCCACCAGGTCCGCTACAATGATCTGTCCGGCGCCGTGAGCCTTACATGCCAGAAGAGTCACCAGACCAATACAGCCTGCTCCCAGAATGATGACTGTATCCCCTGTATTGACAGCGCCCTGCTCTGCTGCGTAGAAACCTACAGATAAAGGCTCGATCAGGGCTCCCTCTTTCGTAGAAACATTTTCCGGCAGCTTAAAGCACATATCCGCAGGGAAAGCAATATATTCCTCATTGCAGCCCTGTACCGGCGGGGTTGCCAAGAACACAACATCCGGGCAGAGGTTATAATGACCGGACTTGCATGCCTCACATTTTCCGCATGTGATACCTGGCTCCAGGGCCACTCTGTCGCCGACCTTTAAATCCTCCACGCCTGCTCCCACTTCAACTACTGTACCAGCGCACTCGTGGCCCAGCATGAAGTCCTCAGACAGATCTACCTTGTACGCTCCGCAGTTTCCACTGTGGAAATAGTGGACATCTGAGCCGCAGATTCCAACATATTCGAGAGAAACCAGGACCTCCTTCTCCCCCACCTCTGGAACCGGGATTTCTTTGAGGACCATATGGTCCGTTCCTCTCATAAAAGCACCCTTCTGCATTTTCATTTTTATAATCTCCTTTCATATTAAAATCAATTTCACTTCCATTTTCTGTATTCGGCAGGCTTTATACCGTGCTGTCTCCTTTTAGTAAAACTGCCTGGTAATAAAATTTACCAGGCAGCCAGTTCTTTATTTATCTATCATTTACAGATCAGCCGCCCATTCAGGGCACGGATGGAGTCACCTGATTATTCACTGAGGGAACCATCATCCGTAATTTCACCATTGTCAATATACATCTGAATATATTCCTGAACATTATCCTTGTTGATTTCTGGTGCATCAACATAGTCGTTTACATCTGTCACCTTCATTTCTCCACTTACGACTTTATCAGCATATTCCATGTTCTTCTTAGCAAGGTCAGCTGCGGACTGCAGTGCTGTTGAAGTCAAAAGACCTTCTTTGATCAGCAGACATCCCTGCGCTGTACCATCCACGCCGTATGCCAGGAAGCTTGGTGTTCCGTCTGCTGCGATGTACTCTTTATCATCTCTGATTGCTTCGATCGCACCTGCTGCCATGTTATCATTCATAGAAATGATCGCGTCAATGTGTGTACCTGACTGTACCCAGGATTCCATCAATGTCAGAGCCTCATCACTGTTCCAGTTAGCATAATCTTCATAGAGGATCTTTACGTCAGGGCGTTTGTCGAAGAAATACTCTGTCCAAGCCTCTCTTCTCTTATCTGCATGGAAGTTTCCAGACGGGCCGTTCAGAACAACAACATTCGCATTCTTCGGAACCTCTTCTACTGCTCTGTCTGCGCTTACCTTAGCCTGTGCAATCGGATCTGCATCCACAGTTCCTGTTCCTTCCATAACAGAGTCGTCATCGCTGCCGTCTAAGTCGCTCTGGTGGGTCGTCGGATTTGTTGTAATGACCGGGATTTTTGCATCTACAAGCTGCTGTACATAAGGAGCCTGTGCGCCATTGTTGTTAGACTGCACGATAACAAGGTCGTAATTCTTTGTCACACAATCCTCCAGCAGTCCATTTTCTTTATTGTCATCGCCTTCACCGCTGACACAGGTCAGTTCAATATTGTCATAATTTTTTGCTTCATTTTTCATCTCTGTTGTGAGCCATGCTGCAAATGTATCCGCACTGGCACGAGCCACAAAGCAGACACGTTTCTTATCTGACGAAGAGCCGGAAGAAGAATCTCCCTTTGAATCGCCCTTCCCGCCTCCGCCGCATGCTGCCAGCGAAACCGTCATAACTGCTGCCAATAACATTGCTCCGATTTTCTTTGCTTTCATAATACATTTCCTCCTAAAAATGAATTTATTTACTTATCCGGCTGCACACTTTGCAGACAGATCAGGTACAAAATTATTTCCCGCTTTCCTGTGTTTCCTTTACAATGATCACCTTCCGTGATTTCTTAGATTTGCTGACCACATCAAATGCGACCGCAAGGACGATGATGGCACCCTCGATGATCTGCTGAATATATGAGTTTACTCCCAACAGGTTCATGACATTCTCCAAAAATCCGATGATGAACGCACCTGCGATGGTACCGCTTACGGTTCCGATTCCGCCTGTGAAGGAGGTTCCTCCGACGATAGCTGCTGTAAGTCCTGTCATTTCATATCCGACTGCTCCATTCGGAAGACCTGCATTGTTACGTGCCATAAAGATCATTCCAGCCAGTCCGACCATAATTCCGTTTAGAATATAAGATATGTAAATACTCTTCTTTGCATTGATTCCACTCGCCTCTGCCGCTGCTCTGCTGCCTCCGATCGCATACAGGCTGCGCCCGTACCTCGTATTATTGACCAGATACCAGACGACAATCGTGACTCCTACAATAATGATTACCGGCACCGGAATTGGTCCTACCATGCCCTGGCCGATTTTCACGAATTTACCAAGCTGCAGGATGTTCTGACCGCCTGTAAAATACAGTGCCAATCCTCTGGCTGCCTGCTGCATGCCCAATGTTGCGATGAAAGCTGGAACATTGAAGTGTCCTACGAACACTGCATTGATGAGGTTACAGACAATTCCTGTAATCAGTGCAACGATCAACGCCATCGCCATGGACTGTGTGGATTTGTATACGGAAACCGAGAAAACTCCGGCCAGCGCCAGTACTGAACCAACGGACAGATCCAAAAAACCACTGATGATCAGGAGCATTTCACCGTAGGCGATCAGGATGCCCACACACAACTGCCTTGCTACATTGATCAGGTTGCTGTACTGCAGAAAATAAGGACTTATAATACTGCAGATGATAAAGAGTACGATCAGTACAATAAAAATACTTAACTTTTGTAAATAGTGCGATGTTTTTGATTTCATTCTAAGCTCCTCCCAACGTTTCCTCATTCACTAATCCGGCCGCATGTTTCATAATTGTTTCCTGTGTAAATGCATCTCTTGGGATGCAGCCGCTGATTTTTCCCTGGCACATGACGTAGATCCTGTCACACATGCCGATCAGCTCCGGCAGCTCTGAGGAAACCATGATGACCGCCTTTTGATCTTTTACAATATCTGTAATCAGTTTATAGATCTCGAACTTAGCTCCCACGTCAATTCCACGGGTCGGTTCATCCAATATCATGACATCCGGCTCACAGAGCATCCATCTGGACAGAAGGACCTTCTGTTGGTTTCCGCCTGACAGTGTGGATATGGCAGTGTCGAGAGTCGGCGTCTTGACATTCATCTTCGCAAAACTCTGCTTCACATCCTCACGCTCTTTTGCCCGATGTGTGTAACCGCCATAGATAAAACGTTTCAGGCTCGCCAAACTTGCATTTTCCGCTACGCTTCTGACCGGAACGATTCCGTCATCACGCCTGCTTTCTGATAACATGACCAGCTTGTGAGAAATACTGTCACTGGGACTTTTTATTTTCACTTCTTTTCCATCGATCTTAACGGTTCCTGAATCGTGAGGATCTAATCCGAATACGGCCCGCATCGTCTCCGTCCTACCGGCACCGACCAATCCTGCAAAGCCTACGATCTCGCCTTTCCTGACATAGAAGTTGATATCCTCGAACAGATCCTTCTGTGTAAAATGCTCGACCTCCAAAGCTTTTTCACCGATTTCCACCTGTTCCTTTGGATAAACATTATCCAGCTTCCTGCCGACCATCCTTGCAATGACTGTATCCAGATCCAGATCCTGTGCCCGGTCCGTGGATACCACTGCACCGTCCCTTAAGACTGTAATATCATCGGCAATGCGGAATACCTCTTCCATTTTATGTGAAATATATATAATCGAAACACCCTGCGCTTTTAACTGTTCAATCTTGTCAAATAGCTGTTCTACCTCTCTTTGTGTGATAGAGGAAGTGGGTTCATCCATGATAATGACCTGCGCATTATTCGTGATCGCCTTAATGATCTCCAGCATCTGAATATCGGAAACAGTCAGTGTCTTTAACTTCTGTTCAGGAGTATAAGGAAGGTGCTCCTCCTCCAAAAACTTCTTCGCCTCACTCCTCACCTTTTTCCAGTCGACCTTTCCAAACCTATTGATCGGAAGGCGTCCCAAAAAGAGATTCTCCTCCACAGACAGTTCAGGAACATAATTTAATTCCTGAGCGATCATGGAGATACCAAGCTCCCTCGCCTGTATCGGGTTCTTCACCTCAACAGGCTTTTCATCCAGATAGATCTGGCCCTTATCGGCCTGATACAGACCCATGATAATCTTCATCAGAGTTGACTTGCCGGCTCCATTCTCCCCACAGAGTGCATGCACAGTTCCTTTGCGCACTGCAAAATCAATTCCGCTCAGCGCTTTTACTCCAGGGAATGATTTTTCAACTCCGCTGACGCGCATCTTGATTTCGTCCATCACTTCACCCACTTTCATAAAACTTCTTTCCTTTGTTTTCTAAAGTATAATACCGTCCGTTTACTTTTGTCAATTATTTTCTTTAAGTTTGTAATTAGTGTAACAAATTTATTCGAAATATTTGTGCACATTTCACTAATAAGCACGCTTTTAAGCCGATTTAGATATTTTTTTCACAATATCTAAAGTAAAATTCTTTTCTTATCTTGTTAAATTCTTGACCAACTTTCAAAAATGGGTTATCATAAGTTAAGATAGAATCAATCAAATTTGTGATTATAGGGGGACTTATTATGGATGAAAATAATATTAATTCGAGAAGCTTAGGTGATATCTATCGAATGATCTATCAGAACAAGGAATGTTCCAGGCAGGAGATTTCCAGGCAGCTCGGTATCAGTCTGCCGACAGTGACCCAGAATCTTAATAAGCTCCGCAATCTGGGATTTATCTATAATGCTGGTAATTTTGAATCCACAGGCGGCAGGAAGCCGACGATCCTTCGCTGTGTCCCGGATGCCAGATATGCACTGGGCATTGATATTACCCGGAATCACCTTTCCATTGTTTTGATTGATTTAGATTTGAACATTATTGCAGATAAAAGAATCCGTATTCCCTATGATGAGACGGATGAATATTTCCATTCCATCCGTATAGAAACAGAAGAAATCATACAGAACCATATTGCCGACCGTTCCAAGCTTTTAGGAGCCGGGATTTCCATGCCCGTCATCATCGGCTCGGATCAGAAATCCGTGACCTATGCGACGGTAATTGAGGCCTCCCCCGATATTTACCATAAACTGACCGCCCATATTGATGTTCCCATTCTTCTATTCAATGATTCCAACTCCGCCGGACTTGCAGAGAGCTGGAGGGCACACTATACGCAGCCCATGGTCTATCTTTCCTTAAGCAGCAGCGTCGGCGGCGCGAATATGAATAACCAGAATATTTATACCGGAGATAACTGGCGCGGATGCGAGTTCGGACATATGACAATCGTCCCCCACGGAAAGCGCTGTTACTGCGGAAGATACGGCTGTCTCGATGCATACTGCTCCTCCAATGTCCTGTCAGACTTTACAGGAGGGGACTTAAAAAAGTTTTTTGCAGAACTTCCCCACAACAAAGGACTGCAGAACGTGTTCGACCAATACATGAATCACCTTGCCATCGCCGTGAATACTCTCCGCATGTGCTACGACTGTAACATCGTCCTGGGAGGTTATGTAGGAGCCTATATGACAGAATATATCGATACTTTCCGCAAAAAAGCCGTCGCACTCAACCCGTTCGAACAGGATGGGTCCTTCATACGAGTCTGCCATTACCGTACCGAAGCGTCAGCGGTGGGGGCGGCGATCCACTTTATCAATCAGTTCATTCAGGAATTTTAACAAAAGGGGCAGGCCTTTTTGCTCACCGTATTCAGAATATTCTTAAAATACAAGAGCAAAGGGGACTGACCCTTTTGCTCTCCATTGTCGAAATATTCTCATTTTTTAACATTCCCATAATCCTACGACCAGTACTGTCATGTCATCCAGCGGAGGGCTGTTATTCCAATTCAGCACCTGTTCCAGGATATGATGTGCCATTTCCTTGGGATTGTTCATCACGGTTCCCTGTATGATGGTCTCCAATACGATATCCTGCTCGCCTACGGGGAGCGCGTCCATGATGCCATCTGTGACCATGATGACGAAGTCGCCATCCTCCAGCTTACGCTTTACAGAATCGATTTCAATGGTGTGGAGTACTCCAATGGGCAGACTGGTGGAGCTGAGATGTTCTACTTTATCCTTCTTTTTGATGAAGGTGGAGGAAGCCCCTGCTTTTATGATCTCGCAGGTGCCGGTATACAGATCGAACACACTCATATCTATGGTGGAAAAATGGATTTCTTCCCGCCCCATGACCAGAGTCGTGTTAATCATCTGGATTGCTGTCTTTTCGGGAAAACCTGCTTCCAATAATTCTTCCAACAATTCGATAACGAGCGTGCTCTCCCTGCAGGCCTTCTCTCCTGACCCCATTCCGTCGGACAGAGCGACACCCTGCCTGCCGCCCGGAAGCTCCAGCATCATAAAATTGTCTCCAGAAATCTGGTTACATCCCTTCCCTATCCGGGCAACCCCCTGAAGCGTGTAGAATGCAGGTCCTTCCATGCAGACGACCGTGGTATAATCTTTCCCCAGCATCTGGCAGTGTGCTCCATCCAGAACGAACCTGCGTCCCATCACCTCTGAAAGCCCGCGTACCAGTTCCTTCGTGGTCACACATTCATTCTGCATCGCTCTGGCCGTTACATGTACTTCATACTTTCCCTCCTTATTCATAAAAAAGTTGGTATAAAGGACACGGATTCCCTTTCGTTTCAGATGAGAGCTGAGCTTTTTCTCCAGACGCTCGTCCGTAAACATGCTGTCCTCCAGCTCCTTTGCTGTACTCCGAATCATATCCGCAAAAGTATCCATCTGCACGGCGCACCCCTCCCGGCTCTGCGCGATTCGATTGATCCACATCATATTCTGCCGTGCATCATGGAATGCCTCCAACATCTCCCTGAGAAAACGCGGCGCCATAATGCATCTCTGCTGCAGCTTCCGTTTCGTCTCCGTATTGAGCTCATTTCCATAATTATCCACTGCAGAAAGGATTTCATATCCCATCTGGTACGTATGTACAAAATTCTCCCCCCAGCACCAGTCACACTTCTCACAATTTGTACATACCTTGCCTTTTACCCGCTCGAACATATCTTCAATCTCTTCATTGCTGAAGGACTTCTTCTTCTCTTCCAGTTTTAAAAATGTATGAGACAACTGTTTTAAAGAATCTGCAAATTTTTCGATTTGGGCCACATAAGGACTGGCATGTAAAGCTTGTCCATCGTCCATGTTCACCCCTCCTATTCTCCGTATACTTCCGCCGGCATCATTACTTACGGCATCCGGGCACGATATGTGAATCCACCCTTTTCGTAACAACAAAAGCTCCAGGAATCCTCCTGGAGCTTATCTTTCGTAGTGTATATTCATCGTTCTTCTCTATCCCGCCGGTTTAAAAATAATCTCGTCTGGATCAACGAGACCAAGCTTTTCCTCGGCAACTTCTTTTATGTATTCGTCTGTCTTCACATACTTCTTAAATTCTTTGACTTCTTTGGAGCGCTCCTTCTGCTCGCTGATCTGAGCCTTGAGTTCAGCCTCCTGCTGTTTATAGTCCTGATTCTTGGCCTGCAGCTTCACTGCATTCACCGTCAATACACAAATCAGCATCACTAATACAAATGTAATGATGCCAATGCTCCTGCGATGATAACCAAAAGCAGAACTACGCCTGCGGCTTCTGCGCCGTCCGGCTGTGGTTCTTTTCTTATTCGTCATTTATACTCACCCTGCTTATCCTGGCTTAACCATCCCCCGTTGAGCCAAAGATTATTCATTAAACACCCCTGTCTAATAAAATTATTCTAGCGGTTTTTTCCTCTTTTTTCAAGGCCTTTCTTGATTTTTTCATACATTTTTTTCGCCAGAGAAAGCGCGGAATTTGCAAGTATGATACCGCATACCACACCTAGTACAAAAAACCAACGGATACTACCATATGTCGTTCTATACATCTGTCTAAATAAGTATACACTGACTCCAAGCCAATACAGCAGGTCTTCCAAATTCACGACTATAATATGATGTCCGACCAGCCTCCGAAACAATCTTAGGAGCTGATAGCACAGCAAAACAACAATACCTGACAGTCCCGCATAGAGAAAAATAAGCGCCTCTTTTCCGATTCCCAACATCATAGGCGGGCCTACTTAAACAATTTTGCAAAAAAATTCTCATTCGACCGGGCTGCCTGATTTACGCTGGAATAAGCGATACTGTCAATATTTCCAGACAGGTCGACCTCTCCCTTTTCCACGCTGAGCCGGTTCACATGCAGGTCCGTTCCTTTCACCATCAGCATCCCCTGTTCTGTCTCCAATAATATTTCATTTAAGTCAAAAGAAAGAACATCCAGGACTCCGGTGACCATACTTGTCTTTCTGTTATTCACAACCAGTTTATGCGCTTTGGGCATTTGCCGCTCTTCCATACACTTTCCCCCTTCAACTGTGCTCTTCTATATATATGAAAGGGTGTTTTAAAATATGTATCTTTTTTCTGCTTTATTTCCAAACGCTCCTTCTTTTTGCAACCTGCATTTCCATAAACTGCCAAATTTTGCTGTGACCAGTATATACTTTCCACTTTTTTTATAATATAATAAAGACTAACCTAAGTTGTGATTTATTCTGGAAATGGCAGGATAAGCATATGATGAAGATAAGCGAAATTCGGAAACGAAAAGCCATAATCATTTTAATAATAACAATTATCTTTTTTATTCTTGTCACTATTCTGACAGGCGTACTTCTAGCGCGGATTACCACAAAGATGAACAACAGCACGAGTGAAACATTCCTTGCATCAAGCCGGATTATAAAGGAAGGGTTAAATAATAAGATCAGTTTGGATGAAGAAATACTAATCACGTTCTCAGAGTTAATTGCATCTGAACCCACATCACATTTAGAATATACCCTGCAAAATTATATAAATTCCTCAGGTTTTTATAAAATAACTTATCTGGATATGAACGGAAAAGGGATTGACAGTACCGGAAATCCGGCCAATCTAACGGAGCTGCCTTTCACTGATACTGCATTGACCAATGGACAACACAGTAATTCTCCTGCTTACCACGGAAACAGCGGATGGCTGGAAATTGCATACCAGACTCCTGTCATGAAGAACGATACCCAGATTGGAGCATTGTATGCACAGAGAATCCTGGAGGATTTCAACAGCCAGTCCTTATTTATGTTTCATAATGGGCAGGGACTTGCTTATGTTATTGACTCAGATAACGGAGAGTGGCTCATTACCTGCAAGGGTGACAGAGGATCTGACACCCTTTATGGCTTTCTGAAAGATGGGGGCAATCAGGAGAGTACCCTGCTCGCATTGCAGAACGCCATATCCGAAGGTAAAAGCGGTACAATCACCATCCAGTATCATAAGACAGAGTACCTGCTCTGCTTTCTTCCTCTGGACACACCGTATGGAAGCTGTCTTATAACTACGATTCCCAAATCTATCATCCAACACGAGGCATTTGACCTCCTTGATATACTTAAGGTACTGCTTCTGGTACTGCTTGCTGCCGGAATCCTCATTTCCCTGCTGGTTGCCGGAAGGCAGTCCCTAAAGGCCAGGTCCCGGGAAAGAGAGTATCGGGAAAAGCTATTTGAAAACCTTTCTACCAATATTGATTTTGCCTTCATGCTCTATACTCCTGCTACACACAAGACAGAACTTCTTTCTAATAATATTTCAGAAATTATCGGGGTTCCGGTAAAGCAGGCCTTAAAAAGCCCAGAAATCATCTTTCAGTACTTTGGACCAGAGATGGAAGAAATGGGGGATGCCTTTTTAAATGGGCGCCTTACCACACAATGTCTACAGGAATGCAAGATTGGGGATGGCCCGGATGAAGTTGTACGTTGGATCGCAGTCCATATGATTCCAGCCGATTATAACCAATACCTTGCTGTTTTTCATGATACTACAAAGGAACACCATATGAGGGAAACTCTGGCAGATGCGCTGGAACAGGCCCGTAATACTAATCAGGCCAGGACACTGTTCTTCTCTTCTATTTCTCATGATATCAGAACACCTATGAACGGAATTATTGGGATGACCAATATCGCGATGTCGAACCTGGACCACCCGGAAAAAGTCTCTGCATGTCTGCAGAAGATTTTGACTGCTTCCGATCACCTCCTTGCATTGATCAACGAAATATTGGATATGTCCCGCATAGAGAGCGGTAAAATCAACCTTAAGGAGGAGCAGATAGAACTTCCCACACTGATATCGAACATACTCAGCTTTATCAAGCCTGAAATACAGCGCAAGCACCATGAGTTGATGATGAAATCCTCTGTCCTTGAACACGATACCTTTATCGGGGATGCACTGAACCTGCAGAAGGTTTTCCTCAACCTACTGTCTAATGCAGTCAAGTACACTCCTGATGGAGGCCATATCATTTTTTGTATTGAAGAATTAAAGCACTCCCAGGATATTGCTGATATCCGTTTTATCGTTGAAGACAACGGAATTGGTATGAGCGAGGATTTTATGAAACGGATCTTTCAGCCATTTGAGAGGGCTGAAGACAGCAGGATGAGCAAGACCACGGGGACCGGCTTAGGCATGTCGATCACAAAGGGAATCATTGATTCCATGGGCGGACATATCCAAATTGAAAGTCAGATTGATAAGGGGTCCCGATTCACCGTAGAGATTCCGCTCAAACTTCCGCCTGACAGCACTGCGAAACCGCCGTTCTTTGGCAGATACCCTGTCCTGCTTGCAAGTACAGACACTGAAGCCCTCGATAGTATCAGCCAAATTCTGGATGGTACAGGCCTTAAGACCGATTGGGCAGCATCCAGCCTCGAGACATCAGCAAAGGTAGCGGAAGCCCACCAAAACCAGGAGGATTATTTTATCATCATCATTGAAAACAGATTGACCCCGCTATCTGGGATTGAGACCGCCAGACAGATCCGGTCTCTGAAGGGAGGCAGCAACCCGATCATTCTTTTATCCACGTATGACGAAGAAGAGATAAAAGAAGATGCAAGTTCTGCTGGTATAGACGGTTTCCTTACAAAGCCATATTTCAAAAACGAGCTGCTGGAAACCCTGATGAACTATATGCCGACCGAAGATTTCCCTACTCTTCAACCCCCATCTTATGTCTCTCACCGTCTGGCACCACATTTATCAGGATTAAGAATACTGGCTGCAGAGGATAACGAATTGAACCGTGAGATTATCTGCGAACTATTAACAGCAAAGAATGTGCAGGTGTTGTGTGTTGAGAACGGAAAAGAGGCCCTGGAAGAGTTTGAAAAAAGCGCTGCCGGTGATTATCAGATGATACTCCTGGATATCCATATGCCTGTCATGGACGGCCTGGAGACTTCCCGTTCCATCCGAAGCTCCTCCCATCCAGATGCTTCGGTCATTCCGATCATCGCCATGACTGCCGATGTATTTGATGAGGACATCCACAAGAGCAGAGAGGCCGGAATGGATGGACATCTGAGCAAACCAATTGTTTTAGAAGAATTATTTGCAATTATCAATCAATTTAAAGAGGGCCGCAAGGGCGTGGAGGAAAAAGAATGATAAGAAAAAGAATGCTTTCTGCAATACTTATATCGGTTCTTCTTTGCATCATCACATGTACTGCATGTAGTAAAAAAGATGATGTCTATATTGCAGAAGATTCCGAAAAAAGTATCATCACTCTATTTACACAGGGAATGAATGTTTCCGATGCAATCGAGGAATACTGTCATAACCTAAAGAGCAGGTCGGGCCAGAGCATTGTCCTATACACCGATTCTGCTGATTACTATGACGATGAAGGGCTGTCTTACCGCGAACTGCTTGCCAAACGTCTGGCCTCAGGTAAAGCAGATGATATCTACCTAATTCCTGCAGAGGATGTGCTGGATTTCAGCAGCAAAGGATATATCTATGACCTGTCCGATCTGGAATGTGTGAATAACCTTTCGAATGATGCACTAATACAGAGCACTTATGACGGTAAGATATTCTCTATCCCCCTGTCCTATACCTGCTTTGGATTTGTTTGGAATATGGACATGCTTCGTAAGTACGGACTAGAGCTTCCGAACAACCTTGAGGAATTCTGGACAGTCTGTGAGAAGCTAAAGCAAAATGGAATCGTTCCATATGGAGCGAACTGTGACTTCGGGCTGGGACTCCCTGCTATGTGCGCTGGACTATATGATGTATATCAGAGTGATGACTCCGACCAGCTCCTTACTGATCTCTCCGATGGTACCACACCAATCAGCACCTATATGGAGGACGGGTTCTCTCTGATAGAAGAGATGATTGCCCAAGGATATATGGACCCGGAGCAGGCAATTAATACGCTTCCCTTTTCCGAAGAAGAAACGCAATATTTTGCAGATGGAAAATGTGCCTTCATCAGTGCACTGTACCGCGCAAAGACGTTTGAAGGATACTCCTTTGAAATCGAAATGACTCCTCTTCCCGTTTTGGAAGAAGGTAAAATCTGCGTAGTAGGCGCAGATCAGCGGCTTGCTGTGAATCCGAATTCCAAACAGCTTGATGATGCGCTCACGATTCTAGAATACATGGGAAAGACTTCGACTTTGGACTCTATCGCAAACGAGCTTGGTAAGATTTCCTCTTCCAAAAATGTAACTGCTCCTGATATCCCTGAATCTGAAGAAATCATCTCCTATGTGGCGCATGGAAGGCAGATTCCGAACCAGGATTTCAGACTCCATTTTAATGTGTGGAATAATGTCAAAGAACTGGCTCTTAAGGTCTGCCAGGGAACTAATGCTCAGGATGCCGCTGCAGAATATGACGAACGACAGAAAACAGAGATTGCCACATATGGGCAATAATCCACCCATTCAGAATTTTCCTAAGAATAGACTGGAGATGCTGCAGATTCAACTAACCGATTTATCATCGGATGAATCTGCAGCATCCCCTTTTTCTTATCTAGAACTGCCGCCTTTATAGGCAGTTTAAGGCTTTTGGTATAGTTCTTCTCTTACAAGTATCGGAACAGGTCCTTGGCCTCTTCCTTCTTCGTCGTATCCTGGATATCCAAAACCTCAGCCTTCACCGTCTTTGTCCCAAACTGAATCTCAATAATATCACCCGGCTTTACCTTCACAGATGCCTTGGCCACAGTTCCATTGACCAGGACTCTCCCTGCATCGCATGCCTCATTGGCAACACTGCGGCGCTTAATCAGCCGTGAAACTTTTAAAAACTTATCTAAACGCATCGTTTCTTCCCTTCCTATTACATAAATAAAGCACTTACAATGCGGAACATCATAAGTGCTTTTTCGTGTGTCTATCTTGATTGATTCAATACCAATTAAGCGTTAACAGCGTCTTTTAATGCTTTACCAGCTTTGAATTTAGGAGCTTTGCAAGCATCGATCTTCATTGTCTTACCTGTCTGAGGATTTCTTCCCTCTCTTGCTGCTCTTTCGCTTACTTCGAATGTACCAAATCCAACTAACTGTACTTTATCGCCTTTTTTTAACTGCTCGGATACCACATCGATAAAAGCCTTTAATGCTTTTTCGGAGTCTTTCTTAGAAATTTCTGCCTGTTCTGCAATAGCTGCAACTAATTCTGTTTTGTTCATGGATAAATTCCTCCTCTTTATTGTACTAGAATATAACATTCTACAGTTTAATAAAGGCACTCATGTACTGGCGTTCACATGATCAGCCCTTATGTACTGTTATAACTGTTCCGCTTATTTTTGTCAAGGATTTTTCCCGTATTTACGCGGTTTTCGGCACTTTTTTAGGGTTTTTTAAGAAATTTCCAATCGGAAATTCCGATTGGAAATTTATTCCAGTATTTGCCGGTTGGATTATATTACATCATCTTGTCAATCATTGCAAGAACTTCTTTTCCCATCTGCTCAGATTTGGTATCTGCGTCTTCTACCGATGTTCCTTTGACTCCATAATAGAACTTCACTTTCGGCTCTGTTCCAGAAGGTCTTACACATAACCATGCGTCATCTGTCAGGTCATAATAGAGTACGTTGGAGTTCGGAAGGCCTGTCCCAGTTACTTCACCTGTTGCCATGTCTTTAATCGTATCTGCCTTATAATCTCTTGCCTTGAGCACCTTGTATCCTGCGATCTCCATCGGAGGATTCTTACGCAGCGTCTCTAAAATCTCCTGAATCTTAGCCAGACCTTCAATTCCCTTCAATGTGATGGACTGGATATCGTCTTTGTAATATCCATAACGGTCATACATTGCAATCATAGCATCCCACAGGTTCATGCCCTTTGTCTTATAGTAAGCAGCAGCCTCGCAGAGCGCCATAGTCGCAACGATGGCATCCTTGTCCCTTGCATGAGTTCCGATGAGGCAGCCATAGCTCTCTTCAAATCCAAATAAGTACTCGCCCTTACCACTTGTCTCAAATCCAAGGATCTGCTGTCCGATAAACTTAAAACCAGTCAGTACTTCAATCAGCCCGGCATTGTAATACTTCGCGATTGCATCTGCCATGTTAGAGGTAACGATCGTCTTGATCAGATATCCATCCTGTGGCAGTCCTTTGAGCTCTTTTCTCTGTCCAATCTCATAATCAGCAAGCAGGCATCCTGACATGTTACCTGTCAGAGTATGGTATACACCGTCCTTGTCCTTCACACGCACGCCAAGACGGTCTGCATCAGGATCTGTAGCAAGTACGATATCCGCATCCACTTCCTTCGCCAGCTTCAATCCAAGATCGAATGCTTCTGCTGCTTCCGGGTTCGGATAAGATACGGTCGGGAACTCTCCGTCCGGCAGCTCCTGTTCTTTTACCACATATACATTCTCAAATCCGAGCTCTTTTAAAATACGGCGGGCAGGAATATTACCTGTACCGTGCAGAGGGCTGTATACGATCTTAAGGTCTTTGCCGACTGCATCGATCGCATCCTGGTGGAGCACCTGCTTCTTCAGCTCTGCGATATACGCATCATCCACTTCTGCCCCGATCACCTCATAAAGTCCTGCTGCCTTTGCTTCCTCAAGGCCCATAGTCTTCATGGTCGTGTAATCTTCTACTGCCTTTACCTCATCCATGATTCCTTTATCATGAGGCGGAGTGATCTGTGCGCCGTCTTCCCAATATACCTTGTATCCGTTGTACTCCGGCGGGTTATGGCTGGCTGTAATATTGATTCCTGCAACACATCCTAACTTTCTCACTGCATAGGACAGCTCCGGTGTCGGACGTAAGGATTCAAATACATATGCTTTGATTCCATTCGCAGCCAGGCATAATGCCGCTTCATCTGCAAATTCCGGTGACATACGGCGGGAATCATATGCAACTGCGACTCCCTTGCCTGCATTACCGCTCTTATGAATGTAGTTCGCCAGACCCTGTGTCGCTTTTCTAACGGTATAAATATTCATACGGTTGGTTCCTGCTCCAATGATACCGCGCAGTCCTGCCGTTCCAAATTCCAGATCTGTATAAAAACGCTCTTTGATCTCGTTCTCATCCTCTGCGATCCCTTTTAGCTCTGCCTTCGTGTCCTCGTCGAAATATGGATTGGATAACCACTCCTCGTATCTTACTTTGTATTCCATACTGGTACCTCCTGCCTTAATAGTATGTTCCTATTATACAACAGGCGGCTATAAATTAAAAGTAAATATATTCTCTAAAAACCGCAGTTTTTCTTCCGTCTGCGTAATTGCAGTCTGTAATTTCTCTACATTTTTCTCAGGAATCCAGGCTTTATTTGAATGATAATAAGTATTAGCCGTCTTCCAGAACTTTTCAGGATAGGCCAGGCAGAGTGCGATATATTCCAGTTCCCGGGAATCCAAAGGACGTACCCCTTGGTATGCGTCCAGCATAGAGAGTCCTAAGTTCTCTTCCCACTGATGCTTTTCCATTACTTTCCTCAAAAAGTAGTAGAGGTCCTGTACCTGTACATCTACGCGAAAATGCTCGAAATTTGTCGATGCGATTCCACCCTGGGTAAACAAGACATTGTGATAATTATAATCGCCATGGATCATCCTCTGATTCTCAATGCTTTCCTGATACAGACTGTCATATTGTGAGGCTTCCAGGCGTTTTGTCACCTGCTCTGCCAGAGTATACATGTTTTCAAAATATTCGAGGAACAGAAACTCAAATGCACCTTTGGAAACTTTATTCCTGATAAATGTACGCACCTTTTTGAGCTCTCGGTTATGGCGCAGAAATTCATCTCTAAGGTGCCGCCCCGTAGGCGGACGAATTACGATTTCTTCTTCGAAATTATCCCGCTTCCCGCAAATTTCATGCCACTGCATCTTTTGATGGAGCTGTGCCAGGTTCCTGGATGCCTGGAGAATTTCAAATTCTCTTTTCACATCACATTCCCTGCCGGAAAACCATTTTTTCAGCATATACCTGGTTCCATCCTTTGATACACTGGTCAGATTGCCCTCTCTGTTGCGGATAGGAGTATCTACGTTCGGATAGCCGTCATCTTCCAGATTCTTTAAAACCAGATACAATAAAGGGGCACGCCTGTCTGAAACATCCGCTTCCTTCAACAGCATCGTGCCCTCTTTGGTATCGCAAAAAAACGCACCCCTGATCTTGCGGGTGCCTTTCACTTCTATGTCATACTGCTCTAATACTTCTAACTCATAATCTCTCATGGCTGCCCCCTGCTTCTACGATTCATAACTCTTTCTAATCTATGAAAGGGGCAGCCCGAGTATGCTAAATGCCGAGCTTTTCTTTTACATAATCACACAATTTCTCTCTATCATTCATGTCCGGATCATCAATGACAAGCTCCAGCAGCTCACTTAGCATGTCGCCCATCTCTTTTCCGGGCTGCATGCCGAGCTTTAACAAATCTCTTCCACTGACCTTGAGCTGTCTCAAGGTCACACACTGATCATTGAGCAGAGCCTCCTGATACAGCTCTCTCATCGCCACAATATTCTCAATCTTCGCACGGCGCTTGTAAGGACTCTGTGCTTTCACATCCGCCATACGTACTGCCAGATAATACGGGAACAGCTCTACACCGATCCGGTTCATGGCACGTCGGACGTTCTGCGGCGTGGCCTCGATCCGGTAATCATGATAACATACCAGACGAGTCACCTTCTTCACAGTCTCATTATCAAACTTCAGACGTCGAAGGACCGTCCTTGCGATCTCTTCACTGACGAGTGCATGACCCTTAAAATGATCCCTGCCTTTTTCATCTGTCGTCCTCATGGCCGGTTTGCCCATGTCATGGAAAAGCATGGTCAGGCGCAGGATCTTGTCCTTCTTCACATTCTTCAGCGCATGGAGCGTGTGGTCCGCCACGTCATACTTGTGGTGAGGCGTATTCTGCTGCACACCGACCATCGCATCCCACTCAGGCAGAATCACCTTTGTGATTCCCAGCTCGTAAGCATCCTGAATCAGTTCTGGATGATTAGAGGTCAAGAGCTTTACCAGCTCCACCTGAATCCGTTCTGCACTGATGTTCTTTAATGTAGGTGCCAGGGCACGTACTGCTTCTGCCGTATTTTTTTCAATCGAACATGAAAGCTGTGCAGAAAACCGTACCGCCCTCAAAATCCGCAGTGCATCCTCTGAAAAACGCTCCATAGGGTCACCTACGCACCGAATCAAATGGTGGTTGAGGTCCTTCATCCCGCCGAACACATCCACCAATCGTACTTCATCATTATAGGCCATCGCATTGATCGTAAAGTCCCTGCGTTTTAAATCCTCCTCCAGATTAGTCGTAAAGGTGACCTCCTTAGGATGACGGCTGTCCGTATACTCCCCGTCGACCCGATAAGTCGTGACCTCGAACCCATCCTTCCCAATCATGACCGTGACCGTACCGTGCTCAATCCCGGTATCCACGGTCCTTCTAAACAGCCTCTTGATCTCCTCCGGCTTCGCAGAAGTCGTAATATCCCAGTCCTCCGGTCTGCGGCAGAGGATAGAATCCCGCACACAGCCTCCCACAGCAAACGCCTCATAGCCATGCAGCTGAAGATTGTTAATAATCATAATCACTTTTCTAGGTAACTCTATCTTCATGTAAATCTTCCTTTCAAAAGGTGACTGCAAAGGGGTCTGGCCCTTTTGCCCGCCATTTTCAGAATTGTTTTACAATTTACCGCGTCTGCATGCCGTCCCATCGGACTTTTTCCGTCTATACGATACGCGATAAAATTTCCTGTTCACGTTTTTGACAAGTAAATATTATAACTTGTCTTTGCTGTTCGCTCAACCATTTTAAGGTAGATTTTAATCTTTTTTCGTCATAAAATGCGAATGCATCATCAAATATAATCGGAAGAGGATCTTCACAGAGCATTTCTGCTGCCGCCATGCGCAGTGCAAAATACACCTGCTCTATCGTTCCACAGGATACACGATCGATGGGAATCCTGCGCCCATCCTCAAAAAGGGTCATATTCAACTGCTCATCCACCAGAAGCTTTGTGTAGCGTCCCTGTGTTATCTGCTCTAAAATGTGGGAGGCCTTCTTGTTCAAGAGCTTTCCAAATCCCTGAGTCATATTCCGGGAGGCCTCCAACAGTTTCTCCTCTGCAAGCTTAAGAGCCTGGGCAGACGTCCTCAGACTTTTCAGCTTTCCACCGGGCATATCCAGTTCAGACAACTGTTCCTGAAGGTTCTGGAAGCGAATCTGCTTTTCCTTGAACTCAGCTTTAATGCGGTCATTTTCCCACTCCAGCCTTTGCAGCTCAGTCCGGGTCTGCGGCCTTAGCTCAACCACAGTCTTCTCCTGCACAGGTTCCTGATACTTGCGTCCATCTCTCCGGCCTCTCAGCCACTTTATGCCTCCCAGACATACCAACAGGATACCTATTCCCAGAAAAATCCAGGCCAACACAGATATAGCTCCTCCTGAAAAAACGCCCTGAGATGAGGTAAATGCACTCCATATCCGGCCCGCTATTCCTGCTGCTATTCCTAATCCCCCTAACGCGATCCAGCTTTTTGCATTGTCCGTATCTGCCCCCGGACCAGCTTCCTCAACAACGTTTCTTCCCCTTATGTTCTCCACATCTTCTGCTTTCTTATCTTGGGATTCTTCTTTCTGAACCAAACGAAGCTTCTGTAGTTTTTCCTGATTCACTTCCAACTCTGTCTGCAGCCGCTGTGCATCATTGGTCACATACCGGCATTCCTGCCTTACGATTTCCTTCTTCTCTTCCTGTCTGTCAATCAGGCCCTTTATCTCCTGCTCCACAGACTTTCTTCTATTCTGCAGAGTCTCCAATGCGCCTCCTAAATCGACCGTACTGCTGCCCGTCTCATAATAATTAGCCGCATAATTTTTCAACTCTTCCGCTAATTCCTGTCCCGGTCTTGCCAAAAGCTGCCCGACTGCAATTGTGTTTTCAAAGGACTCTTTCGTCATCCCGCCCAGGAGCATTTCCAGGTCACCATCTTCTATTGACAACTCTTCGCCATCATCCTCGCAGATCAAAAGCGCGCTCTTCGTATACCTGTCAAAACTGCGTTCCAGCCGAAACGTCTTGCCACCGCTCGTAAACCGCATGACTCCTGCATAATAGTTCGGATTCTCCCATGGTTCATAACGGCTGAATTCATCATTCTGAGCCGCTCTTCCGCGGCCTCGCTCCAAACCGAACAGCATGGCCTTGATAAACGCATAAATCGTCGACTTCCCATATTCATTTTCACCATAAAAAATCTGAATTCCATCTTTTAAAAGGAATTGACGGTTTGAAAATTTCCCGAAATTCTTTATATATAGTTCCTTAATTACCATGTTCTCCAACTTTCTTCCTCAGACAGCCTTATCTCAGACAGTTCTCTAACAACGCCTGTACCCCTTCCTGCAGGGCCTGATATTCCATGCTGTCTTCTTCATATCCTTGAAACTGCTCGATGAACTTTCCAATCAGATTATCCCGATTCTGCTCGTAGAGTTCTTCATAATTATATGCGGCCCGGGTCTGATCCTCGATTTCCAGAATGTTTCCATAAATGTCCATATGCTCTGTATCAAATTCCACATCCGCATCCCGGTAACCACGGAGTATAAATTTGTAGATATTCTGCGTTCCCCGGCTCTCGATCGTAGATTGAATGTGATTCTTCACACTTCCGTTTGTCATCTTCTCATTCACACGCAGTGCCAGATGGATATATTCGCGTGAAGCAAACGGGATGAACTCGACATTTACCCCGTTTTCTGTGATTTCTCCCCGCACGAACCCATGCCCGCCTGTATCATTCCGATCGACTGGCTCCAGCGCTCCTGCATAGAGCGCCATATTTCTGATCACTGCCTGAGGTTTATGGATGTGTCCCAAAGCAATATAATCAAACCCTGAACTTTCCAAGATTTCTTTCCTGATCGGTATATGCTTTTCATCCCCTCCGTGTGCCAGGAGAATCTCATGAGCCGCCGCTAACGGCGCCTTGATACTGTATCGTTCCTCACGAATTTCCCGCGTATGATAGCTCAGACCATACACCGCCAGGTCATACTCCTTAAGCATGACATATCCCATCTCGCTCCCGAACAGAGGGTGCACATTTTCACACCATTGAAAGGTACGGTAATAGGAGCCTTTCTTAATATAATCATGGTTTCCTGCAATCAGCACGACCTGTGTATGTGATAATGTAGAAAATAAGTAATTCACTTCTTTTAATTCACGCAGAAGAGGCTGTCTGTGGAACAAATCCCCCGCAATCAATAAGAGATCTGTCTTCTCCTCCTCGCACAGGGAAATCACTCTTGAAAAGCTGTCCCATATCTCCTGCGCGCGCCCGGAGCTATAGGCAGTTCCTGCGTCCGGCTGTGCTCCCAGGTGCACATCCGCTATGTGGATAAATCTCATTCTGTCCTCCAACATCTCTATTTTTATGTATGAATCCTGCATAAAGTCAATTGAGGACGTAACCCTTTTCAGGTGTGTTACGTCCTCAATCAATATGTCACAGTTCGCTGTATTTACAGGTCACAGTTATTCACTGTTCTTGGGAATGGCACAACATCACGGATGTTGGACATTCCAGTCAGATACATGACGCATCTCTCAAATCCGAGTCCAAATCCTGCATGTCTTGTAGAACCATATCTTCTAAGATCCAGATAGAACTTATAATCCTCTTCCTTTAAGTTCATCTCTTTCATTCTCTCAAGCAGCTTATCATAGTCATCTTCTCTCTGGCTGCCTCCAATGATCTCCCCGATTCCAGGTACCAGACAGTCTACCGCTGCTACGGTCTTACCATCCTCGTTCATCTTCATGTAGAATGCTTTGATCTCCTTCGGATAATCTGTTACAAATACCGGACGCTTATAGATCTCCTCTGTCAGGTATCTCTCATGTTCGGTCTGAAGATCTGTTCCCCAGGTTACTTTATATTCGAACTTATCGTTATTCTTTTCAAGCAGTTCTACCGCCTCTGTATAAGTCACTCTTGCAAAATCAGAGTTCACAACATTCTGCAGTCTGTCCAGAAGCCCCTTGTCTACAAAAGAGTTGAAGAAGTTCATCTCTTCCGGAGCATTCTCAAGTACGTAAGAAATCACGTATTTCAGCATATCCTCTGCCAGGTCCATGTTATCATTGAGGTCCGCGAATGCGATCTCCGGCTCGATCATCCAGAACTCTGCCGCATGACGTGTCGTATTGGAGTTCTCAGCACGGAAGGTCGGTCCAAAAGTATAAATACTTCTGAATGCCTGTGCAAATGTCTCACCGTTGAGCTGTCCACTTACGGTCAGGTTCGTCTCTTTCCCGAAGAAATCCTGACTGTAATCTACCGTTCCATCCGGGTTCTTCGGCACATTGTCCATATCCAGAGTAGTCACGCGGAACATCTCTCCTGCACCCTCACAGTCACTTCCTGTGATCAGCGGTGTGTGCACATAGACAAACCCTCTCTCCTGGAAGAACTGGTGAATCGCATAGGCAATCAAAGAGCGCACTCTGAATACTGCCTGGAATGTATTTGTTCTCGGACGCAGATGAGAAATCGTCCTAAGATATTCGAAACTATGGCGTTTCTTCTGCAGTGGGTAGTCCGGCGCGGATGCTCCCTCTACTGTCACTTCATCTGCCTGAATCTCAAATGGCTGCTTTGCCTGCGGGGTCGCAACAAGTGTACCTGTCACGATGATAGCTGCCCCTACATTCTGCTTGGAAATCTCTCCAAAATTCTCCATATTATCATGATATACGATCTGTAATGGTTCAAAATAAGAACCGTCATTCACTACGATAAAACCAAATGTCTTGGAGTCGCGGATACTGCGGATCCATCCTCCAACAGTCACCTTCTTGTCCAGATATTCTGCACTGTTTTTAAATAATTCCCGAATTGTAACTAGGTCCATAACAACTACTCCTCACTTCATCTTTTTTATACCCAAAGTCCTTCACAGCGCATGCCCTGGGGGCGGATATGCTGCTGCACTGTAGATTTTGCCCATGGGGCATCCTTTATTGCACATTAGCCATATTATAGCACTGAATCCGCCTGAAATACAATCCCATTCTGTCTTCTGGCTTCATCTGTCACTCGTAAAGTATCTAAAGAATACTTTTTATAAGGATGTTCTACGCGATTTTCCCTCACAAGCCTTGCGAATTCCTGTACTTCATATACCATATTATTCTCAGCAGGCACATAAGGGAGCACCTCTCTTTTTCCATCCCGATATATAATTTCCACAGAATCAGGCATGGAAATCTTTCCTATAAGAATACTTCCCTCTTCTCCGACGAATATACTTTTATTTACGGATTCTGTTATTTTAGAATATACTGCCTCCGCAGTCAAGCCCCCATACTGCATTAACACAATTCCGTTTCCTTCGAAACCATTATGCAGCTTTGTGGAAAATGCCTTGACATCCTTAGGCATCCCCAGCAGCCTGACTAAAGTATGAATACAATAAACACCGATATCCATGATTGCCGCATTCGAAAGCTCAGGATTGAATGCGTTCAGAATCTCTCCCTCCCGGAATCGGTCATAACGGGAAGAATACTGACAATATTCCATCGTCACCCTGCGCAGCTTTCCGATCTTCGGCAGATATTCCTTCACCAGATCCAGAGCAGGGTCAAAATCCGGCCTCATGGCCTCCAACAGCACTACCTGATTCTCCTTGGCGCAGGCAAACATCTCTGCTGCCTCCCGCTCATTGACCGCCATGATTTTCTCACAGAGGACATGCTTCTTATGGCACATCGCTTCCATCGCCTGTGGACAATGTACATAAGTAGGCGTCGCAATATACACTGCGTCAATATCAGAGTTAAGGAACTCCTCATAATCTGTATAGACATGAGAAATACAATGCTTCCCGGCAAATGCCTCTCCAGTCTTCTGCTTTCTGGAATACACCGCATGGACTTCCACATCTGGTACGGCCTTAGCCGCCTCAGCCAGCCAGTCACTGACAAAATTCGTTCCAATCATTCCAAGCTTCAAGGTTCATCCTCCTTTGTTTCACTTTTATGCATATATCATGTATCCGACTCGAATATCCATATTGTACCATCTGATGGGACAAGACGCAATTATATTAGGTATGTTCATACCATTCATTTGAATCCTGGTAACTGTGCACAGGTACCCTGTGAACAGTTACGAATTCTGATCTCTTTGTTCTTCTTGATTTTCCCCACCTACTGTGCTATACTAAGACCCGTTCCAAAGCCCTGAAAAATAAGGTCTTTAAGGGCATCCGGCGATTTCCGCCGTTAAATGAATCGTGTGTTCGAGACCTTCCACACGTAAAACAAAACTAAAGGAGAATTGAAAAATGAAGAATTCAGGAAACAACAAAGTGCTGTTTATGGCACAGGCAGCTATGATTGCTGCGATCTATGTGGTGCTCACAATTGTTTTCGCACCGTTCAGTTATGGAGAAGTGCAGGTTCGTATTTCCGAAGCACTGACCATCCTCCCGGTATTCACTCCGGCAGCGATCCCAGGTTTATTTATCGGATGTATCATCAGCAATATCCTCGGCGGATGTATCCTCCCGGATATTATTTTTGGAAGTCTTGCAACCTTAATCGGCGCCATTTGCACATGGCAGTTACGTAATAAGAGCAAGTTCCTTGCACCACTGCCTCCAATCTTAGCGAACACAATTATCGTACCATTTGTCCTGCGCTATGGATATCAGGTCCCGCTGCCGATTCCGTTCATGATGCTGACGGTCGGAATTGGAGAAGTCATCTCCTGCGGAGTCCTGGGAATGATTGTTTATGCAGCACTCAGCCGTTATAAGCATGCCATTTTCAAAACAGCATAATTTCAAAATAAGATTGCTCTAAAGGAAAAGAGCCTTCTATAAAACAGGTGGGAAGCCTGCCGCAGTAAGAGTTCTGCGGCGGACTTCCCACCTGTTTTTATGCTGTCTCATTCTTTTTATTTCACATAGCCGATAAATGTATTCCCACTTTTCCCGACCATATTTTCCATGTCGTTTACACTGACCGTATTCTCCTCCCCACTGTCGGGATCAATATACGTCACATCTGTCGTACTGTATCCTGTCAGGAGAATTGCATGGTCCTGACTCGTCATGGCGATTACAGGGATGCCCTTATTGATTACATAAAGTACCTGATCCAGTGTGCAGCCGGTCAGGTTGACTCGTTTTGCCTTATAGGCTTCCATCTGCTTTTCGCAGGCTTCAAAGGAGCTCTGTCCATCCGCTTTCTTGAAGGCCTCCATATCCGTATAGTATACCAGATCCCGGTTTCCTTTTTCCCAGATATAAGACTGGTTTGCAGAAATCACAACGCCTGATACCTCTTCTGCCTTTTGAATCGCATATGAAGCTCTGTCATAAATCGCTACCAGTTCGCCCATTCCATACACATAGTACCTGTCATTCTTTACTTTTCCGTCAAATGCAATCGTGACCGGTTCATCCAGCATCACCTGTTTTGGCCTTAGGATTTTCGGTGACTGGTCGGAAATACCGTCCGCATAAGTCAGCCTCATCTGCTTTTCTTTTAATTCCGTGGTATAAGACTCCAGGAAAATGTTGCTCTCCTTACGCTCTTCATTATTGCTGATATAATCCTGCTTTGTACCTGTATACACATCTTTGGACTTAACGACCCGGTTGAGTGTTACCAGATTCGTCTCTATAAAGATATCGGAAATATAAGCATCTTTATCATGATAAGTTTTTACCACTTTATTCTTGCTGTCCCTGATCTCCACCTTATACATAGGCAGGATGTCCTCACCTGCTGTTGTTTTCCCTTTATCCGAGGCACGCTGGCATCCGTAAATAAAGTCATTGACCACAAATCCAAGAGGTCTGACTGACTCCCCTTCCTCTGCCTCTACCTTCTGCTCCTTCCCGGTCTTCAGATTAAGGATCGTAATTTCTTTCGCATCTTCCAAGGTACCGCTTGTCTGGTAAGCAAGCAGGTGTCCATCATCAGAAGCGGCATATTGTCCCTCTTCCAGATTCTTTGCCAGAATCTCCTGCTTATCCCTCTCCAGATTTACCTGATACAGCTTTCCACCTGCCAGAACATAAAGCATCTGTCTCTCATGGCTGTAATATACCATCTTACCAAGCTCATCCTCTGCCATAGCAAATGACTTATTGCTTGGGATGAATGCTTTTTCCTCTACAGCATTTTTCTCAATATCAAAATAATAAATTGCAACACCGACTTCACCCTCATGATTGCCCCGGTTCATGTAACCATATACTGCAAAGGCCGTGCTTCCGTTCTTTTCCATGCTGATGATACGCACAGCATGTTGGTCGTAACGGCTTCTCACGTCATGGCCTTCCCTGTTCGCAAAGCTAAAAACAAGGGATAATTCATCAGCGTCTTTATTATACGTCCAAAGATCCCGCTCCTGTACAAACGATACGATCGTGCCGTTGTTATTTGTCTCATACAAAATATTGGATGGGGCAATTCCAAGCAACACACCATTTTCATTTAATACTTTTTTGTTTCCATTAAAGACCTGATCCATGCTCCGGTTATAATCCAGCAGATACACCTCATCCTCGCTGAAACGAACCCGGAAAAATTCCTTGATATTATAAGTCTCTACCTCATCCGCATCTCCCTTACAGGTCACCTGATACGTGGCAAGCAGAGAGGTATATACGGTATTACTCTCCTTGATGCTCCATTCTACATCACTGGATACCTCCGGCTTTAAATCTCCCCATGTAACGTGTGCGGTATCCGAATGAATGGTCACTGTCTGGTATGTTGTATTATCCCCTTCCTCATTTGGCTCAAGATAGGTCAAAAGATCCTGGGCATTCTTTTTATTGAATGTCTTTGTATGGAAATCCTCCGCAAATTTCAGACATTCCTTCACTGCAAGCTCATCTGGTCTAACGACCCTTGTGTAATAATATACCTCTTTCTTATCGAGTTTTAAGATCACCTTGAGCACAGCCTCCGAAACATCCTCTTTCAAAGCCCTGTTCAAATCCAGGGTCAGCGTATCCTGGGACAAGTCTTTCACTTCACTCTTTTCATAAATCTCTTCGCCATCCAGAGAATACAGCTCATAATGAACTTCTTTGATGTCGTTTCCATCCTTTTCCAGGTTCATCTTTAAGGTACCATTCTTCTCCACAGGAGTAATCGTATCCCGCATCGCAGTGATGTCCATATCATTCACAAAACCTGCAAGTGTATTCACATTTTTATCTGCCACTGAAAATGAAATCCTGGGCAACGTAGGATCGCCCAAGTCAACGGTCAGATCCGCTGTCCCTCTATTTGTTATCAGACTGCTGACCACAAGTGCCAGAAAAAAAGCACCGGTCAGAACTCCGACCTTTATCCACCTCTTTTTTTTCATCTATCTGTCCCCTTTATTATGAATCTGCCCTAATAGTATATCACCAAAGCCCTTTGTATCATTCCCGGTCGAAGCCTAATAATTTCCCGAGTGTCGGATCCGCTCCCAGAAAAGCTTCGCACTGTTTCACTGCCTCCCCTGCTTCCTGGTCTGCTTTTCCCGTCTTCACTGCACGAAGCAGAATATTTTTTGGTGTATGCTCCATGTCAATGAACTCCAATACCTGTGTGTCATATCCTGATGCCTCCAGATATTTTGCACGAAGTCCATCTGTCACTAACGCTGCAAAACGTTCCTTTAAAAGGCCATAATCCATAATCGGGGCCAATTCCTTTGCCTGAATCTGCCCATTCAGCTCATGCTGACAGCACGGCACAGACAGAATTACCTTCGCATTCCAACCGATTGCCTTCGCCAGTGCATAATCCGTAGCCGTATCGCAGGCATGGAGAGTCACAACCATATCTACTTCCTGAACCCCTTCATAATCCGCAATATCTCCCACCAAAAATGTCAGCTTCTCATATCCATATTTCTCGGCAAGCCTGCTGCAATGCTCAATTACATCCTTTTTCAGGTCAAGCCCCACTACACGGATGTCATACTTTTTCAACTCATGAAGATAGTAATACATTGCAAAAGTAAGATAAGACTTTCCACATCCGAAATCCAGGATGGTCAATTCACGTCCCTTATCCAATTGGGGCAGGATATCTTCAATAAACTCCAAAAAACGGTTGATCTGCCGAAACTTATCAAACCGGGACTTTACGATCTTCCCTTCCGCTGTCATAACTCCTAGATCCTGTAAAAACGGAACTGCGATTCCCTCTTGCAGGATATACCGCTTACTCCGGTTATGGGAAAGCTCTGCTGCCCTCACTTCTCCCTGCTGACGCTTCTTCTGGATCGTCACTTTTCCTTTCTTGCTGATTAGAACCGTATAATTCATTGTCTTTGTTGAAAGCTGCATCTGCCTGAACTCCGACATAGAATTCGCAAGCCGTTCTGCCGCCTCCTCTGCTTTCAGATTCTCATGAAAGGCCTGCGTCTTCGTAAACGATTCACATTGAAAATAAAGCCCGTCCTTCATCTCCACCGGACGTACCTTCATCTTCAGAATCCCATCCTTCGTACGTGGATTACTGATAATCCCCTGAATAAAATCTATATCCAAAATCTCATTTAATAATTGCTGTATTGTCTCCATAAACCGCTCCTTGAATCCTTCATTCTGGCTTCCTACCTATTGTAAAGCAAAACCAACAATGGTGCAAGATTCAGTTACAGATTGTCCATCTGCCAGGGCAATTCAAGTAACTGTTCACAGGTATCCTGTGCACAGTTACGATTTCAGACCATAAATAATCTAAACATTCTGAAAAATGGACAGCAAAAGGGCCTGACCCTTTTGTAAAAAGGTCCGGCCCCTCTGTCATTCCTACGTCTTTATCCTACACGTGGAAACTCTATCGTTGCTTTAAACAAATCTCCGTCTAAATATAGTCTGAAAACTCCACCCTGCATTTCTGTCAGGCTCTTGGCTATGGACAATCCCAATCCACTTCCTTCTGTGCTCCTTGAGATGTCCCCGCGGATGAACCGTTCTGTCAGTTCATCTGCTGAAATGTTCAATGGCTGCTCTGAAATGTTCTTTAATGAGAAGATAACCTTCTCTTCCTCCAACCAGAGGTCCGCATAGACTCTGGTCCCCGGCATGGCATATTTAGCAGCATTGTTATAGATATTCTCCAAGACTCGCCACATCCTGCGTCCATCCACATGGATCATTGCCGGCTCATCTGGAAGGTTCTGAACCACTATCAGATTCTTGGCAGCAAATTTTTCTGTAAATTCGCCCTCGGTCTGATTGATCATCTCTACAAGATTGACATCCATCATCTCAAGTGTGATATTACCGCTGCTGACCTTGGAAGCCTCGACGACATCCTCTGTCAGCGTTTTCAATCTTTGGGCCTTCGTCTCCAGAACATCCAGATATCCCTGAATCTTAGGATCTTCAAAGTTCTCCCTTTTTAACAGGCCGACATAATTGATGATCGATGTCAGAGGTGTCTTGATATCATGAGAAACATTGGTTATCAGGTCAGTCTTAAGCCGTTCATTCTTCATCCCGACTTCCACTGCCCGCTGCAATCCATTTCCGATATTATTGACCATCTCCGCCATCTGACGGTTCTGACCAGTTAAAGAATCTAGTGGTATCTGATAATCTACATTACCTGATGCAATCTCCTTGATTCCCTTTTTCACCCGGCTTTTTGCAACCGCACTTTTTACAACAATGTAGACAGCTCCCGCCTCTGTAATCAGCATCGGAATAAGGAATATCCCGGAATCGTATGACATGAGTCCCATCCAATGTGCCACGAGAAACACTCCTAACAGCAGAATCGCCTTAAATGTCACATTTCGATTATTCCAGAACTCTTTCAGGAACAGACAAATACTCCTTAGCAGACTGTTCTTCCACACCGTTTTTGCTTTTAACCTGCGTACAAGGCTCAAATAACCAAACAAAAAGCACAATACAGTATAGGCCGTTAAGATTCCAATGTATATCATATCCGATATGTTCAGGTAATCCCGAACTGCCATTGTATAAGCATCTGAATATAATGCCGTATTATAGCTGTCTGCAGCATAAGAAGAAATTCTCTGTATTGAAGATCCTCCCCAACTGATTCCAACAACAAACACTGGAATCATCCATAGAAGAAACACGAACGCTGCTGCAATTTCTGTTTTCCATCTGTCAAATACATTGAGATGTATCTCTTCATCCCTGCCATTTCTTCCTGCAATCAGTGTCATCCAGATTAAAATCAAAAGAAATAATACTGTACATACAACGCTTCCTGCTGCCGCAAATTTTAGATATGGTGCATAAGTATCATATTCCTTTGCATCCGTATAAAAAGCATCCTGGATGGGGAATCTGGTATCAACAACAGCAGCAAAAATACAATCTACTTTCTGGCTGTAATTATAAGACTTCACCATAGTTCGCCATTCACTGGCTGAGATATCCATGTTCGTCTCAAATTCCGCAAGCTTCGGCCGTACAATCAGATAACGCCCTTTGCTGTTGGACTTCATTTCGTCCAGGTTCTCTTTTACATCATCATAATTCTTGTAATGGCTGTTATTGGTATAGACCTTCTTTGTGCTTTCATCTACATACATATAGGTGAAATTGGTATTCCCCTCTTCCCAGGTATCTCCAGTATAGAGGTAACGATCCACCTGTGGCCCAAGGGAAGTCAAAATATTCTGCAGATATCCATATACACGTGACAGTTTTCCATTTAATGCGGGATTTTTATTCACCACCTCCAGGATGTTCGCTGCTCCTACAGGTGTATACTTTTCCCTCAATGCATTGTTAAATGTCCAGCAGTCTGTATAGAGTGTTTCACCCTTTTCATTCTTGATCGCAAGGGTATCATAATATCCAGAAGTGTAATTTCCCCGCTCCAGTTCATTCAAAAAACTCTCGGAACTTGTATTTGCTACTTCAATGTTCAGTTTCTTTTCCTGAATCAGAGATTGGAACTCATTCATATAGTAGTAATAATACTTCCCATCCGGCTGCTCACAGACAACGACATTCGCCTCGTCATAATCTATACCATCCTCAATGTATTCATTGCTCCAATTGACCAGGTCCTCCAGTTCATAGGCCAGACCATTGATATTCTCTCCGGTGATCTCCCCGTTTCTTCCCAGGTCCATCACATCTACAAGCTTATTTGGATTATACTTCCCATCAGATTCAAAATTATTTTTCATGGCGATGCCTTCCATTACCTGCCAGGTAGCATCATAGACCATGTTTTTAAAGCTTTTGGATTCTTCATAAGGCTTGCCTGAGGTCTCAAGGAAATGCCCGGTCCAGACACCGCCTGAAAAAAACATGAGCACGACAGTACTTAAAACAGCAGTTACCACTGTAATATGTGCAAGCAAAAGAAGAATTCCTTTGGTCACCGGCTTTTTATACCAGTTCTTCATAAAACTCCTTTCTAGCCTTTTTCTATCTTATAACCTACCCCCCAGACAACCTTTAAATATCTGGGCTCCTTTGGATTGATCTCAATCTTCTCCCGAATATGGCGGATATGCACAGCAACCGTATTATCCGCTCCGATTGCATTCTCATTCCAGATGGATTCATAGATTTGATCGATAGAAAAAACTCTTCCTTGATTTTTCATTAATAATAATAAAATGTTGTACTCGATCGGTGTCAGTTTCACAATCTCCCCGTCCACTGTGACCTCTTTTAAATCGTCATTGATCGTAAGGCCTCCGACCTCATATATCTGATCTGACTTCTCCTTCACAGTTCCGCCTAGCTGGGTATACCTGCGCAGTTGAGATTTGACCCTTGCTACAAGTTCTAACGGATTAAATGGTTTTGTAACGTAATCATCTGCACCGACATTCAGTCCCAGAATCTTATCCGCATCTTCTGATTTTGCAGACAGAATGATAATTGGAATACTGTTATTCTCACGAATCTTAAGGGTGGCTCTGATTCCGTCCAGTTTTGGCATCATCACATCCAGCACGAGCAGGTGCACCTCCTCCTTCTCCAGAATCTTAAGTGCCTCTGCACCATCATATGCCTTGAGTATATGATAGCCCTCCTGGGTTAAATATATCTCGATTGCTTCTACGATTTCCTTGTCATCATCACAAACTAAAATATTATACATTCTTCATCACCTCCCCTACAGTATACATGATATCTGAGAAATTTTAAAACTCATTGGGGGAAATTCTTATGAAATCCTTAATTCATAATTTCTATTCTAAACTTGAATCTAATCCATCCCACACTTTGAATCATTAGGTTTCTAAAAATCCTGAATTTTCATATTACATTTTATCACAGTAAAAAGTCCTGAATGAATCATCAATCAGGACTTTTTTGTTCACTTTGTATAGCTGGTTTATACCAATACGTGGATTACCAATAGTATGGATTTTTTACTGCCCAGTTTAATCTCGACCCTCCATGTACATTACCATTTGAGTCGGGTATACTAGATAGCATATAATTAGCCCATTGTCCTGTTCCTCCATAAATATCATACGAAACAAGAAATCCTCCCGTATATGCTTCAACATAACCATCATCAAAATTTCTGACTAAAACAGCACCTTCTACAGGCGGGTTTGTAACATCAGATAAAGTGACCGATGGATATCCGCTTCCGCTCTTTAATTGTCGATTCGCAACCTCTTCATCCGATATCTGTTGATCATGAATAAAAGGATGCTCCCCTGGTTTAAAATAAATTGCTTCTCCATTAGGTCCTTCATATTCACCATCAATACCAAGGCGTATATGACTATCTCTTACATAGGGATCATGCAGCTCATAATAGTATTCTAATTCCAAATAGGTATTTATCCACTCTTGTAATGAAAGACCTTGATTATTTATGCTCCATTGCCAGGACGGACTCCCCCATTGATCTGGCGGCTCAGCACCATCCAAATCGCCCTCCCATGGCGCAAATGAGTTATAAACTGTAACATCTGTATTTTTACTTCTCCAAATATGGTCTAACTTAATATCATTATCCCAATCAATTCCTTGGGTCGGTGCAACAACTGGATATTTTGATCCCCCACAATAGGTAAGACCATCTAAACATCTATTTCGTTCTGTTAATGCACCACCATCATAAAACTCCCATTTTTCATATTCACTAACTTCAGGCTTCTGATCATCTGTGTTACCACCATTTATATTATTATTAACATCCCCGTCACCCAAATTATCACCATTTGTATTGCCACCATCTCCACCGTTCCCTGTGTTTATTGAAAGACGGGATATCATCGTTGCTGCTACTGCTCTTGATACACTTCCTTGTGGATTTAAACATCCTTTATCTCCTGTTATAATGTTATTGCCCACAGCATAGGACATCCCCGCCCTCGCAAATTCAGATACTCTGCCACCATCTGGGAACGACCATATATTTCCACTAGCTTCGCCTTTTGTGTAACGATGAAGAATAGTAGCCACCTGTTCCCTTGATATAGCTTCGTTACCACCAAATTTACCATTTTTAAAGCCCGTTATAACACCTGTATCACTAGCCCACTTTGATGCTGTAGCATAAAATACTGAGCCCGAAACATCTGGGTATCGCCCATCATATCCTACATTTGGAGCACCACTCATTCTCCAAAGAATAGTTGCGAACTGCCCTCGCGTCATCCGATCTGTGGCCCCGAACCTACCATTATTATATCCAGTCATAATGCCCCTGTCAGAAACATCCATTACATATGAATAATACCAACTTCCCTTTTTCACATCAGGATATTGAGAAGCTTCTGTATTCATAGTATTTATAAAAAGAATCCCTATAGTAAGTATACTTGATACGAACACTCTCATACCTTTTTTCACTAAATCTTCCTCCATTTGATATAAACGTTTCTTTCATAACATAGCGTTTCTCTTTTATTGCTGGACTATAAATATGCATTTAAAAATCTTACAATTATTGTTGCGCATACAGCCCGGCTTACTTTTCCATGGGGATTAATTTTCCCACCATCACCAGTAATAATTTCTTCATAATTTGCCCAACTTATAGCATCTCTAGCATAATTCGTAATGGACTGGTAATCTGGAAAACCTGACAAATCAGCTTGACCGGAAACATCGAATCCTTTATATTTCCCATAACGATACATCATTGTTGCCATTTGTTCACGAGTAATTGAATCTACCGGACCAAATGTTCTGCTATTATAACCAGTTATTATACCTGCTTTATTTGCCCATATTACCGCATCTGTATAAAATTGGCCTTTTGGTACATCTCTAAATGATGTGTTATATTCTACTGCAGGACAATCCTCCATTCTATAAATAATAGTAGCAAACTGTGCTCGGCTTAATACAGACGTAGGGGCAAATTTGTCTTCTCTAGTTCCTGTCATAATTTCCAAATAATTAACCAAATCTACCGTTCCCTGATACCACACTCCAGGTGCTACATCTCTAAATGGATATTTTTTATTTACAAATATGAAATCGAATCCTGATAAGTCCTGTACATTTTCACCTTCCATATTTTCTATCTGACTATTAACTATGGTACAGCTTTTACCTGTAGAAGTAGAAAGATTAATGCTTTTGACAGAAATATCTACTTCTTCTCCTACTGACCAACTTTCCAAAGAACCTGTCCCTATATATGTATCGCTTCTATTATCATAATAAATAGGAAAATTAAATTCCCCTCCATCTGCGTTTTCTAATATGATTTTTGAGTCAGTTCCATCAAAAATATTTGTTTTATTTACTAATTTAAAAGACATTATAAATCTTTCATCTACATGCACAATAAACGTACTAAGCATGATAGAATCGGTATCAACTATTATTTGTGGACTCTCTGCCTGTGCGCTGATTTCGTTATTTTCTCTCGGAGCCACTTCTTTTAGCCCTTCCGTCTCTACCTCATTTTGTGCAGAATCAACCTCTGGCACTTCAACTTGCGCAGAATCAACCTCTGGCACTTCTGCTTGCTCAGGTTCCCCTACTTCTTCTGTTTCATCTGTCAGCTTTACCTCATCTACTACCGAATCTGATAACTCTTCTGCAAAAACCACCTGTCCTGATAGAAGACAACAACTCAATACCAACACAATTAAATACTTTACTCTTTTCATATTTTCCCACCCTTTCTTTTATTTATATAAATTGTAACATATCATCAAACTTTTTCCCAGTTTAGTATTATTTTTCATCATTATTACCAATCACCTTCTTTCCTTACTGTATTCTTTTCATAGCCGCCTTAAGTCTTGTATACCAGGGCGCTTTACTTGACCAATTAAAGCATGGCATATCCTTACCATTGTTTGCCTTATAAATTGTGTTTAATACAGACATTTCATCCTTATGCGCTAATGGGTGGAAGTCTTTACCATCAAAATAAATAACCGGACCTTTCCCGTCTACTGTATAAAAGCACTGCATTGTTGTTCCCTTCCTTTCTTTCAAATTTGCATTTGTTATTTCATCCCTCTTAATCCTAGTTTTAAAGTCTATCCATTTAGTATCACTCTCAGGTAACCACCCCTCCCATCCAGGACACCTTTTACCACATACATCCCAATGTCTGACCACCCTTTCTAATGGAATTTCATAATTTTCCATTAATCCCCGAACAAGTTCTACAGCATTATCCACTGTCTTAGGGGGGATTATCCCATTAACAGAGCACATCTCAACATTAATTGAATTTTCATTAGTACATACTCCAAAAAGAGGACCGCCATAATCCACCCCTACTGCCCACGCTGTGTCATCCAATGCTACCACTTCATACACATCATTATCATCTACAAATAAATGGGCAGATGCCCCTCTATAAACAGTTTTAAAAAAATTGGCATTTGCTTTTGCAGAATCCGTTATATTACCGGTATAATGCAACACTATATAATGCCTTCCAGCGTTACCAGATGTAAAGTTAATCGTTGTATGATTTACAAAATAATTGTATTTCAATACTATTCCTCCTAGTATAATAGAAAATAATAAGAGGACGGTATTACTCGCCCTCTTTCCTCTTTGGTTCCCTATATGTAAGAGCCTGACGGCTGTCTGTTACCCCCTCTGTTGTCGGATCTACCACAACACCCAGAATTGCCAGCACCGCAAATAACGCATTTATTACAGAAAGAAGCCTGTCTCCAAGATTACCAAAATCAAGTGTACGGCCAAAGACCGCAGCCACCACCTGTAGTAATAATAGGACAGCCGGGATAAGTGCTGCCCAGAAAGCCTTATTTTTTATTCTTACTGTCCAATTAATTTTATTCCTCATCTGTCACCGTTCCCTTTCTAATATGCAAAGCCTGGATTTCTTCATACATCTTTGTAATCATACCATTTCCCCCAAGTGCGTGATAAGCCTCATACATCTCACAGAAATTCTGATAAGCGTAAGATGGAATGCACCCAAGAGACATATATTTATCATGATATTCGATTAACTGCACACGTAGGAGAAGCATTGTCCCTTTTGCATTTGCATCCCTGTCCATTTTCTGCCTTTTTAGGAGCCATACGATGTAGCCTAGTAAGATAGGTAATGTGACAATGTAGGTCTGCATAAAGAAATCATTCATCAATATCACTCCTCAATTTCTTTTCTTTATATAATTGCAAGCCAATTTACATAAACGCTATAGCCCGCTCCTCCCCCGTTCGTAATCCTTATGGTCGCACCTGTTGTACTTTCATTAAAATACGCTAGTCCAAGATATTTTGTATTCTGTGATGAAGCATAAAATGAAAGAAATACCATTGGAATTTTACTAAATGTTCGTCCAAAATTAATGCCCACATCTTTGTAAGATCCTCCCCCTATTGTAATCAACGCAGTTCTTCCGTATGCATAATTAATCCCATCTAATTTCTTCTTATCAGCCGCTGACATGAATCCATTTGCCCCTTGTGTTGCCACACCATGTCCATGAGATGACGCAGCTTTTCCGGCTATTTGAGTAGTATGGGTAGCAATCTGTGAAGCATTATTTGAAATCTGTGTTGATAATGCTGATATTTTATCAAATAGATTATATTGACTTCCATTTCCGTGAAGTATCAGTGCTTTATAAAATTCAGCAATCATATTCACTTCAAGCTGATCTTTCTCACTAACCTTCCCTATCCCAATCCCTTTTCCAGTTGCCCGAAAATCCATCAGTGTGAATCCACTGCTGATATCCACTGTTGCAGTGGAGGTTGTAAAATAATCTGTAACTTTTAACCTCAGCGTATAAGATGAATCTACACTGATGGCATCGTCTGCTATATAGGTGCTGTTATAAGAATAAACACTTCCATTTACTACTTTTGTCCATGTTGTACTACCATTTTTCAGAAGTTCTACTATATAACTTTTGGTATTCTTGCTGCCTACGTCTGCTACATTGAAATTCATTGCAATACTCATTGATGTTCCCTGTTCATCAAATGTTCCAGAAGGAGTGCACCTTACTGCTGAAAAAGTAACAATTGACGGGTTTGTATATACGACTACATTTACGTTCTGTGTTTTAGAAGCGGTCCGCCCTCTACTGTCTGTTACTGTAACCTTTATAGGCAGGCTTCCAGCAGAAGTAAGAAGCCCTGTTGTAATACTGCTTCCAGTATATGCATTCCCGCCTACCTCTGTTTTATAAGATGTAATCGTACTTCCTTGTACCCCACTAGCAGAAATTGATATCTTTAGTTTACTCTTATTCTGTACGTATGCCCCAAATTGTGCATTCAATCCTGCTACCGCCTCCGATATAGATACCGTCCCTATAGAAGGCACCATACTAGAAGGCACTGTTGCCGTAAATCCAATTGATTTGGTCCCGACTAATGTAGACCCGTTATAGGTTTCGCATGTAATTGTACCAGCTCCACTTGTCGCATTTGGTATCTGCGCTGCGAGAGAGGCGGGCAATGTCCAGCTTTGTGACGCTCCTGCAGCTGTCGCAATCGTTCCTGACGCGCTGCCGAATTTATATGTCAATTTATGTGTAAATGAGCTGCTGGCCCTGGGCAAATTTATAGTGATCGCACTGCCTACAGCCTGACTAGCCGGTGACAGTGTCGGTGTCGTTGCCCTCGGTATCGTAGTTAATGCAGCACTGCCGGAAGCGGTAAGCGTTCCTGGCGACACTCCTGCGCCAAAGTAGAGCGTACCAGACATATTGATTGTTTTTTTACCATCTGCGTTATGTGTAACTGTAAAACTCCGCCGCGCAACTTCTTTCCAGACATTCTGTCCAAAGTTCCAGTTATATGTAAATTTAACGTTCCCTGTTGACTGCGTATCCACTTTAATATTCCAATAGGCATCGCCTGTCAGGTTATAACCATAATATGAATAATCAGTCCGTCTAAAATCAAATGCAACCGTTACATAACTTGTATTGTTCGCAACATTCACATTTGTTTCACTAATCAGCCGCATTCGTGTTTCATAATTTCCCATTCACTCATCACCTTACCTTTCCAAATGAGAGATTCCCATTTTCCCTTGGTTTAAATGCGAAATTACCAATTGATAGAGAATTCAGGATTTCAGTATCTGTAATATACATCCTCCGATTGCTGATATAAGCAACCTCATTTCCATTTTCCAGAAATGATATTCTATCATTGATCATTTTCAGAATCAGTGGGTTTCCTTCCTCTCCGATTACAATTGCTCCATCAATGAAGCGAATATATTTTTTGATCTCACTAAACCCTGAATCAGTCTCACCCACCAGTGCATTCATATTTTTTGTCAACTGTTCAAAGTTAAAATTAAATGCATTTTTAGTCTGTTCAAATTGTGTATTTACATTTCCCAGCATATTTTCAATATCATCTTTAGAATAAGTCTTCTCGCCGACTTCAATTACGACCTTGTCATATGCCTTGTCAATTTCTGCATATACACTCTGATAGATTGTCTCGATTACCTGAGACTGGTCATTCACAATTTCCCAAGCTGATGTAGTACTATTATAATGTTTCATCAGCGGCGGGCTGATGGACGTGTCACACCACAGCTTTGTCTTATCTGCTGGTTCTGTATTACTTACAATTGCCGCATCCTTCCCTGCCTCCCCCTTTATCTTCGTCCAGGAATACTTAGCAGCATCTGTACTGTCAGCAGATGTATAATCTGTATACTGACCGATAAATAATTTATTCGTGCTATCTGTTGTAGAAAACCCCGTTTTTCCATCTGCACTATTTGCATAGGCAATATGCAGATAAGGGGTTTTACCATCTGCTCCTTTCGGCCCCTGAATCCCTTGTGAACCATCCGCGCCTTTTATCTTGCTCCATGCATATTTCTTAGGATCAGAACTATCTGCTTGTGCAAAATCTACATACATTCCGATATACATGCGGCCGCTGTCTGTAACAGAAAAGTCCTTCGTACCATCCGCACTATTTGCATAAGCGATATGGGTATAGCTGGTCCTCCCATCTGTACCTTTCGGCCCTTGTATTCCCTGGTCACCTTTCGGCCCCTGCAGTCCCTGCAGGCCGCGCTCTCCTGAATCGCCTTTTTCACCTTTTGGTCCCTGCTCTCCCCGGCCTCCAAACACTCCTGTCACACGTGGTGTCGTATTATCTTTACTTCCATCGGTATATATATAAACCTCATAAATCCACAGGAAACGATTCGTCTCTGTCATCGTCGGAATCGTGGTCTGCCATCCAGCAGTCTCCGTTGTGATTCCTGTATCCTTTGCAGAAACTAGATAATATGCTTTCCTCTCCTGTATTCCTTTTCCAGGCTCGCCCTTCTTTCCGGCATCACCCTCGAATTTATGCCATTTATAATCTGACGTTTTGTCCGAATCCGGCTGATAAAAATCTACATACATTCCAATCCAGCTTCCTGGTGTTTCCCCAGAATTATCTGTAAATGTATTTCCTCCATCATTTGAATACTTGATATGAAGGTAGGAAGTATTACCATCTTCTCCATTCTCTCCCGGAATTCCCCGGTCTCCCTGGGGCCCCTGTGTCCCTTCTAACTGCTGCCATTGATAAACTTTTGGATCTGTGGAATCCTCCACGTTAAAATCAACGTAGGTCCCGATATATTTATCTGGAATCTTCGTCATCTGGGCAGAAGACGGATTTTTCACCGGGCTGTACATCACATGAAAATAAGATGATCTTCCCGGATTCCCTGACGGCCCCGGTATTCCCTGATCTCCTTTTGCACGGCACCACCTGTAATCCTTGACATTCATCGAAGCGGTTTCAACCTCATCTGTCCGAACACCAATGTAATCCCCTGGTGTCTCTCCATTCTCTTCTGTGAATGTTTTTCCGCCGTCATTTGAGTATTTAATATGCAGGTATTGTGTCCGGCCATCTACACCATCCACCAGATTTGCCACAGTCACTTCACAGGTTCCCCGAAGTGTTCCTGCCTTGTCAGATGCTTCACACCTAAAGACTGCCTTTCCTTCTATATCCTTGGCATGGATCGTGATACTCTTCCCATCTGCCGCTTCTGCCCCATTCTTCATCCAACGGATCGTAAGGCTGTCTGTCATATCCTTTCCTACATCCATAACCAACGCTGTCAGAGTGGTAATTCCTTCCCCATTTCTAAAAACAATCCCATTATCTGACAATATAGAACAGGTATATACCTTATTGGCAGCAATTATCTCATTCATTTTCTGAACCAAAGCTGGATCTATCTGGCTCTGGAGCTCTTTAAAATTGCTGAATGTGGTCTTATTATTCGAAGGATCTGTAAAACTCCTCTGCTGCTCCGTTACCCTGGCCTCTAAATATAGTTCCGGTGTATATTCTTGGTCGACAATCGTCACCGTGTCACCGATATTTGTGTCAAAATATCCATCCACTTCATAACTGACCTGAGGAACACAGTTTTTCTTCAATTCAGCAAGTGCCTGCTCGTATAGGTCATTCACATTGTCTGTATCACAGTCCCAGATCTGGGCAATATATCTTTCATTCTCATTAGCCAACAAATTTGAAGGAAAACGATCTCTTGCCTGAACCGCGTAAATATTTCTTTTCCCTGCTGGGCAGATATACTCTACATTCCCCTGGGAATCATATTCCGTCCTATTGATACTGCTTACTGTGAGGCCATCCTTCCCAGTTGGGCGGATGGCCGTATATAACTCAGTAATATCAGACGTTTTCGTAATCCCCGACACATTTTTCCCATAGCGGAGAATTGTATCCGTACGGTCTGTCCCTACTCCCTGCACCGTATCTGTATGCTCTTTATAAACGTTCAGTACAATACTGTTAAGAGAGTAATCTGCATTAAGTTTCGGTACAAACTCTACCTCAGCATGAAATACTTCTGCTAGCGAAAAAATTCTTGCCAGCATGGTCTCTGTTCCTGTCCATTCATACTTTACAGACTGATTTGAAACCTCGTTAATCCCCAGTGTCACAACCTTCTCATAATCAAAAATATTTAGATACTGTTGAAAGGTCATAGCAGACGATGCCTTATAAGCTTCTTTTTGTTCGTTTAGAAGCTCAAAATTCAAAGAATATGCTTCTACCTCAATCTCAGATTCTGTACAAGTTACACGCATGATATTAAGATAATAATCCTGGTTCCGATATCTGAATGCCAGCTTATTTCCTTCTGCCAGATACTCTGCATCCGTATGTTTAGAATCTGTCTTAAAGGTGTATGTATTAGCAGACCCCTTCAAATACTGATGTAATTCATCCTCGTAATAATGCATAGCATCTGGGACTGTATTATCTAAAAAGGTGCATACCTTGTCATATGTATTTAACACTGCAATCCTTATATTTTCCATTACAAATATGCCTCCCTTATCTTCGCTTCTGCTGTAGGCCCAGGGTTACTAAAATCAGAATAGTAGAACTGTACCTTCATTTCGCCGGGCGGTGCGAGAAAATAGGTGCTTCCTACCTGCTCATCATCCAGGCTGACTACTCCATCTACGTATACCTTAGAGGCTGAGCCATCTACATAAACTGTACTATTCGCCCGATATCGGTTGGGGATATCATACCAGTATTTCACATGGTCTTTTTGAAACAAGACATTATGGATATACATCCTGGAAACCAGATTTCCAGCGCCTCTTGTCCCCCATTGTCCAAGAAAAATAGTCAGTGTCGCAGCCTTTTTATTTGCAAGCGAAGGAACTCGAAATTGATACTTTCCTCCACCAAAATAAAATTCAAACAGCTCTCCACTTTTTCGAATGTATATATTGCTTCCAGTCCCTTTTGCTGTAACCGATTTGTAATTCGGTTCATATAAAATCCGCTTCTTTTCTGCAAGCTGTATCTGCATGATTGCATTCGCCAAATTTGTGTTCGTAGATTTCTTAAAAATGTGGATAGATGCCAGGTGCTGTCCGTTCTCATCCCCTACTACGAACTCCAGCAGACCTGTCTGTGGAACTCTTCCTGTTTCGAACCAGACATGTGATTGTGCCAAAAAATTGGCTGCCCCAATTTCTCCATTTGAGTCCGCAGGCAATGACACCATTTTACTAGCTCCATGCCAATTGCTGCCGCTCCCCACATTATCCAATGCCAGAACCTTCTGACCATTTATAGTTACCGTTTTGAACGAGCCATTTTTCGGAAAATTTTCTGTCAAAATGCCCTGACCATCCACCATCGCGCCCATCTCCTGTGCATTCCTGTAATGAACAAGAACCTGGGATTTCTGGCGTATCTCGGCATCTACTTCGTCCGGCGATCCAAGCTCTATCACCCCATGTTCACTCACGATTCCAATATACCCGTTCTCATGATTATGTGTAATCGTATAGTCAACCGGCACCGCCTCTGTTCCTTCATTCACAATCACAGCTTCCAGCACCCCGTCACTATTGACAGCAGCCTGAAAGGTCTTTTCGACCGCAGAATGCTTATATGGGTCCGCGCAGTAGATTTCAAAACTTCCGACCACATTTAGCAGCCCCGCCGGAACCTCCTCCACCGAACTCTTTGTCCCGATAAAATATTTATCCGGCTCATCATAGAACACGATTTTGGACTGCTCCTGGTCTAAAATCAAATTCAATTTATTAAATTTATCCCGAAATTCTTCCGGCGTTTTAGCCGCAAGGCTGTAGGTCACCGTTATGACCCTTGGCGTATTTCTCTTACTCTGAAACTGAGTCCCGTCTACATTACCGATCTGGCGGTCCGTGATTTCAGATTCTAATAATTCCCTTCCCACAACATGCAGGGTCCGGTATCCCTCAATTTCATTTTCGATATATTTGTCATTAATACTTACAGCTTCGGCAGGGAGGGATCCCTTGCCTCTGCCGTATTCTATGGTATCTACAAAACTATACATATGTCCCTCCTTACCTTACACCGCTAACATATCTTCTTACTTTTTCTTCTTTTTCGTTCTTTTCTCTAACATATCTTGCACTGCCGTAGCCGACCTCTTTTCCATCCATAATACTTCTCACCTCTGCATTTACATAGATAGCAGGATGATAAGAATAGTCACTTTGCAGCTCCTGGTTTCCAAATGAATAATTTCCCATGGACATTCCTTCAAACGCAGGTACATCTGGAATGAATACCATTTCCTCACTTACATGCCTGATCAGATTTCCCATGGATTCGATTCCGATTGCAAAGCCCTCACCTATAAAACCTCCAAGCTCTTTGAATACCCTTGAAGGACTTCCAATTTTGGATTTAGCGATCACAGCTTTTTCTGCTGCTACTGCCAGTTGTTCCGCAACAGCCTGTACCTCAGCTAAAGAGGCACGCATGCCGTTTGCAAGCCCCATTCCGATGAACCAGCCGCAGGTATATGCCCCATACTCTGCTGCCCGCAGTGCGGAAATAATAGCCGTCGCGACATTAACTGCAATCAATACGGCCTGTATGATGCCATTAGAAAACATGCTTGTGAAACCTGTTCCTGCCTGTAATCCTACCACTGTTAACTGCATTCCCATTGTCATGGCCGCAATTGTAATTGCTGCAAATCCTGCCAGCATAGGCCCGATATCTAATGGTGGAATCACAAAACCACTAAACGCAGCCGTTACAACTGCAATACTTGCGGCAACATTCAATGAAAGCACTGCCAACTGCATCAGTAATCCATTTAGCAGTGACGCCGCTGTTGCTGCCGTGGTAATCGCAAGGTTGATTCCTGTCATTCCTTCCGCCGCATTTTGAAGGCCTTCGCCTTTTCCAGCAATTTCACCGAGTCCGGTAGCCACTGCCAGTAGTGCTGCCCCTACATCTATAATGGATAATTCAGTAATCATCTTGATTCCTTTTGCAACCAGTTGGAAGCCACGTCCTGCATTTAATGCTGATTCGCCAATCGCGGTAATGATATCCGCAATGGCCTCCAATATACTTGTAAAGCCTCCGCTGATGGAATCGATTACCCCGGAGACTCCCTCCGTTATTGTTGAGAATCCCTCACTGATAGACTCTACGATCTGGGTGATAATCTCCCCTGCCGTCTGCATAACATTTACAAGTGTAGTTCCGATGGCATTTACAATCTGAGTCACTGCAGCAGTTATTATCGGTACCAGGCTTGCAAATGCTGCAATAATTATTGTAACGGCCATTGCAATTGCCATTGCCACCTGTGTCACCGTAATTCCCAACTGACTGAGGAAAGGTGTAAGTGCCTCAATCATGACAGAGGCCAGGGCCATGCCTGCCCCTACCATTAAAACAGTTGCTCCGAACGACAGCATTCCGGGTATCGCTTCATTTAGCAGACCCCCAAATTGTGCAAACACAATGGCAAGAGCTGCCACAGCAATTCCAAACATCCCCATCGCAACCGCACCTTCGGTTCCTGTTGCAGCAATCGGCACCATAGCCAGTGCCATGATGGATACCGCTGCTGCAAAGGCAACGATCCCCAGCATACTTTCCTCAAGATCTGCTCCCACTTTTGACAGAACAACTCCCAGACCAGCTACGACCGCTCCAAATGTAAGGAGAGGTACGACCGCTGTAACTCCCAGCTCCGCCAGTGGCTGTAATGCCAGGGCCAGACCAGCCAGTGCGCCAATAATCAACGCAATTCCAGCACTTTTCTGAAACGAATTAAATCCTGTCTTTAAAGAGGTTACTGCCTCACTTGTCTTTTTTCCTGCATCGCCAGCCTGTTTTTCCCCTTCTGACAGACCAAGGAACATTCTTCCCAGTTTTCCAAGACTACTCTTTCCCAGCCCGGAAAATGCGCCCGTCAATGTCTCAATAAGGGGGGTTACAGCTCGAAACATCTTAAATCCCTTGACAGTCGCCAACAATATGGGCAGCCCTTTCAGCAATCCAACTACTTTATCAGCATTATCTTTCAAGAATCCGGCAAATGTTTTCAGATATCCGGCAGCCGTATGGACAGCGTCCCCAAAACTCTCGATGCTTTTATCCGACCCAAATTTTCCTACTATTTTACCCAATTCCTTGCCAATCGCGCTGAATGCACCGCCAAACTCCTCGGGTACACCTGCCATGTTCTCTGTAAATGCATCCAGATACTTGGACAGGGTCTCTACCCCTTTTCCAATTCCTGATGCAAGAGCGTCTCCGTCAATCTGGCTGAAACAATCCGTCAGCTTACCGACTGCTTTTATGCCTAAAGTGGCCACTTCATCGTATGCCGGCTGAAGCTTCGCACTGACTGTCTTCGTCAGTCCGTCCATCGCTTGATTTAATTCTCCCCATGCAGCACTTGTTTTCTGCATATCTCCAATAATTCCGGTAATTCCTTTATTAATTGTAGACATTGCAGTCTTTCCTATAGACATAAATGTCTGAAATCCCAGCCCACTGGTCATGACTGCTTTTAATTTTTCTGCGCTTCCGAGGACACTTCCCATAACCTTACTAAAATTATCATCTTTTGCATTCACTTTCGCTACGACTTCGGATAGAACTTTTGCATCAATTTCTATCACTGCTTTCGTCATTACATCCGCATCGCTCATTTATGTGCCCTCCTTTCTCAGCAGCTTACCAATACCTGAAAACCTTCCACTCTTTTCTTTCTTTTTCCCGGAAATCCTTTTCAATTCCTTTTCATAGTCATAAAATTTATCAAAACGGTTATACACTGGCTTTGTTCTTCCCTTTCCAACAGGCCGTTCTGCCTGAACTGCAAAGTTCAAATAGGCCTGCCAATGTATATAATAATCCCGGTCGACCATCCCGAGCCTGAATGCCTCCATGCGCATTTCATACTCCCGAATCGTCATTTTGTCCACCTCAGCCAAGCTTTGTAATCCAAGATAGCGAAAGCAGTCTATTGCGATCCGGTGGTAGGTTTCCTCAAAGTCTTCTATGCTTTCTCTGTCTTCTTCATTTCCTTCTCCACTGCTTCCAGTACACTGTTCGTTACCTTTCTGGTAGCATTGGCTGTCTTCAAGAAACCCAGCACTTTTTCAAAAACCTCATCGATATCCGTATCTGCATCATCCACATATTCGTCGAGTGTCTTTCTCGTAACCCTCGGTTCACAGCCTAAATTAGCAGCATCCAGCACCTCGACTAATGCCTCCACATCATCGTCCAATAATCTGGCTACACTATATCGTAGTCCGATGTTCTGTTTGATTCCCTGCATCCCCTCAACTGGAACAGAAACCCTCCTGTTCATTTCACGAAGAAATCCCATTCCAAAGTTAAACTGTACAACCTCATTGTTTATTGTTAATTCATACATCTGCCTGTCCTCCATTTTTAAGTTCTTCTTTGTGACAGGGGACCTTAGAATCCCCTGTCTGATTTATCTTCTTTATTTGTCTGCTGGTGCTGCATCTTTCGCAGTATCCTTAAATACATAGGATGCAAGTTCCTGCTGTGCATCCGTGATTGTTGCAAATCCTTTTACTCCGGTTCCCTCAATCCCGAACTCAAGAGTTGCCTCTGCATGATCCTCTGAATTGGATGCTAACTCAAAACTTGTCACGAATCCCTGGAAATACTTCGCTGCATATTTTCCGGCATCCTCTCCAGTCCCTGGATTATCCAGATTCACTTCCCAGATTTCTACCTTCTCGCCTGAATCGAGTGCAGCTTCCAGTTTCCCAATCATTTCATCATTCTCATTTGCAAAAAGAGCTGTTGTACTGAGTTCAACCTCTGCCTCCTGCGGAACACGAATGACTCCATCCTTTGTCGCTACAGTGTCTGAATCCCTTGATTTAGAACGGCTGTTTTCTGTTGTGAAAGCAATTGCCGTTGCTGTGCTTGTCTCTGCATCCTTTAAAATACGGTATAAGTAAACCATTCTTTTTCCTTTAATTACGCTCATGTTAAATCCTCCTAATAAAATGATGTTTGGTTCAAAATTTTTTTGCCCATGATACCTGCGGATTTCTCCATATCTCTACCTCTGGTATCATAAAATATCGAATACTAATTTTACGGTTCCCCGCCAAAGCGGAGGGGTACCTGTTCTGTCTTGGGTGATCTTAATGCCTGAATGATTGATTACAGGCGACACCCTGAATCCATATGAATCAGATATTGCCATGGCCTCATTTAAGACTTCTCCGCATAAATCTGACACTTTCTTCCGGTTCTCCTCGGTATCCCAGATGTTGAGACTGACAGAAACTTTTGATAGATTCCCATCCTTTGTTCCTATGTACTCTGTCTCGAAGTCTCCAAAATCTGCGAGTGGATATTCAGCCCCCGTTTCGGGCCGGCTCTCATAGACTCTTTCTGATAGCCGGGCAGATAACAGTTCCCATAAACTGTCATGTATAGCCTGCTCTGCTGTTCTCACCTAATCACCTCCCTGCCTTTCCTTTCGTAGCTTTTATCGGGATTCCACGTCTGCCCCTGTTCACTCCATGGATTTTATCGGGACTGCGCGCCTGCCCCTTTTCTTTGCGTAGCTTTTTATGTCGATCCACGTCTGGACAAGTGGGATAAAATGCAGATACTAAAGTCCATTTGCATCTGTGCACTATTTGTGCTCAATCAAGGTAAAAAAATATACGTTCCAATCTTTATATAGTTTTAAATCCACTATAATCATATAGTTTTGAACATATTTAATTCTCGTCTTGATTTTGAGTACATCTTGTGCTCACCTATATAGTACACGATTCGTGCTCTGATGTCAAGCACTAATTGTGCACTTTTTTATTTACATTCAAACACGTTTCGTATATAATACAACTATCAAGGAAAGGAAGTGTACAAATGGCCGATTTTGCAAAGGTATTACGTTTACTAAGAAACAAAAAAGGATTTTCACAACAGGAGCTTGCAGATTCACTTGGAATTTCTAAGAGTGCAGTCAACATGTACGAACGGGGAGAACGACAGCCTAATTTTGAAACACTGGAGCTGATTGCCGATTACTTTAATGTAGATTTAGACTATTTATTGGGTCGGACCACCCAGGCATCACATTCTACAGAGCCAGTTACAATTGCTGCTCATCTCGATACTGAAGACTTGACTCAGGATGAATTAGACGATGTTGCCAACTACATTGCATTTATAAAAAACAAGAGAAATAAGTAAAGTCCTGATTATTGTACATGCGGTTTTGTATAATAAATAAACAGGAGTTGATTGAATGAATAAGTACGAAAAATTATTAGACAAGGCTTATAAAGCCGGTATTGATGTGGATGAAGGCTATCCATTTAACGGAAAGCTGTCCGGTCTATACGTGGACGGTAACATTGCATTGTCAGACAAACTGGAGACTTCAGTGGAAAAAGGCTGCATTATGGTAGAAGAACTGGGACATCACTATACGACTGCCGGAGATATTACAGACCTGTCCAAAACAGAGAATAGAAAACAGGAGCATCAGGCCAGATTGTGGGCCTACAATGAACATATAGGGTTAAAAGGCTTAATAGCGGCCTACGAGCATGGTTGCCATAATAGTTTTGAGATAGCGGAATACCTGGAAGTAACAGAGGAGTTTCTACAGGAATGCATCTGCTGTTATCGTGAAAAATATGGGGTCGCTGCAACATTAGATAGTTATTGCATCATGTTCATCCCACATCTGGCTATCGGTAAGGTTTTAAAGTAATGCCCTTCATAAGACCATATCATAAAACAGAAAAGAGTGGAAGATCAGGCCAGTCCCTTAACAGCCAGGTCTCCCACTCTTTCTATCTCATGATATTATTAGGAACCTTCTATGCTTTGCATTTACATATCCATGATAGATCTACTCTTCCTTCAAGATCCCCTGAATCACCTTTTTTGTCTTAGGCAGCCAGAACTGTACCAGCGGTCCGGTCAGAAAGACAGCCACGATGGTTCCGACCCCTACAGTCCCGCCAAGCAGGAATCCCAGCACAACAAAGAACAAGTCGCATCCGACTCTGACCCATCTGAATTCTACGGATTGAATCTTATCCGATAAAATAATCGCTACCAGATCATTCGGCCCTGTCCCTGCATTACTGTTAATTACGATCGACATCCCTGCAGACAGAATCACACATCCGGCAACCATACTGACCACCCGGATTAACATCGCTGCATCTGCGTTGATATATCCGCCGAACAGCCAGGTAAAAAGATCGATGATCGGTCCGCCGCAAAAAGCACATACTACGGTCCCCGGCTTCACATATCCCTTGGTCGTTGCCAGCATGAGCACCATCAAAATGCACAGCACAATCACATGTACCGTCCCGACTGTCAGGTGTACCGTCCTTGACAAGCCCTGAATAAAGACAGTAAATGTATCAGTCCCCAGCTCAGACAGCAGAAACAGCGTCACGCCCAGATGTGCGATGGTCAGTCCGACCAGCAGAATAATCAGAGCTTTTGCCCATCCCTTCGCATCCCTCTGCGAAGTATCCGAGGCAAACTGCTCCTTTTTCTTTTCCTTTACATTCTCCATTTTGATATCCCCCATTTAAATAGCGTATTAATATAGATATTATAGCTTTCCACAAAGGATTATTCAATCGCTGATTCCACTCTGTGAACTGTTTTTCCCTGATTTTCATATAATAAAATGATCATGCTCTCCATTTTATGGTGAAGGAGTTTATTATGAGTATAAAAGGACTTGATGTCAGTGAGTTCCAAGGAATCATCGACTGGGACCAGGTAAAAGCTGCAGGATATCAATTCGCAATGATTCGTGCAGGATATGGTTTCGGCACTTTAGACAAACAATTTCAAAGAAATGCAGCAGAATGCAACAGAGTCGGACTTCCCATTGGAGTGTATTGGTTCTGTTATGCACTGACTCCGGAAACCGCGCGTCAGGAAGCTGATGGCTGTATCAATGCAATATCGGGTTATCGTCTGGATTATCCAATCTGCTATGACATTGAACAGGCCACGATCAACTATGCCGCCGAATATGGTGTCACAGTTACCAAAAATCTCGCTACCCAATTCGTTCAAAACTTCTGCAGCCGAATAGAGGCCAGAGGATACTTTGCAATGTTCTACAGCAATCGAAATTTCCTGAATCAATATTTTCCTGAAGACTTGTCCCAACGATATGCCCTATGGTATGCATATTATAATAGTCAATTTGACAACACCAGATGTGGTATGTGGCAGTACACCAATCAGGGAAATGTGCCCGGGATCAGTGGAAATGTGGATTTAGATGAATCCTTTGAAGATTATCCCTCTATCATCCGCAAAGCAGGATTGAATCATCTGAATGGCAGCATACCAAAACCTCCTGCACAGAATTATATCACCTATGTTGTACAGCCCGGAGACACCCTAAGTGGGATTGCAGCACGTTATGGAACGACTTATCAGACTCTGGCCGCATTAAACCAGCTTTCCAATCCGAACCTAATCTATCCGGGTCAAACAATCCGCATCCCGGAAGGAGGTGCCCCTTCCGCCCGCTATTATACGATACAGCCGGGAGATACATTGAGTGGAATCGCGGCACGCTTCGGCACCACAGTCGGTGCACTGCAGCGTCTGAATGGTATAACAGACCCCAATTTAATCTATGCAGGAAGCACGATACGAATTTCATAATAAGAAGTTTATAATTTCATAATATTTTTTCTATTTCTTTTATAGTTACGACACACTTTATGCACATTTTCCTCGTATACTAAGAGTCAGATAGTTGATAAACAACTATCTCCCCCCTCATAAAGTTAAGACATCTTGGGGAGACCTAAGATGTCGCACTTTACTCTCATTCCTTTAGATAACTATAAAAACAACGAAACCCGTTAGCCGAAAGGTTAGCGGGTTTTCGCTGTTTAAGAAAAACGGATGCAGTGTACACCTATTTAATCAGGTTCGGTGCAATCTCCGGGTCGCTGATATTCGCAGAATCATACCAATAAGCTGGAGTATCAACATCTGTTACCTCTTCACCGTTTGCAACCATTGTCAGGAGGTCAATGGTTACCTGTCCCTGATATCTCGGAGCCTGTGTCACAGCGCCATATAAGATATCATTTTCCACAGCAGCTACGATAATTGCACCAGAGTCAAACCCGCATCCAATCACCTGTCCCTTACTGACATCTTTTCCAAGCTTCTTCAGATTCTCATTTGCTGTTAAAATTCCTTCTGTTGTCTCCTGGTTGGTTCCCATAAGACCCACCAGATCCTCTTCATTCAATAATGCGGAAGCTTCCGTTGCACAAAGTTCATTCGTAGCTTGTGCAGGAACCCTTACCTCTATAATGACATCTGCTGTAGATTCATCTCCTGAATCCTTGCAGTCAGCAACAAACTTATCATTTCCGATGACAGCTAATTTTTTACCATCAGCCGCACAAAGCTCAGACATCTTATCGATAAATCCTAATCCTCTCTGGATTACAGATTCACTGGTCGAATCCTGATTGACTTCCCCTATTCTCACCGGAGCTTTTGCCTCTGCGATCTCATCCTTAATGGCATCATACATATGCTCTGCTGCAATCTCTCCTGCCGCATAGTTATCTGTCGTTGCTGTGGCATAGACACTGCCTTTTGGCGCATCCGGGATACCTGAATTAAAACATACGACTGGAATCTCATTCTCCAAAGCCGTCTGGAGAGAATCCAGACATGCATCCTGGTCACTCGCCGCAATACCGATTCCATCTGGCTTACCACTGATTGCACTATTGAGCATCTGGACCTGATCTGCAATGTCAGAGCTTGTATTTGGTCCATCACACTGCACCTCCACGCCCAACAGTTCTGCTTCATCCTGTGCACCCTTTACCGTTGCCTGCCAGAAATCTGAGCTATAACTCTTAACGATGATATGGAACTTATACTTTCCATCTGCTTTCACGTCTCCATAAGCAGACTTCCCGGAGGGTTCATTCTTCTGGTCCGTTTTATCAGCATCATCCGCTGCTTTCTTCTCTGTATTTGTATCTGCGTTTTCTTTTTTACCCCCGCATCCTGTTAACATACCAGCAGCCATTGTCAGTCCTAATGCGAAAATCAATACTTTCTTTTTCATATCCTTTTCCTCCTAAATACTAAACATTCCCATCTTCTGGTTTCCTGCTGTTTCCATATTTTCTCGCATATTCACCATATGTAATGGATTTCGCTGCATCATATCCATCTCCCTGATTCGGATAGCGGTATCTCTTAATATCCTGATCATTCGGATAAATAAAACGTGCACCCGGCTTTAGGATCACCGTCTTGATCTGCGGGGTATTCTCACTTACGATCCGCTCGAACTGACTCACCAAAAGATCCGGGTCACTGGCTGTATTCGCCCAGTTATCATAATGGTCTGGAATCAGAACTTTTGCCTTTAACGTCTCTCCAAGTCTTGCACAATCATAAGGTGACATCTTATCAGTGGCACCCGGAGCATTCATGCCCATATCAAAGATTGCCACGTCAATATCATAATTATCACCTACTGCTTTATATCCGTCATGGTACCATGTGTCACCCAGGAACATAATATTTCCTGCCGATGTTTTAAACAGAAAGCTCGTCGCACAGTTCTCATAACGATCCGGTACACTCCCCTCGCCTGTCTTAATGACAGTTTCATCATAGTTCATGCAAAATTCAACCTCTGCTCCCGGAACCTTTACTGACTCTCCCACAATTGTTGTAGTAATTCTGTCATCCGGCACCTCAAAGGATCTGAGTTTTTCCACCGTTGTCGGTGGTCCGTAAAACATACAATCTGTCGTCTGTAAAGCCGCTTTTACCGTATACAGGTCGCAGTGATCCTGATGCTTATGTGTACTGAAAGCTCCGTCCAAACGATGGAACTTCCATGGATCGATCAACTGCGGGTTAAGCCTCATCCAATTGATTGTCTCTGCTCCGGCCTGTTTGCATACTCCGCAGTAATAATATTGTGTATAATGGGATGGCCCAGAGTATACATCGATGAAAAAAATACCTCCTTCATCTGTCTTCAATACCCAAGATGGCCCGCCCAGCCACCAGATAGCAACTGTACCTTTCTCAAGCTCAATCTCCTCGATCTCCTTATTGAGCAGAGTTCCCCATTCCGGGAAACAATCCTCCAGCCAATCCTGTCTGGTAAGTGTTCTGTTCTGATTCAGGTAATCCCCTGCAAGGATTCCTCTTCCGTCCGTTCTCTCTACTTTTTCTGCCAAACTGATTCCTCCCTTCATTTGTGCAACTTGTTTGTCTATAGTTGTATCATACTCACATTTTTGTGCAAAGTCAATACAATCTATATAGATTGTATACCATTTTGTTATTTTGTATATTTCTCAATCGCTTTTAGGGCAAAAAAAATACGGATTTTGTTTGTTTTCAACAAAATCCGTAAACTTTCGTTTTACTTTCTATTATTTATAAAAATATTGACTTATAAGTATATCGACGGAGGCACATTCTCCAATTCATAGAACTTAATGGTAGGCTCTGTAATCAGCTTCAATCCCTCTTCTACATTTCCATCCTTAAGTGCCTCTATTACACCGATATGTACCTGATACTGGCAGTCCGGGTCATCCGCCTCCAGATAACGTGCTGCCTGCAAAAACTCTGACTGGAGCAGCATCGTCTTCTCCATCTTCATCAGAGTCCCGTTCTTTCCTAATCTGCACAATTCATAGTGGAAGTCTGAGTCTGCCTTGATGCGGTTAGCCATGTCATGATTCTTCGCTGCGTCCAGACAGTTCTGGGCATAGACATACAGACCGTCATATTCTGCCCGGCTTCCAAAATATGCTGCTGCCTTAATTGCAAAACGGTCCAGCACAATCTTCGTCAGACCAATCTCTCTAACTCTCTGCTCATCGTATGAGGCGACCTCTACATAGCGATTGGGATAAATATTCAAAATCCCTTCACTTGCCAGATCGCGCAGCGCATCCCTGACCGGAGTCCTGCTCACCCCAAACCTCTTGGCTATCTCCGCCTCTGGGACCCGGTCTCCGGGCTTGATCTCCAAAGAAAGAATCATATCAAATAAATGCTGATAAATCTCTTCCGACATACCGCCGGTAAATTTCCTGGTCAAAATCATTCTCCTAATCTACAATAAATTTATCCTTATATTACCATTAATCTACCATTTTTGCAATTAGTGGGAATAAGTATAGCGAACGCACTCTATTTTAAGAATTTCATAATAATTTTTCGATTTCTTTAATACTTATAACATACTTTGGTCACATTTATCTCTTATACTTGTATTTAGATAGTTGATAAACAACTATCTCCCCCCTCATAAAGTAAAGACATCTTGGGGAGACCCAAGATGTCGCACTTTACTCTCATTCCTTTAGATAACTATAAAGACAACAGAGGCCCGGATAGCCGATACTATCCGGGCCTTCTGCGTGTCCGCGAATTATATTCTTATAACTTTTATATTTTCTTTATCATTGTGCTGTCATCCAGCATATGCTATTATTTTCGTATGGAATAATCGTGTACAAGATGGTAGCCTCCCTCACTGGAATTTACTTTCCAAAGTATTTACACCTGTCTCATCTTCACATCGAAAGCTTCCTTGCGCACATTATGGTCCTGATTTTGATTTTCCGGCTTTTTCTTTTCTGTAATGCTATTAAATTCATTCCGATTCTTTTGACTATTTAATTCTTCCTGTTGTTTTTGATTCATTTCCTGACCTTTCCAGACAGCGATTTATATTCTGTCCTGCATTTTTTGTTTAGTATGCCCACTACTTTAAATACTACACATTTTTTATTACTTTCCCTATTCGTTTCTAGTATCTTGACATAAAAAGAGAACAGGCCTCATTACCGTCTGTTCTCTTCTACTCTATTCACTCTTATCCAGATATCCTTTTACTTTCCAGCCAGTCATACAAATCCTGATATACCTGCTTCCTGTCCGTCTCATTTAGAAGCTCATGTCTGTCTCCCGCATAAAGCCGCAGTGTAATATCCTTAATTCCTGCTGCCTTATACTGCTCATAGATCTTCCTGACGCCTTTTCCAAAATTCCCGGCAGGGTCCTCTGCACCTGCTGCCATTAAGACAGGCAGATTCTTTGGAATCATATAAATACTTTCCTTTTTCTGCATCTGCAGCATCCCGCTGAACATATGATAATACGCATTCACAGTAAATACAAATGAGCACAACGGGTCTGAAACATACGCATCCAGCTTCTCCTGGTCGCTCGTCACCCAGTCAGCTCTGGTCCTCGACGGCTTAAACCTCTTGTTATAGCTGCCAATCGCCATACCGTCAATAAGTTTACTGCGGTAATGCCAGCCTTTAAAAGCCGCCATTACTCTACAGAGCCGCTTGCCCATACGCAGAGCCGCACGCTTCTGATCGGCAACGACTCCGATGATAATAGCACCGCTTAAACCATTTCCATATTTCTGAATATACTGGCGCAACAGACAGGAACCCATGCTGTGCCCAAGCATAAAATATGGAGCATCAGGATACTTCTTGGAAATCCGCTGACGCAGCGTATGCATATCACCAAGCACACAGGCATTGCCGTACTTTTCATTAAAATAACCATATTCAGCCTTGCTCTGAATGGATTTGCCATGCCCAAGGTGGTCGTTTCCAACTACGTAGTAACCCTGCTGACACAAATAATTTGCAAATTCATCATAACGGTCAATATATTCCACCATGCCATGGCTAAGCTGCAGAACCGCTTTTACTTCGCCTTCCGGCTTCCATTCAATTGTATGGATTTCAGTATTACCATCTTTTGATGGGAAGTAAAATTCATCTTTCATGTTATCCTCTACCTGTCCTCTAATTTTATGTAATCACGGTAAGGAGCGAGCGGTTTATATGCCGGACGGATAATCTTATCCACATTCTTAAGCTCTTCTAGTCTATGAGCGCTCCAACCTACAATACGGGCCGCCGCAAAAATCGGAGTATACAATGCCGGCGGAAGATCAAGCATGCCATACACAAGACCGCTGTAGAAGTCGACATTCGCATTAACGCCCTTGTACATCTTACGTTTTTCACTGATAATCTCAGGTGCCATATGCTCAACCTTCTCGTAAAGCGCATATTCTTCCTCATATCCTTTTTCTGTAGCAAGCTGTTTCACAAACTTCTTGAAAATATCAGCTCTTGGGTCAGAAACCGAATAAATGGCATGGCCCATTCCATAAATCAGACCTTTCTGGTCGAAAGCTTTCTTATCCAACAGATCAGTCAGATACTGGCGAATCTGATCCTCATCCTTCCAATCTGTCAGGGTCTTCTTCATATCCTCGAACATCTGTGTCACTTTCACGTTCGCGCCACCGTGCTTCGGTCCTTTCAGAGAAGCCATCGCAGCCGCAATTGTGGAATATGTGTCTGTTCCAGAAGATGTAACAACATGTGTGGTAAATGTAGAGTTGTTACCACCGCCGTGATCCATATGGAGCACAAGTGCCATATCCAAGATTTTTGCTTCCAATTCTGTGTACTTGCGGTCCTCTCGCAGCATCATCAGGATGTTCTCTGCAGTAGATAACTCTGGATACGGTGCATAAATATACAAATCTTGTCCCCGCCTGTAGTTGTATGCATGATAGCCATAGACCATTAACATCGGAAATTGACTGATCAGATTCATACACTGGCGCAGCACATTCGGAATCGATGTGTCATCTGCCTTTTCATCATATGTGTAAAGGTTCAAAATACACCGGGAAATCATATTCATCATATCCTTGCTTGGTGCTTTCATAATGACATCCCGTACAAAGTTCGGAGGAAGCATTCTTCGCTCTGCTATCATCTCCTGGAATTCTTTTAACTGCTTCTCATTCGGAAGACTACCGAACAAAAGAAGATATGCTGTCTCCTCAAATCCAGGATGACCCGCATCCAAAAATCCCTTCACTAAGTCTTTAATATTGTAACCGCGATAATAGAGGTTTCCTGCGCAAGGAACTTCTTTTCCATCCACGATCTTTGTTGCACACACATCTGAGATGTTCGTAAGTCCGGCCAAAACGCCTTTACCATTCAGGTCACGCAGGCCGCGCTTCACCTCATATTTCGTGTAAAGCTCTTTTTCAATTGCATTGTTCTCCTCACATATCCGGGCTAATTCTTCAATCTTTGGAGTGTTTTCAAAAAAGATGTTGTCAATGTCTTTAGGTACTCTCGCCATAAAACCTCTCCCTTCCTCTTCACTAATTCACTTGTCTGACTTCTCTATTATACTAAAAAAGTGGGTTTTATACAATGAAATGTCTATTAAATATTTATGAACTGCCAAAAAAGAAAGAAAGTTCCAATAGAATCATGGGCCCTAATTTGTTGCTTGACCTTCATGTTGTGTCACCTGCCGAAGGGCTTTTTAGGATATAGGAGCCTGCATTTTTTTCTTAAAAAAGACTGGGACGCTGCCAGTCTTACACTGTGCTGCGTCCCAGATCATTACTCAAAGCTGCAAATTCTTCCAGAGTCAGGGCCTCGCCCCGAACGCTTGCGCCTCTGCCGAGACGATCAATAGCTGCTTCAATCTGTTCTTTTGTAAAATGAAGCTCCGGCGAATTCTTCAGACCGTTCGCAAGGGTCTTCCGTCTCTGGTTAAAGGATGCCCGAATAATTTTAAACATCAGCTTTTCATCCTCGACCTGCACCGGTGGATTCTCATATGTCTCTAACCGTATGACCGCAGATCCCACTTTGGGGCGCGGCATAAAACAGTTCGGAGGAACATTCGCCACAATATATGGCTTCGCATAGTACTGTACCGCCAATGACAATGCACCATAATCCTTTGTTCCGGGCCCTACCTGCATACGGTCAGCGACCTCTTTCTGTACCATGACCGTGATACTCTTAACAGGAACATGGTTCTCGAACAGTCCCATAATAATTGGTGTCGTAATATAGTATGGCAGATTGGCTACTACCTTAATCGGTCTTCCTTGATTCTCCTTCTCTGCGAGAGCCGCGATATCTACTTTCAAAATATCTTCGTTGAGAACTGTTACATTCTCGAATCCGTCCAGGGTATCCTCCAAAATCGGAATCAATGCTTTGTCAATCTCCACAGCAACGACCTTTCCTGCCGCCTGTGCAAGATACTGAGTCATCGTCCCAATTCCGGGTCCAATCTCAAGCACCTTATCCTCTGATGTAATCTCCGCGGAACGGATGATCTTGTCCAATACATGAGTATCTATTAAAAAGTTCTGTCCAAACTTCTTCTGAAATACAAAATTATACTTTTGCAAAACAGCAATTGTATTCTGCGGATTGCCTAATGTCGGCTCCTTCATAAGTTCCTCCCTGTCTAAGTTCCATAATTTTTATTTCTCACTTCTACCTAAACAGTATAATATACTTTTCTCTTCCCGACAATGTAAAATAAAATTTATATTGGGGCAGTCACAGCTTAAGGTTCTCCCATTTCTCTAATCCATGTGATAAAGTTTTCTTGCATTCGCTTCTGTCTGACTTACTACAGCATCATAGTTCACGCCTTTTAAATCTGCAATCGTCTGCGCTACATAAGTCAAATTCAGTGAAGAGTTCCTCTTACCACGGTTCGGCACCGGAGCCAGATATGGACAATCTGTCTCCAACACAATAGATTCTAACGGAATATCAGCTACCACTTCTTTTAATTTCTTTGAATTCTTAAAAGTAACGACACCACCAACTCCGATATAAAAACCTCTCTTTACGTACTCCCTCGCCATCTCTACAGAAGACGAAAAACAATGAATCACGCCATCCAGACCATCCGCGTATTCCTTCATAATCTCAAAGGTATCAAGAGCCGCATCCCTGCTGTGAATAATGACCGGAAGACCCAGTTCCCGTGCCAGACCAAGCTGCCTGATGAACCATTCCTTCTGTATGTCGTGGCTTTCATGATCCCAATAGTAATCCAGCCCGATTTCCCCAACTGCTACGAATTTATCCTCCTTAAGAATTTCCCTAAGGCGTGCAAAATTCTCTTCATTCAATTCTCCCACATCATCCGGGTGTACACCTGCTGCCCCATAAATAAAAGGATACTTTCTCACAAGTGAGCGGATATCCTCCCATGAGGCAATATCCGACCCTACATTTACAATAGTCCCGACACCTCCCTCATGCATGGAGTTCAACAACTCCTCTCTATCCTCCTGAAACTGCTCATCATCATAATGAGCATGTGTATCAAAAATCATCCTTCTGCCTCCTGTAAACTTTTCTGCCTCTTTTATGATGCGTATTTCCCAAATACACGGTAGCCTCTGTTTGCAGAATCAAGTTATCATGTGAAACTGTTCTCTGATTATAGAACAATATCATCTATCTTTTCAAATTTATCCATCGTATAGGATTCGACTGTATTTCCAGCTATCAGGTAGAATGTATCTCCCGAATAAATTCCACGCCCCTCCGAATAACCGTTCAATTCTCTTTCAAATATACATTCGAATCCCTTCTTTTCGTCATAAGAGAAAAGATAGTAATACTGCCCCTTCCCATATGCAGAAAAACCAATCAGATTCTTATCTGTACTGATCAATACCGCTTTGTAATTATAGGATACATTTGTGGAATACGTATCCTCCATCACATATTTCTGAATCTCCTTTACATCCTCCGGATCAGAACTATCGAACATCGAGAGCTTCACTCCATTTGTAGTCGTTCCTGTTTCATCCACATCCATACCGATACCAAGCAGAAGATGGTCCCCATATGGATGAAGATAATCGGAAAATCCAGGTATCTTGAGTTCTCCTAATACTTCCGGCTTCTTCGGATCTGACAGATCGATGGAAAAAAGAGGATCTACCTGTTTATAAGTCACAACATACCCGGTATCTCCCATGAACCGGGCAGAATATACCTGCTCATCCTTTGCCAGGCCTTCAAGCCTGCTTAATTCTTCTAAGTTCTCGTCCAGAATATACAGTGTATTGCTGTCTTTTGATGCCATATCCCCAATCTTAGCCACATCATCCATGATTACAATCGGGAACGCACCGCCTCCTGTTGAACTCACCGTTGTGACCAGTCTTAGATTCCCCTTATATTCATCAATACTAAAAGAATCATTCAGAGTACCATCGATTCGGGTCTGTCCAACAGCCTCAAGCTTCCCATCCTTATATGCAACTTTTCTGATACAGGTCTGGGTGACATCTGAATCCTTGGAATCATAGTATGCTTCGCAGACGTAGATATTATCATTGCTCACATAAATCAGTCCTGCACTTCCGAAAACTGCCTTACTGTCTGTCTTCTTATCCGGGTCCTTCAACGAGAAGGAGGACACTACCGTATACTGGTTTCCCCTCGCGTATGGCGGAAGCAGGATATTCCCGCTGTCTAATATCTTTCCATTGATCTCTGGAATATACGCCCCCGTATCCTTCCTTGCCGCCTGAACATCGGCATAAAAATTGCTGAACAGATATACATAATCGCCGACCTGACGCATCGTATAAAAGTTACCGCTCTGCGTAATCTCACCTAAATCCTTTGGTTTCTCTGGATTGCTGATATCATACGTCAAAGCTGAGGTATACTGTTTGTAAATACCATTATACTCATTGTCACCCTCTTCGTACTCAGACTTTGTATACACAATGATGAGCCGGTCATCTTTTACATAAAGTTCCGAAATATACTGGTCATCATCCAGACGAATCGTCGATAGCGCTTTCATCTCTTTGCTTTGAATATCAACAATCTGAATCTTCTGGCCATTTAATATAAATAAATGCTTTCCATCTGTCTTAACGATATCCCCTTCTCCGACACCTTCTTCACGAATATTCGTATCGGAATAAGAGGAACCTGTATCAGCAACATTCAAATCACTTTTTACGGATTCCGCAGAACCAGCCGCCGCATCCATAACCGCCTTTTCAGAACTTTCCCCACTCACTGCACTGTCGTCTGACCGTTTTTCGTCGAACTGACCGCCTTCATAACTTCTGGCTGCAGCCTCCTGGCTTTCCTTCTCGGCTTTAATATACTGATATATCTCATCATAGTCCTTTGCTGATGCAATCCTCATATCCGCCGGCATGGCCTGATCCTTCGTATGCTTTCCTGTATCTGCTGTCTCTCCTGCATGATCTGTCTTAACATCCTTCTTCGACATCAGATCCGCCTGCTTCTGCCCGCTGCGATTTCCGACTACTGCGATGCCTATGATAAGAACACAACACGCCGCGGCTGCAGCGGCAGTATATAAAGGTCTCCATCTTCGCTTTTGCACAGACTGATTCTCAGACTTTTCCTGTAACATCTTTTCGATATTCTCAGGCTTTAAAGAATCCGGGATTTCTACATCTTCAGATTCTGCTGCCATTTTTTCTTTTAATTTTTCCTCTAACTGTTCCTCTGTTGCCTGTGTTTCTATCTGATCTCCCTTTTGTGTGTTATCTGCCCCAACCAAACTCATGTATTACACTCCTTTCTACTCCAGAACCCGCCTCATCTTCTCCAGTGCGCGTGTCTTCTTCGATCGGACAGTCGCAGCCTTCTGCTCCAGCATACCGCCTATCTCATCGCTGTGATATCCTCCGAAAACAGAAAACGCAACAATCATACGCTCCTCTTCATTCAAAAGAAAGAATGCTTCACGCACATCATGAACTGCCGCATAGTCCTCCTCAGCGGCTTCTATATTCGGCTCCAATTCTTCCGATGGCTTTGCATCACGGAACTTCTTCCGGCACTGGTTGCTTAGAATCTGAAAGATCCAGCTTCTGAAGGACTCTTCCTTCTTAAGGCTGCCTATATTCTCATAAGCGGCAATCACAGCCTCACTCACTGCATCTTCTGCATCCTGAGGATGCTTCATCGTATACAATGCAAACTTATATAATTCCACATAGATCCTGGCATAAAGCTCTGAAAATGCCTTTACATCTCCCTTATGTGCACGTCTGATCAATGCCAGTTCCGAACTATGCTCATAATCATACATCTGCACCCCTCCTCTCTTGTTCGATGTACATCTTAACCTTTGTATATAAGAGTATAATTCCATTCGTTTTGTTGCATCTAAAATCATTATTTTTAATCAACTTTTCTTTTTCCGTCAACAGGTCAGAAGTAACCTTCACTGCTTTCTCTTTTCGTCTCTGTCTGAAAAGAAACGCACCGGTTGCCCGATGCGCTCTTGTAAGTCTCTGTCCCATTGATGTCTGCCTTAATTATCCTCTGTAATAGTTGATCAGACAGCCTTTTAAAATAATCTCGCGTTCTGCATCTGTCAGTTCACCAAGGCGGAAGCTGACTTCGTTTAAACAATCTCCAACCACATAAGCCTTCACTGTATTTGCCTTCTCCTCAACTGCCTTTCTGATATCAGGCACAAAGATATAATCTCCGTTCTTAAAGGAAAGATGTTCATGATCCTCATCTGTCAAGAACGGCAGCATTCCCCAGTTGATCAGGTTCGAACGATAACGTTTTGTTGCATACTCGTTGGCAATGTTTGCCCAACCGCCAAGCACCTTCTGACAGGATGCGGCCTGTTCACGGGCAGAACCATCTCCTGGCTTCACAGCAAAAATTGTACTTCCGACTCCGATATTGCCTTCACCGACCTCTGGGAAGGTCTCCTGAATCTTTGCCATCACCGGCTTTAATTCTTCCAGAGCATCCAGAGGACAGGTTCCCGCTTCAATTGCCTTCTGAGCAGCCTGCACTTCTTTTGCACGTCCCACATAAGCAGGATCTTTTCTGGAAAGAGCAAATTCTGCGAGACCAAGCGGATTTGAACGATAAGAGGATGTCTCACCGGACGGAATCAGCTCGTCTGTTGTCGTGACCGGATCATGAATTTCAGAAACCACTTTCAGAACCAGGTTCTGAGGCAGTGCTGACATAGCCGGCCAGTCCTTGATATTCGGTCCAAATTTAATCTCAACGCTCGGATCTGCGACTCCCTTACTGTCAAAGACACGATTTGCATAAATACTCTGGTCAAAATGATATTTCTGTCCTGTATATTCTACATCCATTGCCGTAGCTGGTGTTAAGAAACCTTTATTTGCAGCCGTTGCAGCAATAGAGCGAGCATCCATCAGTGCAACAGATGCAATCTGTCCATTCTGAAGCTTAGAACCTTCACGGTTCGGGAAATTCCTTGTAGAATGACGGATAGAAAATGCATTATTAGCTGGTGTATCCCCTGCACCAAAGCAAGGTCCACAGAATGCTGTCTTGACAATAGTTCCTGCTGCCATCAGATCTGCAACTGCACCATTCTTAACAAGTTCCATGTAAATCGGTGTACTTGCCGGGTAAACACTGAATGTGAACTCGTCATGGCCAATATTTCTTCCCTTAATAATGTCCGCAGCAGCACAGATATTCTCAAATCCGCCGCCTGCACATCCGGCGATGATTCCCTGCTCTACATAGAACTTTCCATCCACGATCTTATCCTGCAGAGAATAGTCTACTGCACCATCCAGACTTACCAGTGCCTTCTTCTCCACGTCATGAAGGATGTCCTCAAGGTTTGCATTCAATTCATCAATCGTATACACGTTACTCGGGTGGAACGGCATAGCAATCATCGGTTTGATCTCACTTAAGTTCACATAGACCATTCCGTCATAATAAGTAACTGCTCCTGGATTCAGTTCCTTATACTCTCCACTTCTTCCATGAATGTCATAGAATTCCTGAATCTTCTCATCCGTTCTCCAAATAGAAGATAAACATGTCGTCTCTGTCGTCATGACATCGATTCCAATACGGAAATCTGCACTCAATCTGCTGACACCAGGACCGACAAATTCCATTACTTTATTGTTCACATAACCATTTCCAAATGTTGCTCCAATAATTGCAAGTGCAACATCCTGAGGACCCACGCCCTTCATAGGTTCGCCATCAAGGTAAATACCGATCACGCCCGGCATCTTAATATCATAAGTCTTGTTCAAAAGCTGCTTTACAAGCTCAGGACCACCCTCGCCCATAGCCATTGTTCCCAAAGCACCATAACGAGTATGGCTGTCAGAACCAAGAATCATCTTCCCGCCGCCTGCAAGCATCTCACGTGCAAACTGGTGGATAACTGCCTGATGAGGTGGAACATAGACCCCGCCGTATTTTTTCGCACAGGTCAGTCCAAACATATGGTCATCTTCATTGATGGTACCCCCCACTGCACACAGACTGTTATGGCAGTTCGTCAGCACATAAGGAACCGGGAACTTCTCAAGTCCTGATGCTCTGGCCGTCTGAATGATTCCGACAAATGTAATATCATGGGAAGTCAGCTTATCAAACTTAATCTGCAGATGTTCCATATCAGATGAAGTATTATGCGCTTCCAGGATTCCATAGGCAATTGTGTTCTTCGCTGCCTCTTCCTTGGTGGAAGGAACCTGCACATTACCTGTATCTTCAACTATCTCGGTGCCATTTAACAGATAAACACCATTCTCATATAGCTTTATCATGAAATACCCTCCTAAACTTTCTGTTTTTAATCGTTACTGTTTATCATTTTAGCATGATAAAGAATGGATGTAAATAAGCGGACTTATAAAAAAAGACTTCAAAAAAGGCAGTACCCCGCTGGATACCGCCTTTCAAAACTCATTTACAAACTTCAGACAGAACTGTTTTCCTTGCTATAGACACTAATTAGCTTCTCTCATAATCTTAATCACTTCCAAATCTGTCTCACCAATGGAAATGATATCCTGCTTCTGCAGCAGAATCGGTTTCTGAATCTTTCTTCCGTTCAGATATGTATGATTCTTAGATCCTTCATCTCTCAAATACAGCTTATCCTTGCTTCTCACAATCGAACAGTGAACCTTGGAAACCTTTCTGTCATCCGGCAATGGGAGGAACTCCTCAAAGGCAACCTCTTTCGTAGTCCTGCCTATTCCAAGTGCATCATAAAAAATAAAGTCATACTGTTCCCCAGTATCCGTATTCTCAAGGATGATCTTCCATCGTCTTTTTCTTCCGCCAGAAGAAGGAGCCTCCTCTTGAACCTGCTTTTTACGTCTCTTAGGCGGCCGGACCTCGTAATCTTCCTCTTCTATGTCATCATCTATATCGTCGTCTTCTTCATCAAGCTCATAGCTCTTATAGTCTTTTCGTTCCTTAACAATTGTCACAATCGTTGCAATAATGGTGACCAAAATTAAAACTGCCAGGACGATCAGTATAATCCAGTACATCATTGGTTAATCAACTCCTTCAAGAGTTTATAGTACTATATTTTTCTTATCGAAGCAAGCAAATGTAGCTTTTTTGTCATACTTATTTAATTTTTCTGTCATATATTGTTCATTGCTGGAATATATTGTTCTGATTCACCTTCCGCCTAATTCTCATACTCACAAATATATCCCAATTTCCCTGAATAGGCCGGCTCTGCTTTCAGCATATCATCCGGTACATCATTCCAGACAAAACGTTTTTCCCCGTCGAAGAAAAAGAGATCCATATACTTTTCTTCCAGATTTCCATCCTGGAAGCTTGGCTCACCCTTCATCCATTCCTCTGAACACCAACTGCTGTCAGAATTCAGTTTCTCGCCAAATAACTTATTCTCTTCATTTACCCAGTAATAATCCTTAGACTGACTGTCCCTTCTGCCTCCGATACGAAAATAAATATCCGTCATCTTCTGCCTGCTGATTTCTTTCCTGATTGCCTCATATTCGTCAGAGCTGTTAATCCTTACCAGATATCCGCCCCGATTCAGGCAATCTTGAAAAGCCTCCTGCCAAGTCGCATCACTAATAATATATTCATATCTATGGACAGCCTTATCATCTGCCGGAACAGAGGCATCATATGTGCTGGTGACAGCAGCTTGACCCTGATTATCCGTTCCTTGATTCTGTTCATTTGCCTTGCCGTCATTCTGGTTTGGATCTGTAGAATCTGCCCTGTCCTTGGAATTATCTCCTTTAGAACTCTCCCCCTTAGAAGAATTCGCATCTGCATTCTCTCCATCATCCTTCGAGTCAGCCTCCCCTTTGACCACATCGCTTCCATTCTGTGATGTATGCTCTGGCTTCGCATTCTCCGTCTTTGCGTCCGTCTTCTGCCCCTTCTTATCCAGAAAATAACGTCCGGCACCCACTCCTGCACCGATTCCTACCACAAAGGCAAGGCAGACCGCAACAATAATGATCACCTTTACATTCTTATGATTTTTAGACTTTTTCAACCCCTTATTCCTCCTCTTGATTAGTTATCCACATTGCGGCAAACTTATCCACAACATTTATCTTCTATTATCCAGCAAATCCGCCACCAGGCGTTTTAGATCCTCAACCTGCTTCTCTAAAACAGCCTTTTCAGCGGCCTCCTTCTTCAGTCTCTCTACTTCCCTCTGTGCCGCACGGGCCTCCTTTTTCGCTTCCTCCTTTATGCGTTCTGCAATTTCCTTTGCACGTTCGGCATCTTCCTTCATACGTTCTGTTTTATACGCTGCCGCCTTGACCTCTTCAACTTCTTTCTTCAATGCATCTAACTGTGCCTGCTGTTCTTCAATTTTATACTGTACTGTGTTCCTGTCCAGCTCAAGCGATTCCTCTGAAAACATCTTCATCACTCCCTCAATGTTCCTGCACCATGCATTCAATTTGTTTCCACATTTTTATTTTGCTTGTAATCCTTATAAATGTCAAGTGGGATTAGGATGCAATCCCGCAAGATATCTTAGATTATGGTGTTGTACATATGAAAAAAACAGGAATCTCTGATTCTAAGATTCCTGTTTTTAGAACTTCCTACAATTATTTTACTTCTAAAAATACGATATAATCTCTAAGAAACTATTATAATCTCTTTAACAACTTTTCTCTTTCTTCTTCAAATCCTGGTTTACCCAGAAGTGCAAACATGTTCTTCTTATAACTTTCTACACCTGGCTGATTAAATGGATTAACGCCGAGTAAATATCCACTAATGCCACATGCAAATTCAAAGAAGTAGAACAACTGTCCCAGATAGAATTCATTCTGTTCTGGAATCGTCACCATCAGATTCGGTACATTACCATCTGTATGGGCGAGGATTGTTCCGTTCATGGCACTCTTATTTATAAAATCTACGGTCTTGCCCTTTAAGTAATTTAATCCATCAAGGTCAACCGGTTCTTCTCCTATCACAATCTCTGCTGGTGAAGTCTCTACATTCAGAACCGTCTCGAACATAATTCTGCTTCCATCCTGAATGAACTGTCCCATGGAGTGCAGATCGGTCGTCAAATCTACAGATGCCGGGAGGATACCCCGCTGGTCTTTACCTTCGCTCTCTCCATATAACTGCTTCCACCACTCAGATACATAATGCAGGCTTGGCTCATAGTTCGCTACAATTTCAACTGCCTTGCCTTTTCTAAGCAGAATATTACGTGCTGCTGCATACTGCAGTGCTCCGTTCTCTGCAAAATCATTCTCCAGGGCTTCCTTTCTTCCTGCTGCTGCACCTTCCATCAGTCTGGTGATATCAGCACCGCTGACTGCGATTGGAAGAAGACCTACTGCCGTAAGTACAGAAAAACGTCCGCCAACATCATCCGGCACTACGAAAGTCTCATATCCTTCTTCTGTTGCAAGATTCTTTAAAGCACCTTTTGCTTTATCGGTCGTAGCATAAATTCTCTTTGCTGCTCCCTCTTTTCCATATTTATTTTCCAAAATCTCTTTAAATACACGGAAGGCAATGGCTGGCTCGGTTGTCGTACCGGATTTGGAAATCATGTTAATGGAAAAGTCTCTGTCGCCTACAACATCCATCAAATCTTTTATGTACTTACTGCTGATGCTGTTGCCCACGTAATAAATCTCCGGAGACTTTCTGACATCTTTGTCAACGACATTAGCAAATGAATGTCCAAGGAAATCAATTGCAGCTCTTGCTCCCAAATAAGAGCCGCCAATTCCGATAACCAACAATACTTCGGAATCCTCACGAATCTTCTCTGCTGCCTTCTGGATACGTGCGAATTCTTCTTTATCATAATCAACCGGAAGATCGATCCATCCCAGGAAATCATTTCCCGCCCCTGTCTTTGCAACAAGCTTGTCCTTCGCCTGCGCAACCAGTTCGCTCATATATTCCATCTCATGTTCCTGAATAAAACTACTTGCTTTCGAATAATCAAATGTAACTTTATTAGCCATTGTTCATCCTTCCTCTCTAAACGTTTTTTACAAACTAATTCTACCAAATAAGCCTTCCTTAATCAAGCTAAAAACTCCTCTAATATCTGGCGAATTGCCTCTTCTTTTAGTGCAGGCTGCTCATCCTCCTCCAACTTTTCCTTTACTGTACGTCTGATTACCTGTCTTGCGGCCTCGCCTTTTTCTACTCTGCGCGGCTCACCCTCTATATTAATGGACAATTCTTGCTCCTCCCGTTGTGTGGCTGTCCTTGCTGCCCCAACGCTCTCTGGACTGATTACATCTATGTTTTCCTTTTCTGTCTGTTTTACTTTCTTATAACGATGTGCACAGACATTTTCAAGGTAATCGACTATATATACTTTAGCTGCATTCATTTTATAAGGTTCATCGGACAACTGTCTGATTACGAACAGCGCCATCATTTCTGCTGCGCCTGCGGCAAGATATTGGAACATTCCTTCGCAAAATCCATGTGCAAGATAATGTCCGCCTGCTCCCAGTAAGGCAAGAATTCCTGAAAACCAAATTGCCTGTAGCTCTATCTGTCTCCATGTGTGTACCCGGAAAATAAATCCGCGGTATTCATATATGTATTTCTCCACAAATGCTCCAACATTTTCTACTTTATCGTGTATCATACATGCGTGTTCATATTTTGCCCGCACAAGTTTCATCAGTTTGTGTGTACTCTTTGACATATTACATGCCGCTTTTACCATACGGCGAAGGGTAAGATGATTTACTATCTTTGCAACTACCCCGATGACGCCTACCGCAATCATTAAATAGAGAATAATGTTTGTGTCGGCTGCTACGTTTTTAAACATAATTAGACCTCCTGTTTTTGGTTGTGCCACAACTACCATTTTTTTGGTGTGAGCCTATTATAGCCCAACTTTTCAGGACTTGCCTTAAAAACCGTTCTACATAATTCGGCACAGCGGCTTATTTTTAACCTTAGACCGGAATATATGAGAGTTCAGAAACATAGAATAAAACTATGGCATCAATCCTTCAATTTAACAAAATACTCCAAATCCATCCATGTACTTCCCCTTAAGAAAACTCCTGTCATTTTATCGAAAAATGGCTCGAAAAATGACACACGAAAATAGACTGGAATTTTTAAATTTCTTCTGCTATAATGCTCATAGCTTTTATTAATTGAATAAGGAGGATTTTATAATGGAATATAGACCACAAGGCGTCTGCTCAAGAATGATCAACTTTGATATCGAAGACAATAAAGTACGAAATGTCTCATTTGATGGTGGATGTAATGGAAATCTCCAGGGAATTTCACGCCTGATAGATGGAATGGATGTAGATGAGGCCATTTCTAAAATAGAAGGAATCAGATGCGGTTTCAAAAAAACATCATGTCCTGACCAACTTGCAAACGCATTAAAAAAAGCAACCGGAAAGTAATCCGATTGCTTTTTTTATATGAATCTCCATGAACCAAGTTAATTTGAGTGCCCATCCTTGAGCGATTGAAGCAGCAGCCGATGTATGTAGTACATTAAAAAAATTTGTGGTGTTTTCTCGGTACAGGTCTTTTCTATAATCAAAATTTGTTAATAGTTACTCCTGTTATGTAGTTACAATATCGGCAGCTGCTTCAATCACTCAAGGATGAGGCGAGGCTACGGTTGGAGAGAGGTCGTTTTAATTAGTCGATCCAAATTCCGTCGGTTGCTGAGGTTGCTTCTTCGTATGCTGGATCAGATTTCATACCAGCTACGTGGTCTGCATGGACTCTGTAAAAATAGCCCCTATCTACTGACAACATTTTTGATGTAGCCACATAGTATGTATTAGTATCTTCAGCCTGCCAAAAATCAATTTGTCCCCATTTTCCAGTTTCTTTATTATATCTATCCACATAAATAACCGTTGAAATATAGTCAACATCATGATCTGCAGTTGTCGATGCATAAACATATATCTTACCACGACCTGCTTTTGTTATAGAACATTCTCCATCCATCAAATGTTCTCCACGAGGTAACACTTTATCACTCGTATATCCAGTTGATGTTTCGGCATTTATAAGATATGAACCATCTATTTTAACATCATTATTACTTTCCTCTGCCTTTGCATCAATACTTGAAACAATAAACAGATTACAAACAATAGCCATTACACATAGCACTGATAAGATTTTTTTTATCATAATAGTTCTCCTTTTAATCAGCCCTTCTCTAATTAAACAATTAAGTCTAATAAAACTTACGCCTTCTAATTAAAATAAATTAAATTCTTCAATATTTTTGTAAACTCCTCTTTATCCATCACGCCTTTTAATTCATAATCTACTCCATTATATTTAAAGTTTGTTAAGTACCGTTTAGCATTCTTCTTTTTATATTCTTCCACTTCTATTACTTGCTCTGTATTTTTTACTTCAAAAGTATTTATTAAGATATCTTCTTCCTTTTGAACTAACGAAGAATCTGCGTTCTTTGCATAGATTGCAAATCTAATTACTTGATTATTATATTGATAAAATACAAGTGCTCTTCCCTGATTTTTATCTATACTGACTTTACTAAATGTCATATCTTCTGGCTTGTATCCTAATCGTACTGGTACAAATCCTAATTTTTGTCTAATTTCTCTATATGCTGACAACTCCTCTCCATCTTCTGTCTCTTGTATATTCATATCTTTAACATTCATTTTCTTAGTATTCTGATTACCTAATACTCCATCAAGTAATTCTTTCAGATATGACTTACTCCCCACGCTAGTCATACCCGTTCCAAGCACTAGAACAAACACTGCAATCAACGCAATAGCAAGCTTTTTCTTCCTAGGCATACGAAATATCCTGCCCTTGCCTGTTCTGCCCTCCTTTCCGCTTTTGTCTCTGTTCAGATGTTCATGATACTTTGTGTTCACTTCGAACAGTTCCTTTTCCTCTGCATTTTTCTTCTTTAACATCTCTCTGCCGAGACGCAATGCTTCCAAATCCTCTTCTGAAAGCTGAACCAGATTGCCATCATTTGTACGTACAGAAAAATCCGGCACAAGTTCCTCCGAGAGTTCTTCTGCCGCACCATCAGCCGTAATCTTATTCTTTTCATGCACCTTTGCATTCTCTTTCTCATATTTATGGATCGCAGCCAGAAGGGATGCTTCCATCTCATCCGACACTTCTATACCTTTAAGGTCGGGATTCTTCGCAATCTCTTCTTCTATCTTTCTGGCCTCGTTATCCATTTCTTCCTGCAACGACAGTCTCTTGTTTTGTTCCATGCTTGCTCCCCTTATTTTTGGCTACTACTTTTTCTTGACTTTTTATTAAATAAGTTTAATATGAAATTATATGTGTTTTGTCAGTTATATGCAACTATAATTGAACACTTTATCAGCAATTGTACATTTCAAGTTTGGAGGTTTTATATTTATGAAACGAATTATACTCACCGGCGGTGGAACAGCCGGGCATGTCACCCCCAATATTGCCCTGATCCCCCGTCTGAGGGAATTAGACTATGATATCCAATACATAGGATCTTATAACGGAATCGAAAAGGAACTAATCGAACCGTTCGGAATCCCATATCACGGGATTTCATCAGGTAAATTACGCCGCTATTTCAGCGTACAGAATTTTACTGATCCATTTCGTGTAATCAAAGGTTTTGGTGAGGCTCATTCTATTATTAAAGAATTAAAGCCGGATGTCATCTTTTCAAAGGGCGGATTCGTCTCTGTTCCGGTCGTATTAGCCGGAAAGCGTTGTAAAGTTCCAACTATTATCCATGAATCCGACATGACACCGGGATTGGCTAATAAGATTGCCATTCCATCTGCCAGCAAGGTCTGCTGTAATTTCCCGGAGACCCTGGATTCCCTCCCTCAGGAGAAGGCTGTCCTGACTGGATCACCAATCCGCCAGGAGCTTTTGTCCGGCAATAAGATTGCTGCATTGGACTTGTGTGGATTTTCCGCTGATAAGCCAGTTATCCTCGTCATTGGAGGAAGCCTTGGCTCTGTGGCTGTTAATAATGCTGTCCGCCTTGCCCTGCCGGAACTTCTGGAACACTTCCAGATTGTCCACTTGTGCGGCAAAGGGAAAGTCGATGATTCTCTGAGCAATATGAAAGGTTACGCTCAGTTCGAATATATCAAGAATGAGCTCCGAGACATATTCGCCCTTGCTGACATTGTCATCTCACGGGCAGGTGCTAACGCAATCTGTGAATTACTTGCATTACGCAAACCTAACCTATTGATTCCACTCTCCGCAAATGCCAGCCGTGGAGATCAGATTTTAAATGCCCGCTCTTTTGAACGTCAGAATTTCAGTATGGTATTGGAAGAAGAAGAACTCACGAAAGAGTCACTTCTTGAGGCAGTACAGAATCTTTATGAGAACCGCGCAAAATATATGGACGCTATGCGTGATTCCAGGCAACAAGATTCAATAGATACAATTGTTGGGCTGATAGAAGAAATACGTAAAAAATAAATTCCAGTTTATCACAAATCCAAGAAAACAGGTGCCGAACAGACACCTGTTTTTTATAACCGGTTCAATTCGTCATACTCAACACCAAATGTCTTCTTTATCCAATCCTTGGCTCTATGTAATAAACTATGCAGCACCTCAAGACGTATTCCCATTTGTTCGGCAACTTTGGGCTGTGGGATCTCCAAGTAATATGACAACGTAATCGCGTCATACCATCTGCGATTCTTCATCATCAATGCTTCAAATATACGTTCATGAAGTTCAGCACGATCCAAATCCAAAAGTTCTTCCATCACTTGGTCTTCTGCACTTTCAGACGACTCCTGAATGACAGAATCATCCATGATTCCATTTTCAAGTACCTCATGTTTCATTTTCTTCTTGTAATTTAAAGCATAATTTTTCGCAGTTGTAAATAACCATGACTTGATATTACTGTGATTCATATCATCATAGAAAATGTATAGTTGGAGAAATGTACTTTGAGTAATATCTTCTGCTACATCGCGATTACCTGAATAATTATACGCTACCTTCAAGACAAGATTTTTATATTTTCCATAAATCTCATCAAATTCACGATTTTCAGTCAACATTTTTTCCCCGGGTTTAATTTAATTTACCTAATATTTCTTCTTTATCAGCCTCTGAAAGTTCGCCCATCTTCCAGCCCAGTCCTACACCATCATCTTTATATCTAGGGATTAGATGCATGTGAAAATGAAAGACAGTCTGCCCTGCTGCCTCTTCATTATTCTGTACAATGTTATATCCATCACATCCAAGCACGTCTTTAAGCTTCAATACCATCTTCTTGGCCAATACCATTACCTTTGCTGCCAATTCCTCATCCAGGTCATACAGATTTCGATAATGCTCCTTAGGAATAATTAATGCATGTCCTTTTGATGCCGGGCTCAGATCCAATATCACACGGAAGTCGTTATCTTCATAAAGCGTCGCCGATGGAATCTCACCGGATGCCAGCTTACAAAAAATGCAGTTTTCATCTTTCATAGCTTTTCCCCATTTCTTTTTTTATTTAATAGTAGTATATCCTATTTTTTCCAAAATGAGAAGGGGTTTTTGTCGACGGAATGCTGTCGAAACTTGTCTGCCGGATTTTGTTGAACCCCCGTATTCATCGTGCTAGACTACAATTAAGGTTTACCAAATAGGTACACCTAAGCACATGCCCTAAGGATTTGACGGATGCAGAACTACAGAGCTGCATATACTTATTGGACTAACTAATATACAATAAGACAGACCCTAGGGGTACACCATAATAAACGCCCAACAGGGCAGATCCACAACAATCTGCGGATCAGGTATACTATAAAGGAGGGACTTAAGATAATGCTACATAATATTGACATCAATAAGATGAATGCGCTTATGGAGGCAGATCATGACGCAAAACAGATTATCACCCAGCTACTCGACAACCACCATGAGACGGTATCGACGATTGCACATGAAGTACGTAACCCGCTGACACTTATTTCATCTTCACTTCAAGTTATGGAAATACAACATCCAGAAGTCAAAGATTTTCCTCATTGGAAACAGACTATGGAAGATATTGGTTTTGTGTGTCAGCTTTTAAACGAACTTTCCACTTTTAACAATGGCGATACACTCCGCTATTCAGTATTTTCCATTGAACGGCTTCTAAAAAATATTGCCGTATCTTTCGCAATCTCTTTAGACTCCGAAGATTCCGATATCGAATTCACTTCCGAAATTCCCTCCGGCCTGGGCGACTTCACAGGCGATAAAGTGAAGTTAGAAGAAGTCTTCCTTAACCTTCTTAAAAATGCCAAAGAATCCATTATGGGTGAAGGCAGTATCCGCTTGACAGCAAGCCGGGAACATGACACTCTCACGATTCAATGCCAGGACACCGGCTGTGGAATCTCTGATGAGATAATAGACTATATTTTTGAACCTTTTAAGACCTTCAAAGAAGGCGGCACAGGACTTGGCCTGTCACTTTCAAAAAAAATCATTGAATCTCATGGCGGTTCGATCTCTGTAGAATCAAAAGTTGACGAAGGTTCTTGCTTTACAATAAAGCTTCCAATCTAACATCTGCGAAGCCGCTGATACTTTATATTCATCAATTGTAAGGTAAAATCAATATATTGCATCTGCACGCGGTCTGCGGTATATCAGAACAGCAGTCATAAATCCACAGACAAGTCCTCCTATATGCGCAGCATTGTCTACCCCTGAGCTTGTAAATCCAAAATACAGGCTCAGGGCAACCATGAACAGAATCCCTCGATTCGTAATACGGCCTGCCCTTCCGTGATTTTTCAATACAACACATACCAGAGCTCCCATAAGACCAAAAATCGCACCGGAGGCCCCCGCTGAAACGACCATCTCACTTGCTTTTGTATTCATATATAAAGAAAGTAGATTTCCTCCCAGACCAGATATAAAATAAATAATCAGGAATCTGATTCTGCCTGTCTCCAATTCTAAGTTCCATCCCAATGCCCCCAGCATGACCATATTATTCAACAGATGGTTGATTCCAAAATGAAGAAAAAGGCTGGTAAAAATCCGATAATACTCATGACCTTCCACAATGTATGGCTGGTACATTGCACCATGTTCCAACATGAACATACTGTCTTCTGTCATTCCCATAAAGGATAGAATAAAAAACACACCGACATTGATTACGATCAATACTGTCGTACAGACTGCCTTCTTATTATTTTCCAATTCAATTCCCCTTTTCTTATCATATGATTCATATTATAAAGGGTCATTATCTTGCTGTCCATCGGTTTCTAAAATCAAATCCCGCCAATTTCCCCAACGGCCTTTTTTTAATTTATCAGCAGCCTTTTTCCACGGCTTCCAATGTCCACCGATCTCGCGAATTGTTTCCACATCAGGCGTCTGTACATATTCTTCCTCCTCCAATGAAAAAAGATGATCATCCGGTATGCCTCCTGTTTCTTCTATCATTTCGTTTCTTTCCTCCCCTCTTCTTTTTTCCTCATGCTCCCGGTATTCATCCATTATTTTTTCCAAATCATAGTTTTCCTGTAAAGTGGCCTTGTGGATTTCATATGCAAGCAGAATCCCTTCTGTCTCCTCATAATCGAGTTTTTTCACAAAGTATTCTGTTATAATATGAAAGGCTTCACAAAGCGGCTTTTTTCTAGCCGGAAGATAGCAAAAATGCCATGTACCGCTGCCGAAGAACATAAACTCTGGATAAAGCAGGAGACTGTCAGGACTGAGCATATAGCGTCTCAAGGATTTGACCACCTCCATCAGACGGTTTACAAAAAGAATCATGTCATCCTTCTTGATAGGAGCGGTCTCAAACATTGTCTTCATCGAGATCATTCCAGTCACCACATAACTATATCTACTTTTCTGATCTATCCCACAGCCTGTAATATCTAATAGCCCGGGAATATTATTTTCCGTCAGCATATGTATCTGATAATCCTCTTCATATCCCTGGGGCAGATCTATATGCAGGCAGACCTTATTCAGTTCTTTTTCATATCCTGTTTTCATTTTCATTTTTTCCTCCTTACCTGCCCTCTGCATCCCCGATCGATTCTAACTGTCTCTTTTTTCTTATTTTATCTTCTGGCCTGGGAAGCGCAGCCTTCTGGACAGCCGAAACCTGCATCCATCCTTTTCCCGCATGTACAGATACTTCAATACTTTTTTTACTTTTCGTTATCTCAATTCCCGTCAGTCTTAGTAGGATCAGCTTTCCCTTCACCCGCTCTCTATAAAAATTCTGCAGGTCTACGTCTTCCTTCCCTTTCTGTCTCGCCATCTGGGTTCCGACAACCGCTGTTTCTGCTGCTGCACCATTCAGTATATTTTTATCGTGGTAATAAAACACTGTGTAGACCACCAGTAAAAAGACCAGAAAGACTACAGGCAGTATATAAGCCATTTCTACGGTAATACTGCCCCTGGCACCACCGACTTTTACATTCCTCCCCAATATCCACTTTCTGGAACCGCCCTTAATCTGACTGGCCATCTAAAATCCTCCCAGGCACAACCAGAGAGTATAAGAAATACATAAGAAGGGAACAAACGGATACCCGATACTTCTGTCAAATTTATGTAAGCCTAGAGCAAACATTGCAAAGATTGCAGACAGTAGAAACGCCGAAGCTAAAACACCAAGAAGATTCCAAAATCCTAGATAAATACCCAGGACTAATATCAAGATACTGTCGCCATATCCAAATCCCTCATCCGTCATCTTGCTCACCACGCTGAATACGATTCCTACGGCAGCTCCTGCCACTGCCAGAACAAGCGGAATCGCCCCCTGATATACACACAATACTCCTGCTGCAATCCCTCCTGCTGCGAGTATCCACACTGGAAGCTTCCGTATACGGATATCAATTATGGAAAGCATACATAAATAAACACCACATCCTACCTGACCTATTTCGAACATCTGCTGCATCCTCCTAACATACTTACTTCTGATTTCTTTACAGCATGAACTGTTCTCTTAAGTCCGCTGCAATTTAAAGAGTTATGGTATTTTCCCCCTGTATTCGTTACATAAACTCCTGCCATCGTGTCACCATGTACACATTTTTCACATTTGTGGTATCTTCCTCCATCTTCATTCCGAATCGTTGACAGTTGGGAAGCTGGGATGAACTGCACAGAGAGCTGTAAATAGGTGCATTGATAATTCTCATGGTATACCAGCGCGTGATCCGTTATATAAACGACCTGATCCTCCTCAGAATTGCCCTCCCGTTTTGTGTACCCATTCCACCCCTTTACTTTCATCGTCTCCTTAAACTTAGCTGTTAAATTCGAAAATTTAGGAAATGGAAGCCTAACAGAATATTCCACTGTAACGTAAATTTCCCCTGTTAAAATAGACATATAAGTTTTCCCACACCGTATTCCCGAACTGACTCCAGATAAAATACTTCTTTCAATTCTTTCTGCACCGATATTATTTACAATATCACTTTTTAGTTTTATGATATTCACGGCAGGGAGTGTCACTACATCCTCCGCGGCAGTCTTAGCCGCACTTTGGGCTGCTGCTCGAATACTTGTCCGTATGGACTGCATTTCTAAAAGATAGACCAAGCTTAATATCGCAAATAGAAAGATGGGGATTGTAAGAGCTGCCTCTACTGTTACACTTGCTTTTGAACCCAATATAGATGCCCTTTCCTTGTTCGAATTGGTTAGGGTTGTATTTGATTTTTTCATCGCAGTCATTTTATCCTTTCTAAAGTTTCGTTATGGGAATATACTCTATCTCCGGTAGGGAGCCCGGAAGATACATAGGAGAAAGGGCATCTATATTGGGTTCAAATGGAACAAATCTTATCCTATATGGTTTCATAACCAAAATACACAGGGAATTCATAAGTCAGCCCCTCACGGATGACTGCCTTATTCTGAAGTCTGAGCCTTACAACACAAGCATCAATGCAAAATGACGGGTTTTCCTTTTCTAATCTCAAATTCTGTTCAACCCTGTCCAAAGCCTTCATGGTCAAGTTCTTTTCATCCTTTAGGAAGAGAAGGATTCTCATATAATCTGTATATGTAAGTCCACCTTCTGCATCCATACCATCCTGTGTATCATCCTGGCTTCCAAGCGTCATAAGGGACGACAGGGACAACTGCCAGTTTTCACTATTTTTTATTAAGGCAGCCTTTTTTCCTGACATCAGAGCCCTAAGATCCATGATGCTCTCACCGAATGCCCAGGCAGCAATCAACACTTGTTTCACAATTTCTGCTACAGCCGGCAATGCGGCCAAGGTAGACAAGGTTAGTGCTAACGTTTCGGCTTCAGCCTGTTTCGCAGCATCCGTCTGCAGATACAGATAATTAATACCGAAACGAACTCCAATGAGCCTTTTGACTACAGACTCTAAATTTTCCATATCCGACTCCTTTTCTCCAATCATATACTCTAGCTCATAGGACAAACTTCTATTTTCTCCCTTTGGCTCGACCGCATTTCCAAACTTCTTCAAAAGATATTCATGGAATAAAAGCCGCTCCTCCAAACCATTCATTCCTTGTCGGGTATAGAAACTTCCTCTTCCGCTCCTTAGGTGTCTGCCTCCTGGCTGATCACCTGCCGATATCCGCTTATTGGATATCTGGAATTCACCCGGCAGTACAAGCTGCAGGATATTAGACTGCTTCAGATTTGATACATTGGGAAGAGGATTATTCTCCGCTGGCAGCATACTCTCTCCCTCCTCCAGGACATTCTCCAATTCCTGATTCCATTCTTCATCCTGCCGTTTCACCTCTTCCCCTTGCATCTCCTGTTCTTCCCAGATTCCGGCCATTCCAGCCAGATCACGTACAATTGAGATTCCATAAGTCCGCTCCATATAATCCAGTACCTGTTCTCTGAATGCACTGCCGTTTTTGTCGGTCAGATACTGAATTCCTTCCATTTCGTGCTCTATTCCCAAAGTTCCGTAATACCTCATTCGATCAAGCAGGTTGTCTTCTCTGTATGTCTTTGTACCGTAACTTCCATCGATTGCAAGAATTTCATACTCCTCTAAAAGATTCTTCTGATATTCACCGAATATTGAAAATATAGCACGATCTACATCCAGCCTTTTTTGATTTTTTGAGACCTGCAGCATGGTACTTTCCAGCATCGCTGTGATAAACGATATGAGGAGAACAAAAATCAGACTTAAAAACGCTGTGACTTCTCCCCGTTTCATCTTAAATTCCTGCACTTTCGCTCGTAATCTTGTCAAAAATTGAATTTACGAGACTAATGAGCTGATTCTTAAAAATCAAGACGAGCGCGATGATCACGACTAAAATCAGGATCATCTCGACCACAGACAGCCCCGAATTGTCTTCCAATACATATCTTATATGCATAAATTTCTGCAGCACCTTATATTTAATCCTTCTTGCTTTTTCTTTCATATTCTCTTTCCCTTTCCTTTTTCTTTTCTCCTGCTGCTCCCAATATTCTCTGTCAAAGTAGATATTCCAAATCCGCTTTGCCGCTTTCTTGATGACGTTATATTTGTATCGTAAAAAACGCTGGAACGACAATAATCACTAATACTACCGCTAACATCATGAACATAGGGCCTAACAGCTTTGTGCCCGCCTCTTCCCCTAGTTTCCTGGCCTGATTTTTTCTGTCCTCAAAGGCATCTACAGTCTCTTTTTTCAATAGATCTGTAAGTCCCTTTGTTCCTTTTCGCAGATTTTGGGACAGCATTGCGCCGAATTTCCGGTAAGAAATGAGTCCGCACCTTCCTCCAAATCTTTCATAACTCTCTCCTTCAGATACACCTCCCTGAATCTCATGCATTGTATAGACCATTTCTTCATAGGCTGTCCGCTCTCCTCTTTCTGCCTTCTGCCTTTCATAATCCCGGGCAATCTTAAACCATGCCTTTCTAACCGTCATTCCCGCGCCCAAAAACAGGGTGAACTGGCTGATCAACTGAGGGTAATCTGCAGTCAACTGTTTATTCCGCATCTCCTTCGCCTGCTTTTTCTTCTGCTTATCCAGTGCAAAAACTGCTCCGGCTGCCGCAATTCCCAGTACAAATAGACCTGCCGAGCGGGCATCTTTTGCATATTTCCACTTCACCGGCTTTCCATCCAGAGTATCTGGAAGTACCAGATATTTTTTCTCCTTGCTTTCGGCCTCATTCTTTTGAACCTGCTGTGCCAGCTTTTGTGCCATTTTTTCTTTTTTACTCAGCTTAGGCGGAAGTATCTTTGCATAAAATGTATGTACTGCCTCTTCCTCTCCGCTGGAAAGAATTGCCCGAAGTTCTACAAGAGTCCCCTCCTCTTTTAGCTTGTCCTCCTGAATTTCACCCATTAGATTCAGAACAGAATAGTCCCCCAATTCCCAGGATACCTGAATTCCAGTATCGGGAATTTTTTCAATCAGCTTCAGGTCATATCTGACTTCATCCAAACTGGTATTTTCCCCAAGTATGAGAGTCTCCAACTGACTTCCTGCCTGTTCAAAGACCTCTGGAAGCTTCTCCTTGCTGAATTCCTTCCCCGAAACAGTCACCGTCAAAGGCTCCTTTTCTCCATCGATCTGAGCCTCTAGGTCAATCTCCTGTTTCCCGGAGCCATATTCCCCTCGTTCAAGAATGCTCTTTCCTGCTTTATTTTGATCCGGTGCCCGGTTATTATCGGCCAAAAATACAAGAAGCGTGACAGCACTCGCCGACAGAAATACCACTCCCATCCTTCCATATACCGATAGCGAATTCCACCTTATCCTTCCCATGCTGTTCCCTCCTCTACTCCTTTTTGTCCCATCTTTTTACTGCAGCAGAGTTTCGTCCTCTATACCTCAATATCCACCAGATTTTTCCCTAATTTATAGGCCACAGCATAAATTCCAAGGCATCCGCTCATCAACGCGGCTCCAAGCACGTTGCCATACAAGACGCCCATGAACTCCGGAAAGGCCAGCCGCATATAAAGGATAATTCCAAATGGAATGATGCACATCACGTTAAATTCCAGCTTTTTTGCTGCTAAGAGGGTCTGTATTTCCTTCTCTACCTCTATTTTTTCACCGATATCGTGGACCGCATTCCGAATAATAGTTATGCTGTCTCCGCCAGTCCGTTTTGCAGTGATAAAAACAGTTACAAAGCTATCTACATCCTCCTGGCCGACCCTTCTTGCAAATTCATCCAGCACCTGTTCTGCCGTCCGATTCATATCAAGCTGATAGATCATCCTGTTAAACTCTTTCTGTATCCTGCATTGTTTTTGAAAAAGAGGTTTCATATCCCTGGCTGCTTCACGAATAGCATTCTCTACGGAATATCCTACATTCATAGCTGCAGCCATCGCCTGAATCCCGGTCCTAAATTGTTCGCGGAATTCCTGTTCCTTATTATGGCACTGCTCCTTCTGCCATTGAACCAGATATACGCACACGCCTGGAATTACAAGAAATACCGCCAGCCAAGAGTCATAGAACAGATAGCCCGCCATTCCCATTAACAAGATTCCTCTTCCCAATGCCAACAGATATTCTTTAGGTCTGATATCCTGCTGCCAGCAGCTTTTCACAATGAGTAAGTTCTTCCACCTTCACAAGGCATCCTTTAATCTTCCCATTCTCCATCCCCTCCTCCCGAAATTCGTATAAGCTCTGTATCCGTATCACCCCATCCGCATATCCCAGGACTTCCGCGATCTCCAGGACCTTTCTGCTCTTATCCCGCAGTCTTCCTAGATGAATGATGATATCTATTGCAGAAGCGACCTGTCTTTGTATTGCGGTCAACGGCATATCAATTCCCATCATCATCATGGTTTCCAAACGATGCAGCATGTCCATCGGATTATTTGCATGGCCTGTAGACATAGAACCACTGTGTCCATTTAACATCGCAGAAGAAATCATATCCACCGTCTCATCCCCCCGGACCTCTCCCACCAGTATTCTGTCCGGTCTCATCCTGAGTGCTGATTTGATCAAGTCACGTATCGTCACTGCTCCCTCCCCTTCCAGATTGGCATTCCTTGCCTCAAGCCTGACCAGGTTCGGGACTCCTTTGATCTGCAATTCCGCATTATCCTCAATCGTGATCAGCCTTTCATCCTTTGGAATATAATCTGACAGTGCATTCAAAAATGTCGTCTTCCCTGACCCGGTCCCGCCGCTCACAAAAATATTATATTTTGCACATACCAGTGTCTTTAAAAACTCTACGGCCTCCTGACTAATACTCCCCCACTGAATCAACTGTTCCATCGTCACTTTTTCTTTCGGGAACTTACGGATCGTCATAATTGGGCCGTTCAGTGCAACTGGCTTTAACACCACATTCACACGGGACCCATCTTCCAGCCTGGCATCCACTATAGGAGAGGCCTCATTTACATATCTGTTCGTCCCTGCTACAATCTGCTGAATCACATCCTCCAGCTTAGTTCCCGATACAAATCTCTTATCTGACTGGAATAGCTGACCACTTTTCTCCAGGAAAATACTTTCCGTTCCATTAATCATGATCTCCGTAATCTCTTCATCTTCGACAAGGTCCTGTAAGATATCCAGCTTCCGAAATGCATTGAACAGTTCTCTGCTTATTTGGATTTTTTCCTGCAGAGGCATGTACTTCTCCTGTCCCGCTTCGTTGAGGGCGATGTGAATCAGATCTAACAATTCCTCATCTGTCATCTCATGCCCCATATCCATTTTTTTAAGAACTCTGTCATACATCTGTTCCATCGTATCCATTAAGCATCACCTGCCTTCATCTGAACCTTTTTCTGTACGGTATGCTCCAAGACATCCTCGAATCCCATTAACCGCAGATTCTCTGTATACTGCTGAAGCTTTGCCAGAGATACAGGATCGTCTGTATACAGTGTATAGACGGTCTGACAATTCCTCAAAACTGGAAACAACCCTTTTATACCGTCCCCTAAGTCCAGGATGACAGTTTTATAAATGCAGTTTGAAAATACTTCTCTTAGTAATTTCAGCCACACCTCCTCTTCCACTTCCCTTAAATCCTGAATGACGGGCATCGGTGTAATATAGTCCATCTCCCCGATCTGTCCTGCCATAGTACTGATTCGCAATCCCAGATTGCCCTTTTCCTGGCGGATATAATACAGCAAATCGCCCAGATTCTGTCCTGTCTGCTCTGGAAAATAAAAACCTCCTCCTGAATATTCCTCCAGATTCAGATACAATACAGGGCCGTCCTTCAAAAGTTCCTTTCCCAGTTCTAACGCAAATTTAGTCTTTCCAATCCTATGTATGGGCGAATAAATCCCGATCAACTGCCCATCCTTTGTGTCTCTTCCGTATCCCAGCTCTCCTTTGTCCATAGATTCTTCCAGAATCTGTGCCAAAATGGCATCAACAGACTGATATTTATATATCCCCCTCTCACCAGAAAGGAGTTCCTTTTCTTTTCCTTTCACAAGAACATAGCGCTCATCTGCGCAGATTTCCTGCCGTTTATCTATTGGGAATTCCTCTCCCAACAACAAGATGTGAATCTTCTTTTTCTTCGAAAATGCCTCCAAATGCTCCAAGCTCTGGAACAAATGCATCTGGAATCCCAATTCCCTGCGCGCTCCCACCGCCTGCATCAGATTCCTGGCATACTCTTTCTCCACATCACAAATCACAAAATTCTTTGGATGCAACGTATCCCTCCTGTTCAGTTATCAATGTGTGAAATCTGTTAAACTTATCTTTTTACAAATCAATGAATTGAATTTACTGCTGCGAACCATGCAGCATGACTCGATGATGATGGTTAGAACTTCCCTATTCGCCTAACCTAAGATACATCCGGCACTTTCCCTTGTGCCTGAATGAGACAGCGGCTCGAACAACTGCTGTGTGACTCGTATTATAAACACGCTTTTTCCAAAAGTCTATACCCAATTTTAAAATCTTCTCTTTTTGTGAAAATGTCACAAATTTTGGTAGAACAAAATCCCATAAAGCAGGCAGACCCCAGGAATACCAAGGCTTCCGGTTGTCAAAAAGGAGACTGCATTCAGACCCACATTTAATGTGTTATCTCCCGGCAGAAGATACTGGTTGATGAAGTAAATTAACCCCATCCCCAGAATTGCGCGGACTACAAAATTTACAACCGCAGACGCCAATTTATTTTCCATAATCACATATCCTCCACCATTTGCATATATGATATTTTATTCGTCAGGTTCCTGATTTATACGGCCCATTTTATATTCACACAATAAAAATTCAAGGGGGCAGACCTCTTGAATTTTTTCACACAAAAAAGACAGATTCCCTTCCAAGAACCTGCCTTACTTTTCAACTTTAAACTACATTTTCATATCTGGTTATTCACATCTGACCGCTTTGATCACAGCTTGATCGTCACTTCCCGATTCGTCCTGTGATACTGATGATAGCGTACTCCCGCTGCATCCATCATCCTCTTGGATGCCAGTACTGCCGGAGTGTCCGCGTATTTATCACAATCATATATGACCTCCTTGATTCCAGCCTGTATGATCGCTTTTGCGCACTCATTGCATGGAAACAGGGATACATACAGTTTTGCACCAGCCAAGCTGCCTCCGTTATAATTCAGGATCGCATTGAGCTCACTGTGGGTCGAATAGACATATTTTGTCTCCAGCGGGTCATCCCCTTCTCTATCCCAAGGGAATTCATCGTCAGAACAGCCGATTGGAAATCCATTGTAACCCATGGATAAAATCTTATTATCCTGACTGACGATACAGCATCCAACCTGTGTATTCGGATCTTTGGAACGCATTCCTGAGAGCATTGCCACCCCCATAAAATACTCATCCCACGATAAATAATCCTCTCTTTTGTTTGACATTTACATCTGCCCCTTTCGAATTATTTCGTTCCAAAAATACGGTCCCCCGCATCTCCAAGCCCCGGCACAATATACTTATGCTCATTGAGATGATCATCCAATGCACCAATGTAGATATCCACATCTGGATGCTCCTCCTGCATACGTTTTACACCCTCTGGTGCTGCAATTATACACATAAAGCGGATTCTTTTTACCCCTTTATCCTTCAGCATCTGAATCGCTGCTGTACTGGATCCACCGGTGGCCAGCATTGGATCTACGACAAATACTTCTCTCTCATCACAGTCTGCCGGCAGCTTGCAGTAATATTCAACTGGTTCAAATGTCTCTGGGTCACGGTAAAGACCAATATGTCCGACCTTTGCTGCTGGAATAAGGGTCAACATCCCATCCACCATACCAAGGCCTGCCCGCAGAATCGGTACAACAGCCAACTTTTTCCCTGCAAGCTCTTTTCCAGTCATCTCACAGATCGGTGTTTTAATCTTGACATCCTCAAGCTTTAAATCCCTGGTCGCTTCGTAGCACATCAGGCAGGCGATCTCTCCGACTACCTCACGAAATTCCTTTGTCCCCACCTCTTCCTTTCTGATGTGGTTAATTTTGTGCTGAATCAGTGGGTGATCCATAACATGTACTTTTGACATTATTCTCCTCCTTTTGTAAATGCGTTTAGTTTATTTGTTAGCTTTTCTATTAACTTCATAAGTATCTCATAACATTCTCCATATGCAGTCAGTGGCTGACCATATGGATTGGGAATCTGGGTGTCATCCTCCAGGAATTCATTTAAAGTATAGACATTTTTTGTGTTTTCATACTCAGAGACCACCTTGCTTTTCTGCCCCTCGTCCATTGCCAGAATCAGCGTATCCTCTTGCATATCTTCTTCCGCAAAAGCAACAGAAGAATGCCCCTCTAAAGTCATCTGACCGCTTTTCATAATCGCTTCCGCTTTCTGATTGGCAGGCTCGGGGAACAGAACGATCAGGCCGCGGGAGTCAATTGCATACTCCTGCACCAAGTCCTGATGCTTTAAAAGCTCCGCCGCCATTGGTCCTCTGCTTGTATCTGTGTTGCTTAAAAATATGACCCTGCGGTATTTCTGCTGCTCTACAATGGGTGCGGCGGCAATGCGTGTATGTCCTGCTGCTTTCTCTAAACGGTTCATAATAGCGTTACCGATTCCCTGAATCGCAAAGGACTCACTGTAGATTGCTTCTACCTCTTCCTCATCAAATTCACGGAGCACCGCATAAAGATTCCTTGCAATTGTCTTCTCATTCTCACGAGTTCCAATGTTTTTCACAAGCCCATGTGTATAAAATTTTTCCGTCTCATTCGTGGCAATAATTCCCACATTTTTCCCCTCACGAAATGCTGCATATGCAAGTTGGCGGATTGCAAGGACCTCCTCTCTAAGGGTACCCTCCACAATCGTCAGCTTTGCCTTTGGGGCATAGTGACGGTACTTCATTCCCGGAGCCTTTGGAGCTTGTTCGCTCTCACTTCCCAGGATGGTCTCATCCACACTGACCGGTCCAATCACCTTTTCCAGCATATCAGCGGTAATCGCACCTGGACGCAGAATCATAGGCGGTGTGACCGTCATATCCAAAATGGTGGATTCCAGACCGATATCCACACTTCCTCCATCCAGAATCATCTCGATCTTTCCGTCCAGATCTTCCCTTACATGTTCTGCTGTTGTAGGGCTTGGACGACCAGAGGTATTGGCACTCGGCGCGGAGACAAATCCTCCTGCTGCAAGGATCAGCTCCCGCGCGATCAGGTCGCTGGGCATCCTTACTGCAACAGTATCCAGCCCTCCTGTGGTGCCGTATGGAACTTTTTCACTTTTTTCAAATATCATGGTCAATGGGCCCGGCCAGAAATGAAATGCCAATTCTTCTGTCTCCGGCGGAATATTCACGGCAATCTCTTCCAGCGCCTGTATATCAGCAATATGCACGATCAATGGATTATCTGATGGACGTCCCTTTGCTGCATAAGTCTTTTTTGCCGCCTCCTCATCCAAGGCATTCGCTCCCAGCCCATAGACTGTTTCCGTTGGAAATGCAACAAGACCGCCCTGTTTTAAAATGCTTCCTGCTTCTGATATGACTGTTTCGTCAATTTGATTTACATCAATTTTTTTTATAATAGTTTTCATAGGGTCCATTATACCATTTTTCACTCTAAAAAAAAACTCTCTTTTTAGCGATAAAACTTATTCACATCCCACGCCTGATTTCTGTAAGTTATTCACCTATTTCGCCAGACTTTTCTGAACTCCGTTACAAATTGCCTCTGCAAGTGTCTCCTGATATTCATCATTAATAAGTTTTTCCGCCTCCTGTGAATTACTTAAAAAACCACATTCCACAATAATGACAGGTACTTCCGTCTTTTTCAGTACATAATATGTATCATTTGCTTTCGCCTGTCTTTTATTCTCGGGATCTGCGGCAAGAAGCGCTTCCTGCATTGTTTTTGCTATGTTTTCTCCATCCTTGGAATGCGTATAATAAAATACTTGTGAACCGTGAATACTCTCTCCTGGATAACTATTCTGATGGATACTCAAAGCTAAAACCGGCTTTGTCTCATTAATGATGGATACCCTCTTTTTTAGGTCCTCTGCCTTTGAATCTGCAATTCCATTTTCATCCTCCCTCGTCATAACAACAACATATCCCTGCTTTTCCAGATTTGCCTTTACTTTCTTTGAAATCTGAAGATTTACATCCTTTTCTAGTGCCTGATTGATACCCACCTTTCCGGGATCGCTGCCTCCGTGCCCTGCATCCACGACTATGACCTGCTTTCCCTCTGCTTTTGCCTGTGCTGCTGTCTGGATTCCCTCATCCGCCATGTAATTCTGATACAGATATTCTCCTGCCTTCTGGCTGCCTACAACTGCACATCCCAACAGCACCATAAGTGCCAGTATTCCTAATTTGCGGCGCAAAAAAACATCCCCTTTCCCATATACTATTGCTAATATATGCGGAAAAAGGATGTTTCTTTCATGAAACTCACACGATACAGCAGTGTCTTGATCAGAATACCTCCAGTGACCTGCAGTATCTTAATTTACATATTGAAGGATGAGATCCCAGATACCTGATTTTTCCCATCCAAGTCTCCATTCGGCTACTCCGGCAAGATCATTCTCCTTGATCAGCTTTAACTTCTCTTCTATTGACTTACTGTCTTCAAGCCAAATCTTATAGGTCCCGTCGTCAGTCTCCCATTCAGCGTAGTTCTGCCTTGTCTTATCATCCCATACTGCCTCTGCTCCGGCAGACTTGACGGTCTCTTCGGCCTCTTCCATTCCCATAGCTGTACTGGTCACCTTGTCTGGGTACTCAGCCGCCTCTGTCCCAGCCTCTTCTTCCAATTCGGAGGCAGTCTTCGGCGTCTCAAGCCACAATCTTGTATAGAATGGAATGGCATCAACAAGCTTCTTCTTTGGAATCACCTTCAATGCATTCTCAATTCCGTCCTTCACGTAATTATAGGAAGCAACGGAACCAGCCTCATAAGAACCATCCGTGTGCTCATCATATCCCATGATGATAACATAATCGGCTACAATTCCCTGTTCCTTCAGATTATAATGCTCATTATACGGCATTGGTACATAATCATTTACAGAAAATACGAGGTCATTCTGTCTGCACTTCACAGATAATTCCCTGACAAACTGAATATAGTGCTCTCCGCACTCCTGGGAAATCAATTCAAAATCCAGATTGATTCCGTCAATTTTTTTCTGCAGTGCCTCTGCGATCACCTGGTTGATCAGGTTCTCTCTCTTTGAGGTATAACTCAATACTTCATATGTCTCGTCATAGGAGTTGATTCCCCCATGAAAATCCCTCAGCACAGCCCATACATCCAAATTGGACTGATGTGCATAGTTTACATAATCAGAATTGGCAATAGATGAAATATTACCATCTGTGTCAGAAATATTAAACCATGTTGGTGCAATTGTCGTCAGGCCTTTCGTACCTGCTATGGTCTCAAGCATATAACCGTTGGCCGTGTCATTCTCCACATTATGCCATGCCATATTGATCTTATAGTCGGTTGATATATTCGTATATACCGGCTCGTCGAACTTCCGGCTTGTCACTTCCTTCTCTTGTTTCTTCAAAGAGCTTGTCTTCACATAACCAACAAAACCATCACTGGTACGTACCTTCATCCAGTCATCTTCATCTTCCAGCACCCTGACCTTGTCAGACTTCTTGACCTCCGTCAGGATTGGGCTCTTTACACCGCCCAGTACTCTGACCTGAGTATCTCTCTTTAAAGAAGCGACGGTATGCTCGCCCCAGTCACTCTCAATCACAGCCCTGTCCGGTACTGCTTTGTCCTTGCTTTCATATACCTTATATTCCATATTCGTATATTCCTGGATAAAAGCAAGAGCAATATATGCTGTCTTCCCTTCAGTCTTTAAGATTACATAATCTTCACTTTTCTTTTCTTTAATATCCGAATACTCTTTGCTGCCCACATTTACTGATACGCTGCCATTCGGCAGTGTATATAACAGGACACTTTCGTTGGAATCCCAGTAAAAGCGCTCATTGATATAATCGCGCACAACAGAATATTCTATATATGGAACTCCATCAAATACTTTTCCTCCGGCTGAGCTGTTCTCCAATGCGCCAATTACCTGATTATTTACTACAACAGCAAGATCATCATCACTTTGTATCCCATAATATTGTTTCAAATCGGCTTTCTCTTTGGATGAGCCATATCTTTTCCAAAATAATAATCCGCCTAATACTACAATAATCAAAACAACGAGAAGAATGACTCGGATGATCATATTCCTTCTTCTTCTCCTTGCACGGCTGCTTCTTCTTCTCGGATTCTGCCCGCCTGGTCTTTGGCTGCCTGGTCTGGAACCACTTGGTCTTGGACCTCCTGATCTTGGATTACTTGCTCCGGGTCCTTCTGTTCCTGCACTTTTGGTCCGGGAATTTCCCGCTCCTAAAGCACTGCTGCCTGGGCGTCTTCTCTGTGCATTCTGCTGTCTTGTCCTCTGGACATTCGCAGCTCTTCTTTCTCTTTCGTCCATGCCGCACCTCCTATTAGACCCTATTATACCTTATGAGGCATTGGTAGTTCAATAAATATCATATATTTTTTCTATCTGTCAGCACTGCTTATCTCCTGCTCTGCTAAATGCTCTATAAATATGGGCTGTCCGGCAGTATGAGGGGATTTTCCGCCTGGTTATCTTCATTAATGTTCACAAAAACAAGTGATTTTATGTATCCTTCCGGATCGATGATATAATCCCGCATATAGCTGCCTTCCTCCTGAATCATATGTGCCGTGACAATCTGCAGAGGACTGACTTTACCTCCATCCATCAACATGCATATCCCATTTCTTTCATAATCCTCCAATTCGGTGTATAACTCTCTGTAACTATATACTGTACTGCTGCTTTCCATGGTTGCTCCTTTCCCTGTAGATTCGGATAAATATAAAAACTGCTCTTTACTTTTATCCCACAGAGGCATCGTGACGTACCAGCGGACAAAAGCAGTCTGGAAGATAGATTGAATCTACAGTTCCCTCCTCCTAAAAATTCCTAATGACCGTAATTTTGAAACAGACTACTAAACTCCTTTCTTGTATAAACATTTATCTATCCAGGAATACTATCTTCTGTATTTGCCATTATAGGCATCACGTATATCCATTTCAATGTGTTTATTGTTCATAAGCCTTCCACATTTGTTGATAACAGCAAATAACGTAAAAGTATTATAAACTCTTTGCTAATTTCCTTTACATCTATTTTATTTTTGTTTATACTAACAGTGAGAAGATATATATTTTGATATTACAATTCGTAAGGATGTGATTATATGAAAATCGAAAAACTGAATGACAATCAGATTCGCTGTACCCTGACACGCGCCGATCTAGCTGCGCGCCATCTGAAACTAAGCGAGCTTGCTTACGGAACTGAGAAAGCGAAGTCTCTATTTAGAGATATGATGCAGCAGGCGTCTTTCGACTTTGGCTTTGAGGCAGAAGACATCCCTTTAATGATAGAAGCAATTCCTGCTTCTGCGGATTCTATCGTATTGATTATTACAAAGGTAGAAGATCCTGAAGAATTAGATACCAGATTTTCCAAGTTCACACCATTTGGTGAATCGGACGCTAATGTGCCCGAGGCTCTGGAGAAGCTGGAGGGAGCAGAGGAATTCCTGAATTTGCTGAACAAGGTAAAGGAGGCTGCGGCAGATACCAAGGGTACACCGACCGTACAAGATGCCCCGGCTCCATTCAATGTACGCCTGTTCTCTTTTGAAAGTATGGATCGTGTGATTCAGGTCGCCCATCTTCTTGGACCTGTGTACCACGGCTCCAACACGCTTTATCATGATACGGAGAATGAGTTATATATCCTGGCCCTGACCCAGTCAGACCACTCCAACAACGAGTTCAATAAGATATGTAACATGCTTTCCGAGTATGGATCTTTGGAGAAGGCTTCTGGAGCTACTTTAGCATTCCTGGAAGAACACTGTGACATTACCGTATCTGCGAATGCCGTACAGAAGCTGGCAGATGTATAAGGAAGGAAGTCCACGAAGGATTGTAAGGATTGCATCTATAAGAACATGCATCAACAATCCTTAGAACAAATGAAGATATTGTCAAAAAAAATACCCGGCAGGTTGTCCCTGCGGGGTATTTTTTATGCGGAAAACTCCGCACATGGTCATTCTATTATTTACCTGCTGCTTTCATTGACGCGTTGATCTTTTCAACAAGCAGCTCGGAATCTAAACCATGCACCATTGCAGCCTCTTCCAGAGACTCCATCTGTGAAGACGGTCAACCAAGGCAGTGCATGCCTATTTCCATTAAGATAGGAGCTGCTTCCGGATAAACCATTAATAATTCACCGATTGTTGTGCTTTTAGAAATCTGAGCCATTTCTTTTCCTCCTTCAATTATTCAATGCTTTTTATTATAATCCCTATTATTTAAATAATCAACCGTAGAAAATCTTAATTTCCTATAAATTCCAGTTAGCCGCCTGCTTAATTTTCTGAATTGTTCGTGCAATTATTTTCACTTTTTGACATCTCAAAAGTCAATAAATTTATTGATTTTTTTCGACAAATAATTATTTTCATAATAACTTAACAAAACGTCCGTTCTTTTTTTTAGAAAAGTAATCCACATAAAACACATGTTTTTGTGTGGATAATGTGAATAACTTTGCTAAAAACTATATTTTTCCACGTTTTTTTGAGTTTTAGGTGTGGATAAGTTGAAAACTTCTTTTTTCACTCTTTCGACATTATTTTACATTTTTGTGCACATTGTCTATGCCAACCTTTTCACATTTTTTCTATAATTCGAGGTTTTTCCCCATATAATGTCAAAATGTCCAAACAAATAATTTTGTTGATAAAATTACATTCGGCTCACAATAATAATGAAAAAGACGAGTATCGGCACATCGGCCTTTTTACTCGTCTTTTCCTTATATATGATTTCCTATTTTATATGGTACAGTATTTACCAGTTCCCTGATATTCTCCCCAATACTGTACCTGCACTCCGTGTGCTTAAATACTCTCCTATGATGATGACTCTGCAGTGATATTTTCTACAGTACACGCCTGATCGTTACAATCGGTGCATAATTTGCTGTACAGATACCAATGCCGTCTGCTTCATTCATTGCGTTGACAATGTTGCCGTCTCCCATATACAGTCCGACATGTCCGTCATATAAGACGATATCCCCCGGCAGTGCTTCTTCGTAGCTGACCGGTGTTCCTACGCTCTCCATATCCCACGTTGTACGCGGAAGGCTGACTCCAAAGTTCGCATATACAGACTGTACAAATCCCGAACAATCCGCTCCCTCGGTCAAACTCGTTCCTCCCCATACATACGGATTTCCAATGAACTGACACGCATAATCAATGACTGCCTGTCCACTTCCCGCCTGGGCCTGGATTGCTGCGGCCTCCTGAGCCTCCTGCTGCTTTCTGGCTTCTTCTGCCTGTCTTGCAGCCTCTTCCTGTGCTATTCTCTGCTCTTCCTCTGCCTTGGACTCGGCATAGGCATATACCTTCTGTACATCAATATAGTCACCGCAGACCCAGCCGGACACTCCATTTACCATGACTGGGTACCACCCGTCGATTGCTTCACCGGTCACTTCATACTGCTGACCTGCGGTTATTTGTGTCACGATATTCGCTGCTGTCCCCTGTCCATCTCTCACATTTAACAGATCTGCAGTAACAACCGCTTGATTCTGTTCATAATCTGCTGCATGTACCTGGGCATCCTCACCCGTCCATAGACACTCGGCAGGAACATAACCTTCCACCGAGCCGGATCGGATCTTCGTCCAGCCATCGTTGTATTCGAGCACCTCTGCCGCTGAATTCTGATACAGCTTACCGATCCAATCACTTGTTTCTTCCGGGGCACTTCTAATATAAGTAAAATCACTCACATTAGAAAACGCCATATTTAAATACTCACCCTCGCCATTTTCCACCAGATAGAGATTAATGTTCTCCTTTACATTCGTCTGGTAACTTTCGTTTACGATCGATTCGATTCCTGCAACCGGGATGACCGGAACATTTTCTTCATTCTTGTCCGCAGCCTTAACCGTCATTGCACTCCCCGGAACCAAAATCGCTCCCGCTAAAGCAGAAAGAATCAATTTCTGCTTCATACACATTGCTTTCATATTAAAACCTCCTTTATGCCCTTTTGCAGCATAGCCGCAAATCCGCCTACAGGATATATTTGACGTGATATCCTCCAGGTGCAAGTGTCTTTATCTTTTGTAGGAAGTTCTAATTGTTACATAATTGTTAACTTTTGTTACAACGATATTATAGCAACACATACCCCTTATGTCAATATATTTCAAGGGATTTTCACATTACATACTTCGACATGATCTTCAAAATTCTCCTAAAAATAGGCTCTGCGCGAACCCATTTGTTAATTATTTTGTAACATTTTATCAATTCTATTCCTTCTATATAAGGAATTAACAAAACTTTTATAAAAAATAAATCTAACTTTTTTTCATTTTAGTGTTGACATTTCCCGAGATATGTATTATATTCTAATTACAGTAACAATTACTATTATTACTTTAGAAATTGAAAGGAGGTTTATATTGGCAGCTTTAAAGTATAGTCGGCAACGTGAATGCATTAAGAACTATCTGGCGATGACCAAAGAACATCCCACTGCCGATACGGTTTACCTGCATGTGAAGGAAGACTTCCCGAACATCAGTCTTGGTACCGTATACAGGAATTTAAACCTGCTGACTGATTTAGGGGAGGCAATCAAGATTCCGACCCCCGACGGTGGAGACCGATTTGACGGCAACACGATGCCGCATAATCATTTTTTCTGCACCAACTGTAGAAAGGTTCTGGATCTGGACCTGGATATGAAGAAGATTGAACAGGTCAACAAAGCAGCCGCTGAGAATTTTGACGGCATCATAGAATCCAGTACCACCATTTTTTATGGAAAATGCGGTGACTGCATCCAAAAGTCATAGTCTTGGATATCTCACATAGGATATCTACAGACGGCCATACAGAAGATCTGTGTGGAGAGTTTTAACAAGTGATTAATATAGGAAGTATCATATGCTTCCTATATTAAAAATAAATTACCGCCAGACCTAATCGGTCTCACGGCTATCAACAATAAAAATAATATATAAAAAAGAAAAGGAGATTTAAAACTATGAAAAAATTTGTATGTACAGTATGTGGTTATGTTCACGAGGGAGAGGCTGCACCGGCTGAATGTCCAATTTGTAAAGCACCGGCTGAGAAGTTCAAAGAGCAGACAGGTGAAAGAGAATGGGCTGCAGAGCACGTTGTAGGTGTTGCTAAGGGCGTTAGCGAAGATATCATCGCTGACTTAAGAGCTAACTTCGAAGGAGAATGCTCAGAAGTAGGTATGTACCTTGCAATGGCTAGAGTTGCTCACAGAGAAGGATATCCAGAGATCGGACTGTACTGGGAAAAAGCTGCTTACGAAGAGGCAGAGCATGCTTCTAAATTCGCTGAGTTATTAGGTGAAGTTGTAACAGACAGCACAAAGAAGAACCTGGAGATGAGAATTGACGCTGAGAACGGCGCTACAGCAGGTAAATTTGATCTTGCAAAACGTGCAAAAGCTGCTAACCTGGATGCTATCCATGATACAGTACACGAGATGGCAAGAGACGAAGCTCGTCACGGAAAAGCATTCGAAGGACTTTTAAAGAGATACTTCGGCTAATCTTTGTCGATCCTTATATAAATTTCATACACCCCAACAACTATAGTGAATACCTGCACTGGAGCACCCTCTCTAGTGCAGGTCATTTACTATCATGTGGATAAATATTTCATCAATTTTTCATAAAATTGATGTATTCATTCACTCACAACTACGTTATAATAAAACTAACAAATTAAAGGAGGATATATTATGTCTAAGTACGCAGGAACAAAAACAGAGAAGAACCTTATGGATGCATTTGCAGGTGAATCCCAGGCACGTAACAAGTATACATATTACGCTTCTGCTGCAAGAAAGGCTGGATTCGTTCAGATGTCCAACATTTTCTTAGAGACTGCAGATCAGGAAAAAGAACATGCAAAAATGTGGTTCAAAGAATTCCATGGCATTGGCGATACAGAGGCTAACCTTGCTGACGCTGCTGCAGGTGAGAACTATGAGTGGACAGATATGTATGCACGCATGGCTAAAGAGGCTGAAGAAGAAGGCTTTACAGAGCTGGCTGCTAAGTTCAGAGGCGTAGCTGAGGTAGAGGCAGCTCACGAGAAGCGCTATCAGAGGCTCCTTGATCACTTCCGTGCAGGACAGACATTCAAAGATGAAGCTCCTCTTGGATGGAAATGTGGAAACTGTGGATATATCTACCAGGGAGACGAAGCCCCAGAAGTATGTCCAGTATGTGCACATCCACGTGCATACTTTGAAAGAAAAGCTGAAAACTACTAAAAGATTATGGATTCCTTTTCTGATTCAACAAAGAACTGAAGATAACGATACAAAAACAGGACTCTCCTATTCGTAGGGGTCCTGTTTTTGTATTACATCTATATTTTCTATTCCATCTTTTTTCTCGATTATCGCAAGCTTCATTCTGCGGGACATCTGCTTAATCGCATATTCCCTTTTCATTGCCTCTTCTTTCGTTAAAAAGGTCTCATAATAAGCCAGTTCCACAGGTCTGCGGGCCTTTGTATACTTGGCGCCCTTCCCTGCATTATGATCACTGATCCGTTTGTTTAAATCGTTGGTCCACCCTGTATAAAGACTTCCGTCACTGCACTTTAAAATATATGTATAATTCATGGAACCACCTCTTCTGCCCTACATTCTCTTCCGCATTATACCATAAACACTAAGTTTGTAGAACACCTCACTAAGTGTTTAGGTATATGTCTTAGTAGGCTGATAATACCACGCCAACTGCGAGCATTATATCATAAACTCTTATTTCCTAAAAGCCCCCACAAATGCTTCAGGGATGCGAAACCTTCTGGTTTTACGCATCCCTGTCATTGATACAGCAGGATATCTCTTATGACTCCATAAAGTCTAACGGATTTACCGGATTACCGTCCTTCATAATTTCGAAGTAAAGGTTAGGACCTTCCACACTGTAATATTTTGTTGGTTCACTCAAATATCCGACGGTTTCACCTGATCCTACATAATCACCAATCTGAAGAGGGACTTCTTTTAGCTGTCCGTAGACTGCACTATATCCATTTCCCATATCCAGTGTTACGGTTGTACCTGTCTGTGCGTTCTGCTCGATGTTCGTCACGATTCCGGCTGCAGATGCAGCGATCGTTTCTCCTACTTCTCCACCAATGACCAGTGCCGGATTATACTTATACTGCTCCAATGTGGAAAAGTATACAGTTTTATCCATACTGTAGTTAATCAGGGTCGCTCCGCTTGCAGGCCACTCAAGAAGACTTTCCTCGGTAAACCATACGTCTGATGCAGCACCGGATGTTGCTGAATTATCTGCTGCTTCCCCCTGGTTATTCCCTGTTTCGCTTTCTGTTGATGTATTGTCTTCGGCCTCCGGCAGGACAATGTCATTTGCCGTTGTTGCTTCACTCTTCTCTTTTGTAAGTTCTTCTGTCTGTTCCTCGGCTTTTGCTAACTGCTCATCTAATTTTTTCTGGTAATTGTTAAATGTAAATGCTCCAACCATCACAATTACAGCTACAAAGCAGATTACGATACCGACTGCTGTGCCTTTTCCTTTTAATGAAAATGGCTTTTCGTTTTTATTCATATTCATCACCTCTGGCTATATTTTTGCCAGAAAAATGATGCCTTATTCTATTTTTGAAAATATTTCTCCGCCATCTGTAATATTGGTGCCTTCAAAAAAATTCTGAAGGATTTCCTCACAGTTTTTTCCTTCCTTTGCCATCTCATTCGCGGTCCACTGACTCATTCCCAGTCCATGTCCTTTCCCGGTTGTGGTCACTTTTAGCTGTCCATCAGCATCCTGAAGAGAAAATGCACTGGAAGCCAGAGATAATGCATCCCGGAATTGATCTCCTGTACAGATGGTGTCCCCGATGCGCATCTTTGAAACATATCCGGCAGAGTCATATTCCTGGATTTCAAAATCAGAAAAGCTGTAAGTCTTTTTGGCATTTTCTTTATCCACAGCAACTAAAAATGCCTGGCACTTTGTCTGAATTTCTTTATAATCCAATGTATAGACATGCATCTCTTCGTCTGCGGCCTTATCCTCCGGGCATTCTCTCACAGCCAGATATGGGTAATCTCCGCTTCCTAACACCTCTTTAGCACTCCTTGTCTTTCCATTGCTGGACTGATGGAAAGGAACAAGAGCATAGCCGTCTTGATAGTATAGCACCTGATCTGCAGTCTCATCCATTGCTTTTTTTAACTTTTTGTAATTCACATCAAACTGATCAGCATCCCACTTTTTTTCCAGATCTTTTCCACACAAATAACTGTCCTTGAGAACTTTATCCTCATTTTCATCCAAAGCTTTATACAGATTTGTACGAATTACAATCGCCTGTGCCTTTAAGGCCTCCTCCTCAAAGGTTTCCGGCATTTCTTTTGCCAATACTCCTATAAAATATTCCTCCCATGGCACTTGACTGACCTGCTCCTTTCCATCCTCGGCCGTCTTCTTTACCTGCACATAGGCTCCACTGCTTTTCCCCATCACTTCCATATCTGAACCATTTGCAAAAACAGCGACAATATAGGGAAGTAAAATCAAAATAATCAGAAAGGAACAGAATGTTTTTATTTTCTGACGCATATAACGTTGTCCCATAAAAATAGCCCTCCATATATTTAGTATATGAAGGGCTTAAAGGGGTCAGACCCCTTTTTATTCATTTTTTAAAACTTTGTATCAGTTTTGTTAATTAATCCTGATTGGAATCCTCATTTTGCTTAACATATTCGCCATATGTCTGACTTCCCTGAGGCTCATTTTGAGGTTCACTTCCAGACTGATCCTTTGTTTCACTATCTGTATTCTTCTGATCCTGTTCTACCTGGTCTAACTCCCCATGCAGTACTACAGGAGCATCCTCCTTAGATGGTACCGTAGCTCCTTCATGAGGTACTTGTGCCTCCTGGGGCGGCACTGCAGGTCCTTCATGAGGCGCTGGTGCCTCCTGAGGCGGCGCTGCAGGTTCTTCATGAGGTACTTGTGCTTCCTGGGGCGCCACTGCAGGTTCTTCGTGAGGTACTGGTCCGCCCTGTGGCGCTCCGACTGGCGCTCCATAAGGTGCAGACATTCCCGGTGCTGGGCCTCCCTGCGGCGGTACGACCGGAGGAGGGGCCTGCATGAACGGTCTTCCTAAGTCCGGCTCTTTTCCCGGCTGATAGGGCCGGTTTCTCATTACAAAGAGACAGATTGACTCATAAAGCGGAACTATGAGACAAAGTACTGCGTGCGCGACTGACATATTTGAAGTCGTAAAGCCCCCTACTATTTGATGATTCACAAGTGCCTTCAATACCTTAAAAGCTGCACCATAGATCACTGCCGTAGCCATCCAGAGGAGAAAGACGACGATCATTCCCATGATTGCACCTGTGCTCAAGCCCGTCATATGATGTCCATATATAGAGCCGAATGTCACACTGGATAACGCACTGAATCCAACTGCACAGAATATGATATAAAATATAAAATTCAATGCACCAAAGATGAATGGCATGACTAACAGCCAGATTCCTGGATTCTTGATACTTTTATTTTTTAGTCTGATATTTCCTGCAAGCTCTCCATGCAGATATGTCCTGGCAAATGGAATAAATGCAAGCCATGGATATTCTTTTCCCTGCCGTTTTGCAATCGTAAACATCCCAATGCCCTTAAATACATAACTGATCACATAAAACAATGCTAATACTGCCAGTATGATCAAATAGATGGCAACAATCCCTGCAAAGATAGAATCCACTGTAGAGTTCATATAGTTATAACTATTATAATAATCCATAAGCGCCTCCTACTCTGGCTGACCTGACGGCACGTACACCTTCTCCAGTTTCCAGATATCTTCGACATACTCTTCGATGGTTCTGTCAGAGGTAAACTTACCGCTGCATGCCGTGTTGAGCATTGCCATACGTGACCATCTCTGCTCGTCTCTGTATGCTTCTTCCACTCTCTTCTGAGCCTCTGCATAAGAGCGGAAATCCTTTAAGATAAAGTACATATCTGCCCTGCTTGTGCTCTGTGTATTCAGAAGTGAATTATACAGGTTCTTATACATCTCATGGTTGCCGTTAGAGTATGTTCCGTCCATCAGCTGATCCACGACACGTTTCAGTTCCCAATCGTTAAAGTAAATATCGATCGGATTGTATCCGCCATTGTTCTCATAGTTGATGACCTCTTCAGAACTTAATCCGAAGATAAATGCATTCTCTTTTCCAACTTCTTCAACAATCTCAACATTGGCTCCGTCCATGGTTCCTAAGGTCGGTGCACCATTTAACATGAACTTCATGTTACCTGTACCGGATGCCTCCTTGGAAGCTGTAGAAATCTGCTCGCTGACATCAGCAGCCGCAAATAACAGCTCTGCGTTGGATACACGGTAGTCTTCGATAAATACGATCTTGATCTTGCCATTGATGCTTCTGTCGTTATTAACAACATCTGCTACGGAGTTGATCAGCTTGATCGTCTCTTTTGCTCTTAAGTATCCTGCTGCAGCCTTTGCACCAAAGATAAATGTTCTCGGATAGAAGGACATCTCCGGGTGCTCCTTGATCTGATTGTACAGATACATGATGTGAAGAATGTTCAGCAGCTGGCGCTTGTATTCGTGGAGACGTTTTACCTGGACATCAAAAATAGATCTCGGGTCCACATCGATTCCATTATGCTCTTTGATATATTTTGCCAGACGCACCTTGTTCTGGTACTTGATCTGCATAAATTCTTTTCTGAACTTCTCGTCATTCACATAAGGCTTCAGATTCGCGATCTTGGATAAATCTGTGATCCATCCATCTCCGATCAGCCCTGTGATCCAGTCTGCAAGCAGCGGGTTTCCGTGAAGAAGGAAACGTCTCTGTGTGATACCATTGGTCTTGTTGTTGAACTTCTCAGGCATCATTTCGTAGAAATCCTTCAGTTCCTGATGCTTTAAGATCTCCGTATGAAGCTGTGCAACACCATTCACAGAGAATCCGGCGATGATTGCCATATGTGCCATGCGCACCTGGTTGTCTCTTAAGATCGCCATTTTTCTGACTTTCTCTTCGTTGCCTGGATACTGCTTTCTTACCTGCTCTACAAAACGGCGGTCAATCTCCTGCACGATCTGATAAATACGTGGAAGCAGCTTAGAGAACAGGTCGATCGGCCATTTTTCCAGTGCCTCTGACATGATCGTATGGTTCGTGTACGCACAGGTCTTTGTTGTAACATCCCATGCATCCTCCCAGCTTAAGCCCTCCTGGTCGATCAGAAGGCGCATCAGCTCAGGAACTGCAACAGTCGGATGAGTATCGTTCATCTGGATCGTCACTTTTTCATACAGCTTCTTAATATCATCGTGATCCTTCTTATACTTCTCGATCATCGCCTGAAGACTTGCACTGATAAAGAAATACTGCTGTTTCAGACGAAGCTCTTTTCCTGCATAGTGGTTGTCATTCGGATAGAGCACGTCAACGATCATCTTCGCCAGGTTCTCCTGCTCTACTGCCTTGTGGTAATCACCTCTGTCAAAGGATTCCAGGGAGAAGTTGGTGATGGCCTGTGCATCCCAGATACGCAGTGTATTTACCACGTGGTTGCCGTATCCAACGATCGGCATATCATACGGAATCGCCATAACGGACTCATAATTCTCCTGGATAAACTTATCTTTTCCTGTCACAGGGTCCTTCTCAAAACGGATGGAACCGCCAAAACGGATCTCCTTAGCATACTCTTCTCTTCTCAGCTCGAACGGATTGCCTTCCTTTAACCAGTCGTCCGGAGTCTCTACCTGGTATCCGTTCTCGATCTTCTGTTTGAACATTCCATAGCGGTAGCGGATTCCGCATCCGTATGCCGGATAGTTCAAAGTTGCCAGAGAATCCAGGAAACATGCTGCCAGACGGCCGAGGCCGCCGTTGCCAAGTGCGGCATCCGGCTCCTCGTCTTCGATCACATTCAGATCGATATTCATCTCTTCGAGCGCTTCTTTTACTTCCTTATAAGCTGTCATATTGATCAGGTTATTCCCAAGAGCACGGCCCATCAGGAACTCCATGGACATATAATAGACTGTCTTCGCATCCTTCTTTCTGTACTCTGCCTGTGTAGCCAGCCAGTCGTCAATAATAATATCCTTTACTGCGTAAGAAACAGCCTGGAAGATCTGCTGAGGGGTCGCCTCATCGATCTTCTTACGGTATAATGTCTTCACATTATCCTTTACTGTCGCTTTAAATGCTTCTTTTTCAAATCGTTTACTATACATGAATTTACATCCCTTCTTTTTCAACACCCATCGTTACTGCTTCACCGTTGATCTTCCATTCCTTCACATAACCTGCCGGCTGAGCCTTCACGACTTCATTTGCCAGAACTTCGCCTCCGATTTCTGTTCCATATTTTGCAAAAATACCTTCAGCCTTTTCGCTTCCTTCATAGGTCACTTTGATCTTATCCATCACCTCGAAGTCGGCTTCCTTTCTCATGGTCTGGATCTTGCTGATGATCTCTCTTACAAAACCTTCCTCCAACAGTTCTTCTGTCAGATTCGTATCAAGTACCACTGTGATTCCATTATCATTCTCGGAAACGTATCCTTCAATCTGTGCTGTATCGATTAATAAATCTTCCTTGAATAAAGTGATCTCCTGTCCACTGATATCCAGCTTTAAGGAGCCTGTCGCATTGATCTCGTCCATTGCTGCATTTCCATCCAGGTTATCCAGGGCAGATTTAATTCCACCTAACATTTTACCATACTTTGGTCCAACTGTCTTTAATTGTGGTTTAAAACTATAGGAAGTAAAGTCTCTTACATCTTCTGTAAACTTCACATTCTTCACATTCAGCTCATCTGCAACGATCTCCTGATAGAATTCAGGCAGGTCGAATCCGGCTTTCACGAACATCTGTCCGATCGGCTGACGGTTCTTGATGTTGGCTGTATTACGGCATGCACGTCCCATAACAACTAATTTCAGTACATTTTCCATGTTGTTCTCAAGCTCTGTATCGATATAAGCCTCATTTGCCACCGGATAATCACACAGGTGGATACTCTCCGGTGCATCCTTCTCAACGCTGCATACGAGATTCTGGTAGATTTCCTCTGTCATAAACGGGATCATCGGTGCGGCTACCTTGCAGACAGTCACAAGAGCTGTGTATAAAGTCATATAAGCGTTGATCTTATCCTGCTCCATACCCTTTGCCCAGAAACGCTCACGGCTTCTTCTGACATACCAGTTACTCATATCATCCACGAAATCCTGCAGTGCTCTTGCACTCTCCGGAATCCTGTAATTTGCCAGGTTATCGTCTACTGTCTTGATCAGTGTATTCAGTTTGGACAGAAGCCACTTATCCATGACAGAAAGTTTTTCATAATCCAGGCTGTATTTGCTTGCATCAAAATTATCGATGTTTGCATACAGTACAAAGAACGCATAGGTATTCCACAGGGTTCCCATGAACTTTCTCTGTCCTTCTACTACCGCTTTTCCGTGGAAACGGTTCGGCAGCCATGGTGCACTGTTGACATAGAAATACCAGCGGATCGCATCGGCACCAAATTCGTTCAGCGCATCGAACGGATCCACCGCATTTCCTTTAGACTTACTCATCTTCTGCCCGTTCTCATCCTGTACATGTCCGAGAACGATAACATTTTTATATGGTGCCTTATTAAACAGCAGGGTAGAAATGGCAAGCAGGGAGTAGAACCATCCTCTTGTCTGGTCCACGGCCTCGGAAATAAAGTCTGCCGGGAACTGCTGTTCAAAAAGATCCTGATTTTCAAACGGATAATGATGCTGTGCAAATGGCATGGAACCACTGTCGAACCAGCAGTCAATTACCTCTGGTACGCGGTGCATCTCTTTGCCGCAGACCGGACATTTGATCGTCACATCATCGATATATGGGCGGTGAAGCTCAATATTATCCGGGCAGTTATCGGACATGGACTTCAGTTCCTCAATGCTTCCGATAGAATGCTGATGTCCACACTCACACTCCCAGATATTTAACGGAGTTCCCCAGTAACGGTTACGGCTGATGCCCCAGTCCTGCACGTTCTCAAGCCAGTCGCCGAAGCGTCCTTTTCCGATGCTCTCTGGAATCCAGTTGATCGTATTGTTGTTAGCGATCAGGTCTTCCTTGACATCTGTCATCTTGATGAACCAGGATTCTCTTGCATAGTAGATCAGCGGAGTATCACATCTCCAGCAGTGAGGATAGCTGTGCTCGAACTTCGGAGCGTCATATAACAGGCCTCTCTCCTCCAGGTCTTTGAGTACCATCGGGTCAGCCTTTTTCACAAATACTCCTGCAAATGGAGTGCTTTCTGCCATGTTACCTTTTTCATCTACGAGCTGTACGAACGGCAGTCCGTAGTTTCTTCCTACATTGGCATCGTCTTCACCGAATGCAGGCGCAATGTGTACGATACCTGTACCATCTGTCAGTGTGACATAAGAATCACAGGTCACATAGAATGCCTTCTTATTCTGCTTTGCTGCACTCTCTGCCGCACATGCAAATAACGGCTCGTACTCCTTGAATTCCAGTTCTTTTCCTTTATATCTTTCCAGAACTTCATAAGCTGGCTGATCGTCTGTCGCAAGCTTTCCAAGTACTGTATCCAGAAGAGCCTCTGCGATATAATAAACATAACCGTCTGCAGCTTTTACCTTCACATAGTCCTCGACCGGGTTCACACAAAGTGCCAGGTTGGAAGGCAGTGTCCATGGTGTTGTGGTCCATGCCAGGATATAGGCATCCTCGTCTTTTACCTTAAATCTTACGATGGCAGAACGCTCTTTGACATCCTTGTATCCCTGAGCCACTTCCTGTGCAGAAAGCGGAGTTCCGCAGCGAGGGCAGTAAGGCACGATCTTAAATCCTTTATAAAGCAGTCCCTTATCCCAGATCTGCTTTAATGCCCACCACTCTGACTCGATGAAATTGTTGTCATAGGTAACATATGGATTATCCATATCAGCCCAGAATCCAACGGTGCTGGAGAAATCCTCCCACATCCCTTTGTATTTCCAGACACTTTCCTTACACTTGTCGATGAACGGCTCCAGACCATAATCCTCGATCTGATCCTTTCCATCCAGTCCCAAAAGCTTCTCGACCTCAAGCTCTACCGGGAGTCCGTGGGTATCCCATCCAGCCTTACGTGGAACCATATACCCCTTCATGGTGCGGTATCTCGGAATCATATCCTTGATAACACGTGTCAGCACATGCCCGATATGCGGCTTGCCATTCGCTGTCGGAGGTCCGTCATAGAAGGTATACTTCGGGCTTCCCTCTCTCTCATCCATACTCTTCTGGAAAATCTCATGATCCGCCCAGAACTTCTCAACTTCCTTTTCACGCTCCACAAAATTCATATCCGTGGTAACTTTCTTGTACATAACTTATCTTTCCTTTCTGACTTATAGTTTAATGGAATAAAAAAAGCTTTCGCCCTGTAATAGGACGAAAGCTAAAACTTACGTTAACCACCTGTTACAACATACTCAAACTTCCAAAGTGTAAGAATCACCCATCCGTCCTGTATATGCGTTCCAATAACGGAGGAACACCGTCAGCCCTTACTTCATAAATGGTTCAGGGTCTGCAACTCGGAAGTGATCTTCAGAGATATCTTACTAATACCGGACTTCCACCCTCTCCGGCTCGCTGAAACGTTCAGATATGTCTTACTGTCTTCGTCATCGTTTTTTTCTGTTTAAGTCTGCACAGAGTTTATTATAAAAACAATTGTAAAAATAGTCAAGTGATTCCAAAAATTTTAATGAAACAAACAGAACTTTCTAATTCTGCCAGAACTGTGGTAAGATTTTCTTCCAGATGATATAATATATTATATTACTTGTTAATTTTGCTTAAAGCAACCAAGTTAACTTTGTACAAAAGAATTGAGGAGAATGATCAAATGAGAAGAAAACCAGACCTTCATATTCACTTTTTTAATGAGTTTTCGATTTCCAGTCCGTATTACGAGTATGCACCAAGCTCCCATAACAGTACACAGCTTACACTGCTGATATCCTATTTGGTTGCGAATCAGGACACCAAAGTGCCAAAAGATGTGTTAATGTCTATGTTATGGCCGGACGTGAAGGATAAAGTCCCTGTCGGAGCACTCCGTAATCTAGTATACAGGGCCCGTAAGGAACTCGAAAGACTCTATCCGAACCAGGATATCGACTACATCAAGTTTACCCAGGATGCTTACTACTGGAATCCTGATCTGTACTGCAAGATCGATATCATTGATTTCGAGAACTATTACAATCTTGCCAGACAAGAAAGTGACTCTGAAAGACAGTACCGTTACTATTATCGTATGCAGCGCCTCTATACCGGAGAGTTCTTATCCAATCACACCTCCGTTGAGTGGGTACAATACCGCTGCACCTATTACCGCAACATGTATGTGAACTGTATACTCAACATGTGTGAATACCTATATGAGAAGTCCAGATACGATGAATTGATTTCGCTGTGTGACCAGTCCATCATCATCTATCCGGAAGAAGAACGTTTCTATCGCTATAAGCTTCTCGCTTATATGGGCATGAATACAGTCAAGACCGCCTTAGAGTATTACCAGTCGACCATCGACTTTTTCTCTTCCAAATACGGCATGGATATCAGCAATTCACTTCGTGATATCTATCAGGACATTCTGCTTCGGATGCCGAACGTAGAGCTAAAGTTGGACGAGCTGGAGACAACACTCGGAGTCGAGAAAGACACAGATAAGACATTCTACTGCAATTTTGATATTTTTAAAAATATCTACCAGTTGAATTTACGTTCTGTACGCCGTGCACAGGGCCGCCATTATCTGCTCCTTCTCTCACTTCTTCCGAAGAATGGTTCCAAGCCGGATTCACTTAAGTTAAAAGAGATCATGGACATCCTTTATGATCTGCTTGCAACCAACCTTCGCAAGAACGACGTATATACACGCGCATCCTTGAATCAGTATTCTGTTCTGCTTACGGTCACAGAAGACATCGCCATTGAGACGATCAAAGAACGTATCATCGAAAGCTTCAATAAAGTGAATCCTGATCCGAATGTATATCTTCAGATTCAAGAGAAGACAATCGAATAAGCATCCCACCAGGAAAGTTTTCTATGAACTAAAAAAGCCGGACTGATTTTTCATCTGAGGGAATCATTCTTCCCTCAGATCAAATCAGTTCCGGCCTTTTGTTTGGATTTATCTGCTGCGCCTCTATTTTCTTCTGCGTTTTCTTCTCTTTTTTGAATCTGCGATGGATATTATTACAATTGCCAAAAAAATCGCCGCTGCTGAAATTCCAATCACAAGCTTAATGTCCTTATTGTTTTCCTTCTTTAGATCCTTTGTCTGATTGGCATCTTTTTCTGCATCCTGGGGAGTACTTCCGTTGTTCTCAATCTCCTTACTCCCGCTCTTTGCTGCATCGCCCCCTAAAAGCTTCTGGTAGTACTCTTCACTTAAGGATACATCTGCATTCCCTACTACCTGATCCCGACAGGTGTAAATGATTCTGCCGGAGCGAATTCCCTGATCTGTCAGTATTACCTCGCGGTCGACCTGTGATAGCTCTGTTCCCTTTGGAAGAACCACATATGCATCGTTATTCTGGAAAGACACGATTTCATCTGTATTTTCCGTTTCAGACACTGGAACCTTTTCAAAGTTCTGGAATACATAGTCAAACATTGCCCTCGTATCTTGATAAGCATCTACTCCGTAATCATAAAGCACCACTGCTGCAAGATGCATATTTCCATTATCAGCCATGGTGACTAAGGTCGTTTTTGCCTGGTCCGTATATCCTGTCTTTCCGCCTTTACAGTATTCATAGTAATACTCGCTCTCCGGCCACAGCATCTTGTGGTTCTGCTGGAAGACCCTCTCTTCCTTTGTCAGATTCGTAAATCCGATCTTATATTCCAGAGATTCCTCGATTTTTCTGAATTCCTCCTGCTGATATACTGCAGACGCAATCAGTGCCATATCATGTGCAGTTGTATAATGTTCCTCATCATGAAGTCCATTGGCATTCACCCAGTGAGAATTCGTACAACCTAATTCCTCCGCTCTTTTGTTCATCTGTGCAATGAAAGAATCATAATCACCACCCAGGTGCTGAGCACCAACATTCTCCGCAACGGCATGTGAGACCTCATTTGCGGAGGCAAGGAGAACACCATACAGAGCATCCTTTAGACTAATTTCCTCTCCCGGCTTCATTCCGATCTGAGCATCATCCCATTCTAAAAAAGAGACACTATCCTCGGTAAAGGTAACCTTATCTGTAAGCTCTGCATTTTCCAATGCCACTAAGGTTGTCATTAGCTTCGTGATACTTGCCGGAAAATGCTTCTTATCCGCTTGTTTGGCATATAGGATGGCACCACTCTCCATATCCATCACTACAGCCGAATCGGCATATACTTGAGGCCCCTTCGGCCAATCCTTCAGATTATTCGTATCAGGCTGTCTGTCATAGGAGTCTGCTTTTTCCTTTGCCTCTTTCTTAGCCTGTTCTTCTGCCTCTTTCTCCTCTTGCGTTTTTTCCTCTGAAACAGTCCCCTGTTGGTCCGGCTCCTGTGCCAGGACCTCTACTGGCTTAAAGAGCATTGCAGCAGATAAGATCAACATCAATATGATACATTTTAATCTCATTACACCCTCCTATTTTCTGTTACGGAATCCCCGGACGGCACGATTGAACTATGCTGACCGGGGAATCTTCTCATCCTGTCTTTTCTTCTATTTTACAAGTATAACTTGAGCTCTGTCAACATATCCTGGACATCCAGCGGTTTTGCCAGATATCCGTTGACACCGGCTTCATATGCCATCCTTTTGTCCTCCTCAAATGCATTTGCCGTCATTGCCAGAATTGGCAGTGTCCTTGCATCCGGTCTTGTCATGCTGCGGATCTTCCTTGTAGCCTCCAGCCCATCCATAACCGGCATGCGGATATCCATCAACACTGCAAAATAATACCCTGCTGATGACTGTTCATACATCTGGACTGCTTTCTCTCCATTATCAGCCGTTTCTACAGTAATATGATAGATTTCCAAAAGAGACTTTGCAATCTCTCTATTCAACTCGTTATCCTCTACAAGAAGGACTCTCTGTCCAGTAAAATACTGTACTGGATCATGTACTGTTTTTTTGAATCTTTCCCTGTATTGTTCGATCTGTATTAATGCCTTCTCGATATTGGAACGGAACAGAGGCTTAGCAATAAAGTAATCCGCCCCCGCAGCTAATGCCTCCTCCTCAATCGTACTCCAGTCATATGCCGAAATAATAATGATTGTTGTGTCCTTCCCAACGATTCTGCGAATCCTTCTTGTTGTCTCGATACCATCCATATCCGGCATCTTCCAATCAATCATAGCGATTTCAAATGGTTTATTATCCTTTATGGATCTAGTGACATATTCCACTGCCTCCATTCCTGTTGAAGCCCAGACCGCATTGCCTCCAATTTCACTTAGAATCATCTCCGCCTGTTCTCCTACAATTTGATCATCATCTACGATCAAGACCCGTGTTCCCTTCATCAGATCAGGCAGATGCTCATCCTCCTGATCCAGGCACTCTTCTGTAAGTCCCAAAGGAATAGAAATCTTGAATTCGGTTCCCTTTTCCTTCTCACTCTCCACCTGAATACTCCCATTCATCAGGTTGACCATGTTGTAAACAATAGACAGTCCCAATCCACTTCCTACATTATTCCTCGAAGAGTCCTTTAACTCCTGTTCGAAAGGTTCATATATATGCTCTAAAAACTCTTTTGACATCCCTGTCCCTGTATCACGTACCACAAAACACATAAATACTGAATTTTGTACTCTCTGCTTCTCCATTATTTCTATCTGGACCATTCCTCCCGGTCCAGTAAATTTTAATGCATTAGAGAGCAGGTTCATCAAGACCTGTTTAATTCTGAGGACATCTCCTATATAATATTTCTGAATTGGCTCCTTATGATACACTTCAAAAGTAATTTGCTTTTCCAATGCCTGAGGATAAATGATTGCGACCAAATTTTCAATAAATTCACTAAAGTTGAAACGCTCTGATACAATATTCATCTTCCCGTTTTCTATCTTGGACATATCCAGTATATCATTAATTAGAGCCAATAGATATCTGGATGAATCATCTATCTTTTTAAAACAGTCCATGACACGAAGCTGGTCATTGATCTTTAGCTGTCCTATAGTACACATCCCAATAATTGCATTCATCGGTGTACGGATGTCATGGCTCATTCGGGAGAGGAAGTCCGATTTAGCATTATTTGCTGCTCTGGCGGAAGACAATGCGTCTCGCAGAAGCTGTTCCTGCCTCAATTGTTCCGAACGCTGCTCATCCAGTACCTTAACTAATTCAATGGCAAGAATATCCTCATTGTATGGATTATCTACACAGATGACATGCAGAGAAAGCCAATGCTCCTCCCCATCGTTTCCCGTCATCTTCAACTCCATATAATTTTCTTTTTTTCCTTGTTCAAATCTGGTCAGAAGATTCTCTCTAGAAAATGCTTCTTCATACACTTTACGGAAGTCAGGATTGGATAATGCTACCGACTGTTGTAAAAGCACATTATATTTTCCTTCTGATTCCTCTATAATATTTTTTTGTTCCTCTATAAAACAATCATATGTATTCTGTGTCAGGTTAATGCTCAGAATCAGTGGATATGCCATACATGTGGCAGCACGCAGGAATCGGTTCTCGATAAGCTTTTCCTTTGTCTGGGCCTCCATCAGCCTCTTTACTTCCTCTTCCTTTTCTTTTAACAGTTCTTCCAACTTTTCATAATTTTCCTTTGCCTGCTCGATCGGGAAAAGTTCATCTTCCTGAATTGCAGAGTAATCGATAGAATTATGGATATGTACGGATTCAAAGCTTTCTCCCTTTCTCCTGAATATAAAGGTAACCCTCTGATGGACTCTCATGAACATCTGGGTCTCCGGCTTTGCCTCGATCCAACTATCTCCCTCGCATAAGTAAAGACCTTCTGATAGTTCCATCGTCACATATCGTTCCTGTGACATATCACATGGAATCAGATCCTTTTTTTCTCGTAAAAATGCGGCAGCAACTGCCTCTTTTCCTTCAGCCCTCTGCTTTTCTCCTCCTCCCAGCCAGACAATCTCTGGAGCGAAAGTGGAAATCAGGAAATCCACATCAGAATCGCAAAAATAACTGTTTAAAATTTTACTTGCAAACGCTTCTATATCTTTTCTTAATGTGGCCTCCATTATATAATATCTCCTTTATCTTCCTTTTCATGCAGAACACGTCTTTCAAAATCTGCCACTGGCATCGGCCGGTAGAAAATATAGCCCTGGACCATATCACATCCCTGTTCCTTCAGAAATTCAACAAGTGTCCATGTTTCGATTCCTTCCGCCACTACTTCCATATTTAATTCCTTTGCCATTCGGATGACTGCTTTTACTACATTCGTTCCCCGCTCTGTATCGCCTCGTTCAATATCACCGCCTACGAAAAATCCTCTATCCAGCTTTAGAATATCAACAGGAATCTCCTTTAACACATTCAGCGAAGAATAACCGCTTCCAAAGTCATCCATAGAACATTTGTATCCAGCCTCTTGTATTTCTCCAATGATGGACTTGAACCGCTTTAGGTCTTCAAATACAAATGCCTCCGTCAGCTCAAACTCTATCAGTTCACAGGGAATCTTATACTCCTTCTGGATATTCTGGAATCTTTTGATAACCCCTTCATCATTCATATGTTTCCTGGAAAGATTCACCGAAACAGGAACTACATTTTTCCCAGAATCGATCCACCCTCTGATGATTCTGCATACCTGGGTGAACATGTAATAATCCAACTTCTTGATAAAACCATTCTTCTCGAATAATGGGATGAACTCGTTCGGAGGAATCAGGCCGAATGTGGCAGAATTCCAACGTACTAATGCTTCTGCACCTGCAGTTTTTTTATCTGAAAGCCTTACCTTTGGCTGAAGATATACCAGGAATTCTTCATTTGCCAGCGCATGCTCCATTTCATTCTCCAGAATCTGCTCTCTCAAAAGCTTCTGCCGCTCCAAATCTGTAAAAAAGACACATTCCTCCAAATATTCTGCCTCATCCCGGTTCATCTTACGCGCTACATTGGCACGGTCACGGATAGTCACGATATCCCGGTCCTTTTTCTGTACCTGGTATACCCCGCAGTTCACAGACAAATGATACTCACTGCTCTTTTCTTCCACAATATTTTTCTTACGATGTTCCTTGATCAAGGTCTGATGGATTGCCTCGATTCGCTGCTCTATCACTTTTTCATCCGTCTCGAACAGAATAAAATTAAACATATCGGCCTGAATTCTGGATACGCATTCCTCCTGCTCCATACATCTTAGAATTGCATCATATACGGCTTTCAATACTTGGTTTCCCGCTTCGCTTCCATACACATCATTAATCAGCTTAAATCTACGAATATCTAATGAAACAAACGCGAATTCCCGATTCTCCTGTAAGAACCGTTCCACCTCCAGGTCAAATCTGGTCGAAGTAAAACCCCCTGTAATTGGATCTACCATCTGTATATCCAGAATTTCCTGATTCTTATATTGTATTCTGGTCAACGCATCATTAAATGCAATAATCAGACTGCGCAACTCAAGCGGTCCACGTAGTGTCAATTTGTGATTCTTATTTCTGGAGACTTTCAATTCCATGCAACTGTAATGAATCGGACGGATTAAAGCCATATAAAAGAATACCATGAAACCCAGGCACCAGATCAGAAGCATGATGGCCGTCACCTGCTGTAGAAGTTGAGAAGAATCTGTTCTCCTCATAGCCTGCGCAAGCTCCTTCTTCTGTCTTGTATATAATGCAGATGTAAACAAATTTATGTTCTCTTTTATCACATCCTTTGTTGCTTCATATCGGCTTCCAAATACAAACTGATTGGCCTTTTTTCTTTTGTCTTCTGAAGTCATCTTTTTCTCTGTGTGTGTGAGTTCGACTTCTGAAATCTCCTCCGGGAAATACTGGATTCCTTCCGCTTCATATATCAGCCTGATACAATGAAGCTCCTGTTCCATCAGATTGTCTGAAACAGACTTTGCCAGCTCGATCGTCTCCAGCTCTTCTTCTAAAAGCCCCTCCTTACGGAGACCTTCTATTGCTTTATCACGAGTAAGAGTCTCTGTCTTCTCTTCGAGATACTCACGCGCATATCTTGTCTTTCCTGTTGCAGCGAACCTCCATACCGCGTTGGTCAAAATATCTGAACCAGACTGGATTTCCTCTGCAAGACCCACACAACGGATTGTCTTTTCTGTAATCTTTCGCTGATTCTCAACTGCCTTTGCTGACAGACGTGAAGCAATAAATAACATGGCAGTTACGCTCAGAGTGATGACAAGCCATACGGCTGACATTTTCATAATTTCTAATTTCCCGAACCAGGTCCTCTTTTCCTGCCTCTTATTAAGTTCGTGCTTCACTTTCATATATTAATCTCCTACGTGATTCAGCGAAAACCATCAGTTATATTTATTATACTATTTTATGATAAAAAAAGACACCACAGATTTATATTCTGTGGTGTCCTCCCTGTACCGTCCCCTGCAGGAATCGAACCTGCACTTAATCCTTAGGAGGGATTTGTAATATCCATTTTACTAAGGGGACACATATTTTATTGTTTTATAGCACAGTTATTAATATAACATGAATTTTACTTTTTCTCAACTTTTTTTGGGAAGAATTTGAAAGATTTTTTAAGTGGATTTCAGCTTTTTCCTATCGAATCCATGGCTCTATTCCTAGATTTTGACTCTTCTGTTATCCTCTTCTTGTCATTCCCTTCTCATTCTTCCCGGCTGTGTCTTCTATGATTACATACATTTTTTTGATGAAATATGCTTATTTATGATTCTTCTTTATGCTGCTTATTTATAAGACACTCTTTTTAAAAGTTTATATATCCCTGAAGCCATATTGTTCCTTTGAACCGTCTTCCAATTTCTGGTTCCCCCATAACTTCCTTCGCTGGAACACAGATATCGAACTGAAGTTCATTGACATCTAACTTCATCTGATACAGTGGTTCTTTTGTTACACTATTCTCACGCTTTCTGACTGCAAGTATCTCTCCCATGATAGAATACAGATCACACTCCACACCATATGGCATGAAATATGTATCCACGATTGTAAAGATATCTTCACTCATCAGGCGCCTGGAAACCTTCGAATATGTATCGATATCATCCAGTGTCAGTGTTTCTATTGCCATTGGGTCACCACTTCTGGCGGCATTCAAAAGCTGTTTCCTATTATCAGCTTCCTCTTTTCCTGTCTTTACCTGTTCTTCACTCTTCCTTACAGGAAACAGAATTTTTCCCGATAATGCAAGGCCCGAAAAAGTGACGGAGGTTGCCAGACCGGTGACAAATCCCATCTGGCGTTCCCTCATATATTCTATGCCATTTTGGAGATGAAAAATCAGACTGATTCCCACTTTAGGATCTTCGCAGATTCCAACATACTCTTCCTTTTCAATCCGCTTATCTACGGCAACTTCAGCATAGGTGGTAATTCCGCTTCCTTCAAAATATGGAAAATAGTAGTCTGGATCAAAGTTCTCATCTTCGTCCAGTTCACCGCAGATGGTGATTCCTACATTCTGACCATACTCCTTCTGGAATTCACAATAATCCGCCCAATCCTTATACGACACAATTGTCTGATGTGTAAAATTCGTTTCCACCTGCTTCAAAAGTTCTCTCATGTCCTTTTTTGTCTTCAGGTTATTGAAACCAATTGCTTTCAAGTATTGATGCATAATCTTCTCCAAATCGTCGATCTATTTCACGTGAAACATATTTATTCATAAAGGATAGATTCCTTAAGCATAAGCTTCTTCATAATACGAATCATTCCTTATCTGCTTTTCTTCCGTAATATAAATCATTTCCTAAGTATACCTTAGTATTTATTTTCCTATTTTATTCCTAAATTTATTCAAAGCGGATATTTAGAATCCGCTTTGCTGCCTTCTTTATGAAATTAGTTTTTAGGTGTAATCTCAGTATTTCCACCCATATATGGCTGAAGTGCTGCCGGAATCCTTACAGAACCATCCGCCTGAAGGTTGTTTTCCAGGAAAGCAATCAGCATTCTCGGAGGTGCTACTACTGTGTTATTGAGTGTATGTGCAAAATACTTTCCATTTTCACCTTTCACTCTGATTCCCAGCCTTCTTGCCTGAGCATCCCCTAAATTGGAACAACTTCCCACTTCAAAATATTTCTTCTGTCTTGGTGACCAAGCTTCCACATCTACGGATTTCACCTTCAGGTCGGCCAGGTCTCCTGAACAACATTCCAGTGTACGAACCGGAATATCCAGTGAACGGAACAGATCTACTGTATTCTGCCATAATTTATCATACCATTCCATGCTGTCTTCTGGCTTGCAGACAACGATCATTTCCTGTTTTTCGAACTGATGGATACGATAAACGCCTCTCTCCTCAATACCATGTGCACCTTTTTCTTTTCTAAAGCATGGTGAATAGCTTGTCAACGTCTGTGGAAGCTGATCTTCCGTCAACTGCGTATCAATAAATTTACCAATCATAGAGTGCTCACTTGTTCCAATCAAATATAAGTCTTCACCCTCAATCTTATACATCATGGCATCCATCTCTGCAAAGCTCATAACTCCTGTTACTACATTGCTTCGAATCATAAACGGAGGAACACAGTAAGTAAATCCTCTGTTAATCATAAAGTCTCTTGCATAAGAAATAACTGCAGAATGGAGGCGCGCAATGTCTCCCATCAGATAATAGAATCCATTTCCTGCAACACGTCTTGCACTTTCCAGATCAATTCCATTAAAGCTTTCCATAATATCTGTATGGTATGGAATCTCAAAATCAGGTACAACTGGCTCGCCGTATCTCTCAACTTCTACGTTTTCGCTGTCATCTTTTCCAATCGGTACAGATGGGTCGATGATATTTGGAATAATCATCATTTTCTGCTTGATTTTTTCTTCTACTTCTTTTTCTTCTGTTGAAAGAGTTTCAATTCTGTCAGCATTTTCTGTAACCGCTTTTTTAATAGCTTCAGCCTCTTCCTTCTTTCCTTGTCCCATCAGGGCTCCGATCTGCTTTGTAAGCTTATTCTTATCGGCACGAAGAGCTTCTACTTCTTGTTTGATTTCTCTGTTTCTTTTATCTAATTCCAGAACTTCGTCCACTAATGGAAGCTTTGCATCCTGAAACTTATTTTTAATATTCTGCTTTACTGCCTCTGGGTTACTTCTTACAAATCTGATGTCTAACATAATATCCTCCTCTTCTCTTTCAGTTATTTCACTATATATTTATGGTATATCTGAGTGTACTTCTATTTAGGACTCTTTTCCAAATCCGTCTTCAAATCATATACATCCTGATAGATTGCCTTTTCCAGTGACTCAACCTCTTCTTCGGCAAGTTCTATATAACTCTGTCCTTTTACAATCTCTTTAATATAGGTATAGCATCCCTCTCTGCTGTGCATAGCATTCAGAATCCATCCATTATCATCCTCATCCAGCATTGTAATAGCAAAACTTAAATTTCCGCCCATTTCATGGAATGCATCATATTTTACAATTCCAACTTTCTGATAATGGGACCTTGTTTTTCGATAGATATCCAGAATATCTTTCTTATTTGCTTTAGCCAGTTCAGAGACCTCATCCAGTTCGGCAAACCTTGCTAGTATACTCTCTTCTAAATTCTTCCCATCTTTTCCCTTCATAAACGAATTGTAACTGACTTTCAGCCTGTTATATTTCATATTTACACTGATAAGCATTACAAATAGTATAATCTGTACCACAAATAGGAATATCAGAATAAATGCAGGGTCAATTCCTAATCCCGACAACAAACTACTTTCCATGATTTTTCTCCTTCTTAATTATTCACGCTGACTCTCCTCTTCTTATATTCTCCCCGTTTTAATGCAAATAGATTTATTGATTCTTGATAGACATTATTAAATCGAATATACGTTCGAGTTCTTCTTCTGAGTAATATTCAATCTCGATTTTTCCTTTTCCATTTGACTTTGGACTTACATTTACCTTTGTGCCTATGATATCTTTCATTTTTTCTTCCAGATTATCATAAATAAAGGTATGCTCCACCTTTTCAACTTTTTGTTCCTTTTTAGGATTCTTTAAGGTCTTTACTAATTTTTCAGTTTCTCTAACACTGAGTTTTTCATCAAAAATTTTATTTGCAATGGTGTATTGTTGCTCTTCATCATCAATTGCAAGAAGGGCACGTGCATGTCCAGTCGTAATCATATCATCTACAATCATCTGCTGTACTCTTTTGCTCAGCTTTAACAGACGCATAGAATTTGTTACTGCTGTTCTGCTCTTCGAAACGCGTTCTGCAACTTCATCTTGTTTCAGTTTAAACTCTTCAAGAAGTCTTTTATATGCCATTGCCTCTTCAATAGGATTTAGATTTTCTCTCTGTATGTTCTCTATTAAAGATATCTCAAGAATCTCCTGGTCAGTGTATGTCTTTATTACTACAGGAACTTCTTTAATACCGGCAAGCTTTGCCGCACGCCATCTTCTCTCACCAGCAATAATTTCATAATAATCTTTCTTTTTTTGGACAAGAAGAGGCTGAAGAATACCAAATTGTTTGATTGAATCCGCGAGCTCTAATAATGCATCTTCATCAAATTCTTTACGCGGCTGGTCCCTGTTTGGTTCAACCTGGTTTATTTTGACCAAAACCTCACCAGATTGTCCAACCTTTTCATCCTTTGCATTAACTACTTCTGTTTTTCCTTCTGCATTGGATGTTTTCTTTGACATTTTATCGCTTCTATCAGGGATCAGACTATCCAGACCTTTTCCAAGACCATTTCTTTTTACAGCCATACTTATTCCTCTCCTTTATGTATAACTTCTTCGGCTAATAGCATATAACTCTCTGCTCCTGCAGATTTAGAATCATATAGATTGATTGGCAGCCCATAACTGGGTGCTTCTGCTAACCGGATATTTCTCGGTATGATTGTCTTATAAATATTCTGTTCCAGGTTGTCCTTTACATTTTCTACTACTTGCAGCGATAAATTTGTTCTGGCATCATACATGGTAAATACAACGCCTTCCATCTCCAGAGTTGGATTCAATCTATCCTGTACCAGTTCAATTGTATGAATTAACTGACTCAAACCTTCAAGTGCATAATACTCACATTGGATAGGGACAAGTACCGAATCAGCTGTCGTCATTGCGTTAATCGTAAGCATGCTCAATGCAGGTGGACAATCAATAATTATAAATTCATAATTATCTTTCACTTTTGCAATTTCATTCTTTATGATATATTCCTTATTATCAACACCAATCAATTCAATCTCTGCTGCTGATAGATTAATATTAGATGGGAGAACGTCCAAATTTTCAAAAACATCTTTACAGATACATTCTTCGATACCTGCATTACCAATAATCAAATCATAAACACTATTTTCAACCTCATTTTTTGCTACACTAAGACCACTTGTCATATTTCCCTGTGGATCCATGTCCAGTGCTAATACCTTTTTACCAAGACTGGCTAATGAAGCTGATAAATTAATAGCTGTTGTTGTCTTACCTACGCCGCCTTTTTGGTTAGCTATCGCTATAATTCTTCCCATTTTAATACTCCTTTCATTGAACACCTCATTATTATATCACCTTTTCAAATCTATATCTACAAAATGTTTCACGTGAAACATAGAATTTTTATGTTTTTTAATGGGATTGTTTGGTAATTTTAGTTTTGTGATATAATCTAAGACTTTAGGGGAATGTTTCACGTGAAACATCTGCTATTGTTTTGAGTTGGGGGTTCTTCAATGAATTTTAAGTGATTACATTAGATGTTTATAATATTGTGGAGATTAAATGGTTATTAGATTGTACGTTCATTTTTGGTTCTGTAGTTAAAGTAATTATTTGTCTTGCTGTACTTTTTATAATTAACTTTCTACTTCTTGTCAGCTCTTTAGTAATATGATTAATAGTACTTCCACATTATATCTACTAAATAGAATTCAATAACCAGCATTTAATAAAAAAGTTTAAGACCTGTATTAGTATTATGATATTATGAGTTTTTCATCACTTAAGTAATAGTTTTTTTCTGATAAGATTAGACTCCTATATTGAAATTTAAATAAAATTCATCCATGTTATGTCTTGGGGCAAAAATGTATTTTTCTCAGGGTACGTGCAGATTGTTCAACACTTTATATTTTTACACATACTCTTTGATTCTACCGATGTTAGACAAATATACACTGGATATTTTTTAAACCATTTGAGACTTGTCCTAGTTAAGTTACCTTTTAATTTTTACAGTCTCAAAGGTCAGACGTTTCATGCTTTTACACACAAACACAAAACGTACGACCTTTTGTCCTTTAACCCTGGTACCATATTATAGTTATAATATTCTGGTCCAACACTTTTTATCTTTATTTTTAATTCTAGGGGTTTCTTTAATATATTTAACCTTATCTTTTTTGTTACTATATTTTTTACTAAACTATAGTGTTTACGTGTTTTATACTGTTTTGTTATTTAAAAATAATATTCGATAAACAGAAGCTTTATTTTACTAATACCCCCATATTTTTGCTGATAGATAGAACTAGCTAATATAAAACTATGATGAGTCATTAAACTATTTTTACATTACTACATTTATACACAAAAAGGTGAACCAGACCCATACTCTTTACTATGTTTTTTAATTACCAGTTAAGTTTTCTTGATTAAGTTATTTTTATCTTCTCATTAGTCCATATTATCTTTTGTTTTAACGAATAAAATTTATTTTATATTTTTATAACACTGAAGGTTATATATTTTTTTAAGAATATACCATGAATGTTTCACGTGAAACATTCACTATCATTTCTTCAACTTCTCCTCTCAATATTTACTTAAGAATTTTTTTCTTTATTTGCAGTGCACAGTGTAGTATAATAGTAGATGTATTTATATACAGAACAGACATTTGACTATCAGACTTTTGAAAGAGGTGATTCTTTGAGTTGGAAAAAGAAACTAACTACATGTACTGCTATAGCTGGTACTACCGTAGGAATTATGCATGTTGTCAATAGATTGGTGTATTATATTTCCACGATGGATAATTTATTATTTAATAAGGACGAAAAGTTTTACGATTGGAGATTTGGCCGTATATTTTATACAAAACAGGGTTCTGGTTCTCCAATCTTATTAATTCATGACCTTAATATCTGTAGTTCAGCATATGAGTGGAATAAAGTAGTTGGTGAACTATCTAAGACGAATACTGTATATACATTAGATTTGCTTGGGTGTGGGAGTTCACAAAAACCAAACCTTACATATACTAACTATTTATATGTTCAGTTAATTACAGATTTTATTAAACATATTATTGGAGAGCATACAGATGTAATAGCAACGGGAGAATCAGGAACTTTTGTTTTAATGGCCTGTGCTAATGATAATACTCTGATTAATAAAGTGATGTTAGTAAATCCAGGAGATCTTGTCTCACTTGCAAAGATTCCGACTAAGCGTACCAAACTATTACGCCATATTATAAACACTCCTGTAATAGGAACGTTTATTTATAATATGAAAGTAAATAAGAGAACAATCGAAGAGGATTACCGTAATCAATATTATTATAATCAGAATAATATTGAAGAAAAAAGTATTATGACGGCCTTTGAAGCCTCACACAAATATAATACGCATTCAAAATATCTCTATGCAAGCATCAAATCCAGATATACGAATGCAAATGTGATGCATTGTCTGAAAAACATTAACAACAGTATCTTCATCGTAGTTGGAAATGCTAACCCAGAAAATGCATTAACAGCAAATCAGTATCAGAATCAGCTTCCTTCTATTGAAATAGCTGAAATTGAGGGAACAAAGCATCTTCCACAGATGGAATCACCAGAAGATTTTATAGAACAGGTCAAGATATTATTTGATATAGAGGACACAGAGTAAAATAGATTTAGTATTTTGTGCTGCTAAACATCGATAGCTGCTAAAGAATAAAAAAGAAGTAAATCAGATTTTAAGTATCTGATTTACTTCTTTTTTTATTATCTAAAGTTATATCATTTTCACATATTCTACTTAAGAGGTTCTTTTCCAGGAAGTCCAGCCTTACGGGGATATTTTTTTCCTGTACTTTTTTGCTTCTCGATTTTTATAAATGATCTTCCTATTTCTGTTCCCGGAAGCTCAAACTTTACAGTCTCTTTTATCTTTCCGCCCAGTATGCTTACAGCTCTGCTTGATTGTTGTACTTCATCCTCAATATTTCCTGACTTATAAGGAACGAACATACCCCCTACATGTATATATGGAATGCAATATTCACTCAATGTAGCCAAATTTGCAACCGCCCTGGATACGCACAAATCGAACGATTCTCTATATTCTGTTCTCTTCGCATAATCCTCTGCCCTGCCATGAAGCGTCTCAATATCCTGGAGTCCCAATTCGTCTATTACCGCATTCAGGAATTTTATCCTTTTATTTAAAGAATCCAACAGAACAACATGCATATGTGGAAAAACAATTTTAAGCGGTAATCCTGGAAAACCTGCACCTGTTCCTATATCAATAAGAGAATTGATTTGATTCATATCAACTGCTTTTACAATAGCAAGGCTGTCTACGAAATGCTTTTCATTTACTTCATCATATTCTGTAATGCCAGTCAGATTCATGACTTTATTCCATTCCACTAACAGCTCATAATACTTCTGAAACTGCTGCTTCTGAATCTCATTTAATTCTATGTTCAGCTCTTGAAGCTGACTTTCAAACTTATTGGACATCTTACACTCTCCTATCCTCTTATCTGCTCTCTAAATAAACCAGCAATACGGATATATCCGCCGGGGACACCCCTGATATTCTGGATGCCTGCCCAATTGATGCAGGTTTTATTTCCGTTAGCTTTTGTTTTGCTTCGATTCGAAGACTTTGTATCTCATTGTAATCTATATCAGCCGGAATTAGTTTTTTCTCCAGCTTTTTAAACTGTTCTACCTGACGCTGCTGTCTCTTGATATATCCATCATATTTGATATTAATATTTACCTGTTCTATCACATCATAAGGCAGATTCTTACGCTGTCTGTCAATCGGAGCCAATATTTCATAGGATAATTCAGGCCGGCGTATTAGCTCAGCAAGCGTAATTCCAGAGGTCAACGGTGTGCTATGACAGGACTCAAGCAGATCCTGGACCTCCTGTGAGGTTCCTATATTGGTATGCTCAACTCTTTTAATTTCCGCTGCAATCATCTTTTCCTTTTCAAGCAATCTTTGATATCTCTTCTCGTCAATTAGTCCAATCTCATATCCCAGCTTTGTCAGCCTTAAATCTGCATTGTCCTGACGGAGCAAAAGCCTGTATTCAGCTCTCGAAGTCATCATCCTGTACGGCTCACGGCTTTCTTTTGTGACAAGATCGTCAATGAGGACCCCTATATAGCCCTCTGAACGATCAATCACAATGCCATCTTTCCCCTGCAGCTTTCTTGCTGCATTTATTCCTGCTACCAACCCCTGGGCTGCTGCTTCTTCATATCCAGAGCTTCCATTGAACTGTCCTCCACTGAAAAGTCCCTCAATATTCTTAAACTCAAGGGTGCTCTTCAACTGCCTTGCATCAATGCAATCATACTCTATTGCATATGCATTTCTAACAATTTTGACATTTTCTAGCCCTGGTACACTGCGGTACATTGCATACTGTACATCTTCTGGAAGTGAACTGGACATTCCTCCCACATACATTTCTGTTGTATCCAATCCTTCAGGCTCAATAAATACCTGATGTCGATTCTTATCCGCAAATTTTACTACCTTATCCTCAATGGATGGACAATATCTCGGGCCAGTTCCTTCTATCATTCCTGAAAAAAGTGGAGATCTGTCCAGATTATTCCTTATAATCTCATGCGTTTTTTCATTTGTATAGGTCAGCCAGCAGGAAACCTGGTCAATCTGAATCTCATCTGGATCTGTCGTAAAAGAGAATGGTACGATTCTCTCGTCTCCCTTTTGTTCCTCCATCTTGCTAAAATCGATTGAATTCTTATCTATTCTGGCTGGAGTCCCCGTCTTAAAACGGTACATCTTGATTCCAAGAGATTTTAAGCTGTCCGTCAGATAATTGGCCGCCTGAAGTCCATTTGGTCCAGTTTGCATACTAATATCGCCATAGATACACCTTGCTTTTAAATAGGTCCCAGTACACAGAACGACTGCACGGCATGGATAAATGGCACCTGAATAGGTCTGCACACCGGTCACTTTTCCATCCTCTGCCAGAATATCGGTCACTTCCATTTGGCGGATATCCAGATTTTCCTGATTCTGAAGGACCTGGCGCATCGTACGACTATAATTTGCCTTGTCCGCCTGTGCACGCAGAGAATGTACTGCCGGCCCTTTCGACTGATTCAACATTTTTGACTGGATAAAGGTCTGGTCAATGACCTTTCCCATCTCCCCTCCAAGTGCATCAATTTCTTTCACCAGATGTCCCTTGGAACTGCCTCCAATATTCGGATTACAAGGCATCAGCGCAATGCTGTCAACGCTCACTGTGAACATTACCGTCCGAAACCCAAGTCTGGCCGCTGCAAGAGCTGCTTCACATCCGGCATGTCCCGCACCCACGATTGCTATATCATATCCATCTTTATTTTCCCATACAGAATTTGCTGAATATTTCATTGACTAAATCTTCTCCTATCGTTTCTCCCGTTATACTTCCAAGTGACTCATATGCATCCATCAGATCTATAGAAAAGAAATCCTCCGGCATCTGATTCTCAATACTTTCTAAGACCTTCTCAAGGCTTTTATAAGCGTCCGTAAGGGCCGCCTTATGCCTGATATTCGTAATATAGACCTCATCGTTAAATGAAACATCTCCATTCAGGAACATCTCATTTAAAGTCTCTTCAAATTCACTTAAGCCCTGCTCTTCCTTTGCAGAAATGTCTATCATCGGTATCTCTTCTGCAAAATTTTCCTCTAATACAAGCTTTAATTCTTCCTTCAGATTTTCCTTTGTTATCACAGTATTAAGATCTGATTTATTGAGCAGAATAATTACCTTTCTGTCCTTGAGAAGCCCCATAATTTCTTTATCATTGCTGTCTAAAGGCCTGGATGCATCTACAACATAAATGATCAGATTTGAATTTTTTACATAATCTTTTGCTTTATCGACACCAATTTTTTCAATGATATCGTCGGTATTTCTGATACCGGCCGTGTCAATCATATTCAAAGTCAATCCTCCAAGGCAGATCTGCTCCTCCAGAATATCTCTTGTCGTCCCTTCAATATCTGTGACGATTGCGCGGTCCTTTCCGGCCAGAACATTCAAAAGAGAAGACTTTCCTGCATTTGGTTTTCCGGCAATCACCGTCTGGATTCCTTCCTTCATGATTCTTCCGCTGTCTGCTGAAGCAATCAACTGCCAGATTTCAGCCTTTTGATTCTCTACGACCCCTTTTAATGTATCACCATACCCATCGATTTCTATATGCTCAGGGTCATCTAACGCAGTCTCAATAAATGCAGTATGATAAATAATCTGTTTTCTGATATCCTCTATCTTATTCTTCACACTTCCCTTTAACTGACTGATAGAACTCTGAAGAGCATATTCACTTTTTGATGTGATTACATCGATTACGGCTTCTGCCTGGGAGAGATCCATCTTTCCATTTAAAAAGGCTCTCTTTGTAAATTCTCCTGGCTCGGCTGGTCTTGCACCATTTTTAATGACAGTCTCCAGCACTCTTTTCACAACATATGTTCCGCCATGACAGTTGATTTCAACGGTATCCTCCCCTGTAAATGTTCTGGGAGAACGCATCAGCATGACCAGAACTTCATCTATCGTCTCTTCTTCGTCTATAATAAATCCATAGTGGATGGTATGGCTTTCTGCTTCCTTCAGTCGGTCTTTTCCCTTGTAAATCTTATCTATCACATGAAATGCTTCATCTCCGCTGATACGCACGATTCCAATCCCCGAATTCGTCATACCTGTGGAAATGGCAGCAATTGTATCCTTTTTCATAGCTGCCTCCTGCTGGTTTTAAAAAAGACGTTTCACAACTTCACGAAAGCATCCGTGAAGCGGAAACGTCCTCTTTCGCTTCAATTATATTATTTCTTTAATGTAACTACTACTTTTCTGTAAGGCTCGTCCCCTTCACTGTGAGTTGTTACAAACGGGTCAGACTGAAGTGCTGCATGGATAATTCTTCTCTCATAAGGATTCATTGGTTCCAAAGATACTGCTCTCTTTGAACGTTTTACCTTATAAGCAATATTTTTTGCAAGATTCTTCAGTGTCTCTTCTCTTCTTGCACGGTAATTCTCTGTATCAAGCTTCACACGAACATATCCGTCCTGGTGCTTATTCGCAACTCTGTTCGCCAGATACTGAAGAGAATCTAATGTCTGTCCGCGCTTTCCAATGAGGATTCCCATATTGTCACCCTTCATCTCAACACTCAAAGCCCCGTCTGCATCGATATTAGAAATCAGCTCTACTGTCATTCCCATTGCTTTTAACGTATCATTTAAGAAGGATTCAACGGCTTTCTTTGTTTCATCTTTTACTTCTGCAAGTTCAGACTCACGTTTTACGGATGGCTGAACCTCATCCTTATGTGCTTCTTCTTTTACTTCTCTTTTTACATGCTCATCTTTCTTGACATGTTCTTTTTTCTTAACTTCCTTTACCGGAGCCTTTTTCTCAACAGGTTTTGCTTCTGCTTTCACTTCTGTCTTTACTTCCGCTTTGATCTCCGGCTCTTCCACTACAGGTTCAGGTTTTCTTCTTGCTTCGATCACTGCCTGTTTTACGCCTATTCCAAGGAATCCGGCACTTCCTTTTTCAATGACTTCATAATCTAATCTGTCACTGGTAACGCCTAACTGAATTAATGCTTCCGTAATTGCGTCATCCACTGTTTTTGCAGATACTCTGATACTACCGTTCATCCTGAATCCTTCCTTTCTACGATTCTTCCTATTTATCGTCATCCTTAAGGGATGTACTTTGTCCGCTGTTAAATCTGCTTACCAGATTTGCCTTTGATGAGAGGCTTCCCGGCTTTGCATTCTTTGTCTGCTGAGCTGCTTTCTCAAGACGCTCTTCTCTTTCTTTATCAGAAATCTTTGACTTTCTCTTGTCTTCTACATTTCTGGTATTTGTTGTTGCCATTTTATTGATTGCCTGTGCAGATGTACCCTTTTTCTCACGTTTCTTAGCTGCTTTTTTCTGGTTTTCTGCAATCAATTCCTCGGTAGATTTCTTGCTGAGGTACTTGTTGATTCCTAACTGCTGTACACATCTTACAACAGCACTGATTGCCCAGTAAAGACCAAGACCTGCTGGAAGAGTGAATCCCATGAATACAGAGAACAATGGCATTGTGTATGTCATTGTCTTCATGGAGTTCGCCATCTGATTATTTGGATCAACCTCCGGCTGCGGCTGTAACTTCACACTGATAAACTGTGTAAGACCTGCCATGACAGGAATGATTGCAGCCATGATAATTCCGATAATTGAAAAATCATGAATTGCAGCCATTAACATGGTAAATGGTGCTTCTCCAATATTAATTCCAAGGAAACTGTTCAAGTGTCCCATCGTCTGTGTTGTTGTCTCAACAATGTCCTTCAAGGAAGGAATCTTATCTACCAGTGTATTCCATGTGGAATCCTGGAATTTATATAATACGTTTACAAGCGTATCTGCCTGTGAATAGTCATAAGACTTAGCACTCATAAGTACTGGCTTCGCTTCACCGATTTTTTCCATGATTTTCTGGAAACCATCAGCAGCCATGATCTGGTTAACCACCGGCATATATACATTCTTAACACCCTGTACATAATTCGGGATATTCTGGATGACCGGATACAGTGCAAAAAGTACAGGCATCTGGATTAACATCGGAAGACATCCGCCTGTCGGTGAAGTTCCGTATTTCTCATATACCGTCTGAAGCTCTTCTTGCTGCTTTAACATAGAAGCCTGGTCTTTTTTGTTCGCATACTTTTTCTGAATCTTCTGAATCTCAGGGTTCATAACAGAAGACATCTTAGACCACTTCTGCTGTTTAATTGTCAGTGGAATCATTAATGTGTATACGATGATTGTAAAGATGATGATACAGACACCGATATTCTGTACCCCAAATACTCCATCCATTACATTATAAATTCCGTTCATCACTTTTCCAAGCAGCCAGGAAATCTGATGAATAATCGGCCAGTCTGCATATCCTGCAGCTAAAATTCCATACATCTCTTATCCTCCTTAAGGTACCGGATCATATCCGCCTTTTGCAAAAGGATTACAGCGCAGAATTCTCCAGACTGTTAAGGCACCGCCTTTGATTGCACCATACTTTTGAATTGCTTCAATTCCGTACTGTGAACAGGTCGGTGTATAAATACAATGATACCTTGTCTTTAATCCGGACAGATACTTTTGATAGAACCTGATCAGTCCTATTAAAATATACTTCATCTGCATCCCTCCTTTTGCTTATACTTATCGGACAGCTAATGTCCCATAAGATATGACTTTCTTTTTGTAAACTTTTTGTTTATCTTTAAATATATATCTCATGAAGCTTTCCTAAGTGGATGAGCGCACTCGCAATGTCATGATAATTCTTATCTTTTGCACTCACTCTCGCAATTACAATGATATCAAACCCACTTTTGAAATGTGCTTCTTGAAGTCGATAACTCTCTCGGAGCAATCTTGTAAGATGATGTCTTACAACACTGTTCCCAACTTTCTTGCTTACGGAAATACCGAGTCTATTCTTTTCCGTTCCATTCTCCCTCACATACATAACAAGATACTTGTTAGCGTAGGAATTCCCATTTTTATAAACAATTTGAAAATCTTTATTCTTCTTCAAAGATTCCGAAAACTTCATTCTTTTTACCGCACTTTTCCTTTTATAAATAGAAGAAAAGGCCACATATATGCGGCCTAAGCTGATAACTGTTTTCTTCCTTTTGCTCTTCTGGCAGCTAAAACTTTTCTTCCGCCTGGAGTGCTCATTCTTGCTCTAAAGCCATGAACTTTTGATCTCTGTCTTTTTTTCGGCTGAAATGTCATTTTCATTATCAATACACCTCCCTTTGGTTGAGATACTTATTCTAAAGTATTAACAGTGATTCTCAATTTTTGAAATCTTTCTACTATATATAGCATACAGAAAGACACTGCTCTTAATTATATTCAAAAAATAGCCGTAAGTCAAGCTATTCCTGGGATTTTTCTGATTCGTTGCCATTTTTTTGATATCCTTCAGTAATCCACAGCTTATCCTCTCTCCTTATATC
>NZ_JABACJ020000011.1 GCF_012524165.2 Faecalicatena faecalis
GACGACGAGGTAGATAGGGCAGAGGTGGAAGTGCAGTAATGCATGGAGCTGACTGTTACTAATAGGTCGAGGGCATAACCAAGCAAGGTGATAGGAAATGGATGTTTAAAATTCTTTGTGTGTAGTTTTGAAGATACATATCTTCATAAGGCCCAGTGGCTCAGTTGGTTAGAGCGCCGCCCTGTCACGGCGGAGGTCGAGAGTTCGAGTCTCTTCTGGGTCGTTGCATTATCACTTAGTGAGATGCGTATATATGTGGGATCTTAGCTCAGCTGGGAGAGCATCTGCCTTACAAGCAGAGGGTCATAGGTTCGAGCCCTATAGGTCCCACTTAAAAAAATGGATGGATTCCCGAGTGGCCAAAGGGGGCAGACTGTAAATCTGTTGGCAACGCCTTCGAAGGTTCGAATCCTTCTCCATCCACTTAAAGGATTTTCCTTTATAGCCAATTAGCCGAAATGGTTTGGCAAAAGTTTTAAAAATGCCGATGTGGCTCAATTGGCAGAGCAGCTGATTTGTAATCAGCAGGTTATCGGTTCGAGTCCGATCATCGGCTTTATCTCAAAAGAGATAAGTAAAATTGAATAGCGCGGGGTGGAGCAGTCTGGAAGCTCGTCGGGCTCATAACCCGAAGGTCGTAGGTTCAAATCCTGCCCCCGCAATTTAGACTTACATAAGTCTTATGCCCAGATAGCTCAGTTGGTAGAGCAGAGGACTGAAAATCCTCGTGTCGCTGGTTCGATTCCGGCTCTGGGCATTTTCTTTGCAAAAAGAAAGGTATAACTAAATATGGGCGTGTAGCTCAGGTGGTAGAGCACTTGACTTTTAATCAAGTTGTCCGGGGTTCGAATCCCCGCACGCTCATTGAATTTTAAGTATCCGAGGAAATTGTTTCCTCGGTATTTTTAATATGTGAGGAATAAAAATGGAACATTCATATCTATATGATAAGTTATTGAAGTACAGTCAAACAGATTATTACGGATTTCATATGCCGGGACATAAAAGAAATAAGGCTTTGATGAACTGCTCTCTGCCATATGAACTAGATATTACAGAAATCGATGGATTTGACGATCTTCATCATGCAAAGGAGATTTTAAAAGAAGCTCAGGAGAGGGCAGCTCAGCTTTATCATGCAGATGAGACCTGTTATCTGATCAATGGCAGTACGGCAGGTATTTTGAGTGCTGTGCTGGGATGCACATCTAAAGGTGACCGCATATTGGTAGCCAGGAACTGCCACAAATCGGTTTATCATGCAGTTTATATGAATGAACTGGAACCAGTTTACCTATATCCTCAGTTTTATGCTGAGATAGAGCTGAATGGCCCTATCGATTCTGAATCAGTAAGACAGGCATTAAAGCAGTATGAAGATATTAAGGCGGTCGTGATTACATCGCCGACTTATGATGGAGTATTGTCGGATGTAAAAGCAATTGCGAAGGTAGTACATGAAAAGGGGATTCCTTTGATTGTGGACGAGGCACATGGAGCCCACTTCGGATTGCATCCATATTTCCCGGATAATTCAAATAAAAAGGGAGCAGATGTTGTGATCCATAGCCTGCACAAAACACTTCCGTCTTTGACACAGACGGCTCTGATTCATATGAATGGAGAATTAATTGATAAAAGAAGGATCAAACAATATCTTCATATGGTGCAGACAAGTAGTCCGTCATATGTTTTAATGGCCGGCATGGATGAATGTGTTAGAATGTTCTTAGACAATGGTCAGGATTGTCTTCAGACATATGTGGACCTTCTGGAAGAGACCAGGAAGAGGTTAAAGGGGCTGAGACATTTAAAATTAGTTGAGACAGAGATGTATGACAGGTCAAAGCTGGTAATTTCTGTGAAAGAAACAAATATGACCAGTAGACAGCTGCATGATATTTTATTAAATAAATATCATCTGCAGATGGAAATGACAGCGGGCTCCTATGTACTTGCGATGACATCAGTAGGGGATACGAAGGAGGGAATGCAGCGGCTTGTGGATGCTTTGGAAGAAATAGATGCTGCTGCTTCGGATATCAAAGAAACGGATATGGAGCACTTTAAAGAAAACGGTCATTTTTCACTACCAAGGCTGCAAGGAGTTTATTCACCGGCAAAGCTGGATCGTCTGCTCAGGAAAAAAGGTGACATCCAGACTTCCTCTCTGCCCTGGAAAGAGTGTGTGGGATACATATCCACAGAATATGCCTATATTTATCCACCGGGTATTCCATTGATCGTTCCGGGGGAGAAAATAACGGAAGAAGCAGCTATTCTGCTGATTGAGTATAGTGAAATGGGATTTTCTATAGAGGGTCTTGAACAGGAAGGAAAGATGGAGGTGTTGATAAATGGGTAAAATCTGTTATATCATGGGGAAAAGTTCGTCTGGAAAGGATACTATTTACAAAAGGTTAAAGGAAAGGATGCCGCAGCTTAAGACAATCACTTTATATACGACAAGACCCGTGCGTGCAGGTGAGACGGATGGGGTGGAGTACTATTTTGTTGATGAGGAACGTCTTGCGGAGATGGAGAATAGAGGCTGTGTGATTGAATTACGCGCATATAATACAAAATGCGGTGTATGGAAGTATTTTACGGCGGATGACGGACAGATTGATTTGGATAGACAGGATTATCTTGTGATAGGCACTTTGCAGTCTTATGAGGCGATGTGTAAGTACTTCGGTGAGGAAATCATGATTCCAGTCTATATTGAAGTAGAAGATGGGCTTCGGCTCTATCGCGCCCTTGAACGGGAGCGAATACAGGATGCGCCGAAGTATGCGGAGATGTGTAGAAGATTCTTGGCAGACCAGGATGATTTTTCAGAGGAGAATTTAAGGAAAGCTGGAATTAAAAAACGATTTATAAACGAAGATATAGAAGTATGTCTGAGTGAGATTCAGGAATATTTGCAGGAAAAGATGTTTTAGATTCAATTATGGAGTAATAATAGAAGAATATAACATATGATAGAAGAGGGAGAGGCAGATTATTCTGCTTCTCCCTCCGCTACTATATCCTCTAAGACATGGATTAAATCATAAATGTTCTTGAGCTGGACATTTTTTTCAAGGATACAGTTCTTCAGATTGATTGGTAAAGATTCAAATTTGTCCCGAAGTTCGGGCGCTACATAAGATGCCATAAAATCACCTCGTTATATACTGTCCCGCTGCAGAGGAAAATATACAGGAAAATTGTTTTATGGCATTTTAGGATTTTGCTATGTAAGCTGAACTGCTAGAATATCAGTTTAAAGACCGTTTTTGCTTTTTCTTTTATTTTTGATAAATGCTATATAATCTGCAACATCGTCTATTTCATCCTGTGTTAGGTCTGAGGTATCGAGATGTGCGGCTATGGTCTGAGGCGCGGTACTATTATTTTCCCAGCCCATGAGGTAGCCTGGTGTGCATTGTAGGACCTTGGCTAATGCTTCTATTTTATCGATTCCCATGTTTTGAATATTGCTGGATTCGTAACGGGATATAGTCGATTCTGCTGTACCAAGCGCAGATGCCACGTCTTTGAGGGTGAGTCCCAATTCCAGACGCCGGGATTTGATCATTTTACTGATATCCATATTTCCTTACCTCCTGCTCATGCAATTAGTTACAATATCTTTATATCTATCATATCATAATATTGCATAATCGCAAGAAAAAATTGCTGATTTGCAAAAAAGGATTGACTTATTTTAATGATATGGTATGATAACAATAGAAATTGCGGATACGCAAGAAGAGTAGAGTGATATTTTTTTGCTTCTCGACTTGCGAATACGCAAGGATGGGAAGTAAGAAAAGGGAAAGAGCAGGGATAACAAAAGATGAAGTTCATAAGGTATGCAGCTCACAAGGTATGCAGGAGTAATAGTTATCCGATGGAAGATATCATGTTAGGAGGGAGCCGGATCATGGAAAGATCGAATCTAAAAACACTGGGGCTGGACAGGGAGACTATCGAACAGATTATGGCACGGGAGAAATTTGACATAGAAAAAGAAAAAAGGAAACTGAAAGAGACAGAGGATGTACTGGAGGAGCTTAAGACTAAGCTCTCCCTGGAAAGGGAGGTAGAGAATCTGAGGGAGGCGCAGGCAATTTATTTGGATATCCTGAAATTGGCAGCTAACAGTTAAGAGAAAAGTGTGTACGAAAGCATATGCGAAAGTCTGCATCCAGGAATCTCTTGGAAGGTCTGTAAAAACCAGAATTTATGGGCTATATCTTCACAGAAAATTATGATATACTTAATCTGTAGTTCATAACTTTGTAAGATACCTGTAGTACAATAAATGCAAAGTAACTTACAAAGGAAAATATAAGGGGCAGCAGGTGATGTTATGAGTGGTTTTAAGGATGTTGTTGGACATAAGAACATAATTCAATATATAGGGAATGCAGTGAAGACGGACAAGGTTTCCCATGCGTATATTCTCAATGGGGAGAAGGGTTCTGGGAAGAAGCTGCTTGCCAGTCTATTTGCCATGAGCCTGCAGTGCCAGGACCGGGAAGATGACGGGGATGCCTGCGGGAAGTGTCAGTCTTGTAAGCAGGCCATGAACAATAATCAGCCTGATATCATCAAGGTCACACATGAGAAACCAAATACGATCAGTATTGATGATATCCGGGAACAGGTGAATAACGACATCGTAATTAAGCCTTACAGCAGCAGATATAAGATTTATATCATTGCAGATGCGGATATGATGACAGTACAGGCCCAGAATGCGATTTTAAAGACCATTGAGGAGCCGCCAGAGTATGCAGTAATCATGCTGCTGACAGAGAATGCGGAGACGCTGCTTCCGACGATACGTTCCAGATGTGTGATGTTAAAGCTGCGTAATATTAAAGACCAGCTTGTGAAGAAGTATCTGATGGAGCAGATGGAGATTCCAGATTATAAAGCAGATGTCTGTGTAGCCTTTGCACAGGGGAATATGGGAAAGGCAATTATGCTTGCGACCTCCGAGCACTTTAATGAGATCAAGGAGGAAGCAGTTCATTTGCTGCGGAATATCAATGAGATGGATCTGAGTGAACTGATCGAGGCAGTAAAGAGATGTATGTCTTATAAGCTTGAGATCAGTGATTATATGGATGTGATCGCTATTTGGTATCGCGATGTGTTGATTTATAAGGCAACCCGCAATGTGGACAGGGTCGTTTTTTCGGACCAGTTAAAGTATATCAAAGATCGTGCGAATAAGAGTTCCTACGAAGGAATCGAGATTATTCTTGACGCACTGGAAAAAGCGAAAGCAAGATTGAAGGCAAATGTGAATTTTGAGCTTACAATGGAATTGCTTTTATTGACAATAAAGGAGAATTAATAGCATGACGAAGGTAATAGGTGTGAGATTCCGTACAGCGGGGAAGATTTATTTTTTCGCGCCAGGGAAGTTTGACATCAAGCAGGGAGATAATGTAATCGTAGAGACCGCGCGCGGGGTTGAGTTCGGGCGTGTTGTCCTGGGACCAAAGGAAGTGAAGGACGAAGAGGTTGTGCAGCCGCTCAAGTCTGTAATCAGAGTAGCAACGGAGCAGGACCGTAAGGTGGAAGAGAAGAACAGAGAAAAAGAAAAGGAAGCATTTAAGATCTGTTTGGAAAAGATTCGCAAGCACGGGCTTGAGATGAAGCTGATTGATGCAGAATATACATTTGATAATAATAAGGTATTGTTTTATTTTACAGCAGACGGAAGAATCGATTTTAGGGAGCTGGTGAAAGATTTAGCTGCAGTTTTTAGGACCAGGATTGAACTCCGGCAGATCGGGGTAAGAGATGAGACGAAGATTCGAGGAGGAATTGGGATCTGTGGCAGGCCGCTTTGTTGTAATACGTATTTATCTGAATTTGCAGCGGTATCTATCAAGATGGCAAAGGAGCAGAACTTATCCCTGAACCCGACGAAGATTTCGGGTGTATGCGGGCGCTTGATGTGCTGCCTGACCAATGAGGAAGAGACCTATGAGGAGTTGAATAGTCAACTGCCGTCTGTGGGAGATCAGGTGACGACTTCTGAAGGACTGAGCGGAACGGTGCATTCACTGAGTGTACTGCGGAAGCTGGTGAAGGTCATTGTTACTTTAGAGAATGATGAGAAGGAAATCCGTGAATACAGGGCGGAAGAACTGAAGTTTAAGCCAAGGCGCAGGAAAGCAAAGGTTTCAAAGGAAGAGATGAAGAAACTTGCGGCACTGGAGAAGGGCGAAGGAGCATCAAAGTTAGATGATAACTAAGTTAAGACCAGGGGAGCGGATTGATGATCTGCAGTTGGATGGTTATGAGATTATTCAGGATCCAGAGCGGTTCTGCCTTGGAATCGATGCAGTTCTGCTCTCTGATTTTGTAAAAGTAAAACAGGACGAGACTGTTTTGGACCTGGGGACCGGGACGGGCATTCTGCCGATTCTTTTGGCGGCTAAGACAAAGGGCAGGCATTTTACTGGACTGGAGATACAGGAAGAGAGCGCGGATATGGCAAGGCGCAGTGTGATGCATAATGGTCTGGAGGATAAGATCGATATTGTTACAGGAGATATCAAAGAGGCGGCTGAGATTCTGGAGCCGGCCTTTTTTGATGTAATCGTAACGAATCCCCCTTATATGCTGAATCAGCATGGGCTTAAGAACCCTCAGGATGCCAAGGCAATTGCCCGGCATGAGATTCTATGTACATTGGACGATATCTTACGGGAAAGCGGAAAAATGCTTCGTGAAAGTAAGGGCAGATTCTATATGATACATAAGCCCTTCCGGCTGGCGGAGATCATGGTGAAGATGAATCAGTATAAGATAGAACCGAAGCGGCTTCAATTTATCCATCCATATGTGGATAAGGAGCCGACGATGGTGCTCATTGAAGGGATGAAGGGCGGAAGGTCACGCGTGAAGATTGAACCTCCGATTATCATGTATCATAAGTAATCGAAGAGAATTAAAAAGGAGATTTTATGTCAGGTACTTTATATTTATGTGCGACTCCGATTGGAAATCTTGAGGATATGACGTTCCGGGTAATCCGAACGTTGAAAGAGGTGGATCTGATTGCAGCGGAGGATACACGCAACAGCATTAAGCTGCTGAATCATTTTGAAATCCAGACTCCTATGACAAGCTATCATGAATATAATAAGTTTGAAAAGGGCAGAAAGCTTGTAGAGAAGCTGCAGGAGGGGCAGGATATCGCACTGATTACGGATGCTGGGACTCCGGGGATATCTGATCCCGGGGAAGAACTGGTGAAGATGTGCTATGAGGCAGGAATTCCAGTCACATCACTTCCAGGGGCAGCAGCTTGTATTACGGCGCTGACTTTATCGGGGCTATCGACAAGAAGATTTGTTTTCGAGGCATTTCTGCCTACGGATAAGAAGGAGCGGGAGTGGGTTCTGGAGGAATTGGAACGAGAGTTTCGGACGATGATTCTGTATGAAGCTCCCCACCGTTTGTTAAAGACTTTAAAGCTTTTGCTGGAACGCCTGGGGAATCGGAAGGTTACGATATGCAGGGAGCTCACAAAACGTCATGAGACGGCTTTTGCAGCCACTTTAGAGGAGGCGGTGTCCTATTATGAGGCAAATGAACCAAAAGGGGAATGTGTGCTGGTAATTGAGGGCAGGAGCCGTTCCGAAGCGCTGCGTGAAGAGCGGGAAAGATGGGAAGAGATGAGTATTGAGGAGCATATGGATTTTTACCTGTCCAGCGGTATCAGCAAGAAGGATGCAATGAAAAAGGTTGCTAAGGACCGGGGAGTACAGAAGCGGGAGATTTATAATTATCTGGAGAACAGGTAAGATTATTTGGTTGACAGTATGGCTCAGGATTGGAGAGTATGTTAAAATATGATACGATTTGCAGATTTATTTTAGAGAAATGTGACATTGACGGTTTGGAGCTGTGAGTATAAAATAATACCAAGTTCAAAAAAAGACTAAGATAATGAAGGAACGGCATATCTGCCGGAACTTTTTAAGAATTCCGTGAGTGACAGCAGTATAGACATCAGGTAAGGCATCAGGAAGGACATCGTGTCAGGCAGCAGGAGAGTCATCAGTTCAGTCAAAAAGTCAGGCATCTTGTGGTGGGCAGCTTGAGAAAGACAACGGGAAAGACAGCATGGATAGGCATCAGGAGACAGCGGAATATAATAAGAGGTAGGACTTGGTTTGAACTTATACGAAGGGCGTATTGCAGATACTGTAATACGCCCTTTCGTGTGTGTATCCAGGGAAATAAAGGTAGAATCAAAGTTTTTCCTTTACTGACGCACCTCGGTGATTTCTCCGTCTTTCATGAACACGATTTTAGTTCCGAGAGTGATTGCCTCATCGTAATTATTGGTGACATATAAAACGGTGATTCCCAGCTCTTTATTAATCTTCTTAATATCTGTAATCATCTCCTGTCTGCGGTGTTCGTTCTGTCTGGCGAAGTCTTCGTCTACAAGCAAAACCTTTGGGCGGCATACGACAGCACGTCCAAGTGCTACTTTCTGCTTCTGTGCTTCGGAGATAGAGCGAATCTTCCGTTCCAGTACGTTGGAGATTCCGAAGAACTCGGCAGCGGTCTTGACACGAGAGTCGATAACGCCCCTCGGCAGGTTGCGGAGTCTTAAGCCCAGTGCCATATTATCATAGACATTAAAATGGTCATAGAGCACATAATTCTGAAAGGCCATTGCCAGGCTCCTGTCTCTGGGCAAGATATCGTTGAGCAGATCACTTCCAAGATAGATTTCCCCAGTCGTGATATCCTCCAGACCACCTATCATGCGTAAAATCGCCGATTTCCCACAGCCGCTTGGACCATGGAAGGTAACAAATTCACCATCATCAATATGAAGAGAAACATTTTTTACAGAAATAAATCCATTGGGATAAGTTTTATTTAAATTTTTAAGTGTTACGCTGGCCATAGGAACACCTCCGATATTTTCTTATCACAATTTTAGCACATCCGATAGGGCAATGCAAAGGGGTCTGACCCTTTTGCTGTTCATTTTCTGAATTGTATGAGAAAACTCGGAAAACGGCAGTCAAAAGGGTCAGACCCCTTTATACATTAACCCAGCCAGTAGTACACTTGCGACGAGTCCGGCAAAGGTTGCGAGCATGGCTCCTGTGAGGGTATATCTTGTCTTTTTGATTTTTGCGGTCATGAAGTAGACGCTCATGGTATAGAAAATGGTCTCGGTACAGGCCATGGAGATGGAGGCGATCAGGCCGAGCCGGGAATCTGTGCCATATTCTTTGAATATATCCAATAAAAGTCCGGTCGCGGCGGAGGAGGAAAACATTTTGACGATGGTGAGAGGAACGAGCTCTCCGGGAAAACCTATGTATATAGTAAAGCGGCCGATCAGCGAGGAAAGAAAATCGAGGAAGCCGGAGGCACGCAGAATTCCCACGGCAACCATGAGACCGATCAGGGTAGGCATAATTTTAATCACGGTGAGGAAACCGCTTTTGGCACCTTTTATAAAGTTGTCGTAGACATTGGTTTTCATCAGGATGCCGTATGTGACGATTGCAAGGATGATAAAGGGGACAATGAAGTCTGTGATATAAAGAAAAAATTGCATGAATTACCTCGATAGGAACGTTTCGTCATTTCTTTATGTATATGCTTTTTTAAGGAAAACAATGCTTTTAAAGTAAGAGGAATTCGTCGGTATGGCATATCGTCTTTCTTTTTTTCATAAAATGAAGCAAAGACGTCAGGGGAGTTCTTATGTCATTTCTATTTCCCAAATATAAAAAGCGGCTGACTGCCGTTTGTCTCACAATCAGTGTAACAGGTATGGTACTGTTCACTGGCTGCAGCCCAAAGGCTTTGGCCAATCAGAATAAGACATTCCAATCATTTACAAATGAAGTGTTCTGCCAGGAGGTCGCATCGAATACGATCAGCCTTCATTATTCTCTGAAAAATCCGGATACATATGGTATTAAAAATGCGCCCATCACTTTCGGGGAGTTTTCTACCGATGCTCAGGCTTCAAAGGCCTCTCTGGAAAATCTGCAGGCGGCATTGAAACAGTTTTCTTATGAAAAGCTTTCTGTGAAAAATCAGTTGACCTATGATGTTCTGGATCAATACCTTAAAATGGCAGAGGAAAATACCAAATATTTATTATATGAAGAGCCCCTTGGTCTAGTCAGCGGCATTCAGACACAACTTCCAGTACTGCTTTCTGAGTATCAGTTTTATGACAAGGATGATGTAGATACCTATCTGAAATTAATGGAATCCACGCCGGATTATTTTAAGTCCCTGATTGTGTTTGAAAAGGCAAAGTCAAAGGCAGGGCTGTTCATGGCTGATTATGCGGCAGATACGGTCATTGCACAGTGTACGGCATTTATGGAAATGGGGGAAAGCAATTATTTGATTTCTACTTTTGTAGAACGTTTGAAACAATTGGATATTCCGACTTCTGAACAGAGCAACTATATCAAAAAAAATGCCCAGATGCTGCAAAGTTATGTTCTGCCGGCATACAGCGAGCTGATTTCGGCGGTACAGAGCTTAAAAGGGACGGGGAAAAATGAAGAGGGGCTGTGCCATCTGCCAAAGGGAAAAGCTTATTATGAACAGGTTGTATATGAAGCGACAGGTTCAAAAAAGACAGTCCCTCAGTTGGAAGAAATGACAAGGCAGCAGATGATTACGGATTTAGAGGCAATGGAGGAGGTACTTCAGATTGCAGGCAGCGAGGCAAAAGAAACGGTTGCAATGGAGGAAAATAATCCTGTTTCTATTTTAAATGAATTGGAGGCTAAAACGGGAAAATCATTCCCACAGCCGCCGGATACCGTCACACAGGTGAAATATGTGCCGAAAGCAATGGAAAAGCATCTTAGTCCAGCATTTTATATGATACCGGCCATCGATAATACAAAAGAAAATGTAATTTATGTGAATCAAGCGCATATGAGCAATAATCTGACGTTGTATACTACACTTGCCCATGAAGGATATCCAGGCCATCTCTATCAGACTGTTTATTATGCAGGAACAAATCCAGATCCCTTAAGGAGTATCTTCAATTTTGGAGGGTATGTGGAAGGATGGGCCACCTATGCAGAGATGTGCAGCTATTATCTTTCCTCCCTAAGTAAGGAGCAGGCGACTCTTCTGCAAAAAAACAGCTCTATTATTCTGGGACTGTATGCCCTAGCAGATATGGGAATCCATTATGAAGGCTGGAGTAAGTTGGATACGATCGCTTTCTTTAAAAATTATGGGATAAAGGACAGCAGGACGGTTGAAAGGATTTATGAACTGGTTATAGGGTCTCCTGGAAACTATCTAAAATATTATATAGGGTACGTGGAGTTCCTGGAATTGAAAAAGGAATGGGTGGAGAAAAAGGGAAGTGATTTTTCACAAAAGGAATTCCACGAGGCGGTACTGTCCGTGGGACCAGCACCATTCGCACTCGTGGAAGAATATATGTGGAAATTGCCTGTAAATGATTAAGCAAGTAAGTGATAGAAGGCGTATTGATTTTTACCGCTTTGTTTAGAAAGGTAAAGAGCCTCATCGGCGTGTTTGTATAAATCCTTAAAATTATCACCGTCTTCCGGGAAAAGGGAAACTCCTACACTGGCACTGATGTGTGGGATTTCCTCATCGGAGGTCGTATCGATCTTGTTTACAATGTCTAAAAAGTGTGAGACGCGGTGCCGGATGATTTCTGAATCAATGCAGTTTGGCAAAAAGATCAGGAATTCATCTCCTCCAAGCCGTCCTATGATATCCGAGTTACGGAAGGAATCCTTTAAAGCCGCGCCTACCTCCCGGAGGACCTTGTCACCGCAGGCATGGCCGTTGGAATCATTGACAAGTTTGAAATTATCTACGTCCACAACGAGGAGGGCTCCTTTAGAGTCCTGTGTTGCCAGAAAGGTATTGATTTTCCGTTCACAGAACCCACGATTCCACAGGCCTGTCATTTTATCCGTATCTCTCTGGATTTCCAGAATATTGTTGGACATAATCTGTTTTAGGTTCAGATAATTTGATTGATGAGAGGTAATAATACTGAGCAGGTAAAAGATAACGGCATTCACAATATCATAAGAGGCCAGATAAGGTATTTTCACATATCTTGATGTAAGGCAGAAAATCAGGCAGAAAAATCCCATAAAAATACACATGCGGATTGGAATGTCAATCATAAACAAAGGCAGGATCACGAGAAAGACAAAAAAAGTAACGGCATTCATCATAGGCTGTGTCACAGTACCCATATAAATAGCTGTTGCCATAATAATAGCAAAGACAATATAAATCGCAAGTGGAACCAAACGTTTATGTGTCTTTAGAAAGGTTTTCGATAATAAATATAGAATAATGGATGTTACTACCAGAAGGATATAGGCTTCTGTTGCCTTTAAAAACTGCTCCACGAACAGAGACAGAATACTTAAGGGAAGTCCTATAATCACACCGAGTGCAGATATAAGCTGGACGGCTTTTAAATTCTTATCAGCAATATCTTTATAATATGTATGATAGTTATCAATAAAAAATTTGTTATATGAAATCATAACATCCACCCCTAGTTTATGAAAATTATAATTACTTCTATTCTAACATAAAAATCACAGAAATATTACATTAATATTAAAAAATTGTAGGAGGGCAAAATGCTAAATTATCTTTGGGCGGGCATGATTATTATTGGGGTCGTGTTTGGAGCATTGAATGGGAAGATGCCGGATATTACAAATGCAGCTTTAGATTCCGCTAAGGAGGCAGTGACATTGTGCATCACGATGATGGGAGTCATGTCATTTTGGGTCGGGATGATGGAAATCGCATCCAGAGCAGGGATTATCGAAATGGCCTCGAAAAAACTAAGGCCTCTGATCCGGTTTCTATTCCCAAATATTCCAGAGGAGCATAAGGCAAATGAATATATCAGTACTAACTTTATTGCAAATTTCTTAGGACTGGGATGGGCGGCCACGCCTGCGGGACTTCAAGGGATGGCCTCGCTTGCTGATCTGGAGAAGGAGAGACGGGAAGGCAGGGCGCCAGGGAGGGCGAGAGAAACAGGAGTGGCATCGGATGAGATGTGTACGTTTCTGATTATGAATATCTCTTCGTTACAGTTGATTCCGGTGAATGTAATTGCTTATAGGAGCCAGTATGGGAGCGTCAATCCGGCGGCAATCGTCGGGGCAGGAATCGTGGCTACGGCGGTGAGTACGGTGGTGGCGATGGTGTATTGTAAGATGAAGGCGGGGAGGAGAGTGTGAATAGGGTGAATGTACACTTTACTTTATGTAATACATATATTATGATTTATGTATTACATAAAAGTGAGGGATAACGATGGGAAAGGTAGGCAGACCAAAGGGAAAGAGTAATAAAGAAACCATTATCTCTATGAGATTGGATGAAGCAACTAAGAACAGATTGGAAGCATATTGTATAAGAATGCATAGGTCCAGGTCGGAAGTAATTAGAGAAGCTGTGGATTTGTTTGTAGAGGAGGCAGAAGATGAGGCGTGAAAATTCAGTTGTTTCCAAAATGGAAACAACTGCGTCAAACGGTAAAAGTTATAGTACAAATTACTATAACCTGGATGCGATTATAGCTGTTGGTTATCGGGTTAATTCAAGAAAGGCAACGATGTTTAGAATTTGGGCGAATACTGTTTTTGAAAATATTCGAAAGAATTATGGATTGGAGGATTATCATGTCTAAAAAGAAAGATGAGGTTACAATTCACTCCAGCGCGGCAGAGTATTTGACCTATGTCGCAGCAGTCGGGGACAGCGCCGACAGCATGGAAATGCGCTATGAAGATGAAAATATATGGCTGACACAAAAGATGATGGCACAGCTTTATAATGTATCGGTGCAGAATATCGGACAACACATTAAAAAAGTATTAGATGATGGAGAATTGGCAGAAGACTCAGTTATAAAGAAATACTTTATAACTGCTTCTGACGGAAAGCAATACAGTACGAAGCACTACAATCTCCAGATGATTATTGCTGTGGGATTTAAGGTAAATAATGACCGTGCTGTCCGTTTTCGTAAATGGTCTGGGCAGATTGTAAAAGATTATACGATTCAAGGCTGGACAATGGACAAGGAACGTCTGAAAAAGGGTCATATGTTCACGGATGAATACTTTGAGCGTCAGCTACAAAATATTCGTGAAATTCGCCTGTCGGAGCGGAAATTTTATCAAAAAATTACGGACTTATATGCTACGGCCTTTGATTATGATAAAGATGCAAAGACTACCAGACGTTTCTTTCAGACTGTTCAGAATAAGATGCACTGGGCAGTCCATAGGCATACAGCCGCAGAGTTAATTGTAGAACGAGCAGATGCAGAAAAAGAACATATGGGATTGAATACGTGGGAGTCAGCGCCGGATGGGAAAATTGTAAAAGCCGATGTATCGATTGCAAAGAATTATTTGAGCGATAAAGAAATGTCATATATGGAGCGAATAGTATCTTTGTATCTTGATTATGCTGAGTTGCAGGCAGAACGTCAGATTCCTATGAGTATGGAGGATTGGGCAAAACGCCTAGATGGCTTTTTGGAGTTTAATGGAAATGAAATTCTCACTGACGCAGGAAAAATCAGTACAGAGCAGGCAAAGCTTCATGCTGAGACAGAGTTTGAGAAATATCGAATTGTACAGGACAGGCTGTTTATGTCTGATTATGATAGGTTTTTACTGGAGTTGGAAGAACAAACAAAAGGATAGTTTTTCAGAAATACAAATGTAAAGTTTATCAAAGTAGAAATACATTAGAAGGGAAATTTTGCTTAACATATTAGAGAAAAACAAAAGAAAACGAAAAAATTGTGTCATTAACTTGACTCAAAGGGGATTACAGGGGATGGGGGCACTTGCGGATCTGGAGAAGGAGAGACGGGAAGGCAGGGCGCCGTGAAAGACGAGAGAACCGGGGGTGGCTTCGGATGAGATGTGTACGTTTTTGATTATGAATATCTCATACCTGCAACTGATTCCGGTGAATGTGATTGCCTACAGAAGCCAGTACGGGAGTGAGAATCCGACGGCAATTGTGGCTACGGCGGTGAGTACGGTGGTAGCGATGGTGTATTGTAAGATGAAGGCTGGGAGGAGAAGATAAAGATTTAGAATTAGAAGATAAAAGAAGAAAAAGTGGAGTGCTAGATAGCACTTCATTTTTATAACATTAAAAATAATTTATGCGATTTGTGTAAAATGTCTATTGTATTTATATTTAATTTTTGGCAAGATTATATAAAGAAAACTTTAATTTATTAAATTATAGGCAGAGTTTATGTGTTTGATTTTTTACTGAGTTGATAATCGGAAGATATTGAGAGGAACTTATGGGAAAACTAAATTATAATGAACATTATTTTGAAATGGCAAATCCTTATATTTACAATAATAGTGAATTGCGAGAGCCACAGATACAAGGCTATTATAAGGTGTATGAACATTTTGTTGTACGTAATAAGAAACGTATACATGCAATTGTAGTACTTCCAACGGGAGTTGGAAAAACTGGATTGATGGGGTTACTGCCATTCCACATTTGTGAAGGAAGAGTATTGATTATTACGCCACAGCTAACGATTAAGGATACAGTGGTAGATTCATTAGATCCAGATAATCCGGAAAGTTTTTGGTATAGAAGAAAAATATTTAATAGGGTTGATGAAACTCCAACGTTGGTAGAGTTTGAACGTGGTATCAAAAACGAAATTTTGGATGTGGCTAACATAGTAATTTTGAATATTCATAAGTTACAGGCTAGGTTGAGTAGTTCTCCTTTAAATTATTTGCCGAAAGATTATTTTGATATGATAATTATTGATGAAGCCCATCATTCAACAGCTAACACATGGGTTGAGACAATAAATCACTTTGATAAAGCTAAGGTAGTCAAGTTGACAGGAACACCGATACGTACTGATGGTGTGGAATTAGCAGGTGAATTGGTTTACAAATATAAGCTGAGTCAGGCTATGGCTAAGGGATATGTGAAATCCTTAAGAAATATTGAATATGTTCCAGAACAACTATTATTGACAATAGATAAAGATGAAGCAAAACAGTATACCGTTGAGCAATTATTGGAATTAGGTTTACGTGATGAGGACTGGATAAGACGTTCAGTGGCATATTCCAGAGAATGCTCAAAAAGTGTTGTAATAGAAAGTATCAAGTTGTTGGAACATAAGAGAAGTGGTGGTTCAAAAGTACCTCATAAAATTATTGCTGTTGCTTGTAGCATTGATCATGCAGAACAAATCAAGCAATTGTATGTAGAGTTGGGATACAGAGCAGAAGTTATACATAGCAGGAAAACATTGGAAGAACAGAATAAAATTAAACAAGATATTGAAAATCACCGTTTAGATGTTATCATTCATGTTGCAATGTTGGGAGAAGGATATGATCATCCTTATCTTAGTGTAGCAGCTATCTTTAGACCATTTAAAAATGAACTTCCATATGAACAGTTTATTGGTAGGGTGTTAAGAGTTATTCCGGAAGAAGAAGTTGAAAAACCAGACGATAATATTGCGGATGTTGTTTCACATCATAATTTAAAATTAGCAGAACTTTGGGATAAATATAAAAGAGAGTTGCAGGAAAGTGAGGTAATAAAACATCTACAAGCGGAAAATTTGTTGGATGATAGTGAATCATCTGGCGGTGGTACCCAGGGAGTGAAAGTGGATAATATACCGCTAGGTCTTGCAGAGGAACAGGGAACAGGAACACTGACTACAGATTTATACTTAAATACTGAGTTGATAAAAAGGCAAAAAGAAGAAGAGCAAAGACAAAAAGAAAGCATTAATAAATTACAGGAACTTTTACATATTGACTATGAACAAGCACTGTCAATTTATAATCAGACAAGAACAAAAGATACTGCCGCGTTCAAAAGGCCCGATTTATACTTTGCGAATAGAAAGAAAAGCTTAGATGATGAGATAAGAGAAATTTTAGTGCCACAGTTAGTTACTAGATTTCATATTAATCAAGCTGCTAAAAACTTGGCGGATTGTCGTTTATTTTCGGGTAGAAAGTATATGTGGATAAAAGAGAAAGCATCTGATAATGGAGCATTATTAGCTATGTATTTTAATACTTATTTACGTAATGAAATAGGGAAAAAGCGAGAAGATTGGAAAGTTTCAGATTATGATATAGCGTTTGAGAAGCTTTCAATCGCAGAAGAATTCGTTGAAAAGGTATTAATTGAGTACTTGAACATAGATAGTGAAGAATATTAATGAGGAGGAAAAATTTATGGATGCTTACATAAAAAAAATTTATGACATGTTGTATTCACCAATTATATCACCGTACAACTTGTTAGAAAATGCTAAGTTAGAAAATTATAGTTATGTGAAATATTATACAAATGAAATAGGTTTAGTAGCTGAAATGCAGTGCTTGATTCCGGGGGAAGGGGAACGGGTATTTTATTATCAGTTTGATAAAAAAGACTATTTACAAATAATATATCAGAAAACATTAGATGAAATGGAAATTATATTTAGTAGAGAAGAAGCTGTCGAATCTTCCAAAAGAGAATATTATTCAAGTAAACCCGATATTGGCAAAGTTTGTTAAACAGGAAGGCATTTCGAACAATTGTCGAAGTGCCTTTTCAGTTTCATGTAGAAACAAGTAGGGTGTCAGTTATAGTAAAAGTGAAAAAGAGTCTGTAATAAAGAGAAGTCAGTGATTAAAGTTAAAAAAGAAGGAGAGTTTTAAGTGGAGGAGTCTAAGTATATAGTTTATCATTATTGTGATTTAAATGCTTTTTTGAATATTATGTACTCAAAAAAATTCTGGCTTTCAGATGTAAAAAAGAGTAATGATGATGATGAGGGAAAATATTTACTAAAGAAGTTACAAGCATATATTGATGTGGCAAATTTAGCTGATAATAATATTAAGAGAGAATGGATTGAAAAGGCACATCAGTTTGTAGCAGATTATATAGGGAAAAAGGATCAAAGGATGTTTATTCCAAAAGGATATAATTATGAGGGATTATTGGAAATACAGAAAGAATTAAAGAAAAATCTAGAGCAAGATGAGGTGTTGGATTTTAATTTGGAAGAAGTTGAGTTAACAAAAGAACAATTGGAACAAGAAAAAAATTGTTGGAAGATGTTAGAAGAGGAGCGAAGAGATTTTGGTAATAATCTCAATCCAGGTGATATATATAAGACGGACAAATTCGATACCCCAATATATACGATATGTTTCTCTGGAAATGGAGATTTATTAAGTCAGTGGAGAGGATATGCAAAAGACGGAACGGGTGTTTCTATAGGATTTAAAACAAAGTATTTAGAGAAATGGAAAAGTGCAATTTTTAATAAAAAAATAAATTTGATAGCTAGATTTGATAAGGTTAATTATGTGGATTATGACATGGAGTATTTACTGCAATTAAAAAGCCGGAATTTAATTAATTATGCAAAAGAAATACTAGGGGAAACAAATGAAGAGATGATACTCCTTGGGAAATTAGCTGTTGAACAAGAATTAGATGAAATTGCGGAAAAATCTATTTTCTATAAAAATGAATTGTTTCAGGAAGAAGATGAATATAGATTGATTTATTGTGATTCTATGAGATGTAAAGAGGGAAAGTTTATACATAATCTAAATGGAAGAAAACAAATACAAAATAGTATAAAAGATTTTAAATTAAGTGAAATGAAGTATCGAGTTGGCTCGGAAGGTATAGTATCATATTTTGAACTATCTTTCGAACCTATTGCGGATGAAATAATTGGAGAAATAATACTTGGCCCCAAATGTAAAATGACTACAGCAGAGGTTGAATTTTTATTGAGTTCTTGGGGGTACAATTGTTTGGGGAATAATACATATGATCAGAGAAGTATATATATACACCACTCCGATTTGTCATATAGATAAGATATTGAAATTTGTGTCACTCTGAATACGGATATCGGATTGAGCTGACACAGATAATGTAGATAAAGAGTAGTTTTTATGTCAAATGTTATCCACAATATGTGGTAAAAACAGAAAAATAAATAGGGTGAGAGGTATAAGTAACAGTTTTAAAAAGGATAGGCCTGTTTAGAAGTATAGCAAAATGTACCTGATTATAAAATTTTCGGAGATGGAGCAAGGAGATTTTAAAAGAGTTGTGTCATTAACTTGACTCAAGGAGGGGTAGGGAATAACGTTGGGAAAGATAGGAGGACAAAAGGGAAAGAATAATAAAGAAACCATTATCTCTAAGAGATTAGATCAGTCAACCATCGTAGGAAAGAGAGAATCCTAAATCTACACATTTTACTAGAAATATGGAGAAAATATAAAAATGAAAATTCTCAGTAAATTATGTTTGGCATTGTTAGCTTCTATGTTACTCGTAAGCATGGTAAATATGAGATTACTTTCAATATTTACAAAATCTGAGCAGAGTCTTTCTACACAAAGCATAAACATAATAACAACAAGCTTGTCTGCCATTTGTTATCCTATTTTATTTCAAGTTTTTTGTCTTAATGTGGAAAAGAAGTCTATCACAACATTAGTTAGACCAATGAGATTTACTTTTATTGATGGATTAAATATTATCTGCTCCTTCTGGGAGGAACAACAATATTGTCCTTTTTAGGCAATAAAATAGAGAATGGAATTATAATCCTTTTTGGGCAGGCTAATATGAGCACGACTATGACGGAACAAATTTTAGAAGGGGGTTCACTTCCAATAATATTTATCTGTGTAGTAGTTATCTCACCAATAGCAGAAGAGTTCCTTTTTCGTAAAGTTTTACTAGAAAGATTACTGCCATATGGAAGCACAGTTGCAATTGGAATCAGCAGTATCCTTTTTGGATTGTCTCATTTCAATTTTGAACAGTTATTATATACTGTGTTTTTAGGAATAGTATGTGCAAATATTATAGTTAAAACAGGGAAAATAAGATATGCTATTTAACTTGTTTGGAGGAGTTGCTTCAGGTTTTATTCCAAATAACTTCTATATTCTGTTAATCATAAAGACAATATTTGTTATAGGTGCTTTTATCATTTGTATATTTTATGGAAAAGAGTTGTTCATATTTAAGACAGATAGAAATACAAAGTTAAAAGAATTTGATTTAAAATCACAAATGCGATGCCGTGGTTTTTTACTGCTCATTTTGTTTTTTTGTTGAGTGCTGTTGGAACATTAATAGAATTATAAATATGCTTTTACACAATACAGGAATAATTAATTCAGAAAATACAATAAATACTTAACTTCTATATCAGGAAGGAAATACTGGATAAATCACAAATGATTGCAAAAAAGCTATCCTCTACCAGCATAGGGGATAGCTCTCCTTTACAAAGATAATCTCATCTCTTTAGACATCTGCCTCTAATCATCTGTCTTGGGCAGATAAGTACTTAATAACCCCACCAGTTTTTCAATCTCAATCGGTTTAGTCGTATGTGCATTCATGCCAGCGGAAAGTGACCGCTCCACATCCTCCTGAAATGCATTCGCACTCATGGCGATAATGGGAATTTCACTGGAGCCAGGTTTATTGCTTTTTCTGATTTCTCTGGCGGCTGTAAGCCCATCCATTACGGGCATCTGTATGTCCATAAGAATCAGGTCATAATAACCATCAGGTTTTTCCAAATAGCTGTTCAGGGCTTCCTCCCCATTTTTCTTTCGTTCCACTTTAAAATCATAACTGGCAAGTAAGGTCTGAGCAATCTCCGCATTGAGGTCATTGTCCTCAGCAAGGAGGATGCACCTTTCTTTGAAGATATCATCAGAACGTTTCACCTTTGGCTCATCCTGATCTGTTGGCACTGGACCTTGGGCTAATTTCATCGGTATCGTGAAATAAAATTCAGAACCAAGTCCAACCCGGCTTTCGACCTGAAGAGTTCCGCCCAGGAGTTCTACCAGGCTTTTACAGATGGCAAGCCCCAAGCCGGTTCCAGGTACCTTACTGATATTCATGCCGTCACCTTGTTCAAATGCGTCGAAAATTACGTTTAAGTTCTCTGGACTGATGCCACAGCCGGAATCCTTTACCCGGAAAGAGAATTCAGCCTGGTCATCATTCACAGGAGTTTCCTCTGCGATCAGGATTACCATACCCATTGACGGGGTAAATTTAATGGCATTGCTCAGCAGGTTTCCTAATATCTCGCGCAGGAAGACCGGGTCTGAGATCACGAACTGATGTTGGATGCTGATGGCCCGTGTCAGATTGACCCCGCCCTTGGTGGCGGAGAAATTGTATTCGGAAATAATTTCTTCCAGAAGCAGGCGCAGGTCAAAGGCGGTCTCTTTGCATTCCATCTTTCCACTTTCGATTTTTGACATATCCAGCACATCATTGACCAGCATCTGAAGATGCTGCATGGAAAGCTTCATTTTATCCAGGCAGTCTGTCAGCTTCTCCTGACTGTCAAGATTCAGCCTTGCGATATCGATCATTCCCATAATACCATTCATAGGTGTACGAATCTCGTGGCTCATCTTTGAAAGAAAACCTGTTTTGGCGGCATTGGATTGGATCGCAACTGCCAGCTCCATCTGTGCCTCTTTCAGACGTTCCCGTTCCGTGGTATCCAGGAAGGTGAATTGGACGATGCTGGCACTTTTTTCCTCAATGATCCAACTTGCTGTGCCTTCAATGGTAGAAAGACTGCCATCTTTTTTGGTCAGATTAAAGCGGGCTTCACGCTGTTCGCCGGGCTTTCCGGGTGAGTGCATAAGGCTGCCGATTCTTGCCAGGCATTTCTGATGTTCGTCTTTGGGAAGCTTATTGAACAACTGCTTCTCAAGCTCTGCCTCATTGGCCTCATCCAGAATGCTCAGAGCGATGCGGTTAATACTCAGGATCTTATTTACACGAATATCCACCTGGATGATACCGCAGACTGCTGTATTATAAAGCATCTTATAGAGTCTGTCATAACGGTCTCGTTCTGCTTCTACCTGCTCAAGAGCGCGCTTCCTTTCAGTAGTATCCATGAAGGTGCTTTGAATCAGCTTCTTACCGTCAGGGGTGGAGATGATCTTCGCAACTCCGGTCACCCAGCGTATTCCATCATTTTTGGTATAGACACGATGTTCAAAGTTGACACACTCGCCTTCCTTCTTTAAGGATAACAGCGTCCTTTTGATATAGTCGGCATCCTCTGAAACGGATACCTCTGGAAGGGTCTGGGCAGTTTGTCTGCGGAATTCTTTCAGAGATTCATAACCTAACATTTGGATGGCTTCTTCATTGGCATTATAGCAGCGCAGACTATTATCTTCTATCTCATACTGTACGATTCCGCAGACTACATTTTGATACAGTTTATTATAATAGTCACGTTCTTTCTTGAGCTGTTCTTCATATTCCTTGATCAGTGAAATATCTGTAACGATACATTGCAGTTCTATATGGTGTTCCTGCCGGAATACGACGGCCTGCAGAGAACACCAGCGTCCTTTTCCGTCTTTCTGCCAAAGGCGGCATTCTACCTTTAGGAGGTCGCCGCTGGAAGCGGACTTTCGAATTTCATCCTTTAACTCTACCCAGTCTGTAGCATGGAGAAGCCGGTCAAATCGATTGTGCAGATCCAGACGCATTTCCTCCGATGTATAGCCGATTAAGTCAAAGAAGCTGTCATTCGCATATTCGAGTACCAGGATATCGTCGAACCGCAGGCGGAGCACACCGCCGGGAACACTGTCCGTTAAATGCTTTAAGTCAAACTTGGCTGCTTCGAGCCGTTTGGTAATATCGAACATGGAGACGAGTACACCTTTAGGAGCATGGGTATGGTCAAAATAAGGGCGGATTCGGACGAGCCAAATCACATTATTTTGATCTGTGATCTCACGCTCTATGATCTTTCCCTGTCTGGAAACATCGGTCACATCCTGCGTAAAGTCAGGGTAGGAGTCCAGAAAATTAATCTGTGTGACTGGACGTTCCAGGTCCGTGACCCGTAGGTTCGTGTGCTGAAGCATGATAGGCGTAATCTTACGGATGTGCATTTTCTCATCCACATACAAGGCACCTACGTCTGCATTTAGCAAAAGGTTATCAAAGTCTGCATTGGCGGTCGTCAGTTCCACAATTTTATTCTGATACTCGGCATTGATCGTATAAAGTTCTTCATTGACTGACTGCATCTCTTCATTTGTACTTTGAAGCTCCTCGTTGGATGCCAGCAGTTCTTCATTTGTGGCCTGCAGCTCCTCATTGCGGGACTCGGACTCTTCTACAGCCAGTTTTAAATTCCAGTTGCTCTCATTCAGTTCGTCTTCCAATTCCTGGATACGGCTGTCTTTTAATTCCCGCAGATCCATCAGGCTGTCGTCAGAGACAGGACCTGCCTTCTCTTCGGCTTTGATCTGAATCAGATAGTATTCGCCTTCTTCCAGGTTGAAAAAATGGACCTTTACACACAGGATTTCTTCAGGATAGTCGGACAGACCTGTCGCCCGTCTTTCGATAATGCCCTCTGTTAACTTCCTGGAATCCAGCAGCAGGTGGTTGATAAAGGTTGCCAGACTGGGAGAGAAAAAGGAGTTCAGCCCTCCGTCAAAATGACCGTCCTGCATCCTCATATATTGACCGCCGCCCTGAATTACCTGTATGACTTTGAATTCACTATTGAGCAGTACGGATGGTCCTGCCATGGCAAACAATAGCTTTTCCGATATACCGGCAGAATACAGCCGTTTCTGCAGGATACTTGTCTGCTGGTTTCGTTCCGGCTGACGGGGTGAAAAGGTTCCCAGTGTATTCAAAGCCGGATATACGGCAAAGTCCTTTTTGGAGTAACTTTTGTTTTTAGAGTAAATCTTCCATTTTTTATCCAGCAGGTCGTAGGCATCACTCATATCGCCCACAGATTCGCTGCTACCTAAGAAAAGATACCCATCCGGTACCAAAAGCCGATAGAAGGAGGAAAGAGCCTTTTGCTGCATCTCTGGTTTTACATAGATGAACATATTCCGGCAGGAAATCAGATCTAGCTTGGAAAAAGGAGCATCACGGAATATATTATGTTTGGCAAAGACGATCATCTTACGGATCTTCTCACCGACCAGATAACCGCCGCTGGTATGCTCAAAATATTTATCTAAAATATCCTGTTCCAGATTCTCCATCAGGCTTTCGGAATAAATTCCTTTCTGGGCAGTGATGATGGCATTTTGATCGACATCGGTGGCAAATATTTTCACATCTGCAGTGATATGCAGATACTCCATACATTCGCAGAGCAAAATCGCCAGCGAATATGCCTCTTCCCCGGTAGAACAAGCGATGCTCCACAGACGGACGGATTTCTTTTTCTTCAGGAGTGGGATGATCACATTCTCACCCAAATGGCGGAAGGCTTCTTCATCTCGGAAAAAAGAGGTGACCCCAATGAGCAGATCCCGGTACAATTGGGCACGTTCTTCCTCTGTAGAAAGAAGGTGATCCAAATACTCTTCCATTCCATGGAAGTTATTGAGGGCGATACGCCGCTCGATCCTTCTATAAATGGTATTGGTCTTATAAACAGTGAAATCGATATCAGAATACTGGCTGATGGCATTGAGAATACAGGAATAATCCTCAGCCAGCTCCATTTGATTCAATTCCTCCTGATGCATGGACTGGATATGGGGATTTTTCAGGTATTCTCTCAGAGAAGTACCAATCTGGTCTACGTTGAGGATCAGATCGACCATACCGGTAGCAATGGCGCTTTGGGGCATGGATGCATACTGTGCCTGTGTCGGCTTCTGCACGATGACAAGGCCGCCGTTCTCCTTAATAGAGCCGATTCCAAGAGCTCCGTCCGATCCGCTTCCAGACAAAATAATAGCTGCGGCATGCACGTCGCTTACCGAAGCCAGAGATTGAAACAGCAGATTAATAGGCAGGTATAATTGGTTTCGGTCATGGGCTGATTCCAGATGGAAACATCCATCTTTCATGGTCAATGTTTTTCCCGGGTGATTTAAGTAGATGTGATTAGGTTTGGGAACTGCTCCTTCCTCTGCAAGCTGTACCGGCAGGCGGGAAGACTTTTGTAGAATCTTATCCATCAGGCTGACGGCATCTGGTGAGAGATGCTGTACAATGATAAATGATGCACCTGTATCCAGAGGCATATGTTGAAATAACTCCTGCAGAGCCTCCACACCTCCAGCGGAAGCACCTACCCCTACATAACATCGTACATTCTCCTGATTCAGCGGGAACTGCTCTGCCTGATCGGCACTCTGTTCTCCCATGATACTCTCCTTTCCGTGAGCGATATATAGGATGATTGTATATATGTTCGTGAATCTTAGATTAATGTTTTTCTTTCATGTTTTTCTTATATGCAAAAAAACACCTGATGCAGATAAATCTTCATCAAGTACAATATCATTATATCATATGGTATACGTATTTGCACTGAATCTCATCATAATTTGTCATTTATGCGAAATTTTAGTATTTTCTTAACACTATTTCTAAGAGACAGACGGGATATATACGATTTTGCAGATACCGCTGGGCGAAAAATATTTACGTACCGATTAGATATAGATGTTTTTTAGTGGCTAATGTAGGTGTATTTTGATACAATAAAGGCAATTACAGCGTAAAAAAATAACTGGAATCTCTTAAAATGGATGGGGGAGATACTATGGAAATCAGGAATCTGAAAACATATATAGAAGTATGTGAAAAAAATAGTTTTACCAAGGCCGCCCAACAGATGGGATATACGCAGTCGACTGTGACGGGCCAGATCAAACAGTTAGAGGAGGAACTGGGAGTTTCACTGTTTGACCGGAATGGGAAGCATATTAAGCTGAATGCAATGGGGGAAGAGCTTCTTACCTATGCGAACCGAATTGTGGCGCTGGAGGAGGAAGCCAAAGATCAGTTTTCTGATTCCGTAACGCCAAAAGGACTTCTGCGAGTCGGTGTGATTGAGTCTGTAGGGGCATTTTTGCTTCCTGATATTTTAAGAGCCTACATGCAGGCGTATCCTCTTGTGAATATTTGGGTGCGTACGGGTACGACACGGGAGATACAGCAGATGCTCTGCCAGAATCAGATCGATCTAATGCTTACCCTGGATGATCGTGTGACGTCCCCGGACTGGATATGTGCATTAGAGAGAAACGAAGAGATTGTCTTTCTCTGCAGTCCGGGCCATCCCTTCGCACTGCGACAAGAGGTGCCTCTATCAGAGGTTGTATGTGAGAATATGCTGCTGACAGAGCGGAAGTGTAATTACCGTCAGACTTATGAGCAAATCTGTAATACTCATGGGTTCAGCCAGAGGTCCAGTCTGGAAATCGGGTCAACGAATACCATTCTTGATTTTACGCAGAATAATCTTGGACTATCGCTGCTTCCGGCTTTTACCGTACAGAGCCGCCTGGCAGCAGGCCAGCTCTCTACGTTTTCGGTGAAGGATGTTGAGATTGAAATGCTGGTCCAGCTCATTTATCGGAAAAGTAAGTACTGCTCTCCGGCCATGAAGGCATTCATAAATCTTGCAAAAGAGAGTATTTGCGGGAGCTCATTTGAGCAGAGTGGTGTTGAAGAATCTGTCAGTGGATCTTAAAAATTTGTTTTTATGTGCGTTTCGGGGTGATGCTTCGGAGCGCATTTTTTTCGTCTATTGTTCTAGTAAATCTATATCGGAAAATCAGATAACGTATTTCAAATATTTCAATTTTACTAATAACACAGTTTATGATAATTTAAATTTAGACAGAATGTTCGGAAAACTTGAAGGAGAAATCAGATAATAAGGGTTCCCAGGGTAGAACCTGATCGTATCAGTGAGGAGGATGGAGATGAAACATCAAAAGAGAAAATGCAGAACGTTTACTAGTGAGAGTGTGGTTAGTTTCATGAGAAGGGAGAGGACAATATGCTGAATTCTATTTTAACTTCAATCAATGACTTTTTGTATATCTACATTTTAGTGGCTTTATTAGGTGCCGCAGGAATTTATTTTACAGTCAGGACGAAGGCAGTGCAGTTCCGTCTGTTAAAGACAGGTCTAAAGTCCCTGGTGGACAAGAAAAAATCTGAGCAGGGAATCTCGGCGTTCCAGGCATTGATGATTTCTACGGCATCCAGAGTTGGTACAGGAAATATTATAGGTGTGGCAACAGCGATTGCAATCGGAGGTCCGGGAGCTGTTTTCTGGATGTGGATCATGGCACTTTTGGGAGCCGCATCTGCCTTCATGGAAAGTACGCTGGCCCAGATTTATAAGGTACATGACGGAGACCAATTCAGAGGCGGACCGGCATATTATATTCAGCAGGGGCTTGGAAAGAAATGGCTGGGTGTCATCTATGCAGTTTTATTGATGGGATGTACCGGGTTCGGATGGAATACCACAACTGCTTATAATATGAGCGCGGCACTGGAATATTATGTACCGAATTATAGAGATGGCATCGGCCCCATGGTATTAGGAGCAATTCTGGTTGTTCTGGTTGGATGCATCATATTCGGCGGTGTAAAGAGGATCGGTTTCATGTCTTCTGTGCTCGTTCCGATTATGGCAGTCTTTTATATTATTTTTAGTTTAGTCTGTGTAATTGCAAATATTGGAGAGCTTCCGAGAGTGTTTGGTTCTATTTTTTCAAATGCATTTGATTTTTCGGCAATGGCCGGCGGTTTTGCTGGTTCCTGTATGGTACAGGGAGTCAAGCGGGGGCTGTTCTCAAATGAGGCTGGTATGGGAACCGGACCGAATGCAGCAGCGGCAGCAGATTGTGACCATCCGGCAGAAGCTGGTATGGGACAGATGATATCTGTATTTTTGGATACGCTGGTCATCTGTTCAGCGACAGCAATGATCGTACTCGTATCTGGGGTTGAAGGGACATCTGCAAATGCAGGAACTCCATTTGTCCAGGCAGCAGTTATGAGCATGTTCGGAAGCTGGGGAATACATATTATCACAGCGGCGTTATTCCTGTTCGCATTTACTACTTTAATAGGAAATTACTATTATGCAGAGGCGAACCTAAGATTCATTACGGAGAAAAAGAGTGTGCTGATGATCTTTAGAGTGGTAGCTCTTTGCATTATCTTCATCGGTACTGGTGTCAGCTTTGATACAGCATGGAATATGACTGACATCTTAATGGGCCTTGTAGCTATTGTAAATATTCTTGCCGTATTTGCGCTCAGCAAGGTAGCACTGAATGCGCTGAAGAATTATGACAAGCTCAGAAAGACCGGAGAAAAGCCTATATTTAAGGCAAAAGATATCAATTTAAATAATACAGAATGCTGGAAGTAAGTGATACTTTTAGAAGAATACAGAACACCTGCCTGCAAGGCCGGGGATACAGCATCGCTGATAGAAAAAAATCATGGAAAAAATTTTAAGAAAATATAGTTTTATGAAAAAAAAGGAGGTTTTACTTCATGCAGGATTTAAAAAGTCAGATTTGTAAAGTTGCGTTAGTGCAGGCAGAACCTGTACTATTCGATAAGGAAAAAACAATAAAAAAGGCACTTAAGTGTATTGAGGAGGCTGCAGAGAATGGGGCGCAGTTGATTGTTTTCCCGGAATCTTTTGTACCATGCTATCCCTATGGAATGACTTTTGGATTTTCCGTCGGAGCACGTACCAAGGAAGGACGGGTGGATTGGAAGCGGTACTATGATAATTCTATGGTTGTTCCGGGGGATGAGACAGAACTTCTGGGCCAGGCAGCGGAAAAGTATGGTGTGTATATCAGTATGGGAATTACAGAGCGGGATGCGGTCAATACGACACTGTATTGTACGAACTTGATTTTTTCACCGGATGGTAAGCTGGCGGCAAAGCATCGCAAATTAAAGCCGACAGGGGCAGAGCGTTATATTTGGGGAGATGGCTATGAGGGACATTTCCCAGTTGTAGAGACACCATGGGGCGTGATGGGCAGCTTGATCTGCTGGGAGAATTATATGCCTCTTGCAAGGGTTGCGTTATACGAAAAGGGGACAGCGATTTATCTGGCACCGAACACAAATGACAACCCGGAATGGTTCGATACCATACGTCATATTGCAATTGAGGGACATTGCTATGTCATCAATGTAGATCAATATGTGCGAAGAGAGAGCTATCCGAAGGATTTGAATGCACAGGATGAAATTCAAAGACTCCCAGAGACGATCATGAATGGTGGAAGCTGTGTCGTGGACCCATATGGTCATTATGTGAATGAACCTGTATGGGGACAGGAGGCAATCGTATATGCAGAGCTGGATATGGAGGCTGTTGCATCAAGCCGTATGGAATTTGACGGGGTCGGACATTACTCAAGACCGGATGTGCTCAAGCTGCAGATCAATGAACCACAGGATTGATTGACTCAAGTGTTTGAGAGGGAGTGAGGTTATGAAGAAAATCTTGATCATAAATACGGGTGGTACATTTTCTTCTGTGGAGAGTGACAGCGGACTGGCACCAGGGATTTCCGGGGAACAGATTATCGATGCGATTCATCCTGGGAAGCAGATATGCCAATTGGAAATGGAAGATTACTGCTCCCTTGACAGTGCCAATATTACGCCTGAGGATTGGGTCGAGATTAGCCGGAGAATCAGCCGGGCCGTGAATGTCTATGATGGTGTCGTGGTGATTCATGGAACCGATGTCATGGCTTATACAGCGGCAATGCTTTCTTTTCTGTTGCTGCACGTGCCGCTTCCTGTTGTGCTGACAGGAAGCCAGCTCCCCTTGTTCGCACCGCTGACAGATGCAGTCGATAACTGCCAGTGTGCGATACAGATGGCACTTTCCGGTAAGAACGGGGTCTATGTCGTATTTAACAAGAAAATCATGTTGGGATGCAGGACTTCAAAAGTCAGGACCGTCAGTTTCGATGCTTTTGAGAGCATCAATTATCCGCAGGTGGGGGGATTCAATGCCTTTGGAATGCAGTTGAATGAGGATGCCCTGCCAAAGCAGACGGGAGAGTTGGCATTTGATCCGGCGTATTCAGACCGAATTGCTGTGTTGAAGGTATTTCCTGGACTGAATCCAGATATATTTTCCTATCTGTATGAAAAAGGATATGAAGGAGTTTTTATTGAAGGCTTTGGTTTGGGCGGAGTTCCATTCATGAAGAACAACCTATTAAAAGAAATCAGGAAGGCCTCCGAGAAAGGCATGGCGATCCTGGTGGGAAGCCAATGCAGATATGAAGGAAGTAACCTGAATATATATGAAACAGGGCAGAGGGTAAAGGCCTGCGGAGGGATTCCAGTCTATGATATGACCCAGGAGGCTGTAGTGGCAAAATTAATGTGGTGCTTGGGAAGGACGAAAGACAGGAATGAAATTCAGCGGTATTTTTATACAAACCTGACCAATGAAGTCACCTTGGAAAATGAAAGGGCGTAGATGTTCGGAATCCAGCAAATAATGAAAGAGAATTAGACCGTGAAAGACCATTTCTGATAACAGAAATGGTCTTTTTGGTATCAATGATACTGTAAATATTGACTTTTATAAAGAAGGTGATATAATAATAGTATCATTGATACTATTATTGGCATATAAGAAATGGATATACAAGAGAGGAGGAAGAATGCCACAATACCAAAAGACAAAGTCGGAAGTAAATCAATTCTTAGAAAAAGTAAAAAGATTGATTACATACGACGGAAGAACAACAATTAATAATCGGCCATGGGCAAAGGGCCGGGTAAATAAGACATTAACATATATGGCAGAGACAGGTATAACAAAGCAGGATATTTGTAGAGTTGTACAAGAACTAGAAGTTTGTAATTATTGTTACACAGCAGATGATAGAAATGAGAGATTCCCAAACGAACAGGTTTGGGTGTTTGGAATTACAAAAAAGTTGATTGATAAGGAAGAGTCTTTATATATAAAATTAAAGATTCGTATTATTAAGGAAGAAATATTATTAATAATGTCATTCCATCCAGAGAATCCAGGAATGGAAAGCTTTAAGTTAAAATTTCCATACAAAGATTAGACCTAGAAAATAGCGTAAATATTAAATTAGAGAAGAATAATAATTTATTTGGCAGTTTTGTGGCTGCCAAATGAATTATGTTAATTACATATATTGAAGAGGATAATAAAGTGAAGAATGATAAAGAAAGGAGCGGCAAGATGGATAAAATGTTATTATGTTTTGAATGTGGTAATTTAAGTAATTATAATTTAAGAGAAACAATTAGAAAATATGAAGGAGAAGGCTATCAGTTTGAGATGTTGGTTAAGATTCCATTTTGCGATGTATGTGGTGCTCCAATATATGACGAGGAGACTGAAAATGAGATAGCTAAATTGGCAAATGAAAAGATAAGAGAACAGAGGGAGATTGTTTCGAAAAAAGATATTATTGAAATTTTAGATACATATAGTGTGAGTCAAAAGTTTTTAAGCAGGTTATTGGGATGGGGAGAAATTACACTTACAAGATATGTAGGGGGGAATTATACACCGAATAAGAGCAATAGTGATAAGCTAAAAGAATTAAAGAACCCATATATGTTTAAAAAGCTATTAGAGGATAATCTTCGGGATACAGAAGAACGTAAAGAGGAGAAATCATTTAAAAAAGCTAGTTGTAAGGTTCACAAAGAGTTAGAAAAATTGGAGGAATCAAAAGGGAAGATTTTCAAGGTAGTTAATTGGTTTTTAGCACAGTCATCAGATGAGGCACCAATTACACATTTAGCGTTGCAGAAGTTGTTGTATTTTACGCAGTGTTGGAGTATAGCACTTGATGGTAAGGGAATATTTGAAGATGATTGCCAGGCCTGGGTTCATGGTGCGGTTTATCCTCGAGTGTATGAAGTATTTAAACAATTCAAGTATATGCCGTTACCACGAGTAGAAGAGGTCGAACATTTTAAGGATAATGAACTTATTATTTTAAATGCAGTTAAAACATATTACTATGATGTGTATAATGCAAAAGCGCTGGAAGACATCTGCCATCGAGAGGAGCCATATAAAAAGGCTAGAAAGGGGTATCAAGAAGGGGAGATGTGCCAGGAGATAATTGGTAAAGATAGTATTCAGGAATATTACGGCAGAATATTAAAAGATTATAATATCCAGATGACGGATATATCAAAGATAAAGAATTATCTTAATGCCTTATTGAAATAGTATATCAAAAGGTATACCGTTTGAGAGTAGTACTCTAAGTGGAATGACAGAAGGTTCAGAAAAAAGAATTTTTATAAAGATAGGATAACAGACGTTCGAGAATGAGCGTCTGTTTTTTGTTTTTCAGAAAAGGTGTTCCAAGGATATAACGTCAAAAATATTCTGTCCCATTTCCTGCCACACATAGTAATGAAACTGCTTATCTGCCAGAATAAAAACAGAGTCAGGCCAAGTTCTGTCATCCGTCAGAAAAAGAGGTCGTCTATCCATAAACGTCCTCTTTTTAAGGGATTTTGGATATAGTTTAGAAAAAGCAAAGGAAAGAACAGTCTATGAAGAAATGGAAAGGCATAATAGCGGGGGTGATTTTGATGAGTATTGCGGCAGAGCTAACAGCATGTATACCGAATAGAAAAGAGCAGGAAGAGCAGGCTGTACAAATGTTGAATGAAAAATATAATGAGGAATTCCAGATCGAAAGATATCTGGGGCAGGAAAGTATGAACGATTATTATGAGGTACTGGCTTTTTCTACAGAATATCCAGATATTCTGTTTGAGGCCAAGGCTGCTCAGGATGGATCGTTTATTATGGACGAATATGTGGCATCGAGAGTTTGCCGTAAAGCTGAAGAGCAGATGGAAGAGCAGTTGGGCGGTCTTCCCGGATATATTCAACTAAAAGTGCAGGCCGTCAGTAAGTCCATAGATTCTGCACAGGCAGACATGAGTATGCAGGAGTTTATGTCCATTAAATCAAATAATAGATTTGCAGTATATTTGATTTACAGTCCTGCGGAAATAGATTCAAGTAAGGTGTATCAGAACCTTACAGGCATGTTCTCAGGTCTTGAATGTATGAGCGGTAATATTCAGCTTTATGTAACAGATGAAAAGGGACTAAAGCAGACACAGGAGTATCTGGAACAGAGGGCAAAGGTAGACTATGAATTGGATGAGGTGCTTAAGTTTACAGATCCAATCACGATTCCATTTGGAAATGGGAATATCCAGTTGACTGAACGTGAATTTATAGAAATGGCAGGTGGTCGATTATGAGTTACCGGGATATACAGATGATTATAGCGTCACAGATTGCATATATGGATTTTGATCGCGATGCAGTAGATTCTGGAACATATACCGTCAAGGAATTATTAGATATGGAGCTGGAGGGGTCCCAGGGAGAGCGTAGAGACACTATTCAGAAACTATTAGACCGGATTGCAGAAAATTCAATCACGCAGGAGTGCGGGAACTGGAAGATAAAGGATATCAGGGATAACCAGAGCACCAGCGGAATGTACGCCTGTCTGCTGGACACAGGAGATGGCAATGCCCTGGTAGCATTCCGCGGAAGTGAATCCGATAATTTAAGTAATGTATGTAAAGACTGGATTCAATCTGATTTCGGATTAATCAATAGTGTCCTGACGCCGCAGCAGATAACGGCGGAGCAGTACATGAGGGATATTTATCAGAAATATGGAAAGGAATTTACAAGCTTTAGTACTACAGGTCATTCCCTCGGCGGGAATCTGGCAGAGCATGCAGTGATTACGGCCCCTGATGGGATGCGCAATAAGATTGACTGCTGTGTAAATCTGGACGGGCCGGGATTTTCTAATCAATATTTGACAGCGCATGCAAATGATATCCAAAAGTCTCAAGGACAGATCAAGCATTATCAATGGAGCTGGTGCGGACGTCTGTTCAATGTGGTTCCGGGGAGCTATTATCAGACAATTAAAGCGCAGACTCCTGATAAGGGAATTCTGCTTTTGTCGATGGGTTGGCGGCATGATACATACAACGTGGTTGAATTTGATGAGAATGGGAATGCGATTCCAGGAAAGCCGGATTGGTTTGCAATTGCTGTGGACCCATTGGCAAAAGCAATTGATTATTCTTTTTTCCTGATCAGTGGAGGAACCATAGGTATTCTATACAATACGATAGATGCAATAAAAGATGGGTTGGAGGGCCTGTGGAGAAAGTGGGAAGAGATCAGGATGTCTTATTGGAGACAGGCGGAGTTTGAACTAAATGCATATGCAGTAGAAGGAGAAATCGAACAGTTGTCAGATGTAATTCCCCAGATGCGTGAAATCGGAGAACGAATCGAGCAGATTCAAAGGGAGCTGGCGTTTCAATCTATTGCTGCCGGATATGTAAAGGTCAAGCTGTGGAGTACGGCCAACCATATCGGACAGGATGCCAAAAAAATGGAGGGACTTTGCAGAGCAGGAAAAGAATGTACACAATGTTATCAGTCATATGAACAAAAAATTGTGGATAACTATGTCTGATTTTGTAGAAAATGTGAAAAAAGTGTGTCCACAAAACCCGCCACATATTGTATCTGCAGCGGCCCATATATATGATGAACTTAATCATGTAAAAATTATATTATACCGGGAGATTAACCCATACAGACAGATAAGGATGGTGCATGACGGGGGATTTCTCAAAACCATGTAGGAGGACTAGTTTATGAAAAAATTAAGACAAAAGGCAGGCCGGATTTTAACTTTGGTGGTTACATTGTGCATGATGTTCACAATGACGCTTCCGGTAATGGCAGAAGACGAAACAAATAATCTGGTTGCAACAGATGACCCAAGAGAAAGTATCATGCTGATGACACTTGGGTATGAAGATGATAATGGAGTTTATCAGGCATATAAAGGGGGAACTTGTTTCCTGATCAATGACGAATATGTTTTGACGAATAAACATGTCGTCACAATATCTTCTCAGGATGAATTAAATGATTTAAGAAAAATGAGCGGTGTTGCAGATTTACAGGCATCTGACAGCCATATCAAATTATATCTCTTTGTAAACAGAGATATGAAGGTGGCAGCAACGATGCATGATAGTGTGAACAGTGATGATATGGACTTTGCGGCAGTAAAGCTTGCTGAGAAGATTTATGACAGAAAGCCAGTTGCACTTGGTGACAGTGATGCAGTGAAGACAAAGGAAGCTGTTTATGCAATGGGATTCCCGGCAGATTCCATCAGTACGAAAAACTATAATACGAAAGATGATGTATCAACAGTTAACGGTGCGGTTTCAAAACTGACTGTTACAGGCAACGTAGATATTATTGAACATACAGCTCCGCTGAACCTTGGAAATTCTGGTGGACCTTTATTAGATGAAAATAATAATGTGGTTGGTCTGAACACCTTTATAGCAGGCAAGAAAAATTATTCTATTCAGATTAATTACATAAAGAAGGGACTGGATACATTTGGAATTCCATATGTGGCAGGAACTCCAATGAATTCTACACCAGAGCTTACGCAAGACACGGAAACCACACCAGATTCAGAAAAAGAAGAAGAGAAACCAGACAACACAGCAATCCTCACAGAACTTCAATCCGCATTAGATGATGCCAAAGCTGTTGACACCACCAAATTCACAGAAGAGACAGTGAAAGCTCTCGATGACAGCATTGGAACTGCAGAAGCAGTTTTAGCCAATGATGCAGCAGAGGCAGTTGAGATTCAGAATGCAACAGATGATTTAAATGATGCAATCAATGCGCTCGAAGAAAAGTCTGGACCGAACATGATGCTGATCATTGCCATTGTGGCAGCAGTTGTCATTGTGATCATCATTATTATTGTAGTAGTAATGTCAAGTAAGAAGAAAAAAGCAGCACCGGTTCCTGTACAGGGAGGGCCGGCACCAGGTCCATCCAATTGGGATGCGAACAGCGGAAATGCATACGGCTCTGTAGACAGCTTTGCAAAACCAAACCCAATGCCACAGCAGGATACGATTCCAGAAGGAGCAGGAGAGACAACGCTGCTTGATGCCGGAGCAGGAGAGACGACACTGCTTAGCAACGCAGGAAGCGCATATCTGATTCGCAAGAAGAATGGAGAAAAGATCGCAGTCAACCTTCAGAACTTCAAGCTGGGCAAAGAAAGGAAAAAAGTAAACTACTGTATTTCAGATAATACCTCGGTCAGCCGTGTTCACTGTGAAATCGTTAAGAAAGGGTCTGATTATTATGCAATCGACCAGGGCGCTACGAACTTTACATTTGTAAATGGTGTTCAGTTAAGTCCACATAAGGAAACCTTATTATCTGATCAGTCTGTTTTAAAATTATCAGATGAAGAATTTGAATTTCATTTATCATAAGTAAATTAGTGAAACAGGAGACAGAAATGGGTTTTTTAAGTATTGCACATAGTGATGTTGGAATAAAAAAGAATACCAATCAGGATTCTGTCTTAATCAAGCAGGCATCTACAGATTACGGAGAGGTATTGCTCTCTGTAATCTGTGATGGCATGGGCGGCCTTGCAAAAGGTGAGGTCGCCAGTGCAGCTTTGATTAGGGCTTTTTCTGATTGGTTCGAAAAAGTTTTTCCTTTTATTCTCTATGAGAAAAGAGAGACAAAGGAAATCGATTACAATTCCCTGCAAAAAAGCTGGAATGAGCTGATAGACAATGTGAATCATAAAATCGCAGATTACGGAGCGGGATTTCATGCCCCATGTGGGACAACGCTGGTGGCACTTTTATTAATCGACCATCATTACTACATTGTAAATGTAGGGGATTCAAGGACATACCGCCTGAACCGAAGTCTGGAGATGATTACAAAAGATCAGACCTTTGTACAGCGGGAAATGGACGAGGGACGCATGACGGAAGAGGAAGCCCGTAATCATCCGCAGAGGAATGTGCTTCTGCAATGTGTAGGAGCAAGTCAGGTAATCATCCCTGATTTTTATGAGGGAGAATATGAGGAAGGTGACTTGTTCATCCTCTGCTCGGACGGGTTCCGCCATCAGATTACAGTCGATGAATTTATGAAGATATTAAGCCCTCAATTGCTGACGGATGAAAAAGCAATGCGGGATGCAGCAATCTACTGTACGGAACTGAACAAGCAGAGAAAAGAAAGCGATAATATTTCCGTCATTATTATAAAAACCAATTAGAGGAATAAGAGATGCTAGAGATAGGTTCCATTGTAGATGGAAAATACAAAATACTAAATAAAATCGGACAGGGTGGAATGAGCATTGTCTATCTGGCAATGAACGAGCGTGCGAATAAGCCCTGGGCAATCAAGGAGATTCGTAAGGACGGCGTATCTAACTATGAAGTGGTGAAACAGAATCTGATTGCCGAGACCGATATTTTAAAAAGGCTGAATCATCCCAATCTCCCAAGTATCATTGACGTGATTGACTGTGATGATACTTTCCTGATTGTAATGGATTATATAGAAGGAAAGCCTTTGAGTGAGGCGCTGAACCGGGAGGGGGCACAGCCTCAGGAAAAAGTGATTGAGTGGGCGAAGCAGATCTGTGATGTGCTCGGGTATCTGCATTCTCGAGTGCCGCCTATCATTTACAGGGATATGAAGCCGTCCAATGTGATGCTCAAGCCGGACGGCAATATCATGATTATTGATTTTGGTACGGCAAGAGAATACAAGTCGGCAAGTATCGCAGACACTACATGTCTGGGAACGCAAGGGTATGCGGCACCGGAGCAGTTCGGGGGACAAGGCCAGACAGATGCCAGAACAGATATTTATTGTCTGGGTGCAACATTGTATCACCTGATTACAGGACATAACCCCTGCCTGCCTCCTTATGAAATGTATCCGATCCGCCAGTGGAATCCGAATCTTTCCTCTGGTCTGGAAGAAATCATCTTAAGATGTACGCAGAAGAATCCAAATGACCGTTATCAATCCTGTGCGGAATTGATGTATGCACTGGAACACTATGATGAACTGGATCACGAGTATAAGGTAAAGCAGAACAGGAAATGGAGAACATTTCTTGCGACCTCTATTTTGACTGTCGTTTCTATGGGGGCATGTGTAGGATTCAAGGCTGCCGAGACATCCACGACGAACAGCAGTTATACGCAGTATTTGAAAAATGCGGTCTCTGCAGGAACCAGTGAGGAACGAGTGGAAAATTATCAGAGTGCAATCTATCTGAATCCGGGTGAAGAGCAGGGATATGTGGATCTTCTGAATAAGGCGTTTTTGGATGACGATGATTTTTCACAGGAGGAAGCCGCTAAAATGACGGAAATCCTGGGATATAAGGGCAGCAGCAACCGGAGCAATGAAAGTTATCTGGAGGCAGATGAAAAGGCATATGATGACTTCGCGTTCCAGATGGGGCTCGCGTATTACTACTATTATGAGGGAAATGGTAATAAACCAATGTCCCAGGCATGGTTCGACATTGCCTCGTCAAGTACCACACTGGATAGTAATAAAGTAGAACGGGCAAAACGACTGGGCAGAATCGCGGGCTACTATGCCAACCTCAACAGCAGCAACAAGGCCGGAGACAGTACTACGACATACAGAGATTATTGGAAGGATCTGACGGAGCTTGTCAGTGGGAACCTGGTCGAGATGGATAACGTAAAAACTGCGTTGGTCATGTATAAAGAAGTGGTCTATCAGATAGGACAGAATCCATTGAATTTTAAGGCAGCAGGTGTGACCAAGGAGGAATTGATTTCACAGCTTGATAAGACACAGTCCAGGCTGAACACGGATATCGTAGTTCTAAACGAGAGTGACAGAACGGAGATCGAACATTTAAAGAATACGATCCTGGATAATATTGAATGGGCAAGAAAAGAGGTCGATATCGCCTACACGACCCGTGGTATGGATAAAAATGAGGAGACAGGAGGGGCAGTGAATGCAGGAACTGGAAAAAATGATTAATATCTATCACACCGGATTCATTGTGTGTCTTGTCCTTGCCTGTGTATTCTTCGCTGTATCGGTGCTTCTGTTTTTTAAATTCAATATTCGCAGAATCATAGATATGAAAACAGGGCGCGGGGCAAAACGGACGATTCAGAAGATGGAGGAGATCAATGCAAGGACCGGGAAGCTGAGGCAGGATATGGTTTCCCATACACCGTCTGTATTGCGTCCAGAAGACCGGATTGCTTATCCGGTGACAGCGCCGAACTTAGATGTTCAGGCAGAAGCCGCATCAAGGAATGGCGGGGCAGCAGGAAACAGCGTAGGAAGCGCGGCACCTGGAATGGTATCGGGACAGTACTCGGGGCAGATATCAGGGCAGTCAGCCCAAAGTCAGGTGACAGAAAAGCTTCTGGATGATGGATCACAGGAGACGACGGTTCTGAACCAGTCAGGAGAGACGACAGTCCTTTCTCAAAACATACTGGACCAGGCGGTACAGCCTGAGATAAAACTTCCCGGACCATTCAAAATCATAAAAGAGGTCATGTGGGTACATACAGAGGAGGTTTTGTAAGGAATGAGAGACAAAAAGAAGGCGTTTACAATTGTATATATACAATTTCTGATTTCGGCAGTTTCCGTATGGATGGTGCTGGGAGCCTTTGATGCGGAGGGGAAGTTGAATCCACTCGGATATACTGCCGGAGTTCTGTTCTGGCTGGGGATTCTGGGAGGCGTGGTCAGTTATATCCTCTTTTTCCGCAAGGCATATAAGGGACCCAATGTGCTGAAATTTTTCAGCAATAAACCAGCAATGGCAGCAGATGTGGTATTGATTATTTCACTTGCCGCAACAATATTTTTGGCGAACAGAAGAAATGTGAACCAGATTGCTGTAATGATGTTCATATTTTTGCTGGTATTAAGTCTGTATTCACATTTTCTTTTAAATGGGAAGATATTTACAGCAATACTGATAGAAAATAAAAAAGGAAAGGGAGACAGCAGGGAATGAGGAAAAAAAGAAATCTAAAAGAAAGGGTATGTGCTTTTGTGCTGGCACTGTTGCTGCCGCTTACCAGCGTGCTGCCGGATGTGACGATGGTGGCGAGTGCGGCGGATCCAGTGAATCCAAGTAGTACAACAGTACAGAATGTCAGTTTTTATATTTATGAGGAATTCGGATCCACGCAGGAAGTTGGACTGAGCGGAGCTAAAATTACAATTTCTGATGGAACTCAGATTGTCGGTGAAGGAATTACAGAAAAAGAGGGAACCTTTACTCTGTCAGATTTCACTGTAGATAGTGCAAAAACATATACTTATTCAGTAGAAAAAGACGGATTTAATTCAGAGACGGATATTACATTGAAACTGGATGATACAAATAAGCAGAAACTGACAATGAGCCCAATTGATTTAAGTGAGACAGCGATAGGACCATTAAATCCAGCAGATCCTAATAATAATACAGCGGCTATTGGTATCAAGAATAGGATTGAAAACAGCAGTGATGGAGAGCCGGGCTATGTGTGGGAATCGAAGGATGAATCCATTGCTACAGTAGATCAAGAGGGAAATATTCGTGCAGAGGGTTTAGGAAAGACAAATATAACTGTAACAAGACATAATGAGACGGCTTCAGTAGAAGTAATTGTAAAGGAAACAATTTCCGGAATGACAATAACTGCAAATCCGGGAAGTAATACGACAGATAATATTGATGTTTCGTCAGTAGAAATATCTGTGGGAGGTATGCCACAAGATGCAAGTGGAGTTGTTAAGATTTATAAAAATGATGAAAACACAACTTCTATAGGTACGATTGCAGCTCCATATAATTCTAAAGTTACATATAGCAGTCCAGCGGGAACAACTAAGTTTATTGCAGTATTTGAGGAAAATACTAATGACTTTTATTTGAAGTCATCGGTTTCTACGAATGAGATTTCCTATAAAAAATCTTCTCAGATTGTCTTAGATCAGGCATCAGATACAGTTACATATGGAGATACGCCAAAACAAATTGAAGCTACACAAGCTTCACTCCAGGGAAGAACTTTATCTTATGTAAGCAGTAATGAGAACGTTGCTACTGTTGATGAAAATGGAAGCGTAAGCTCTAAGTCAGCAGGAACGGCAACAATTACAGTGACAGCAGCAGCGAATGATGAGTATACGGAATCAACGGCCAAATATGATATTACTGTGAATCAAAAGACATTGAGCAACATTTCTTTACAGAATATCTCATGGCAGCCTGTTGAAAAGGTATATGATGGCACGAAGAAAATTACAATCAAGGGTAAATTGTCCCATACAGAAAATACAGATATTGTAGGGGACGATGTAATTGAAGTTGAGGCAACTGCAGAAGTAGATAGTGCAGACGCAAAGTCATACACGATCTGTAATATTACTAAAATAACGAAGTCATCAGATACGAGATATATATTTAATATTGATGAGACTAAAAAAGAGGTTTCTAGTCAGATTAAAATAACGAAAAGACCAGTATATGTCAGCATTGAGAAAAAGACTGGTGATTATGAAACAACAATTCCTTATGGAAAGACCAAAGAAGAAATTTTGACCAAAGTGAAAGCTGATAATAAAGTCGTATTAGCAGGCACGAATGGGAAAATTGTAGATGGAGCTGAACAAGGGCTGGTTGGGACAGACAAACTTAATAATCTTGAGAAAGATACGGAGATTATTTTAAAAGACCAAAATTATTATGTAGGTATTTATGAAGATGCCATTCAGCCTCAGATTAAAAATACAGATGCAGGAAACTATGAAATCTGCATGGTAGATGATAATAAATATTATGGAAGGCTTGAAATTACAAAAGAAGAAAAGACAGATGATGAAATTAGAAATGCTGTCTCTGTAAATAGTGATGCAGAAGGTGTTTATAAAGAAATTAAGAATGCTAATACTCCTGATGATTATAATATTTGGGTCAGGGGAAATGCAGAAGGTCTTTTAAGATTTGCTATAAAGGATGATACCTATTATAACTGTGTTGCAGTATCACAGGATGGTGGGAAGAGTTGGGTTGAATTTCCGAATGGGAAGGGAATCCAGTTTGCTGATGATAAAGATGCTGAAAAAGAGCTGGATATTTATTTAAAGGATTCCAGAGACAACAAAGACGGTAATACAAGGACCATTAATAAGGACGGCAAGGACAACAAATATCTTGTAAAAGTAGATGCAGAGAGTCCAAAGGCAGAGTTTATTGGTGTAAATGCAGGTTTATTTGGCAATACCCAGGTTCCTTTCACAGAGTTTACCAACAAGTCACATCCTGTTACGGTGAACGTTTCGGATGAGGGAAGTGGAGTCGCATCCTTTGAGACATGTGTTATCCAGGTAACAAAGGACAGTAATATTGTTTCTGGTATCGTAAGTGCAAAGAATGATCCAAGCATTTGGAATGATCATGGCAATGCAATTCAGGCGACAGAAAATATAGATTCTAAAGGAAATCATATTGTATTAGCCCGTATTCGGGATCATGTGGGTAATGAAGCAATTTATACATCTAACGGATTAGTATTTGAGACAAATGCACCAAAGGTTAATGTGATTGTAAATAATGGGCAGCCGATTGGAGAAGTTCCATGTGATTCAACAGTGCCATATAAGATTGAGATTCAGGATTTAGAGTCTGTCACAGATACTACTTCAGGAATTGAAGAAATTCGTGTAGAGGTCACAGACAATGGGAACACAGTAAGAAACAGTACTGGTTTAGATGCAGATAAGAAGGTGGTAGATTCCTATACTATAACATCCGATGATATTGATAAAATCATAGGTGCAGAGAACGATGATAAAACTACATTGTCTTATTTGGTAAAACGGGCTAACTTTGCAGTAGATGGAATTCTGACTGTGAAGAAATATCACACCAATCATGTAACGATTTCTGTAACTGCAGTTGATAAGGCGGGAAATGATTACACATATACGGAGGAGAATCTCTGTCTGGATCACATTCTGCCGGAAGTTTCAGTGGGATATTCAGAAAATAAAGCAAAGTCAAAGCATTATTTTGAATCAAGAGAAATGACAATCAAGTATAAGGAGAGAAATTTCGACGAAAGCTTATTATCATTTGATGTACAGGTGAATGGAACAGATCAGGCTGGTACAGCAGAAAAAAGCAGACTGACACTGGCTGAGGTGAATGCGCTTGGTGCCATTCAGGTTACAAAGATAAGTAATTCAAATGGGGCCGTAACAAACCCGGATGATTATACAGATGACAGAGAAATTACATACAAGGTTCAATTTACAGAAGATGGAGCTTATAAAGTAATTCCTCATATTCAGGATACTGCCGGAAATATAAATAAAGAAGTTAAGTACGAAGTGCCCGAAACGGAAGACTATGATGGAAATGAATTATTTATTATAGATTCCAAGATTCCAGAAGTACAAGTAAGTTATGATTCTTATAAGGACAGCCTCTATTACAATTCCAGGGTTATGAAGATTGATTATAAGGAAAGGAACTTTGACGAAAGCCTTCTGACTTTTGAACTGGAAGTGAATGGAAAGAAGATAGAGGGGAGCGCAGAAAAGAGTCGTCTTACACTGGAAGAACTGAGAAAGATGAAAGAATTTAAAGTTGGTGCGCTGGTCGATTCAGAAGCAAATATAGAAGAAACAGCACATACGGAGAATCGTCTTTTATCTTATGAAATTCAGTTCCAGACAGATGGATGTTACAAACTGATTCCACATATTAAAGATAAGGCCGGAAAAGAGGACAGTGGTGTTACATACAGTCAGGCATCTGCTTCTAATGAAACGTTTTATGTGGATGACAAGGCGCCAACTATCAAAGCAATCTATAATGATAAAGAAATCGGAGTTAAGAATGGTCATTACTTCAAGGCTCCGCGTACAATGACTGTAGTCATTACGGAAAGAAATTTCTCACTTGAGAATACAAGCTTTAATGTAAAAGTGGATGGGAAAGAGCAAGTATGCACCTATGCAGAATTAAAAGACATAACCGGAATCAATGCTGTTACTGTTGTGGAAGACAGCGAAGCAGACGTGGATTCAAGGATGCATACTGATGATAGGGAGATTAAATTTACGCTCACATTTGGTACGGATGAAAAGGGGAGAACAGAAGACCACGATTACCTAATAACAGTCTCAACAACTGATTTAACAGGAAATAGCGCAGTAGATGTAAAAGATGAGAATCAGTTAGTTAAGACAGGGGAGTTGTTTACGGTTGATACAGTAGCCCCAGTAATGAGTGTAGAATATTATTCTTACAATGACCAAAAAGAAAGAATTAATATTACGCAGGATATTAATACAGCAAAGAGATATAAAAAGTATAATATTGAAGCTGAAGTAACAATTGCAGAAAGAAATTTTGCAGATGGCGAGAAATTTGAAAATATGAATGTATCGGAAACTGCTGTTGATTTAAAGAGTGAGTCAGTAAGTGTGAGTGAGGACCGCAATAGCTTAGCAAAGGCAGTAAATAAATGGAATCCTGGTCTGAACGGGGGAGAACACACACAGACCTTTATTTTCCCGGATGAGGCTAATTACATATTTAACATGGCTTATACTGATTTGGCAGGAAATTCTGCGGTATTAGTTGATGAAAGTAATCAAGAAAAAGGAGATTCATTTACAGTTGACAAGACGGCTCCTGAGGGAACGGTTACTATTTCAGAGGATGAAGGAGTATTTCGTAAGATTTTAGATACGATTACCTTCGGTATTTTCAGAAATCATTCTGTTACAGTTACAATGAATAGTAAAGATGTGATATCACCATATGTTCAGAGATACTATATAGACAATCCAGATCCGTCACAAAGAAATCTGAATATGGAAAATGGTGAATTTGATGCATTAACGGAAGATGAATTAAATCATATCGATCATTGGACCAGATTAGATAATGATTTAGGTGAAGCTCCAAATTATACGGTTGATGAGAAGCAGCAGACATATCAGCTTAACGAGAATTCTAAGGCTGTTCCGTATGTTTTCTTGGAGGACCAGGCAGGGAATAGAACCTATATCAATTCAAAAGGAATTATTGATGATAGAGAGTCACCTTCCTCACCGGAAATCATAATTACGACAGAGGACCCTGTGGCAGAGAATCAGGATACAGGCCTGGAGATATTTAAAGGGGATGTCAATTTCAATATTAAAGTTACAGATCCAATCCCGGAAGGCAGCGATACATATTCTGGTCTGGCGAAAGTATCCTATAAGATTATTAAGGATGGGAATGCTGATAAACCGACACAGTCAGGAAACTTTAATGAAGAGTTGAAACCTGCAGCAAAACGGGTCCAGACATTGGAAAAGACCGATTTGTTAATCCAAAGTGACAAGAATAACAGTAATGATATTGTAATTGAAGTGACTGCAGAGGATAACGCAGGAAATATTACAGTAGCAACAAGAGAGCTTGCAATTGATATAACAAAGCCGCAAATAAAAGTTTCCTATGATAATAACGATGTACATAATGAATCATACTTTACAGATGAACGTTTAATGACGATTACTTATCAGGAAAGAAACTTTTATGAAAAAGGACTGACATTCGACTTAACTTTAGATGGTAAGGCTATGAATGGGATATCTCTGGAAGAATTAAAAGCAGTGGATGGTATTTCTGTAAAGGGAGGCCCAATTGATAGTCAAAACGATGTGGCATTTAAGAAATTAAGTGATAAACGGACTGTTGAATATCAGATTCTGTTTGGTGAAGGTGATAAACGGGATGCAGACTATGTAATTGTTCCTCACATTGCTGATGCAGCGACATACAGCGATGAAGGTGCTGTTTATGAAAAGGGGACAAAGGCAAAAGAAAAATTTACAGTAGATAAAGTGGCTCCAGAAATTAAAGTAGTTTATAAAGCTGGAAAAACAGAGGTATCACCGGGGAAGGTAAATGCAGACCGTATTTACGAGAGTAGTGTTATTACAGCAGAAGTTACTGTCACAGAGCGCAACTTTAGCTTGGCATCTAAATTTTCAGAAGAACCCAAGCAGATGGACCTTACATTCAAGGCAACTAATTTTAAAAAGGTCGGTGTTGATACAGAAAACTTCACAGCAAGTGCAGACACAAGAGGTAAGTGGACATCAGACGGTTACGTCAGAACACAGGTATTTTCATTTACAGTAGATGCAAATTATGAGCTGGCATTGACTTATAAAGATCTTGCCGGAAATGAAGCGGTCTATGGAACACATTATTTCACGGTAGATACATTGGAACCAACAGGAAGAATAGTAGTAGACGACAAAAATATCTGGGAAAAGTTTGCACATTGGTTGACATTTGGAATCTTCACCCAGAATACGAAGACGATCACAATGACCAGTGAAGATTTAACATCAGGTGTGAAGTCTATGCAGTATTATAAGGACATTCCAGATGTGGAGACCAGGGGTATATTCGCGGCTCTGACATGGGATGAGTTGGATCAGATCAAGGATTGGACAGATGGAAGCGAAACACAGGTGACGGCAAATGAACAGGCTATTATTTACATGAAAATGGTAGACATGGCCGGAAATGTGAATTACATTAACTCGGAGACTGGTATCATCGCAGATAACCAAAAGCCTTCAGCACCAGAGATTACAATCACAATGGCTGATCCACCACAGGGAATCTATGGAGGAGATGTACCATTCTCAATCGATGTTACAGATCCGGCCGTAGGCGGAACTTACTCCGGTCTGAAAGAGGTTTCATATGAAGTTACTTCTAATGGTCAGCGTACACAAGCGGGAACTCATGAATGGGATAAACCTGCTGAAAGGCAGCAACGCTACCATGACGATTTAAAGGTAGAAGCAGAAAAAAATAACACGAACCACGTGACCATTAAGGTTGTAGCAATTGATTACGCCGGTAACCAGTCAGAAGCGACGAAGGATATCAAAATAGATACGACTCCTCCAGAAGTTCAGATTGAATATAATTTGAATAATCCATCCAATGGCAAGTACTACAATGCCACAAGGACAGCAACGGTTTCTGTCAGGGAACGTAACTTTGATCCTGATGCGGTAGATTTTACAATTACGAATACAGACGGAACGATGCCTTCTATCAGTGGATGGAGTATCAGTCCATTAGCAGGGGAAACCGACGATGCTGTCAATACATGTACGGTTACATTTGCTGCAGACGGGGATTACACGATTACGATGAATTGTACGGACCGGGCCGGAAACCGCTCCCATTATTCACAGGTAGATGAGTTTACAATTGACCAGACCGCACCGACTATCAATGTCACATTTGATAACAACAATGCTGCAAATGGTACATACTATGACAAGCCGCGTACAGCTACGGTTACGGTAAATGAGCATAACTTCAATGGTTCCGAAGTACAGGCGGCAATATCCGCAAGCCTCCAGTCACAGGGCATTTCAGCACCGGGAGTCAATGGATGGTCTACAAGCGGGGACAGCCACTCTGCAACGATTTACTTTGGAACAGATGGAGATTACTCCTTTACCATCAATTACACAGACCTGGCGGGCAACCCGGCAACAGCTTATACACAGGATAAGTTCACTGTGGACCAGACAAAGCCGGAGATCGATATTTTTGATATCACGGACAAATCAGCGAATAACGGTACCGTAGCACCAGGGGTAAAATACAGTGATGTGAATTATGATGCGTCTGCAGTGAAGATCAGCATTAAGGGGCCGAAGCATTCCGAGAAGACCATCAGCGGAAGCAGGTCATCTATTCCGAACGGCGAAAGCATTAAGATGGCTGACTTTGAACACAAGGAGTCAGTGGACGATGTCTACACATTGACTGCACAGGTAAGTGATCTGGCCGGAAATATGGATGAGAAGTCCGTAACCTTCTCTGTGAACAGATTTGGTTCCAACTTTATATTTGGAACCTCCACAGAAGCATTCCTGGATCAGTACTATTCCAATAAGGAACAGGATCTGGTGGTAACAGAAGTCAATGTAGATACTCTGGTACACAATGGAATCTCATATGGACTTGACGGAGAATTGGTAAACTTGACAAAAGGAACAGATTATACGGTGAAGGAAAGCGGAAATGAGGCTTCCTGGAAGAGCTATGAGTATACGATCAAGGCTGCTAACTTTGAGAAGGAAGGTCTCTATAACGTGACGATCGATTCCAAAGACCGTGCAAAAAATGAAGTGAACAATAAGGTCAAAGAGGCGAATATCGAATTCGTTATTGATAAGACAAAACCAACAGTTGTCATCACCGGAGTAGAGGATGATGGTCAATATAGAACAAACAACAGGGATATCACGATTGCAGTTGCAGATAATGTAGCAATGGATAATCTGAACGTCCAGGTAGACGGTAAGGACACTCAGTCGAAGACCTACAGTGCGAAGGAAATCCAGAAGCAGAAGGGCGAAATCCCATTTTCACTGGAAAGCTCCAGCAACTGGCAGGAGATTAAGGCGGTCGCAACAGATGCAGCAGGAAATCAGGCTGATACATCTGAGATCCGCGTGCTGATCACAGCGAACCTGTTGGTACAGTTCTATCGCAACACACCTTTAGTAGTCGGCTCATCAGTTGGATTGGCAGCGGTAGCTGCGGCACTTGCAGTTTTTCTTACTAAGAAAAAGAAATCCAGCCAAAAGCAGGCTTAGAAGGAAAGCGTAACAATTATATTTCGGGAAATGACTCCCACCGCTAAGGTGGTAAGAAAGTGATCGGGCTGCCTGAATCTTTAGATTTGGGCGGCCCTTTTCCATAGGAGGAAGTGCAGGATTTTAAGAGAGAGGGATTAGTATGATACAAAAAGGAGATATTCTGGGCGGGATGTATCAGATTATCTGCGAGATCGGTCAGGGAGGAACAGGAATCATTTATCTTGCATATCACCTGCATTTGCAGAAAAAGGTGGTAGTCAAGAAGGTGAAGGACCACTTTGTGGGACAGATCAACGGCCGTGCAGAGGTGGATATTCTGAAACGTCTTCACCATTCGTATCTGCCGCAGGTATATGACTTCCTGGACGTGGGAGGCAGCATTTATACAGTTATGGAGTATATCGAAGGACAGGACCTCCAGCAGTATTTGAACCAGGGCCGTCATTTTCCGGAACAGATTCTTTTAAAGTGGATGTTACAGCTCTGCGAGGTGCTGGAATATCTGCATTCGCAGACTCCGTGCATTCTCCATAGTGATATCAAGCCGTCCAATATCATGATTACAGTGCAGGGAAATGTATGTCTGATCGATTTTAATATTTCTCTGGATGGGGAAGTCTCTAAGGATATCAAGGGGGTCAGTCCCTGGTTCGCCGCACCGGAGCAGTATCAGAAGGCAATGGATATTCAGTATGGGAAAAAGAATACGTCCGTGCTGGATGTTCGTATGGATATTTACAGCCTTGGAGCCGTGTTCTATACCTTGATGAGCGGGCGTCTTCCGTCACCGGATAAAGAGCAGTACCAGGACCTTTTTTCTATGGATATCCCTTATAGTGACGGGATTCGGGCAATTACAGTTAAGGCAATGAAAAAGAAACCTTCCGCCCGATTTCAGTCTGCTGGACAGATGAAAAAGGCACTTCTGGATGTCAGCAGGATGGACCCATTGTATAAAAAATATACATTTGTCCAGTTTGCAGGGGTTTTTGTCTGGTTGCTCTGCGTGGTCATGGGGGTACTTCTTCTGTATTACGGGAATTGGCAGAATGGAATCGAGAATTGGCAGCAGGCTTACCGACAGTTATATGTGTCAGCGGAAAAACAGGATGATACAGAAGTTGTTTCACAGGCAACAAAAATCCTGAATTCCCGTACATACCGTAGTTATTTAAAGCGCCATGAAGAGAAGAAAGCGGAAGTGCTTCATGTGCTGGGGGAAAGTTATTTCAGACAGGAGGAGTTTCGGGAAGCTGCATCCTATTATGAAGAAGCATGGAGACTGGAACCTGAAAATGATGGCTTTTGTAAGGATTATGTGATTGCACTTGTGCGCAGCGGACTTGTGAGCAAGGCACATACGGTGATGGATTCTGCAGACGGGAAAAAAAGTCTGACAGCAGGGGAACGGCTTTTGATACAGGCAGAAATATCTTGGATGGAAGAAGAGGAAGACCGGGCGTTAAAGGAATTAGAGGAATTTTTTGAAGTCGAGACAGATCAAAAGAATCTGTTGAGCGGATATCTGCTGCAGGCCTCTATCTATGAGAAGGGTGAAGAATATGAAAAGGCAGTGAGGGCTCTGGAACACGCAGAAGAGCTGGAAACTTCAAAAGAGGTCCTAAGACAGATGGGACAGTCGGCAGCGAAGGCGGCTTTAGCTGACAGCAGGAATACGAATCAGAGCACATATCTTGCGAAGGCTTACCATTGCTACCAGCGTCTGAATCAAAGCAAAAATCCAAGCTATGAGGACCAGTTGAACCTGGCGTTGACGCAGCGGGCCATGGGAAAGTACGAGGACAGTAACGACACGCTTTACCGCATGGACCGGACATATGGGGAGGATTATGTGATTCCGATGTGGATGTGCTACAACTATTTGGAGCTGGCAAAGGAACAGAAGAGTTATGAGGGAATTCTGGAGGATCTGAAATTCCGTTATCAGGACTGCAAGCACCGTTATCAGGCATCAGGAGAGTCCGATACAGAGATGGAAGAGCTGACTGGAATCATGAAGGAACTGGAGGAGTAAAAGTATGAGCGGTGTACAGTTGATGGCGGCAGGGGCCATTCTGATCCTGCTGTCCACGGCAGGGCTGATAGCAGCGGAATGGGTATTGAAACAGAAAAAGAGAAAGATCAGGGAACAGACTTATCAGATCTATGACTAAAGATGAGGTGGGAATATGAGCGGACAAAATCAGAACCAGAATGGAAGAAAGAACCGGACAAAAATGATACTGGCTGTATTAGCCGGGCTATTGGTCGTCGTAATCGGCGCGGCGGCATTTTTTGTAGTGAGTGGGAAGATGAAGGAGAAGAATTACAGTGAGGCTATGACACGGGCGGAAAAGTATCTGGCATCCCATAATTATGAGGATGCGGTGGTCGAGTATAAGAAGGCAATCTCCAAAAATCCAGGCGAGGAGGATGCATATCTTGCCCTTGCAGATGTGTATGTGGAGCAGGAAGAGCCTTCCAAGGCAAAGGCAGTCCTTCGCAAAGGCTGGGAGGAGACTTCCTCCTTTAAGATCAAAAGGATGCTGGACGACCTGGATGGACAGAACCTTGTGGCTGTCATGGGGGATGAGGAAGAAAAGCAGGAGCAGACTCTGGACCTTAAAAATGCATCCCAGAATATGGGGTGGGATACCTCTTTTATGCAGAAAATCATAAATTACCGGTTTGAGGATTATAAGGATGTATTCGGCTCAGTCAAGAGTGCACAGACGGATGAAGACGGCTATTTGGAGGTCGTACATGCTGGTCTCGATGCGACCTGCTTCTACAGGAATACAGAGACGAATAAAAACATTGTTGATGTGAGCCGTAAGACCCCGACGGAAAAGGGAATGCCGGAGAAAATCACAGTCAATACCCTGGGAATGCTGTTCCGCAATTTTGACGGCGGGGTGAGCATACAAAGGCTTCAGATGTTCTTTGGAGAAAAAGTGCAGCCGAAGAATTTGGATGGCAGGTATTACGTGGAGACTAAGAACGAGGACTACATCATTCGGATCGAGACGGACGCGGATGGAAATGTCACGGCACCAAATGTATGGAATGAAATCATCCTTCTGAATGCGAACCTTGAGAAGGACCGTACCGGACATCTTTCAGGTGTAGTCGTGGATGCAGTCGACGGAGAAGGTGTGGAGGATGCAGTACTTACCTTCCAGCCGGCGAAGAAGAGCAATCCGAAAAAACGACCAAGTCAGGACCAGACGGAACATTTTCCATTGACCTTGAACCGGATGTCTATACCATTCTGATTACAGCAGATGATTATATTGAGGAAGAGTTCGAATTTGTCATCAAAGAGGGCAAAAATTATAATGGCGAGAAGTTCACGATTTCACCTAAGCTTACTAAGGGAACGGCCAGAATTGTCCTGGAATGGAACGCAGAGCCGCAGGATCTGGACTCTTACCTTATGGGAAATACGGATGGTGGAGAGAACGTATTTGTGAATTTCAGGAATAAGCAGTCAAAGGCAGGAAGCGATATGATTGCAGAGCTTGATCTGGATGATACGGACGGATACGGGCCGGAGACCATGACGATCTATGACCTGAACGGGGTGTATGAGTTCCAGGTGGCAGATTTCAGGCGGACCCGCACGATGAAGGAATATGGAGCGACTGTAAAGGTATACCTTCCGAATAAAGAACCAGTGACAATTACCATCGATCCGTCGGCAGATGTGAAGGATATCTGGATTGTCTGTGAGATTGATCATGGAGAGCTGAATATCATCAATAAAGCACCGGAGACAGATGAATTTTCGATATCAAATAAATAAAAAGAAGGATTGAAACGATGTGGATGGGTGTGATTACGGCAGTCGTTCTGGCTGCCGTCATAGCCGCAGCATATGTGGTACGCAGTACCGAAAAAGCGGAAATGCAGAAGTATTACGATGCGGCTTATAAGATGATAAAAGAGAACTGTCTGAATAATGCCATACGTAATCAGAGCGCGCCCAGCTATGGAGGCCACAAGACCATGGTATACCTGAAATGGAAGGATGAGCAGAAGCAGGGCTTTGTCTTCGATCCAGATCAGGGAACCCGAATCGGACGCAGTCCGGGGGAGAATGAGATCTGCATCCGGGACGGCGCGGTATCCGGCCGCCATTGTGTCATCTTCCTCTCACAGGGGAGGCTGGCCGTTAAGGATCTGCATTCGGCGAACGGAACCTGGATCATACGAGGGCTTCGCAGACGGGCTGTGGACACGGCAGAATATCTGCTTACCGGGGACCGATTAGTCGTCGGGACATTGAAGATCAAGGTGACAATATTCACATTTGATATGGCTTACCTATAAGAAAGCATAGGGTGTAATTATGATTTTAATGGTATATAACAAACAGATATGTAAGGAGTTCCTTCTTCCGAATATACATGATGCAGACCATACGATCTATCTGCATCATGATATTTATCGGCTGGCAAAGGATTTGGAAATCCATCTGGAGAATTCTTCACGGGGATGGGAGATCATCAGTACAGATGCGTACTATGTAAAGATAGACCGGGTCCGGGAAGAGCGTCATATTCTGCATCACCAGGATATCATAGAGATTAAGACAGTATCGGGAGACAGGTTCCAGATTCTGACAGCGGATTGTATTCTGACATTTCCGGTCATGGAAAAATACGATATCCGTATGATGAAAGAAGTCTCCATCGGGAAGACGGCAGGGAATCTGATTCAATATCAGTTCATGGAGCTGATATCGGCATCCCATGCGGTACTGGAACATACTACGGATGGCTGGTATTTGTCAGATACCAGCAGCAACGGGGTGTTCTGCCAGAATATCCGGGTCCAGGGAAAGCGCAGGCTGGACTTTGGCGATCACATTGATATCTTCGGACTTCATATTCTATTCTTAGGAAATATTCTCGCAGTGGGTACTTATTATGGAACCATGACTGTAAAGGAGGATATTCTAAGACCTCTTGAGATTGCGCCGGTCACAGTGACAGAGGACCGTCAGAGGAAGGGGAAGGAGGAAATATATTTTCACCGCTCCCCCAGAAATCTGCCCTCCATCTATCAGGAAGCGGTGGAGATCGAAGCGCCGCCGAATCCAAAGCAGAATAAACAGAAGCCTGTATATTTAACGATCGGTCCGGCATTTACTATGGCGATTCCTATGATGCTGGGGTGCGGTTTTGCAATCTTTGGTTCCAGGCTCTCAGGACAGGCGTCCAGTGCGTTCATGTACACAGGGCTGATTACGGCGGTCACATCCGCCCTGATCGGAGTGGTGTGGGCGGTATTGAACCTGAATTACAGCAAGAAAGAGAACATGGAGGAGGAAAATCAGAGATTTAATGCGTACAGTAATTATCTGATACAGATTGCGGATACCCTGCGGCAGAAATACGGGCATAATGCGGCGGCACTCAGGCAGATGTACCCGTCTGCGGCGCAGTGCCTGGGCTACAGTCAGAACAGCAGCGAGCTGTGGAACCGGAATTATACACACAGCGATTTTCTATACCAGCGTTTGGGAATCGGGGAGCAGCCCTTCCAGGTAGAGATTCAGATTCCGAAGGAAAAATTTACACTGATCAATGATTCCCTCCTGGAAAAGCCGGGGATGATCCGCCAGGAATTTGAGACATTGAAACAGGTTCCGGTAGGAATTTCCCTGATGGAAAAGACGTTGATCGGTCTGGTCGGCGGAGAAGGAAAGCGGGGCGCAGTGGAAATGATGCACACCCTGGTCGCTGGTATCACTGCAGGGCACTGTTATACGGACGTGAAGCTGGTCTTTATCTATCGGGAAAGTGACAGGCGGCGCAGGGAAGACTGGGAATGTATGAAGTGGTTTCCACATGTATGGTCTGAGGATAAGCAGAGTCGTTATATGGCGAGCAATGAATTGGAGACAGGGGATGTCTTTTTTGAACTCTCCAACATCATCCGTTCCCGGAGCCAGACGGAGGATTCCTATGGAAATCGGGAAAAGAGGCGGTTTGTAAAGCCTCATTATGTGTTATTTATCTCCGACCCTGCGATTCTGGAAGGGGAAATTCTGGCGAAGTATATATATGAGGCGAAACCGGAATATGGCATCACCACATTTCTGATGGTCGAACATTTAGAGCAGCTTCCAAATGCCTGTGAGGAGGTCATTGAGAATGACCGGTATTTCCAGGGGTTCTATAACCTGCTGGATACGGAGCATGAAAAAAAGCGGTTCGTGCCGGATCAGGTGACCTCATCCCAGCTCGCGGCATTTGGCCAGACGCTTGCCAACATCAGGGTCAATGAGGCGGAAAGTAACAGTGAGATTCCCAACAGCCTGGACTTTTTCAGTATGTATGGGGTCTCCTCCTTAGAGGAATTTCAGGTGTTGGAGAGGTGGCGGAAGAACAGAAATTACAACAGTATGAAGGCACTGGTCGGTAAGAAGGCAGGAAATGCAGACTGTTATCTGGATATTCATGAGAAATTTCACGGGCCTCATGGGCTTGTGGCAGGTACGACCGGGTCTGGTAAGAGTGAGACGCTGCAGACATGGATTTTATCCCTTGCGCTAAATTTCAGTCCCGAGGACGTCAGCTTTTTTATTATTGATTATAAGGGTGGAGGAATGGCAAACTTATTTTCCAACCTTCCACATCTGGCGGGGCAGATCTCGAACTTGTCAGGGAATCAGGTGCGCCGTGCCATGATTTCGATCAAGAGTGAAAATCAAAGAAGGCAGAGATTATTTTCCGAATATGGCGTTAACAACATCAATCTGTACACAAGACTCTATAAAAATCAGGAGGCAGAGCTTCCGATTCCTCACTTATTGATCATCATTGATGAATTTGCGGAGTTAAAGCGTGAGGAGCCGGAATTCATGAAGGAATTGATCAGCGTGGCACAGGTCGGACGAAGTCTGGGAGTACATTTGATTCTGGCGACACAGAAGCCGAGCGGTACGGTGGATGACAATATCTGGAGCAACTCAAAGTTCCGGCTCTGCCTGAGGGTGCAGGACCGCCAGGACAGCAGCGATATGCTGCATAAACCGGATGCGGCGTTCATTACACAGGCGGGCCGGTGCTATCTTCAGGTGGGCAATGATGAGATTTACGAATTGTTCCAGTCAGGCTACAGCGGAGCTCCCTTTGAGGAGGGGGAAGGCAGGAAATCCTCTGCGGCAGAACTGCTGACTCGGACAGGGAAGGCAGAGCTGATCGGCGGACATCACAAGAAAGCAGACAAAAAGCAGGCCCATAACGTCAAGCAGACGACACAATTAGAAGCAGTCATTGCATATCTGGGGAAAATGGCACAGGAGGGCAGCTATGGAAAGACGATGCAGCTTTGGCTTCCTGTTCTAAAGACAAAGATATATCTGTCCGAGCTGGATGGATTCGAAGAGAAGTGTTACAAAAATCATGAGTGGACTTCAATGTCTCCAAAATGGAAGCTGGAAAGTCTGATCGGACTCTATGATGATCCAGAGGGACAGGCACAGAGGCCCTTGTCTATCAGTTTTTCACAGGATGGGCATCATGCAGTCTGTGGTTCTGTGGTAAGCGGAAAGAGCACTTTTTTACAGACATTGGTCTATTCGTTCATCAGCAGGTATTCGCCGGACGTGCTGTGGATGTACCTGTTAGATTTCAGCAGTCACATGCTGGCGCCTTTTGAAGCCGCACCGCACGTGGGAGGCGTGATCTTTGATCAACAGGAGGAGAAGACTGCCAGGTTTATCCACATGCTTATCCAGATGATGGATGAGCGGAAAAAGCTGCTTCAGGGGGGAAACTACAGCCAATATGTACAGGCAGTGGGGATAAAACTCCCGGCAGTGCTGATCGTTGTGGATAACTTTGCTGCTTTCCGGGAAAAGACGAAGAATAAGTATGATGATGTGATCTTAAGGCTTGCAAGAGAGGGCGTGGGATATGGGATGTTCCTGATGGTCACGGCAGCAGGCTTTGGGATGGCAGAGATTCCATCCCGCATCGGAGATAACATTCGAACGGTATTGTCACTGGAGCAGGCGGATAAATTCAAGTATATGGAGGTCATGCGGATGACCCGGCTTCCTATTCTTCCTGAGACGGATGTCAGAGGAAGAGGGCTTGCCGCAGTGGACGGCAGAGTGCTGGAATTCCAGACGGCCTTAAGCATTCCGGCAGAAGATGACTTTGAACGAGGGCAGGCTCTGGAGAAGTACTGCCGTGAGATGAGTACGGACTGGGACGGCCGATGTGCAACGGCAATTCCTGAAATTCCTGAAAATCCTACACTGGGAATGCTGTCTGAACAGCCTTCTTATGTCCAGGCAGTTCAGAATAGAGGGCTCCTGCCATTTGGCTACCGTATGGAGGATGCATCGGTATACTGTATGGATCTAATGCGCAATTACTGTTATCTCATTTCTGGAAAGAGCAGAATGGGAAAGACAAACACTCTGAAAGCGATGCTCTATGGTGCTTTTCAGAAGAAGGGGGATCTCTGCATCATAGAAAATGGAACCTCGGAACTCAAGAAGCTGGCAGAAGAATATCAGGCAGAATATATTACAGATTCCGCCCAATTATTTGCTTATCTATCCAGGCTTCTGCCGGAATTTTCGGCACGGAATAAAAAGAAGCGTGCACTGATAGAAGAAGGAATGGAGGAAGCAGAGGTATTTGCACAGATGAGCAGGGAAACACCTATTTTTATTTTCATTTCCGACCTGGCTGCATTTTTCAAGATGGCATATAAGCCGGGAGAGGGAGTCGGCAGTATGTCCGGTTTTCTGGAAAATATCCTGGAAAAGGGCAGCATGCACTATATTTATTTCATCGGCTGCTTAAAAGCGGAGGATCATGCACTTATGTCTGCTTATAAAGCATATCATTCCTATATTTCTTATAAAAAGGGCATACATCTGGGAGGAAACCTGCAGGCACAGAAGATTTTCAATTTCCAGAATCTGTCCTTTGCACAGCAGTCCAAGGCGACAAAACGGGGAATGGGCTATGTACCTGACGAAGAGGAGGAAAGCGTAGGGATCGAGGTAGTGGTCCCGCTGGCGAAAATGTAACATGATTGTGATGTTGATTTCAGATGAATCGAAGAAGGAAAGACAGTATATCGTAAGCTATGCCAAGGACCTGGCAGGAAGATGGACGGAAGAAAGCTGGAAAATGCTGCAGTGTGCCACTTATGCAGAATTAGAGGAGACGGTGAGCAACAAGATAAAGACGGACCTGATATGCGTAGATATCACAATGGAGGGGGCGCTGGAACTGACCAAAGAGCTGCGCCGGCTCACCCCTTCATCCTATATCATTCTCATTGCGAGCCCGAAGATCTCGCCTGCCATCTATATGCGTCCTACGATCGGCGCAGAGTCCCTGCTTCTAAAGCCGTTGACGTTTCAGCAGATCGAAGAGGTCTTGTCAGAAGCGGTAAGGACCTATCTGGATCGGTTCTATCGTCCCGATGAGAAAAAGGTATTCGTTGTGGAGCATAAAGGCGGCAGGGCCCTGGTAGATTATGAGAATATATACTTCTTTGAGTCCAGGGAAAAGCGTGTCTATCTGAATACAGAGACGGAGGAGTATGGATTTTATGATACGCTGGACCAATTGGAGGTAAGACTGGAAGAAGGATTTATGCGGTGCCATAGAAGCTTTCTGGTCAATAAAAACAAAATCGTAAAAGTATTCCTGTCACAGAACCGTCTGCTTTTGGAAAATGAGTTTGAGATTCCTTTATCGCGGTCATATAAGCCCGCAGTCAAAGCCTATCTGGAGAAAGGGGAGTGAGCATGTGGAGGAAATGATAGAAAAGGGATTTATCCTAAGCTTTGATGAACTGCGGATTCTGTTACATAGCTTAGGAGTCCGCACAGTGGAAGGTGTTTATATGCCAGAAAAGGAATTTACAGATTCAGAGGTGATAAAAGCACTTCATCACTTGGCGAAAAGCGGACTGATCCTTTCGGCGGGGGAGCGGTTCCTGATTCGGGAAGACCTGCGGGAGGTCCTGGAAGCAGTAAGCAGACCGGAGGCATCCTTTATCTGGCGCAATGAAAGTGAGGGAGGGCAGGAATATTACTGTTATGTAGTGCCCGGGCGGGTCGCCGTGAGTGAGCGCTATTGGAAAAAGAGCGATACGATAAAGCTGAGGCTGTTTACAGTGGAGGAATTTGAAGCATGGAAGGAGCAGGCAGAGGATGATAACGGTGGAGATCGAAATCCCTATGATGGGGAAATTGTATGATTTTCGAATCGATGAGGAGGTACCGCTGTGCGAGGTAAAGACTGAAATCACAGAGATGATCTGCCAGAAGGAGCAGTGTGCGGTACAGGGAGATGTGGAGCGTTTTCTGATGTGGAATGCACAGAATCATACACAGTTGATGCAGGATCAGAACGCACAGGAGAACGGACTTAAGACAGGAAGCAGGATTTTACTGGTGTAAACGGCCTTATATGAGTCATTTATCCCAGAAAAAATGCCGTCCGTCCGAAAATATAAATTTCAGGGGAAAACCTGTTATGATGAGTTCATCAAAGAGATACAGCAGTAAGCAAATAAGAAACGGAGGAATAGAAAATGTCAGATTTTACAGTATCAATCAATGACCTGAAAACAAAGGTGGATTCTTTAAGACAGTTAAATGCACAGTTCAAGAGCCAGGTAAATGAATTGGAGGGAACCGAGGCGAACTTGAATGGAATGTGGGAAGGACAGGCAAGAGAAACATTCCATAATGCATTCGCAAGTGATAAGGTGCAGATGGATAATTTCTACAATGCAGTTGAGGTCTATGCACAAAGGCTGGAAGGAATTGCTGCCAGATATGCCCAGGCAGAGGCCACTAATGTGGAGATTGCCAGTGAGAGGACAAATAAATAGGATTTTAGTCCTAAAAAGTTACCTTAAGAAACGAAATCATAACCGGATAGAAAAGGAGAATTTATTATGGAAGGAATCATTAAAGTATCACCTCAATTATTAACCAATACAGCATCTGAATTCAGCAGCCAGGGGGCCGCAGTCAACAGCCTGACAGGAGAGATGATGAACCTGATCACAGGAATGTCCGCCACATGGGAAGGAGAGGCAGCAACCGCTTATATTAATAAGTTCAAAGGGCTGGAGGATGACATTCAGAGAATGGTCCGCATGATTCAGGAGCACAGCAGTGATCTGGAAGAAATGGCACAGGTTTATGCACAGTCCGATACAGCGAACACTGAGGATGCCAACAGCCTTTCTTCAGACGTAATCATCTAAGGAGAGGTCAGGGAGAGCATACGTGAGCTACATTGATTTCAAATGTGTTCAGGCAGCCGCAACGGGGCTGTCTGGACAGATTTCCATATTGAGGGAAATTGAGGAAGAATTAAAGCAGTCAGAGCACAGAATCAGGGACATGGCTTATACGGATGAAACGGTGTACCTTTTGCGTAAGAGCCAAGAAGAAGTGCAGGAGGAAATCAGGAATCTGCAGCATTTTTCTGCATGTTTGGAAGAGTTGTGCGCCATTTGGAAAAAAACAGAAGGCAGGATTTCAGATACCTACAATTTGGAACTTACCGTTTATCCAAGGACAGTTTTTGGAACCAGCCGGATTACCGGGCTGGCTGGATTCGAACACTTGCTTACATTCTAGAAGGTAAGTCCGACCGGATATTGGAAGCTCAATGAATATGGAGTTTGAAATGACGTTTAAAAGAAGCAGCGGAGGATGAGATCATGAGTGGTTATATCAGGATATCAACGCAGCAGCTTTCCAAGGACCGGGATGCCTTGCAGGGGGAGATCAAGGAAATCGGCGGTGTTGTGAAGGAGCTTGCGGAAGAGATGCAGTTATTAGGGCAGACATGGGAGGGCCCGGCCTGGAATACATTCCAGAATCAGGTATCAGAAGATATCGAAAATATGCAGTCTGTCTGTGAAATGCTGTCTGTATACTTAAGTCATATCGAATATGCAGAACGGGAATACCGGGCCTGTGAGAATCGGATCGGGGATCTGGTGGACAGCATTCGGGTATGATAAGAGTCAGGAAACGTGGAAGGGAAAGGAGAACCGAGCATGGAGCAGATTCGGATCAAGGTTGAGACGGCCGCCCTGGAGGCCCGTGCAGATGCTGCACAGCAGAAAATCCAGGCGGTGAAGGAGCGTTTCAGTAAGGTCGGTGAGATTGTCTCCAACTCCCGCAGTTATTGGGAGGGAGATGCAGGGGACGCGCACCGCAGAGAATACCAGGAGTATCAGGAAGAGATTGAGGAAGCTCTCTTAAGATTTCAGGAGAATGTGACAGATTTGAGGAAGATTGCCGGAATTTATAAGGAGGCCGCAGATCAGACAGCGCAGCTTAGCTATGATCTGCCTTGCGATGTGATTCTTTAGCCTCATCAAGGAGGCGGATTTTGAACATCCGATTCGACGGGGGAATGGATATGATAGAATTTGATTTTGAACTTGCAGAGGCAGAAGAACAGAGATTGGAGAATACGGCAGAAAGGCTGAAACAGACGGCAGAGAATTCATATCTGGATATTGTGCACAAGTTAAGACAGGGCTGGCAGGGCGAGAGTGCTGGAAAGTTCGTGGAAAAGGCTGTGCTGCTGCAGGAAAAAATGGAGAGGACATTTGAGACTGTGCATCTAGCGAAGGATGCTCTGCGGCGTGCATCAGTCAGGGCAGAACAAGTGGAAAAAAGTGCAGAGGAAATTGTGGGTGTAAAGGGGAGGAATCGATGAGTACACAAGCGATGATTCTTATGATTTTTTTATTTCTCCTTATCACAGTATGCGTTGTGTTTACGATTCGAAAACTGTTATCAGGAAAGGAAGCACAGCGTAAGGAGTACCATAACCAGAGAAAAAATATACTCGTGCAGAATGGAATAGATGTCAAAAAGCAGATGCTCGGTTCTGGGAAAGGGGAATATTTTTCCGGGAACCTGCGGGAGTACGACACAAACTATGTCAATGGGCCCATCTATTCTACATGGAAAATTTCGTTTCAGAATCTGGCAACGGGCCGGATATATCAGTATCGTTTTCGAAAACAACTGCAGATTGGAAGAGTTCCGGTACAAAATAGTGACGCATGCCTTGTGCTGGATGGTGACTCAAAGGTTTCCAAAAGACATTGTATCGTTTACGAGGGGGAGGGAAGACTTTGTCTGGCAGATCAGAATTCCAGTAACCATACATACGTGAATGGTACTAGAGTAAAGGCACCAGTGTTTCTAAATACCGGGGATGTCATAAAAGTGGGAGATACAAAGCTTCGAGCAGAGTTCGGAAAGTAGTGAGGCGGATATGGTATACCCATTTTGACGATTAAGGAAAAGGAAGGCGGGGAATGAAATGACAGGAAGAAATGAGATCCAGTTGAACTACAAGAGGGCCTTGAGACAGGCAGATGAATTGGATAGACTGGCACGTCAGCTAAAAGCTTTAGAAGAACAAAATTGTGAGGATGCACTGGAAGGAATCAGGAATGCATGGGAAGGAGAAAATGCAGGAGATTTCTGCAGGAAAGGGCAGAGGATCAATCTTTTGATCAGGCAGCATAGTAATACGCTCAGAGAGACTGCGGCTGTTCTTCGCAGGACGGCTGTGAATACCTACCGTGCCGAGTTAAGGAGCATTGAAATTGCAGAACGGAGAAAGTATCATTAAAGCCAGAAGCTTTTCAGCTTTGCTCGAGGAGGAGGGGCCTTTTTTACTTTCTCCGTTGATGCTGATTTTATTTCTTTTTCAGAAGATTCTTTAATATTTTTACTGTTTCTTCTGTAGGATAGAAAAGACTTTCGTCCAAAGAACTCAGATAGTCGTAAAATGCATGCAGAAGGCTCGGTTCTTCTAAGTTCAGATAGACCAGGTCTTTGGTATTAGAAGAGAACAGCAGATATCCATTATGTACGGTGACATAGATGCATAGATTGCTGTTTGCAATCGGGGCATCTGGACGCAGCATAACATAGTTGTTGTTCTGACATGCATGGATCAGATTTCTCATGATTAATACCCGGTCTGAATATTCAATCGGTATATAGATTGAGTCGGGCAGTTCAGAGAGTCTTCCAGTCTGTAGAAAATTACGGATTCCTTCCTCCGTAAAAATAAAATGTGTAGACAAAGTCTTTAAAATCTCCGATTTCTGCTGGATATATTCTTTTACAGATATTACAAAATTTTTCCTGTCCGGCAGTGTACTCACGAGATACTTTTCTGGAAAGGAGAGGGGGACCATAGGCATGACGCAGGGTTCCTGTTGGAAGGAATATCCCGCCTTCTCTCCAAGGTTCAGGTTATTAAAGTATTCAAATTGCGTAAATATAGAATCAATCTTACACACTATAGGTGTGGTCTCTGCTTTCAGTTCATCAAAAATGGAACAGAATTTCTGCAGAGTGCTCTTCGAAGTAAATAAAATCCCATATTGAAGCTGCGGCGAAAATGTAATCGCATACTCTGAAGTAATGATCAGAGAGGAAAGCAGATTAAAATTGCTGTTATGTGAATTTATGCTGTCATAATAGCAGAACGGCGTATAATCACAAAGGCAGGTGTTATACATAGGAATAATTTTCTGCAGGCAGGAGAGGTTATAATCCCGCTTATCAGAAGTAATATTATCTGTATTATTCAAGCAGATAATATGATCAATCTTTAAATTCTTTTTATTCTTGCTGATAGAGGCAAGAATGTCCATGAAATCATCAGAATCCGGCTGAAAGAGCAGCTTTATATGTCCGTCCTTCTTTTGGGATTCTAAGGCCAGGATTCCGTATAAGGCGTGATTCAGTTTCGTTTTACCATTAATAGAAAGTGTGTCAGTGAACTGTGAGTAATCTAAAGTTGAAGAAAAGTAGGGAGAGGAATCAAATGTCTCTTCCTTTCTCATGGAGAAATTACTGATAAAGTCCTGAACGTTTTTACGTCTATAATAGGTCTCGTAGCCGGTGATTGTAATTTCATAGGCCTCCAGAAGTTCTCTGCGTTCTGTTGGTGTCAAACGCATAAAGTCGGCAATTTTTTGTACCAGTTCTTCGGAGCCTGGGTTTCTCTTACCGTTTATGATTTTATACATATTAGAGCGGTCTACACCACAATACTGAGCCAATTGGTGTATCCGTATATTTTTTGTCTTAATGTGTTCAGAGAGAATTGTTGAAAATAAAGTCATATAGTTACCCCCCAATTTGGATATATTCAAATCATAAAAGGAAGGCTATAAAAATTCCATAATTTGGAATAAAAATGTTTGACCACAATATGTGACACATGGAATACGGTTTTATTTGGCTTCGTAATAGTGAAATGGCCTGTCAGATTATAAGTGATACTTATGAATTATAAGGAGGGCGAAATGGAAAGAAATGCACCTGTTTTTATCGAGAATTTAATTACGCGAAATATTAAATTAAGAAAGAGAAGTTTTTTGTTCGGAAAAGTTGAAAAATGAAAGAAAATTCTGTAATATTAGATTATATTAAAATAAATTCTGAAAATATATAAATCATAATTGAGATGAATTTTTACCAAAACGATAGTACCCAATAAAATCAACTCGTGTCAAGAAAGACTGAGGGGGAAAGAATATGCCGGTAGAACAGAAAATAAAGCGTTTAAAAATAGTTTGTGGATATCTCATCTTTTTTTTATTGATATTTCAAAAATTGTATTCACCATGGGGACCTTGTTCTATTTGGGATTATATCCTGGAGTTAAAGGATGGGCAGGGTTTAGATGGAGATGCCAATACCTATCTGCAGTTTTTTACATTAGTTCCGGCTCTGCTTACGAATATATTATATTTTGTTCGGAGCATTTTACTTCAGAAAAATAAGTCGCCTAAATTTTTTGGGTATTTATCAGGGATTGGATTAGGAACATACGCGATAAGTATGCAGCCATACTTTTTGATAAACCTGGTATTGGTTATCTTTGATTTTATGTTCGCACGCTGGTTAGAGGAGCGAGACAGGATAAATGCGGCATATGAAATCCAGAAAGCCAAGGAAAAGGCAGAGAAGGCGGAAAAAAAGAGAATCCGATATTTTCCGGGAAGATATCCGGCAGAATTTTTTCAGATAATCAGAAAGAACACGGTCTATGAAAGGAAAGGCCTGAACATTCTGCGCGCCGGATGCTTTTTGAGCGGAACATGTATTTATACAATGCTTTCCATGTATGTGTTAACATCACAGATACATGGAAAAGAAGATTTGGTGACAGGCAGCGGACTGGTCCAGATTTTTCAGCAGGCAGGGCTATTGATTGTCGTGTTCAACATACTGATGCTTACTTTAATTATTTCTTATTATATTAAAGATAAGAAAAAGTCGAACCATTTATTAGTGATTCTTGGAATGCGCAGCCGGACCGTTTATCTGATGTTTGCGATCATATTTGGCTGGAATGCTTTTTTGGCAGGCATGGCAGGTATGGCGGGAGGATTTGTGACCTCATATATTGTCAGGGGAATCTGTCAGAGCAGCCTCAAGCATGGTGGGGTTCCTATTACTCTGGCATCCGTTATTTCGGGAAGAACAATCGCAATTAGTTTTCTGGTCTATGTAATAGTTCTTCTTTTAGCGCTTGGACTCAATCAGGAAAATATATTGAACCTGGCAAAGTCCGATGAGATGAATAAAGAGGTGCAGAAAGAAAAGCGGAAAAAGAAATTTGCATTGCTTTTGATTGCAATCGGAGTCGTTCTTTTTATGATTGCCATGTGTTGGCTCCGTTCAAGAAATTGGGCTGAAACTTTATATATCCACATTTTGAGTTCCATAGGTATACTTCTTATTCTAATTGGAAGCGTGACCTGCTTTTTGAACAGACTGGAATGTAACAAAGATAAATATTATTGTAAAATCATAGAAAATCGTCCCTTTTACTATCGGTATTGGAAAAGTATATGGAACTTATTTTATTTATCAATCATTCACTTTTTTGTTCTATCTGTATTTGTTGTGCAATTTAACGGTGCAGCCATAAAGCAGGATGTACCTGGAATGTTTCCGTACGATATTGTATGTACTGCATATGAAGCTGATTTAAATCAAATCTACCAAAATGCAGAGGAGCACCATGCAGAAGTACACACTTATCCTATGTTCAGAATGACTTCATTGTATGGATCTGACAAGTTAAATCCATGGTTTGGGCAGCGCCCGATTCAATGGCCCCAGGGACAGCATATTGCCATATCAGAATCGACATATGATCAATTAAATGAATATTTGGGAAAAGTACCAGAAAAACTGAATTTAGATGGAAAAGAAGTACACATTGTATATCAACAGGATCTATCTGTTAAGGCTCATACCATAGACTGGGATACGAATCGGGTAAATAAACATCTTCGAATTGGCCAGCCATTATCATATTATAATACGGCGAATTTTGAACGGATATTTCCGATATGGGATGTAAAAAGTGAAGAAAGAGATATCTTAACAGGGACCTTTTATCAGGGAATGCAGGATAATTTGATTGTATTTAACGACTCATACTTTGAGGAGGCTTATCAGCAGGTGTCTGATTATAATAAAAAGCAGTGGACGTTAAGGGAAGATGCGTCCTTTCAGGATTGGAGATTTTATGCGTTATACAATACCTCTAATATGACGGAAGGGCCCACACAGCTAATCTGCCTGAATGTACCAGATGAAGAACGGGATGGAATGATGCAGAGTATGAGGTTTCTGGAGGATAAATACCAGTACGACAGAATGTGGGATGATTCCATTCAACAGTTTTACGAGAAACGGCAGATGATAATCAACACGGAGACAGAGATTCTTTTCCGTAAAATAGTATATGCATTTGTGATACTATTACTTTTGGTAATGGGATTTTTCCAATACTATGTAAAGTTCGAATCAGAGATGAGAGAGCTGAACTGGCAGAATATCTTTCTTAAAAATCTGGGGATGAGGGAAAAAGACAGGAAAAAGGCACTGGCGGGACAGATGAAAAAGTTTGTGATACTGCCGTTGGTTATAGGAATCTGCGGAGGAGCCGCGTTCAGTATACTTACAATAAAGGCCCGTCTGTATACAACAACAGAGATGGTTCGCTTTTTGGGGGCAGAGGCTTTTATTTATCTGTTGTATGTAGGAGTTTGGATAGTATGGTACCTTTGGATTAAGAAGATGGTTTGGAAGCAGGCAGAGGTGGAAAGGTAAAAGAATTGGTATAATAAGTAATACATAAAGGTGGACTATTCCTCCCCTTTCACGCATACGATACATTAGACATGCTGATAATCCACAGCAATGAGGATTCACTCAGCCATCGTACAAACGTGAAAGGGGAGGTTTTTATTGTTTGAGGAAAAATCAGTACGAGAGATATCGGATTTATTACATACAGACAGGGAGAAGGGGCTATCAGAACAGGAAGCATCACTACGTTTGGGAAACTATGGACCGAATGTATTAAAAGAAGGCAGGAAAAAGACGAAGGCAGAGTCCTTTCTGGAGCAGTTGAATGATCCACTGATCTGTGTTCTGCTGGTTGCAGCGCTGGTGTCGTTTCTATTAAAAGAAGTCAGTGACGCAATCATTATTACAGTTGTGATTCTTGTGAATGCGACGGTGGGAGTCATCCAGGAAGGAAAAGCGCAGAAGGCGCTCGAATCGCTGAAAAAGCTGACAAGCCCGAAAGCCGTGGTTAGAAGGGAAGGAACGGCTCGGGAGATACCTGCATCAGAGCTTGTCAAAGGGGATCTGGTGCTGTTAGAGGCCGGGGTACAGATTCCCGCTGATCTGCGTCTTGTACGGACGTGGAATTTAAAGATTGAAGAATCCGCTCTGACAGGAGAATCTCTCCCGGTAACGAAGGATGCGGATTTTCAGGCAGTAAAGCCTCTGCCAGTAGGTGACCGGAAGAATGAGGCGTTCATGTCTACCCTGGTGACGGGCGGAAGAGGGGAAGGAATTGTAATAGGGGCCGGCATGGAGACAGAAATCGGAAAGATCGCTTCGATTATCAATGACGTGCCCCGGGAATATACCCCGCTCCAGAGGAAGCTGGCTGATTTAGGAAAAATACTCAGTATCGTATCTGTCCTATTATGTGTGGTTCTTTTTGGGATTGCTGTATTCCAGAAACGAAACATCCTGGAAATGTTAATTACTGCCATTTCCCTGGCCGTGGCGGCCGTACCGGAAGGGTTACCGGCAATCGTGACCATCGTCCTGGCAATGAGCGTTTCCAAGATGGTAAAGGTCCACACAATCGTACGTAAACTGCCTTCAGTGGAAACATTAGGAGCAGTAAATGTTGTGTGTTCGGACAAGACAGGGACACTCACGCAGAACAAAATGACAGTCATGAAGTATTTCGTAAATCAGAATGTTTACAAATGCAGTCAGGCTGCACCCAACATGCCGGATGAGTTTACAGAAGGGATGCTGCTCTGTAATGATGCGGTGATCACTTCAAAGGAGGAACTGGGAGACCCTACAGAATTGGCGCTGCTGAGGTTCGCAGAGAGTTATCATTCAGGAAGTGAGAACAAGACATTAGAGGGACGGTCTAAGAAAGAAGCTTTAGAAATCAGAATGCCCAGGATTCAGGAAAAGGCATTTGACTCACAGAGAAAGATGATGACTACACTTCATCGCGGGCCCCAGGGGTTCATTGCATATACAAAAGGAGCGCCGGAGGTACTTCTTAACAAATGTACAAAAATCCTGATTAATGGGAGGGTACAGTCTCTTACTGATTCACACCGCAGACAGATTCGACAGACCGTGGAGGATTTTTCAGCACAGGCATTGAGAGTTCTGGCTGTTGCATTTCGAAGGGGAGAAAAGGATGTACAGGAGGATGGTCTGACATTTGCAGGACTTGCAGGGATGATCGATCCTATCAGGCCGGAGGCAAAAGCTGCAGTTGAACGCTTCAAACAGGCTTCTGTGCGGACGGTTATGATAACAGGAGATCATATTGATACGGCCTTTGCAATTGCCAGGGAGCTGGGGATAGCAAAGAAAATGGACGAGTGTATCACTGGAGATGAGTTAGAGCATATATCTGACGCACAGTTGAAAGAAAGGCTGGGGAAGGTCAGTGTATTTGCCAGGGTCTCCCCGGAACATAAGGTGCGGATCGTGAGATCTTTGAAAGAAACAGGAAATATCGCAGCAATGACTGGAGATGGTGTGAATGACGCTCCATCTCTGAGAATGGCGGATATTGGAATTGCAATGGGAATCACAGGGACAGATGTTGCGAAAAATGCCGCAGATATGATATTGACCGATGATAATTTTGCAACGATTGAAAAGGCGATTGAAGAGGGACGCAGTATTTATGAAAATATCAAAAAGACGGTCTTGTTTCTTTTGTCTTCCAATTTCGGGGAAATCATTACTATGTTCACCGCTGTTCTTATGGGGATGGCGTCCCCTTTAAAAGCCAGCCATATCCTGTGGATCAATCTGATTACAGACTCCCTTCCGGCTTTAGCGCTGGGGGTAGATAAGAATGATAAAGAGGCACTCATGAAGCGGCCGCCGAGAAAGGCAAAGGAAGGTCTGTTTTCCAATGGAGGGATTTCCTGCACGATCTTTTATGGATGTCTGATTGCAGCGATCAGTTTAACGGCATTTTTAAAGGTGCCTTGGGAAATCCTGGCCCAGCAGCAGAAGGCTTTTACGTTGGCAAATATATCGGCAGTGTTTCAGTCAGCAGAAGTTCTGACAAGAGCGCAGACGTATGCGTTTACTGTGTTGGGAATGTCTCAGCTTTTTCACGCGTTGGGAATGAAGGATGTGCATACATCGGTATTTTCCAGGAAACGAGATTTTAATCCGGTGATGGCGGCATCCTTTGTGGTCGGGTTCCTTCTCCAGGCTGCGGTCACGGAAGTACCGTATCTGACTGTCATGTTCGGGACTGCGGCACTTTCATTCAGAGAATGGGGAGGCCTGATTATACTGGCAGCATTTCCTGTCCTCGCACATGAGATTTTTGTCCTTCTGCATGCGGCAGAAAAAAGAGATCCAGAAAAAGAGGAGCCAAAAAAAAGCCCCTCTCTGGTTCCGGGAAAAGGCCGTCTATAGGCCCCTCCAGAAAACAGAGAAGGGAAACTATAATTTTTTTACGAGCATCTCAGGATTGGTTGCGTGGGTCAGAGCAGTTTCTTTTGTAATGACACCATTTTGGCAGAGCTTCTGCAGACTGGAATCCATGGAGACCATATCCTCTTTTACCGATGAGTAGATGATTCCGTCAATTTGATGTACTTTGTTATCACGGATCATATTGCGGATCGCAGGAGTCACCGTCATAATCTCAAATGCGGGGGTGACCTTGCCGTCTACCGTCGGTACGAGCTGCTGCGATACAACGGCATTCAGGACCATGGAAAGCTGAACGGCAATCTGCCGCTGCTGATTCGATGGAAATACGTCTATGATACGGTCAATCGTATTCGCAGCACCGATGGTATGGAGCGTGGAGAAGAGTAAATGTCCTGTCTCCGCTGCTGTCATAGCGACATTGATCGTCTCGTAATCACGCATCTCACCTAAAAGGATCACATCAGGGCTCTGCCTTAAGGCGGCCCGCAGTGCAGTGACATAGTTGTCAGTATCTACGTTAATCTCGCGCTGGCTCACGATACTGCGGTTGTGTCTGTGGAGGAATTCCAACGGATCCTCCAGAGTGATGATATGTTCATCTCTCGTTCGGTTGATCTGGTCGATGATACAGGCCAGGGTAGTGGACTTCCCGCTTCCTGCAGGCCCAGTGACCAATACCATCCCTTTGCCGTTGTTACCGAGCTGCATGATATAGTCGGGTATTCCAAGCTCTCTATAATCTGGAAGCTGGAAGGTGATGATCCTGATGACAGCAGAGAGAGCACCCCTCTGTTTGTAAGCACTTACACGAAAACGGGAAACGCCCTGAATCGCAAATGAGAAATCATCATCTCCATGCTGGTGAAGCTGGTGAATATCCCGATGACCTGCAAGATGATAGATCTCGTCCAATAAGGATTCGGTATCTGGTGGAAGCAGACGCTCCTCCTCTTCCCGGTGGATGACTCCGTTGATTCTATATGAGACAGGGAGGCCGGCTACGATAAACACATCGGAAGCTCCTGCCGAAACAGCTTGTTCTAAGATTGATTTTGCGCTCATTGATACAAATTCTCCTTATATAATAATAAATTCATGATCTCTTCCTATTGGATGAGGTTTAACGTATCGTCTCCGCTCCATTCTTTTGTTGAAACGACCTTCCATTCACGAATCTTGTAAAGCCCCTCATCAGCATTTTTGCCAGGAACAAGTGTCAGTATGACAGATAGGGCCTGCTTCTCACTGATTGGTACAGTATAGGCGACAGTAGGCGAATCTGTAGAAAAATCTAATTCCAATTCTGTACTATTTCCGCCTTGTTTTGCATTCTCAAAAGTAAAATCAGACAGACGTCTTTGGACTTCATGGTAGTAAGTGCTTTGTGAGGATTTGTAACTCTCGGTGAGGACTGCATCAATGGCATCGAGGATCTCCTCTGCCTCATTGGCAGCCGTGTAGTAAGCGGTCCTACGGTCAGCCAGTCTCTTACTGAATTTATAATCGCTCTGGGCACTAGAAAGTGATAATGTGGCAAATGTGACCAGGCAGAGGACCAGAAAGATGACCAGTAAAGAGGAGGAACCGATATTTACAAATGGGGCTGATTTTTTCTTAGATTCCATTGCCGGCCCTCCTTTGCAGATGATGTGAAATATCCAGGGAATAGATGCTGCTGTTGTCGTCGGACTTTCTCATATCTAGTTTTCCATAAAGCATCTGGTCTTTTGTCCTTAAATCAACGGTCAAGACATAGACTCCATCCTGTTTGGGACAGCTTTGAAAATCCTGGTCGAAATAGATGGACATGCTGGCTGTCTTGTCTGTCCTGGCATCGGGATACTGGTTCAAAAGCAGTTCCAATGCAGAAGGGATGCTGTCGGAGACATCGATCAGTTCTGCCGCATTGGATACTTCCGTGACCGCCGCATTTAATGCCTTTGCGTCCCGGCTCAGCAGATGGGATTTTACAAAAAACTGCACACAAACAGCACTTGCGATAGAAAAGAATAAAATCGCAAGAATCAGTTCCAATAGGAACAGGCTGGAAGATTTGGCGCGGTTTCTGCGTATCATTGTGAACTCCTTTCGCTGTCAGAGGTGCTCCTTATACTTACAATGGAGGATGCCTTTTGTCCGTCCTGGTCAATACAGGTGAAAGAAAAAGAACTGTTTCCAGCTTCTTTCATCGTGAAAGATTTAATTGGCAGGATCGTCTTACCAGAGGCAGCATCTGTCTGCACACCATCTTTTACAAATAATTCTTTTAATTCATTTTGGTCTGTGTATATATAAGTGAAATAAGTCTCATCGCTGTATTCCTGCTCTAATATCAGGGCATCATGCCCGTCAAAGGTCCCAAGGGAAACATTCCCCTTCTCATCTCCCTGGTGGATTTTTTCTGTGATATAGGAGAGAGAAGTACCTGCTGTATAATTCAGTGAGGAACGTTCTGTTGTGGAGCGGTAGATGTTCGTAGCAAGCAGGATGACTGTCAAAGCCGATACTGCAAATACGAAGAACAACGCCACAGGGAACAAAAAATCAATCATATGGTTTCTCTGTGTACGGAAGCGCATGATCAGTCTCCTTTCTCAATAATGGTCACATCCGGCAGGATATTCGAGCCGATGACCTTATAGTCTACGAAAAAACGGTCCTCATCGTATGTCAGCCCATAATGCTCTTTTAGATAATCCAGGCTTTCAGGATAGGCCCCTTCTACGGCATAACAGTATGTGATATTGCGGTTCAGTGCATTTTCCAAGCTTTCCTTCTGTCGTCTTATGGAACTGGAGGAAAGTGATTCAATTCCCTGGCAGAACAGTACAATAATCAGTAAAAAGGCACAGACGGATAGAAGGAACTTCCGGTATGTATTCTGTTTTTTCTGATATTGAAAACGTGCCATAAGTACCTCCTTTATGTGCTTAGATGCTTGACATAATGCCCATCAGCGGGAGCATGACAGACAGCAGTATGACTCCGACGATCAGGGAAAGAGCGATTACCAGGGTCGGCTCCAGTACGGCCAGTGCATTATTCATCCGGTTATCGATATCATCCTGATAGAGTCCTGCAATCTGGTTCATGACTTGATCCATAGATCCGGTCTTGCCTCCGATGGAAGCCATCCGGGCATACATTCCGGTGAATATACCTGCACTAAAAAGTGCCTCTGATAAGTCACTGCCCTCATTTATAAGCTCCTGGCAGCGGTCTATCTTTTTTTGAAAATCACTATCTTCATTCAATGCGGTCACCAGCTCCATGCTGCGTTCTGGATTCAGTCCGCTGCTTAGAGTCAACGCCATACCGCTTGCAAAACGGCAGGCAGCGATCTCTTCATAGATGGCTCTTGAGAACTTAAAGTGATAGGCAAGCTTACGAAAAGTTCGTTTTCCACGGGCTGTCCGTGTCGTATATAGAATGAGGGCCGCAATAATCACGAGAATTACAATAAATATGATGGAATACCGGTTAATTGCGTTGCCCAGGTTCATCAGAGTCCGGGAAAATCCAGTCATCTCAGTACCAAGCTGGATGAACACCTGGTTAAAAATCGGCATGACCTTTACAAGGAGGACGAGAATGACAACGACCATCATCCCAGCCATGATCAGTGGATAGGTAATGGCATTCTTAATACTTTTGGCAATCGAGTCTTCTCTGTCATAGTGGTCGCCAAGTGCGGTCATTACCTCATCCAGAGTTCCGGTCTCCTCACCGATCTGGACCATATGGAGCATATAGGCAGGGAATAGCCCGGTAGCGTCCAATGCCTGATAGAGACTTCCGGTCTCCTGGATATTTTCTAAAATAGCCTGTAAGATCTGCTTCTCATCCGCAGAAGAGGCATCCTCAAGCATAATGGTAATCCCTTCAATGGATGAAATCCCTGACTTTAAGATCAGGGCAATCTGCCCGCAGAAAGAGGAGACCTCTATATTTGAAAATGGCTTTGCCTGCAATTGATTCTCCATAAATGTGTCCTCCATTATCTTCTAATAAGAATATTTCACGATATAATTGCTTCCGTCACCAATATATTTCCCTACGGCCTTTGTACTGTTATTGGCGGCCAGGGTTGGGTCCATCAGGGACCAGTTCTTTCCGTCGAACTGGATGATTTTATCAATCCAGCCCTTCCCTTTGATGTATACACTTACCCAGGCATGGTAGGCCTCGCCGGAATATCCCACCTCCAGTTTCGTTGGAATGGACTGGGAACGCAGCATGGCAGCCATTAGGGAGGCATAATCGAAACAGATCCCAGTTCCTGTATCAAGGGTCTCATTCAGATTAGGAAGGTAGTCGGTCGGAGTGTCCTCGGCCTTCTTTTTATCATAGGAAATATGATCTATGATATAATGATAAACATTTTTCACATAATCTAAATCGTCTGTCGACTGGCCGGACAGCTTTTTCCCAAGCTTAACAGCCTTGGAATCCTCTGTGAACCAGACATATTGGTTGGGATATAAAAATGGTTTGAACTCATCAGCAATCGTGACATCCATGTCCTGAGAGAAAGCAATGGCATAGGAGTTGTCCTTTACATGCTCCAGAATCTCAAGATGGTATCCTCCATTACCGCCAGTCAGAGGGAAAGTCTCATAGGAGCTGCCTCTTAAGGTGTAGGTGTAGATCGTACCATCGGGAACAGTGATCCTTAACTTTACTTTGTCGACGGTTCCTTTATACTGGACCATGACATATCCGTCGCTTGAGTTGGAAGCATCTATAGAAACAATTTCATTGCCATATACGACAGTTCCACTGGCCTGGGGAGCTAGAATCTGGAGCGTGCTCTCTCTTTTTTTCTGATCAGAGGCGGATGCATCGGAGATATTATTGTCTTTGCCGGAGCAGCCAAAAAGAAAGGAGAACATGATGAAAGTTAAAAGAAATACACTTATATAAGGTGTGCTTCTTCTATCCATTACATCAGGCCTCCTTTCCGGGTTTGATAGATTATATTTTCGTGAGTGGTGACGTATCCGTTTCAATTTGTCTTATCTTCTCATTGTATATCACGAGGGGGGAAAAATAAAGGTTTGGCGCATAAAAATATGATGTTTGTAACAGATTTACAAGAGATTTTGGCTTGATTGTAGGCATAAATCCAGGTTTACAGTATTTTTTCCTTATGATAAAATAGGAACAGGCATCAAAATTAGAAGGGAAAATTAAACATGCAGATGCGTTTTGAGGTCCCGGACACCTTCTGGAGTTTATTCCGCTCGGTGAACCGGGATGTTTATATTGAAGCATTATTGACGATAAATGAAGAATATCAGTATAATAATTATTTTTTGACCCGTGAGGCATGCATTCAAGTTCTAAGTGATATGAATGCGAAAAAGAGATTTGAACTTCAGCGTGAAGAGGATGAGACAGAGTTTGATATGCTGGAGACACCTTCCTCACGTATTCTGAACTGGCTGCTCCGTAAGGGCTGGCTTAAGAGGATCGAGGACTATAATACGCTGGCGACAAATATTGTGATACCGGACTATTCTGCTATTTTTATTGATGCGTTCGAGAGGCTGACTTCGGAGGATATGGAGGAGACCGAGATTTATATCCAGAATGTCTATGCAACGCTATTCTCGTTTAAGAATGATTACAGGGTGAACCTGAATATGCTGCGTACGGCGCTGATCAACACGAGACGGCTCAATAAAGCGCTCCAGGATATGCTGCATAATATGGATAAGTTTTTCGCCCGTCTTCTGGATCAGAAGTCCTATGGAGAACTGCTCAAGGAGCATTTGGAAGGCTACGTGGAGGAGATTGTCCGTAAGAAGTATCATATTTTGAAGACTTCGGATAATTTTTATATTTATAAGATGGATATTAAAAAGGTCTTAAGGGATATGCGTGAGGATGAGGAATGGATTGAGACTGTTCGTAACCGTTCCAGGGCGCAGGGAGATACGAGGGAGGATGTCCTGGATCTGCTGGATATGATTGAACGTGGATTTGATGATATCGAGCATCGGATTTCCAACATGGACAAAGAACATACGAAGTATGTCAGGGCTACGGTGACAAGACTGAATTACCTGCTGAACGGTGAGACCGACACAAAGGGATTGGTCGTCCAGCTATTGAACCGGATGGCCGCGAGTGATAATTGTGAGGAAATGCTGAAATGCACGGGGCAGAAGATGAACCTGTCACTGTTAGAAATGATTTCAGAAAAGTTTCTGTACAAACGCCGGAAAGGACGCCAGGACTTCATCAGCCAGATGGCGCAGGAGGAAGTGTTAGAGGATCTGGACCGTGATGATGTGCTAAAGCTCAATAAGATCCAGGCAAGGTATAGTAAGAAGCAGATTGAGGAATTCATTGAGGCACATATGGATGGTGAGATCATGGATGCGTCAAAGATTCAAGTGAAAGATGAGGAGTCCTTTGAGAAACTGATTCTGGCATACGATTTGAGCACAAGAAGAAATAGTAAATATATGGTGATTGAAGAGGAGCCAGAGATGATCGAACAAGGGGGATATCGATATCCGGGGCTGAAGTTTGTGCGCAGACGTTAAGTAAGAGGAGAATTTTATATGATAGAGTATTACGAGCAGCTCATGCAGGAGGAACAGGAGGCAGTCACGGAAGTGATCCAGCTTTTATACCGCCAGACCTTTCTGCTGGAGCGAAAGTTTGATAAACGTGCCGGAAGGCTTTCCTTTGTGAAGGAGTACCGGACATGCAGTAAGCATTTGGAATTTTTGAAGGAATATTTTAAGGTGGCAGGTGTCACCCTTTATGAGAATGCGCATATGGGATTGATCTATATCCAGGGTGAGAACTTGTGGGGAGAGAAGCTGCCAAGGCTTGCGACCATTTATCTGCTTGTTTTAAAGCTGATTTATGATGAACAGATGGCAGAGGTTTCTTCGAGCAGCCACATTGTGACGACGATGGGAGCGGTCAATGGGAAGGCCGGAGATTTTAGGGTCCTGAAAGGACTTCCTTCACCGACGGAGATGAGGAAAACAATTTCATTGCTAAAGAAATACCAGATTATCGAACCATTAGATGTTCTGGAAGAATTGAACGAACATACTCGTTTGATTATTTATCCCTGTATCAACGCAGTTTTGATGGGGGATGACATCCGGGAATTACTGAATACATTTAACGAGGAGGAGAACATTGGAGACGAATCAGCCATTCAAGGCCATCTCGAAGATATGCCTGAATAATTGGCATTACATAGACAGGAAAATATTAACTCTGAATGAGGGCATTAACTTTTTTACAGGACACTCTGGAAGTGGAAAGTCAACGGTGATCGATGCCCTTCAGATCGTGCTGTATGCAAATACAGACGGAAGGGGGTTCTTTAATAAAGCGGCGGCAGATGATTCTGACAGGTCCTTAATAGAGTATCTGCGTGGAATGGTGAATATCAGTGAAAATAATGAATCCCAATATCTGAGAAATCATAATTTTTCCAGTACGATCGTGCTGGAGCTGGAACAGACGAATACCAAGGACAAACAGTGCGTGGGTGTTGTTTTTGATGTAGAGACCTCTACAAATGAGATCAGCCGGCTCTTTTTCTGGCACACAGGGGGGCTGCTCGCAAATGGATATCGTGCAGATAAGCGCTGTCTGACTACGATTGAGATGCGGGAATATCTGCAGAGGACCTTCCCGGGGGAACAGTATTACTGTGGACCCAGCAATGAAAGATTTCGGCGGCAGTTGTACGATATCTATCTGGGCGGACTGGATATGGAGAAGTTCCCACGTCTGTTCAAACGCGCGATTCCATTCCGCATGAACATCAGGCTGGAGGATTTTGTAAAGGAATATATCTGTATGGAGCAGGATATCCATATCGAGGATCTTCAGGAAAGCGTCATGCAGTATGGGCGGATGCGCAATAAGATAGAGGAGACCTTGGAGGAAATCCGCAGACTTACAGAGATTCAGGAGAGCTTTAAAAAGTATGAGCAAGAGCGCCGGGAAGTTGGTGCGTGTACGTATCAGATCGATAAGCTGGAGATGATGCAGTTGCGAGCTAAGATTCAGGAGCTGACAGACAGGATCGAAGGCCGCCAGGAGGAAATCAGCCGTCAGGAGACGATGCGGGCCAGATTGGAGGAAGAGGAGCAGAAGATCCAGAAGGATTATGAAGAGATTCTTCTTCGCATCAATAACAGTGGGTATTCCAATCTTGAGACAGAACTGTCCAACATCAATGAGACGCTGGAGCGGCTTGAGAACAGCAAGGCCAGATGGGAGCAGACTGCAGAGCGTCTGAACGAGTGGAAAGAAAAAGACATGACACCAAATCAGACAATCTGGGATATCGAGAAGTTCGAAAAGGGAACGATTTCAAAAGAGGAACTGAGTCGATTGAAGGATAGTTTGACAGAGCTAAGAGAGGAAGTTGAGGAGGAGCGCCGTGAGACGGACTCCCGTCTGCGCAGGATTAAGAAGGAAGAGCACGAGGCACGGGAAGAATTAAAGGAGCTTAAGCAGGGGCGCAAAGCCTATCCGAAGGAATTGGAAGAGGCAAGATATGAGCTTCGGACCCGGTTGGGCGAGCGTTGTGGAAAGTTTGTCAACGTGCAGATTCTGGCAGATCTATTGGATATTAAGGATGAGCGCTGGCATAATGCGGTGGAAGGGTATCTAGGCAATAATAAGCTTTTGCTTGTTGTCGAACCGAAGTATGCGAAAGCCGCTATGGATATTTATCAGGAGATGGATAAAAAACGATTTTTCCGGGCGGCTGTTCTGGACACGGAGAAGGTCATGGAGTCTGCGAAGAAGGGGGAGCATCAGGTACGTCCGGGAGCGTTGGCAGAAGAGGTGACAGCAAAGGAAGAGCATGTCAGGGCCTATATTGATTTCTTCCTTGGAAATGTGATGAAGTGCGAAAGCCTGGAGGAACTTCGTGACTGTAGAATCGGGATCACACCGGATTGTGTATTGTATCACAGCTACCGTCTGCAGCATATCAATCCCGAAAATTACACCCGGAGGGCTTATATCGGTGAGACGAGCATGCGTCAGAGGATTCGTCAACTGGATGAGAAGTGTCAGGCGTTCCAGAACGAGCGTCTTCCGCTTCAGGAGACATTGGAAGAGCTGAAAAAGATGGGACAGCTTGAAGGACTGCAGCAGCCGTTGGAGGACTATCTGGGATGGCTGTTCGATATGGATCGGATTGCCGGGAAAGAGCGCCGTAAGAAGCAGCTCACTGAACAGATGAGACAGCTTCGGGAAGAATCCGTTTCGGCATGGGAAGAGCAGAAGGCTGATCTGATGAGACAGCAGATCGATAAAAAGACGCAGATACAGAAGGTACAGGAGGAAATCTGGAAGAACCGGGAATTCATTCAGAAATGTAAAAGCGATAATTTGGAGATGAATGCACAGCTTGCAGACAGAGAGCGGTATTTTCACGAGGATGCCGGATTTGAAGAGGCGTTTCGTAAGTTCATGGAGAGCCGCAAGTCTGTCAACTATGAGTATTTGAGGCGGCAGAGGCTGGGAGACCGGATTCCGATGGAGGAAAAGCTGGAACGCTCTTATCAGGCGTTGGTAGATGTGAGAAGCAGCTATATCCAGAAGTACCCGAACCGGACATTTTCCACCAGTATCAAGGACAACGGGCCGTATGATAAGCTGCTTGAGCGCCTTTCATGTGATCATCTGGAAAATTATAAGGATGCAGCCAGGGAGCAGGCACGGTCCGCAGTGGAGCATTTTAAGGATGACTTTATTTTTAAGATCCGAAGTGCAATCCGGGAGGCATATCAGAGAAAGGACGAGCTGAATCGGATTATCAGTAAACTGGATTTTGGTAAGGACAAGTACCAGTTCGTAATTACAAAGAACAAAGGCGCGGATGGGAAATACTATAAGATGTTCATGGATGATTCCCTGCAGATCAATCCATCGCAATTGACGAATGCCATGGAGAATCAGCTCAATATGTTCACAATGGAGCATGAAGATCAGTACGGGGAGATGATGAACGAACTGATCAACATTTTCATCCCGCCGGAAAATGCCACAAGAGAGGAACTGGAAGAAGCTAAGAAGAACATGGATAAATATGCGGATTACCGGACGTATCTGTCTTTTGATATGCAGCAGATCGTACAGGGCGAGAAGGATATGACGATTGGCTTAAGTAAGATGATTAAAAAGAACTCTGGCGGTGAGGGACAGAACCCGCTTTATGTGGCATTGCTGGCGAGCTTTGCACAAGTGTACCATATCAATCTGTCGCCGAAGATTCAGAGGAATCCTACAATACGTCTGGTCGTATTGGATGAGGCATTCTCGAAGATGGATGCAGAGAAGGTGGCAAGCTGTATTTCCTTGATACGCGGCCTTGGCTTTCAGGCGATCATCAGTGCGACTAACGATAAGATCCAGAACTATCTGGAGAATGTAGACAAGACATTTGTGTATGCAAATCCGAATAAGAGGCACATCTCGATACAGGAATTCGAGAAGACAGAATTTGAAGAACTGATCGAGGAGGAGTAAAGGGGTCTGACCCCTTTGTAATTGTGGAAGGAGGAACGTTATGGAGAGTAAGAAGGAGAGCTGGCTGACTCCGGTACCAAAGCAGTCATTATCCAAAATGGTGGTAGAGAAGATTAAAGAAGGACTCATCAGCGGGGCGATTGTTCCAGGAGAATTTCTCCCATCGGAGACAGAGCTTTCAGAGCGGTTCGGTGTAGGAAAATCGAGTGTGCGTGAGGCAGTTAAGATGCTGGAGGCCATGGGAGTCGTGGAGATCTGTAAAGGGAATGGCAGCCGTATCCGCACAACGGTAGATTCCAGTGTCATGAATCCACTCATATTCCAGCTCATCCTTCAGAGCCGTACAGAAAGCAAAGACAAGCTTGTTGAATTCAGGCGGATGCTGGAAGTGTCAGGCAGCCTTCTGGCCATTGACAATGCATCTGATGAAGATATAAAGGAACTGAAAGATATCCATGAACGGACGAAGCAGGACTTTAAGAAGGGCAGGGCGACAGTAGAGAATGATATGGAATTTCACAATAAGATATATGAAAGCACTCATAATCCGTTTGTAGTCAGTATAGGACGCAGTATCATGGAGCTATTCCAACCATCACTCGTGATTGCCAACCGAGATTATTCGAGGATGGTAACAGATAACCATGATAAGATCTTAAAGGCTTTGGAAGGCCGGAATAAGGCGGCTATGGAAGAAGCGATTATCCTCTCTCTTGAGAAGTGGAAGGAATTGGCCCTGGACGAGTGTATGGAGTAAGTAAAGGATGTATTCACTGATTTTTGTGAATACATCCTTTTTTGTGCAAAACATACATAAAATAGGACTGAATATTAGTAAAATAGTAAAAAGTACCGAACTCCTATTGACGAGAGGTCTGTTTAATGCTAATCTAACATCAGAGGACAGACATCAGATGACTGATGTCATAGAACAAATAAAAAGGAGTGTATTTATTATGGCAAACATTTATTATGACAACGATGCAGATTTAGGTTTAGTGATTGACAAGACAATCGCAATTATAGGGTATGGGAATCAGGGACGCAGTCAGGCGCTGAATATGCGTGATTCTGGAATTAAGAATGTGATCGTAGGAAGCAGACATGACGAATCCTTTGATCAGGCAAATGAAGACGGTTTTATGGTCTATTCAATTGCTGAGGCAGCGAAAAAGGCAGACATTATTTTCCTTCTTTTGCCAGATGAAGTGGCACCTGAGATTTATGAAGAGCAGATCGCTCCAAATCTGGAGCCGGGTAATGTATTGAACTTTGCATCCGGGTATAATATTACCTTTAAAAGGATTACACCGGCAGAGGGACTGGATGTTGTCATGGCAGCCCCGCGTATGATTGGAAAAGGAGTTCGTGAGCTGTATGTCAGTGGAGAAGGATCACCAGCATTTGTCGGCGTTCACCAGGATGCTTCCGGCAAGGCACTGGAATATGGAAAGGCACTCTGTAAAGCAATCGGAGCTACCAGAAAAGGTGCGATCGAGGTAACATTTGATGATGAGACTTGTCTGGATTTAATGGCAGAGCAGGGAACCTGGCCGATTATTTATAACGTGTTCGTTGAGGCGTTCAAGCTTCAGGTTGAGATGGGGCACCCGGAGGAGGCTGTACTCATGGAGATGTATTTGTCCAAAGAGCCGGCTGTTATGATGGAGAAAGCTGCTGAGGTCGGTTTCTTCCGTCAGCTTCCTTACCATTCACATACGAGTCAGTATGGACAGTTGATTGGATTTAACGATGTAGATACCAGCGAAATTCGTAGTTTCCTGAAGAACCGTTATGAAAGAATCAAGGGTGGAGCATTTGCAGAGGAATGGGATAAGGAGCAGCATGAGAACCATTTAAGTACATTAGAGAAGCTGGAGTCAGACGCATTTAATAGTGAGTTTACAAAGGCAGAAGATCGGTTAAAAGCAAGATTGAAATAAGAAGCTGGTTCAATGTGGTGGTCCGCTTGGAATGAAACGGCGGAGAAGGAGGGGCTTGTGAATATCATGGTTTTTGTTTCGCTGGCTGTGTCAATAGTCATAATTTTGTTTGTTATCTTAAAATTAAAGCTGAATCCGGCAATTGCACTTGTATTGGGAAGTATCTTTATGGGGATTACAACAGGACTCGGTGCTGCAGAAACGATTGACACAATCAGCAGCGGGTTTGGAAATCTTATGACCGGGATTGCACTGCCTGTTGGTTTTGGAGTGATTTTAGGTCAGTTACTTTCTGATTCGGGCGGTGCAAAAGTAATTGCAACTACAATGATTCAGAAAACATCCGAGAAATATGCCTTGTATGCATTGGGAATAACGGCTTTTCTTTTATCAGTTCCCGTATTTTATGATGTTACATTTGTTATTTTAATCCCATTAGCTATCGCAGTATCACGCCAGATACATAAGCCGCTGCCTTATACAGTAGGCGCGATGATTATAGGTGCTGGAGCCGCCCATACGCTGGCGCCCCCGACACCGAATCCATTGGCAGCAGCGGAAATCCTGCACTTTGACTTAGGGGTCATGGTCATTGTTGGAATTGTCCTAGGTTTGATTTCAGCAATCATTGCGATGAAGATATTTTTTACACTTCTAGACAAAGGATTCTGGAACAAAGAGAAGGATGAGACCGGAGTGGAGGTATATGAAGAACATATCTCCAATGAAAAGAGGAATGAGCCGACATTTATCATGTCATTGATACCGATCTTGCTGCCAGTTGTTCTCATTCTGGTGGGGACGATCATGGGGGCCGTGATGAAGCAGGTCCCGGCTGCAGTCACCTTCCTGAGCAATAAAACAGTGGCATTGTTGTTGGGTGCATTGAGTGCATATGTGATTTCTGCACGGGCAATGGATAAAGAAGAACGCGATCAGTCTGCTACAGAAGCGTTAAAAAGCTGTGGAATCGTGCTTCTGATCACAGGTGCGGGTGGCTCCTTTGGTGCAATTATAAGTGCCACAGGAATGGCAGATATGCTGGCTGACCTGATTCAGAATATTTCAGCATCTCCTGTTGTAGCTCTTTTGATTGCATTTGTAATAGCAGCACTTTTCCGTGTGGCTCTTGGTTCAGGAACAGTGGCTTCTATCACGACCATGACCATCATGGCTTCCGTACCGGCGGCTGTGGGCATGCATCCGGTGTGGATGGCGATCGCCTGTCTGTCAGGCTCACTGAGCTGCGGACATGTCAATGATAGTGGATTCTGGGTCAGCACGAACTTATCAGGATTTACTATAACAGGAGGATTGAAGAGTTATACCTTGGGAAATGCAATTACGGCAGTCTTGGCAATGCTGTTTGCCATTATCGGATGTCTTGTGATTCCCATTTAGTTATCGATATCATAAAAAAATAGATCAAAGTAAAACTGGCGGCTAGTGATAGCGGCCAGTTTTTTTGATGACACAGGAATCTCTGTTCCCTATGCCATTAAAAAGAATAGTTAAGTACACGAGAACATTTAGAATAAAATAGTAAAAAACAATAAAAAATCAGATATAAACAGATAAATATAAGAAAAATAGACAAAAATATTATGCGATATTATTGCATAATGCCGGTTTTTGAAATTAATATTGACATTTTTGCACAAAGGTAATATTCTTGTTTTAGAAAAACAAGTTACACGTGTACAATCAAAGAATGATATACATATAAAATCCGGTAAAGTGTGTATGTCAAGTGATTAAGAAAGGGAGACAATAGTATGAAAAAAATGAACAAGTGGAAAAGGCTGGTTGCACTTGGTGTTTCAACAATGATGGTAGTTTCGACGGCGGCTTGTGGCAGCGGTTCTGGTGACAGTTCAAAATCTGATAGTACAGAGAAGAAGGATAGTAAAAAAGGAACCACAATCTCATTTTGGAACAGTTTTACAGGATCTGATGGAGATATGCTGGTAGAACTCGTAGATCGTTATAATAAAGAGAACGAAGATGGCATTACAGTTGAGATGGATATTTCTTCAGACTTTGACAGTCAGCTATCTACTGCATTTGCGGCAGGTACCGGACCGACGATGATGTTAAGTTCAAGTGCTTATAGATTTACATATGGTGACTATATGCAGGACATCAGTGATATATTTGAGAAGACAGATTTAAATAAAGAAGACTTTATTCAGTCTTATCTGGACTATTGCTCAGAAGGAGATTCTTTATACTTTGTTCCCTTCCAGGTCGTAGGTTATTACATGTATTGGAACAAGGACTTATTTGAAGCAGCAGGTCTGGATCCGGAGACACCTCCGACAACATGGGAAGAGTGGCAGAAGGATGCTGAGAAGATTACAGATGAGAGTAAGAACGTATACGGATCTGGTATTTCTTACGACTATCCATACCAGATTGCACACATGATGCAGCGTCAGGGTGGTCTGGCAGTTACAGATGGCAATGGCAAATGGAAAGCGAACTTCAAAGGAAACAGCGGGTATGCAGACTTCCTGAATATGTATAAAACTATGGTAGATAATGGGGATAATCCGCTAGAAGCTGACACAGATTCTATGATGAGTGCAGGACAGATCGGTATTACTGTAGGCGGACCTTGGGTGACAGCCGGACTTGATACAGCAGATGTCAACTATGGTATTGGTCTGATTCCTCAGGGGGAGGCAGGAGATATGAACTCTGTTGAGGTTCTTGGCTTCTCTATAACGACGGCTGCAAGTGATGAAGAGAAAGAAGCTGCATATAAATTCATCGAGTGGTGGAACTCCGAAGATAAAGAGGGGTCAAGTCCAGCTTTAGAATGGTCAGTTGCAAATGGTTTCCCGGCATATACTTATTCTGTTCAGGAGAAGCCTGCATATAAAGAGAGTGAGAAACTTAGTGTTATGTCTTCTGCAAATCCAGATGCACCGACAGACTTCATCGTAGATTCTAGTTTCCCTGGAATTAATGATGTACTGAATGATGTGATTCCTGAGATGATCAACTCCGTGGCATTTGGCAATGCATCCGTTGATGATGCACTTGATAAGGCACAGACTGCAGCAGATAAAATCGTTGATGAATATAATAAATAATTGATTTTAACAAGATTCTCAGATAGGAGAAAGGCGGCTGAAAAAGAGCTGCCTTTCTTGCAAGAATCGAGGCAGGCAGATTGGAGAAGGAAAATGAAGAAAATGATGAAATATTGGAACAAGCCATCCAGGAGTGCATACCTCTTTTTGGCCCCTTCCGTCATTTTGTTAATTCTGTTTAGTGTAGTACCGCTTATCATCGCATTTGGTTTGAGTGTGTTTGATGTATCGATTACCATGGATTCGGCAAATTTTATAGGTTTAGATAACTTTATCGAAGCATTTCATGACAGCCGGTTCCTGAATAGTTTGAAAGTGACAGCGATTTTTACAGGTCTGGAGGTTCCTCTGCAGGTTTTAGGGGCATTAGCCGTAGCAGCCCTGATTACGAAGAACAACATAAAGAACAAGTTTTTTAGGGCGGTCTACTTTCTGCCTGTTATATGTTCTGCGACTGCAATTGGTATCATGTGGAAGATGATTCTGCACTCGAACATTGGATTTATTACAGCAGCTTTGCAGTCCATGGGCCTGGGAAAAATTAATTTCTTAAATACACCTGGACTCACAATATTTGTAGTCTCATTTATTTCTATATGGAGAAGCTTTGGTATATCTGCAATCATTTATGTGACAGCGATCCAGCAGGTATCTGCATCTTTATATGAAGCTGCCGAGATGGACGGTGCGGGAAAGATACGTCAGTTCTGGCATATCACGGCACCTTCCATCAGACCTACATTTTGGTATATTTTAATGACGCGATTTGCCGGTGCGCTGCAGATATTTGATATCATATACATTACGACCAATGGTGGTCCGAATTATACCACAGAGTCTACAGTAACCTATATTTATTCAAGAGCGTTCTCATCGCGATCCAGCATGGGATATGCTTCTGCCATGTCGGTGATTTTGTTTGTGATCATTATGGTCATCACTGTCCTGATGTACCGCAAAATGAACCAGGAGGAATAGCATGAAAAAGAAGAAGACGATTAAAATCAAAAACGTAGCAATTAGTATTCCGATATTTGTCGTTTTGGTCATTCTGGCTTTACTTGTACTGGTGCCGGTCATCTGGATGACATTGAGTGCATTTAAGCCGGAAAAGGAGATTATCTCCTGGCCGCCTACTTTTATACCACAGTCATTGACCTTAGAAAACTTTGTGGATGTACAGGACCGAATCAATATTCTGCGATATATGCTCAATTCAGTGATTTATGCTGGAGGGACAACACTTCTGGCAGTCGTTGTAAATAGTATGGCAGGCTATGCATATGCTTTTTATGACTTTAAGGGAAAGACAGGGATGTTTCTGATGACACTGGCGACTATGATGGTTCCTTTCCAGGTAATCATGGTTCCGCTATTTCTGGTCGTATTTAAGATGGGAATGTATGACACCTATTGGGGCCTGATTATTCCAAGGGTCGCGGTAGCAGGGTCCATCTTTATGATGAGGGCGGCGTTCTCTGGTATCCCAAAAGAATTAGCAGAAGCGGCCCGGATAGATGGGCTTTCAGAAATGGGGATTTTCTGGAGGATCATGATGCCTCAGGTAAAGCCTGCGGTAATCACGCTGGTTATCTTAAGTATTAATGGCTCATGGAATGACCTGCTGTGGCCGATGATTGTAACAAGTAGGACAGAAATGCGTACACTCGCCAATGGATTGGCATTATTTATAGGACAGAACACGATAGAATATGGCGCGGCATTTGCGGGGGCACTGATTTCACTGCTTCCAATGTTCATCTTGTATATGGTGGGACAGAAATACTTTGTTGAAGGTATGGCGAGCGCCGGATTAAAGGGTTAAGGAGATTCGTATGTTAAAGGCAGAAGTGATTTGCGATAAGAATTTTAAGATAGGAGAAATTGATCCGAGGCTTTATGGTTCCTTTTTGGAACATATGGGAAGAGTCATCTATACTGGAGTGTATGAGCCGGATCATTGCAAATCTGATGAAGAGGGATTTCGCAGTGATGTTCTGGAAAAGGTTCAGGAGATGGGGGTCACGGCGGTCCGCTATCCGGGAGGCAATTTTGTCTCTTCCTATCACTGGGAGGATGGTGTGGGGCCGAGATCAGACAGGCCGAAGAAACTTGAGCTTGCGTGGAAAGCGATCGAGACAAATGAGTTTGGTACAAACGAATTTGTTCATTGGGCACGTAAAGCAGGTGTAGAGCCTATTTTTACAGTGAATCTGGGGACACGGGGCATAGAAGAGGCTGCCCAATATATTGAATATTGCAATTTCCCAGGCGGAACTCAGTATAGCGAGATGCGAAAAGCACATGGTGTGTCAGAGCCTTATGGTATCAAGATGTGGTGCCTTGGCAATGAAATGGACGGAGAATGGCAGATCGGACATAAGACAGCATATGAATATGGGCGTCTTGCAGCAGAAGCAGGAAAGACGATGAAGCTGATCGATCCAGACATCGAACTGATTGCATGTGGAAGTTCCCTGTCAAATATGGAGACATATCCGGTGTGGGATATGGAGGTGTTGGAACAGACATATGATGTCATTGATTATCTGGCCCTTCATCAGTATTATGCAGGACAGGAAAAAGGAACAAAATCATTTTTAGCTCAGACACTTGATATGGAAGAGTATATCAAAACGATTCGTTCTGTGGCTCAGGTCATAAAAAAGAAAAAGCGTTCCGACAAAGATATTAAATTCAGTGTTGATGAATGGGGAGTATGGGCTCTACCAAGTAATTCAGTAAATATAGAGGTATCTAAAGAACCATGGAAAACAGCCCCTCCAATCAGCGAACAGATCTATACGATGGAGGATGCTCTTTTGTTCGCGGGGATGCAGATGGTAATGTTGAGAAATGCAGATGTTATCAAAATTGCATGTCAGTCCCTCCTGACGAATGTCAGTGCATGCATTATGACCGAGAAAGGTGGAGATGTCTGGCTTCAGACTATTTATTATCCATTCTGTTATTTCGCAAATTATGCGAAAGGGACTGTTCTAAAAAGTACTGTGGCAGGTCCATCTTACGAATGTGAGGAATTTAAACAAGTCCCCTATCTTGACGAGGTAATCGTTTGGAATGCAAAAGAGCATGAGGTCGTCCTTTTTATGGTCAATAAAAGCGAAGATGAAACCTTGATGGCAGAAGCAGTATTACAGAATTTTATACCAAAAAAAATAAAAGCCTTTATTAGTATGACAGCAGAAGATAAAAAGATGACGAATCAGCAGAATCACAATGCTGTAACTCCAAAACAGCAGGAAGGTGGAGTCCTTATAGAGAACCGATGCATCGTAGAGCTTGCGCCCCTGTCTTTTAATATGGTGAGAATTGAGGTGTAGTGTATCCTCAGGGCAGTGTGATCTCTTCATTGCGGCAGTGTTCCTTTTATGTTATACTCAAGCTGATTTTACACACTTTGTTCGAAAAGGGAGGTAATGAAATGGCAATTACTGTTAATCAGATAGCTGAAATATGCAAGGTTTCAAGGACTACAGTTCTGAGAGCTTTGAATGACAGTGGAAGTGTTGGAAAGGAGACAAAAGAAAGAATTTTGTCTGTTGCCAAAGAATATAATTACCGTCCTAATTTACTTGCAAGGAGCCTGAATCACGGCAGGACAATGTCCCTGGGCGTAGTGACCATCAATATTGAGAATATGTATTTTGTCCAATCCTTGAATATTATCAATAAGGAAGCAGACAAGAGAGGGTACTTTACCAATATTGTGGTCTGTGATGAAAGCCTGGATTGGGAGAGAAAGCTGATTCAGGGGCTTGCAGACCGCCAGATGGAAGGGATATTGATCAGTCCAATTAATAAAGGAAAAGAATTTGAAGACTTTTTATTATCTTTAAATATACCTGTTGTCTGTATTGGCAACCAAGTATCAGATTCAATAACTACAGTACAGGTAAACGAAATGGCAGCAGCAATGGAGTCGGTAGACTTGATCGTTTCTAAAGGATATGAAAGAATCATATTCATCTGTCCTCCGCTTGCTGTGAAAGAGAAAGAAAATATATATGTCCATGAGCAGCGGCTTCTTGGTTTCCAGGCATCTGCTGCAAAATACCCTGGTCTGATCCAGGAGGTGATCGGCAAGACGGATTATCTGCCAGATGTGGAAGAAATGCTGGCTCGAAAAGATCAGGGAAAGACAGCCTTTTTATGCTCTGGTGACAGCTATGCATTAAACGTGATGCGCTGGGGACAGCAGAATGGGATGAGCATACCGGACGACTTCGGTCTGATGGGATTTGATGATATCAACATTCTGGAATTCATTACTCCTAAGCTGACAACGGTCTCGACGAATCTGGAGGGAGTGGCGGCAACAGCGGTCTCAGAGCTTCTTACACAGATAGACTCAGAGGATTATGTTCCCAAAGCAATCTATTTGAATTACAAAATATTGGATAGAGAGACTTTGTGACATCTAATGATGGAAATATATTTTCATGATCAGAAAGCTAGCAGCAAAGAGGCCTTAAGTGGCCTCAACTCAACGTGGGTGGAATGCTGTATATAAGTTTACCTGCACATTTGAGATGTGAGGATAGTATCATGAATATTCATAATTTTATACAAACGAAATATAATGAACCATTTATAGTTCAACGGGCTGACCCTTATGTCTATAGACATGAAGATGGGAGCTATCTGTTTACTGCATCTGTCCCGGAATATGACCGAATCGTGCTCCGTCAGAGCGATACACTTGATGGACTGCAGGATGCAGAGGAAGTTACGATATGGAAGAGACATGAGACAGGAAAGATGAGCATGCATATATGGGCGCCCGAAATTCACTTTATAGAAGGAAAATGGTTTCTCTATTTTGCGGCCAGCGAAAAGGATGATATCTGGGCACTGCGCCCCTATGTTTTGGAATGTACAGGCAGTGACCCAATTGCAGACCCCTGGATAGAAAAAGGGAAGATGCAGGCAGCGGATGACTTTTCTTTTCAAGATTTTTCACTGGATATGACGGTGTTTAAGAACCAGGATAAATGGTATTGCGTTTGGGCCGAAAAGGTGAGTGTAGGGAAGAAAATTTCCAACCTTTATATAGCGGAATTGGAAAGCCCATGCAGGCTGTCCACAGCACAGGTGCTTTTGACATCGCCTGATTATGATTGGGAGAGAGTAGATTTCTGGGTGAACGAGGGTCCGTCGCTGCTGCGGCATGAGGACAAGCTCTATCTGACGTATTCAGCGAGTGCGACCGGAGCCTGTTACTGTATGGGAATGCTGAGTATATCGTCCGGGGCCGACCTCTTAGATCCACATGCTTGGAAAAAGGAAAGGCTGCCGATCATGAAAACAGATTGGGAAAAAGGGATTTTAGGTCCAGGACATAATTCATTCACGAAATCGGAAGATGGGAAAGAGGATATCATGATTTATCATGCCCGGCAGTACGATGAGATTGAAGGGGATCCCTTGTATGATCCGAATCGGCATACCTATCGTATGAAAATTCTGTGGGACAAAGATGGTCGTCCGGTATTTGATATGACAAATAATTTTTGAGATTTTGAAGGAAGTGGTGAAGCGGATTCTGAATATCCGCAGCACCGCTTTTTTTGCGGTGTAGAAACTATTTGGACTTGACAGTATCTTTTCTGCAAAGTAGGATGAAAGAAGAGAATCGTATAAAACGATAAACGGAGGAAAAAATATGAAATATGAGATCAAAGGCGGAGCATTTCCAGTTGTTGAATGTCAGCTCACAGATGGTGAGCAGATGATCACGGAGAAGGGCTCTATGGTGTGGATGAGCCCAAATATGCAGATGGAGACGGCAGGCGGCGGTATTGGGAAGATGTTTTCCAAGGCATTTTCTGGAGAAAGCATGTTCCAGAATATTTATACGGCACGTGGTGCAGGTGTGATTGCATTCGGCTCCAGCTTCCCGGGAAGGATCATGCCGGTCCAGATTACACCGGGGCATGAGATGGTCGTACAGAAGAGCGCATTTCTTGCGTCAGAGAGCAGCGTGCAGCTCTCTATTCATTTTAATAAGAAGCTGGGCACCGGGGTATTCGGTGGAGAGGGATTCATCATGCAGCGTCTGTCTGGAAGTGGAATGGCTTTTGTTGAAATTGACGGGGAACTGGTTGAGTATGAATTGGCAGCAGGCCAGCAGATTATCGTTGACACTGGCAATGTAGCCGGCTTCGAGGTCGGAGTACAGATAGATATTCAGCAGGTTCCAGGACTGAAGAATAAACTGCTAGGTGGAGAAGGTCTGTTTAATACAGTATTGACCGGACCAGGGAAGATCTGGCTGCAGACGATGCCTATCTCCAGTGTAGCGGGAGCTATCCGTCCTTATATACCATCAGGAAATGCGTAGGACAGGGAGGGAATTGCATGAGGTTGATGATTGCATCAGACATCCATGGTTCTGCGTTCTACTGTCGTCAGATGGTGGAGGCATACAAACGAGAAAGGGCGGACAGGCTGTTATTACTGGGGGACATTTTATATCATGGACCGCGCAATGATCTGCCGAAGGATTACGCTCCAAAAGAAGTGATTGCCATGCTGAATCCGATCAAGGAGCATTTGCTCTGCGTGCGCGGAAATTGTGACACGGAGGTAGACCAGATGGTGTTGGAATTTCCGATTATGGCAGAGTACTGTTTTCTGGAATTGGACGGACAGACGATATTAGCGACACATGGGCATATATGGAATCCTGCTAATCCACCAATGCTGAAAGAGGGGGACATCCTTCTCAACGGTCACACCCATATTCCAGCATGCGAGGAGAAGGAAGCGTATATTTATATGAATCCGGGTTCTGTATCCATACCAAAAGAAAATTCAGCGCATAGTTATATGATATATGAAAATAAAATCTTTGAGTGGAAAGATTTGAATGGAGAGGTATACCGAACATGGACGACAAATATGCATTGCTAATTGATGCGGACAATGTTTCCGCCAAATACATCAAGCCGATATTAGATGAGCTTTCCAAATATGGAAATGTAACATACAAAAGAATTTATGGTGACTGGACCAGTACGTACAGTTCCAGTTGGAAGGAAGAGCTTTTACAGAATTCGATTACGCCGATCCAGCAGTTCAGCTATACCCATGGTAAAAATGCGACCGATTCCGCGATGATCATCGACGCAATGGATATGTTGTATACAAGTGAGTTAGAAGGATTCTGCCTGGTATCCAGCGACAGCGATTTTACGAAGCTGGCCAGCCGCCTGCGTGAGAGTGGAAAGACGGTCATCGGCATGGGGGAAGATAAGACTCCGGTGCCGTTCCGTAAGGCGTGTGATATCTTTACGGTCCTGGAATTGCTGCTGGAAGATAACACCATAGAAAAAGAAGAAAAGGCCTTGGTCCATGCGACAAATAAGGAAAGTAAAAAGTGCAATACCGATGTGGTTTCTAAGAATCAGATTGAAGAAGCCGTTGTAAAAATTATTACAGAGAATCAGAACAATGATAAAGAGACTGGACTGGGCGAGGTGGGAAGCCGTCTTGTTAAGCTGTACCCGGATTTTGATGTCCGTCGTTATGGATACAGCCTTCTGTCCAAGTTTCTGGAGACATTTCCCAAATTAAAGTTGAAACAGGATGGAACCCAGGTGACGGTGACCGTGTATGAGGATAAGAGCAAGAAAGAAATGCTGGAAGAATATATCATCATGCTTGTCCAGAATGCCGGGGCCCAGGGCGTCTCACTCGGAACATTAGGGAATAAGATACGGAACCGGTTCGGTGATTTCAAGGTCAGAGATTACGGATACTCTCAATTCAAACAGTATATCCAAAGCTTTCCAGAGATTCAGATCCGGGATGACGGAGAACAGAACTGGGCAGTTTACGGGAAGAACTACAAAGGGGTGTGACCCCTTTTCACACGTTATTTAGAGAAATTACAAAGGCCCAGGCTTCTGCCTGGGTTTTTTCAATATTAAAAAACTACAATCATAGTGATACAAGAAAAATAACAGAAAATCACAACATGAATTTGTCTAAATCTTACAAAAAAAATGAGGATTTATCAAACATATTGACAGATAAAACAAAAGGTGTTAGTCTCAAAATGTAAACGTTATCAGAAAACGTTTGCAAGAGGAGGAAGCTATGAAATCCAGCACGTTAAAGGATATCGCCAAGAAGTTGAATCTATCAGTAGCAACGGTATCGAGGGCGGTCAACAATAAAGAATATGTGAAGGAAGAGACAAGAAAGAGAGTACTTGAGGCATTGGAAGAATATAATTATGTTCCCAATGAGGTCGCACGCTCCTTAAAGCTTCAGTCTACGAAGACAATAGCAGTCATACTGCCGGATATCTGTGAGGCATTTTTCGGCGAGATCATCAAAGGAATCGATCAGATCGTTTCCCCGAAGGGGTATACGATCATCGTAGCCGATACGAACGAGAAGAAAGAGAATGAGGAAAAATATCTTGCGCTCCTACAGCAGAAGCGGATCGATGCACTCGTATTTGCCACAGTAGATTTATCAGGTTGTAATGTTAAGAAATATCTTCCCAGTCTCCCGGTGATTTTTATTGATAATATACCAGAGCTGGAAGGAATCGACTCCGTTACCATTGACAATGTGCAGGCCAGCAGCATGGCGATCGATTACTTATTAGAGCAGGGACACAGGCGGATCGCTACGATCATTGGATCGGTGAAAGAGACTACAGGATTTGCAAGGCGCGAGGGGTATCTCAAGGCGCTTGAAAAACAGGGAATCCCTGTGGATGAGTATTTGATCCAGTATGGGAATTATAAGGAGAATGACGGATTCAGATGTATGGAAAAGCTGATTCAGAACATTAAGGAGCATCCCTTCACATCTGTTTATGTCACATCTGAGAAGATGACATTCGGAGCGATCAAAGCGATTCGGGAGTATGGTCTTCGTGTTCCAGATGACATTTCACTGGTCGGTTTTGATGTACAGGATAAGGCACAACTGATCAGTCCGAGCATCACGACAGTGCGTCAGCCAGAGAATCTGATTGGAAGCAGAGTGGGAGAACTTCTCCTCAGACGGCTGGAGGAGAAGGATGAAGAACAGCGGATACCGCAGCAGATACTTTTGAGGCCATCTATTGTAGTAGGTCAGAGTGTAAAAAAAGTGAACTGAACAAGTGCTGGAGGGTATTTATGGGGGGCTTTGCCATAAATATCTTCCAGCAAAAAAATTTAACATTTTCTGTAAACGTTTACAGAAATATGGAAAAGAAAGGAAAATGAGGTGAGAAGTTTGCAAGAAGAGCTATTGAGGATGGAGGGAATCTGTAAAACATTCCCAGGAGTCAAAGCATTGGATGAAGCTGCGATTACTGTGAAAAGGGGAGAGATCCATGCACTGATGGGGGAAAATGGGGCTGGCAAATCTACACTGATGAAAGTATTGAACGGTCTTCTGGAGCCAGACAAGGGACAGATATGGTTCGATGGGGAAGAAATCCACGTGGAAAATCCAGCAGCGGCATTGAAGAAGGGAATCGCCATGATTTATCAGGAGCTGAATCCTGTAAGGGATATGACCGTGGCAGAGAACATATTTCTTGGGAGAGAGTTCACAAGAGGAAAAAGCTTTATTGTGGATAAGAAGAAGGGGGAAGAAGAGGCAAAGGTACTTTTGGAAAAGTTTCAGCTCGACGTGAAGCCGGGGGCAAAGATGCGAGGTCTGTCTATTGCGAAGATGCAGATGATAGAAATCGTGAAGGCCGTATCCTCGGGGGCGAAGCTGATCGTTATGGATGAACCGACCTCTTCCCTGACAGACGATGAGATCCGCGTCTTGTTCGGAAAAATCATGGAATTAAAAAAGGAACAGGTTTCGGTCGTTTATATTTCACATCGTATGGAAGAAATATTTGAGATTGCCGATACGGTGACAGTCATGAGGGATGGCAAATTTATAGATACAAAGAGGATTGATGAAATTGATAAGAATGCGTTGATACATATGATGGTGGGACGCGAACTTTCCAATATCTTTCCGAAAGTATCCATAGAGATAAAAGAACCTCTGTTGGAGGTCAAGAACTTAAATTCCCGCCGCTTTTCGGATATCACATTTCATGTAAGGAGAGGGGAGATTCTTGGGTTTTATGGTCTAGTGGGTGCCGGAAGGAGTGAAATCTTCAAAAGTATCTTTGGGATGGACCCTTATGACAGTGGAGAAATTGTCGTAGAAGGCAAAACAGTCCATATCAAAAATCCCCACCAGGCCATTGAGGCAGGTATCGCTATGGTGACAGAGGATAGAAAAGAGTATGGACTGGTATTATGCAGGTCCATACGGGAAAATATTGCACTTCCGAATCTGGATCACTTTAAGAAAAAATTATTCCTGGACGGCAGGAAGGAAGAAAAGGAATGTAAGAGTATAGCGGAAAAGATTTCTGTCAAGATGAGCAGTATGAGCCAACTGGCCGGCAACCTGTCAGGCGGCAATCAACAGAAGGTCGTGCTTTCGAAATGGCTGATGCAGGAGCCGAAGATTCTGGTCCTGGACGAGCCGACAAGAGGAATCGACGTAGGGGCTAAGGCAGAGATTCACTCCTTGATGTGTGAGTTCGCAAAACAAGGGATGGCAATTGTCATGATTTCTTCCGAGCTTCCAGAAGTGATGGGGATGAGTGACAGAATCATGGTAATGGGAGAAGGAAAAATCAAAGGAGAATTCCGGTACGGAGAGTATTCACAGGATGAAATACTGGCCTGTGCTTTAAGTGGGAAGGAGTATGTGAACAATGAACAATAAAAAAGCAGTACTGAGTAATGAGAATATCGCCTTGTATTTAAGAAGTTATGCACTCATGGGAATCTTCCTTCTGATGTGTATCGCATTTGCGGTTGCCTCTCCGACATTCTTAACAATGTCAAATATTATAGGTGTTTTCCGGCAGATATCAACGAACGGTATCCTTGCAATCGGGATGACATTAGTCATTATTACAGGAGGTATCGATCTCTCTATTGGACCTCTGGCAGCAATTGCAGGTGTTGTTTCAGCAATGATCCTGGAGAAGAATCCAGACCTGTTCATACCGGCCGTTCTATCCGGCATTGTTGCTGCAGCCATTATGAGCATGTGGACAGGCTTTCTGGTCGCTAAGATGAGAATCGCTCCTTTTATCGCATCTCTGTCCACCATGTCAATTGCCAAGGGAATCGCACTTCTGATCGCGGACGGCGTTCCCCATACCATCTCAAATGAGTCCTACATCAAGCTTGGCAATGGGTATCTGTGGGACCCAAATAAGACGGGAGGCTTAAGTATTCCGACCCCGGTATTAGTGATTTTTATCGTGGCAATTGTCATCGGGATCATTTTATATAAAACCAAATACGGCCGTCATATCTATGCTGTCGGCGGAAATGAGAATGCCGCTATTGCATCTGGTATTAATGCGGCAAGGGTAAAATTTTGTACCTATGTTTTGAACGGCCTGTTGTGTGGAATCGCAGGGATCGTGCTTGCCGGAAGAATCACATCCGGTCAGCCCACGGCAGCGACAGGCTACGAGATGGATGCGATCACGGCTGTCATAGTAGGCGGAACGAGTATGACAGGCGGTGTTGGCAAGATAGGCGGAACAATTATTGGCGCGTTGATAATCGGAGTTCTCAATAATGGACTGATTCTTATGGGAGTGTCGTCCTACTATCAGCAGATTATCAAGGGCATCATCATTGCCGTCGCAGTGTTACTGGACATGAAAACAAAGAAGAATTAGAAAAGGAGAGCTGTATTATGAAAAAGAGATTATTAAGTCTGCTGCTTTGTGCAGCAATGGTTATGACAATGTTAGCCGGATGCGGAGGTTCCAAGGATTCCGCAAAGAGCGGAGATGACACAAAAAAGACAGATGACCAGAGTAAAGACAGCGGCTCAAAGGATCAGAAGGTGTATAAGATCGGAGTCTCCACACAGGCCTGGAAGTATGAATTCATTAAGAATATGGTAAATGCTCTCAATAAACTGGATGATGACATGGACAATGTTGAGCTTGTCATGGTGGATAGCGAAGATTCCGTAGAGAAACAGCTAAGTGATGTCGATACGATGATCGCGCAGGGCGTGGATGGCATTCTTTTGAACTGCTTAAGCTTTGAAGGAAGCTCTTCTGCAGTGGAGGCGTGCAAGAATGCGGGAATTCCGTTGGTTGAATTTATCTCTTATACAGAAAATGAGGACTATGCGACCTTCGTGGGGACCGATGTAAAATCCTCCGGTATTATGGCGATGGATCTCATTGCAGATTCTATAGATAAAAAGGGAAAATTATTCGAAATCCAGGGTGTCATCGGCCATACCGCACAGATCAACAGAGGAGCTGGGATTGCCGAAGAATTAAAGAAATATCCAGACATCGAGCTGGTAGAATCCCAGTCTGGTGAATTTTCAAAGGATAAGGCTATGGCTGTAACAGAAGCATGGCTGGCAAAATATCCGGCAGGAGAAATCGATGCAATCGTAGCCCACAATGACCAGATGGCATTAGGTGCATTGAATGCATGCCAGGCTGCCAACAGGACAGAAATCAAGATTGTCGGGATCGACGGAGATGCAGAGTCCCTTCAGGCAGTCATTGATGGAAAGATGGCAGCGACCGTAGTGGATTATTGTGAAGAGGAATGCAGACTCGCAGTAGAAGAAATGGTCAGCATCCTGGATGGAAATGAGCCAAAGAAGGAAATCCTGGCAGATTATGTGCCAGTCAGCACAAAAGAAGAGGCAGAGAAATTCCTGGATCTGCGCTCAGGCAATTAAGCACTTATATTTTTAGAGGGGCAAAAGACACTCCCAATGAATCAGTAAAGGAAGATGCAGATGAAGATACTAGAAGGCTCATTTCAATGCGAAGCAAATACGTTTTGCAGACAAAGGGCGAAGAGAGAGGATTTTGAATTATTTGAAGGGGAAGAGCTGCTAAAAAAAATGGCAGCTACCCCTGTATTCCGGGAAGCAGGGGCACAGGTCGTTCCGCTGATCTATGCAAGTGCCCTGCCCAGCGGGATGGTATCACGGGAAGCATTTGAATATTATAAGAAGATTTTCACAGAACTCATAGAAAAGAATAGAGATGCAGATGGAATCTATCTGTATCTGCATGGCTCAATGTATGTCGACGGCCTGGGAAGCGGAGAAGAGTATCTCATAAAGGCGATTCGCAAGATCGTTGGAGATAAGCTGCCGATATCGGTCGCACTGGACTACCATGCGAACCTGTCCGATGGATTTCTCCAGAATGTGAATGCCGTACAAGGATTTCGGACGGCTCCTCATGTGGATCATGACGACACAGAAAGAAGAGCGGCCAGGTCTCTTCTGAAATGCATTCGAAACCAGTCATGCCCTTCCTTGGCATACATCAGAGTTCCATATTTAGGAGGGGATGCAGCAACAACAGAGAAAGAACCATTTTTAAGTATCACGAAGTATTTAGAGAGCCTGGACAAGGAGGAAGAGATGATTTCCTGTGCTTTCTTTAACGGACAGCCCTGGTATGACTCTTCTTATACGGGCAACTGTGCTGTAATCTCCGGGCTCAATGTCCAGAAAAGCAGAGAGGCGGCCTTACGGCTTGCAAAAATGTTTTGGGATGGAAGGGAGAATCTAAAGCTTAATCACGCACTGCCCGTAGACCAGGCGGTCGAGGAGTCCTTAAAAAACCAGGAGGGAGTTCTTTTTGTTACAGATTCCGGGGATAATACGACGGCGGGAGCGAACGGGGAAGGGACGCTCCTGCTTCGGAAATATCTGGAACGGAATCAGGAAAATGTCCTGATCTGTGGAATCCTGGATGCAGACACAGTCAATGGATTTTTAGATCAAGAGCCCGGGACAGAAAAAGAAATTGTTCTGTGCCGTGGTCAAGCTGGGAAACAGGAAATAGAGACAAAATTAAGTGTCGTCTTAAAGAAAAAAGGAATTGTCTATGGATGGGCCGGAGATGAGGTCGGTGAAGGTGTATTAGCAGGGTGTGGTAATACAGATATCGTGTTGACGAATGCGAGGGCAGCATTTACGACACCTAAGCATTTCAAGAAGATGGGAATAGACCCTGATAAATACCGTGTGATAGTGATAAAGATGGGATATTTATTTCCAAGATTAAGAGAAATTTCAGACCGCTTCATCTTTGCCATGACACCTGGAATTAGCAGCAATGATTTTGCACAGATCGAGTATCAGAGACTGAAGAAAAAGATGTATCCCATAGATCAGACCATCACATGGGAAGATATTTTAGAGGAAAATCAGATAGAAGAGGAGGTGCACCTATGAGGCAGATGATGCCGGAGGTAAAGAAAATCAGGGAAAAGGGAGGATATTCCAAAAACTTCTACAGCTTTTTCCTGTTCGGAGAGGTCCCTTTTCTGGAGGAGGCAAAGGAGATACTGCATCTGAAACTATGGAATTATGAAGAGCTTGGAGGCAGTAAAGACGGCATTGGAATCCATCTGAGAAGTCTGGGGGAGATTCAGGAGGTTTTAGGGGAGCAGACATGGCTTGCCAAGGCTGTTCCAGAAGAGGAAGCCGGACTATTTCAGAAACAAGGGTATCTGCTGGATATTTCAGAAGAAGAGATACAGATTTTTACAGACACGAAGGAGGGCTTGGTATACGCACTGGCTACAGTGAAACAGCTTTTGGAAGAGGGGGAAGGCTTCTGTCTGCCGTGTATTACAGCAGCGGACTGGCCGTCCATTAAATACCGCAGTCTATCGGTGACCTTCGCATGGTATGCAGGGTATGGCAGGTTCGGGTTTGATATGCAGCTATGGGGATTGGAGGAATGGAAACAGTTCCTTAATATCTGTTCAGATTATAAAATGAATCAGCTTAATATGTGCCTTTATGGATATTGGCCGTTTCATATGAAGGAGTATCCTGAGGCGGAGCTGCGCGGGCTTAAGATGAAATTATGGAATCCAGAGAGTGAGAATTGGGTGGAGGTAGAGTATATGCATCCCAATCTGGCGGAAGAATTCCTGCCGCAGTTGATCGAGTATGGACACAAACTGGGAATTCAGTTCTTTGCCTATATCGGTCTGAACAGCTATAGTGGAGGCTACTCGAATGCTCACCCGGATCAGCGGATGAAGATGCCGAAGGACAGTCATTTTATCAACGATTTTGACAGCCTATGCCTGAGTGATGAGAAGACGATCCAGTATTTAAAACAGAGCATGCGAAATATCGTTGCTCAGGGGTTCGATGGAATTGATTTTGAGGAGAGTGAGGAAGCCTACTGGTATTGTAATTGCAAGACCTGCAGACAGACCTTCTGGAAGGGATGTAAGACCCCGGAGGAGACGCTGCATGCAGCGAATACCTGGCTTTTAAAGATTCTCTATGAAGAATTAAAAGCGGCTAGACCAGACATTACGATTGGCATTCGGGCATGGAGACAGCCTCCGCTCGTCCGTTCAGAAGAGCTGATCGAGGAGATGAAGGCAAGTATTCCAGAAGATGTGGTATTGTTCTGGGCTCCGGGACAGTATGTCGAGGAGAGTGAATTCGAGAAATGGGTACGGGCTTTCGGAAGAGACAGGATTCGTGCAAGGGATACCGAAGCGATTGGATTCGCAGCCGGACTGGGGCGCTTGATTCGTCCTTTCAAATGGAATGGGCTACGGTGTGAGGAGGAACCGATCACGCAGTATATCGATGAAGATATCAGACAGCATAGAGGCTCCGTGAAGATGCATGCGGCTGGAATCAACGGATATCTTTTTGAGTGGTATGGCTTCTTTATGGCCTTTTTTGCTCATGCATATTACAGTTGGGGCGGTGAAAAAGCTGCAGAAGATTTCTACCGGTATTCCCTTCAGGCTGTATTTGGAGGGCTGGCCGATGATATTTACTTTGTAATGACACAGATGTTCACGATTCATGAGAGCCAGTTGAATATCTTTGAGCTGGAGTTCCCGTTTGCCAAGAATAAGGTGGAGGAAAGAGATATTCCCAGGATTCAGGAGGCAATCGAGGTTTATCCAGTTTTGATCCAAAAGCTGGATGGAATCATAGAAACACTGCGTCTGGATAAGAGGAACTCGGCATTTGCCCTGCATTTTAAGAAGTGGAAGGTCTCTGTCATGCGCAGCAGGGTCATCTATGATATGGCACTGGAATCATTAAAGTATGAAAAAGCAGAGACAGAGGAGGAAAGGCAGGATTGTCTAAGAAGAATGTATCTGCAAAATGAAAGGGAGTTCGAAATCATCCGGGAAAATTATTTTGACGTAAATCCAGTTACAGAAACAGGAACGGCATCCTGTATGATTCCTTACCATGAACTGAAAAGATGTATCCTGAACAGACTATACCCGGACCGCAGACAGGAGAAACCTGTTTATCTTGGGGTAGAATCATTGGGGTGGATGTGGTTTTAAGGAGGATGAATATCAGACAATGAAAAGGACGGGAATCTATTTTCAATTGAAGGATGGTGCCAGAGAGGGGTATGTGGAAGCGCATAAGAACATATGGCCTCAAATGCGCGAGGTGCTGAATGAGGCAGGAATCCAGAATTACTCCATCTGGAATCTGGGACAAAAACTATTTGCTTACTATGAGACAGAGGATGAGGAACAGACACAAAAAGTCCTTGCCTGCAGCGAGGTATATGGAAGATGGCGTGATATGATGGAGGAATTTGTCTACATAGAAGAAGGTACAGGAACAAAGGAATGGCCGATGGAGCTGGTATTTTATAATCAGGGAAAAGAAAGAGAGGATCTATAATGTCATATTTTAATCAGGAAGAAACAAACAAAAGAATGGGAAATGTCAGGGCAATCCTGAAAGCGCATGAGCTGGATGCCGCTCTGATCTATTACGATGAATTGAATATTGCGAATGGATGGTATCTGACTGGCTGGTGTCCGCAGTTCGAGAAGGGAGCCGTCTTCCTTCCGGCAGAAGGCGAGGCAATTCTGCTGGGGGGACCGGAAAGTGAGCCATTCGCAAAAATGAGCAGTGCAGTAAGAGAGACCCGCAACTTTACCGTGTTCATGGTTCCCGATGAGGAGTATCCAAATGCGACGATCATTGATTTTGAGAAGCTGTATCAGGAGCTTCATGGAAAAGGAATTTCATTAAAACGAATCGGTGTGGTCGGAACGACCGTTATTCCGCACGCTGTATACACACAGTTCGCAGAGGGATTCAAGGATGTGGAATTGGTAGATATTACAGAGCAATATGAAGAACTGCGTTCCCACAAGTCAGGATGGGAGTTGGAAAATGTAAGACAGGCTACCAGATTGTCCTATCTGGCTTATCAGGAGATGAAGGAACTCGTAAAGCCGGGGACTTATGAGCATGAAATCGCAGCGGTGGGTGAGTATGTATGCCGCAGAAACGGAGCAAATAGTTTCGCATATGCGACGATCGTGGGCAGCGGCGAACGATCTGATGCAGTGGTACCGACTGCGATTAACAAAGAACTTAAGGAAGGCGAATGGGTCATGCTTGGAATCGCACCGAGAGTAAATGGATATGCGGGGACCTTTGGTGAGACCGTGCCGGTGTCCGGTGTCTATACCAAGGAACAGAAATGGGCGGTCAATGTGCTTCGGAAGGTGCTCAGAGCCACAAAGGCGATGCTGCGACCTGGAGTATCTGGAAAAGAGATCGATGTGCCGGGCCGCGAGATTTTTGAGGAGGAGGGACTTCTCCCCTATCTGGTATGCCCATTTGCCCATACGATTGGTTTAATGGAGGCAGAAGCGCCGTTCTACGGGCCGAATTCGGAGGATATATTAGAACCGGGCATGACGGTCTGTGTCGATATCAGCTTTTTCGGGCACCCGACCCTGCATGGAGCCAGAATCGAAACTGTATATACAATTACTGATAATGGATGTGAACCGCTTTGTCCTGAACTGGATGCATGGTTCGAGGAAGATGTAAAATAGGAGGGATTCAGATGGAAATCGGAAAAAAGACATGGGTATTTGCTGACGGTGATCTCCCACCGAGAGGAGAGGAAGAGCCATTTGGACATGAGGCTCTGATGGTCGTAAATTCTGGGGAAAAAGACGCAAAAATCCGGCTGGACCTTTTGTTTGATTCGAAGGACCCTAAGGAAGGAATTCTGCTGCATGTGCCTGCAAAACGCGTCATCTGTTTTCGGATGGATGAGCCGCTGGGGGAGGAGCAGTATCAGATTGGACCAGGTCAGTTCGCAGTCGTATTGAACAGTAATGTTCCGGTCGTAGCCGTTTATGGACGGCTGGATAGACGAAAAGATATGGCTTACTATCCGGTTGCCGGATACAGCGTTTAAATGAAGAGGGTAAAACCATTTCTCATATCCCTGACATTGATGTTCCTTTTGGGAGTCGAATCCGGTGGATTCCAAATGTCTTTATTGGAAATTGCAGGGGACTTCGGATTGTCAGGGATTGAGAATGGAACTCTGGTAGCGGCACAGTACAGCGCAATCATTATGATGCCGTTCCTGTTCGGAATCGTGGCAGAACGTGTGGGGAAGATTCGAATTCTCCACATCTTCTGCCTTGTTTTTTCTGCGGGGTGTACGGTTGTTATTTTTACACATTCTTATCTTGTGCTCGTCCTTGGTATTTTTATTATTGGTTCCGGCTACAGTGTATGTGAGAGTCTTGTGTCGGCAGTTCTGACGGAGCAGTATCAGGATAGAGCTGGGAGATATCTGAATCTTGTCCAGGGCGCATTCAGCCTCGGCGCAGTCATAGGCCCCCATATGATTACATGGGCCAAGGTGATGGGAGCTGGTTGGAATATCTTGTTCTTGATTTGCGGAGCAGGATTTTTTGCCGTGTGGATAGGTATGTTTTTTGTGAAGGAAAAGAACGACAAGGGGGAAGATGCAAAGAGAAAACACAGCAAGGATGCTGCTTATATAAGAAGGAGGCAGCATGAAACCGAGACACGTTTTCCGGCAATTTTCTTCCTGCTTGTCGTGTCTTTCTTCTTATACGGGGGAATGGAGGTGGGGGTGAGCTACTATATTGATTCATATATGCAGCTTGAATTAAAAGGAGCCTCACTCTCGGCATGGGCCGTCTCGTTATTCTGGCTGTCTATGGTGCCGGCCAGACTTGCGTCGGGTGCACTGTACCGTTATAGAAAAATATTACTTCCGGTATGTTTCATTTTATCGGCACCGGTTTTCCTTGGAATCGCATTTACAGAAAATCCCCAGATCGGTCTGATCCTGTTTGCGTTTCTCGGCCTTCTTTTGGGGACACTCTGGCCCAATCTTATGGGAATGGCCACAGAAGATAACCGGGAAAGAGCCGCCTTGGCAGCAGGCATCATGTCTACGGGGTGCGGATTAGGCGCAGTCCTTTTTCCACTTCTCTTTGGCAGCCTGACAGAAAGTGTGGGTCTAAGGAAAGGATTTCTATTGCTTGCAGCATGCAGCATCATTGGAGGAATACTATGCATCCGCTATGAAAGCTTAAAAAGGCGGCGGAATCAATAGTTGAGATACCGCTCACTCCAAAACAAAAGCCTATCCACAAAAGTCTATTCATCTGTCTTGTCACCTGTAAACTTATGTGCTATAATGCTCGCAGTCGGCGTGGCGTTTTCACGCCTGCTAAGACAGATACCGGAATTCTAAGTAAGGTGTTCCATGAGCGTCAGAATTCACGGTGTAATGGTGAAAATTTACCGCGGAGTTTTTCCGCAAGTGAAATCCGCCGGGGCGGGGAGAGGTGTGAAGAAGATGTCAATAATTGATGAAATTAATGCACAAAAGAAGGAAAAGAATGCTGTTATCCTTGCTCATTATTATGTGAGCCCGGAAATACAGGATATCGCCGATTACATAGGGGATTCCTTTTATCTCAGCAAGGTAGCTGTGGGACTCAAGGAACAGACGATTGTGTTCTGCGGTGTTTCTTTTATGGGCGAAAGTGCAAAAATCCTGAATCCTGAGAAAACAGTCTTGATGCCGGATATGTCTGCAGACTGTGCAATGGCACATATGGCAGATGAGGAGACAATCAAAAAAGTCCGCGCTGAGTATGATGATCTGGCGGTTGTTTGTTACATTAATTCCACCGCCGAGCTGAAAGAACTTTCTGATGTCTGTGTAACATCTGCAAATGCAGTCAAAATTGTGAAGGCACTGCCGAATAAGAATATATTCTTTATTCCAGATCGAAATCTGGCCCATTTTGTAGCAGAGCAGGTGCCGGAGAAGCATTTTGTATACAATGAAGGGTATTGTCCGGTACATGAACAGATGCGGATCGATGAGATTTTACACGCAAAGGAAATGCATCCGGAAGCAGAGATTCTGACTCATCCAGAATGTCCGAAGGCAGTTCTTAAGCTTTCCGATTACATAGGGAGCACCAGCGGTATTATCGATTATGCGGTCAAAAGTGAGTGCCAGGAGTTCATTATCTGTACGGAAAATGGTGTCCGCCACAAACTAGAGCAGGACAACCCTGGAAAGAAGTTTTACTTTACAGAGACGGAACCAGTCTGTCAGGATATGAAGACGATTACCTTGGAGAAGATCCTGCATGTGCTAAAGACCGGGGAAAATGAGGTCCATGTGTCTGATTCACGGAGGGAGAATTCCAGAAAACCTCTGGAGAAGATGCTGGAGTTGGCAAAATAGGAAAGGCTGTGAGACTGGTTATGGAAATAAAGACAGATGTTGTAATCGTTGGAACCGGAGTGGGCGGCCTGTTTACGGCACTGAACCTGCCGAGAGAAAATAAGATTCTGATGATTACAAAGTCAGATGTAAAGAGCAGCGATTCTTTCCTTGCACAGGGGGGAATCTGCGTACTGCGGGACGAAGAGGATTATGATAGTTATTTTGAAGATACGATGAAAGCCGGACATTATGAGAACCGGGAAGAATCAGTGGATATCATGATCAAGGGCTCCACAGACATCATCAAGGATCTGGTGGGTTATGGTGTCGAGTTCGAAAAAAATGGTGAGGAATTTGTGTATACCCGCGAGGGCGCACACTCTAAGCCGCGGATATTATATCACGAGGACATTACAGGAAAAGAGATTACGAGCAAGCTGCTGGCACAGGTGAGAAGGCTTCATAATGTCACGATCATGGAATATACTACGATGATAGATATCATCGAAAAAGGCAGCCAATGTGCAGGAATTATGGCAGTGACAAAGAAGGATGACAAAGAAGAAGAATTAACCATTTGGGCCGCCAATACGGTACTGGCCAGCGGTGGAATCGGAGGCCGGTATAAGCATTCCACGAATTTCCCGCATTTGACAGGAGATGCCATTGAGATTTCTAAAAAACATGGCGTCCGATTAGACAATCTGGATTATGTCCAGATACATCCCACGACCCTATATTCCAAAAAGCCTGGCAGGCGTTTTCTGATCTCGGAATCTGTCCGGGGCGAGGGCGCAGTGCTGTACAACAAGGATATGAAACGGTTCGTCAATGAACTGCTTCCCCGGGACGTGGTGACACAGGCGATTCATGAGCAGATGGAAAAGGACGGCACGGATTACGTATGGCTGTCCATGGAACATATTGACAAAGAAACGATTATGTGTCATTTTCCGAATATTTATCAGCATTGTCTGGAAGAGGGATATGACGTGACGAAAGAATGTATCCCCGTAGTTCCGGCCCAGCACTATTTTATGGGAGGAATCTGGGTGGACTCAGACAGTAAGACCTCCATGAAGCACCTATATGCAGTGGGTGAGACAAGCTGCAACGGGGTACATGGGGCGAACCGTCTCGCAAGTAATTCCCTGCTGGAGAGCCTTGTATTTGCAAAACGTGCAGCGGCTGCAATCAGCGGCACCCCCCAGTGTAAATGAATATAGATCAGAAAAAGGAGAATCAGATCATGAATAAAATCACAATGACATTACAGGCAGACCACTTGATTTTAGAAGCATTGAAGGAGGATATTTCCAGTGAGGACGTGACCACCAATTCTGTCATGAAGGAAGCAGTAAAGGGTGAAGTGGAGCTGATCTGCAAGCAGGATGGAATCATTGCAGGTCTGGATGTATTCAAAAGAGTTTTCGAACTTTTAGATGATACCACAGAGGTTGAATTCTACTGTAAGGACGGAGATGAAGTGAAGAACGGACAGCTGATGGGAAAAGTGATCGGCGACATCCGGGTGCTTCTGTCCGGGGAACGGGTCGCTCTGAATTATCTTCAGAGAATGAGTGGAATCGCCACCTATACACATTCTGTGGCAGCACTTCTGGAAGGCAGCAAAACGAAGCTCCTGGATACAAGAAAGACGACCCCAAACATGCGTATTTTCGAGAAATATGCCGTCCGCGTGGGCGGCGGCTATAACCACAGATATAATCTGTCAGACGGCGTTCTTTTAAAAGATAACCACATCGGGGCAGCAGGCAGCGTGACAAAGGCGGTTCAGATGGCAAAAGATTACGCACCGTTCGTCCGCAAGATCGAGGTAGAGGTCGAGAACCTGGATATGGTAAAGGAAGCCGTTGAGGCAGGCGCGGATATCATCATGCTGGATAACATGACCACAGAGCAGATGCAGGAAGCAATCCGTATCATTGACGGCAGAGCCGAGACAGAGTGTTCCGGGAACGTGACAAAGGAAAATATCAGCCGGATTACCTCTTTAGGTGTAGATTATGTTTCCAGCGGCGCACTGACACATTCCGCACCGATTTTGGATATTTCTCTGAAAAACCTTCATGCGGTTTAAAAATAGATTTCAGATTCAAATAAAAATTCGCAGAAAGGAAGGTGAAATCGTCCATGTTGACGGGTTTCGAACGAAGGAAAGATATTGTAAACCGAATCAGAAACAGCTTTGCTCCGGTCTCGGGCAAGGCACTGGCACAGGCTTATGAAGTGAGCCGCCAGGTCATCGTGCAGGATATCGCACTGATCCGTGCATCCGGTTATGATATCATTTCCACGAACCGTGGATATATCCTGAATACACCTCACACAGCCACCAGAATCTTCAAGGTCCGGCATACGGATGAGGAGCTGGAAAATGAACTGTGCTCTATTGTGGACCTGGGCGGAAAGATCGTAAATGTTATGATCAATCATCACGTTTACGGTCACATGGAAGCCGAAATGAATATCAATTCCAGGCGTAAAGTCATGGAGTTTATGGAAGATATCAAAAGCGGCAAATCCAGTCCTCTGAAAAATATTACATCCAATTATCATTATCATACAGTCGAGGCTGACAATGAGGAGACACTTGATATAATTGAGGAAATGCTGAGGAAAAAAGGATTTCTGGTTGAGAATAGTGAAGCAGTGTTATAGGTGTTAAGCGGAACGTAGGAACATAAAAAAGCCGGGGCTTCAAGCTCCGGCGGAGAAAAGGAATGAAAAAGAAAAATCTATGTAATAAAGCATCTCTGCTTTGTATGTATATAAGATAACGTTTTTTTGTGATAAAACTGTGATGTCAAAATGAAGAGTTTGTAAAGAAATTATTTAGTGTTTATGAACACTCTTTCTAAGGATCAGTTATCACAATCCAGCATTACTATGAATTTATTAGTAGAGATTCCATCGGTCTCAGCCCATATTCTGCCACTATGTTCTTCTACAATAGACTGGGCAATTGATAGTCCAAGTCCGTAACCAGAAGAGTCAGTGCCGATTCTATAAAACTTTTGAAAAATCCGTTTCATATCATCGGTACTGAAAGGAGTTCCATAGCTTTCAACAGAAAGCAGTACGTTACGTTTTTGGGCTGTTAAAGTAATTTTTATTGTACTTTCAGGCATGGAATATTTTATAGCATTGTCGAGCAGTATATCAATAACCTGTCTCAGGCTTTCTGCATTACCCAGTACAATAATATTTTCTGTATAATTAAAGTCTAATTTTTTCCCGAGGTCATATATAAACGGTTCATATGTAAGAACACTATTGCATACAAGGAAACTGAAATCAAGCTTTTCCTTGTGGACTGGCAAAGTGGAACTATCAAGTTTTGCCAGCATCAGAAGTTGTTCAATTAATTCCTTCATTCTTAAGGATTCACTATGAATAAAATTTAATCTCTGTATGGAACTGCTATCCGTTTTATCAGCGCTGTCCTTTGTGTTCAAAAGCATTTCGGTATTTGAGAGAATCACTGTTAATGGAGTCTTAAGCTTATGAGAGGCATTGGCTACAAAATCCTTTTGGGCAAGAATTGTGTTATGCACAGGCTTTGTTAACTTGTCAGACAGTATAATACTTAAAATTCCAAAAGTAACAATTGATATGACTGCAATTATAATTAATTGCCATAATTGTTTTTTTAATAATGCCTGTTCAGTCTGAATATCGGCAATCGCGATCCGTATATCAGAGATACCAATGCTTTTCCGGAGAAATCTCAGATTCCCATCAATAACAGAGGATTTTGACTTACTGGTTAGTACCTCATGGACAAGACTGTTAATATCTTCTGTTGAAAGATAGTCGATGTCATTGACCAGTAGTTTTATATTATTTTTATAATCAACAGTTACGACCAGAATAGGTAGAGATGTATCCTGTATAAGTGGAGATCTATTAGAATATGTTTTATAAATTGCTGATTCAAGCTTATCCCAGCAGCTGCCCTCTAAAGTCTGTTTCGTAGAAAAATATGTACTGACAAGTATAATAAACAATAAAATACAAAATACAGTCATAATAGTTGCAATAATTTGTTTACGAAGTTTTTTTATCATGTGTCTCCTTTATATTTAAGGACCATATTACAGTTTATTTACTTTCCAGATAATAACCTACTTTTCTTGCAATACAAATAGTAACTCTTGAAGATAATAAATGGAGTTTACGACGGAGAAAAGAGACGTATGCTTCCAAATTGTTATATGTTGCATCAGAATCATAACCCCAAACTTTATTTATAATAGTATCTTTAGAAAGTATATTGTTGCGATTCAGAATAAGAAGGCGCAGAAGCTCATATTCTTTTGAATTTAATTTAATACTCTTAGTGCCGCATTTTAATTCATGCAGTGAGGTTGAGAGTGTAATATCATCAAATAGCAGGTCTTCTGTTATAATAGGACTTTGACGCCGCATAATGGCACGAAGGCATGCGGAAAATTCTTCTGTTTCAAAGGGCTTAGTTAAATAATAGTCAGCGCCGCTGTCCAGTCCATAGATGCGGTCTTTGAGATCACTTCTTGCTGTTAGCATCATAACAGGAGTTTTAATTTTCTCACTGCGTATACAATTTAAGATTTCGAATCCATTCATGCCCGGAAGCATAACATCTAAAACGATGGCATCGTATAAGTTACTTCTTGCATATTCAAGACCACAGTTTCCATCTAAAGCGATATCCGCAGTATTTCCGGCTTCTTCAACTAGATCAGCAAGGGTCTGCGCTAAAGTCTTAGTGTCTTCAATAATTAATACTTTCATAATGATTCACCCCCATTACAATATATCTGCTAGAATATAGAAAATCAATACATTGTGCAAAGAATATAAAAAATAATAAGAGATTAAAAGAAAATAGGTCAATATGTAAAAAAGTATTAGTTTTTTAAGATAAATTTAAGGTTTCTGTTTTAAAATCCATTTATCGAGTTAAATACGAAATAAAAGGAAAGAGAAAGGAGAAGCATATGAAGGGATGGACAAAAGTAGTTAGTTGTTTAGTGTTAGCAACAGGAATTGCATTTAGCATAGGAAACATATCCGAAGCAAAGGTTATTGAAAATGGGACAGATGTTTTTAAGGTAAGTGTAAATGATTCTTTTGATGCTGAACAAGCACTGACTTATGGAAGAGTACTTTGTTTAAAAAATAGTGGGGAAAATAATGGAGTTTTGCTGGCAACATGCGATCAGCATATGTGGGTAAATTCCGAACAGGTATGGCCGATATACCGAAGCACCGACGATGGAGAAACCTGGCAGCATATTTCTGATGTGACAGATGAGGTGTTCGGGACAAACCGGAAAGCACAGCCGATGATTTATGAACTTCCACAGGCGGTAGGAGATATGCCGGCAGGGACATTACTGTTAGCAGGAAACCTTGTACCGGATGACCAAAGTTCTTCAAGAATTGTGATTTATAAGAGTACAGATGTGGGTGCTAACTGGGAATACGTAAGTACAGTTGATGTAGGTGGTCCATTTGATTATGACAGATCCCCGGAATCAACAACGTCTACAATATGGGAGCCATTTTTATATATGGATGATTATGGACATCTTATTTGTGCTTTTTCTGATGAACGGTTAAAAGGTCAGGATGTCCTTCAATCTTTATCACTTAGGTACACAAGTGATGGGATAAATTGGAGTGAGGAATCAAATCTGGCTGCTATTAAAAACAAAAATGACCGACCTGGAATGGTAACTGTATCTAAAATGCCGAATGGAAAATATATTGCTACATATGAAGTTGTTAACAGACCAAGCTATGACCAGAACAGTTCTGTTGTTTATTGCAAATTTTCTGATGATGGTTTGACCTGGGATGAGGACGACTTAGGCACATTGGTACAGACGGCTGATGGACAGTGTCTGGGATCCTCACCCTATGTAAAGTGGGTAGATGCAGGTGGACCGAATGGAATGGTAATTATAGGTGCAAAGTGGGTGGTAAATGCAAGTGGAGACATACAAGAAGGTGGTCAGAACATCTTTGTAAACTATAACTTTGGAGAAGGGTGCTGGGAACGTTATCCACAGGCTCTTACGTGGGATGGTGAGGATATCATATATCTGGATGCATTCAGCCAATGTATCGAAACCAATGTTGATAATACAAAACTTTATCAGATTGCCAATATAGGTAATCCAAATGAGAAGGCCAGTTCTCTGCGAATTGGCACATTACCTCTAACAATGGATATATACGAGGCGGAGAATGCAGTTCTGAATAATGTACAGGTAATCGAGTGTGAAGATTCTTCAAATAAAAGTGAAGTAGGATATATAAATTATAATGATAGTCAGCTTACTTTTGATAAAGTCATGGTTCCACAAGAGGGTGCATATACGGTCTATGTTCGCTATAATAATGGGAGTGGAAGTGAAAGCAGGCATCAGGTTACTGTAAATGGGCAGGGGGGAAATTCGGTAGTTTATGCGCAAACTCCTAATTGGCATCAATATTACTGGGCAGAATTCACCTGTGATCTTAATGCAGGAACAAATACAATTAGTCTTGCCTATGATACTGGATATGCAGAAGTAGATTGTATTGCTGTTTATAAATCGGATTTGAATCTTGGAAATTACTTTATGTTGAAAAATAGAAATAGTGAAAAGTACTTAGAAGTACCCTCTATGTCTGTACAGGAAGGTCAGACCCTTGCACAGTATGATAAGACATATTATCCATGTCAGGTATGGCAGATTAGTGATACAGGGAATGGTGTTTATTTTGCAAATAAAAACAGTGGGTTAGCACTTGATATAAATGAAAGTTCAAGCCAGGATGGTGCATCTGCAGTTCAAAATGCATTGACACAATCCAATAGCCAGCTTTGGAATTTAGAAATGACGGAAGGAGGGTATTATCATCTGGTTAATATCAACAGCCAGAAATATTTAGAAGTTGTTGACAATTTAACTACAAATGGTGCCGCTATTGGTCAATGGGGACCTACAGGATATACTTGTCAGGAATGGACATTTGTAAAAGAAGGAATTCAATAGGAGGATCGTATTATGAAATTGAAGAAAATTACCAGTATTATTTTGGCATGTACCATGACAGCTGCTTTATTTGCAGGTTGCGGAAAAAAGGAAACAAAAGAGCCGGAGTCTGCAAAAGCAAATGAGACAACATTGTCTTTATGGACCGTATTTACAGGTTCCGACGGAGATGTCCTGAAAGAAATAATCAATAAGTATAATGAGACTAATGAAGATGGCATTACAGTGGAAGTGGATATTATGGATAATGACACACTTCAATCGAAGCTGCCAGCGGCTATATCAACGGACACAGCACCGTCATTTATCTTAGTAGGAATTGAGTATATACAAGAATATGTGAATAATGACTCTCTGGAAGATATCAGTGATTTTTGGAAAGCTACGAATACAAACGAAGATAATTATTATGAAAACGTTGTTGCAAAATCATATGTTGGCGATACTTTATATGGTGTGCCGATGCAGTACAATCTGCAGTATCTCTATTACAATAAGGATATGTTCAGTGATGCAGGGCTGAATCCGGATGCACCGCCGACCACATTTGATGAGCTTGAAGAGTGTGCAAAAGCATTGACTGACAAAGATCAAGGAAAGTACGGATTAGCAATGCCGACAGATTTTGGCTATTACGTACAGTATCTTTGGGGAAATGGCGGGGATGTGATTAATACAGCAACCGATGAGAATCTCCTGAATTCCGAAACAAATATTAAGACGTTAACATGGCTGCAGGAATTAAAGAAAGCAGGGGTATCACCGGACGGGCTGACATCAGCGGAGGCCGATACGATGTTTCAGTCCGGACAGATTGGAATGTGTCTGGCAGGGCCGTGGAATATTAATATTTTAAATGGTCTTGGGATGAATTATGGTATTGCAGCTATGCCATCAGGAAGTGATGGGGCCTATTCAGCAGAGGGAGGCTGCTCATACATGATTCCAAAAGGAACAGATGAAGCAACGAAAAATGCAGTCTACAAATTTATGGCTTACTGGCTGACGGATGATGTACTGAAAGAATGGTCTGTACGCAATGGTTTCCCGGTATGGTCATACTCCCTGCTTGAGGATGAAGAGATTAAGTCTAATGATATTCTGAATAGTGTTTCTGAGGCATCTTCAATCGGAAGGGACTGGCACTTAGGATATGAATATGGAACTCAGATTGATAATGATGTAATGAAGCCTATGATGGAGAATATATTAATGGGGTCTGATGTTACTGGTGAAGTAAAAGACGCATCAAACAGGTTGGATGAGATAGTCACAAAATAATGGATGCAAGAGGAAAGTTCTGGGGTACTCAGAACTTTCCTTGCGAAAGGAGTAAATATCAAAATGGAGAAGACAAAAAAAATAGCAGCAAAAAACCAAAAAACAGCGTATTTGTTCATTCTCCCATCCATGGTTGTCCTGACTGTATTTGTATTTGTTCCGTTGGTTTCAGCATTTATCATTAGTATGCTGAACATGGATCTGTATATGAAAGATATATCCTTTGCTGGGGCGGAAAATTATCTGAAAATGTTTCAGGATGCACGTGTGTGGAATGCCACTAAAAATACATTGATTTTTACGGTAATAGAAGTTCCTGTACAGATATTTCTGGCATTAATACTCACTATGTTCATGCAGAAGAACACGAAATTGCATAAGTTTTTGCGTGCATCTTTCTATGTGCCTTATGTGTGTTCAATGACTGCTATTAGTATATTATGGTCCATGCTGTTAAATTCCAATTCTGGTATGCTGGCGTATTTATTGAAGAAAATAGGAATTGTCATGCCGAACCTAATGTCCAGTCCTACATATGCAATGGCTGTTATTATTATGGTTACTGTCTGGCGGAACTTTGGGTATACGCTGACTATTATAACGGCTGCGACTTTGGATATTCCATATTCTTTGTATGAAGCGGCAGATTTGGATGGGGCAAGTGGCCTCAAGAAGTTTATCTATATCACAATTCCGTCTATAAAGCAGACGATCGGATTCTGTGCAGTGACAACATTTATCCTTGCCTTCCAGGCATTTGACCAAATCTATGTGATGACTGGAGGAGGACCCCAGCATAAAACAGAAACACTGGTAAGTTATATCTATGACCGGGGATTCAAGACGGAACACGATTTAGGGTATGCGTCTTCTATATCTGTATATCTGTTTATAATTATAGCGATTATAACGATTTGCATGAGAAAATATATTAGTGGGAAGGAGGAACAACAGGCATGAGAGAAAAAAGAAAAGGTAAGATATTTGGAGTAACTGGAAATATTATTTTGTGTATCGTTGCTCTGCTGGTATTTATTCCGCTTGTCTGGCTGATTGTATCCTCCTTTAAGACGGATGCGGACGTCATTAAATGGCCTCCGGCATTTCTGCCGAAGGAGTGGGTTACGGCTCAATATGAATATGTAGTAAATGCAATTCCGATACTGAGCATGCTGAAGAATACAGTTGTCTTTGCGGGTAGTGTAACTGTTATAAGCCTGTTGTTTGATTCATTGGCGGCTTATGCATTTGCGAGAATGGAATTTAGAGGGAAAAAGGTGCTCTTTACAATTATTTTACTTACAATGATGGTGCCATTCCAGATTATTATGATTCCATTGTATATAGAAGAGTATAAGCTGGGAATTCTGGACACATTACTGGGGCTTATACTGCCCAGAGCATCCGGAGCATATGGGATTTATATGCTGACTTCATTTTTTTCAAGAATTCCAAAATCCCTGGAAGAGGCAGCCAGAATTGATGGCCTGAATAACTTTCAGATTTACAGAAAAATTGTGATGCCGCTATCGAAGCCTGCATTGATCAGTCTGGGAATCTATCATTTTATGAATAACTGGAATGACCTTTTATATCCTATGATGCTGTCCAGTTCAGTAGAGAATAGAACACTATCTGCCGGACTGGCCGTACTGGTCGGCAGCAATTCTATCAAATATGGACCGACACTGGCGGCGACAGTAATTTCTATCTGTCCGTTATTATTGTTATTCTTATTTGGGCAGAGGTTCTTTATTGAAGGAATTGCTACTTCGGGAGTGAAAGAATAAAGGAGAAAATAATGTATAAGGCAGAACTGATTATAAACAAAGATTTTAGAAATGCAGAAGTGAGTCCCCTTATATATGGTTCATTTGTTGAACATATGGGGCGGGTGGTATATAACGGAATATATGAGCCAGGGCATCCAAAGTCAGATGAAAATGGTTTCCGCGAAGATGTTATCCAGAAGGTTAAGGAAATGGGAGTTACCTGTATCAGATATCCCGGAGGAAATTTTGTATCCTGTTATGATTGGCGGGATGGTGTTGGAAAAAAGGAAGAACGGCCAAGGCGGAGAGAACTTGCATGGAAATCGATAGAAACGAATCAATTTGGTACAGATGAATTTATGCAGTGGGCGAAAAAGGCAGATATTACACCAATATTTGCAGTGAATCTTGGTACAAAAGGGGTTGAAAACGCAGTCTCTCTGTTGGAGTACTGCAACCTGCCTGCCGGGACATCCTATAGTGACTGGCGTTTGGAAAACGGCAGTGAGGAACCATATGGAATTCCAATATGGTGTCTGGGCAATGAGATGGATGGCACATGGCAGATTGGCCATAAGACACCGGAGGATTATGGAAAACTAGCAGCACAAGCTGCACATGCGATGAAGGCATTGGACAGTTCAATTAAGACTGTTGTGTGTGGCAGTTCATCAACAGATGTACCAACTTATACTGATTGGGAAAGAATCGTATTGGAATATACATATGATTTTGCAGATTATATTTCCCTGCATCAGTATTATGGAGGGCAGGAGATGGGAACAGAAGAGTTTCTTGCCCAATCGGTAGATATGGAAGAATACATACAGACTGTAATTGGAATCTGTGACATGGTTAAAAGTAAAAAGAAATCAAACAAAAAAATAGATATTTGCTTCGATGAGTGGGGGGTATGGGAAATCTCTGGTGAAGAAGTAGCCGACTCAGTCTCTTCCAGAGAGTGGCAGGTGGCCCCTGCCTTCAGTGAACAAATCTATACTATGGAAGATGCCCTGCTATTTGCAGGTATGCTTATGGCTATGGTTAAAAAATGTGATAGGGTAAAGGTGGCATGCCAGTCACTGCTTACCAATATCAGCGCCGCAATTATGACTGAGAATGGGGCAGAAGTATGGGTTCAGCCTATCTTTTATCCGTTTTCATATATGTCCAGGTATGGTAAAGGTATTCTGATGGAGAGTATTTTGAAGTCCCCGTGTTACTTATCTAAGAAAGGAAAAGAAATCCCATATCTTGATCAGGTGGTCATTTATAATGAAAAAGAAAGTGAATTAGTCTTATATCTGGTAAATAGAAAGGGAGAACCGGCAGTAGTAGAAACAGTTCTCCAGGGTTTTTGCACAGATACAGTAGCAGAGCATACAAGTTTATTCCATGCGGATATAAAGGCAGATAATAAATCAGACCATGAAAAAGTGAAACCTCATTTTGCAATGATAGAAGAAACAGAGAAAACAAAAGTAAGCTGTAAACTAGAGCCTTACTCCTGGAACATGATACGTATAAAGGTGAACAGAAATGAATAAATATAACTATAAAGAAACGGAATATAATACCCCTTTCATATACAACAGGGCAGATCCTCAAATTTACAGACATTCTGACGGAATGTACTATTTTACTGCTTCGGTACCAGAATATGACCGGCTTATATTAAGAAAATCTGACAGTATTAAGGGACTTCGTGAGGCAGAGGAAAAGATTATATGGAGAAAACATAGTTCTGGAAAACAGAGCATTCATATCTGGGCGCCCGAGCTTCATTATTTGTGGGGAAAATGGTATATTTACTATGCAGCAGGAGATAAAGACGATATCTGGGCAATCAGGCCCTATGTTCTGGCATGTACGGGGAATGATCCGATCCGGGATGAATGGATAGAACTGGGGCAGATGCAGGCTGCGGAAGAAGACGAGTTTTCGTTTCTGGATTTCTCTCTGGATGCCACGGTTATGCTGCACAATGGTGAATATTATTATATCTGGGCTGAAAAAACAGGGACGGGAAAAAAGATTTCGAACTTATACATAGCGAGAATGGAAGCGCCTGATAAACTGTCAACTCCACAGGAATTGCTTTCGAAGCCGGATTATCCATGGGAACGAAGTGGCTTCTGGGTAAATGAGGGACCAGCGGTTTTAAAACACAATGGCCGGATATATCTGACCTATTCTGCCAGCGATACAGGAAAGGCATACTGCATGGGGATGCTGTCTGTAAATGAAACAGAGGATATATTGGACCCGAATAATTGGTCAAAACGTATAACACCTGTATTGTGTACGGATGAGAAAAAAGGGATTTTTGGACCGGGTCATAATTCTTTTGTAAAGTCAGATGATGGGAAAAAAGATATCTGTGTTTTTCATGCCCGCTGTTATGATGAAATAGAAGGGGACCCTTTATATGATCCTAACCGTCATACCATGATGATTGAAGTACAATGGGATGAAAAAGGTGAACCTGTTTTTGATCTGGGAAAAATATATAGGGGCGAATAACTGCTATGGGCGGGGCCTCTTCTCAGTAGATTACATTACACCATGAAAGTAAATTAACCTGTTGTGCTAACTCGATTTGAAAAAACTGTAGACTACTAAAAATAAGCTGTTTAAGTTTTTGGATTTTTGGTTGGCACAACAGGTTGAATTATATAATATGTTTTACCCAAGAAAACGGCTGGTTGTATTTGTACTGCTGATAATTGCAACGATCACGCCGGTAATAATACCTGCTAGATAAGGATTTTTGGTTATTTTATATAGTACGCGGTCGATGACGGAGGCACCTGGTATAATAATTAAAAACGCCCATAATTGTGCGATGTTCATAGGTGCATTATTATTGGACCATGCCATGTGCCCAATTGCTACATAAGTACCATACTGGATTGCCAGTAAAATCAGGATTGGAAGCAGAGCCACGATTGTAAGTACCAGGTTATTTGACCAGGAATGCTTTCCACCGATCTGGTTAAAGTTAAAACAGTTGCTTGCTGCAGAATATGTAATGTAAAATATCAGGAACAGGAAGGCATGTGGGAAAAGAGCCATCCGTAGAGTGTTTGCATTAAATGCTTTAATGCCTACATTCCAGATTCTGAAATCGCTTACAAAGAAGTAGTCTGCAAAAAATACCCAGGCATATGCGGCAGCAATAACGACTGCAGCAAGGAGAAGTGTTTTTCCTAATTTTTTTAGTGGCATTTTTACACCAATTTCATTCAGGTCAAGTCCGGTTGCCTTTCCATAGATCTTGTAGCTTGCACACATTACAGCAATAGAAATAACCCCACAGAGGGCAGCCCAAAGTGCAATGCCAAAGATCATAGGTTGTTCTGTAAATGTCAGATTTTTTCCAAATTCTACGACGGGCTGATAGGATAGAGCACCAATAACAGTACTAATCGCAGAACCAAATATGAACCACAATATTCCGTTCTTATTAGTCTTTCTGGCAGTGGCAATCTCATTTGCACGGAGCTTTTCAAAATATGGCGTATAAAGTAATGTTGTAGCAAAAGAGATGATAAACATTACGAAACCGATCATTCCGACAAAATTAAGAGCTTCTTTTAACTGCCAAATCTGATTAGAAGCAGGAAGTTCAACCGGAGATCCGAATGCTTCATTAAAAAAGGTGATGGTTGCCGTTGCAGATCTTTTACTGAAATGTGACCAGGGATGAATCTGTACAGGGTTAAAAATTGCACGTATGGCATCTTCACCACTAATTGTTTCGTGATAGATCGTATCTGCTTTTCGTGTTTCAAGCCCGGAAGGGTCTTTCCCAAAATGCAGGAATGACTGTGCGTAGTAACTTTCGTCCATATAATAAGGTGCTTGGAGAAGAGTTCCGCTTTCTGTCATAGTCTGTTGGAAAAATTCATCGTATTTACTTGCTATGATTCCGACATCACGGGTATTATACATGTTGGCATAGTTACCATCAAGACCTGCCAATGTAGCGAGTCCGCCCATTGTGTTTGGACTGTCGGTATACATGGCGTCGATACAATTCAATAAGACTGCTGAAATAATAGGGGCTTCACTGGCATCGTCTGCTAATACTGCCAGATTGCTGGACATACCTCCCATAGAATGTCCTGTGACACCAATTTTTTCTTTATCAACATAAGGCAGTCTGGATAATTCCAGAGCACCCTGATATACAGAAATAAAGTTAAAACCAGTTCCATTCTCTCCTGCATAGTCGGCAATATCAGATTCTCCGCACCCGGGTTGGTCAACGGCAAGTACAACATAACCGCGCCGGGATAATTCTACGCTGTTAGAATCCTGCATTTCTTTGTTGTTGAGGTACCCATGGCTTGTTACAACTGCTGGTGCAGGATGCTTGGCACTCGCATTATCAGGAATATACAGATTGGCACTGATGCCGATACCGGCTTCTGTTTCCCAGTATATGTGTTTTACAGAGACATGTCCACCATTGGTCTGCACAAGCGAAACTCCGATCATACTGATAAACATCAATATAATCGATATGCAGAGAAACCTCTTTGATCTCTTCTTTACTCGTTCCATTTTATTTACCCTCCTTAGTAATGATAGAGAAATTTTATGATTGAATGAACTTTATTACTATTGCAAATAAAGTGTTTTTAACTTTATTTTAACTTTATTATTTAAAAGAACTTTATTTCTATAGATCTCTATGGTATTTTATAGGCAGAGTCAAACTACTGGCAATGAAAAGAGGAGGTCTGCTATGTCTATTACGGCAAAGGAATTAGCACAAAAACTTAATATTTCGGCAACTGCTGTATCCATGGCGCTAAATAACCGTCCAGGTGTAAGTACTACGACCCGGAATCGAATTTTAGAGGCTGCAGAAAAATATGGTTATGATCTAAGCCGACATCAGATTTCCAAGATTCAAAGCAACGAAATATATTTTATAGCTTACCGTGCATACGATACCGTTCTGAATTATAATGGTATCTTTTTTGAGATGTTTGAGGGAATGGAAGAAGAATGCCGGAAAAGTAACTATCATATTCAAATATTACATGTAAACGATTCAGAAATAGATGTGGAAAATATAATCGGAGAACTTAGAATACGTTCAACAGCGGGTCTTATATTGCTAGGCACTACGATTACTAAAAAGGCCTGTCTTGCGTTCCTTGCTCTTGGGGTTCCGACCATATTGCTGGACAGTTATCTGGATGCTTTAGAGTGTAGTAGTGTACTTATAAATAATAAGCAGGGGGCATACCTTGCAGCAGAATATTTGATACATACTCGTAAAGCTCAGCCTGGATATATTTCATCGACATTGCGGCTTGGCAACTTTGAGGAACGCCAAATGGGCTTTCGGAGTGCATTGCGTGATCATGGACTCTCACCAGCCAAATCAGTAACCCATGAAGTTTCTCCCTCCATAGAGGGAGCTTTTACTGATATGCTGGATATCATAGAAAAGGGGGAGGAATTAGCAGACTGCTATTTTGCGGAAAATGACCTTATTGCGATAGGTACCATAAAAGCCCTGACTCTTTGTGGAATTAAAGTTCCCGATGAGGTGGGGATTATTGGTTTCGATAATATTGGTATGTGTAGTGTGGTTCAGCCTGCTTTGACGAGTATTTCCATACCCCGGAAATTTATGGGGCAGACAGCAGCAAGGCAATTAATCTACCAGATTCAGGAGAATAACCTTCATCCGGTTAAGATTGAAGTTGCAGCAAAGTTGATAAAACGTTTTTCTGTATAAGCTGTTCTGCTAAAGTATATTAAAAATAACTCATAGTGAAAAGTTTAAAATTACAGTTTAGATTTAGTGGAAACTTCCACAAATCCTTCCTTGACATTCTGATTTTGCTGTGATACGCTTTTTAACAGACCAAACAGAATACTCAAAAGAGAACGCAATGACGAAGAGAGTAACCTGAAGGACATTTTACAGAGAATTCCCGGAGGATTCATACCGACAAGGGCCCTATATGTGCTGCTTTTGTTTGGAGGATCTCGAAGCTGAGAGGGATGAATGAAGTGCAGGCGAACATGGCTTCCGAGCGGCGCACCGAACAGACAGCAGATGAGAAGTAAGATTTTTGATGCTGTTTTTTGCAAGGCTGCGATGGGTTCGCCCTTTATAGCGAAGAAGTGCTTGACGGCACTTGCTGAGGCTCTATCCGTGAGGGTAGGGTGAACTAGGAGTGGTAACACGGATATATCCGTCTTCTTATTTTAGAAGGCGGTTTTTTTTATGATATGGGAAAGTTCGAAGAACTATCCCATATCATAAGAAGCCGTCAGCATTTTCGCGTATCAACAAATTAATTCATATAAGGACACTGTCTTCGGGGAAAAGCCGTGTCCCAAAAAAGGAGAGAGAAACTATGTCAGAGAAACCAAAGTATTACATCACAACCGCGATTGCCTATACATCAGGCAAGCCGCACATCGGAAACACATATGAGATTGTCCTCGCAGATGCAATTGCAAGATATAAGAGAAGCCAGGGCTACGATGTGTTCTTCCAGACAGGAACAGACGAACACGGTCAGAAAATTGAATTAAAGGCTGATGAGGCCGGCATTACACCAAAGGAATTTGTGGATGGTGTTGCAGGAGAGATTCAGAGAATTTGGGATTTAATGGATACTTCCTATGACAAGTTCATCCGTACAACAGATGATTATCATGAGAAACAGGTTCAGAAGATTTTCAAGAAATTATACGACAAGGGAGACATTTACAAGGGGCATTACGAAGGAATGTACTGTACTCCATGTGAGTCTTTCTTCACAGAATCACAGTTAGTAGACGGAAAATGCCCTGACTGTGGACGTGAGGTTCAGCCTGCGAAGGAAGAGGCATACTTCTTTAAAATGAGCAAATATGCAGACCGCCTGATTGAGCATATCAATACACACCCGGAATTCATTCAGCCGGTATCACGTAAGAATGAGATGATGAACAACTTCCTGCTTCCGGGACTTCAGGATTTGTGTGTATCCAGAACCTCCTTCAAGTGGGGAATCCCGGTAGACTTCGATCCAAAGCATGTAGTCTATGTATGGCTGGATGCGCTGACCAACTACATCACCGGAATTGGATATGACTGCGATGGCGAGTGCACAGACCAGTTCAAGAAGGACTGGCCGGCAGACCTGCACCTGATCGGAAAAGACATCATCCGTTTCCATACCATCTACTGGCCGATTTTCCTGATGGCACTGGATCTTCCACTGCCGAAGCAGATTTTCGGGCATCCGTGGCTGTTACAGGGCGATGGCAAGATGAGCAAGTCCAAAGGAAACGTGCTGTATGCAGATGAGCTGGTTGATTTCTTTGGTGTGGATGCAGTCCGCTACTTCGTTCTCCACGAAATGCCGTTCGAGAATGACGGTGTGATTTCCTGGGAACTGATGGTAGAGCGTCTGAATTCTGATCTGGCAAACACACTTGGAAATCTGGTCAACCGTACCGTTTCTATGACGAATAAATATTTTGGCGGCGTGGTAACTGACAAAGGCGTGGCAGAGGAAGTAGATGCCGACTTAAAGGCTGTTGTAGAGAATACACCGAAGGCAGTGGAAGCGAAGATGAACGACCTTCGTGTGGCAGATGCAATGACAGAGATCTTTAACCTGTTCAAACGCTGCAATAAATACATTGATGAGACAATGCCATGGGTACTTGCAAAGGATGAAGCAAAGAAAGACAGACTTGAGACTGTACTGTGGAACCTGATTCAGAGCATTTCCGCAGGTGCAAGACTTCTGGAGTCCTTCATGCCGTCCACAAGTGAAAAGATACTGGCACAGTTAAATGACGGACACGTCACAGATAAGCCGGAAATCCTGTTCCAGAGACTGGATCTGGAGGAAGTCCTGAAAAAAGTAGAAGAACTTCACCCACCTGTAGCCGATACAGAAGAAGCTGCGGGGGAAGAGGCTGTGATCGACATCGAAGCAAAACCAGAAATCACATTCGAGCAGTTCGGTGCAATGCAGTTCCAGGTAGGCGAAATCATTGCCTGTGAAGAAGTGAAGAAATCCAAGAAATTACTGTGCTCCCAGGTAAAAGTCGGAAGTCAGGTCAAACAGATCGTTTCTGGTATCAAAGCACATTATACAGCAGAGGAAATGGTCGGTAAGAAGGTCATGGTGCTCGTGAACTTAAAACCTGCGAAACTAGCTGGCGTACTGTCAGAGGGAATGCTGCTCTGCGCAGAGGATGCAGACGGAAATCTGGCATTGATGACACCGGAGAAAAATATGCCGGCAGGGGCAGAGATCTGCTAGATCAGATTATCAAGAACATGAAATAATTATCATATAGAAAAGGGGAACGCAGATCAAGATATGTCTGCGTTCCCTATTTTTAATTGTGACTTTTTGAAAAGCCTTCTTCTCTTTTTACAATGTAAAGCGGCCGCCTCTTCGTCTCCATATAGTCTTTCGACACATACTGTCCCAATACAGAGAGAAACAAAAGCTGTATTCCATTCAGCACCAATATCAGCAGAACAATCATCATAATTCCACTGATAGGGGCTCCAAAGAGAAGGGCACGTACTGCGGCCCCAATTCCCAGAAGTACGGCAATCCCAAGCAGGATGCTCCCCGTTGTTCCAGCCAATGTAACAGGTGCGGTGGAGAAGGAAAAGATTCCATCTAATGCATAGCGAAACAGGCTTTTAAAATTCCATTTGCTGTCTCCGGCAGCTCTCTCTACATTATGAAAAGGAATCCATTTGGTATCGAATCCGATAAAGGAGAAAATCCCTTTCATATACCGGTTATATTCTTTAAATTCAAGGATGGAGTCTGCCATCGCCCGGTTCATCATTCTAAAATCCCCGGCCCCGTCGCTCATATTGAGATCACATAATTTATTGATGACCTTATAAAAGCTTCTGGAAAGGAAGTTACGGACCTTCCCTTCTCCTTCCCGATCCTCGCGGAATCCCGCGCAGCAGTCATAGCCTTCATTTTTCAGGACACGGTACATCTCTTTTAACAATGCTGGTGGATGCTGAAGGTCAGCGTCCATAAAGACACAATAATCTCCGTCTGCGTGCTGCAGCCCAGCATACATAGCTGCTTCCTTTCCGAAGTTCCTGGAAAATGATAAGTACTTACAGCGCTTGTCCTTATAAGCCAGACTTTCCAGGATATCCGGTGTATGGTCCCGGCTTCCGTCATCGATAAAAATAAATTCACATTCTGCGTTCTCGATATCCCGGACCGCCTTTTCGGTTTCGTTGTAAAACAAAAGAAGTACTTGTTCTTCGTTATAACAGGGTACAATAATACTGATTTTATCCATGATTCGGTTCCTCCTTTTGAAAGATTTTATACTTGCATAGCACATAGTTAGACAATACGGTAATGATGCTGACCACCACCTTTGATGGCAGAGGATGGAGGCCCAGGCAGCTTACGGTCAGCCAGAGCAGTATATTTTCTGCCATGAGAGTCAGGAAACGCAGGAAAACAAAGGAGCTGAATTCCTGTAAAATATGTCCTTTGGAATGGAATACCCATCTGCGGTTCATGACATAGGCCGTCAGGACCGCGCCGATCCATGCAACTGTATTTGCAGCAAGATATTCCACCTTCGCCTGAATGAGGATAAAGTAAATAATATAGTTGACCAAAGTCGTGGCCCCGCCGCTGACACAGTAGCAGAGCAGTTCTTTTTTCGATTTCATCTTAAGACCTCTTTTCTTTTAAAGAACAGCCATGCGAGTAAACTCAATAAGCTGATCCAATATCCAGCCCTTTGTCCTGGAGCATGAAAAATGATTCGAATGTCATGTTTTCCTTTCTCGAGCCGGGCTCCTGCAAATGCTTGATTTACCTTCAATATAGGAACATTTTTCCCATCAACGATGATTTCCATTCCTTTTTGCAGTGGAATGGAGGTGATAAAATAACCATCGTCCGTCACATCAGCGGTACAGGATAGGATTTCATTCCCTTTTGTCTTATGGGCCGCTGTGGAAGTGTACTGTTTCCGAGACAGGAGCTGTTCCTCATAAAGATGCCAGTCTGTGTGTCTGATCAGATAGGTTCCTTTTGAAAAAGTAATGTCGAGCTGGTCCAACCCATTCCCGGAAGCATCTGAAAACTGGTAATGGAATATATCATTTCCGTTCGGATAGGGTGCAGAGGCACCGGAAAGCTTGTTCCTCATACCGTTGATATCGATCACAACGGCCTTTCTGCTCTTGTTGACAACCTGGAAATTCAATAGCAGTATTTTATTCTTTAATGCTTCTTTCAGTGGAAATGTAACCTTTGTTTTTTCCCTTACATCAAGGAGATAACCATCTTTTGTTTTAGAAATCTGAATCGTATCTGGCAAAGCTGTCTTCTGGAATGCAGGTGAAAACTTCTGCATATGTGAAACATATTCCGTGGAGGCAGTGCCGTCAGTAACAGGGACAGTGTTGTTATCAGAAGTGTGGTCGGGAACAATGGTATACCGGGTAATTGCATCCAGGCGGTCATAATCGTTCAGCTTTAGAAACTCGGATTCCTTCATGATCTCAGTTGTGACATATGCAATAGGCAGCACGTTTCTATTTTCTGTCAACACAGTTGTTGTGCCGTTCTTTGCCCCTTCCTTTTCAGTAGATACTACCTTATAGCCATAAGGGATGTGATTCATTGTTGTCTGTAAATAACGTACTCCCAGAAAATTCAGCAGGAATGGATTTCCTGACGGAAGGACAGCAAGACTGTTATTAATCTGTATCGGTGCAAGAAAGGTGTCATAGAAGACGGATGCGTAGTCCTTGTTCGTAATGGAGGAATACATGGAGCCTTTCTGGACCCCTCTGCCCTGTATGAGGTTGCATGTGTTCAAAACATCCATCAGGTTTTCGCTTCGATACAGAGGATTCAGGTCCGCCTGCTGGAACATCTTTGAGGCGGTTGCGGTAGTTTCTAACTCTTCTTTTTTTACAAAGCTGTCTTTTGGCATAGTCTGTAAAAACATCAAACAGGGCAGGATACACAGCAGAAGACAGGAAACAGACCTCCAAATCCGAACCATGGCTTTTTTCCCTTTTATGTTCTGTAGAATTACTACAAGGGTGACAATGCTGATATCAGCAGCAATCCAGCCAGCCTTTGAATCGGATATCCACAGTGGAGCTGAGAGGGCCAGCAGGAGCAAGGGCCAGAGTTTCCAGTCAGGTCCCTTACTATAGTGAGGTTCCGTTTTTTCCGAAATCAGTGCATTGAGAAGCCTTGTACACTGCAGTATTACAAGTGGAACGAACGGAATCAGGATTTTGCTCCTTGTATACAGCGTTCCATTCAAGATCCAGGCCGCAAAGCTCCAAGTAGATACAATCAGCAGGAACAAACTCTCCATTCGGTATTTTTTATACCCAAGACCTAATAATAGAAGGTACAGGCAGATGATGGTCAATCCCATTCCATAGGGACTGTACAAAAGTCCGCCTAAATGCTCTGCTGTGCCAAAGATTTCGTTCAGGCTCAAGGGCTCGGTGGTGCGGCGGTGCTCCAGTATCACCAGTGCGGTTGGGAGAAGGAGCAGAGCGGCCATACCAATGGAAAGAAACACAGATCTGAGATATAGTACAATCCCATTTGTCCAGAAGCTGTATCCTTCTTGCCTTAGCCAATACCAAGCAATTACTGCAAGACAGGAAATCGAATAGTAGAAACTATTTACATAAATAAAAAATAAGATGAGCGGAAAAAGGCCGAATCTCCGCTTTTTTACAGCTAAAAGTGCAAGTATCAGAAAAAGCATATAGTTGATGAACATGATCTGCCGATGCGTTTGGAAGAAGCAGGCGGCAGTCATAAAAAGCAGGCTTCCGATAAAAGCTGCAAATGGTTCGATTCGGTCCTTTTCATCCTGGCCGGGGGTACATGTTGTCAGCCAGTAATAACAAAGCAGGACGGAGCACAGATATCCTGCCAGCATATATCCAATCATCAGCTTGACCATTGGAATACCAGGCAGCAGACAGCCAATGAGAATATCCGGTCTTAAATATCCGTAATAGGAAAACTGATATCCATTACTTCCCCCACCCAGTGGTAAAAATGCAGGTGTCAAGGTGTGCTGTTCAAGGCAGGCGCTGCGGATCGTCTCGGCAAGCTGCACGTGCTGGCTGAGCCAGTCTGTATGAGAACCATAGAAACACCCGTCTGGAAGTATCAGCAGTATAAAAATGATGAAGAGTCCGGCCAGCAGGCCGGGAAAGAAATTTTTTTTTCGAATCATAGCACTCTCCTTAGTTCTTTCGTGTAATAAGGAATCCGAGATGTCCTTTGGTATTACTAAGTATACGTATCGTTTCTTAAAGATTGCCCAAAGTGAATCTGAAGAATTCTTAAGAAGGCATAATTTTCTTAAAATTTCATGTATAATAAATTTTATAAAGAGGAGGAGATAAGAGATGGAAACAGCCAGGATACTTGTGGTAGATGATAATCCGGAGATTCGTGAAATCATTCAGATTCTGCTTATGGGGGAAGGATTTCAGATCGAACAGGCAGGAAATGGAACAGAAGCTCTTGAGGCTCTGGAGATTCAGGAATTCGATTTAATCATACTGGATATTATGATGCCGGGGATGAACGGGTATCAGACCTGCCTGGAGATTCGTAAGAAGAGCAACGCTCCGATTCTGTTTTTAAGTGCCAAGGGGCAGGAGAGCGACAAGACACTTGGATTTTCCAGTGGAGGAGATGATTATCTTGTTAAGCCTTTTTCTTATAATGAATTGGTCAGCCGGGCCAAGGCACTGATTCGAAGATATCAAATTTATAAAGGGAAAGACTCATTTTCTGCAAATGTCGAAACAAAAGATTCTTTTGCCGGGCAGAAAAAGATTGTTTATTTTCATGACCTGGAGCTGGATGAGACGGCAGAAACGGTATCCATTGATGGAAAAACAATCGAGCTTACAGATACAGAGTATGCCATGCTGCATCTTCTGGTAAAGAACAGGCACCAGATATTTTCCGCGGAACGGCTCTACGAGGCTGTGTGGGACGAGTCCTATTATTATGGGGCGAATAATACGATCATGGTCCATATCCGTAATCTTCGTAAAAAAATAGAGAAAGATCCTAAAAATCCAGAGTTGATCAAAACAATCTGGGGAAAGGGGTACCGCTGTGATTAAGAAAGTGATTTCAAGAAGTAGAAGAATGAAGATTCGGACAAAGCTTAGTGTATTGCTGATCGTATCTGCGGCCCTGAGTCTTTTGATGTTCGCATTTTTATGGAAGAACATGGGAAATGTGTGGAGGTTTATGTGCCGTTTCCCGGCTATTTCATGGGACAGGCAGGCTCTGATCGAGAAGATAGAAGAGACGGCCCCATATTATGATGTCCCAGACAATGAAGAAAATGTCGAGGAGACCAAGGCATTCAAACCTTTTTTTAATATTAAAGATAAATATACAAGTCTGTATATATATGAGATCGGTGGAAAAGGGCTTTTCCGGGCCGGGGCATATGCGGAGATCATGGCGACGTCTCCAGTTGCAGAGTTCATGAATTTTGAATATCAGATGACATCAGGTGAGGTAGAGATGCATTATGAGGTGCCCACTCAATTTCATAATGGGGAATTTACCGTTATGATCTTTTCTTATCATTCTGTAAGAATCATTACCGTATACTTGATTATCAGTGTTTTGCTCAGCATCGCAGTCTTTTTGTCCATCAATTTGGTTTTTATAAACCGTAAGATGAAGGCGGTTCTGGGCATGAAGGATGAGGTCCTGCTCATGGCGTCGGGCGAATTGAACCACCCGGTTTCTGCCTGCGGTGAGGATGAGATCGGGATTCTTTCCAGTGAGCTGGACCATCTGCGCATCGCTCTGAAAGAAAATATCCATCAGGAAGAAGAGAGCAGAAAAGCGAACCAGGACCTGATCACCACGATGTCCCATGACCTGAGGACGCCTCTCACCATCTTAAGCGGCTACCTGGAAGTATTAAAGCATAAGCGGGTCTCCCCTGAGATGGAGGAGGATTACCTGGACCGGTGCCTCAAGAAAACCAATGATATCAAAGAGATGACGGACAAAATGTTCGAGTATGCTCTGGTATATGAGGAGACCGAGGACGTAACAATTACGAAAGTCAAGCTTGAAACCATGCGGGGAATCCTATACGAGAACCTGGATTTCCTCCGCCTGGCGGGTTTTCGGGCAGATGTCGTAATGGAAGAATGTACAGGGGCAGTCCTTGGTGATGAAGTCCTGCTCAAAAGGATCTTCAATAATCTCTTTTCCAATATCCTGAAATATGGAGATAAGACAACCCCCGTAAAGCTCAGCCTCCAGATGGAAAAGAAGAAGGTAAAAGTCGGCCTGATCAATACCGTAAAAAAAGAGAAAGATGGAACCGAGAGCCACTGCATCGGACTGAAAAGTGCCAAGAAAATGGTAGACCTGATGGAGGGAGAAATATACGTACTTAATCAGGCAGAGATCTATAGTGTCCAGATCAGCCTTCCGATTGCATAGGGGGCGGCCCTCTTGCAAGTCATTTTCAGAATTGCGTGTACAATTATCTCATGAACCACAAAATATAGGGATGAAAAAGCGCGTTAAATACAATTATATGATTAAATAATCAGTTAATTATATACAAATAATACAATTAAAAATTTATTTATAAAAAATAATAAAAATGTGTTGACAAATAAAAATCCTTATGCTAATATAAAGTCAATCCAAAAGAGATACAAAAACAACAAAGAAACATCTCAAAGGATATTATCTAATGAACATAATAAAAATGTTCAGACGGATTAAAATACTAGATTAAGGAGGCAGGGGTCCCATGGACAGTTTAACATCAGTTATAATTCAATATGTTAGTGGTACGGCAAATGAAAGTTCCTGTGAAAAAGAGACCTTTACCAGTAGAAGATAAAGGAATCCAGTAAAAGAAGAATGAAAAGGAATTGATCGGAGAGTTCGGAAAACTGGATCATAATCAAAAGATTTAATCATTTGCAGACGTATTGAATATAGATACCACATATAACAGAATTCCCAGTAATGTGTAAAGAAACATGAAGAGGATATCATTTCATAAAAAGTGTACATAGTTATAGAAGAAATAGCTTAATAGGTTTTTGGAATATTGTTACACAATACTGCGGAAGCTGAAAGGTTATAGGATGAATAACTTGGAGTTATACTTTAAAGTATGAATGGGTACCAGGATCGAAAGTGAATGGGTTCTCGTTATAAAATAAATCGATTTGTATTATTGAAGAACAGGAGGTTTAATAAGCCAGTCTTAGTGAACAGACTGAGATATCAATAGACAAAGCGGTAAAGGTCTTACAGGAACAATAAATCAGAAGATTCCTCCGATTTATAAAATAAATAGAATGAGAAAATTAAATAAATATTAAAATGCATCTTCAATGTCAATTGAGGATGCATTTTTTTGACATTGAGAAGTGCTTATGGTAAACTAAGGACAGAATTATCTCAAAGTGTAGCCTGCGGGGCATGAATTACGGGGTGCTTGGAGAGTATAAATAATATTTTATTACGAGGTGAGTGCAGTGGATAAGTACGAATATAAGTTAAAGACAGAACAGATGCTTGAACTTATGGAAAACGGTGCATACAACAAGGCCGCGGAGATTGCGGATGCCATTGACTGGAAACGAGTCAGGAACGCTACCATGCTGACAAATGTCAGTGATATCTACGAAAAAAACGGAGACTACCAGAAGAGTTACGAAGTTCTGAATATAGCTTATCATCGCGCTGAAGGCAGTAGAAAAGTGCTTTACCGTCTTTGCACTCTGGCACTAAAGACTGGAAATGTAGATGAGGCTATCGATTATTATGATGATTTTATGCAGGTCGCTCCGAAGGATCCAAACCAGCATATATTAAGATATAAGATATTAAGAGCCCGCAGAGCTCCGATTGAACAGCAGATTGAAGCGCTTGAGGAGTTTAAAAAAGCGGAATACATTGAAGAGTGGGCATATGAACTTGCGAAGTTATATCAAGAGGCGGGGATGACGGCCGAATGTCTTGAGGAATGCGATGACCTGATTCTTTGGTTCAGTGAAGGGAAGTTCGTATTTAAGGCAATGGAGCTTAAGATGCAGTATAAGCCTTTGACACCTTCACAGCAGGAGAAGTATGATCATAGATATGAAAAGTTAGAATTAGAAACGGAAGAGATTCCTGATTTGACACAATATCAGGCACGTAAAGCGGAGTTTGAAAGTGAAAAGCTGGATCGGGAAGAATTAGATGAAGAGGCGGAAAGAGAACTGGAGGAGAATCTCCCAAGTACTTCGCAGCAAGAGGAAGTCACCCAACAGGGAGTAGACCTCGATAATACAGTGGAGATGCAAATACCTACAGAAGAAGAACTGGAAGCTCAATTAGAGGGAGAACAGATCGAGGAACCAGAGGAAGAGCCTGAAGTAGATGAGACGATACAAAGGTTAGAGGAAAAAGGGATTGGAAGCAGGATGAAGCTGCAGGATGCTCTTATGAGTCTGCTTGGACCCAAGCCCGAGGATGAGCCAGATGTAAGCCTTGATGCCGAAGATGATGAGATGGAAGAAGACATTCCTGAATTGGAGTCTGCAATAGAGGAAATCGAGGCAGTTGTTGATTTAGAATTAGTGAATGAACTTGCGAATAAGTCAGAAGCAAAAAGAAATGGCATTCGTTTTGATTCCGACCTCGAAGAGTTAAAGGCGGAGCCTTTAGAAGAGGAAGAACTTTTGGAGGAATCAGAAGAGATTGAGGATGAGATAATCCCGGAGGAATCAGAAGAGATCGAGGAAGAGATAATCCCGGAGAAACCAGAAGAGATGGAAGAGGAAATCCAGGAGATTTCAGAAGAGCCGGAAGAAGAAACAGGGCCTTTAGAAGAATCGGAAGATTTGGAAGTCGAGGAAGACTTACCTAAGGAACTTGTTGATACGGATGACTCTCCGGAAATATCGGAAGAAATTGAAGATGGATATGAGGACTCTTCAGAAATCTCAATAGATATCGGAGAGGAAGAAGACATTCCAGAAGAAGAGGAAATCCTCGAGGTTTCAGAAGAGTTGGAAGAGGAAGAAGATTTCCCAGAAGAATTAGAAGAGTTGGAAGAAGAGGAAGATTTCCCAGAGATATCAGAAGAGTCAGATGTGGAAGAAGACTCTTCGGAAGAATTAGAAGAGTTAGTTGAAGAAGACATCCCCGAGATTTCAGAGGAGATTGAGGAGGATGCAGAAGATATATTGTCTGAATCAGGAGCAGAAGAAGTAGAAATTGAAGCGGATTCCCGGACAGAAGAGCAGGAGTTACTCGTAGAAGAGGAACCAGAGCTAGAAGAAGACAGCATTCCTGAGGAATATGAAGATGAGAGTCTGAGTGATTTTGAGGAAGAAGAGCTGGAGGAATTCGAGGAAGAACCTGAGACAGTAGAAGATACAAAACTAGAATTTAGCAGGCCGGCAGCGGGTGACCAAATTGATGGTCAGCTCAGTATTGAAGATATTTTAATGGATTGGAAAGAAGAGCCGGCGGAAGAGGTAGAAATGGAAGATAAGAAGAAAAAGGTAGAACCGATTTTACCGTCGGATATTCAGCGTATGATTGATGAAATCGAAGGCGTCCTGCCAGAAGAGCCGGAACCGGTACGTCCTGCCAGAAGAGAGACAGAAGATGTTCGAGAGAATATGGGAGCGATAACACAGCAGCTTAGAATTGATGATATCGCGGAATTTTTGTCAGCAGCAGATGAGCCAGAAGACAATTTGGATGATTTTAGTGATATGATGCAGGAAGAGCTTTTCGAAGATGCACATGAGGATTCCTATGGAGACCAGAGTTCTTATGTTGAGGAAGAGGCAGCTATCCCTGCACAAGATGAAGCTGGTCAAGAATTTTACAGCAGTGAGTATCCAGTAGAAGATGATATTGTAGATGAGTATGTCGATGAGCAAGAGGATGAGTATGCTGGGGAAGAGCTGTATGAAGATGACTATGATGATAGTTACTCTGAGAGCTATGCGGCGGAGGAAGACTACGCAGAAGAAGACGCTTACACAGAGGAATACGAAGATGAGTATGAGGACGACTACGTAGAAGAAGAGGAATACACAGACGAGTATGAAGATGAGTATGAGGACGACTACGTAGAAGAAGAGGAATACACAGACGAGTACGAAGATGAGTATGAAGGCGACTACGTAGAAGAAGAGGAATACACAGACGAGTACGAAGATGAGTATGAAGGCGACTACGCAGAAGAAGATGCTTACACAGATGAGTATGAGGATGAGTACGCAGAAGAAGATGCTTACACAGACGAGTACGAAGATGGGTATGAAGACGACTACGTAGAAGAAGAGGAATATACAGACGAGTATGAGGATGACTACGCAGATGGTTATTCCGATGAAGAGTATGACGTGGCTGACAGCTATGAGGAAGCGGATTACGAGGATATCGAGGCAAGCTTTGAAGAAGAGTTCCGTCCGAATCCGGCCCATGCGAATGAACCAGACGACAGGGAAATCCCGGACGATGATGATGAGATGGATATTCTATCCGCGACCACTCCTTTGAGCCGTAAAGAGACGGCAAAGCTGATTGCTACAGGTAAGACTTCACCGCTTCCGCTGGATGAGATTTCAGATGCCCTTTCTTTATCAGATACCGGGTTCGTAGTACACGGACGTTATGATCTTGCCGCACAGAGCGGGATTGGAACGAGGGCTGGACTTACAGAAGAGCAGAAGAAGTTATTCTCCTATTTCGTACCTGTCAGAGGTATGAGCGAACAGCTTGTAGATGTACTGGAGCAGGACCGCAACTGTACGAACCGAGAGGGAACATCCCGCACTGGTAACCTTCTGATTATAGGAAATAAGGGAAATGGTAAAACGGTTCTGGCTGTGGATGTTGTTAAGGCGATTCAGAAGCAGAGAAATATCCGTCAGGGCAAGGTCGCTATCGTAACAGGTGATTCTCTGAATAAGAAAAAAATCGGAGATATTTTCGATAAGCTATATGGTGGTGCTTTAATTATTGAAAAAGCATCCAAGATGAATGAGAAGACTGTCGCACGTATGAATAAAGCGATGGAACGTGATACCGGAGAGATGTTGATCGTTCTAGAGGAACAGAGAAAGCCTCTGGATAGACTTCTTTCTTCCAACAGAGAGTTCCGCAGAAAGTTCACCAGCCGCTTAGAGGTACCGATTTTTATCAATGACGAGTTGGTTACCTTCGGACAGACTTATGCGCAGGAGAATGGTTACCGTATTGATGAGATGGGAATCCTGGCTCTTTACAGCCGCATTGATGCTCTGCAGAGAGAGGACCATGCAGTAACAGTTGCAGAGGTCAAGGAAGTGATGGATGAGGCAATGGCACATTCACAGAAAGCATCAGCTAAAAAGCTTGTTAAGAGGGTATTTGGTAAGAATACAGATGATGCGGACAGAATCATCCTGTCAGAGAAGGATTTTAATATTTAAGAAATGAATATCAGAGAAGCCGATGCTCAGATATCGGTAAAATAGACAGACTGAAAATGGTCTGTCTATTTTTATATACAGCGGCGGATTTCTCTTTCTTTTTCACGCTGTTTCAAGTATAATTGTATTTATAAAAATACGAGTTGTGAGGTGGGCTTATGGGAAGAAAGAAGACCGTACAAAAGAAAGTGCAGCCTTATGAAATTGGGGAATTAGATCAATACCTTTTTGGGCAGGGCACGCATTATGAGATTTATAAGAAGCTTGGTGCTCACAAGGTGACAATAAAGGGAAAAGAGGGCGTTTACTTTGCAGTCTGGGCTCCGAATGCAAGGCGAGTAGCCGTGATCGGTGATTTCAATGACTGGGATTTTGAGGCGAACTATATGGAGCGTCATGATCCAGTGGGGATCTATACCTGCTTTGTGCCGGGGGCGAAGGAAGGGGACTTGTATAAGTTCTGTATTGAGACTGCCCAGGCGAAGCGGATTTTCAAGGCAGACCCGTTTGCCAATTATGCAGAGCTGCGGCCGGGAACAGCGTCAAGGATCACAGATATTGATCATTTTAAATGGTCTGACCGTGAGTGGATGACTTCTCGTGAGAATTGGGACAACCGCGTGAATCCGATGTCTATTTATGAGGTACATATGGGTTCCTGGATGAGACATCCGGGCAGAGAGGATGAGGGATTTTATACTTACCGTGAGTTCGCGAAGGAGATCGTGAAGTATGTGAAGCAGATGGGCTATACACATGTGGAACTTATGGGGATTGCAGAACATCCTTTTGATGGCTCCTGGGGATATCAGGTGACAGGATATTATGCTCCTACATCCAGGTATGGTACACCGGAAGATTTTGCATATATGATCAACTACCTTCATAAGAATAAGATCGGAGTGATTCTGGACTGGGTGCCTGCACATTTTCCAAAGGATGCTCATGGTCTGGCGGATTTCGATGGCACTCCGGTGTATGAATATGCAGATCCCAGAAAAGGAGAACATCCTGACTGGGGAACAAAGATTTTTGATTATGGCAAACCAGAGGTCCAGAATTTCCTTATTGCCAATGCACTGTTTTGGATCGAGCACTATCATGTGGATGGTCTTAGGGTGGACGCAGTGGCATCTATGTTATATCTGGACTATGGAAAGCAGGATGGACAATGGGTTCCGAATAAGAACGGAGGCAATCAGAATCTGGAGGCGATCATGTTCTTCCGTCATCTGAATTCTGTGGTATTGGGCAGGAATCACGGTGCAATGATGATTGCGGAGGAGTCCACGGCATGGCCGAAGGTGACAGGTGCAACGGAGGATGAAGGTCTTGGTTTCAGCTTGAAGTGGAATATGGGCTGGATGCATGATTTTACGGAATATATGAAGCTGGACCCCTTATTTAGGAAGAATGCCCATTATCAGATGTCATTTTCTATGGAATATGCCTACAGTGAGAACTATATTCTTGTACTCTCTCATGATGAAGTCGTGCACCTGAAGTGCTCTATGATTAATAAGATGCCGGGAGTTGGGTTTGATAAGTTCGCGAACCTAAAAGTCGGATATGCATTTATGATTGGGCATCCGGGCAAGAAGCTGTTATTTATGGGACAGGATTTTGCACAGCTTCGGGAGTGGAGTGAAGAGCGGGAATTGGATTGGTATCTGTTGGCGGAGAAAGAGCACCAACAGTTACAGAATTTTTATCGTGACCTGCTTCATTTGTATAGGAAGAATAAGGCTTTATATGAGTTGGACAATGATCCCGATGGATTTGAATGGATTAATAAAGATGATACCTTCAGGAGTATTTTCAGCTTTGTAAGACATTCTAAGGACAATAAGAAGAATCTGCTGTTCGTATGTAATTTCACTCCAGTAGACCGGCCTGATTATAGGGTGGGAGTACCGAGAAGGAAGCAGTATAAGCTGATTCTGAACAGTGACGATGTACAGTATGGCGGAAGCGGTGAAGAAAGGCCGCTGGTCTACAAGGCAGTAAAGCAGGAGTGTGACGGAAGAACATATTCCTTTGCGTACCCGTTACCAGGATATGGTGTTGCAGTATTTGAATTTTAGAAGTATTTAGACTGAGGTGTCGCCAAATAGCTAGTTCATAGTTATTTGACGGCACCTTTTTTGTGATTAGAAAGCAATTTTTGCAAAAGACAGTAGAAATGATACATATTATAGTGTAAAATGCAAAGGATGTAAAAATGGCGAAGTGGGGAAATAGGGCCTAAATGGGGAGGTTCAAGATGAAATATCGGAAGCGATTTTTGTTGGCAGCACTTTTGGGTGCAGGAGCAGTCACATTTTTAGTAAGCTGTAAGAAGGAGGCACATTCAGAAGAGGTTGTGAAGACGAGTATTTTTTCTTGGGAAGAAGATTATATCCTGCCAGAGCAAGAGGAAGAGATATATATGGCTATGGAGAGGTTAGGGTGTGCTGCCGTCTATCAGGAATTTCCACAGGATATGGAAGATGAGGTCGTGATTGAATATTTAAAGCGCCGCAGCAGTAAAAACCAGGACGTATACTATCTCGCAGGAGATGCCAATTGGGGATTAGAGGAACATGCAGAGTCGATGCTGGAGCAGGTAAAGAGAGTGGACAGCCTGAATAAAAAGGCCGGAAGGGGAAGCCGCTTTTCGGGGATTGTATGGGATGTGGAGCCTTATTTGACAGAAGAATGGGATGAAAGTCCCGATCAGGTCATGGAGCAATATATTAATAACTTAAGAGCGGCTTATGAGAGCGCCTCCGAAAAAGGGCTTCAAGTCATTGTATGTATTCCTAATTTCTATGATAAAAAGGGATATGAGGAGGAGCTTGCTGATCTGACGGAAAATGGCTGCGATGTATTGGCCGTGATGAACTACAATAAGGATGATGAGGCGGGGCAGATCAGGACAGAAGTAGAACTGGCCAAGACCTATGATAAGGGAATCATTCATATCGTAGAACTCCAAAAGCCAGGCTATCATGAATTGACAGAAAAGAATACGTATTATTATGACGGTATCGGTGCGGTAAAAGAAAGCTTTGAGAAGCTTAAGAAGGAATTTGATTACCCGAAGCTGGGATTTTCCTGGCACTATATGAGGCCGGCACTTGAGCTTATGGATAGGGAGGAACAAAGATGAAGGAAGTCCTGAGGCAGGAAAAGAAATATCTGTTGTCTTTGGAGCAGTACAGGAGACTGGACAATACATTTGAAAAGGTATTGAGGCCGGATGAACATAACGGGACAAGAGGGTATCTGATTCGAAGCCTGTATTTTGATACGATGCAGGAACGGGATTTTTATGAGAAGGAGGATGGCCTGGAAATCAGGAGAAAGATCAGACTTCGGACATACAGCCCGGATTCTGATTATGCGATGCTTGAGATGAAGCAGAAGCAGGGGGAAAATCAGAAAAAGCGTTCGCTGCGGGTTAAGCGGGAAGATGCGATGGAATTAACGCAGGGACATTATTCCTGCCTGCTGAATTATGAAGAGCCCTTTGCAAAGGAATGTTATGGACTGTTGAATATTCATTGTTATCGGCCGAAATCAATCGTAGAATACCGTAGAAAGGCTTATGTAGCGAGTGAGAATAAGACGAGAATCACATTTGATTCGGATATCCGGGCGACGGAGAGTGACTTTTGTATTTTTTCACCGTCATTAAATCTGAATCCGGTATTTGATCCTTATTTGACGGTAATGGAAGTTAAATACAATGGATTCTTACTTAGCTATATAAAACAGATGGTGAGCATGGATGGAAAGATCCCCACATCGGTCAGCAAATACAGTTTTTCACGCAGTGTTGGGCTTCATTATCTGTTTTAAATCATCAGGGTCTGTTAAAAATAAATAAAGGAGATACGAGAAACATGAAAGAGTATATTTATTCTATGTTTGAGGAGAGCGGGTCACTTTCCATGGAGGAAATCATCCTGCATATATTGGTGGCAGTCATCTTAGGAGTCGTGATTTACCTGTCGTATTATTTTACCCATGCAGGGAGCGTGTATTCAAAGAAGTTCAATGTTTCGTTGATTACATTGACCGTATTAACTGCTACAGTTATGACAGTCATCGGTAATAATATTGCATTGTCTCTTGGTATGGTGGGTGCGCTTTCTATTGTACGTTTCAGGACAGCTATCAAAGATTCCAGGGATACCACCTATATTTTCTGGACGATCATTGTGGGTATCTGCTGCGGAGTCGGGGATTATATGGTAGCAGTCGTGGGGAGTGGTGCGGTATTTTTGATACTTCTGTTCCTTGGCAGGGTGAAGAATGATAATCGAATTCTTCTGGTCATCCGAGGGGCGAGGAATATGGAACGCCGTATAGAGTCGATCGTGTTCGATTATTTTGAATCAAAGGCCATGCTCCGGGTCAAGAATACGAGCAGAGATTCTATTGAATTGATTTTTGAAATGCCGAGGAAGGTATATTTGATTTCCAATAAGAAGGAAAAGAGCATTGCGGAACTGCTTTACGAGTTGGAGACGATTGAATACGTGAACATTGTCACGCAGAATGATGAGATTAGCGGGTAAATGAGTATGAACAGCAGAAGATTATATGCGGGGACAGTGATCGTGCTATTGGCAGCAGTATTAGTGATTGCGGCTAAGGCCGACCCAGAGCGGATACGCACCCAGCAGCATCTGGAATATAATACGGATGTGGAGGATAAGAACCTGTCTATAAAGCCAGAAGATTTTTCCAGTCACCTGCCTGTTGTAGAGATCAATACAGATGGTCAGACCATTCCGGGGAGTCCGGCTAAGGGACAGTTGGTAAGTGAAGTTTTTAATACGTATATTACTGCTCATATGTCGATTCGGGAAAAGGAGGGAAAGCTTCATACTCTGTCCCAGAAGCCGGATATCGATTCTGATGTACAGATCCGGGTTCGGGGAAATTCTTCCAGACGTTTTGATAAGAAGGGATATCTGTTTAAATTTACAGGGGATGACATGCAGCAGAAAGATTATGCTGTTATGGGGATGGAGAAGGACAGTACATGGGTGCTGAATGGACCTTTTCTGGATAAGACTCTGATGCGTAATTATATGTGGTATAACCTGGCGGGAGAAATGATGGAGTGGGCTCCTGATGTCCGCTTCTGTGAGGTGTTCTTAAATGATGAATACCAGGGAGTTTATGTCATGATGGAACAGATCAGTGTCGGGGAAGGACGGATTGAGGTCTCGAAATATGACGGAAAGGCAGGAGTATCCAGTTATATTGTCTGTGTAGACCGTCAGAGCGTGAATGACGGGAATTACCTGGATAATTTTACTTTTTATACGGGGCGGTTACAAAGCCGGGTCGAAGTAAAATATCCGGGATCAAAAAAATTGAATTCTGATATTACGAATTATATCAGTAGAGATTTTTCCAGATTTGAAAAGGCACTCTACTCTTATGATTATGATTCTAAGAGGTATGGTTTTCGGAGTGATATCGATGTGGACAACTTTGTGGATTACTGGATTATAAATGAAGTGTCTCAAAATACGGATGCCGGGATTTACTCTACTTATTTTTATAAAGATGTGGGAGGAAAGCTGAAGATGGCCGTTTGGGATTTTAATAACTGCTGTGATAATTATATGGAAACACAGACTTCAATGGCCGGATTTTTTTTGCAGGATCGACCATGGTTCTTTATGCTGATGAAGGATGAAGGATTCACGAATCAGATTATCGTGAGATATAGGGAATTACGCAAGAGTGTGCTGAGTGATGAATATATCAAGGGTTATATAGATGATGTTCAAAACTATCTGGGAACTGCCATCGATCGGAATTTTCAAGTCTGGGGATATAGTTTCGATGAGGAACACGAGCTTTTAATGGGAGAAGGACGTCATATTGGTTCTTATGAGGCTGCAGTAGAGCAGTATGAACGAAGACTTATCAGCCGTCTGAGATGGATGGATCAGCATATTGAGGCTATTCGTTTCTACAGCCATGAGTCTAAAAATAAAAGGTACAATCATTAAACGGAGGGAAGCACAGTGAAAAAATTTCTGACGGCTGCGGCCATATTAATTCTGGCTGTATTCCTTCTGGATACGGCATATTACACGTGGGGATTTTATATCAACTTTTCAGACGATAAAGAAATCCAAACTTTTACAGGTGTAGAAGGCAAGGAAATTTTGGTCGATACAGGTGAGGGAATGAAACCGTTTGAAATAAAAGGAGTAGATATGGGCGCGGGAATTCCCGGACACTTTGCCACAGAGTATGCGATTGATAAAAAGACATATTTGCGGTGGTTTAAGATGATTCAAGAGATGGGGGCCAATACGGTCCGTGTATATACCATCTTAAGTCCGACATTTTATGAGGCGGTCTATGAATATAATCATGAGAATCCTGACCCGCTTTACATTATCCATGGTGTATGGGTGAATGATTATGTCTTGAACTCTCATGTAGATGCGTTTGATGATCAATTTTTAGAGACCTTTAAGAAGGACTGCAGGACATTGGTAGATGTCCTTCATGGGAGAAAGAAATTGAACCTGGGATATGGTACGACAAATGCAAGTGGTTCCTATACAAAGGATATTTCACAGTGGGTACTGGGATATATTTTAGGGGTCGAGTGGGAAGATGTTACGGTCGCTTATACTGACCATATGCAGGATTCAAAGAATGTATATGATGGAACTTATATGTATACGACAGAAGATGCCACACCGTTTGAGGCATTTCTTGCGGAGGTAGGAGATGAAATGATTGCTTACGAAACGGGAAAATATATGGAGCAGCGTCTCATTGCATTTTCCAATTGGCCGACAACAGATCCTTTAGATTTCCCGGAGGTAGTAAACAAAAGGTTTATGAAATGTGCGAAGGTAGATACAGAGCATATCCATACAACAAAAGCATTTCGTTCCGGTCAATTCGCATCCTATCACGTATACCCGTACCATCCGGATTATCTGCGTTTTTATGAGGATTGGAAAGAACTTCCTGATATGGATCAATATCAGCTTGAGAATGGAAAATATAATACGTATGGTGCTTATCTGAATCTACTGAACGGGCATCATAGCATGCCAGTGGTAATCTCTGAATTTGGGATTCCTGCTTCAAGAGGGAGGACACAGATAGATTACAATACAGGCAGATCTCAGGGGTATATGAGTGAAAAGGAACAGGGCGAGGCCCTGATTGAATGTTATTACGATATCAAAAAGGCAGGATGTGCAGGGAGCATTATTTTTACGTGGCAGGACGAGTGGTTCAAACGGACCTGGAATACGTTAGCGAATGAGGATTTGCTGAAGAATGCTTATTGGAGTGACTTTCAGACAAATGAGCAGTATTTTGGGATACTTTCCTTTGATCCGGGAAAGGAGGAAAGTATATGCTATACAGATGGCGATGTGGGGGAGTGGTCTAAAGAGGATATCGTGGCAGAGGGACAAGGTTTACAGCTTTCTGCAAAGTATGATGAGAAGTTTCTCTATTTCAGAGTCCATCAGAAAGGGCTCTCCCTGTCAGAAAGAAAACTATATATTCCGATTGATGTGACCCCCAAAACTGGAAGTTATTATGAGCAGGGAGAAGGGATACGTTTTGAAAGGCCATCAGACTTTTTGATAATACTCGATGGGAAGGAGAATAGCAGGGTCTTGGTACAGGAACGGTATGAAGTATTTGAAGCGATTTCTGCAGAAGATTTTGGGGGAGAAAATCCTTATTTTGATCCGCCGGACAAGGATTCTCCTATCTTTAAAAAGATCTATCTTGGACTTTTAATGGGGCAGTCAACATCTGATCAGGCAACAGTACAGAAGCAGGAAAGAGTGGAGACTGGAAAGCTGACATATGGAAATGGGAACCCGAATGATCCCGATTACAATTCTATTTCTGACTTTATCATAAACGGGGATGACTTAGAGTTGAGGATACCTTGGGGGCTTTTGAATTTTTCAAATCCTTCAGAGATGCAGGTCCATGATGATTATTATGAGAATTATGGAATTGAAAATCTGTCCATCAAGGAGATTTATGCGGGAATAGGGGAAGATTCAGACGATAATACGAGAATTGCAATGGGTAAGATTCCATTAAAGGGATGGGGCAAAAATCCTACTTACCACGAAAGACTGAAACAGTCGTACTATGAGATGCAGAAGATCTGGGCTAAGTAAGAAAGGAGGAGAGTTATGCATATACTCGGAATAAGACCGGAATTGATTTTGTATTTTTATATGGCAGGCTGCATAGCTGTCCTCATTTATAATATCGGCTATATTTTCTGGGACAGGCGTAAGGGCAAACGGCTGGAAAAGCAGAGCCTTGATATGGTGGATAAGATTCTTATGCAGATACAGAAAATAACAGAAGACGGCCCGCTGACAGAAGAAGGAATGTCTGTCCTGAAAAGAAATCTAAGGAAGCTGGAGCGGCTCCGGGCTTTTGAGTATTCTTTGGAGGAGGTAAAGGGCCGGGTATCCGCGGAGGAATATGCATGTTACCTCACAGGGCTTCGAGGAGTATTTTTAGATTTGGCATTTTATTATAGCAGGCGGGATCTGATTGAAAAGGCGTATTTTGCCAGCCTGATCAAAAAATTTGGAATTGACCGGGGACATGCGTCCTATGACGGGCTTATGGATTTCCTGGTCACCCTTGTAATCGGACCGGATGTCTATGCCAGGGAGAATGCGCTGGGTGCGTTGTATTCCATTGGAAATCAGGAGGCCGTTCTTGCTGCATGGGAGAAGATGGAGGACAATGGAATCCTCCATAGCGTGAAGCTGCTGGCGGATGGACTGCTTGGTTTTTGCGGGGATAGACATGAACTTGCCAAATTGCTGTTTGCTCACCGTGCAAAATTCAGTGGACAGTTAAACCTTCCGGTGATGCAGTTCATCCGATTTTCTGATGGTGGATTCCAGGAGGAGTTTCTGGAACTTTTGAAAAAAGAGAATGAAGAGAAAGAGCTGCGTCTGGAGGCAGTACGTTATTTTAGACGGTATCCGTATGAGCCAGCCAGAGAGATGTTGTTCAATTTTTTAAGATATCAGGAATATATCGACTGGGAATATGCTGCGATGGCGGCCTTGGCATTATCCTCTTATCCCGGTATAGATACACAGGAATGCTTAAAGCAGGGATTGAGTGCATCTAACTGGTATGTCCGGTTCAACTGTGCACAGTCCTTGATTTATGGATTAAAGGTGCCGCAGTTGAGGCTCTATGATGTTTATAACGGGCATGACCGTTATGCACGTGAAATCTTAAAATATGTCTCTGAGCTGCAGGAGATAGAGGATCAGCAGATAGATTTGGAGGAGATACATGTTTGATTTTGTGAAAACGTTCTACAGTGTCGTCGGTGTCTTTTTCGTACTGTATCTGATGGGATATTCGACATTTCTTATGGCGTCTGTCATTTTGGGGGCATTGGAATTATACCGGGACCATAAAAAGCGGAGATATCATAATGAGATAGAGCATGAATATTATGTGCCTGTTTCAATTGTAGTTCCGGCTTATAACGAGGAAATTACGGTCGTAGATACAGTGAAGTCGCTTTTGATGATGGACTATCGCTTATATGAGATTGTTGTAGTAGATGATGGGTCAAAAGACCGGACGACCCAAGTTCTGCTGGATGCATTTCACTTAAAAAAGGTAAGCCGTCCAATTAACCGTAAGATTCGCTGTAAAAGAGAAATCAATGTATATGAAGGAAAGATCAATCATATTTCAGTCACTTTGGTACGCAAGGAGAACGGTGGGAAGGCAGATGCACTGAATATGGGAATCAATGCGTCCAGGTATCCGTATTTTATCTGCATGGATGCTGACAGTGTACTGCAGAGGGATTCTTTGAAAAATATCGTAAAGCCGGTGCTGGAGGACGACAGTGTCGTAGCGGTGGGCGGTCTGGTCAGGATCGCCAATTGTGCGGTCCTAAAGGAAGGGGAACTCGTGGACTATCATATGCCATGGAATCCTATCGTAGGGATGCAGATTTTGGAATACGACCGTTCTTTTATGGCATCCCGTATTCTGTTGGATAAATTTAACGGAAATTTGATCATTTCGGGTGCATTTGGACTTTTTCAGAAGAGTGCGGTCTCAGATGTGGGCGGATATGATTCGACTACCATGGGGGAAGATATGGAGCTTGTGGTCAAGCTGCATGCATTCTGCAGGATCAACCAGCTTCCTTATTCCATTAAATATGCGCCGGATGCCATCTGCTGGAGTCAGTGCCCTTCTACGATACGGGATCTGAAAAAACAGCGCCGCAGATGGTATCTGGGATTATTCCAGAGCTTGAAAAAGCATCGGAAGATGTTCTTTTCGCCGGAGTTCGGTGTGGTAGGATCGGTGTCTTACCTTTATTATCTATTATATGAGCTGTTGTCCCCGTTTATTGAACTGTTCGGGATTATTACGATGGTACTGGCATATGTGGTCAATCTGATCAATGTGCCGTTCATGATCATGTTTTTTGTGATCTATGCTCTATATGGGGCAGTCCTTACGATAACAGCGTTCTTTTCCAGAATCTATACACAGAATATAAAGCTGTCATTTACAGATGTGGTAAAGTCCATTTATCTGTGTCTTGCAGAGAGTGTATTTTTCCGGTTCATCCAGGCATTCACAAGGATGACGGCTTTTATTGGTTATCAGAAAAAGAAGAATGTATGGGGACAGATCAAACGCCAGAAGATGAATATGGGGGAAGAAAAATGATGGGAGAAAAAGGGAGACCAAAAATGACGGGCTGGAAAAAATGCATTCTGGCAGCAGGAGTAATTCTGGCGGTCTTAAGGCCTGCGACAGTGAAGGCGGCAGATGAGATCTATGCGGCAGGAGCGCCGGATGCATGGCCCTTGGAGTATTATAAAAAGGGGGAATATCAGGGAATCCTGCCAGAACTTCTTGAGGAGGCCGCGCAGGCCGCTGGAATTAAGGTGAGTTATGTAAGACCTTCGAAGGAGGACAATAGGCTGGCGCTGGCGGAGAATGTGCAGGTGGATGTCATCTGGTCATATGGCCTGACAGAGGAAGAGATGGAACAGGCAGGCCTTGTTCTTGGCAGTCCAGTCCTTACTTTTACGGAGGATGGAGAAAAGAAGGAAATCTGTCCCGCTTACAGTAAGAGTATGCCCAGGGTCTCACAAGAGCTGATTGAGGAACAATTAGGGAGGCTCGACAGGGCCCAAATTGAAGGAAGATACCTTGTCTATGCCAAGAAGGGACATGAGAAGGGCTCTTTATCTTATCTATACCGATATGTGATTCCGGGGTGTCTGGCGGCGGCCGTTGTAGTTCTTTTGATCATGCCTTTTATCCTGGCGAAAAGAAAGCGCCAAATCGAGACCCTCGCATGTCTGGACGATGTGACGAAAAAAGGGAATTTTGCAGTTTGGAAAAAAAGATATCTGGAATGCATCCAGGATGGGAACAGGGAACATTTTGCAGTATTATATCTGTATACGGGAGCGGATATCGTTTCGCAGATCTATGGATATGATGAGGGGGAGGCAGCTCTTCGCCTGATCAGTAATATATGTATGGACTCAATTGATCAAAGTGCGGAGGCGGCAGCCAGATTTAATGAATTTAGTTTTGTATTCTTTGTACAGTATACATCTGTTGATGCATTGAAACAGAGGGTTCAGGATATGGAGGATTCTCTGGAAGAAGAATTTCACAGGGCTGGTAAGAGATATTTTCTGGAGCTTCATGTGGGAATCTATCGTCTGACAGGAGCGGACAGCGATCCATTGAAAACACTGCAGTATAGTGAGATTGCTATGCGTTATGCACGGAAACACTATTTGCCTTATGTGCTCTACGATGAGGCCGTGGAGCAGGAGACGATTTCAGGGTATGCGATGGGGCATGAGGCGGTGCATGGACTGATGCATCAGGAATTCATTATGTACCTGCAGCCTATTGTGGATCTTAAGAACGGGGAAATCTGCGGAGCGGAGGCGCTGGCACGCTGGGAAAATCCGAACAGAGGGCTGTTGGGGCCAGAAAAATTCCTGAGGGTCATGAAGAAAAAACAGCTAGTGGGAAAGATGAATATGGAGATTTACAGGCAGGGCTGTCATTTTCTGATTATTCCGGGCCTGCGGCCCACCTAGGCCGCAGTTTAGCGCAGTTAGACCGCGCATCAGCTCATTTGATACAATCCGCGTTTCGGCACATGCCGATCGCAGATCAGCC
>NZ_JABACJ020000012.1 GCF_012524165.2 Faecalicatena faecalis
TAGTATACCATATATTACCAAATATTACTAGACTATAAATCGAAAAAGTTGACAAAAAAATAAGCCTACTATAAGGCTTTGAAGTACTTCTGGCTCGATTCATGTGTCAAATGCCCGTCTTATTTCTTATTTATGAATTTTGAAGTTTTAGCATTCATAGGCTGCATATTCTGACTTGAAATCGAAAAGCCGGTATTGTATAATCAGAATGTTATGAACCGATATAAACGAAGGTTTTCTATATAAAATGAAATCAGGAAGAGGAACGATTGTGAGTGAAAATAAAGTGAGCACGAACGAGAGTGGTACAAATGAATTGCTGCTTCGGATTGAAGAAAGATATAAGAAGCTCAGCAAGGGACAGAAACGCCTTGCTGATTATGTCTGTGAAAATTATGATAAGGCCGTTTTTTTGACCGCGGCGAGACTGGGTGAGATTGTCGGAGTCAGTGAATCTACGGTGGTGCGTTTTGCTACCCAGTTGGGATACAAGGGATATCCGGGATTTCAAAAAGCCCTGGAGGAGCTGGTCCGCAACAAGCTGAACTCTATCCAGCGCATGGAAGTGACGTATGGAAGAATCAGCCAGTCAGAGATTCTTGCAACGGTCCTTCAGTCAGATATTGAAAAAATCAAGCTGACACTTGCGGGAATCGATCAGAAGGTATTTGAGCTTGCAATCGATACGATTCTGAATGCAAAGAGAATCTATGTGATTGGAATCAGGAGCTGTGCACCGTTGGCTGCTTTCCTTTCCTTTTATCTGAATCTGATCTGTGAAAATGTGACGGCAGTGAATACGAATAGTTCCAGTGAGATTTTTGAACAGTTAATCCGTATTAATGAAGATGATGTGATTATTGGAATCAGTTTTCCCCGGTATTCCATGCGCACTTTAAAGGCACTGGAATTTGCCAGCAACCGGAAAGCTAAGGTGATCACCCTGACAGATAGTGTTCATTCCCCTATGACGCTGTATTCTTCCTGTAATCTGATCGCCAGAAGTGATATGGCGTCTATCGTGGATTCTCTTGTTGCCCCACTTAGCGTTGTGAATGCACTCGTGGTGGCACTCTGCATGAAGAAGCAGAAGGAGGTCGTGACGACGCTTGAGACACTGGAAGAAATCTGGGATGAATATCAGGTATACAGTGGGGATGAACTGAATCATGTCAGTGATAAGCTGCCAATGGCACCAAAAGAGATGGAAGGGAAAGCGAATGAGTAAGGTACTGATAATCGGCGGTGGCGCTGCCGGCATGATGGCGGGAATATTTGCCGGACGTAACGGACATGAAGTGCATATATATGAAAAAAATGAAAAGCTGGGAAAGAAGCTCTTTATCACCGGCAAGGGAAGATGTAATATCACGAATGCCGGTGATATGGATACGTTGTTTGCATCAGTAACGACGAATCCCAAATTCCTTTATAGCGGCTTTTACAGCTTTACGAATGAACAGGCTGTGGAATTCTTTGAGGAATTAGGCGTCAGGACCAAGGTTGAACGAGGGAATCGTGTGTTCCCTGTGTCGGATCATTCCTCCGATGTAATATCTGCCATGAGCAGGGAATTACAGCGGGTCCATGCGGCTGTTCATTTAAATAGCGGAGTAAAGGAAATCAGGACAAGGGAAGGACGTTTTCACAGTCTGCTTCTTTTGAATGGGGAAGAAATCAGAGGGGATGCCTGTATCGTAGCGACGGGCGGGGTCTCTTATCCGTCTACAGGCTCCACAGGGGACGGGTATCGGTTTGCCAGAGAGTCAGGGCACCGGGTCACAGAGCTTTCTCCTTCGCTCGTACCAATTGAGACGCAGGAAGAGGATGTAAAGGAACTTCAAGGCCTTTCTCTGCGGAATGTGAATGCCTGTATCTATCAAGGAAAGAAGAAGGTCTATGAAGAATTCGGAGAGATGCTGTTCACCCATTACGGTGTGAGTGGTCCCATCATCATCAGTGCCAGCAGTATTATAGGGAAAAAGCTGAAAGAGGGAGGCCTGCGTCTCGTGATCGACTTAAAGCCGGCTCTGTCCTTTGAGCAGTTAGATGCCCGGGTGCTGCGTGACTTCGAAGAGAATCGGAATAAACAGTTCAAGAATGCGGTGGACAAGCTGTTTCCGGCAAAGCTGAAACCAGTTATGATTGCCAGGAGCGGAATCGATCCAGAGAAAAAGGTCAACGAGATCAGCAGAGAGGAACGACACCGTTTTGTAACAGAGATCAAGAATTTTGAAATGACACTGGTAAAGCTTCGAGATTTTAAAGAAGCGATCATCACAAAAGGCGGCGTGGATGTGAAACAGATCGATCCGGGAACCATGGAATCAAAGCTGGTCGAAGGACTTTATTTTATCGGCGAAGTCCTGGATCTGGACGCCCTGACGGGCGGATTCAACCTGCAGATCGCGTGGTCCACGGCTTACCTTGCAGGGATTTCAATTCAATAGCAGAAAAAGTCATAAAGTAGAATGAGGAGAAGTGAAATGGGTTATAATGTTGCGATAGACGGACCGGCAGGAGCCGGAAAGAGTACAATTGCGAAATTAGTAGCAAAGGAAAAGGGATATATCTATGTAGATACCGGCGCGATGTACCGTGCAATGGCGGTCCACTTCCTCAACAAGGGAATCGCGCCAGAGGATACACAGGGAATCATTGACGCGTGTGAGGACGCGTTCGTCAGCATCAAATATGAGGATGGAGTACAGCAGGTTTATCTGAACGGTGAAAATGTTACGTCCATGCTCCGGGAAGAACGCGTCGGTAATATGGCATCTTTAAGCTCTGCAGTCCCACAGGTGCGTCAAAAGCTGTTGGAGCTCCAAAGAGGACTTGCAGAAAAAGAGGATGTGATCATGGACGGACGGGATATCGGAACGAATATCCTCCCTCATGCAGATGTCAAGATCTACCTGACAGCAAGTGTTGTAACGAGGGCAAAGAGGCGTTATGATGAATTGAAGGAAAAAGGCATTGACTGCGATTATGATGAAATCGCTCATGATATCGAAGAACGCGACAGAAGAGATATGAACCGTGAGACGGCTCCGCTTAAGCAGGCTAAGGATGCGATACTTGTAGACAGTTCTGAGATGACCATCGAGGAAGTCGTGGCTGAGATTACAAGACACTGCAGATAACAGGCGGGATTTTTTAGGGATGTAACTCCAAAAGAGAAAAATCGATTCTGCAGTTTGGAACAGTCATAGAAAGGAGGGCGTTATGGAAGTCAAGAGAGCGAAGACAGCGGGGTTCTGCTTTGGTGTGAAACGGGCTGTGGAAACCGTGTATCAGCAGCTTGATAAGGAAAAGGGAGAAGAACATCCTATCTATACCTACGGCCCCATCATTCACAATGAGGAAGTCGTGAAGGATATGGAAAAAAAGGGAGTCCGGGTTCTGCGGACAAAAGAGGAGCTTAAAGGGCTTTGCGAAGGGACCGTCATTATCCGTTCCCACGGTGTCCCCGAGAGGATTTACAGGGAAATGGAAGACAACGGATTAGAAATTATCGATGCGACCTGTCCATTTGTGAAGAAGATTCATAAGATCGTAAAGAAAGAAAGCAGTGAGGGCAAACATATCGTCATCATCGGAAATCCCGACCACCCGGAGGTGGAAGGGATAAGAGGCTGGGCCGGTGATGAGGTGACAGTAGTGCAGACCCCTGAGGATGCAGAAAAATTTTCGGTCGAACCGGGGAAAAAGGTGTGTATTGTCTCACAGACGACATTTAATTACAATAAATTTAAAGATTTAGTTGAAATTCTTTCAAAAAAGGGTTATGATGTAAGTGTTTTAAATACAATCTGCAATGCGACGAAAGAGCGTCAGGCTGAAGCACGGAGTATTGCAGAAGAGGTGGATGCTATGATCGTGATTGGTGACAAACATAGTTCCAACACCCAGAAGTTATTTGAAATTTGCCAGAAAGCATGTAAAGATACGTACTATATACAGACACTTGACGATTTGGATTTGAATCAATTAGGGTCAGTGGAAACAGTAGGTATTACAGCAGGGGCATCCACGCCCAACAATATAATTGAGGAGGTTCAAAGCAATGTCAGAATTATCTTTTGAACAAATGTTAGACGAGTCATTTAAAACAATTCATAATGGAGAGGTAGTTGAGGGTACAGTCATTGACGTGAAGCCAGATGAGATTATCCTGAATATCGGATATAAGGCGGATGGTATCATTACAAAGAGTGAGTATTCTAACGATCAGTCACTTGACCTGACAACAGTCATCAAAGTCGGTGATCCTATGACAGTGAAGGTTTTAAAGGTGAATGACGGTGAAGGTCAGGTTCTCCTGACTTATAAGAGACTTGCAGCAGAGAAGGGCAATGAGAGATTAAGAGAAGCTTTCGAGAACAAAGAAGTCCTGAAAGCAACTGTTACTCAGATTCTCGGCGGCGGATTATGTGCGACAGTAGAAGAGGCACGTGTATTCATTCCGGCAAGCCTTGTTTCAGATTCATATGAGAAGGATCTGAGCAAATACGAAGGAAAAGAGATTGAATTTGTTATCAGCGAATTCAACCCAAGAAGAAACCGTGTGATCGGTGACAGAAGACAATTACTTGTAGCAGAGAGAGCAGAGAAGCAGAAAGAGCTGTTCGCTAAGCTTCAGGTAGGAGATACAATCGAAGGAACTGTTAAAAATGTAACAGATTTTGGCGCATTCATTGATCTTGGAGGTGTTGACGGGCTGTTACATATCTCTGAGATGTCCTGGGGAAGAGTAGAGAATCCGAAGAAAGTCTTCCAGGTAGGAGATACATTAAAAGTACTTGTAAAAGATATCAACGATACCAAGGTTGCTTTAAGTCTGAAGTTCCCGGAGACAAATCCGTGGGCAAATGCAGCAGAAGACTTTGCAGCAGGTAAGGTGATCACAGGAAAAGTTGCACGTATGACAGACTTTGGTGCATTTGTTGAGCTTGCACCAGGTGTGGACGCACTGCTTCATGTTTCACAGATTTCCAGAGCACATGTTGAGAAACCTTCTGATGTACTTTCTATTGGACAGGAGATTACAGCTAAGATCGTTGACCTGAACGAGGCCGACAGAAAGATCAGCCTGAGTATGAAGGCACTTGAGCCGGAAGCACAGGAAGTTCCTGAGACAGAAGAATAGGAATAAATCTATACTAGATATGATAGATATAAGATAGAGGCCGGAAAGCCTCTATCTTTATTTTGCGACAAATGTTAAAAAAACATCAAGATGTATGGATTTATGTGCAATTATGTGACCTAATTTACTGGATTTTAGACACAATTTTTAGTACAATACAAGTATTGCGATAAGAGAAAGGAAGGTAGTAAAGAATGGGACTTTTAACTTTTAAAGGTGGAATTCATCCAAATGACGGTAAAAGTCTGGCAAAGGATCAGGCGATTACCGAAGTACTGCCGAAAGGTAATTTGGTTTATCCGCTTTCACAGCATATCGGTGCCCCTGCGAGTCCAATCGTGCAAAAGGGCGACCATGTGTTAAAAGGCCAGAAGATTGCAGAAGCTGGCGGATTTGTATCTGCTCCGGTCTATGCATCTGTTTCAGGTACAGTCAAAGGTCTGGAAAAGCATTTCAATCCAACGGGCAGTAAAGTAGACTGTATCGTGATTGAGAATGATGGGGAGTATGCAGAGGTGGAGTACCCTGCGGTAAAACCATTTGATGAACTTGGCAAAGAAGAGATCATCGGCATGATCGGGGAGGCTGGGATTGTCGGAATGGGCGGTGCAGGATTCCCTACGAGAGTAAAGCTTTCGCCAAAGGAACCAGACAAGATTGAATATATTATAGCGAACTGTGCCGAATGTGAACCTTATATTACAGCGGACTACCGGAGAATGTTGGAGAACACAGAGGAGCTTGTAAGCGGAATGAGAGTAGTTCTTTCCTTGTTCCCGAATGCAAAAGGGCTCTTTGGAGTAGAGGATAATAAAAAGGACTGCATTGAAAAATTAAAAGAGGCTGTAAAGGATGAACCGCGTATGGAGGTAAAGACGCTTCAGACAAAGTATCCTCAAGGTGCAGAGCGTCAATTAATCTATGCGGTCACAAAGCGTGCAATCAATTCCACAATGCTTCCGGCCGATGCAGGATGCATTGTAGATAATGTAGAGACTCTGGTCAGCATCCATCGCGCAGTCATCGAAGGAAAACCTCTGATGGAGCGTGTGGTAACAGTCAGCGGAGATGCAGTGGAGAAGCCAGGCAACTTCAAGGTACTTCTGGGTACGAACCAGCAGGAGCTTGTGGAGGCTGCAGGAGGATTTAAGAACGATCCGAAGAAGGTGATTTCAGGCGGACCTATGATGGGATTTGCTATGATGACCTTAGATACTCCGATTACAAAGACTTCTTCCTCCATTCTGGCATTTACAGAAGATGAGGTCGCAAAGTATAAGCCAAGTGCATGTATCAATTGTGGACGCTGTGTGGAGGTATGTCCGAGCCGGATCATTCCGTCCAGACTTGCAGATTATGCGGAGCGACACGATGAAGAGACATTTACGTCCCAGAACGGATTGGAATGTGTGGAATGTGGTTCCTGCAGCTATGTATGTCCGGCCAAGAGACCGCTGAAGCAGTCCATTGGTTCTATGCGTAAGATAGCTCTGGCAAACAGAAAGAAGAAATAACGAGAGAGGTGAGAAAATTGAACGAGAATTATAACATATCATCTTCACCGCATATACGAGATAAGGTAACGACCAGCAATATCATGCTTTACGTTCTGATTGCGCTTCTGCCGGCTACGGTTTTTGGAATCTATAATTTCAGACATGAGAACGCATGGCTTTTAGTAGTTGTTACGACCTTGACGGCGGTGCTTGCTGAATATATCTATGAGAAATTGATGCATAAGCCGATTACGATTCATGATTACAGTGCAGCTGTTACAGGACTTTTACTGGCTCTGAACCTGCCTCCGACACTTCCGTTATGGATGGGTGCTTTAGGTTCTGTGTTTGCAATTATCGTAGTAAAGCAGCTCTTTGGCGGACTGGGGCAGAACTTCATGAACCCTGCACTGGGAGCTAGATGTTTCCTTTTGATCTCCTTTACAGGACGCATGACATATTTTGTTTATGATGGTGTGACAGGAGCGACTCCGCTTGCTGAATTAAAGGCAGGAGAGGCTGTTAACACTATGGATATGCTTATTGGTAATATCCGCGGTACCATTGGTGAGACATCTGTCATCGCGATTATGATCGGTGCGATGTTCCTTCTGCTGATGGGAATCATTGATTTAAGAATTCCTGGTACATATATTGTAACATTTGTAATCTTTATTACGATTTTCGGGGGACATGGATTTGACCCGCAGTATATTACTGCACATCTTTGCGGAGGCGGTCTGATGCTTGGGGCATGGTTTATGGCAACGGATTATGTGACTTCTCCGATCACAAAGAACGGACAGATCGTATATGGTATCTGTCTGGGACTTTTGACTGGTCTGTTCAGACTGTTCGGTGGTTCAGCAGAGGGTGTATCCTATGCGATCATCATCAGTAACCTTTTAGTACCACTGATCGAGAAGATTACTCTTCCAAAACCATTCGGTAAAGGAGGAGAGAAATAATGAATAAGATTATAAAGAATACTTTAATACTTACGATAATCACTCTGGTTGCTGGAACTTTATTGGGTCTTGTTTACGAAGTGACTAAGGCACCGATCGCGACAGCACAGGAAAATGCAAAGCAGGATGCGTACAGAACTGTACTGGCAGATGCAGACAGCTTTGAGGAATATGCAGATTTCGATGCGAGCGAGGCTGCTAAGGCATTGAAGGACGGCGGATACACATCCGACGATATTACAGAGGTCGCTGTTGCAAAAGATAAGAGCGGCGAAGATATGGGCTATGTTGTCACGGTTACATCCCATGAAGGATATGGCGGAGATATCGTGATTTCTGTAGGAATTTTGAGCGATGGAACCGTAAAGGGCATTGAGATGCTCACCATCAGTGAGACGGCCGGACTTGGCATGAAGGCGACTGAACCTGCATTTAAGGACCAGTTCAAGGATAAGCAGGTGGAGAAGTTCGCTTATACAAAGACCGGGGAAAAGGGCGATGACAAGATCGATGCATTAAGTGGTGCTACGATCACGACCAACGCGGTAACAAATGCTGTGGACTCTGCCCTGATCTATTTTCAAAATGTGTTAGGAGGTAGTGTCAATGAATAAGTATACAGAAAGACTGTTTAACGGTCTGGTCAAAGAAAACCCTACCTTCGTACTGATGCTGGGAATGTGTCCGACACTTGCGGTCACTACCTCGGCGATCAATGGTATCGGTATGGGACTTTCTACAACCGTTGTACTTGTATTATCCAATATGCTGATTTCCATGCTTCGAAAGATTATTCCGGATTCTGTCAGAATGCCGGCATTTATCGTTGTTGTTGCATCTTTCGTAACTATGGTACAGTTCTTGCTGCAGGGCTTCGTTCCGAGCCTGTATGATTCACTGGGACTCTATATCCCTCTGATCGTTGTAAACTGTATCATCCTGGGAAGAGCTGAAAGCTATGCATCTAAGAATCCGGTGGTTCCGTCCATCTTTGATGGTATTGGTATGGGACTTGGATTTACAGTAGGTCTTACCGCAATCGGTATTGTCAGAGAACTGGTAGGTTCTGGAAAGGTCTTTAATATTCAGGTACTTCCATCCTCTTATGAGCCGATCACCATCTTCATCCTGGCTCCTGGTGCTTTCTTTGTACTGGCAGGCCTGACCGCCTTACAGAACAAGTTCAAGAAAAAAGCAGCAGCAAAGGGCGACCCGATCGCAGACAAGATTGGATGTGGTGCAAACTGCGAGAGCTGCGGCAAGAAGGATAGATGCGGCGGTGGCATGTTCATCGATGTGACACCGGAAAAGAAAGCAGCAAAATAAGGAAGGAATAGGAGGAGAGCAAAATGAAAGAATTACTTTTAATTGCAGTTGGTTCTGCATTCGTCAATAACGTTGTACTCAGCCAGTTCCTTGGAATCTGTCCGTTCCTCGGTGTTTCTAAGAATGTAAAGACCGCAGGCGGAATGGGCGGTGCTGTTATTTTCGTTATTACAATTGCATCATTTGTTACAGGTCTGATTTATAAATTTATCCTGATACCGACACACTTTGAGTATCTGCAGACAATCGTTTTCATCCTCGTCATTGCAGCTCTGGTACAGTTCGTAGAGATGTTCCTAAAGAAGGCTATGCCGCCGTTATACAATGCGCTGGGCGTGTACCTTCCTCTGATCACAACGAACTGTGCAGTACTTGGTGTGGCTCTGACGAACGTTCAGAAGTCTTACAGTATTTTGGAGGGTGTAGTCAATGGTATCGCAACAGCATTCGGTTTCCTCGTGGCAATCGTATTGATGGCCGGTATCAGAGAGAAGATCGAACATAATGATATCACAGAATCGTTCCAGGGAACTCCAATCGTCCTTGTTACAGCAGGATTGATGGCAATCGCATTTTTCGGATTTTCAGGATTAATTTAGGAGGAAATAAGACATGAGTATATCAGGAATTTTAATAGCTGCGGTAATCGTCGGCGGAACCGGATTATTCATCGGTGTTTTCCTTGGAATTTCCGGAAAGAAGTTTGCCGTGGAGGTCGATGAGAGAGAAGAAGCAATCATGGGCGTGCTTCCGGGCAATAACTGTGGCGGATGTGGATTCGCAGGATGTTCCGGTCTGGCTGCAGCAATCGTTGCTGGTACAGCAGAGGTCGGCGGATGTCCAGTCGGCGGTGCACCTGTTGCTGCCAAGATCGGTGAGATCATGGGCGAAGCTGCCGGAGAGCAGGTACGTAAGACTGCATTTGTGAAGTGTGCAGGAACCTGCGAGAAGGCACAGGATGAGTATGAGTATTTCGGTATCGAGGACTGTACCATGGTGAATATGATGCAGGATGGCGGACCGAAAGGCTGCGATTATGGATGTCTTGGATTTGGCACCTGTGTCAAGGCATGTCCGTTTGATGCCATTCATATCGTAGAAGGGATTGCAGTTGTCGATAAAGAGAAGTGTAAAGCCTGCGGTAAATGTGTTGCCGCATGTCCGAAGCATTTGATCGAGCTGATTCCATATGATCAGAAAACATTTGTACAGTGTAATTCCAACGACAAGGGCAAGGCTCTTATGGATGTCTGCCTGGTCGGCTGTATTGGATGTCGTCTGTGTGTGAAGAACTGTGAAGCAGGAGCTGTGACAGTGACAGATAACCTGGCACATATTGATCCGGAGAAGTGTACGAACTGCGGTATCTGCGCAGAGAAGTGCCCGAGAAAGATCATCACACCGAGAAAGATTCCGATTTCATAGGAAATACGGGAAGTAAATCAGAGTATAAAAATGCCTGTCTGTACCGTGCAGGGTGGATGAAAATCCATTCTGTGGGATACAGACAGGCATTGCTTTATTCTGGAGAAAATGATGCTGCAGGGACATATCAGTCCGCATAATGCAGACTGTAGTCCTCTGTTACAAAGATCGCCTGGATATTGTCGAGGCTTTCGATCAGTTTGGTTCCTTCTTCGAGTCCCAGGGCAAAACAGGTGGTGCTCAGCCCGTCACCATCTACGGATTGATTAGAGATGATAGTGACCTGGAGAAGACCATTATCAAATGGATATCCCGTTTTGGGGTCCAGCAGATGATGGTAGATCTTACCGTCCTTCTTAAAATAGCGCTCATAGGTGCCAGAGGAGACGACAGACTGATCATGGATATCGACCGTTGTAATGGCTTCATTAGTCTTGGCAAAGGGCTTTTGGATGCCGATATGGAAGTCGCTGCCATCTGTCTTGCTTCCGATGGTGAGGAGATTGCCGCCCAGATCAATCTGCCCATGCTCGATTCCTTCACTTTTCAGGTATGCTTTCAGCTTATCTGCGATGAAGCCTTTTGCGATTCCGCCCAGATCGATCGCTGCTTTTGGATCTTCCAGGGTAACGGTATTTCCTTCTACTTTTACCTTGCGGTAATCCACATGGCTTTTGGCTTCCTCGATGGATGCGGCATCTGGAATGTTGCCCGGATTATTTTTGATATCCCAGAGCTCACTTAGTGGTGCAATCGTGATGTCGAAGCTGCCGTTAGATATTTCGCTGTAGTAAAGCCCTTTCTTGATCAGTTCGATGGTCTCATCGTCCACCTCTACACTTTGGCCTTTTGCGGCATTGATCCGGGAGATATCGCTGGTTGGAATCGTACGGCTGAAAAGCTGCTCGTACCGGGAGCACATCTCTTTGCAGTGATCCAAAAGTGCCTCCTCTCCACCCCAAATTTTAATCGAGATGATCGTATCAAAATAGGTGCCGAATGCTTCCAGAGATTCTCCAGCAGGAGGCTTGGTACATCCTGTCAGTGAGAAGATGCAAGCTGCCAATAAAAGGCAGGGGAGAAAATGCTTTATTAATCGTTTCATAGAATCCTCTTTCTGCTATCGCTTTCACTTGGAACCTGCTTATTATAACCATTTTGAGTGAAAATTACAATCGAACATGTGATTGCATTCTAAAAGGCTGTGTGCTATGATAATGGTCGGAGGCTGAAATGAAAAAGAATGATTTTATTTTGATAGGAATCATATTGGTTCTGGCAGTTTCTTTCATAGGATACCATTTCCTGAAAGGAAAAGACGAAAGTGCAGAAGTCGTGATAACAGTAGATGGGAAAGCATATGGCACTTATGATCTGGCGGCTGATCAGACCATCAATATTAATGGAACGAATACATTGGTGATCCAGGATGGACAGGCAGATATGAAGGATGCGGATTGTCCTGATAAGCTTTGTGTGCATCAGAAGGCAATCTCCAGGGATGGAGAGAGCATTATCTGTCTTCCCAATAAGATCGTGGTGACGATCGAGGGCGGTAAGAAGAGTGAACTGGATGCAGTAGCGAAGTAGGAGGAAGGGCAGTGAAGAATAAAGCGGCATATTTTGGAGTATTTACAGCTCTTGCCCTGATCTTTAGTTATGTGGAGATGCTGATTCCGATTCAATTCGGAGTTCCGGGAATCAAGCTGGGACTGGCTAATCTGATGATTGTCATCATGCTGTATAAATCAGGGCCGAAGGATGCACTTCTTCTGTCGGTCGTTAGGATCGTGCTGTCAGGATTCTTATTCGGCAATCTGTTTGCAATCATTTACAGTTTGGCAGGAGGCATCTTAAGCCTGGCAGTGATGGCTCTTTTGAAGAAGCGAGGAACCTTTAGTGTGATGGGGGTCAGCATAGCTGGAGGCGTGTGCCACAATATTGGACAGCTGGTGGTGGCCATGGCAGTGGTGGAGACGTACCGGGTCGGGTATTACCTGCCCGTGCTTTTGATTGCCGGAACAGTGACCGGGATGCTGATTGGTATTGTATCCAATGAGGTGTTAAAAAGGATACGAAGGCTCAACCTGCAAAATTAAAAAGACAGGAGATTGAAAGATGATTTCATATATTCGCGGCGAGCTGGCCGCTCTGGAAAAAGAGAAAGTGATCGTGGACGTCGGTGGCGTGGGATATGGTATCTATATGCCGGGACAGGCCATGGCGCTGCTTCCGCCTACGGGCAGCGAGGTCAAGATTCATACATATCTGAATGTCAGGGAGGATGCGATGCAGTTGTTCGGTTTCCTGACAAGGGATGACCTGGAAATCTTTAAATTACTGATCGGTGTCAGTGGAATCGGACCGAAAGGGGGCTTAAGCATTTTATCGAAGTTAAGCCCGGATGACCTTCGGTATGCAGTTCTGGCAGGAGATGTCAAGGCTATTTCTGCTGTTCCGGGGATTGGAAAGAAGACGGCGGAGAAGCTGATCATTGAGTTGAAGGACAAATTGGATATTGCAGATGTCCTGGATCATGCAATCGGCAATGATTCGGTGCCGGCCGCTTTCAGTGACAGCAGTATTCAGTCTGAGGCAGTGCAGGCATTGGTAGCGCTGGGATATGGCAGCACGGAGAGTCTGCGTGCCGTGAAGCAGGTGACACTTGAGAATCCGACGGTAGAAGATTTATTAAAAGAGGCGCTGAAGAAATTATTTTAATATCCGCCTAGGTAAAGATAGAGGGAGCATATGGGAAAACGAATTATCACAACGGAAAATCTGGAAGAAGATGTAAAAATCGAGAGCAGTCTGCGTCCACAGTTTCTGGAGGATTATATCGGCCAGGAGAAGGCGAAGGAGACCTTGAAGATCTATATCAAGGCGGCCAAGGAACGCGGGGAGGCTCTGGACCACGTATTGTTCTATGGCCCTCCGGGACTTGGTAAGACGACGCTTGCAGGGATCATTGCGAATGAGATGGGAGTCAATATGAAGATCACATCTGGTCCGGCAATTGAGAAGCCAGGGGAGATGGCAGCTATTCTGAACAATCTTCAGGAGAATGATGTCCTTTTTGTGGATGAGATTCACCGACTGAACCGTCAGGTGGAGGAGGTACTTTATCCAGCTATGGAGGATTATGCGATTGATATCATGATTGGAAAAGGGGCGACTGCCCGGTCCATCCGCCTGGATCTTCCCAAGTTCACACTGGTCGGTGCCACCACAAGGGCAGGAATGCTGACGGCACCTCTGCGCGACCGTTTTGGTGTCGTGAATCATCTGGAATTCTATACAGAACAGGAATTGAAGACGATTATTCTGCGTTCTGCCCAGGTACTGGGCGTGGAGATCGATGAGAGGGGCGCCCTGGAACTTGCCAAGCGTTCCAGAGGAACTCCGCGGCTTGCGAACCGTCTCTTAAAAAGGGTGCGGGATTTTGCTCAGGTGAAATATGACGGTGTGATCACAGAGGCAGTGGCGAACTATGCACTCGATTTGCTGGATGTAGATAAGCATGGTCTGGATCATATCGACAGGAACATCCTGCTGACAATGATCGAGAAGTTCCAGGGCGGACCTGTGGGACTGGATACACTGGCGGCATCCATATCAGAGGATGCAGGAACATTGGAAGATGTGTATGAACCATATTTGTTAAAGACCGGATTCATACAGCGTACCCCAAGGGGAAGGGTGGCAACTGAATTTGCATATGCCCACCTGGGAATCCCATACAGCGAATAGTGGGGATGCCATTTCATAGGACGGATACCCGGTTCATACGTGAAATGGCCCGTAGAGGGAACTGCCTGGCAGATAAACAGGAAGAAATCACCGGAATTAGAGGAAATAACTTGAAAAAATGGTTGGTTTTTGTTTTCATATAGTTTATAATAACAGGTAAGAAACGCGAGGAGGATGCTATGAGTTCAGCAAAACATTACACCGAAGTTTTAATTGGAGGAAAAGTATATACATTAAGCGGCTTTGAAGGAGAAGAATATCTTCAAAAAGTTTCTTCCTATCTGAACCATAAAATTACAGAATGTGCGAACAGCGAAGGGTACCGCAAGCAGAGTTCGGATACCCGGAACGTACTCCTTGCCCTGAATATCGCAGACGACTACTTTAAAGCGAAGAAGCAGGGTGATTCCCTTGAGAATGATATCGAACTGAAAGATAAAGAGATGTACGACTTGAAGCACGAACTGATATCAGTCCAGATCAAGCTTGAAAATGCTGAGAAAGAACTGGCGAAGATGAAGGAAGAGAACAACGACCTGCAGATGCAGATCGTGAAGTTAGAGACCGAGATGAAGAATCGCAGGAAATAAAAATAGGCTGTCATAAGGACAGCTTATTTCATTTGTGGAGGAGCAGATTTGACAAGGGGTAATCAAGGTAAGAAGCAAATAGAGATATTGGCGCCGGCCGGCTCATATGAGAGTTTTCTGGCGGCAATAAGAGCAGGGGCGGATGCAGTTTATGCAGGCGGCCCTCGTTTTGGTGCAAGAGCATTTGCAGATAATTTTACAGAAGAGAAGCTTTTGGAGGCAATCGATTATGCACACCTGCACGGCAGGAAGTTCTATCTGACCGTGAATACTCTTCTAAAGGACACAGAGCTGAATACATTGTATGAGTATCTTAAACCTTTATATCAAGGCGGGCTGGATGCAGTGATCGTACAGGATGTGGGAGTGCTGAACTATGTGAGAAGGCATTTCCCAGGATTATCCATCCATGCAAGCACGCAGATGACTTTAACAAATGCAGAGGGCGCTCTTTTTTTGAAAGAGCAAGGTGCAGAGCGTGTCGTGCCATCCAGAGAGCTTTCTCTGGATGAAGTAAAGGAGATTTCGGATAGAACAGGGATGGAGGTCGAATGCTTTGTACATGGTGCATTATGCTATTGTTATTCTGGACAGTGTCTGTTAAGCAGTCTGATCGGTGGAAGGAGCGGCAACAGAGGGCAGTGTGCACAGCCATGTAGACTTCCATATACCGTCGATGGAAAAAAAGAGTATGTTCTGAGTCTGAAAGACATCTGTACGTTAGAGTTGATTCCTGAGATGGCAGAGGCGGGCATTGATTCGTTTAAGATAGAAGGAAGGATGAAAAAGCCGGAATATGTGGCTTTAGTAACTTCCCTGTACAGGAAGTATACGGACCTTTATTTAGAAAAAGGAAAGAAAGGGTTCACCGTAGAAGAGAAGGATAAAGTAAAGCTGATGGATATCTATAACCGGGGAGGTTTCAATAAAGGATATTATCAGCAGCACAATGGGCGGGACATGCTTTCCCTGAAGCGTCCGAACCATGCAGGTGTCGCGGCAGTGAAGGTCCTTTCTCAGAGAGGCAGGGAGTTAAGCGCAAAAGCCCTGACAGAGATTCACAAGGGGGACATCCTGGAATTAGATGGGCCAAGAGGAAGTTCGGATACAAAGAATAATTATACGTTTGGAAAAGGGGCTCAAAAGGATGAAATCGTACAGATTCTTGTTCCACGCGGTAAGCAGTATACTAAAGGGACAGTCTTATATAGACTTCGAAACCAAGAGCTGTTAGATGAGATACAGGAGAGCTATGGGGCAGGCACAATACAGGAACCAATAGAAGGGAAGCTGACTGTAAAAGTAAATGAACCGGCAGTATTGACCGTGAAAAAGGGCAGTATTTCGGTGACAGTCTGTTCGGAAGAACTCACAGAAACGGCTAAGAATCAGCCATTGGACCAGGCGCGTCTGGAAAAGCAGTTAAAGAAAACAGGCAACACAGAATTTTATTTTGAAAATTTGGAGATTGTAACAGAAGGGAATATTTTCCTGCCCATGCAGAGAATCAATGAATTGAGACGCAGGGCGTTGGAACAATTGGAACAAAAAATATGTGCTTCGTTTCACAGAAATGTGACAGAAGAGGAAGGCACTTATTCAAACACGGATGCTAAGTACAGCCAGACACAAGCTGCCCGGGATCTTTCCAGGGAATCGGTAAAAATGCCAGGTTTCTTTGTGTCAGTAGAATCCAAAGAACAGTTCAAGGCTGCAGCAGAGTCCGGCGATGTATCCAGAATTTATATGGACAGCAATATTTCTGCCCGTCTGTTCGAGGATCATGAGTTGATTTCCTTGAGAGAGGAATGTAAAAGACAGGGAAAGGAAATTTTTCTTGCCATGCCGCATATTTTCAGGAAGGATGCTTTGGAGCTTTTTGACAGGGAATACAAGGCTTTTCTGGCATTTGATTTTGACGGCGTTCTGATACGCAATTATGAGAGTTTTCATTTTTTAAGGGAACATGGATTTGACAAGACGGTCATATTGGACCATAATCTATATGTATTCAATCAGGAGGCAAAGGAATTCTGGAAGAAGCAGGGGGTATTTTCTTTCACAGCTCCGGCGGAGCTCAATGAGAGAGAATTGGCCTGTCTGGGATTACAGGAAGCAGAGCTGATCCTATATGGACGGCTTCCGGCTATGATATCTGCACAGTGTATCACAAAGACGACAAAAGGATGCACGAAGTGTCCAGGGATCGTCTGGATGACAGACCGGTATCAGAAAAGACTGCCGGTCCGCAATTGCTGCAATTTCTGTTATAATATGATATACCATACCTCCGTACTTTTCCTTGCAGACCTAAGGGGAGCTATTCAGAAGCTGAATCCGGCAGGAATCAGGCTCTCCTTTACTTTAGAGGATGCCAAGGAGACTGCGCGTATCTTGAAGCTGTGTGGTGATCTGTACTACAGGGGTCATCAGGCTAATCTTGCTGATACGGATTTTATAAGAGGACATTTTAAACGGGGAATAACTTAGAAGCAGGTGAAAAATGGTTAATGTTATTGTAGAATTATCAAAGTATATTATCATCATACTGATGGCCGTCTATACTTTTTCGTGCTTTTCAGTATTTGCCAAGGTATATGAGGAGGATAAGAAATGGATCCTGATCAGGCAGAATATATTGATGTTCCTGATTCAATTCACTGCTTATCTGGTCATGTACCTGCAGACAGAGGAGAAGAAGCTTGTGCTGTTCTATCTGGCACAGGTGATATTGCTCATTGCGATCTTGGTGCTGTACAGGGTCTTATATCCGAAAGTATCGAGATTGATTGTAAATAATATGTGCATGCTGCTCAGTATCGGATTCATCATGATTACGAGGCTGACATATCAAAAGGCCGTGAAGCAGTTTATTTTTGCAGTCATTGGCACTGCCATTGGACTTGCCGTTCCGGTTCTGATTCGAAAGCTGCGCTTTTTGAAGGACTGGGGCTATATCTATGCAGGAGTGGGAATCCTTGCATTGGGGGCCGTTGCGGTATTAGGACAGCTTTCAGACGGGGCAAAGCTGGGATTCACGATTGCCGGGTTTGGTGTGCAGCCTTCGGAATTCGTGAAGATTTTATTTGTTTTTTATGTAGCAGCAAGCTTAAATAAGTCCACGACATTTAAAAATGTAGTGATCACAACGGCAATTGCTGCGGCACATGTGCTGATCCTTGTACTTTCTACAGATTTAGGGGCAGCATTGATTATGTTCGTGGTATATTTGGTTATGCTTTATGTAGCGACCAGGAATCCATTCTATGCGATTGCAGGCGTGGGCGGCGGCAGTGTGGCTGCGGTGGTCGGTTATCATTTGTTCAGCCATATCAAGGTACGTGTTTCTGCATGGCAGGACCCTTTTGCTTCCTATAGCGAGGGCGGCTATCAGGTCGCACAGTCATTGTTTGCAATCGGAACCGGAAGCTGGTTCGGTATGGGGCTTTATCAGGGCCTTCCTGACAGTATTCCGGTAGCTGAGGAGGATTTTATCTTCTCCGCGATTTCGGAGGAGCTGGGACTGATATTTGCGTTATGTCTGATTCTGGTATGCGTAAGCTGTTATGTGATGTTTTTAAATATTGCGATGGCAATTCGCAACCAGTTCTATAAATTAATAGCTCTTGGTCTTGGAACCTGCTATATTTTCCAGGTATTCCTGACAATCGGTGGAGTTACGAAGTTCATCCCTTCTACGGGAGTGACACTGCCGCTCGTCAGCTATGGAGGAAGCTCCATGCTGAGTACAATGATCATGTTTGGGATTATACAGGGCCTGTATATTTTAAGAGAAGACGAGGAAGAGATTATTGAGAAGAGAAGAGAGAGAGAATTACGAAGAAATGAGCCGCCGAGAAGGGCGCCGAGGAAAAAACAGCCGCCAAGACAGCAGCCAAAGAAAAAGCCCGCGTTCGAAGAAGTTCCGCAACAAAGAATTCGCTAGGGTCACATATTTTTTTGTAGCACTGTTCCTGGCTCTGATGGCTTATATTGTTTATTTTAATATTGTGCGGGCGAAGACCATTGTAAACAGCCCGTATAACGAAAGACAGGATGCATTTGCAGACCGGATCATCCGGGGAAGTATTGTAGATAAGAAAGGCAATGTTCTTGCAGAGACACAGGTCGGAGAAGACGGCAGTGAGCTGCGCAGCTATCCCTATGGAGCTGCGTTCGCACATGTGGTCGGTTTCAGTTATCCATCTACAGGGAAATGTGGATTGGAATCGATTGAGAACTTCAATCTGCTGACAACGGATTCCTTCTTTGTAGAAAAGCTGATGAATGAATTTAAGGATGAAAAGAATATGGGAGATACGGTTGTCACGACATTGGATGCCGACCTTCAGCAGGCTGCGTATAATGCTTTGGGAGACAACAAGGGCGCAATCGTGGTGATGGAACCGGGAACAGGTAAGATTCTGGCTATGGTATCTGGTCCGACCTTTGACCCCAATAGCGTGGAGGCGAACTGGGATGCCTTGAATGCAGATGACAGCAACAGCCCTCTTTTGAACAGGGCAACACAGGGACAATATGCACCAGGATCTACTTTTAAGGTGGTCACGGCATTGGAATATATGAGGGAGCACAGTGATTATGCAAATTACAGCTATGACTGTGCGGGTGAGATCACTGCAGATGGAACAACGATCCATTGCTTTGACAGTACAGTACATGGGCTGGAGGATCTGAGAAGCTCCATGGCAAATTCCTGTAACTCCTCCTTTGCCAATATTGGTCTGTCTTTAAATAAGACCGAGTACCGGAAAACGGCAGAAGACCTTTTATTTAATAAGAAGCTTCCATCTGTACTGGATTATTCTAAGAGCTCCTTTAAGATCAATGAGAAATCCACCGGTGCAGAGATGATGATGACTGCGATGGGGCAGGGCGAGACGCTGGTCAGCCCCTACCATATGGCTCTGATTACATCTGCTATCGCTAACGGAGGAACACTGATGGAACCATATCTTGTGGAGAAGGTGACGAATTACAGCGGGGCAGAAGTGCGCAAGAATGTTCCAAAGAGCTATAAGAAGCTGATGACTTCGGATGAGGCAGCACAGCTCAAGGATTATATGAAGGCAGTCGTAGATGAAGGTACAGCCACCATGTTGAGCGGGCAGTCTTATACAGCAGCGGGCAAGACCGGAACAGCAGAGTACAGTATGGATGACGGCGAGAAGACCCATTCCTGGTTCATGGGATTTACCAATGTAGATAATCCAGAGTTGGTCATCAGTGTCATTATCGAAGGGTATGATGGGAACGCCGGTGCAAAGGCAGTGCCTATCGCAAAACAGGTGCTGGATGCTTATTACTATCAATAATATGTGACCAAAAGTGGTGAAGAATATGCAGATGACTTTTTACTTTGATTTATACGTCAGTGAAGAATTGGAAAAGAAAAAGGAAAAGGTGTGCAGGAAGCTTTTAGAAAATAAAGCGCAGCCCTCGATTTATGTGATTACCCTTGCACAGGGAAGACAGAACCATCTGGAATTTTATTCTTCCCTGCTTTTAAAACAGCATATCTACGAAGACACTCCCCTTTTTGTGGTGGGAATCGCGAATGGATATGATGATGCTGTGTATATGATTGAGCAGATAGTCACAGAGATTTATGAAAAGACCAAAGGTACGGATATACGGGGATACATTGAGAAGCGTCAAAAAGAATATGAGGAAGGCAGAGTGTAAAGGCAGATGTTACATATAATCCTGTTGATTCTGAAAATTATAGGATGGATATTGCTTGCAATACTAGGACTGATCGTATTGCTTATTTGTATTGTCCTTTTTGTGCCCCTTTGTTACCATATTGAGGGAAAATGCAAAGGAGATCTGGATTCTCTGTATGGGAAGATTCAATTCTCCTGGCTGTTTCATCTGGTCGGTGGACTTGTAGAGTATGATAAGGGAAATCTGGACTGGGTCGTTCGAATCGCCTGGAAAAAAATCCGGGAAGAGGAAGAGATGGAAACGCAAGATTTCGACAATGCAGGCCCAGAAAAGACAAAGGAAGGAGCATCCCAGGATGAAGAGGTTCATACGGAGTCCAAGGAATTTGTTTCTGATGTACGTAAGATGGAGGAGCTTTTAAAAGATCAGGAAGAAGAACGCAGCCTGCCCCCAACACAGGAGGCAGTTCCGTCTGAAATAGAATTATCAGAGGGGAAAGCTGGTCTGGAGACCCAAGGTCCTGAGGCGATTCCTTTCAAAGAAACAGTTCTCAAAGAAACAGTTTCGAAGGAGGATACCAGTACAAGGAAGTCCCGTACAAGCGCTAAGGCAAAGAATGAAAAAACTGCTGTCAAAGCCAAGCCTCCTAAGAAGAGCTTCTTTGAGAGGTTGGAAATAAAAATCCAGAAGCTTTTTGAGAAGTTCAAATATACATTTGAGAAAATCTGTGATACTATAAAATCACTGGCGGATAAGAAAGAAAAACTGACTGATCTGATTACGGATGAAGTACATCGTAACGCATTGGCTGTGGTCCTGAAAGAATTAAAGAGAATTCTTCGACGTCTAAAGCCAAAGCAGATGGAAGCGGATATTGAATATGGTTTTACGGACCCATATTTGACAGGGCAGGTACTGGCGGCTTTAAGTATGATATATCCGTTCGTAGGTGAACATGTAAATATTCAGCCTGATTTTGAAAATAAGGTATTGAATGGGCAGCTTTTTATATCAGGCAAGATTAGAGTGTTTCCGATGGCCGCGTTACTATGGCATCTGGTATGGAACAAAAATGTTCGAATCACGTTCAAGCATATAAGGAATTTTAAATTATAGAATCAAGGGAGGATTCAGGCATGGCAGAAGAAAACAACTTTAAAGCAACAGTAGAGGCATTATTTCAGGGAATGGACGGTGTTGTGACGTCTAAGACCGTGGTGGGAGATGCAATCCAGGTAGGAGATACCACCATCCTGCCGCTGGTGGATGTATCCTTTGGAATCGGTGCGGGTTCCTTTCTTGCGGATAAGAAAAACAAAGGAATGGGCGGTATGGGTGGAAAAGTGACCCCCAGTGCAGTTCTTGTCATTAAAAATGGAACTACTAAATTAGTCAACATTAAGAATCAGGATACTATTACAAAGATATTGGATATGGTACCTGAGATGGTAGATAAGTTTACAACGAGGAAAGAGGATAAAGTAACAGAGGAAGATGTGATGGACATCCTGAATTCTGAGGATGCAGACGAAAATGATGCACAGATCTAATCGTTTCTGCATAAAATATACCAAACATCCTGCCGGGAGCCTGGTATCTCATGAAAAAAGTAATAGGGTTCGCATTAATCTGGTTCGCAATTGGAATGTTTCTCATGCTGATCCTGCCTAATGCCATAGGTCTGATAATCATTTTTATCAGCCTTGCGGTAGGATACAATCTTTTTTGCGGATAGAATGAAAAGTGAATACAAAAATAATCTTGGAAATATACAATTTGTATCTTGTATATTTCCAATTTTTTTTGTCCCTTATGCAGTAATATGAATTTATACATTAGGCGGTATGATATACCTTTTGGGTGTATTTTTGAGCACAAAAAAAGTACCCACCTAAGTGAGTACCTCCGTGTCAGTTAAATGCTTTTCATTAAGCGCGTTCTACGCGTCCTGATTTTAAGCAGGATGTACAAACGTACATTTTCTTAGATCCGCCTTCTGTTTTCACTCTAACGGACTTCACATTTGATTTCCACATTTTTGGTGATTTTCTATGAGAGTGACTTACGTTGTTGCCGAAGTGAGCACCCTTTTCACAAATAGCACATTTAGCCATCATTGCACCTCCTAACAATCTGAAATAGTCCATACAGACTCACAACACTGTTATTTTAGCAGAAAGGTTATTCTATTGCAAGTCTTTTTTCTAAATTTTACAAATTATTACATAGGATGGAATCAGTATGGTCGAAAGATCATATTTATAAGAGTCTTTTGCTCTGTAAAGAGGTTGATAGTTTAGTGTGTCGGGTGTATTCTATGAATATATAAAATTTAGGGAAAAATAGGAAGAAAGGCAGATTGTTTTATGACAATAGATAAGAAGAATGGTGATTTTGCTGTATTAGAAAAACAAATCATGTTCATCAAAGAGGTGGAGGGATTAAAATCAGTTCTGCGCGAGGCCTGGGGGAGCTCTGGCCGCAGGGAGAGTACGGCAGAACATTGTTGGAGACTGACTTTGTTGGCAGGGCTTCTGGCCCCATCCTTTGAAGTTGATCTTTCCAAAACGTTGATGATGTGTTTAGTACATGACTTAGGAGAACTATATATAGGAGATATTTCAGCGGCCTCGAATCCAGATGAAGGTGAAAAACATGAGGCAGAAGAGAAGGATGCAAAAAGGGTGCTATCCCTGCTGCCAGAAAGCCAGGCTGAGGAACTCTTTAAGCTTTGGTTGGAATATAATGAGAATAGAACTACCGAGGCAAGGCTTGTGAAGGCACTGGATAAGGCGGAGACGATTATACAGCATAATCAAGGGGAGAATCCACCAGATTTTGATTATGAATTTAACCTGGATTATGGGAAACAGTATTTTTCAGAGAATCCGCTCCTGCAGGAATTGCGGAAATTACTGGATCACGATACTAATATGCATATAAAAGCTTAGAATGCGATATCTGTGAGTTTAAAGCATTGGGATCTGAGACTGCTATAGAAAGGAAAGGTGACAGTTATGCTTTATAGTGATGAGAAAGACTATATCATGAGGATGATCAAGGAGGTTGCAAGAGTTCTTTTTTCCTTAATGTTGGGTAAAAAATATGTACAGGTCGAACTGGAAGATGAGAATAAGTATGAAGTCTCAGGTAAGAAATTAGGTGATTATAAAGCCATGGTCGACCGGGGCGAGATCAATGAGGCGGAGAATCTTCTTCTGGACGAAATTGATTATGACAGCAATGAGGAAGTTGCAGCGGCCCTTCTGTTTTATCAATACGTAAGTCAAAAAGGACAAGAATTTTTAAAACAGCACAATTATTCGGAGGAGGAAGTGCTCGAAGGGATGCAGCAGCTTGCCAGAAATGCAGGATATGGGGAAGCGTGTGATATTCTGGAGCAGGTAGAGAGTTAAACGGATAATAAGACGGACATGTTGAGATTTTTGTGTTACAATTAAAGTAGAAAAATATAGATGAGAGAGGGAGAAGAAAATGATGAAAAAAATCCAGATAGCAGGTGCAATGGTTTTAGTTTTCACGTTATTGATAATGGGGGTACATTTCTTTTTCTCACCTCTGTCTGATATGATCGTGAGGATTGACGGACTGATGATGCTCGTTGGTGTAGCTGCTGTATCATACAGTACAATCAGACTTAAAAAAGAATAGGAGAAGGCGTGGATGGAAATTAAAAACAGCAGCATTGATTCAGGGAAGGCCTTTGACTGGGGAAAGACATCCGCAGATTATGCGAAATACAGGGACATCTATCCAGATGTATTCTATAAGAAGATTCTCGACAGAAATCTATGTATTGCAGGACAGAACGTGTTGGACTTAGGGACAGGAACGGGTTGTCCTACCAAGAAATATGTATCAGTATGGTGCTAAGTGGGTAGGAACAGATATTGCAGAGAATCAGATCATGCAAGCAAGGAAAATGTCGGAGGAACTGAACCAGAAGGTTGAATATCTTAATGTGCCAACAGAAGAACTGAAATTGCACCAGAGCAATTTACTATCAGACACTATGCGGCCATGCTGGAGTTGAAACAAAAGGCATAAGAAAGCCGAAATGAAATAACATTTATGGAGGGTATACATATATGGTTATAGAAGGGAATCAGAAAGAATTGGACGCGATGGAGCAGTTCCATAAAGGAAACCGTCAGGAAGGGCTAAGACTGCAGGAAGAGTTTGCGGCCGCCTTTCGTAAGGAGTATCGGGAAAAGGATCACTGCCCCTGCCAGAAAGCCTGCCGTTATCATGGAAACTGCAAGGAATGCGTGGCAATACACAGGGCACATCAGGAGCATGTTCCGAACTGCATGAGGCCGGTGATCAATAAAAAGATTAAATTACTTTCGGAATTGACAGAGCATACAATTGCCAATGAAATCGAACCACCGAAAGAGGTGCTTAGAAAAGAATTTCAGAAAGAAGATTAAAGGAGGAAGAGTTGTGTTTAAAAAGACGTTTTGGGTTCCCTATGAAGATAGTACAAATTATCCAACATTAGATAAAACAATGGATGCCATCACAAAATATTGTGAGGAAAATGGGTCTGCCTGTACATTTACAGGTGACGATGAAGTAGAAATAGATGGTATCAAATATGAAATCTACCGAGGTTATGAAACAGGCAGCAGAGGGAATTATGGAATCAAGTGTAAAGAAAAATAGTTTCAAGGCATAAGAACCAGCTTCGTAAATTGGATGTTCACATAACCTGGGTTTCATGATAAAATTAAGGTATACAAAAAAACGAATAAGCAGCCATTGAACTGGGCGGAAAGTGGGGAAGACTATGGGCAGACGGGTGATTACGATTGGAAGACAGTATGGAAGCAACGGCCATGAGATTGCAAAGAAATTATCTGAAAGGCTCGGGATTCATTATTATGACAAGGAATTGATCAAGATTGCGGGCGAGATGCAGAACATTACTTATGAAGAACTTCTCAAAGTGGATGAAAAACGTGCAAACCCATGGCGTTATCCAGTCGAGGATGATGTACAGATGTCGAAGCAGTTCCGTTTTGAACCGATGAATGATGTGCTTTTCTATACACAGATGGAGATTATCAAAGATCTGGCCAGAAAGGAAGACTGCATTATCGTAGGACGATGTGCGAACGATATTTTAAAGGGCTGCGAAGGCTGCAGGAGCGTTTTTATCCATGCACCTTTTGAGAAGCGTGTGGAGACAATCATGCAAAGAGCATCTATTGATGAGCGGGAAGCCTCACTTTTGATCAAAAAGATTGACAAACAGCGGAGATATTATTATAACTATTTTACAGATCTTAGATGGGAAGATATGACACAATATGACCTCTGTCTGAACAGCGGCAGTATTTCAGAGGAGCAGATTCTTGACGTTTTAGCAGCACTTTACGAATCTATATTGTAAATTTTGAATAAAGAGAGTATAATACTTCTGTTGATTATGCCTAATGGGGCATACTGCGCGTTTTTTTATTACGGGCGGGTCAGCGGCTTTTCGCTGCTGGTGTAGATTTGCAGGAATCCATATAAGAATTGGAGGGAATATATGATGAAAGGTAGCATGAGTACAGATCTTGGAATCATTACAGTCAATCCAGATGTAATTTCCAAGTATGCAGGCTCCGTGGCGGTAGAGTGTTTTGGAATCGTCGGGATGGCTGCGGTTAATATGAAGGATGGCCTGGTTAGGCTTTTGAAGAAAGAGAGCCTGTCCCACGGTATCCATGTTGAGATTTCTGACGAGAACATCCTGACGCTGGATTTTCACGTGATTGTTGCATATGGAGTGAATATTCTTTCAGTTTCTGACAATCTGATGAACAATGTAAAGTATAAGGTAGAAGAGTTTACCGGTATGACTGTAGAGAAAATAAACATCTTCGTCGAAGGTGTCAGAGTGATTGATTAAGGAGGATACTTGTCGTGGCAACAAAAACGATAAATACAGAGCTGCTTACGAAGATGTTTTTAGCGGGGGCAGCAAATCTGGAGGCAAAAAAGGAATTTATTAATGAACTGAATGTGTTTCCTGTTCCTGATGGAGACACAGGGACGAATATGACATTGACCATCATGTCTGCTGCGAAAGAAGTCAGCGGCTTGGAGAATCCAGATATGATGACTGTGTCCAAGGCGATTTCTTCTGGTTCCCTGCGCGGGGCAAGAGGAAACTCCGGTGTAATCCTGTCCCAGCTTCTGCGTGGATTCACAAAGGAGATTCGGGAGTATAAAGAGATTGACGCACCGATTCTGGCCAGAGCTTGTGAGCGTGCCCGCGCGACGGCATATAAAGCGGTCATGAAGCCAAAGGAGGGAACCATCCTGACAGTGGCTAAGGGAGTTGCACAGAAGGCGGCCGAGATGGCAGAGACAACGGATGACCTGGAAGTCTTTATCCCGGAGGTACTCAAGCATGCAGAATATGTATTGTCCAAGACACCGGAGATGCTGCCGGTTCTCAAAGAAGCAGGAGTTGTGGATTCTGGCGGACAGGGGTTATTAGAAGTACTCAACGGTGCATATGATGCATTCCAGGGAAAAGAGATCGACTACACTGCAATCGAAGCTAGTTCCGGTACGACCATGGTAAAGCCAGGAGCACAGGCAGAGACAGATATCAAGTTCGGTTACTGTACAGAATTCATCATTATGGTCGAGAAGGAATTTAATGATAAAGATGAGACAGAATTTAAGGCTTATCTGGAATCAATCGGTGATTCTATCGTCTGTGTTGCAGATGACGATATCGTGAAGATACATGTGCATACGAATGATCCGGGTCTGGCGATCCAGAAGGCGTTGACTTATGGACAGCTTTCCAGAATGAAGATTGATAATATGCGCGAAGAGCATCAGGAGAAGCTGATTCGTGATTCCGAGAAGCTTGCAGCTAAGCAGAAGGAAGAGCGCAGAAAAGAGGAGCCGAGAAAATCTGTTGGTTTCATTGCTGTATCCATCGGTGAGGGTATGAATGAAATCTTCAGAGAGCTGGGGGTTGATTATATCATCGAAGGCGGCCAGACAATGAATCCGAGCACAGAGGACATGCTGACAGCAATCGATGAGGTGAATGCAGATCATATCTTCATTCTTCCAAATAATAAGAACATTATCCTGGCGGCAAACCAGGCACAGATGCTGACGAAGGACAAAGATATCCTCGTCATTCCGACTAAGACGGTGCCGCAGGGAATCACAGCAATCATTAATTACATGCCTGAGGCAGATGTGGACACGAACTTCGAGACGATGAATGAGGAAATCAAGAACGTGAAGACCGGACAAGTGACCTATGCTGTCAGAGACACTAAGATTGATGATAAGGAGATTCATGAAGGCGATATCATGGGAATCGGCGATGCAGGAATCCTTTCCGTTGGACAGTCTGTCGAGGCGACCGCGAAAGAGATGCTGGCACAGTTGGTAGATGATGATACAGAGCTGATCAGTCTGTACTATGGTCAGGATATTCTGGAAGAGGATGCTATGCGTTTTGCACAGGAGATCGAGGAATTGTACCCTGATGCAGATGTGGATGCTCACTCAGGCGGCCAACCGATCTACTATTACGTATTATCCGTAGAATAAGAAGATACACAGAAAGATGGAGATAAAACGGGCCAGTTCCCTTATAGGGCGCTGACCCGTTTCCAGCTTTTAGGATGACCAGCATGTTATCCTTATCTAATATATCGAAAAATGTTAGAAACAGCAGTTTCATGAAAAAGAATTTAACAGGCAGGTGAATAAAAAAGCCGATGAATGAAAATTCTAAAATCAGTTCCTTAAAAGGAATCGGTGAAAAAACAGAAGCATTATTTGGTAAGGCCGGTGTATATACGATTGGTGACCTTCTGCGTTATTATCCGCGTGGATATGACGTGTATGATGACCCTGTTTCGATTGGAGAGGCGCAGGAGGGAAAGACAGTCACGATCACTGGAGCGATTTTCGGTAAGGTCCAGGTGAGCAAAAACCGTAATATGCAGGTCACGACCCTGTATCTCAAGGATATCACGGGCACATTGAAGGTGATCTGGTTTCGAATGCCGTTCCTTAGGAATACGCTCGGACGGGGCGGTGTGATCACCTTAAGAGGACGCATCGTTAGAAAACGGGATGGACTTGTGATGGAGCATCCTGAGATTTTTTATCCCAGTGTAAAGTATGAGGAGAAGCGTAATACTATGCAGCCAGTCTATCCGCTCACGGCAGGACTTACGAATAATGCGGTGAAAAAGGCGATGTCACAGGCAGTGGAGTTCTTGGATTCAAAACAGGAATTTCTCCCTGCGGATCTCTGCATTCAATACGGACTGGCAGAGTACGATTATGCCGTAAAGGGAATCCATTTTCCAGAGGATAAAGAAGAATTCTACCATGCAAGGGAACGTCTTGTCTTCGAGGAATTTCTGGTCTTTATTCTGTCTCTGCGCTTCTTAAAAAGCAGAGAAGATAAAGCGGTCAATGGATTTCAGTTCGAGGAGCAGGAAAAGATAGAAATGTTCCTGAATGCCCTTCCATATGAGCTGACCAGTGCACAGAAGAAAGTATGGATGGAGATGAAACGGGATATGTCAGGTCCCCATGTTATGTCACGGCTCGTTCAGGGAGACGTAGGATCTGGAAAGACGATCGTGGCACTCTTAGGGCTGATGTATGCAGGGTTGAATGGATATCAGGGAGCCCTGATGGCTCCGACGGAGGTACTTGCCAAGCAGCATTATGAAAATATCAGCTTGATGTTCGCACAGTATAAAATTCCACTCAAGACAGTTCTTCTGACAGGATCTATGACGGCGAAAGAAAAGCGCGGTGTCTATGAGACGATTGCTTCCGGGGAGGCAGACATCATTGTTGGAACGCATGCGCTGATTCAGGAGAAGGCCGTATATAAAAATCTTGCCCTGGTGGTGACAGATGAACAGCACCGTTTTGGAGTGAAGCAGCGGGAAAGGCTGGCTGGAAAGGGGCAGATGCCGCATATACTGGTCATGAGTGCCACACCGATTCCGAGGACATTAGCAATCATTCTGTACGGTGATCTGGATATCTCTGTGATTGATGAGCTTCCGAAGAACCGTCTGCCGATTAAAAATTGTGTGGTAGATACTGGATATCGGAACACGGCATATCATTTCATGCAGAAACAGGTCGAGGCCGGACGACAGTGCTATGTGATCTGTCCGATGGTGGAGGAAAGCGAGAATATGGAGGCAGAAAATGTCATCGATTATACCCAGCTCCTTCGGGAATCGCTTGGCAGCGGTATTCAGATCGCATATCTGCACGGAAAGATGAAGCAGGCAGAAAAGGATGAGATCATGGAAGCATTTGGCAGAAATGAGATTCAGATCCTTGTCTCCACAACGGTAATCGAGGTGGGGATAGATGTGCCCAACGCCACAGTCATGATGATTGAAAATGCAGAACGCTTCGGTCTGGCACAGCTCCATCAGCTCAGGGGAAGAGTCGGAAGAGGAAAGCATCAGTCCTACTGTATTTTTATGAGTGCCTCCAAGGCAAAAGAGACAAAAGAACGTTTGGAGATATTAAATAAATCAAACGACGGATTCTTTATTGCATCCGAGGACCTGCGTCTGAGAGGCCCGGGCGATCTGTTCGGAATCCGACAGAGCGGTCTTCTGGATTTCCGTCTGGGAGATGTGTTTCAGGACGCAAAGATCCTTCAAAAAGCAAATGAGGCAGCGTCGAGGCTTCTTGCTGAGGACCCTGAATTGAAACAGGAAGATCATATCAAATTGAAAGAACATATTCAGCACTACATGTCCGAAATCATGTTGGAGACAACGCTTTAAGTCAGATAAAAGGCTGCTTGTGATCATTTTACAAAAAACGTAAAAACAGGCAGGAACTTCCAAGAGTAAAACAACGAATCCTCCATATACTATGGTTGTAACACACAAGAGTGTTACTAAAAAATCTGAAAATGTAACGAAGAAAAGTTACGAGAAGGAGGAAATAATCATGGCAAGTCGTTCATCAAACAGAGCAGCCGTACCAGAGGCTAAAAGCGCACTGGACAAATTCAAATACGAGGTAGCAAGTGAGCTGGGAGTACCGCTTTCAGACGGTTACAACGGAGATTTAACATCTAAGCAGAATGGATCAGTTGGCGGATATATGGTCAAGAAAATGATCGAACAGCAGGAAAGACAGATGGCTGGTAAATAAGCAAATTTCGTAAGAAAAAGCACTTAGGATTGACCTAGGTGCTTTTTTCTGCTAAAATTCAGCATAGTTAGAAGAATGAGGGTGTTAACAAATGAGAGTCATTGCAGGAAGTGCCAAAAGATTACAACTTAAGACATTAGATGGGCTGGATACAAGACCGACAACTGACAGGATTAAAGAGACATTATTCAATATGATCGCTCCAGAGATTTATGACAGCATCTTTTTAGATCTATTCTCGGGAAGCGGCGGAATTGGGATAGAGGCGTTGAGCCGAGGCGCGAGGGAAGCTGTATTCGTGGAGAACAGCCCGAAGGCGATGTCATGCATCAAGGAGAATTTAAAGTTCACAAGACTGGAGCATAAAGCAGTGACGATGACAAGGGACGTCATGACGGCGCTGTATCAGTTGGAGGGCGAGAAGGTGTTTGATTTTATCTTCATGGACCCGCCCTATGACAGAGGATTTGAGAAGACGGTATTGGAGTACCTGGCGGATTCCCAGCTTGTGTACGAGGATACATTGATCATTGTAGAAGCGTCAAAAGAAACTGATTTTTCTTATTTGGAGGAGCTTGGTTTTCATCTTCTCAAGGAAAAAGTCTATAAAACGAATAAGCATGTCTTCATGGAAAAGGCTGGAAAGGAAGAAATATGTTAAGAGCAATTTACCCGGGAAGCTTTGACCCGGTTACATACGGGCACTTGGATGTCATCAAAAGATCCTGTAAAATCGTGGATGAATTAATTGTCGGAGTACTGAACAATAATGCGAAAATGCCGTTGTTTTCTGCGGAAGAACGTGTTAAAATGTTAGAGGAAGTAACCAAAGATCTGGGTAATGTGAAGATTGTCCTATTCAATGGGTTATTGATTGACTTTGCAAGACAACAGGGGGCTGATGTCGTGATCAGGGGACTGAGAGCGATTACGGACTTTGAATATGAATTACAGATGTCCCAGACGAATCATAAACTGGAACCAAGTGTCGAGACGATGTTCTTGACAACGAGTATTGAATATTCTTACTTAAGTTCCACCACCGTCAAGGAGATTGCAGCTTTTGGGGGAGATATATCACAATTTGTGCCGGAGGCTGTTGCTGTGGAACTGGAGAAAAAGATGAAAGTAAAAAGGAGAGTGTAACTATGAGCAGCCGCATTGAGCAGATTATTGAAGAGATCGAGGAGTACATTGACAGAGACTGTAAGTTTCAGCCATTGTCCACGACCAAGATCATCGTGAATAAGGAACATCTGGATGAGTTGCTGCGGGAACTCAGGATGAAGACGCCAGATGAGATTAAGAGATATCAGAAGATCATCGCTAACCGGGATGCAATCCTGGCAGATGCGCAGGCGAAGGCAGACGCTATGATCGAAGAGGCACAGGTGCAGACCACAGAGCTGGTAAGTGAGCATGAGATCATGCAGCAGGCATACGCGCAGGCGAATGAGATCGTGACACAGGCAACCGCCCAGGCACAGGAGATCATCGATAATGCAACAGAGGATGCCAATGCGATTCGGATCGGTGCTATCCAGTATACAGATGACCTGCTCGCGAATGCAGAGAGTATCATCGGACATACACTGGACAGCTATACAACGAAGTATGACGGACTGATCAATTCTCTTCAGGAGTGCTACGACGTCGTACGCACGAACCGTGCAGAACTGGAAGTTCCAGATGAAAACGGCGGTGAGTATATCCCACAGGATATGTCAGGTGAGATGTAATCAGCAGAATGTAATATAGAGGAATGCAAACAGGCTGGTGACCATAGCGGTTGCCAGCTTTTCTATTGTATAAGGTAAAATCGAGAGGCTGGTCTTTTGAATCATACATTGTGTCTGTGCCACAGCACAGAAGCCGCCAAAGGATGTCAGGGCAAGAATCGCCGGATATTGTACGGTCAGAGGGAGAGCAGACTTTCCGATCAGTACGATTCCATTGGTCACTTCCAGGGAAGGAAGAAGCCAGGTGACTGCTGGTATCTGCCAGGGAATGGATCGGACAAGTTCCAGGATGACAGAAAAAAGTATGATATATCCGCCTACTTTCGTAATGGTCTCAAAGCTGTCCATGATACAGGTGTCCATGATTCGAAAATTCCAATCTGTTTTCTCATCCTTCGCTTCTTTTTTCATATCTGGGTATTCAAACTGTCGTCGTCCCTTTAAGTAGAACCTGCGGAAGATAAGGCTCATCAGCATGGGGGTACCAAGAAGAATGAGCAGGGAGGGCACGAGCAGTTCTTCCCTTCTGAGTGTTTTCCATACAATGAAATTCAGAATGAAGACAGGACTTGTATTATTACAGAAGGAAAGCAGGTAGCGCCCTTCTTCACGGGTAACATAGCCGGAGGTGATCAGATCGGCAGTCACCTTTGCTCCCATCGGGTAGCCGCAAAGAAAACCGACGATGACAGCAAAGCTCCCATTTTCGGAAACTTTGAAAAGCCGGCAGAGGACGGCTCCGACGGCATTGGATATGTAATGGATACTGTCTGTGCTAAGAAGCAGATTGGTAATGATGATAAATGGAAATAAGGTCGGCAGTATGATCTGGAACCAGAGAAGAAGACCTTCACTCGCCCCATTGAATACTGCCTTCGGAGAAATCAGCATGACGGCAAACAGCACCACGATCCCGATTCCAGGCAGGTTACGCTTCATGAAAGGCCTCCCGTGATTTTTAACAATAAATATTAGTAAAGATATATGAAATTGGTTGATTTTTTATGAATATTATGACAAAATAGTAGCAGGAATTTATACAGGAAGGGGAATGAAACAATGCCAATTTTAGACAATTTAGAACCAAAGGAAGTATTTCATTATTTTGAGGAGCTCAGCCAGATTCCGAGGGGGACATTCAACACAAAGGAAGTCAGTGACTACTGTGTGAAGTTCGCGAATGACAGAGGTCTTGAAGTGATCCAGGATGAGATCAACAATGTGATCATCAAAAAGCCGGGTACAGAAGGGTACGAGGAGAGTGATCCGGTCATCATTCAGGGACATCTGGATATGGTATGTGAGAAGACAGAGCTTTCTGACCACGATTTCACAAAAGATCCACTAGATCTGTATGTTGAGGATGGATTTGTAAAGGCCAGGGACACTACATTGGGGGCAGACGATGGTATCGCCGTAGCGATGGCTCTGGCTCTGCTGGACAGCGATGATATTCCACATCCACCTTTGGAAGCGATTTTTACTGTGGACGAAGAAGTGGGAATGGGCGGTGCAGAAGGAATCGATTTGTCACCGATCAATGGAAAGATGCTGATCAACCTGGATTCTGAGGATGAGGATACGATCATTGCAGGATGTGCCGGAGGATTAAGCTTCCGCCTGAATCTGCCGATCGGAAGAAAGTCAATGACAGGTGACTGTCTGGAAGTCGTGATCAGAGGATTAAAGGGCGGACATTCAGGGCAGGAGATCGACCAGCAGAGAGGGAATGCGAACAAGCTTGCAGGACGTCTTTTGAACCGTCTGAACGAGACCATGGATATTGCTCTTTCAGATATCCAGGGAGGAGCAAAGGATAATGTCATCCCATCTTCCTGTAAGTTTACAATTGTAGTACATGACAGTATCAAGGCAGAAGTGATCATCGAGAATATGCTGAATATCTGGAAGCAGGAATTTGGTGCTGATGAGCCAGATCTGGATGTGATCGTGAATAAGACAGAGAACGCAGAAAAGTCTGTTATGACGGATATGGATATGAAGAAAGTTATTTTCTTTATCAATAACTGCCAGAATGGAGTCTATGGATTCAGCCGTTCCTTAAAGGGACTGGTAGAGACCTCTGACAACCTTGGTGTTGTTACGACAGAGGAAGGAAAGGTTTCCTTTGTCCTGTTGATCAGAAGCTCTGTATCTTCTAAATTGGAAGAATTAAAAGAAGCATTCATCGGCTGGGCAGAGTTCCTCGGCGGGACCTATGAACTTTCAGGTGCATATCCGGCTTGGATGTACAAAGAGAATTCAAAGATCCGCCCGATCGTTGCGGATGTATTTGAGAGAGTATATGGCAGAAAGCCGAATATCTCAACAATCCATGCTGGCTTAGAGTGCGGACTGCTTTCTGGAAAGAAGCCAGAGTTAGACTGCGTTTCCATCGGCCCGAAGATGGCTGATATCCACTCCGTGAATGAGCGTCTGGATATTGCTTCTACAGGCAGAATGTGGAATCTGATGAAGGAAATTCTCAAAGAATGCAAGTAGGACAGACAGTGGCTCATATATTGGAATGATCAGTTTAAAAGGGGTTGTTCCAGACATGAGGCAGAGAAGACTGCACAACCTGGTGCTGCTGAACCTGATTTTGGCATTGTTTCTTTCCATTGGTATACATGAAGTCCTTCTTTTGGGAGGATTTTCAAGGCTGAGTGAGGATACAGTGACAAAGGATGGCTTTCGAAGGCAGACCTTGAATGAGGAAGTGTTAAGTTACATACAGAATACAAAAGACCCGGGCAAGGACCTGGGTCTTTATTTGTTGGAAACAGATTTTGGAAGAGACAGGTTAGATGCAGGGCTTAAGAAAGAAACCTTTTTAGGGCTGGAGGACAAATGGGCAGGGCGTGACGGCTGGGACAGTTATCTTAAGCAGTGCCGCGGAATCTGGAATGATGTCCGGTATTTTCCTATTCCCCAGCCCTCCAGAGGGAAGGATTACGGTGTTTCTTATGTGGATTCCTGGATGTTTGAACGAAATTACGGAGGAAAGCGGGGACATGAAGGAACCGATATCATGGCGGATGAAAATGTGCGCGGCCTGTATCCGGTGGTCAGTATGACGGATGGTGTCGTACGCCATAAGGGCTGGCTGGAACAAGGAGGCTGGCGGCTTGGAATCGTGGCACCGGGCGGAACATATTTCTATTATGCACATCTGGATTCTTATGCAGATATTAAGGAGGGTGATACGGTACGTGCCGGGGATCTTCTGGGGTATATGGGGGATACCGGATATAGCAAGAAAGAGGGGACGACCGGGAATTTTCCAGTGCACCTCCACGTAGGTATCTATCTGTTCCACGGGGATGAGGAAATCAGCGTAGATCCTTACTGGGTACTGCGTTTTATCGAGAATAGAAAGATAAAATGTGTCTATGCACCTTAACTTGTACTGCCGAACAAGGTATGATATAATCATTTCCATGTGGAGGAAATGATATGAACTTACCAAAAGCATTTGAAGAAAAGATGAAAAGCCTGTTAAAGGATGAGTATGAAGATTATATAAAATGTTTCGATGAAGCGCGCCATTATGGGCTTCGAGTGAATACGAACAAGATTACGGTCGAGGAATTTTTAAAGATTGCCCCCTGGCCGCTTGAACCGATTCCATGGATACACAATGGCTTCTATTATGACGGGGAGACAGCACAGCCGGCGAAGCACCCCTATTATTTTGCTGGGCTGTATTATCTGCAGGAGCCGAGTGCTATGACCCCGGCAGACCGTCTTCCCATAGAGCCGGGCGATAAGGTGCTGGATGTCTGTGCCGCTCCAGGAGGAAAGGCCACAGAATTGGGGGCCAGACTGTTGGGAGAGGGCGTTCTGATTGCCAATGATATCAGCAGTTCAAGGGCCAAGGGCCTTTTGAAAAATCTGGAGTTATTCGGAATCGGGAACATGATGGTATTGAGTGAAGAGCCGGGAAAGCTGACAGAGTATTTCCCGGAGTATTTTGATAAGATTCTGATCGATGCCCCCTGTTCCGGGGAAGGGATGTTCCGTAAGGATAAGAAGATGGTAAAGGCATGGGAAGAACATGGACCAGAGTTTTTTTCCAAGCTTCAAAGGAGCATCATCACGCAGGCCGCAGCGATGTTGAAGCCGGGCGGGATGCTATTGTATTCCACCTGTACCTTTGACCCCAGTGAGAATGAACAGACGATCGAATATCTACTTTCAAAGTATCCTGAATTTGAAATCTGCCGAATGGAATCCTATGAGGGCTTTGCACAGGGGATGCCGGAGGTTTCCGTAAGTAAAAATCCGGATCTTCTAAATACAGTCCGCATTTTCCCGCACAAAATGAAGGGAGAGGGACATTATCTGGCACTCCTTCGAAAGGGAAAATTGGAGGAAAGGGCTGCATCAAACAGAGTGTTAAAGGGATTACAGAAGAAAAAGCTGCCTAAGGAGCTGGAGGAATTCTTTGACGATGTGGACTGGGAGCTGGATGCAGCCTGCCTGGATATACATGGAGAGCGTGTCTATTATATGCCTCAGGGTCTTCCAGACCTGAAAGGGGTACGGTTCTTACGTTCCGGGCTACTTCTGGGGGAACTCAAAAAGAACCGGTTCGAGCCTAGTCAGGCGCTTGCTATGTGCCTAAAAAAAGAGGAATATGCAAAGATTTTGGACCTGCCGCTTCAAGATGAACGTGTCGTGAAGTATTTAAAGGGAGATACGCTGGATGTCGAGGATCTGGTGGATCGTAAAGCGAAGGGCTGGTATCTGGTCTGCGTGGACGGATATCCACTTGGATTCGGAAAGCTTTCCAACCAGACGCTAAAGAATAAATATCTGCCGGGATGGCGGTGGATGGGGCAGGGAACCTATTAAGTCCTGTATATATGGAGAGTAAGATGAAGTTAAGATTAGATAAATATCTGGCTGACATGGGGCTTGGGACCCGGAGCGAAGTGAAAAGGGCAGTCACAAAGGGCATGGTCAGTGTCAATGACACGATTGTGAAGAAGCCGGAGACAAAGATCGATACACAGACGGACCAGGTCGTTTATCAGGGACAGGCCGTCTGTTATACAGAGTATGAATATTATATGCTGAACAAGCCGGCTGGTGTCGTATCAGCCACAGAAGATAAGCGGGACTTAACGGTAGTGGATCTGATTGACAGTAAAAAACGAAAGGACCTATTCCCGGTGGGAAGGCTGGACAAGGATACGGAAGGTCTGCTTTTGATTACCAATGACGGGGCTCTTGCCCACAGGCTTTTGTCACCCAAAAAGCATGTGGATAAGGTGTATTATGCAAAAATCAAAGGGCTGGTGACAGAGGCAGATGTGAACGCATTTGCAGAAGGACTGGACATCGGAGAAGAGAAGAATACACTGCCGGGAGAGCTTCGTATCTTAAAGGCTGGTGAGGTCTCAGAGATAGAGCTTAACATCCGGGAGGGAAAGTTCCATCAGGTAAAGCGGATGTTCCAGGCAGTTGGCAAAGAGGTCCTTTATCTGAAGCGGCTTAGAATGGGAAGTCTCTCTCTGGATGAAAGTCTGGAGAGTGGAGCATACAGAGAATTGACAAAGGAAGAGATTGAAACGTTATGTTAGAGAATAAAAAAGCAGTGATATTCGATTTGGACGGCTCTCTGGTAGATTCCATGTGGATCTGGCCGGCTGTGGATGTGGAATATATGGAGAAGTACCATTTGACCCCGCCGGAGAGTTTCAATAAAGATATTGAAGGCATGAGCTACACAGAGACCGCACAATATTTTCTGGACACATTTCCGACGTTGGACTGTACACTCGATGATGTGCGCAGAGAGTGGACCAAGATGACGATGGAATTATATACGACAAGGGTTCCTCTCAAGCCAGGAGCGGGCGAATTCTTAGAAGAGATGCGTTCCCGCGGGATACTGCTGGGGATTGCCACCAGCAATGCAAGAGAATTGGTGGATGCGGTCTTACAGGCACTTCATATCGAGGAATACTTTTCAGCTGTCAGGACTTCATGCGAGGTGGCGGCTGGAAAACCAGCACCGGATGTTTATCTGAAGGTGGCAGAGGACCTCAAGGTGAATCCTTTAGACTGCCTTGTTTTTGAGGACGTGGTAAAGGGCATCGAGGCAGGAAAGAATGCCGGTATGTCTGTCTGTGCAGTGGATGATGAATTATCCAGGCCGGATGAAGCAGAGAAGAAAAGAAAAGCGGATTATTTCATCCGGGATTATTATGATATTAAGAACCATACTTATGAGATATGCAAGAGATACCACAGTGATTGTTGCGCAGATTCAATTGGTATGGAAGGAAAAACGGCGCAGGCCGTACGGTAAGGAGAAAAGATGAACAACGGGTTTTTACCATTATGTAAACAGGATATGATTGACCGCGGATGGGATCAGGTGGATTTCGTCTATGTGATCGGTGATGCGTATGTGGACCATCCGTCTTTTGGACACGCGATTATCAGCCGGGTACTTGAGGCACATGGATTCCGTGTGGGAATCATCTCACAGCCGGACTGGCGGAAGAAAGAGAGTGTGGCGGTATATGGCGAGCCAAGACTAGGGTTCCTTGTGTCTGCCGGCAACATGGATTCCATGGTGAACCATTATTCTGTGTCAAAGAAAAAACGTCGGCAGGATGCTTACACACCAGGCGGCGAGATGGGGAAAAGACCCGATTATGCGGCGGTGGTCTATGGCAATCTGATTCGTCAGACTTACAAGCATACGCCGATTATTTTAGGAGGCATCGAGGCAAGTCTGCGCAGACTTGCCCACTATGATTACTGGTCAGATAAGCTGAAGCGCTCGATTTTATTGGATTCCGGGGCAGATATCATCTCCTATGGTATGGGAGAGCGTTCCATCGTGGAGATTGCAGAAGCACTGGATTCCGGGATCGCGGTGGAAGACCTGACCTATCTGGATGGAACAGTAGTGAAGACGAAAAGCCTGGATTCTGTATATGATGTACTTGTGCTCCCCTCTTTTGAGGAGCTTAAGAAGGACCGGAAGGTCTATGCAAAAAGTTTCTATACTCAATATCAAAATACCGATCCGTTTACTGGAAAACGGCTGGCAGAGCCGTATGGAGACCATCTGTATGTTGTCCAGAATCCTCCATCCAGACCTCTAAGCCAGACAGAGATGGATGATATTTATGCGCTGCCTTATATGCGGACCTATCATCCGTCTTATAAAGCGGATGGAGTTCCTGCAATCGCAGAGATCAAGTTCAGTCTGATTAGCTGCCGCGGTTGTTTTGGCGGCTGCAATTTCTGTGCGCTGACCTTTCATCAGGGCCGGATCATTCAGACACGCAGCCATGAATCACTGCTTGAGGAGGCAAGGCTTCTGACGAAGGAGGCGGATTTCAAAGGATATATTCATGATGTGGGCGGCCCGACGGCGAACTTTCGACATCCCTCCTGTAAAAAGCAGTTAGAACATGGCGTCTGTAAAGAAAAGCAGTGCCTCTATCCACGTCCCTGTAAGAATTTGGATGCAGACCACAGGGATTATGTGGAGCTGCTTCGAAAGCTGAGGAAGATACCGAAAGTGAAGAAAGTATTCATCCGTTCAGGAATCCGTTTTGATTATCTGCTTGCAGATCAGAAGCAGACATTTCTCAAGGAGCTCTGTGAATATCATGTCAGCGGGCAGTTAAAGGTCGCCCCGGAGCATGTGGCGGATGAAGTTTTAAGTAAGATGGGAAAGCCTGCGAACCGGGTCTATGAAGAGTTCACAAGACAGTTCCAGGCGATGAATAAAAAACTGGGCAGGGAGCAGTATTTGGTGCCGTATCTGATGTCCTCCCATCCAGGTTCCGACATGAAAGCGGCAGTTCAACTGGCAGAATACTGTCGTGACCTGGGATACATGCCGGAGCAGGTGCAGGATTTCTATCCGACTCCGTCCACGATTTCCACCTGTATGTACTATACAGGATTGGACCCGCGTACAATGGAGAAGGTCTATGTGCCGAGGAATCCGCATGAAAAGGCATTGCAGAGGGCATTGATCCAGTATCGGAATCCAGACAATTATGATCTGGTGATGGAAGCGCTGAAAAAAGCCGGGCGCATGGATCTTGTGGGATTCGGGGAAAAGTGTCTGATTCGCCCGAGGCGTTTTACCAGTGAGGCAAAGAAAAAAGGACCAAAACAGACCGGTACGAATGTAGGACCGAAAACAAGCAGAAAAAAGACGATCCGCAGCCTTCAGAAAAAGAAGTCAGGAAAGTCTTAGGAAGGGAAGGTATCAAGGATGAAGATTGCAATTGTAACCGGAGCTTCAGCAGGGATGGGGAGAGAATTTGCCCGCCAGATTCCTTATTTTTACAAGGGTCTAGATGAGATATGGGTCATTGCCCGCAGACGGGAACGCCTGGTATCATTGAGCGGGGATGGGGTCCTGCCCTACCGGATCTTCCAAGGAGATTTGCAAAAGGATCAGGTCTATCAGGATCTTGACCAGGCTTTAAAGGAAGAAAAACCGGATATTCGGATGCTGGTGAATGCAGCCGGATTTGGGAAAACAGGCTCTGTTAAGGAAATTGCATATAGGGAGCCGGATTCTCAGGTCGAGATGATAGACCTGAACTGCCGGGCATTGACGAGGATGACACTCCTTTGCCTGCCTTATATCAAGTTCGGCGGGCGTATCGTCAATCTGGCCTCTGCAGCCGCTTTTTGCCCGCAGCCGTCCTTTGCCGTCTATGCGGCGACAAAATCCTATGTCCTAAGCTTTTCCAGGGCACTTGGCGCGGAATTAAAAAGCCAGAGAATCTATGTGACAGCAGTCTGTCCGGGTCCCGTAGATACGGAGTTCTTTGATGTCTCCGGCAGGCTTCCAAATATGTGGAAGGATGCGGTGATGGCGGACCCGAAGAGGGTCGTAAAAAGAGCTCTTTTAGATACCAGGAAGAAAAAAGAGGTTTCCGTCTACGGACCTGTGATGAAGGCAGCCAGATTGGGAGCAAAGATTCTTCCGCATCGCGCGGTCATAGAATTCATTTTTCATAAACACTAAAGAACGAGAGACAAAATTGAGGAGAATTACGACATGAAAAAGGTAATGAAGGGGAATCCAGGGTTTTTAGAATATAAGAAAAAAGTGGAGATCATCCGAACGGTGATTTATTTTGCACTGGTAGCGGCAATCTTTTTCCTGGGCTACAGCCAGACGCACTCAAAGAAAAATCTGCTGACGATCGTGGCGGTGGTCGGATGCCTCCCGGCGTCCAAAGCCTTAGTCGGCGTAATTACCCGGTTCCCATACCCCTCCATTGCGACGATCCGGGCAGAGGAGATTCAAAGCAAGACCAGTCACATTACCGTGATTTATGATATGATCGTGACAAGCCGTGAGAAAGTCATGCCGATCAACTGTATTGTGTTGTCCGGCAATACTATATTTGGTTACACAGACAGTGAGAAGGTAGATTTGAAATATGCGGCGGCTCACATCCGGGGAATCCTGAATCAAAACCAGTTCCCGGATGCCTCCGTGAAAATATTGAATAATTATACTGCGTTTCTTGCCAGAGCCGAGGGGCTTGATTCTATCGCCGCAGTAGAAAAAAATGACACCAGAAATCTCGAGGAAAAGATGGCACGAGTCATCTTGAATATCTCTATGTAAATTATGGGAAAGGATCAGATCTATGCAGCAGATCATCATCAATGCGAATGAAGCAGGACAGCGGCTGGATAAGCTGCTCGCAAAGTATCTGAGAGAGGCGCCGAAAAGTTTTCTCTATAAGATGCTGCGCAAGAAAAATATCACACTCAACGGAAAGAAAGCATCTGGAAATGAAAAATTGAATCCGGGGGATGAAGTAAAGCTGTTTCTTTCGGATGAGACAATTGAAAAGTTTTCAGGCAGCCCTGTGAAGATGCCTGTAGAACATAAGGGGAAGGGAGAAAAGCTGGATATCATCTATGAGGACAGCAATATTCTCCTGATCAACAAACCTGCCGGGATGCTTTCCCAGAAAGCGGCAGATACGGATGTGTCTGTGGTAGAGCACCTGATTTCTTACCTGTTGTCATCGGGGCAGCTCACAGAGGCACAGATGCGTACCTTTAAGCCCTCCGTCTGTAACCGTCTGGACCGGAATACCAGCGGTATGATTGCGGCAGGAAAGAGTCTGGCAGGTCTGCAGGAGTTGAGCCGTCTTTTCAAGGACCGGACATTAGGAAAATATTATTTATGCCTGACGCAGGGTCAGGTAAAGGAGTCTTCCCGAATCTGCGGCTTTCTGAAAAAGGACGAGAAGACAAATCAGGTATGCATCCTTAAGACGGAAGAGCCGGGAAGTGTCCCCATTGAGACCGAATACAGGCCGCAAAAGATCGGGGATGGTGTGACTCTTATCGAGGTACATCTGATTACAGGAAAGACCCATCAGATTCGTGCTCATCTGGCATCCGTGGGACATCCCATTGTGGGAGACCATAAGTATGGAGACAAAAGGGTCAATGCTAGGTATCGGGAGGCGTACGGGTTAAAGCATCAGCTCCTGCACGCATATAGGCTTGTTTTTCCGTCACTGGACGGGGCGCTTTCAAATCTGTCCAACAAGGAATTCACGGCTGCGCTTCCGCAGGAATTCCAGAAAATCGCAAGGGATAAAGGAGTTTTATAATATGGGAACATGGAATTCCAGAGGGCTTAGAGGCTCGACCTTAGAGGACCTGATCAACCGCACGAATGAGCGGTATGAGGAGATGGGGCTGGCACTGATCCAGAAGATTCCGACCCCCATTACCCCGGTCCGCATCGATAAGGAGCGGCGCCACATCACTCTGGCATATTTTGATAAGATCAGTACGGTCGACTATATCGGTGCTGTACAGGGCATTCCGGTCTGTTTTGATGCAAAGGAATGCAGTGTGGACACCTTCCCGCTGCAGAATGTCCATGAGCACCAGATGGTCTTTATGGAAAAGTTTGAAAAGCAGGGGGGAATCTCCTTCCTGATCATTTACTACAGCAGCAATAACGAATTATATTACATGCGCTTTGAAGAAATTAAGAAATTTTGGGACAGGGCTTTGGAGGGCGGACGCAAGAGTTTTCGCTATGAAGAGCTGGATCCGGCCTATTTTATGAAGCTGAAAAATAACTGTTTTGTTCCCTATCTGGATTATATCCAGAAGGATTTGGACGCCAGGGATTGACAATGGGAGAGAAACTGCGTATAATTTACAAAGGAATTTAACGTATTAGCACGATAAAGTGAAAGGGCAGTGAATGATGGAACAGAAATTACATACACCTGAGGGAGTCAGGGATATTTACAATACAGAATGCAAAAAGAAACTCGTGACCCAGGAGAAGCTCTTGGATGTGCTGCACGGCTATGGCTATCAGGACATCCAGACACCGACTTTCGAATATTTTGACGTATTTAGAAAAGAGATCGGAACGATTTCTTCCAGGGAGCTTTATAAATTTTTTGACAGAGAAGGGAATACCCTGGCACTGCGCCCGGATATTACACCTTCTGTGGCCAGAGCAGCGGCGACCCTCTTTGAGGGAGAAGATTTTCCGATTCGGTTATGTTATGTAGGCAATACCTTCATCAACCATTCCAGTTATCAGGGACGCCTCAAGGAGAACACGCAGATGGGGGCCGAGTTGATCGGCGAGGATTCCCTGGAGGCGGATGTGGAGATGCTCGCCATGGTCGTGGACGGGCTCAAACGAGTCGGCCTGGAAGAATTTCAGGTCAATATCGGACATGTAGACTTTATACAGAGCCTGATGGATGCTGCAGGACTGGATGATGAGAGCAAGGCAGAGGTCCACCATCTGATTACCAATCGGAACTATTTTGGTGTGGAAGAAATACTGGACAACCAGGAGGTGGAGGACCACATCAAAGCGGCGTTCCAGGTGTTACCAGAATTGATGGGCGGGGTGGAAATCCTGGATCAGGCCTTGGAGGCAGCTCCTACGATCAGTGCTAAGTTGGCGATCACCCATTTAAAACAGATGCATGAGCTGCTCACGCTTTACGGGGTGGAGGACCATATCAGTTTCGATTTGAGCATGAGCGGAAGCTATGGATATTATACGGGAGTTATTTTCCGTGCTTATACATATGGAACAGGAGATGCAATCGTACGTGGAGGACGCTACAATCAGCTTCTGGAGAAATTCGGAAAGAATACCCCTTCTATCGGATTCGCAATTATCGTGGATGAGCTGATGAATGCCCTGAGCCGTCAGAAAATTGCGGTGGAGGTCACTCATACCCACCTGATCGTATATACAGAAGCGACCCAGAAATGGGCCATCTCCCTGGCAAAGAATTTCCGTGGGAAAGGAAAATGTGTAGAGATGCATAAACGCGGCGAAGAAGACGAGAAGGCTTCCTATCTGGAGTACGGAAAGCGGACTCAGGCCGTGAGCATGCTGTATCTCAAGGAGGACTTAACGATCGAGATGGTCAACCTAAGGACAGGGGAAGAAAAGCTGATCAATGCTGGAAAGAGAAAATAGAGGATGCAGAGTATGAGATATTTAACATTTGCCCTGACAAAAGGGCGTCTGGCTAGCAAGACATTGGAGATGTTGGAAAAATTGGGAATTACCTGTGAGGAAATGAAGGATAAGAATTCCCGGAAACTGATTTTTGTAAATGAGGAACTGAAGCTGAAATTTTTCCTGGCAAAAGGACCGGATGTGCCGACTTATGTAGAATATGGCGCAGCAGATATTGGTGTGGTCGGAAAAGATACGATCGTCGAGGAAGGACGCAAGGTGCATGAAGTCCTGGACTTAGGCTTCGGGAAGTGCCGGATGTGTGTCTGCGGCCATGAGGATGCGGCAGAACTGTTAAGGCACCATGAGTTGATTCGTGTAGCGACCAAATATCCGAACATCGCGAAGGATTATTTTTATAATAAGAAGCATCAGACTGTAGAGATCATTAAGATGAACGGCTCCATAGAGCTGGCTCCGATCGTGGGACTCTCCGAGGTCATCGTAGACATCGTGGAGACCGGCTCTACCCTTAAGGAAAATGGGCTGGTCGTATTGGAGGAGGTCTGCCCGCTCTCTGCGCGTATGATCGTCAATCCGGTAAGTATGCGGATGGAGAATGACAGAATCAGGGAATTGATCATGAACCTGAGAAAATTACTACAGGAGGAAGAATAATGCGGATAGAGAAGTTGGATGAAAGTACAAAAAAGAATCTTCTGGATGATCTTTTGAAGCGCAGCCCGAATAACTATGGGCAGTATGAGGCGAGCGTCCGTGGGATTCTGGATGAAGTCAAGGAAAAAGGGGATGCGGCCGTATTTGCCTATACAGAGAAGTTCGATGGGGCAAAGGTGGATGCAGACACGATTCTTGTAACACAGGAGGAGATTCAGGAGGCCTATGCGCAGGTCGAGGATTCCCTGTTGGAGATTATTCGGAAATCTTTAAAGAATATTGAGGCATATCATGCAAAACAGATGCAGTACAGTTGGTTTGACAGCAAGCCGGACGGAACGCTCCTGGGACAGAAGGTGACGGCTCTTAAGCGGGTCGGTGTTTATGTGCCGGGAGGCAAGGCGGTCTATCCATCCTCTGTATTAATGAATATTATGCCTGCGAAAGTGGCCGGGGTGGAAGAGATTATCATGACGACTCCGCCAGGGAAAGACGGGAAGGTCAATCCGACCACACTGGTTGCCGCAAAAGAGGCCGGGGCGACAGCAGTCTATAAAGTAGGCGGGGCGCAGGCAATCGCGGCTCTGGCTTATGGTACGCAGAGCATCCCGAAGGTGGATAAGATCGTAGGACCAGGCAATATCTATGTTGCCCTTGCCAAGAAGGCGGTGTATGGCCATGTCAGCATTGACTCCATAGCAGGGCCGAGTGAAATTCTTGTATTAGCCGATGAGACGGCCAATCCTAGATTCGTTGCAGCCGACCTTCTTTCCCAGGCAGAGCATGATGAGCTGGCGTCAGCCATTCTTGTCACGACGAGCGAGGAGCTGGCTAAGAAAGTATCTGAGCAGGTCGATGCATTTGTAAAGGAGCTCTCCAGAGGAGAGATTATCCAGAAGTCTCTGGATAATTATGGACATATCCTGGTCGCAGAGACGATGGAGGATGCGATTGATGCGGCGAATGAGATTGCTTCTGAACATTTGGAGATTGTAACAAAAGACCCTTATGAGGTCATGATGAAGATTCGCAATGCGGGCGCTATTTTTATCGGAGAATATTCCAGTGAACCGTTGGGCGACTATTTTGCGGGACCGAATCACGTCCTTCCGACCAATGGGACGGCGAAGTTTTTCTCCCCATTATCTGTGGATGATTTTATTAAGAAATCCAGTATCATTGCTTATTCAAAAGAAGCACTTGAGGCAGTGCATCAGGACATTGAGAGATTTGCAGAGGCGGAACAATTGACCGCCCATGCCAATTCGATCAAAGTTCGGTTTGAGAAGGCAGAATAGAACAGGTAGTTAGAGTGACAAAAGACAGGAGGTATGTATGATGGACAGAACAGGCAGTTGTATGCGGAAGACGAAGGAAACAGAGATTACTCTGACCATCAATCTGGATGGAAGAGGAAAGAATCAGATTGATACAGGAATCGCCTTTTTTGATCACATGCTGGATGGCTTTGCAAGACACGGGCTGTTCGATCTGGAAGTAAAAGTAAAAGGGGACCTGGATGTAGACTGCCATCATACAGTCGAGGATACGGGTATCGTACTCGGTCAGGCAATCGCCAATGCATTGGGGGATAAGGCCGGAATCAAGAGATACGGTTATTTCATGCTCCCGATGGATGAGACGCTGGCATTGAGTGCCATAGACCTTTCCGGAAGGCCGTATCTAAAGTACAGTGCTCCTTTTACGGTTGAACGTCTTGGCGGCCTGGATACGGAGATGATCAGAGAATTCTTCTATGCCGTGTCTTACAGCGCAGCAATGAACCTTCATTTAAAGATTATGGAGGAAGGAAACAACCACCATATGGCGGAGGCATTGTTTAAGGCATTTGGAAAAGCACTGGATATGGCGACAATGGAGGAGCCGAGAATGAAAGAGGTGTGGTCCACGAAGGGCAGCCTTTAAAGGAGAGATGATAAATGAGCTATAAGAGATTGACTCCCTGCATTCTGATCGATGGAGGGAAAGCTGTAAAATGGTTTGATGATAGAGAAGTCATTGCGGAGGATGTAGTTACCCTCGCAAAACAATATGGGGAGATGGGGGCAGATGAATTGATCATCTTTGATCTGTCCAACTCCGATGAGGAGCATGAGGAGGCAATTGACCTGATGAAGAAAATCAACCGGGTCATCAGCATCCCGATGGTAGCCGGTGGTAATATCCGCAGACAGGAGGATGTCAAAAAGATCCTGTATGCTGGTGCAAAGAGGGCCATGCTGAATTTTTCCAAGCATTTGTCCATTGAGCTGATCGAGGAAGTGTCCAAGCGTTTTGGAAAAGAGCGGATTGCAGTATCACTCAATGATTTTGATGCGCTGTTCAAGCAGCAGCATTTGATTGAAGAGTACAGTACTGAGATTATTTTCATGCATAGACTGGATCTGAATTCTGTTATGAATGTGACGCAGATTCCTTGTGTTGTAGTCACAGACACCATGGAGCAGGAGGAGATATTGAAGATCCTGAAATGTGATGGAGTAAAGGGCGTTTCCGGTATGTTCATCAGTCAGAAGGATATGGATTTCAATTATTTTAAGGATATCTGTACGGCAGAAGGAATTAAGATGACCTCTTTTGAAAGTATGATGGATTTCTCAGAGTTCAAGCTGAATTCAGACGGACTCCTTCCGGTCATCGTACAGGATTACAAGACCAATGAAGTTCTGATGATGGCTTATATGAATGAGGAAGCATTTGAACATACAGTGAAGTCCGGCAGGATGACTTATTATAGCAGGAGCAGGAAAGAGCAGTGGGTCAAGGGAGAGACTTCCGGGCACTTCCAGTACGTGAAGACATTGACCATTGACTGCGATAAAGATACTCTTCTTGCAAAGGTAGAGCAGGTGGGTGCGGCCTGCCACACAGGAAACCATACCTGCTTTTTCCAGCCGATTGTAGGAAGCGATTATGATGCGAAGAACCCACTCCAGGTATTTGAGTCCGTATATGCGACCATTATGGACCGGAAACAGAATCCAAAGGAGGGCTCTTACACGAATTATCTGTTTGATAAGGGAATCGATAAGATTCTTAAGAAGGTCGGAGAAGAGGCGACAGAGATTGTCATTGCCGCAAAGAATCCGAACCCGGAAGAAATTAAATATGAGATGTCAGATTTCTTGTATCATGCCATGGTGCTGATGGTAGAACGTGGAATTACATGGGAAGATATCACGAACGAACTGGCGGATCGATAGTTCTAGCGAACCCTAAAAGGGCATATGATATGTTAAGCGTATCATATGCCCTTTTTAGAACCAAAGGAGGTACATCGTATGAACGATTCAGAAGCCCGGCGCCGTGAACTCTTGCGCCAGACAAAGAAGTTATATAATGAGGATTCTTTCATCCCGGCAGTCCATCCTAGGTATGGCAATATTTATCATGACCTTTATGAGGATGGAACTACACAGCAGTCAAAGGGAAGTTTTTTCTTCCGGCTGTCCCTTGGAATCCTATGCTTTATCTGCTATGTCTGGGTAGATTATGGAAAAATCAATGTGGCGAACGTAAGCAGTGACCAGATCGTGAACCAGATTGAGAAGCAGATGGATATGAAAGATATAGAAGCGGTCTGGAAGAGCCTTTAGAGATTGTCTTCCATGACCATATCTTCAATTGCATTTCCAGGCGGGACGATCGGCAGGACGTTTGCTTCTCTGTCAATGATGAATTCGATAACGGTGGGAACCGTCGGCGTATTTTTAGCGGTGGTGAGGGCTGCCTTGATCTGCGATTCATCTGTAACCCGGATTCCTTTGGCCCCATAGCTTTTAGCCAGCCTGATAAAGTCGGGAGTATATTCAGGACAGCTTTTGTTAGGTCTGTTACAATCGAGGGAGCAGCTCTTGCGGAAGCGCATACAGGTACTGGAATAGCGCCTGTAAAAAAACATTTCCTGCCACTGGCGTACATTTCCCAGATATCCATTATTCAAAATACAGATCGTGACGGGCAGTTCGTAGACAATCGCGGTCGCCAGTTCTTGGATATTCATCTGTATTCCTCCATCGCCGGAAATGACAAGCACATCCTTCTGCGGATTTCCAATTTTGGCACCGATGGCGGCAGGCAGGCCATACCCCATTGTGCCCAGACCGCCGGAGGTCAGCAGAAGCTTCTGTCTGCTCCCATCAAGATTTAGAAATTGGGTTGCCCATAGCTGGTTCTGTCCGACATCTGTTGTAATAATAGCATCATCAAAAATCTGGTTGATCTGTTTCATGATTTTCTCAGGAGTAAGTCCCTGGGTTTTCATGGAAATCGGATATTGCTCCTGCATTTTTCGTATTTTTTCAATCCATTCACCGATAGCAAGGGGATGTACCATTTCAATGATGACAGGCAGGGCCTCCTTTGCATCTGCAACAATGGGAATATCCGCAGCAATATTCCGTGAGATAGAAGCAGGCTCAATATCAATGTGGATTACCGTGGCCTGGGAGGCAAATTGCTCCGTTTTCCCTGTAATACGGTCATTAAATCGCGTGCCGATGGAGAAGAGGACATCGCATTGACTGATGGCTGTATTAGCAGCATAGGAACCATGGATGCCAAGATTTCCGACATAAAGGCTGTGTGTGCTGGGGATTGCACCTTTGCCCATGATCGTGGTAATGACAGGTATCCCGGTTTTTTCTGCCAAGGTGAGCATTTCCTTTTGTGCATGGCAGATATTGATCCCGCCTCCAATAAGAAAAACAGGTCTTTGCGCTTGCATTAAGGTTTTCACAGCCTTCTGAATCTGTTCCATACAGAGAGAAGGGGATGGTATATAAGTTCTGCGACCTGCCGCTACATAAACATCATCTCCATATGCTCTTTGAATATCCTTTGGAAGATCAATGACCACCACTCCTGGTTTGCCAGAGCGGGCAATATGAAAGGCATTTTTTATGATTCTGCCCAAATCGTTCCGGTCACGGACTGTAACCGCATATTTGCAGATACTGGAGGTGATACCTACAATGTCCACCTCCTGAAAAGCATCCTTTCCAATTAATGCAGTCGGTACTTGACCCGTAAAACAGACAAGAGGGACACTGTCATAATTGGCAGTTGCAATTCCTGTGACCAGGTTTGTTGCCCCAGGGCCACTGGTGACCAGACAGACACCAGTCTTTCCTGTAGAACGGGCATAGCCGTCAGCGGCGTGGACTAATCCCTGTTCATGCCGGGGCAGGATGACGTTGATTGCTTCCTCACCATATAGAGCATCAAAAAGATCAATTGCCTGTCCGCCTGGATAAGCGAATAGTGTATCGACATGTTCCTCCTTAAGAGCCTTTACGAAAAGCTCTGCACCACTCATTTTCATAATTTCCTCCTTACATGCAAGCACTTACTTGCATTGATTTTATAAGAAATGGCACTGCTTATACAGTACCATCTGACAGCCCTTTCACAAAAATGTCTACACTACTTTTGATGAAATCCAAACGGGTTACTTTTGATAGATTTTGATGGAAAGATGCACTTAAAAATGTATATCCGAACGTGGATGAAAAAATCTGCATTGCCAGGCTCTCATAATCAGGGTGACTGATTTTTCCGCGCCGGTCCATTTCATGGAAATATTCTATCAGCGAATCCAGGAAGGCCTGTGGAATCTTCATAATCAAAGAGGCAGTCTCTTCATATAACTGCGGCGCCCGAAGACCAATCGAAAGATTCACAAAGTCTGGGGTGATCCTGTCCATATAGGCATTCATATACATCTCCAAATCAGACCGGAGATTCCAGGTCACGTTCTGAAAAATCTCAGGGGTTACATCTGCCCGCCACTTTTCCTGTTCCATACCGTGCAATACGATATCCTTTTTATTTTTAAATTTTCGAAATAAGGTACACTCATTGACACCGGCCAAATGCGCGATATCTTTCGTTGTTGTTGCCACATAGCCCTTGTCGCGGATCAAGGACATCGTTGCATCAACGATTTTCTGGCTTGTATCGTCCAAATTAACATCCTCCATGCAAGTGATTACTTTCATTTTATGCACTTAGAAGATACTTGTCAAGGAAAAGTTTAAGCTTCCCTTTTATGCTTGAAGTTCTCATAGGAAATGTTATATAATATGTAGGATTGTATATGACCGATAGGTCTGCAAAGAAAGTAAACACTCATGCAGGTTGGAAAGACAGCTTATTAACTTCAGAAAGGCCTTCGGAATTTGCTGAATATACAGAAAGCGAAAGGAATCATATGAGAAAACTAGCTTTAAGTGATGAAATATTATTAAGTATTGAAAAACCGGCCCGTTACATTGGGAATGAGTTCAATTCGGTGATGAAAGATAAGGATAAGGTGGAAGTTCGCTTTGCCATGGCTTTCCCGGACGTGTACGAGATCGGTATGTCGCATCTTGGAATCCAGATTTTATATGATATGTTCAACCGTCGTGAGGATGTCTGGTGCGAGAGGGTATATTCCCCTTGGGTAGATCTGGATAAGGTGATGAGAGAGCAGAAGATTCCTCTCTTTGCCCTGGAATCGCAGGAGGCGGTCCGGGCGTTTGATTTTCTTGGAATCACCATCCAATATGAGATGTGTTATACAAATATTCTTCAGCTTTTGGACCTGTCACAGATTCCAATGTATGCAAAGAATCGGACCTGGGAGGATCCAATCGTGATCGGAGGTGGGCCATGTACTTATAACCCAGAGCCTTTGGCAGAATTCTTTGATATCTTTTATATTGGGGAAGGGGAGAAGGTCTATGATGAGCTTCTTGACCTTTATAAATCAAGCCGGGCAAAAGGCGTAAGCAGAGAGGAATTCCTCCTCAAGGCCGCTAACATTGAGGGGCTTTATGTACCGATGTTCTATGAACCGAAGTATCATGAGGACGGCACTTTAAAGTCTTTTGGACCAGTCCGGGAGGGAGTTCCCTCTACTATTAAGAAACAAATCGTAAAGGATGTGACGAATGCCGTTTATCCAGAAGCACCTGTAGTGCCTTTTATTAAGGCGACACAGGACCGAGTCGTTTTAGAAATACAAAGAGGCTGTATCCGTGGGTGCAGGTTCTGCCAGGCGGGAATGTTGTATCGTCCGACAAGAGAACGAGATGTTGAGACCTTGAAGGAATATGCAAAGACTATGCTGAAGAATACGGGGCATGAAGAGATATCCCTAAGCTCCTTAAGTTCTAGTGATTACTCTCAACTGAAAGAGCTGGTAGACTTTTTGATCAAGGAATTTAAGGGGGAGGGAATTAACATTTCTCTGCCTTCTCTGCGAATCGATGCGTTTTCTCTGGATGTGATGAGCCAGGTGCAGGATATCCGCAAGAGCAGTCTGACCTTCGCACCGGAAGCAGGTTCACAGCGTCTGCGGGATGTCATTAATAAAGGCTTGACAGAGGAAATCATCCTTGAGGGTGCAGGACAGGCCTTCGAGGGCGGCTGGTCTAAGGTGAAATTGTATTTCATGCTGGGACTTCCTACGGAGACCGAGGAGGATATGAAGGACATCGCGAGGCTTGCCGATAAGATTGCAAGAAGATATTATGAAATTCCGAAGGAAGAACGACATGGAAAATGCCAGATCACAGCAAGTTCCTCCTTTTTTGTACCGAAACCTTTTACCCCTTTCCAATGGGCATCCATGTATACATGTGAGGAATATATCCGCCGCGCCTGCATTGTGAAGCATGAATTCCAGGAACAACTGAATAGAAAAAGTCTGAAATATAACTGGCATGAAGCAGATGTCACGGTATTGGAAGGTGTGTTTGCCCGCGGAGACAGAAGAGTTGGAAAAGTAATTGAAGAAGCCTACAGGTTAGGCTGTCTCTACGATGCATGGACAGAGACCTTCCACAACGAACCATGGATGGAGGCATTCGCCAATACAGGAGTAGATATCGAATTCTACACGACCCGCAAGAGAGAATTGGACGAGCTGCTTCCTTGGGATTTTATTGATATTGGGGTCAGTAAGAATTTCCTCAAACGAGAATGGGAGAGAGCGATGGAAGGGACCGTGACGCCGAACTGCAGAGTTCAGTGTTCTGGCTGCGGTGCCGCACAATTTGGAGGAGGTGTCTGTTATGAAGGTAAGAATTAAATTCAGAAAATATGGTGCATTAAAATTTATCGGACATCTTGATGTAATGCGTTTCTTTCAGAAGGCTATGAGACGGGCAGAGATACCGATAGCCTTTACGGGAGGGTATAGTCCTCATATGATTATGTCTTTTGCTAATCCACTTGGAATCGGTCTCACAAGCGATGGAGAATATTTTGATATTGAGTTAAAAGAGCCGATTTCCAGTGAGGCTGCTGTGCGGCAGTTGAACCAGGTCATGGTGGAGGGAATCGAGGTATTAAGCTTCCGCCAGATCGCGGAGGAAAAGAAGATGACAGGCATGGCAATCGTTGCCGCCGCCGATTACCGGACGACTCTGGTCAAAGGCGAATTTCCGGAAAACTGGCTGGATAGAGCTAAGGAGTTCATTGCACAGCCTGAAATCCGTATCATGAAGCAGACAAAGCGCAGTGAGAAGGAAGTAGATATCAAACCGATGATATATCAGTTCAGACCGGTGGAGGAAAATGGAGGACAGATCACCTTCTATATGCAGGTGGCATCCGGGAGTGTTGAGAATCTGAAACCAGGACTTGTCATGGAGGCTCTTTGCGGGTATATGGGAATCAATCCAGAAGAGGTCTCTTTTGCCTGTCACCGTCTGGAAATGTATGCAGATACAGGTGTAGATGGAACACGTCAATTGGTCAGCCTGGAGAATCTGGGAACAGAGATACCCCAAACGCCTGAAAAAGGTACCCAATGTACACAGATGTCGGGAACAGAAACGGAGATGGAACCAGCATGATTTCACGGAAGATCCTTATGATGGAAGAGGACAGCAAAATTTGGATGTTTCTTATGGAAGATGATGAGATTGTAGAAATCCATTGTGAACCTGCAGATACAAGCCGAACCACCCGCCATGTCCTGGGGAATATATATGTTGGAAAAGTAAAGAATATTGTAGCTAATATTGGGGCCGCTTTCATTGAAATTGAGAGCGGCGTCGAATGCTACTATGATATGAGCCAGGCTGCAAATGCTGTATTCACGCATAAAATTGGGAAAAAACCGCTTTGCATTGGAGATGAACTGGTCGTTCAGATCAGCAAGGAGGCGGTGAAGACCAAAGTCCCCACGGTAAGCAGTAATCTAAGCTTTACAGGGCGGTATGCAATCCTGACCACAGGAAACACCCGGATAGGGACATCTGGAAAGCTGCCTAAGTCAGTCCGGGAAGACTTAAAGGAACGTTTAAAACCGCTGAAAAATGAAGAATACGGACTGATCATCCGCACAAATGCAAAAGATGCGGATTTTTCTGCTGTTCTTAAGGAAATCAAAGAATTAGAAGAAAATTACTATGAACTTCGTAAGAATGCAGGTACGAGAACCTGTTTTTCATGTCTTCTGCAGGCACCTCCTGCATATATTACGGATTTGAAAAACGTGTATACTGAAGGATTGACAGAGATTGTGATAGAAGGTCAAAAGCTTTATGAGCAGGTTCGGGATTACTATGAGAAGGAACAGCCGGAAGATCTGGATAAGCTCAGGTGTTACACCAATGCTGACCTTCCCCTTTCTAAGCTGTACAGTACCAAAACGGTGCTAGACCGCGCTTTGGGGCAGAGAGTATGGCTGAAGAACGGTGCTTATCTTGTAATCCAGTATACTGAAGCTCTGACGGTGATCGATGTCAACTCCGGCAAATGTATTGCAAAGAAAAATCCAACGGATACTTATCTTAAAATCAACCTTGAGGCCGCAAAGGAGGTTGCAAAACAGATGCGTCTTCGCAATCTGTCTGGAATTGTAATCGTAGATTTTATCAATCTGGACGATGAAGAGGCCGAAAAGGAATTATTAAAAGCACTGCGCCAGTTCCTTGCGAAAGATCCTATTCAGTCTACCCTGGTGGATGTGACAGGACTGCAGTTAGTTGAACTGACACGGAAAAAGGTGCGCAGACCTTTACATGAAAGCTTGGCAGAGTAGCAGCATTACTCTGCCAAAAGCTTATATTTTTTGTTTATTTTATATTGTATACAATAATACAATTTATGTTATTACATGTGGTTTAATCAGAGAAATAGAAAAGATAGAGAAGAAATATTGTATATATGTATACAATGTAAAAAACGCTATTATTTCTCTGTGGGAAGTAATGGAAAACAGAAAAAATATATTGTATAATTGTATACATCATGAATTATGTGTTATTTCTGTGTTATAATTGCTTCTGACAGATGATATTTCACATAGGAATTCTATAATATCTATCGTAAAAGTAAAGAAAGTCCTTTGGGTAAAGAGTGAAGGATGCGAAATTCAAAAGGAATTCAAAAAAAGAAAGGATATCTAGTACAATGGAATATATTCCGGCAAAGACGATTATTACACGTTCCAAGAGACCAGAGTATTGGTTTGGAACGGAGTATAATATGAATATATATAAAGGATGCTGCCATGGATGTATATATTGTGACAGTCGTTCGAATTGTTATGGTGTGGAGGCGTTCGATACAGTGCGGGCAAAAGAAAATGCATTGGAGATTATTCGGGACGAGCTGCGCAGAAAGACCAAACGCGGAGTGATTGCAACAGGAGCAATGAGCGACCCGTATAATCCTTTTGAGGAAAAGCTGCTTCTGACTCGTCATGCGCTGGAACTATGCAATGCATTTGAATTTGGGGTTGCGATTGCAACAAAAAGCACACTTTTAGAGCGGGATATCGATGTACTGTGTGATATCAAGGAGCATTCTCCCGTTTTATGTAAAGTCACAATTACTACCTGCGACGATTCTCTTGCCAAGAAGCTGGAGCCGGGCGTGAATCCATCATCTGAGCGTTTTGAATTAATCCGAAAGCTTTCCAAAAAGGGGATTTATACAGGAATCCTTTTGATGCCCGTGCTTCCATATATCGAGGATAGCGACGAAAATATACGAGGAATCATCCATGAGGCGAAAGAGGCGGGAGCTAGATTTATTTACCCTGCATTTGGTGTCACATTACGGGAAAACCAGAGGGAATGGTATTATGAAAAACTAAATCAAATATTCCCGGGAGAAGGACTTGTTGAAAAATATCAGAAGAGATTTGGAACGATGTATGAATGCAGAAGTCAAAGGGCCAGGCAGCTTTGGAAGATGTTCTCAGAAGAATGTCAGAAGGCAGGAATCCTTTATAATATGAAGGATATCATCTCAAGCTATAAACGTCCCTATCAAATAGAGCAGCTCAGCCTGTTTGATTGATTTGAAAATGCTTAGACTTTACACTGGAAAAGAATCAAGGAGGAGAACCATATGAGTAAAAAGGAGTTAAAAACGAATGCAATGCGTATCCTCGACCGGATGAAAATTCCTTATGAATATGAGACTTATGAATGTGAACAGTTCATCGATGGGATTACGGTCGCAGACAAGGCAGGCTTACCCCATGAAGAGGTGTATAAGACACTTGTCACAACAGGGAAAAGCGGTGGACATTATGTATTTGTAATTCCAATCGAGGCAGAGCTGGATTTAAAGAAAGCGGCAAAAGCAGTAGGAGAGAAGTCGCTTGAAATGCTTCCGGTAAGAGAAATCACAACTGTGACTGGATATGTCAGGGGCGGCTGTACGGCGGTGGGAATGAAAAAAGCTTTTCCTACTATTATAAATGAAACGGCACAGTGTTTGGAATACATGTATGTCAGTGGCGGGAAACTGGGGATGCAGTTAAAGCTTGAACCGGAGGGGTTGAAAAAAGCATCCAATGCAGAGTATGCAGATGTCATTTTCTGATGAGATAAGGAAACAGGGATATCCGGTACTTCCTGGTTTTTATGCAGACAGAAGATAGCAAATTTGCAGAAATGCATATTGATAAGAAAAATATCCTATTAAAAATGCAGGATTTCTTGTCGAAAAGTGCAAAAAAATCAAGAATAAGAGATTTACAAGCAGTTGCCAGTGAGGTATAATAATGTACCGAGAACGCATAAAAACAAAAAAGGGATTCCCCTTTATTAGGAATATTGGAGGAAAGAGGAATGAAAAAAGTAGTAAAATTTGGCGGAAGTTCTTTGGCAAGTGCTGAACAGTTCAAAAAGGTCGGGGAAATCATACGCTCTGACGCATCCAGAAGATATGTAGTGCCGTCCGCACCGGGAAAGCGGTTTTCTAATGATACGAAAGTGACGGACATGCTTTATAGCTGTTACGGTGCAGCAATCAAAGAAAAGAATTTTACAGATCTGCTTTCTGATATCCATGACAGATATAAAGAAATCATCAAAGGATTAGATCTGACTCTTTCCCTGGATAAAGATTTTGAAGTGATCCGGGAGAATTTCGGTAAAAAGGCCGGCAGAGATTATGCAGCATCAAGAGGTGAATATTTAAACGGTAAGATCATGGCAGCATATTTAGGCTTCACATTCGTAGATGCTGCCGAGGTGATCCGCTTCAATGAGGATGGATCATTCAATGATGAACTGACCAACAAGCTTCTTGCAGAGCGGCTTGAGAAAGAGGAATACGCAGTAATCCCCGGGTTTTATGGTGCAAAAGAAAATGGGAGCGTTGTGACATTCTCAAGAGGCGGCTCTGATGTGACAGGATCCCTGGTGGCACTGGCAGTGTCTGCTGACTTATACGAGAACTGGACAGATGTTTCTGGGTTCCTGATTGCAGACCCGCGTATCGTAAAGAATCCGAAGTCCATCGAGACGATTACATACAGAGAGCTGCGGGAGCTTTCCTATATGGGGGCAAGTGTGCTTCATGAGGATGCTATTTTCCCGGTCAGAAAAGCAGGAATCCCGATCAATATCCGCAATACGAACGCACCACAGGATAAAGGAACATTGATCGTAGAAGGCACCTGCAGACAGCCGAAATATACGATCACCGGAATCGCTGGGACGGATGGGTTTGCTTCTATTACAGTGGAGAAAGCCATGATGAACTCTGAGATTGGCTTTTGCCGTAAGGTATTGCAGGTATTCGAGGAGAATGAGGTCTCTATCGAGCATATGCCGTCCGGGATTGATACGATGACGATTTTTGTCCATAAAGACGAGTTCGAGGAAAAGGAACAACAGGTCCTCGCAGGAATCCATAAGGCGGTCGATCCAGACCACATCGAACTGGAGTCTGATCTGGCACTAATCGCTATTGTAGGACGCGGCATGAGGGCGACCCGCGGAACAGCTGGAAGAATCTTTTCGGCACTGGCACATGCCCATATCAATGTCAAGATGATCGACCAGGGCTCAAGCGAGCTCAATATCATTGTCGGCGTCAGACATGATGATTTTAAGAATGCGATCCGCGCATTATACGAGATTTTTGTTTTGACACAAATATAAAAGAGGAAGGTATTTAACTGATTATGAACATTTTGTTCTTCTTAAAACCGAAGATTGAGGTAGCTTACATATATGATGACTGTACACTGCGTCAGGTCCTGGAGACCATGGAATATCACAAATATGCGTCTATCCCGATGCTGAATAGGGAGGGCGAGTTTGTCGGAACAATCACAGAGGGAGATTTGCTCTGGGGAATCAAAGATTATAAAGACTTGAATCTCAAAGGAGCAGAGAATATCTTTATCCGTGATTTCCCGCGCAAAGCGAAATTCGACGTTGTTGCTGCTGACGCGGATATGGAGGACCTTGTAAAAAAGGCGATGAACCAGAACTTTGTTCCGGTGGTGGATGATCAGAATAAATTTATCGGAATCATTACACGCCGCAGTATCATTGAATACTGCTATGATAAGCTGAATGACTGTGACAAATAATAAAAAGAGGCTTTAAGGACATGATTGATTTTCATACACATATCTTTCCTGACAAAATTGCAGGAAAGACATTGGATTTTTTGAGCGCCAGATGTAAGACGGTTCCTTTTACAAATGGAACAGCAGAAGGTTTAAGGGAGTCTGCCAGGAATTCCGGCGTAGATGTATCGATAGCGCTTCCAGTGGTGACGAATCCCGGGCAATTCGAAAGTATCAACCGGTTTGCGGCACAATTTCTGGAAGGGGAGATTCTCTCTTTTGGAGGAATCCACCCGGAGAGCGGGGACTATAAGCGGGAATTAAAAGAACTAAAGAATATGGGCTTTCGCGGGATTAAACTGCATCCGGCCTACCAGGAGACCTTCTTCAACGATATCCGCTATAAACGGATCATCTCCTACGCATCAGAACTCGGATTTATCATATCGGTCCACGGCGGTTTTGACCCGGGATATCCTGACTGCATTTATGCGACTCCGCAGATGTCCGCAGAGGTCATTGACGAAGTGAGGCCGGAGAAATTGATTATTGCACATATGGGCGGATTCTATTGCTGGGACGATGTGGAGCGCTATCTGGTGGGCAGGGATGTTTACCTGGACACGGCGGTAGTATTCGGGAAGATCGACGATGCTCAGTTCGTTCGTATTACCCGTGGACATGGAGTCGAGAAAATCCTGTTCGCAACGGACTCTCCGTGGTCCGGTCAGGCAGAGTCGGCAGAGCATTTTGGCCGCCTCCCATTTAACGAAGATGAAAAGCGTAAAATTCTTGACGAAAATGCAAGAAAACTATTGACTTTATAAAAATCCGTGTGCTATACTACAACGGTATGCCGCACAATGAGGTTTTGAAGTCCTGCCGTCAGGCGGGCACCGTAATTGGCGAGTAATGATAATAGGAGGTGCCATATGTACGCAATTATAGCAACAGGTGGTAAACAGTACAAAGTAGCCGAAGGCGATATCATTAAAGTAGAAAAACTTGGGGTAGAAGCTGGAGAGACTTATACATTTGACCAGGTACTTGCAGTGAACAACGACAAACTTGTTGTTGGGAACCCAACAGTAGAAGGTGCAACAGTTACAGCTTCTGTAATTGGCGACGGCAAAGGTAAAAAGGTTGTCGTTTACAAGTATAAGAGAAAAACTGGATACCATAAGAAGAATGGTCACAGACAGCAGTATACTGCAGTTAAGATTGACAAGATCAATGCTTAATCCGGTGACGAGATGATTCAGGTAACCATTTATAAAACCGAGAAGCATGAATATGTAGGTTTTGATGCACAGGGACATGCTGAATATGCAGATGCAGGCATGGACATTGTTTGTGCAGCAGCCTCCGCATTGATTATCAACACGATCAACGCCATCGAACGTTATACGGACGATGAGACATCTGTCGTGACGGATGATACGGAAGATGCACAGGGATTGATTCAGTTTCGGTTTGTCAATCAACCTACACATGATGCCGAACTGCTGTTGAAGACTATGATCCTTGGTCTAGAGGAGATAGAGGACGACGGCGACTACGAACCATATATTGATATTATCTTCGAGGAGGTGTAATAACCATGATGAAATTGAACCTTCAGTATTTCGCTCATAAAAAAGGTGTTGGTTCTACTAAGAACGGACGTGACTCTGAGTCTAAGAGATTAGGCGCTAAGAGAGCTGACGGACAGTTTGTAAAAGCTGGTAACATCCTTTACAGACAGCGTGGAACAAGAATTCATCCAGGCGTGAACGTAGGACGCGGCGGTGATGATACACTGTTTGCTTTAGTAGACGGTGTTGTTAGATACGAGAGAAAAGGAAGAGATAAGAAACAGGTTTCTATCTATCCGGTAGCTGAATAAGCGTATATGCACATACGGCCTCAGACCTAACAGTCTGAGGCTTGTTTTATCTTATGGGAATTATTCATAGTAAAAATGGACATGTTATGATATAATAAGAAAGATTCTGAAAACTGGAAAATAAAGTAAAAGAAAGAAAAGGATATAGATATTATGTTTGCAGACAGAGCTAAGATAATGATTAGGTCCGGCAAAGGCGGAGACGGGCACTGCAGCTTTCGAAGAGAACTGTATGTTCCCAACGGCGGGCCGGATGGCGGAGACGGCGGCAGAGGCGGAGACCTGATTTTTGAGGTGGATAAAGGCCTGAATACACTGGTCGATTACAGACACAAGAGAAAATATGCGGCCTCAGATGGCGAGGAGGGCGGCAAGAGACGCTGCCATGGAAAAGATGGCAGTGACCTGGTTCTAAGAGTGCCAGAGGGAACTGTCATTAAGGAAGCAAAGACCGGTAAGGTCATTGCAGATATGTCTGGTGACAATCAACGCCAGATTGTATTAAAAGGCGGTAAAGGCGGCCTTGGGAATCAGCATTTCGCGACCTCCACGATGCAGGTACCGAAGTATGCACAGCCAGGACAGCCTGCGATGGAGCTGGAGGTGACACTGGAGCTGAAAGTGATCGCAGATGTGGGGCTGATTGGTTTTCCAAATGTCGGGAAGTCTACACTGCTCTCAAGGGTGACGAATGCAGATCCGAAGATTGCCAATTATCATTTCACCACATTGAATCCGAATCTCGGAGTCGTGGACCTGGAGGGGGCAAAGGGATTCGTCATGGCTGACATCCCGGGATTGATTGAAGGAGCTTCAGAGGGAGTTGGATTGGGACATGAGTTCTTACGCCATATAGAACGTACAAAGATGATGATTCATGTGGTCGATGCGGCTGGTTCCGAGGGACGTGATCCGGTGGAGGATATCTACAAGATCAACGCGGAGCTTAAGGCTTATAATTCAGAGATCGCCAAGAGGCCGCAGGTCATTGCTGCTAATAAGACGGACCTGATCTATAGTCAGGATGAAGATCCGGTGGAGAGACTTAAGGCAGAGTTTGAGCCAAAGGGAATCAAGGTATTTTCCATTTCTGGTGTTTCAGGACAGGGAATCAATGAGCTGCTTTATTATGTCAGCGAACAGCTTGAACATCTGGATTCAGAGCCGATTGTCTTTGAGCAGGAGTATTTCCCTGAGGACGAGCTGATTTATGAGGATCTTCCTTACACCGTAGAGAAGGAAGGAGATCTTTACGTGGTGGAAGGGCCGAAGATCGAGAAGATGCTCGGATACACCAACCTGGATTCAGAGAAGGGCTTTGCTTTCTTCCAGAAGTTCTTAAAGGATACGGGAATCCTGGAGGAATTAGAACAGGCAGGTATCGAAGAAGGCGATACTGTCAAGATGTATGGTTTACAGTTTGATTATTATAAATAGGAGATAAATGAAAGATGACAACAAAACAGAGAGCATATTTAAAGAGTCTTGCTATGACAATGGACCCGATTTTCCAGATTGGAAAATCCAGTATGACACCGGGGCTGACAAAGGCAATTGCAGAGGCATTGGATGCAAGAGAACTGATTAAGATCAGTGTTCTTCAGAACTGCGGTGATGATCCGAGAGAGCTGGCGGAGATGGTGGCCGAGAGGACACGTTCCCAGGTCGTACAGGTGATCGGCAAGAAGATCGTATTATATAAAGAAGGAAAGGACGATAAGAAGAAAATTGTCCTTCCATAGGGGGATGTTATGAAGATAGGTATCATGGGGGGCACATTCGACCCGATTCATATCGGACACCTGCTTTTAGGTGAATTTGCCTTCGAACAGTTTGAACTGGATGAAATATGGTTTTTGCCCAACGGGAATCCTCCTCATAAAGATACGGAGGAGATGGATACCAGCCTTTCCCATCGGGTAGCAATGGTGGAGGCGGCAATCCAGGGGGCACCTCATTTTAAGATTTCGCTTCATGAAGCAAAGGAAGGGGTTCATTCCTATACGTATCAGACGATGCTGGAATTTCATGAGCTGTATCCGGGGTGTGAATTTTATTTTATCCTGGGTGCAGATTCCCTGTTTTCAATTGAGCAGTGGAGATATTTTAAGGAGATTTTCCCGACATGCACGATACTGGCTGCAATGCGGGATGATAAAGACATCGCTGATATGCAGAAACAGATTGCGTATCTAAAGGAGAAGTATGGCGCGGATATCGAGCTTCTGCGTGCTCCTCTGTTGGAGATTTCTTCCACTACGATTCGTGAACGGGCGGCAAAGGGCCTGACGGTACATTATATGGTGCCGGATGCGGTGGCAGACTATATAAAAGAACATCACTTATATAGATAAGGAAGGATCAGGATGACAGATATCACAGGGATACGTAGAAAATTAGAGAAAAAATTGAAAAGTGAGCGTTATGAACATACGCTTGGTGTCATGTATACGGCCTCTTCTCTGGCGATGCGCTATGATGGAGATGTAAAGAAGTCTCTTCTTGCCGGGCTGCTCCACGATTGCGCTAAGTTCTGCTCAGGCAGAGAACAGATTCAGCTCTGCAATGAGTATCAGATCGGGCTTAGCGAATCGGAGCGAAAGATGCCGGCTTTAGTGCATGCACGTTTAGGAGCATATCTGGCAGAACATGAATATCATATTCATGACAGAGAGATTTTAGATGCGATCACTTATCATACAACAGGAAGGCCGGGTATGACCCTGCTGGAAAAGATTGTTTATATTGCGGACTATATTGAGCCGGGACGTCAGGAAATCGAGGGGCTTACACTGGTCAGAAGAGCAGCATTTTCAGATTTAGATGAGGCAGTCGCACTTAGTGCGGCTTCCACCATCTCATATCTTGAGAATGCGGGCAGGGATATAGACCCTATGACAGTAAAGACGTATGAATTTTATAGTAAAAAGTAATGGAATAGAAAGGAGCAGTTATGGAACAGGCAAAGGAGATGGCTAAGATTGCATTCAAGGCATTGGATGAGAAGAAAGGTGAAGATATTAAGATCATTGATATCTCGGGAGTATCCGTGCTGGCAGATTATTTTATCATTGCTAACGGTAACAGCGACAGCCAGGTGAATGCTCTGGTCGACAATGTAGAGGAGAGCCTTGGCAAGGCAGGATTCCACTTAAAGCAGCGCGAAGGACATGGAACAGGAAGCTGGGTACTGCTTGATTTCAATGATATAATTGTGCATATTTTTGATAAAGAAAACAGACTTTTTTATGATTTAGAAAGAATTTGGCGTGACGGTAAGGATGTAGATATCGCAACACTATAAAATACAGACAGGAGATGTGTTTATGAAACGCATAGTTAGAACAGGCGTGAGTCTGTTTGTGGCCGCAGCACTTGTGCTCACGGCAGGCTGTTCTTCACAGGAAAAAGATGCTTCATCAAAATCGAAGGAAAGCCAATTGGATCCAAAGAGTCCAGTGACGATTGAGGTGTGGCATTATTATAATGGAGCACAGCAGGACGCTTTTAATGAACTCGTGACAGAATTCAATGAAAGCACTGGTAAGGAGCTTGGAATCAAGGTGAAGGCCTCGGGACTCGGCAATGTCGGCGATCTGGAGGAAAGTGTTCTTGCATCGATTGACGGTAAGGTCGGAGCAAAGGAGATTCCGAATATTTTTGCGGCCTATGCAGATACAGCGTTTGCTGTGGATGAAAAAGGAATGGCTGTGGATTTAAAGGATTATATGACGGACGAAGAGATCAGTGAGTATATGGACAGCTATGTGGATGAAGGACGGTTTGCATCAGAGGACAGTCTCAAGATTTTCCCTGTTGCAAAAGCGACCGAGGTATTCATGTTGAATCAGACGGACTGGGATAAGTTTTCCAGTGCTTGTAAAGTGTCCCTGGATGATCTTTCTACGATTGAGGGAATCACAGATATCTCCCGTCAATATTATGAATGGACGGATAGTCTGACCGATACGCCGGATGATGGGAAAGCCTTCTTCGGAAGGGATGCCATGGCAAATTATTTTATTATTGGTGCAAGGGAGCTTGGAACAGAAATCTTTTCTGTGAAGGATGGCACACCCCGGCTGGATTTTAACAAAGAAGTCGTACGAAAGCTTTGGGACAATTATTATGTACCTTTCATAAACGGTTATTTTGCATCCTCTGGAAAGTTCAGGAGTGATGATATCAAGACGGGAAATATACTGGCCTTTGTGGGTTCCTCCGCAGGAGCGACCTTTTTCCCAAAACAGGTGACCCTGGATGATGAACATACCTATCCGATTGAAATGCAGGCCTTTGAGTGCCCGAAGTTTAAAGATGGGGAGAACTATGCAGTTCAACAGGGCGCGGGAATGGTCGTCATGAAGAAAGAGAATCCCGTGGAGATCGAGGCTTCGGTGGAATTCTTAAAATGGTTTACCGATACGGACAGGAATATTGAATTTGCGGTGACATCTGGCTATCTTCCGGTGAAAAAGGATGCTAACAAGAAGGATATGATTAACAAGAATATTGAAAGCACGGATAATAGTGTGATACAGGTGCTGGATGCTTCTATGGATCAGATTGCAGATAACACATTATATACGACTCGAGCTTTCAAGAATGGCACAGACGCCCGTAATATTCTGGAATATTCCCTTTCCGATAAGGCGTCGGCTGACAGGAACGCAATCGTGGAGCTAATGAAAAATGGAAGTTCCAGGGAAGAAGCAGTCAGTCAGTTTGACACAGACGAAAACTTTGAATCCTGGTATGAGGAGACACTGGCTTCTTTGAAAACACTCGTCGATGGTGAGTAAGTATAAGTGAATATGGAAAAAGGAAGGAGGAGATGAGAATGCGTATGAAGACGAAGAAGGCACAGCCGATCTTAAAGAGAATACTAATTCCCATGATCCTCCTTACTTTAATGGAAGTAATTCTTTTGTCGGGAACCTTTATCTATGGCGGCACGATTCAGGAATTGAATCAGAATGCACGGGGGATTGTTCAGGGAAAAGTGAAGAACAGGAGCAGCTATTTAAAGAATGAGATGCTCAACAATTGGTCCAATGTTTCCTACACTGCACAATTGATAAACGCACGGGCGGAAGAGTTAGAGACAGAAGGCACGATTGACCTGGATAAGATCGGAAGTAGTTCTCAGGAGTGTTATCCTCTTGTTTCGGAAATTTCAAAGTATCTGATAGAAATGATCCGCTCCAACAAAGTGACAGGTGCATTTGTTATTTTCAATACAGATGACCCGGACACCCTTCGGAATCAGGAGAATTTTGCAAAGCCAGGAGTCTATTTCAGAGATTTGGATCCAGATACCAGCCCATCGATCCGCAACAGTGATTTATTAATTGAAAGAGGATCAGTAGACCTTGTACATAGTCTGGATATTGCAACTGACAGTATGTGGAAGCCGCAGTTCGAATTTCAGAAAGAGAACCCTGAAACACGGAATATCCTTCTGAATCCGTACGAGCAAGGACTGTTAAACACGGATGCAAAGTCGCTGACAGAGGTGGGATATTGGGGGAAGCCCCATACTTTAACAGATGATGATAAAAAAATGATTTCCTATTCTGTCCCGTTAGTGACCTCCCAGGGGAAGGTCTATGGGGTACTTGGTATGGAAATTACCTTAGAATACCTTTCTTCCATGCTTCCTAGTGATGAACTGATGAGTGGGAAAAATGCCGTATATTTGCTCGTGATTAAGGACGAGGAGAAAGGAACGTATGAGACTGCCTTTTCTTCGGACGAAAAGGCCATTCCCCAGGGCAGTAAGCTACAGCTTGAAACGTCCAATGATGGTTACCAATACCTCGATCTTGACAGCAGACACATGTTTATAGATACGGATTATCTGCAGCTATACGATTCTAACGGGCCGTTTGAATCGGACCGGTGGGGTCTTGCAGGGGTAGTTAAAGAGAGGGATATCACAGAGTTCTCCAGAAAAATCCTGCATTATATAGCACTGGCAATCTTATTTACGATTAGTATCGGAATCGGGGGCAGCATCATTGTGAGCTTCATGATTTCCAGGCCGATCTATGCCGTTTCAAAAAATATGCAGAGGCTGAACACACGGAAGAAGATTCATCTTCCAAGGACGAACATTCTGGAAATTGACCAAATGGAGCGTTCCATTGAAAAATTGAGCAGTGATGTGATTGATTCTGCGACCAAGTTCACCCAGATCTTAAATAAGGCCAGTGTGCGCATAGCAGGATTCGAGTTAGATTTTAAACATGAGACCTTATTTATTACCGATGAATTTTTTAGGATATTTGGGGAAGAATCGATTACAACGAAGATGTTGGATATTCATTCATTCCAGAAGCAGATGGAATCATTTGATGCCTATAAGGTGGAAGAGAGTGATGGATATGCGCTCTATAAGATTGCCTATGAAGACCGGGATACTTATATACGACTGAGTTATTCTGAATTAGATGGGCAGAGAATTGTGGGTGTGGCAGAGGACATTACAAGGACGATTCAGGAAAAGCAGCTTTTGGAGCACGAACGTGACCATGATCTTTTAACGGGATTGAAGAATCGCAGGGCATTCCAGCGTCTGATGCATCAGCTTTTTGCAAAAGGAGAGGACTATCTGAAAAAGGCTGCCCTTGTTATGATCGATTTGGATAATCTAAAGCAGATCAACGATAAGTTTGGACATGATTATGGTGATAAATATATTCAGGCTGCAGCGGACAGTTTTCGGAAATATACACCGCAGGAGACTGTCATCGCTCGAATTTCTGGAGACGAATTTTATCTGTTCTTCTATGGATATGAGTCTGAAACAGAAATCACGAAGCTGTTGACTAAGTTCAGAAAGGGGATTGCAAAGGAGTATATCATTCTGCCCCCTATGCAGCGTGCCAGCCTCAGAATGTCGGGAGGAATCTCCTGGTATCCGCGGGATTCCAGGCATTATGAACAACTTCTGCAGTATTCTGATTTTGCCATGTATCAGATTAAGCATTCCACAAAAGGGGAAATCGGGAATTTTGATCTTGGGGCATACCATAGTGAGGAATATATCTCGCAGAATCGTCGTGAGCTGACAGAGCTGATCGAACGGGAAGAGGTCGAATATTTCTTCCAGCCGATTGTTGATGCTCACACAGGGAAAATTTTTGCGTATGAGGCACTGATGCGCGGTACGATGCCGACCCTCAGAAGTCCGGCAGATATCCTGTCCCTTGCAAGGGAAGAGCATAAGCTTGATAAAATAGAAGAGCTGACATGGAAGATCGCTACGAAGACCTTTATACAGCATGTTCGTAACCGGAGGATTTCACCGGAATGTAAAGTGTTCATCAATTCCCTTGCCGATTACCGTCTCAGCAATCAGACACTGGAGTTGATCGAGTCTGAATGCAAAGGATATCTGGATCATTTTGTATTAGAGATTACAGAAGACTCACAGGCCAATCAGGAGGCTATGGATGTAAAACGGGTAGTCGTGAACCGCTGGAATTCAGATTTTGCGCTGGATGATTACGGCAGTGGTTATAATGGGGAACGTGTATTGCTGGAACTGGCTCCTAAGTATATTAAGATTGACCGGTCCATTATCTTTGGCATCCATATCAATATCGATAAGCAGAAGATTGTAGAAAATACGATTTCCTATGCGAAAGAACGAAATATTAAGGTAATCGCCGAGGGCATTGAGACAGAGCAGGAGCTGAATAAAGTCATCGAATTAGGCGTAGATTACTTACAGGGATATTATCTTGCACGTCCTGATGGTATGCCTCCGCTGATTAATAAGTTTACAGTGGATCATATCAAAGAATTGAATGAGAAGATGACAATGCATGAAGAGATAGATAGAGATGCAGAATAAAAAAATGGCTGTCAGTTCAGGAATGAATCCTGGCTGGCAGCCGTTCTATTTCATATTGTTCATTTAGAAAAAACGGAAAACTCCAATCACTTTTCCTAGGATCGTCACATCCTTTACAATAATTGGATCCATAAAGTCATTCTCCGGTTGAAGACGATAAACTCCTTCTTCCTTATAAAATCTCTTAACAGTGGCACCGTCCTCGATGAGTGCAACTACCATATCCCCGTTGGACGCGGTTTGTGCCTGTTCCACAAGCACCATATCGCCGTCCAGGATTCCTGCATTGATCATGCTTTCGCCCTTAACAGCCAGCATGAACGTCTGCTTATTCGGCATGAATTCCATTGGAATCGGAAAGTAGTTCTCGATATTCTCCTGAGCCAGAAGTGGTTCACCCGCGGCAACTCGGCCAATCAAAGGTACATTCACGACCTCACGCCTCGTTAAATTAAATGTATCGTCCAGAATCTCGATCGCTCTTGGCTTCGTGGGATCACGCCGGATATATCCGTTCTTCTCAAGTGTCTCAAGATGAGAATGAACAGAAGATGTGGACTTAAGATTCACCGCTTCACAAATCTCACGTACAGCAGGTGGAAATCCCCGCTCAAGTATCTGTGCCTTTATGTATTCTAATATCTCCAACTGCTTTTTACTGATCTTTCCCTGTGACATGTAATGAACCTCCTCATACTGTTAAAAAGCCATATTATATGGACTGTTATATCATCATTCCCCGTTGCCATACAATATACTGTCTCCTCGACATCTTATATCTGGTATCATTGATAACCAGTCTTTTAATATACCAGACGAATCTATACATTATAGTACCATAGGTAAAACTAAAAAGCAAACACTTGTTACGAAAATACGTTCGGAATTTTTAATAATATCTATTGACAAACATTTGTTCGTGTCATATAATATAAATCATAAGGAACAGATGTTCGATTCAGGGAAAAGAGTACACAAGATGAGTCAAGGGGGAACGTCATATGAATGGTCAGGGGAACCGTGTCAGGGGCGCAGCAATTGAAGCTGTATCAGTAAACAGGAGCAGAGAGTGTGAGAATAGAATAAAAAGACTGCTTATTCTATGTATAATTACCGTTTTTCTTGTTTTTGGAGCATGTGCTTTATTTGGCAATATCTTAAGTTCTGCACATGCAGGTAACACAGAGAGTCCCGCACGTTTTAAATATTATACCAGTATTGAGATTCAACCAGGAGATACATTATGGGATATTGCAAAGGTATATATCACCGAGGATTATGAATCTGTATCAGAGTATGTACAGGCTTTAAAAGAGATCAATTCACTTGATACAGATAATATTGAGGCCGGACAGAATTTGATTGTTGCATATAACGATACTAAGTTCAAAAAGTAATGTTATTTGTTTGAAGTTAATATTTTTGTTTGAAGTGCTTAGATAGATTACCTATAGAGAGATTACTTATTATAGTTATTTATAGATTAAGGTATCAATATACATCCCTATGTATTGATATATAAACTCACCCAGGAGCCAGTCGGAAGGGGGAATCCCGAATGATTGGCTCCACCTTATTACATAAATCAATCTATACGACAAATACTAATTTTTCCAAAAGATATAGACAAAAAACACCTCATATGATATTATATAAGCGTTGAACCGCTCAACTACAAGGGATTGTATCACTTTGAATCTTAGGGTTCATTGTTGATGATTATAAAGTAAGGAGGTCCCAAAGTGTCAGATCAGAATATCAAATCATACCATGAACAGAAATATATAGATTACACATTAAGGCTCAGGGAGATTCTAAAGACCCTGCCGCCGTTCGCTAAGGATTATTTTAGGGCGATTGAACCTAAGACATCAGCTAAGACGCGTATTTCTTATGCATATGATATCCGTATTTTCTTCCATTTCTTAATGGAGAATAATCCGGTCTACAGGGCTTATACCATGGATCAGTTCACTGTGAAGGACTTAGAACGCATCGAACCGGTCGATATTGAGGAATATCAGGAGTATCTTAAAGTCTATAAGGGACCTGAGGATAAGCAGATTACGAATACAGAGAAAGGCCTTGCACGTAAGATGTCGGCCTTGAGAAGCTTCTACGCCTATTATTTTAAGCGCCAGGTAATCGAGAAGAATCCCACTCTGCTTGTAGATATGCCGAAGCTCCATGATAAGGCGATCATCCGCCTGGATACCGATGAAGTTGCCTCCCTACTGGACTACATCGAACATGGCGGTGATGATCTGACCGGCCAGCGTAAAGTCTATTATGAAAAGACAAAGAACCGGGATTTGGCGATTATTACTTTACTATTAGGAACTGGGATTCGAGTTTCTGAATGTGTAGGACTTGATATACAGGATGTTGATTTTAAGAATAATGGTGTTAAGGTGACCCGCAAAGGCGGCAATGAGATGGTTGTATACTTTGGGGAGGAAGTTGAGAATGCCCTCAAGATGTATCTGTATACAACCAGGAAGACTACTGCTCCACTGCCGGGGCATGAGAATGCCCTGTTTTTGTCCACGCAGCGCCGCAGGATCGGGGTGCAGGCGGTCGAGAATATGGTGAAGAAGTATGCGCGCCAGATTACGCCAAATAAGAAGATTACGCCGCATAAGCTTCGAAGTACCTATGGCACTGCTTTGTACAAGGAAACGGGCGATATTTATCTTGTGGCGGATGTTTTAGGACACAAGGACGTGAATACAACTAAGAAGCACTATGCAGCTATTGATGAGAACCGGCGCAGACAAGCGGCCGGGGCCGTGAAGCTTAGGGAACCTTAAATTCAACAAAGAATCCCCAAAAACATGCATAAAATTTTCTTGTATTTCCTGCTCGGACACTCTATAATAAAAAAGTCTGAAATACCAAAGAAAGGGAAGGATACAGATGCAGTTACAGAGATTATTAAGCTTTACAAGAAAAGCTGTTGATGAATATGCGATGATCCAGGAAGGCGATCATATTGCAGTGGGAATTTCAGGAGGTAAGGACAGCCTGACGCTCCTTTATGCTCTCCATGGACTAAAGCGCTTTTATCCGAAGCATTTTGAACTGAGTGCCATAACAGTAGACCTGGGATTTGAAGACTTCGATTTGAGCCCAATACAGGCTCTGTGTACCGAGATGGAGATTCCATATAAGATTGTGAAATCAGATATATACAATATCCTCTTTCATGTACGTAAGGAATCCAATCCCTGCTCCCTGTGTGCCAAGATGAGAAAAGGTGCACTGAATGAAGCAGTAAAGGAAATGGGCTGTAATAAGGTGGCATATGCCCACCATAAGGATGATATCATTGAGACCATGCTTTTATCCTTGATATTCGAAGGAAGATTCCATTCTTTCTCGCCCAAGACATATCTGGATCGTATGGATCTGACCGTAATTCGTCCGATTATGTTCATCGACGAAATGGATGTAATTGGTTTCAAGAATAAGTATGATCTTCCAGTCGTGAAAAGTAAATGTCCTGTCGATGGTTATACGAAGCGTCAGTATGCAAAGGAACTCCTAAAGCAGTTAAATCAGGAGCACCCGGGTACAAGGGAAAGAATGTTCCATGCTATCCTGAATGGAGACATCAAGGGGTGGCCGCAGCGTATTCCACATGTTAGATAATACAGGCCATTTAACAGGGAGGCGCAGTCATTCATCATTTTACACAATAACCCCCGGAAGTAAACACACGTAAAGGATTTACTTCCGGGGGGTTATATAATTTTTCTTACAATTTTTGACGTCCTGTACCGAGTCCTTCTTTTAACTCGATATACTGTTCAATGGCCTTTGCAGTTCCCTCAATTCCAAGTGCTGAACTATTCAGGCATAACTCGTAGCTCTCGGAATCAGACCACTTTTTATTCGTGTAATAGTTATAATAGCTTGCACGCTTCTTATCTGTCTTGATGATCATGTCCTTTGCCTTGGCATCCGTAAGGTCATAGATCCGTGCAATACGGCGGATACGCGTATCCAGATCAGCATGAATGAATATGCTGACAACATTCTCATAAGTCTCCAATGCATAATCTGCACAGCGTCCGACCAGTATACATGGCCCTTCATCTGCAATCTTCTTAATTGCATCAAATTGTGCGAGGAATACTTTATGATTGATCGGCATATCAGAATATGTGTTACCCGGATATCCCATAGAATAAGTATCCATTACCAGTGAATACAGAAAACTATTCGTTGGCTTCTCATCATGTGTCTCGAAAATCTCTTCACAGATCCCGCTTTCTTTTGCAGCCCTTGCAAGCATCTCTTTGTCATACAGCTTAATCCCAAAGTCTTCTGCCACCTTACGTCCGATTTCACGTCCTGCGCTGCCGAATTGTCTGCCGATTGTAATTATTGTGTTTGTTTTCATTTCAGTCACTCTCCTTTACGTCAACCAGGCATTGTTAACCTTGTCGGATAACTTATATGTGTATTATACAAGATGAAATACAACATTACAATAAAAATTATATTTTTTGTGCAAATTGTACAGTTATCTCTGCGTGATTCTGCTTGTCTTACATTCTGGATTGAGCGCGCAGCTTTTCCAGGAGATCAACAAAATATTCTGGCAGAGGAGCATCAAACTCCATATATTCGCCTGTCGTGGGATGGGTGATTCCAAGTATTTTCGCATGAAGAGTCTGGCCCTGGAGTTTAAAAGGACACTTTGCCGGTCCATAGACCAGATCTCCCAGGATGGGGTGGCCAATACTGGCCATATGGACTCTGATCTGATGGGTCCGTCCGGTCTCCAGCTCGCACTCCACATAAGTGTAATTCCCGAACCGCTCCAATACCTGATAATGAGTCACGGCATTCCGCCCATGAGGGGCATGGGTACTCATCTTTTTGCGGTCCACGGGATGACGTCCGATCGGCGCATTGACAGTTCCAGAATCCTCTTTCAGATTCCCATGTACGATGGCATGATATCTGCGGGTGATGTGATGGTCCTTAAGCTGCTCGGCCAGTGCCTGATGTGCACGATCATTTTTACAGATAATCAGAGAGCCGGTAGTATCCATATCAATCCGGTGTACTATACCGGGCCTGGATACTCCGTTGATACCTGATAGGTTATCTTTGCAATGGAACATCACCGCGTTCACAAGAGTGCCGCTGTAATGTCCGGGAGCCGGATGAACGACCATTCCCTTTGGTTTGTTGACGATCAGGATATCCTGGTCCTCATACAGGATGTCAAGAGGGATATCCTCCGGTTGAATATCGGGGACCTCCGGTTCTGGCAGGATGACTTGAATCTCATCGTTGGCAGTGATCTTATAATTTGACTTAATCTGTTTTTTATTTACCGTAATATACGCGTCCTTCAATAACTTCTGTATATAGGAGCGGGAAACGTCCGGCATAGCATCTGAGAGGAACTTATCGATGCGTACTCCCGAGATTTCCGCTGTAAAATACAATTCTTCCATCTTATTTTGATCCTTTCCCGATAGAAAAGCATTTCAGTTCCTCTTCTTTATAATAGAAAAGGATGGAAAGTGCAAACATAATGCATGCTACGACCACATAGCAGTCAGCTACATTAAAAATCGGAAAATCGATGAGTTCAAAATAAAAAAAGTCTACGACATAATTCAGCCGTACCCTGTCTATAAGATTTCCAAATGCCCCTGCCGAAATGAGTACGGCACAGATTCGCAGTAGGTAATATCTGCTTGTATGCGGCATCTTTCCGTAGGCATATCCAATCAGAGCGACGATCACAACAGCTCCAATGGCAAATAAAAACTGCTTATTCTGCATGATTCCGAATGCGGCACCGCGGTTCTCAAGGTACTCCAGTTTAAATACACCCTTCCAGATCACAAATGCAGCCTGGTCCTTTAAATGAGTTACAGCAAGCCACTTGGTCAACTGGTCCAGTATTACAAGCAGAATACAGGCACCAACAGCAAGCAGATAGCTTTTAATAGATTTTGTACTTTTATTGTTCATAGTTTGTCCCTTTATGATATTGATAGATGGTACACCTCATTGCTGAGATGATTCTGCGGATCAGACATATTTATGAATGACCACAAAAATCCGGTTCTTCTTTGTCCGGGATAAGGTTCCCTGGTAGCGGAATTTTCCCATGCCCCTGACGGATATGACATCGCCTTCCTTTACCTGATAACTGTTCGTAGTCATGAGGCGCCCGTTGACGAAGACCTTGGCTCCTTCGATCAGTCCAGTCAGCTTCGTGCGGGAGGAGGAAAAAGCAAGTGACAGCAGGCTGTCAAGCCGGACAGATGCCACTGTACCTTTGATTTCCTCGTAACGCGGGGAATAATGGTAATCCTCCAGGCTGATTTCCCTTAAAAGTACGCTTGTATGCCGCACCCTGGTCAGCTCTTCTGTCAAAAAAGCATTCAGGGAAGAATGGATGAAAACAACGGCCTGCTTTCCATCCACTATAATATCCCCCAGTTTGGAGCGGTCAATTCCAAGATTTAAGATTGCACCCAGATAATCCCGGTGATTCAGTTCTTCTGCATATTTATCATGCAGTGGTTCAATGGAGAGTGCATGGAAGGGAAAGGATAATCCCTGTATGAAGCTTCCATGCATATCTGCGCCCTCTTCCTGCATCCCACGCAAATAAAGAGCATCAGGTAGAAAGGCTGCCATCTGACGCTCTGCTAAATCATAGCCGCCGAAAGTAACATATCTGGTATACAGTTGTTCTTTCGGCAGGGAATGTAAAATATTCAATTCATTCAGATTCAGGAAATCCGAATATGTAATAATATCGCGGTGATATGCCGTTCTGGACAGCTCGCTCAGCCGCTTTTCCAATAGCTGTTCTTCTTTTAACATATAAAAATGTCCTACCGTACCTGACTAATATCTGCCTCTTACGTTCGCTGATTCCATGGAGCCACCGAGCAGATCCTGAAGATCACCGGAAATATCTACATTTGTCGGTGTCACAAGGAATATATAGTTGGAAATCTTCTGCAGATTACCGCTGATTGCAAAAGTAGCACCTGAGATAAAATCGATGATACGCTGTGCAATCTCCAAATCCATCCCCTCCAGATTCAGGATCACAGTACGTCCCGCTAACAGTGTCTCTGTGATCTCCCTGGAATCATCGACAGAAGCCGGCTTTACTACACAGACTTCCATATTGGCATTTCTTCTGGATGCCGGCTGACGCATCGGTGTCACCTTATTGCCTGCCGGTGCAAGCTTCTTATCATCGTCCTGGATATCAAAATCGTCGTAATCATCTTTGCTCTTCTTACCGAACAGAGAACGGCGAGGCTTTTCATCAAAATCGTCATCATCAAATTCATCATCGTAGAAATCATCATCATACTCATCGTCATTTAATTTCATGATGTCCAAAAATTTATCAAACACACCCATGTTTACACTCCTATCTTATGCCTTTTGCGCATAATTTATTTTTAAAGCCCTTTCTGTTCCAGTTATATGCCTAAACAACATAATTCCTGGCACCAAAGATTCCGGTCCCAACACGGACCATAGTCGCGCCTTCTTCGATTGCGACTTCGTAATCATTGGTCATCCCCATTGAAAGTATACTCACATTAACATTATCAATGTTTTTCTTCTCAATGTCAACAGATAATTTATGTAAATTTGCGAAAATTGGGCGGTTTTCCTCGGGATTTTCAACAAAAGGTGCGATTGTCATGAGCCCGCATACACGTATATGAGGAAATGCAGCTATTTTTTCAATAAAAGGAATTACTTCCGCGATTTTTAGCCCAAACTTACTCTCCTCTTCTGCAACATTGACCTCCACCAGAATGCGGACAGTCAATCCCTTTTTCGCGGCTTCCTTTTCAATCGTTTCCGCGAGCTTTAAAGAATCCACAGAATGAATCAGATCCGCTTTATCGATGATATATTTGACCTTGTTCGTCTGCAGATGCCCGATCATATGCCATTGAATGTCGTCCGGCAGTGCTTCATATTTCTCAGTGAGTTCCTGGACCTTATTTTCCCCAAATACCCGGACCCCTAAATCATAGGCCTCCTGTAATACTGGTATGGGTTTTGTCTTGCTGACCGCAATCAGTGTTACTTCACTGCGGTTTCGTCCAGCCCTATCACATGCGGACTGTATCTTTTTTTCTACTTCTCTTAGCTGCTCTTCTAACATGATGCTCCACTCCTTGCTTTCATTTAATATGATATGATTTCATGCGATTCATGGATCATTAAGATCCGGTTGGTCTATTGGAATACGACCTCCTCTTCGTCCACGGAATTTCCATCCTGAACAATATGATCATAATTGTAAAGACCGTAGGTATCGCCTTCCTTGACGATATAATACTCATCACTCTCGCATAGTATATTTACCATCTTGAATACGGCATATCCTTTGTTGATATTATAGACGCCCTTACACACCTTTGTATCTGAAAGCTGGCAGGTCTCTGAAGAATCGGTCCTCACCAGGACACTGCCCTTCTCTAAATCTTCTGCTCTTAGATAGACCTTTCCATCTTCAGTAGTCCCATAAATATCTACGGCTGTGAAATCGGGTTCTCCGCTTCCATCCTGTATCATAACACCTGAACTGGAGCTGTTGCCCCCAGTCGTGATGTATTCCTGAGGTACGACATAAAAATCTTTCTCAACGACAGCGCTTTTGGGAATCTTCAGTCCGCTTTCATCCTCCATGATCAGCTCTACATTCAGAAAACGTTCATCCGCATAGCGGATCATAGAATTATCATAATCCAGCTTCCCGTAGAAATCTCCGTCCTTTTTCAGAATAGAGAACTCCGCCCAGATTGCTTCACTCTCTTTATTGAGGCGGGTCTTGATATAGGTGACTTCGGAAAGTTCGGATGCCATCTCCTTATCAAGAGGGACAATAACAGACCAATTCTCACTGGTGACCAGCTTATAGGCAGGATCTCCTTTTTTTACCTGTACATTATCCTCACGGCTTGTCCTCTTATACTTGCTCTGGTCAAAATCAGCTTTGTCAAACGTATCTGCATCCAGAACTTCATATCCGTCAAAATCCAGAACAAAGAGGCCATCTCTTTCGGCTGTATATATATCAGCCTTGCTGCCATTTTGTGCAATCACTGCATCCATCTGGGCTGTCTTGGTCTGATTGGACGCATCAAGCAGCGTATTTGAGATATCATTCTTAAGTGCATAGACGGATGAAAACTTCTGTGGATTAAAGTTCTCATTAAAATTCTGGGTCTTAACTGCCAGGGAATTCATCTCTTCCGTACTTAAAGATACACCTTCGGTCTGTACATCACTGTTATAGGACAGTTTGCCAGATGTGACGGCGTAAATATTCATCCCTGCTCTTACTTTACTTCTTTCGTTCTGAAAATAATTGATATATCCGGTCTTCTCGGCATTTATCACAGTCTCCTCGCGTATGGCAAGTCCTGTATAGGAATTGTCTTTCAGGATACTTCCTTCACGTACTTCATACACAGAAATCTTTTTCGACGAGGCATACATGATGATTGTTACAATCAGATAAATAAAAACAATCGCAAATATAAAAATACCGACGTTCATTTCCCGCTTTCTTTTATACTTGCTGATACTGATGGAATTATTCTTCCGTGATGCCAAATCTATATTCCTCCTGTACTTTATTCCTGCAAAAAATATTTGATTCTTTGATAACTTTATCAGTATACCATTTTTAAATGTATATTTCCAGTTTTTGTGGCAATAATAAAAGCATTGATATTGAAAAGGAGGAAATAAAATGAAGTGGTTTGATAATACTGCTTTAACACTTGTGATCATTGGAGCAGTCAACTGGCTTCTGGTTGGTATTTTTCGATTCGATTTAGTAGCCTTTCTCTTTGGAAATTTAAGCTGGCTTTCCAGAATAATTTATACGTTAGTCGGTCTTTGCGGCCTCTATCTGATCAGCCTGTATGGCAGAATCAACAATGATTCCGAGTAAAAGCACAAATACATGAAAAGAAAAATGCTTTTCGTGCAGAAGGCACCAGCAGAAAGTACTATGAAGTAAGAATAAAAGAAAAGCAGGAACTTACACCCATCAAAGTGGTTACAATGTAAGTTTCTGCTTTTCTTTTATATATAGGAAAGTTCGAAGAACTATTCTATATAATAAAAACCCTCCGGGGGGTGCTCACTTCGCGCAAAAGGAAGATGGCCGCAAGAGGCCGCGCTTCGATGCGAAATTTAGGCGGGCCTAAATCTTTATTTTAATCCGCCTGTAATACCAGCTGCAAGAAGCTGGGTCATATCGTCATATAGAATGGTCTTATCATCTGCGCCCATAACAACTGAAATATAAGGGTTATTCTCCATATCCTGTGAATATAGTATGACACAGGAACCGGCCTCATCCGTTGTACCTGTCTTACCACCGAAAATATTGACTCCTGCAGGTGCATCTGCTTCTCCAAGAGAATAATAATTGGATGGCAGCCATTGTTCTGTACGTACGGTACCATCATCCCCAGTCAATGTCCCTGTATAGGAATCCATCGCTATGATATCCAAAAAACGCTGGTCAGCCACACACGCATTGAACATCAGGTACAGATCATATGCCGTTGTATAATGGTCCTCCTCGTGAAGCCCATGAGGATTCACAAAATGAGTATTCGTTGCTCCCAGCGCTTCTGCCTCCTGGTTCATCAGGTCTGCGAAAGCCTCCACGCTTCCGGAAATATGTTCTGCTATCGCTACAGCGCAGTCATTCCCCGAATGCAGAACCAGCCCGCATAGCAGGTCATAAAGTGTCACCTGATCCCCAGTCTTTAGATTACAGACCTGTTCATCCCATGAAAAATCTGTCGCATTGGCGCTGACTGTCACCACATCATCCAGATTCCCATACTTTAAGGTCAAATATGCTGTCATGATCTTGGTCGTACTGGCTGGGAACAGACGGTCATGGAGGTGATAAGCATACAATACCTCTTTTTTGTTCAGGTCAAAAAGACCGGCCGCATGGAGCGAGGTGTCATCGCTAAAACCATCCATGGCCTTATCTTGATCTGTCACACACAGATTTGCAGCAAAGAGCTCTCCCTTATAGATTCCCTGTGCATAATGCGTGTTCTCATAGATTGCCGCCTGGTCATAGGCGGGGCGAAATAGCCTGCCGGATAAAAGGAATCCAACAGCCCCCAGAACAAGGATTCCAATCAGAATTCCCGCAACGAGTGGTCCTCTGCTTCTATTCCTGCGTCTTTTATGTCTTCTCCTTCTTGCTCTGGACCGGTTACGGTTCAACTGTTCACTCATAGGACAGCGCTCCTTTCGTTCCGGGCCAAAGCATTGGTTTTATTACTTATACATCTCACGCCAGTCCAAATCTCCTCTGTCTAATGCTAAAATCAGTGCTTCTGCAGTTGCTATATTGGTAGCCATTGGAATATTATAGATATCACATAGCTTTACAATATCATTGACATTCGGTTCATGAGAACGTGGAGTCAGCGGATCGCGGAAAAAAATCAACAGATCCATGTCATTATGCTCAATTTGGGAACCAATCTGCTGATTCCCACCCAGATGTCCGGCAAGATACTTGTGTATATTCAGGTTCGTTACGCTCTCGACCAATACCCCTGTAGTCTCCGTTGCGAATAAGTGATGTTTGCTTAGAATCCCCCTGTAAGCGATGCAGAAGTTCTGCATTAATTTCTTTTTGGCATCATGTGCCACTAATCCGATGTTCATATCTTATGTCTCCTCTACTGATATTTATTAGGCTGCAAACCGACATTGAGCACAAAGCCAATTCCCATGTAGAAGCAGATAATGGATGTGACTCCTGCACTTACAAATGGCAGGGAAATCCCTGTATTCGGGAAAATCTGTGTAGCCACACTGATGTTGATGAACGTCTGAACTCCGATCAGTGTGGCGACTCCGCCGCATATGAGGCGCCCCGCAGTGTCCTTTGCCTTTACCCCAATTAGAATACATTCTATTACAATTAATAATAACAAAATTATGACCACACAACAACCCACAAATCCCAATTCTTCCCCAATAATTGCAAAAATAAAGTCTGTCTGCGGTTCGGAAATGAAGTTTCCGTTCTTTACAGAGGTCGTTGTATTGTTATTATAGCCCTTTCCCGTTAACTGCCCCGAGCCGATAGCCATGACCGAGTTGATCTGCTGATAGGCCTCATCCGTGGCATATTTCTCCGGCTCCAGCCATGCCAGGATACGGTTCTGCTGATACTGCTTTAAGAATGGCTGGTTCGGCTGTACCACAATGCTCAAGAACAGTGCCGCGGTCGGTATGGCAATGGCCAGGACCGTCCCGATAAATTTGTAGCTCAGTCCGGCCAGATATAGAATGATGCAGAATAAGACTGCGATACAAATCGTATTGGACAGGTTCGGCTGTTTATATATCAGGATCAGGGACGGCAGCAATAGGGCCACTGCCTGTATGATCGTCTTTTTCGTGTTCACCTGCTGTTCCCTGTCCATAAAAAACCTTGCAAAGAACAGGATCAATATAATCTTCGTTAAGTCAGAAGGCTGAAATTGGACAAAACCTAAATTCAGCCATCTGGTAGCACCATTTACCTTTTCACCAAAAAAACGCACTGCCAGGAGCAGGACGATATTCAGGCCGTACAAAGGCCAGTACCAGTTCAATACCCATTTATAATCGATCAGGGAAATGACGACCATCGCACATGTTCCCATGACCACTCCGGCAATCTGCTTTCCCTGTACGGCTGCCTGCGCGCTTCCCACTACAAAAATCCCAATGATGGAGATTGCTGTCACAAGTGCAACGAGGGTGAACTTGTAATCTTTTAAATGATATCTTTGTTTGAGTTTCTGCAAATAGGGTTTCAATTGAAGTTTCAATAGTTTTCTCCTGTAATCTTTATATGTATATCTGAACGTGTTATCTTAATGTTAAAATCTTCCGGCTTTACCTCCAGATATTTGGAAACCGTATGGTAGATATCTGAAGAAAATTTTTCCGCCGTTTCGGGTGTACACTGCATCCTGTCTGCCATAAGCAGAGTCCGAAGTCTTTCTTTTGCAACGTGAACAGATGGTACACTCATATAATTTCCCTCCTAGTTCTTTTTAAATAGGCTGGAAACTTTTGCAAAAAATCCTTCCGGCTTGCTGAAATCTGTAATCGGGATGTCATCTCCCAGGATTCTTCTGCATACATTTAAGTATGCCTGACCGGACATACATCCTGCCCCAACGATTGGTTCGCCCTGATTCGTTGCAATGACGACCTGTTCATCATCCGGGATGACACCGAGCAGATTGATTGCAAGTATCTCTGTCACGTCCTCCACGGACATCATATCGCCCCGTTTGACCATATCCACTCTGAGGCGGTTGATAATAAGGTCATTCCTTTTAATTCCATGTGACTCAAGAAGACCAATGATCCGGTCTGCATCCCGGATCGCGGATACCTCTGGAGTTGTCACGACAATGGCACGGTCAGCGCCTGCCACAGCATTCTCAAATCCCTGTTCGATTCCAGCCGGACAGTCCAGAAGTATGTAATCAAATTCGTCCTTTAAGTCTGCAATCAGTTTGCGCATCTGTTCTGGAGAGACGGCTGTCTTGTCCTTCGTCTGCGCAGACGGAAGCAGATATAATTCTGGAAAACGCTTGTCCTTGATCAGGGCCTGTTTTAAACGACAGCTTCCTTCTATCACATCAACCAGATTATAGATGATCCTGTTTTCAAGCCCCATGACCACATCCAGGTTTCGAAGGCCTAAGTCCGTATCAATGACAATGACCTTCTTCTCCATCTGCGACAAGCCGATTCCTATATTTGCTGTCGTAGTCGTCTTTCCGACTCCGCCTTTTCCTGATGTAATGACAATAACTTCTCCCATGTTTTTCTTCCTCCTACAGCTTTTATTCCCAAGATTAGTCTACAAGTGGATCTACGTAGATCCGGCGTCCGTCGACCACGGCAATCTTCGGCCCTCTGATGCTTAGGCTTTCTTGATAGATGACCTGCCGCTTTGCCTCAATATCACCGATTCGAAGCTGCTTAGGCTGCATGGAAAGAGCAACGACAAATGCCTCCCTGTTTCCTGATGCCCCTGCATGAACACTGCCGGACAGGGAACCAACGATGACAACATTCCCTTTTGCGATGACCTTCGCTCCCAGCTCTACATCTCCTAATATGATGATGCTCGAATCGGATTCAAGTACTTGTCTTTTGCTTAGAGTTCCTCTGTAGAACTGCCCTTCCCTTTTTTGGATATTTGTGAGCGTGTTTTCCACAATGCTTTTGTATGTCATTTCATTGGTCTCATCACGGTCAATGACACATACGATGTCAATGCCCGTGATTTCTGCAATCACGTCCAGAACCGTCTGTTCCTCCTGATCTGACATTTTACGGTCTAAGAACGTAACTGCCATTTTCGCCCCCTCAAAGAACTTTGCAGAATCTTTGAATTTGGAGGCGACACTCTCCAGTAAGGTATCAAAGGATACCTCTGGATTCAGGTGAACTTCGATTCCATAGCGGTTGCTTTTAATTGTTACCAGCCTGTCCATGTATATTCACATCCTTTTTAAGTATATCAACATGCAGGATTAATCGCCTGCAATGGCTGTACCAAGCTGTGCGGCAGAACCTGTGATCAGCTCTTTCTTATCAGCGAGCTTAAAGTTTGCCCTTACAATATCTCTGCCGATTTCTGCAGCGTAGGATGAACTGTAACCATTTGCAATACGTACTGCGATTGCAATCTCAGGTTTATCTGCCGGTGCGAAGCCGACGAACAAACCGTGGTCTGGATGAAGGGCGCTCTGCTGTGCGGTACCTGTCTTACCAGCCATCTCGATTCCAAGTCCTGAAAAACTAGGAGTATCCTGAATCATAGCAATCATACCCTGATGCACCAGATTCCAAGTAGTGCTGCTGACATCTGTGATTTCATTAGCAACAACAGGTTCATACTTCTTAATGATCTTGCCATTGACATCCGTCGTCTTATCTAACAGAGACAGATTATATACAGTTCCTTTGTTTGCAACAGTTGCAACGTATCGATTGAGCTGGCTGACCGTAAAGTTATTCGTGCCCTGTCCAATTGCACTCTGTACGGCATATTCATCGGAAATCCGGGGTTCGGATTCTGGAATTTCAATCCCGGACTTTTCACCGAGGCCGAATTCCTTTGCATATTTTGCGAGCTTTTCCACACCCTGGTCGCTGTCGTAGTCTCCGTCTTTATCCAGTCCCAGGTCATACCCCACTTCATAGAAGAAGACGTTACAGGAGTGCATAAGGGCTCCTGTTACCTCCAGCGGACCATGCCCGCCTGGATAGATCCAGCACCTTGGGCTCGGTGTAACCTTATCGAATTCTCCACCGCAGCTAATATAGCTGTCTGGAGAGATCACGCCCTCTGTCAGTCCTGCCACGGCAGATATCATCTTATAGGTAGATCCGGGAGCTGTTCTCTCCTGCGTCGCATTATTGTAGAATGGACGGGAAAGCCCGGTCACAAGCTGATTATAGTACTTGGAATCCATCGTATTCGCCAGCCGGTTATTATCATATCCCGGATAGGATACGCACGCCAGAACTTCTCCGGTGTTCGGATCACTGACTACGGCAGAACCTGTACAAGGCTCCAGGGCTAGCTGTCCCGGTGTGATCTGCAGGCTCTGGATCTTTTGATAAAGCCAGCCGTAGGAATCTACGCTTCCATTTGCCAGTCCTTTATAGGCAGCCTCGTCCATCGGCAGGACTCCCTGCTCATACACAATGGCACAGATCTGTCCTCCACTGATACTACCTGATTTTATAAGATATTTGTAGAGAAGTTTGTCGAAATTAACATCTGAATCCAAATAATTTTGTAAAAATGTTAAAATTCCCTGGTAAATTTCGGCGGAATCCGAATATTTCTCATCGGAAATATAATCGGACAGCTTGGAAGTATCAATCCAGTTCTTAGAAATCGCATAATTCAGATATTTATTCAAACTGATCGTCTCATCCGTTGTCCACTGCTTGTAAACCTCATCATTGGTGTCGATCTTATCGGGTATGAGGATTCCGACAGCCTTCTGAAGGACATCGATGGAAATATAATCCATATATGCCTTCATCTCATCGGAAAGGTCCTTGTAGGCCTTGGCACCACTATTGTTCATTTCGTTGATGATCTCTGTGATCGCAGAGGACTTTCTTTCTGTGAACTTCTGGTATACTTGTTTTTCTACTGTCTTGGCGTCGTCTGCCCCAAAATGGCTTTCATCGATGATCTCATTGGCAATGAAAGCATTGTAGGCATCGTCGACTGGAATGATGATCTGGCTTGAATCGCTGGTTTGGCTCGGATCATAGTTCATGACATTGCGCAGCTTGGACAGTACGATTCCGGCAAGCTTTTCCTCCAGAAGCTGATAGGTCTGCTCCTGCAGGTCTTTATCAATCGTCAGGTATACGTCATTGCCGGCCTCCGGGTCCTTACTGCTGACTTTATCCGTCACTTTACCGACACTATCTACATAGAACTGCTTCTTTCCTTTAGTTCCCTGAAGAACTTCATCCATGGTCTGTTCCAATCCTGCCTTACCGACAATATCGGTCTGGGAATACTTCTTTTTCTGGTCCTTATCCAGGGCATTGTATTCTTCCTGAGAAATCTTTCCTGTATATCCGATAATGGAAGCAAAATATTTGCTGTCTGTATAACGGCGCATGGAATCTTCCGCAATATCCACGCCGTCCAGTTCATCCAGGTTCTCCATGATGGCAGCCACTGTCTCATCACTAACATCTGTGGCAAGCGTGGTCGGAATGAACTTCTGGAAACTATTCAGGTTGATGGCATATCTTAGGTTGACCATTTTTAAAAGGTAGGCCTTGTCCATCTTCTTCATATCCAGGTCATATCCATAGACCTCGTCTGTACACAGATACTTCATGATATCTGCAGCGGAGGCATTTCTCTGCTTTTCCGTCAGCTCATCAATGGTCTTGAGTCCGTAGACGTCGGCGATAAAACGCAGCTTCAAGGTCTCATTGGTCTGGGAGAACTCATAATTTCCAGCGGAATCTAATACGACGCCAAAGTCGCTGATCACAGAGTCCCCATTCGATTCTACGATTGAGATGATCTTCTCCAGGATTCCATTCAAAATCTCGTTTCGATCCTCCCCGGTGATATTATCCTCAATGGTGACAGAATAAGCCAGTTCATTATATGCAAGAAGATTCCCATTACGGTCATAGATATTCCCTCTGGTGCCGGGAATCTCCCTTGTCTTTAAAATCTGCAGTTTATAGTTGTCCATATAATACTGCCCCTTCACGATCTGCAGATAGAACACGCGGTTCACCAGAATTGCAAACAGAGCACAGAATGCAAGGATCAACACAAACAGACGTGATTTAACAATTCGAAATACAGTATCTTTTATACGCTCAAACAAATTTACTTGCACTCCTTTTTTCTTCTGCTTCTAACTTGTGGTTTATAAATAAAATTAATGGATACACCCCGAGAGCGACTACAATCGTGTAGATCAGCTCGGGAATGATATTGTGGCTCAAATAATAAATAAAATCAAATTCACTGCGCAACATGAACATCAGCAGATAGATGACCAGCCCGTACAGGAATTCACTGGCCGCGATCAGGACCAGCGGCAGTTTGATGTCTTCGTCGTAATATACCTGCTCGAACAGACTGTTGATAAAACCGAGCAGCAAATAGATCAGGGCATAGAACCCCAGGATATTGCCGAATTGGATATCAATCATCAAGCCGGAGAAAAACCCGACCAGCATTCCTTCTTTCGGTCCTCTCATGAATCCAAAAGCCGCCGTTACGATGATTATCAGATTCGGCTTGATGGATGCCAGTGTCAAGTGTGAGAACAAGGTGCACTGGAGCAGATAGCAGACGATTACAATGACTGCTGTCACACCGATTCTTTTCGCTTTCATCTTTTTCATCGGTCAGATTCCTCCTTTCTTTGCCGACTCTTTATTCTTTCTCTGTACCTGTCAGATCCGCCTTGGTCTTCGTAATGACCAATACCTCCTGTAGGTTCTTAAAGTCTACCACCGGAGTGATATATCCTGAACGGGTCAGGTTATTGGAATCAACAGTAATCTCGCTAACATAACCGATGAGGATTCCCTGGAGATACTTATCACTGATATGGGAGGTCACGATCTGATCGCCTACCTGGACCTTATTCTCATTGTTCTCCATCTGCTCAAATCGAATCTTCCCATCGTTGATCAGGGAGAGATCACCTCTGACCATACATCTGTCAGAGGTGGACAGGACCATGGCACTGACATTACTGGAATCATCAATCACAGAACGCACTGTTGCCCAGGTGGGGCCGACCTTTGTCACAATACCCACCAGGCCGCTGCCTGCCATGACATTCATATTCTTTTTGATGCCGTCCTTACTTCCTTTATCAATCGTAAAGGTGCTGAACCAGTTCCCGGAATCCTTCGCGATTACGTGGGCTCCTGTCTTTTCATAATCTGCATAGTTCTGGTCAAGCTTATACAGCGCCTGAAGACGCTCCAATTCATACTTCTCTTCCTGTAAGTTGTTATTCTCCGTAATCAAAGCATCTACTTTGTCCTGGAGGGCATCCTTTTCCTTTCGGACCTCCTGCAGTGTATCAAAATTATCACTAATGTCGCCAAGCCAGGTGCCGATCTGATTGATCCCTTTCTGCATCGGGATGATGGTCACGCTCGCGATTCCTTTGAATGGAGCGCCTGCCTTATCATAGAAGAATGACAGTACCATCAAAAGAATACAGAACAGACACAGCCCTGCCAGATAGTATTTACTTTTTGAAGAGGTTTGATTTTTCTTTTTCATATTATCTCAGCCACCTATAATCTTCATCTAACATAGAATATGTTAACTTCTTATACTCTTTATTCAAAATCATCTTTTTTAATCCTGAAACCGCACATAATTCTGGATTTTGAATCATGGTTACCTTTAAGCCGGTGCTCTCCTCAAGGTATGTAGAAAGTCCCCTTAGGTTCGCGAGTCCTCCGGTCAGATAAATTCCTTTCTCATCAATGCCCCTTCGGACATCTGGCGGTGTACGGTCTAAGAGAGACTTGATGGAACGCACGCACTCTGCCAGTGGTTCCTTCATAGCCGCCCTTACGATTCCGATGGGAATAGACTCTTGCTGCGGCACTCCCGTGAGCAGGTTCCGGCCTGCGACTTGAAGGGAAGCATCGCCCGCCTCCTCGAACACACCAAATTCCTTTCGCAGCGTCTCTGCTGTCAGCCGTCCGATCAGGAAATCCAGATTATGCCGGACCAGATTGGCAATGGCGGAATCAAAATGGACACCGCCAATCTTAATCAGCCTGTTCAATACCATACCGCCTGATGCGAGTACAGAAAGCTCTGTCGTCTCACCGCCGAAATTGGCGATGAAGATTCCCTTCTCATTCCAAATGTCAATTCCCATGCCTACGGCCTCTGCGATGCCCCGTTCTACGATTCGCACTGATTTTGCCTTGGCACTGGAATGGAACACCAGGTCATAGAAGGCCTTCTTCTCCACCTCCGTCACATCTGTCGGTACGGCAATTACATATTCTGCTCCCCTGGAAAACTGTCTGTCCGTATCCAGCAAGGTCTGCAACAGATACTGCATATCATCAAAATGTGCAATGACACCATTCTTCATTGGGAAGACGACCTGAATATTATCGGGTGCCTTCTCATACATCTCATATGCCTCATTGCCAGTAGAAAAGATATACTTCTTATCCTTCATGGCAATAACATTCTTTGCTTTCCAAATTTTATCTTTCTTCTTATCAAATATTTTTATCTCATAAGTCCCCAGATCTAGTCCATATACATTCCTGGCCATATGTTACACTTCCCCTTATTTCATATCAGGCAGATTTTTTCATCCGCCTATTCCTTTATCAAAATTTAAAATACCTGCATCTATGATAAAAGCTCTTGTTCCCTCATACTGTAATAGCAATTATCCCCGATAATGATATGATCCAACAATTCAATCCCGATCAGAATCCCTGCCTCATATACCCTTTTGGTCGTCAGGACATCTGCTCTGCTCGGCTTTGGGTCACCACTTGGATGGTTGTGGAGCAGGACAATGGAGACAGCATTCTTCTTGAGGGCCTCTACGAACAGTTCCCTTGGCGAAAGAATCGCCGAATTGATTGTTCCTTTGGAAATATCTGTATCTGAGATCAATCTTGACTTTGTATCCAGCAGAAGAAGCTTCATAGACTCCTGTCTGCTATGCCTCATGTCTTCCATATAATATTGTGCGATAGAAGACGGCGTAGAAAAATCAAGTCCTGCCAGTGCACTGGCCTTTGAGAGCCTCTTGGCAAGTTCCGACAGGCATAGAATCTGGACTGCTTTCACCTTTCCGATGCCCTTGATTTGCATCAACTGCTCCAGTGTCCACTGATGGATATTCAAGATACCCTCTGTTGAAAATGCAGGATGCAAAAGCTTATCTGCAAGTCTGAGGGAATTCTCTCCTCTGGTACCTGTACGCAGCAAAACAGCCAGTAATTCACTATCCGTTAAATTACTCGCCCCAAACCTCATGCACTTCTCATATGGCCGCTCTTCTTCCACCATTTCTTTCATCGTATTGTTTTCTTTCATACATCATACCTGACTGCGGATGTTGCAATACAATGATTTATTTTAGCATAAATTAAAATTCATGTATAGGTCTGCATTCTTAAATTTTTGTGAAGACTTTGTGGAAAGGCGCATATCTGCGGATGATGGCTTCCGCCGTTTTCATCCCATCCATGGCGGCGGAGGTGATTCCACCGGCATATCCAGCCCCTTCCCCACAAGGGTAGATTCCGCCCAAATTACTTTCAAATTCTTCATTTCGTTCTATCTTTATAGGAGATGAGGTACGGCTTTCGACCCCGGAAAGCACTGCATCTGCCCTGGCGAACCCATGAATTTTGTGATCCATCAGACGGATGCCCTCTTCCAGAGAGGCTCCTAATATTTCCGGGAAAATGGCGCGTACATTGCCCATCGTGCAGGCTCCTTTGATTTGAGGGAGTACTTCGCCGAACTGTTCAGACACTCTATTTTCACAGAAATCCTGAAAGCACTGAACGGGAACCTTTCCCTGTCCCTGTGCAAAAGCACGCTCCTCCAGCATACGCTGAAATTCGACTCCAGCAAGAGGATGTGAGCTTCCATAATCTTCAGGAGTGACTGTGACGATCACTGCACTGTTGGCGTTCACTCCATCACGGCCGTGGTAGCTCATCCCATTTACTGCCAAACGCCCCTCCTCAGAGGACGCATTGACGACATAGCCGCCCGGACACATGCAGAAGGTATAGGCACCGCGTCCATTTTCAAGCTGGGCGGTCAACTTATAGGAAGCAGTCGGCAGCTCCTTTGGTGCTCCTTCCCCATACTGGCAGGCCTGAATCATTGCCTGTGGATGTTCGATGCGGACTCCCACTGCAAAGGCTTTTGCCTGCATGGAGATTTGCTTCTCATATAACATCTGAAAGGTATCGCGGGCACTGTGGCCGATGGCCAGGATGACCACTTCCGCGGCCTCCTCCTCGCAGCCGTTGATCTGGATTCCCCTGACGCTGAAAGGACCCTCTGGATGCTTTGTCTGTAACAGCAGATCTGTCAACTGGCTGTGGAAACGAAATTCTCCCCCCAGCTCTTCGATTTGCTGCCGCATCCTTTTTACGACATGAATCAGGATATCCGTGCCTATATGGGGTTTCTGTTCATATAAAATTGATTCCGGCGCCCCAAATTTCACGAAGGTCTCCAGGACATAACGATTCCTTCCCTGCGCATCCTTCACTAAAGTATTTAATTTCCCATCCGAGAAGGTGCCTGCACCGCCTTCCCCAAATTGGACGTTCGAGGAGGGATTTAGACGCCCGTTCTCCCAAAATGCTTCTACATCTAAAAGCCGCTGCGTTACGTCTGCACCGCGTTCCAGGACCAGTGGACAAAATCCAGCCTGGGCAAGCAGATAGGCGCAGAACAGACCAGCAGGGCCGCTGCCGACGATGACAGGTCTAAAAGATAAGGTCTGATCCCCGGAAGCTGGAAGCTGATACGGGGTACGGGTAATCTTCTGGACCTGTTTTTTCATCTTACGAAGCACGCTGCTCTCCTGCTTTACTTTTACATCGATGGTATAGGAAAAAAAGATATCCGGCTTCTTTCTGGCATCTATAGATTGTTTGAAAATCTGGTAATCCAGCAGGGCATCCTCCGGGATATGGAGAAACCTCAATATTTTCTCCTCTAAATCTTTCTGGCTGTGGCCGGGACGCAGTTTTAACTGATTGATCCTAAGCATGGGAGGCCTCCTTTCCTGCAACATACCCACTGGACCATGCCCACTGCAGGTTGTATCCTCCGCAGATACCATCCACGTCCAGGATTTCCCCTGCAAAGTACAAGCCCGGCACATAAAGCGATTCCAACGTCTCTGCGTGCACTTCCTTTGTGTCCACACCGCCTCTGCACACTTGGGCCTGTTCAAAGGATTTGGTGTCTGTCACCTCTGTCCTAAAGCCCTGAATGAGTGCAGAAAGCCTTGTGATTTCCGCTTCGGTACAATCTCCAGCCTTCTTGCTGCGCTCTATCTTTGCAAGCTTTAACCAGAGGTCAGACAGCTTTTTATGAAACAGACCGACCAAGAATTCTTCCATCGTCTTCTGAGGTCTGGAAGAAATCCTGTTTTTTAAGAATGTTATGAATTGTTCTCTCGAAAAGTCCGGCATAAAATTAAGAACGGCCGTTACTTCTTTCTTTTCATACAGCCCGATTGAGGCATAACGGCTGACCTGGAAAACAGGGATTCCAGAGATTCCATAGTTGGTCAACTGGATTTCGCCCGTGTCTGCCGCTTGACATTCTCCATCGACATAGATGGAGACCCTTCCGTTGGCCCGGACCCCTGCGATACCCTTATAGAAATTCTCCTTGCAGCAAAGCTGTACAAGGGACGGCAGTACCGGAATCAGACGGTGCCCCAGCTTCTTCGCAAGTGTATACCCAGACCCGTCTGAACCAGATGCAGGGGCAGCCTTTGAGCCTGCTGCAAGGATGACCTTATCAGCGGAGAACGCTCCTTGGTCCGTGCAGATTTTAAATCCTTTTTTTACAGGCTGAATCTCCCGGCAGTGGACCTCTGTCTGAATGTCGACATGAAGCCGTATTGCTTCCATTCGCAGAACATCCAGTACAGCGGACGCCTGATCAGAATGAGGATACAAATATCCATTGCGGTTCTTAGAATAGATGCCCAGCTTAAGAAAAAAGGCAATGGTCTGCTGTGCATTAAATTTTTCGATGATCTGCCAGGGAAACAGCAGATTTTCGGAATGGTAACAAACTGGCTCCTGCTTTAGGTTCGTAAAATTACATCTTCCGTTCCCGGTGGAGAGAAGCTTCTTCCCCACCCGGTCCTTATGTTCCAAAAGCAGAACTTCTGCTCCGTTCTCTGCCGCTGTGACAGCCGCCATCAGACCGGATGCACCGCCTCCGATTACTGCGATTCTCGTCATAAGTGATATCCCCTTTCTTAATCCGCCTTTATAAGTGCATCTTTTGATACCAGTCCTGCATCCACCAAGTTCTGTAAGGATTTCAGGATTCCAAGCTTGGCATGAGGCCAGGTCAGTCCTCCCTGGAAATAGACTGCATAAGGAGGCTTGATTGGTCCGTCAGCACTTAATTCGATGGAAGAGCCCTGTACAAATGCTCCTGCCGCCATGATGACATCACTGTCATAGCCCGGCATTGCCCAAGGCTCCGGGCTGACATAACTGTCTACCGGGGCAGCGGACTGAATTCCTTTACAGAAAGCGATCACACCCTCTGGTGTTCCCAGCTCTACAGCCTGAATGATATCGTGGCGGCTCTCAGTTTTGTTCGGAATGACTCCAAATCCCAGCTTCTCATAGATATTAGCTGCAAAAACAGCCCCCTTTACCGCACTACATACGACCGTCGGTGCCAGGAAGAAGCCCTGGTAGAATGCCTGCATGACACCCAGAGATGCACCGACCTCTTTTCCTAATCCAGGTGATGTCAGACGGTAAGCACAGTTCTCAATTAAATCTTCTCTTCCGGCTACGTAGCCGCCGATTGGTGCAAGGCCGCCGCCCGGGTTCTTGATCAGGGAACCGACAATCATGTCTGCCCCTACATCGCTTGGCTCGATGGTCTCCACAAATTCCCCATAGCAGTTGTCGACCATACAGATGACGTCCGGTTTGATGCTCTTAACAAATCGAATCAGTTCTCCGATTTTCTCTACGGAGTAGCTTGGGCGTGTCTGATATCCTTTCGAACGCTGGATCGTGACCAGCTTTGTCTTCTCATTGATAGCTTCCTTAATTGCAGGATAATCAAAATATCCATCCTCTTTTAACTCCACCTGTCGGTATGTAATACCGTACTCTGCCAGGGACCCCTTGGATTTACGAATTCCGATGACTTCTTCCAGGGTGTCATAGGGTTTGCCCACTGGAGAAAGCAGTTCGTCTCCGGGTCTTAAATTAGCTGACAGTGCCAGCGCCAGTGCATGGGTCCCACAGGTGATCTGGGGACGTACCAGTGCCGCTTCAGTATGGAATGCACTTGCGTAGACTGCCTCCAAGGTATCTCTTCCCATATCATTATAGCCATAGCCACTGGCATACTGAAAACAGCCTTCACTGACACGATTCTCCTGCATTGCGTGAAGGACCTTTAACTGGTTGTATTCCGCTGTCTCATCGAATTTCTGGAAACGCGGCATTAATTCCTCTTCTATCCTCTGTCCGAATGCGAGGACCTCCTGGCTGATTCCTAATTTTGCATAGATCTGGTTCATTTCAAAATTCATGTTCTTATCCTCATTTTTTCTATTGTTTTTTAGGTCGTTTTTATATAACCTGTCTGATCTTTAATTCTTTCAACATCTGCTCAAGGATTTTTTCTTCGTCATATCTAAAATCCTGTTTGTTCAGCCAGATTACATCCCGTTCCCGCTTGAACCATGTAATCTGACGCTTTGCAAAATGCCTGGTATCCCGTTTGATGACATAGACCGCTTCCTCCAAGCTCATCTCACCTTCCAGATAAGCCAGGATTTCTTTATATCCAAGTCCCTGCATGGAAACCATGTCTCTGCTATAACCACGCTCTTTCAACATTTTGACTTCTTTCACGAGTCCTTCTGTCATCATCTGGTCCACACGGAGGTCTATCCTGTCATACAAATGGGCCCTCTCATCGTTGAGCACAAAATAAGCGGACTGATAGGCAGATTCCTTCTGCCGTTCCTCCTCATTATGCTCAGAAATCTTTTTTCCTGTCTGATGATAAAATTCCAGGGCACGGATGACTCGTTTTCGATTGTTTTCATGGATATCCTGTGCCGCCTTTTCATCGATCTTTTGCAGCATATCGTGCAGAAAAGCGTCCCCTTTTTCTTTCGCAAGGGCTTCTAAAGAGCGGCGGTAGGCTGTATCACTATCATTTTTAGTAAAATCAATATCATAGAGGAGCGCCTGAATATAGAAGCCGGTCCCACCTACAACAATGGGGATCTTTCCCCTGTTATAGATGCCCTGTAGCGCCTCTTTTGCCATCTGCTGAAAACGGACGACATGGAATTCCTCGTCCGGCTCTAAGACATCTACGAGGTGATGATAAATCCCCTCCATCTCTTCTGGACGGATTTTGGCGGAACCGATATCCATGTATTTGTAGACCTGCATGGAATCGGCCGAAATAATTTCTCCGCCGATTGCCTTGGCAAGTCCGATCGATGCTTTTGTCTTCCCGACGGCGGTCGGCCCAGTCAGAATAATCAATGGTTTCTTCATGTTCACTCTTCCTTATCATACAATTCGTTTAAACTTCTTTTCCAGCTCCCGTTTCGTCATAGCAATGATCGTCGGACGGCCGTGCGGGCAATGGTATGGATTTTCCAATTCTAATAGTTCTCCGATTAGCGTATCGACCTCCATTGCGGACAGCTTGTTATTCCCCTTTACGGCTGCCTTACAGGACATGGAGGCTACCTTCTCGTCGATCAGTTCTGGTGTCATATTCCCGGAGACACCTACGGACAGGCTGTCCAACATTTCCATCAGAAGCTCCTTTTTCGCAATGGAGAACAGATTGTCCGGTACTGCGCGCACTGCATATTCGTCCCCGCCGAATGGCTCGATTTCAAATCCGATCCGCTCAAAACGGTCCATATGTTCGTTCAAAAGCTCTGCCTCCTGCATTGTCAAGCTCAGAATGATGGGCGGGCTTAAATACTGGGAGGTGTATTCCCGATTCTTCATCTCCCGCAGGGTGCGTTCGTATAAGACCCTTTCATGGGCAGCATGCTGGTCTATGATATAGAGATTATCATGAAATTGCACAAGCCAGTAAGTATCAAACACCTGGCCGATCAGCTTGTATTCGGCCTTCGTCTCACGTCGCAGGAGCTTCTCCTCAAACAGATCCATCTGCTCTGCCTTGCCCAGGGTATCTAGAACATCTGATGATTTTTCTGCAGATTCATTCAAATGATCAGAAGAATCCTCTGTCTTACCTCCAAGGCCCTCGTCATCTTTGTCAGCTTTAGCAGGCGTTTTCTTTTCTTCTATATGATAATTGCCGGTTTCCCGTACCATATTCGGCATTGGTTGCTTTTTGGCAGATATTTTTTCTGTTTCTGCGACCTTATTATGGTAAGAAAGAACCCGTTCCCGCATTTTTTTCAAAAAATAGTCCTCGTTTTTTTCTACCGGCTCCTCTGGAACGGTCCTGAAAATCTCCCCAACTGTCCTTGCAGGCTGTGACACGTTTTTTTGTATTTCTGCTGCAGATGTAGTATCGGGGCGGATATCCACCTGCTGCAAAATATCGGCTTTCACGTTGGTATTTGTTGCGGTCTGTGTCCTTGCTTTTGGCTTTAACAAAAAAGGGCTCTCTTCCTTAGCCGGCTCGGCACGACGTGGCTGAGGCACATCCACGACAGGAATCAGTTCCGGCTCCAAAAGGGTTCTGTGCACACCTTCATATACCGTATTATAGACCTCCTGCTGTTTCTGAAAACGCAGCTCCATTTTGGTCGGATGGACATTTACATCGATATCCTCCCCATTGATTCCAAAATGCAGCACTACAAACGGGAATTTATGCTGCATGACAAAGTCCCGGTATGCATCCTCGATTGCCTTCGATATCATACTGCTTTTTACATATCTGCCATTCACAAAGAAGTTCTCAAAATTCCGGTTCCCGCGGCTGACCAGCGGCTTGCCGAGGAATCCTGTCATATGCAGGCCTCCCTTTTCATAATCCATCTCGATCAGATTCGCAGCGACTTCTCTTCCATAAATGCTGTATATCACATCCCTTAGCTTTCCGTTCCCGGCTGTTCTTAGCTTCTCCTGTCCATTGTTGATGAACTGAATAGATACCTCCGGGTGAGAAAGCGCCAGACGCATCAAAAGGTCCTGGATGTGCCCCGCCTCCGTCATGGCCGTTTTTAAGAACTTTCTTCTGGCAGGTACATTATAGAAAAGCTGCCGGATCAGAAATGTAGTTCCATCCGGGGCCCCGGTATCCTCCAGGGACAGCTCCTGGCCGCCTTCAATCACATAACGTGTACCAAAGGTCTCCTCACGTGTCTTGGTAATTAACTCTACCTTTGTCACGGCAGCGATACTAGAGAGAGCCTCCCCTCTAAAACCAAGGGAAGAGACATGGGTCAAGTCTTCCACACTGCGTATTTTACTTGTGGAATGCCTTAAGAATGCATTCTGTACGTCCTCCCTTACGATTCCGCTTCCATTGTCTGTGATGCGGATGAATGAGATACCGCCCTCCTGGATTTCTACGACAACTGTGGTCGCTTTCGCGTCGATTGCATTTTCCACCAATTCCTTTACGATAGAAGCCGGACGCTCAATCACTTCCCCGGCGGCGATTTTATCAATTGTAATTTGATCTAATACCTGAATATGCGGCATAAGTCCTCTCCTTTATCCATTCACGCCCAAGGGTCTGCCCCTCCTGTCAAAGGGGAAATCCCCATTTTTTCAGAAGGGTCAGACCCCTTTGCTTACCAGCGGTTTTTCAATTTGTTTTGTAATCTGTAGATCGTATTCAATGCGTCGATCGGGGTCAGATTGCCCACATCGATATTCTTCAATTCTTCCAGGACATCTCCGTCCTTGACGGTATCAAATAAGGACATCTGGGCAATATCCACCTCATCATATTTTTTCGCCTTTGGCTTTTTCCTTGCATCGTGTTCTTTTACAGCAATCTCACTTACCCTGTTGGTAATATCCTCGTCGCTTAATTCTTCCACGATTTCCTTGGCCCGGTCGATTACAATATCGGGAACTCCCGCAAGCTTGGCTACCTGGATTCCATAACTCTTATCCGCACCGCCTTTCACGATCTTACGCAGGAAGACGATATCGTCGCCCTTTTCCTTGACGGCAATGCAATAATTATTGACGTTCTCTATCTTGCCTTCCAGCTCGGTCAGTTCATGGTAATGCGTGGCAAATAGGGTCTTGGCTCCCAATAATTTCGTATCCGAAATATATTCGACTACAGCCCATGCAATGGAAAGTCCATCAAAGGTACTGGTTCCCCGTCCAATCTCATCCAGGATCAGAAGGCTCTTGCTTGTCGCATTACGCAGGATATTGGCGACCTCCGTCATCTCTACCATGAACGTACTCTGCCCGGAGGCGAGGTCATCGGATGCGCCCACCCGGGTGAAGATCCGGTCCACCAGTCCGATATTCGCACTGGATGCAGGCACAAAAGAACCAAGCTGTGCCATAAGTACGATCAGGGCAGCCTGCCTCATGTAAGTGGACTTTCCGGCCATGTTCGGGCCGGTGATAATGGAAATTCGCTGCTTTTTATCATCCAGATAAGTATCATTGGAGATGAACATATCGTTCGGAATCATCTTTTCTACCACCGGATGACGGCCGTCCTTGATATCAATGATACCCTTCTCGTTGATTTTTGGACGGACATAGTTGTTCCGTTCTGCAACTAAGGCCAGGGATGCGAATACATCCAGAGCCGCGACCGCCTTGGCCGTCCTCTGAATTCGTTCCACCTCACCGGCGATCGTGTCGCGGACCGTGCTGTAAAGCTCATATTCCAGGGCATACAGCTTGTCCTCTGCACCTAAGATGGTATCCTCCAGCTCTTTGAGCTCCGGGGTGATGTAACGCTCTGCATTGGCGAGCGTCTGTTTTCTCGTATAATAATCAGGAACCATATCTTTATAGGAATTGGTCACTTCCAGATAGTAACCGAACACCTTGTTGTATTTGATCTTCAAATTCTTGATTCCTGTCTTTTCCCGTTCTTCCTCCTCTAACCGGGCAAGCCAGTCTTTTCCGTCGGACTTGGCGCTTCTTAGCTTATCCACTTCCTCATGGTATCCATCCCGAATGATTCCGCCTTCCTTCATAGCAAGCGGCGGGTCATCAATGATAGAATCCTTGATGAGTGTACAGAGATCCTCCAGTGTATCCAGATCTTCCCGGATACCGCACAATAGAGAGGATTCCATCTCCTCTAAAATATAATGAAGGGACGGCAGCATTTCCAGTGAGGTCTTAAAAGCTGTCAGGTCTCTTGGGTTGGCAGAACCATATGTAATCCTCGTGATGAGGCGTTCCAGGTCATAGACCGGGGTCAGATATTCCCGAATCTCCTCTCTTGAAATCGCCAGGTCCTTTAGCTCCTCTACCGCATCCAGTCTCTTTAGAATCTCCTCTTTCTCGATCAAAGGCTGTTCCAGATACTTGCGCAGCATTCGGGCCCCCATGGCCGTCTTTGTCTTGTCCAGCACCCAGAGCAGGGAGCCTCTCTTCTGCTTCTCTCTAAGAGTCTCACACAATTCCAGATTCCTTCTTGTGGAGCTGTCCAGCATCATGTATTTTGCCGTGGTGTAAGGAGTGATATGCGTAAGCTGTGACAAAGAATTCTTCTGTGTCTCGAGCAGATATTGCAGGAGTGCTCCGGCACTGATGATTCCACAGTCATAATCTTCCAGTCCTAATCCCACGAAGGAGGAGACATGGAAATGCTCCAGCAGCTTCTTCCTGCAGATGGCATCATCAAAATACCAGGCGTCCAGGGAATAGATCGTAATTCCCAGTCTGCTTCTTAAATCCTCCAGATCCATACCACTCATGTAGAAGGATTCGTTACAGATGATCTCTGAGGGCATGAATTTATAAATCTCATCCATCAGCTTAGCGCTGTCCGGCAGCTCCGTCACAAAATAGTCCCCGGTCGTGATGTCTGCGATGGAGAGTCCGTATCTGTCCGCTATGTATACAATACACATCAGATAATTGTTCTTTGTCTCATCCAGTGCCTGTGGAGCCAGGTTCGTTCCAGGTGTGACAATACGTGTCACTTCCCGCTTTACAAGTCCCTTCGCAAGCTTTGGGTCCTCCACCTGCTCACAGATCGCCACCTTATAGCCTTTAGCCACCAGCTTATTCAGATAGCCGTCCACTGCGTGATAGGGAATCCCACACATAGGAGCACGTTCCTCAAGACCGCAGCTCTTGCCGGTCAATGTGATCTCTAGTTCCCTTGAGGCGGTAATGGCGTCCTCGAAAAACATTTCATAAAAGTCGCCTAATCTATAAAATAAGATACAGTCTGGATATGAAGCCTTTGTCTCCATATACTTCTGCATCATGGGAGTTAATTCTGCCACGTTTTTACTTCCTTTCGCTTTCCAATTTTACTGCGTTTGTTTCTTACCCAGTATAGCATTTTTTAAAAAGTTGTGAAAGAGAATTTTTCTCAAGTAAGGAGATGCCGCTTAGGGCATCTCAAAAAAGGTCCGGCTACAGCACATGAAAATGCGGTTTTACCTCACCATACAGCCAGTACAGCAGATATCCTGCTAAAAGGATTCCCAGTACGCACAGGCCGGAAAAGATAATTGTAAACGGCGCACAAATCTGTCCAAATAGCTGGAATGGCTGGTCTGAATAGTCCCAGACTCCCCATTTCAACCATTTATTAACGATGATTCCTGTGATAAATTCACCTGCCGTCACAAAGATCATACAGCGGATCAGTTGCATCCATAAAGGGTCCTCCCATTTTACCCAAAGCCCCTGTTGTGCGAAGAATACGAAGCATAAGCCTCCTAACACAAACATGGACCAATGGGAAAAGCCCCGGAAAATCATTTCAAATGAATAATAAATTGTCCCGCCAAGTGCAAAAAGCACCAAATATTCACTCACTCTCTTCACAGAAAAAACGTCCTCCTATATATCCTTATATATAGTTTGGACGTTTTTTACTGAAATATAGGTGGAATTTATTTCTTAATGCCGCTTTCCTGAAAAAATTTATTCGGTTGCAGGCACTCTCTCGCCAATATAATAAAATCCTTTACATTCCTTCAGCTTCACAGGAACGATTTTTCCAATCAGTTCCTTATCTCCTGGAAAATGTACCAGCAGGTTATTGCTCATTCGGCCTGTCATCAGGCTTGGATCATGGTCGTTGACGGTCTCGACAAGGACTTCCTGGATGGTATCTGTGTATACACTGCATACCTCACTTGAAATACTTTGTACTTCCTTCAAAAGACGGTCGAACCTGTCCTTTACGACCTCTTCTGGAATCTGGTCCTCCATCACAGCGGCAGGTGTTCCTGTCCGTTTGGAATAGATAAAGGTAAAAGCACTGTCATAACGTACCTTTTTTACGACATCCATCGTCTCCAGAAAATCTTCTTCCGTCTCTCCCGGGAATCCCACAATAATATCTGTCGTCAGGGAGATATCCGGCACTGCGGCGCGAATCTTATCTACCAGCTCCAGATAATGTTCCTTCGTATACCTGCGATTCATTTTCTCCAGAATCCGGGTGCTGCCTGACTGGATCGGCAAATGCAGATGCTTGCAGATCTTCTTAGAAGTCCTCATCACCTCAATTAATTCATCGGAGAGATCCTTCGGATGTGAGGTCATGAAGCGGATACGCTTAAGTCCCTCTATCTTCTCGATCTCCTGTAAAAGCTGTGCAAAACTCATTGGCTCTTTTAATGTCTTTCCATAGGAATTGACATTCTGTCCTAAGAGCATGACTTCCACAACACCGTCCGCCACCAGATTCTCGATCTCGCGGATGATATCTTCGGGATTTCTACTGCGCTCCCGTCCTCTGACATAAGGGACGATGCAGTAACTGCAGAAATTATTACATCCGAACATAATATTCACGCCGGATTTGAAAGAATATTTCCGCTCGCTGGGCAGGTCTTCCACGATCTTATCCGTATCCTTCCAGATATCAATGACCATTCGTTTAGATTCCATGCGGGTTGTAATTAGCTCTGCAAATTTAAAAATATTGTGGGTTCCGAAAATCAGGTCCACAAAACGATAACTTTTTTTCAACTTCTCTACGACTTCTGGCTCCTGCATCATGCATCCGCATAGGCCGATCATCATGTGTGGATTCTGCTTTTTCACGCGGTTGAGCTGTCCAAGTCTGCCGTACACCCTCTGATTCGCATTCTCACGTACAGTACAGGTATTGTAAATGACAAAGTCAGCCTTCTCCTCATCTGTCTCTTCTACATATCCAATCTGTTCCAGAATACCGGAAAGCTTCTCGGAATCCCTGGCATTCATCTGGCAGCCGAAGGTGGTGACGCAAAAAGTCAGCGCCCTTCCTAATTCTTCGGATTGCTTTTGGACATATTCTCTTGCCTTAGCGATAAAGTAATACTGCCTGTCCGGTTCCGTGACAGGCGCTTCCTTTGATAGGTCTATCGTTGTAAAATCTATTGTATTCATATGTAAGAATCCTTTTCTAATTTAAAATGAAATCCTAAAACAGAACCCAGCAAAATCGCATTTCTATACAAATTGATTCTGTTCTTCATCGTATTCATAATCAATCATTCTAAGCTTCTCAGTTAATTCTGTCCCTGTAATCCCCATGTCATCACATAGCTCATCCAGATTCTTATAGTAGTCCCTCAGCTTTGTGTTGACCACACTTAACAGAATCACCGGATCGCATGGCAGTCCGTTCAACATGTATAACTCTCCTTTTCTGTCAGAATGATCTCTGGGCAGATATCGTGTTCCATGCATGGAATCTGTTCCAGACACTGGATAGAATAAGCGAGCGCTATGGTCCTGTAATCCGCGTGTCTTCTTAGATAGGCATCATAAAAGCCGCCCCCATATCCAATCCTGTGGCAAGAGGAATCAAATGCGACTCCCGGCATGACCACAAGCACATTCCTCCCCACCGCCTTTTCGCGGGTCACAGGTTCTAAAATTCCATAATATCCTTCTTCTAATTCTTCCATGCTATGGATGTAAAAAAACTCCATATACTTCCTGCAATCCTTCATTTCTTCTGTGAGAATCTTGGGAACAGCCACCTTTTTCCCCTGTCGAAAGGATTCCTCAAGAATCTGGGCCGTAATAACCTCGTCCCCAAAAGAAACATAGCAGTAGATTTCATCTGCCTGCTGGTAAAAGGGGTGCTCAAGCAGCTTGTGCTGGATACTTGCACTGTATGCTATCCGCTTACCTTCTGGAAGCCCTGCTCTGGCAGAGCGTACCTGTCTTCTAATGTCCTTTTTTGTTTCCAAATTTTTCACCCAGATTAATGACTGTTCCGTCTTTCTCTTCAATATCAATCCGATCAAGCTGACTGCGCAGGTTACGTCTGAAGGAATCCACGTATTCCTGCCTGAGTACCTTCTGTTCCTTCTTCTCGGCCTCTGTCAGCCCTTCAGCTTTTGATTTTCTGTATAATTCATTGATTCGTTTAATCTTTTGTTCGTCCATATTTGTATCTCCTTTTCGCAGACCAATACATATATTACACTATTTAATAGAATTCGTCTACTTATCAGCTCGAATAATTTTCTAAAAATCCATACAGGGCATCTTCTGTTTCAATATATTTTCCATCCTGGATTTCTCCCTGAAGTTCTTCTGGAAGGTCCGTAAGAGGAATATCTGTTACCTCAAAGATCGTCTTTTTATCATAAAGATAGACCACTACATATCCATGGAGTTCGCACAGATAGTAGCCCTCATTCTTAGTCGCTTCTCCCTTAGTCGTGATGCTCTGTGTGCTCTGCTGGGGAAGCTCAGCCTTCGCCTGCTGTCTCTCCAGGGCATATTTATAACTCAGTTGATATCCAATTCCGATCATGCATACAATCAGAAAAATTCCCGCAAAAAAGCCAATACGGTATCTCAATTTCATAAGGATCCCACTCCTTTTTTCATACAGTATTGGCCATTTTATCATAAAAAATACATTGACACGCAATTTTTTTGCGTTTAACTTTCTTTATGCGGCAGGAGGTTAAACCTTCTGCACAGTCTTAATATTTTATACCCCTGCGGCAGATCCTTGATGTCCTGTTCTGTCAGTGTTCCCAATTTCAGGATGCACAATGCATATACGACTACAGCGACCAGCACGGACAGAAGCGTTGCGATACGCCCCGGCAGAGCCAGACTAAAAAGCAGATGGGACGCATAAGTAAAGATTCCCATGATGACCGCAGAAATCAGTGGCTTAACAAACGTCCGGTCCATCTCCTGCTTGTAGCCGCTTGCCTTGTGAATCGCCCTGGCGTTCAAAAAGCACATGCACACGGAGAATACGATATTACTTCCGACCAGTGCATAAATATTCCACTTTAATACAATCAGCATGATTAAAAGAGCGATAATATGTATGACAAGTGAAATCCCCGCGTTTTTAGCAGGCGTCGACATCTTATCCAAGCCCTGCAGGATGGAGTTCGATACGGTGGACCAGCAATAAAATACGACAGTCACTGCACCAATTGCAAGCAGCATGGCAGGTGTTTTGCTCGAATCCCCGAACAGTAAGACCATCAGTGGGGAGGCGAGCACAATGAAACCGACAAAGCAAGGAATCGCGACCAGCATGGTAAAACGGATCGTCTGGTTGATCTTGCTGTGAACCAGCTTCTTGTCATTGGCCGTTACCGCTGCCGTCAGACTGGGAATGACTGAAGCTGCAAGTCCATTTGCCATAGCCATTGGCACATTGATCAGGGTATTATACTTTCCTGTATAGATGCCCTGGAGCGCCATGTATTGCTTTTCAGCAAATCCCTGAGCCGACATGATCTTATTAAAAAGAGTCAGGTCGATCAGTTGGTTGATATTATAAATTGCGGTACTAAAGATAACCGGAATGATCGTCAGCACCAAAATCTTCAAAATATGGCTGTAGCTCTCCTGTCTGCGCGTCTTGTCCGACTTTAACTGTCTGCGGATTACACGCTGAAATGCAAACAGGGCAAATAACAGGAAAAAAAGTCCGGCAAGGGCACCTATGATTGTTCCAAGTGTACCGCCCGCTGCGCCATAGGCAGGTCCTAAAAGGTCGACGTCTTTTTTCTCTGCAGCTTTTAATCCAATCTTAAAAAGAACGCTGGCACCGACCAGACTGATGACTGCATTGACAATCTGTTCGATGACCTGTGAGACGGCTGTGGGTACCATCGTTCCCAAACCCTGGAAATAGCCCCTAAGGACACCCATCACAGATACAATAAAGAGCCCGGGTGCCAGAACCTTCAAGGCGTATACGCTCAAAGGTGATTCCATCAAATGTGTGGAGATTGGTCCTGCCCCAAAGAATATCACAACAGCCACCACAGCACCGACAACGACGGAAAATATCAACGCACACTGGAATACCCGGAAGGCATTCCGCTTCTGCCGCATTGCCATCCTGGCGGAGACCAGCTTGGAAACGGCGATTGGAAAGCTGAAGGAAGAAAGGATCAGTGCCAGGGAATAAACCTCAAAAGCATACCCGTAAAATCCGTTGCCTTCATCTCCCAATATATTAGTAAGTGGGATACGATATGCTACGCCGATGATCTTTGTGATTACGGCAGCGAAAGCCAGTATGGCACCCTGCATCAGAAAATCGTCTTTTTTCTTTTTTCTATTCTTATGTGTCTCTGCCATAAATCCTCCGTCTACACCGTTACCTTAATATTTGAATCTTTTCCAGAATCTCTCGCTGCTTCTGCTCCATCTCAAGACGCTCGTCTTCTTCCATATGGTCATAACCGAATAAGTGTAACATACTGTGGGCAATCAGGAAAGCATATTCTCTCCGCTCAGAATGGCCGTAGGCTTCTGCCTGGGAAAGGACTTTATCTTTAGAAATCACAATATCACCCAGCATAAGCTCGCCGGATTCCGGGTTAAAGCATTCTTCCGGGCGCTCCTCTACATCTGAAAAATCTCCCGGCTTCTCATAGTTCAGCATGGGAAATGACAGCACATCGGTGGCCTTGTCAATCTGACGGAACATCTGATTCATCTCCCGAATCGCTTCATCCGTAGTCAGAAGCAGGTTGATCTCTGCCTCGTAGGGGCATCCCTCATATTCTAATGCAGCCTCGATGACCAGCTCGGCCGTTTCTTCTGTATCAAATGGCAGTGTTACTGCCCCTTCCTCTTCCATGTATAGACTCATGACTTTCTCCTCTTGTTTCCATTTATCTTACGGTTCAATCTACAAGGACATACCGTAAATCAGCACATGCCAAATCCAGTATATTATACACCCCATTTAGTTCCCTTGTAAAGCACGGCTGAATAAAAAGCAGAGGCAAAATAACTATAAAAGTTACATTTACCTCTGTTTTGGGACGATTGGCGGCGCAATATTACTTCTTTTTTCTTATATTTGATTTTCCACGCCCAGGATTCCTTTTCTCTGCGGCCTTGGATTCTGACACATCAAATGCCCTTAAGATATCCCGGACGATCTTACTTCTCACGACATCCTTATTCCCGAGCTGTACAATGCCCACACCTTCTACCGATTTGATGATCGATGCGCATTTTTCCAGTCCAGAATCAGACTTACTGAGGTCGGACTGTGTCACATCTCCGACAAGGGCCATTTTAGAACCCTCTCCCAGTCTCGTCAGACACATTTTCAGCATTTCAAGCTTCGAATTCTGGCTCTCGTCCAGAATCAGCCTGGAACGGTTCAGAGTACGGCCTCTCATATATCCAAGAGCTGCCACCTCGATGATATCCCGCTCCCGGTAGGAAGCAACACGCTCCGGTCCTAAAATGTCATTCAAAGCATCATATAAAGGACGCAGATAAGGATCGATCTTATCATTTAGATCACCCGGAAGGAAGCCAAGGCGTTCAGATCCTGCTTCTATTGCCGGACGGGACAGGATAATACGGTCAATCTCCTTATTTTCCAGCTCTCTGACCGCCTGCGCAACTGCCAGAAATGTCTTTCCGGTACCAGCAGGTCCGATACAGACTGTAATCGTATCATTCCGCAGGGATTTAATATACTCCTTCTGCCCTGCTGTCCTGCACCTGATGGGGGTACCTCTGTGAGTCGTAATGACAGATTCATCCATTGCATTACAAACATCCAAAAGAGTCCCGTCTGCTGCTTCTTCGATCAGGCGGTGGATGGTCTCAACATTCAGTTCCCCTCCTTTCGAGTGGATATTGAACATGGAGACTAAAATATCCGCAGTCAGCTCGACATTTTTCTTGGCAGCGCCCATAATATGCAGCTCTGATTCACGTGCAGTAATGGAAACGTGCAGTTTTTCTTCTATTGTACGAATGAACTTATCCTGGGGGCCAAACACAGACTGTATCTGCTCCACAGTACCAATTCTCAAATATTTATCTTCCAAACAAAATACCTCTCTTTCTTCGGACATAAAATCCAGATTTTATTATAGTAAATAAATCCATCATTTTCAAGCCCGAGATGAAGGGTTATTGCTCATTCTCCTGTTAATCTGTGTCTTTCTGATCTGTGTTCTCCTGTCCTTGGTCCTCAATCTGCATTATTTCTGTTTTCGTCTCTTTTGCGATGCTTTCATTCAGATATAGGGTGCCTTTTGCCGATGCCGAGTTTTCACCGATTTGAATGTTCACGTGATTGTCTTTGATTTGAATCCCTTGTTCCTCTAAGCCTTTGGAAAAAAGCTGGAAATTCTGGCTTAATTGCTGCTGGATTTCTTTTTTGGTATAGCTTTTTTCCTTAGAAATGTATGATTTTACAATCTTACTTCCATAAGATACTGGCAGGTAAAAATTTTCACCCAATTTTAACTGGTGTTCACTGGTATGTAGTTCCCACTCCTTATAATCATTCTTAAGTGTACCGACAGAAATCAGGCGACTGCCGATTTTGAGATAATATAATCTTCTTTCTGATTTTTCATAATGTTTTTTCTTGTATTTCGTGCTCATGGTGTCCGTATAAACCAATTGTGTATCCGCAAAGATATCAGCATCGGAGGCCTGATATTGATAATCAATGACTTCCCCTGCATCATTTTTTACTTCTATCCTGCCCGATACGAGGACATCCCCCTTTTTAACGGTATCTCCCACATGGACTTGAGGGACGCCTGTTCGAGTGATAATACTGGTAATGACACCATCCTTTGCAGCGACCAGATCTCTTGGCGTTAGTGTCTCTTCTTCCTGTCCATCCTTTGATGCTGTGCTGTCATCAGAGGTATTTCCAGACTCTGCATCTGCCTCACGGAAGGTATCCTCATTTTCTTTAATTTGGATACGAAGGCGGCTCCCATCTATGGATGCGGAGACCCAAACGATATCATCATACGCCTTTCGAATTTCCTTGACGATCAACGCACAATCCACCTTGCTTTTCGGCATATGAGGTGTAACTTCCTTTTCCTCCAAAAATTCCAGCAAAGTCTCGTTGGTCCATTTTTCGTTTCCTTCAAAATGAATGTCCCATATGAAGCTGGAATAAAAGTAAAGGAGCCCCAGGCAAAGAAAAAAACTGATAAAAAACAGTTTCCTTTTCCGGTATTTCTGTAGGAAAAAAGGAAGGCCCATGCGCTCTACAAGCTGAATTCTGGTATGTGTCTTCCTGACGATCGGTCGAAGCTTCTTGAATCCCTTTAAGCTCATGTACATCTCGTATGCATTGCCGCAGGGAGTAAGTCCCCATATATAAATTTGATGATGGCTGCACAGGTTTAAAAACCGCTCGGGGGAATACCCTTCCACACGGATCTTCACATATCCATGTACATACCGGATGATTGACTGTATCACAGCTTTTTCTACCTCACTTACAATATTCTAGCGAACAGATTCTGCCCGTAATCTTCATCTCATCATTCGTATAATATTCTATTTGAAGGTTCTTTCCCATAAGTCTAAGCTGGCAGCCCTTTGTCTGTACGCGGATCAGTACATCCGTGTATTCGATGATGCCCCGGTAATTTTCAATGCAGACCTCCTGATCCCCAATGATCGTAACGACTGCTGCACCAAGGACGACATCCTTCGGCATACTTGCAGCAGATGCCAGCTTTTCTTTGAATTTTCCATTTTCTAAGTCTCTGTTCATATAGAAATGCCACACATACGCCCTTTATTTGAAGTATATGTGCGGCACAATTGTCCTATTCTTATGAAATATTTATGTTTTGCAATCAATAGTCGTTTCAGTGTGCTTTCTGAAACGCTATTTCCGGCTTCTGATTCTAATTCCCAGAATAATCAGCACGATTCCAGCAGCCAGTAGCCAGTACTTTTCAGAATAGCTTCCCTGTGACATGGAGAACGGATAAAAGCTTTTCAGAAATTTTTTTCCTCCTCCGATCGCGGTAATATAGTAAAAGATTGGAATCATATATCCTGCCACCAGGTTATCTGTCAAACTGTAGGAAATGATTCCTAATCCGCCTAAAAAAAGCATCTCCGCAAGTGTTCCTGCAAAATACATAGCCGCATCCATCTCGCAGCCGTTTCTGTGAAGGAACCACAGATAGATTCCAAGAAAAAGCATGAGTACTAAAATAGATTCGATAACGCGGATACTATAGATAGAAGCAACCTTTGTATATTTCGAATGGATCAGGTCCCTTAGGTCCCGGTTCTGCTCCGGCAGAAATACCGGCGTAATAAGGACGATTCCGATGAGCGCGACATATATTTCCAACACCTTAGCAGTCTCCGAAAGCCCTAAGTTCTTCACCCCAAGCACAAGTGGGGAAAAGCACAGCAGTAAAAGGGCAATTCCGGCATGGATGAGCAGATTATGCCTGAGATTTTCTTTTCCTATTTCCCAATAATTTGCCACGGATATCCAACCTCCCTTTTCGTTTTAATGAATAGATCCATACAGTGACGGCAATAAGCAGCACCGAAATGACAGCATATAAGACCCTGTTTGCTGCTAACTGAGTGAAACCGGCATGAAAGCCTGCATAATTATATTCTGTATTGTGTCTTGGAACCAAATCTAAGCCATACATCCCACCGCTCATAGAAGACATAGAACTAAAAATAGCAAGGAACCACCATGCAAGCTGGACCAAAACTCCAAGAGCCGTATCCGTAAGCTCCGTCAGGACCATTCCCACCGCTGTCGCTATCATGATCGTTGGCAGCAGCCAGCCGAAGCTGTACTTTACAAATGCCAGATAGTCCAGATGGAAACCGGATGCAGCATACTGAATACATTCCATCAGAGGGATGCAGGAAATCAAAAGTACTGGAAGCATCAGCATAATCAGCATAGAAATATATCGGCTTACTATGACGGAGGCAGAGGAAGCCCGTCTGGAGGCAATCAGCTCCCGCATCTGGGACCGTCTGTCCCTCATTCCTCTTGTTACTGCAAGAAATACCGGGAGGATTCCAAGCATGATGCCCATATAGTCGCTGTAAAGTCTAGCATATCCTCCTGTGAGGTGATCCTTTTCCATCAGATCTTCATATTCCTGTAAAGCCTGTTCATAGGTCTTTGGAGTGGCCGCATTGGTCTTTAAATGTTTCTTATTATATTGGGAACCTCCACCCAGAAGATGATCCACTTCCCTCATCAATTCCCCAAATCTATCGTAAGTGAGGGTTTTGGATGGGGCAATGGGGGCGCCGCCCAGTACGATGATATGATTTTTCTTCTTATCGGAAGCCTCTGCATCTGAATCTTCTGTTTCTGCATTCAGAGCCTTTTCCATCTCTTCCTTTGTGTCCAGACCTGTTGTCTCAGAAATGATTTCGCCGATTCGTTTCTGCTCCTCCTTATCCGGGGTAACCATCTTATAGAAACCGATCGGGTAGGTCACATATTTCCCGTTCGTATATTCACTCACCAGATATCCGAGTGTAGCCTTCATAATATCCTGCTCATTGCTGCTGTAGTACCGTCCATAACTTTCGAGACCTGGCTTCGGTTTCTTTGCAATATCCATATTTCCGAGCTGGGAGCTGAAAAAGATGACCAGAATGAGGACAATCAGCCAGTAGATTATACTTTTGGCAGTCTGTCTGCATTCTTTTAAGATTAACTGTGCAAACATCAGACCTCACTCCCCTCTCCATTCATCAGATACATATAAGCGTCCTCCACTCCGGCCTCACAGATTTTTGCAGAGGCGAAAGGCTTTTGGTCCGCAATGAAACGTACCATGACATTGTTCCCCAGTGCGAGTATACTGGTCACAATATATTTTTCTTTTATTCTCGGCAGCTCCTGTTTACTTATCTGGGCAGTATATACTTTTCCATCAGCCATCTCAATCAGGCCGGAAACCGTACCCTGATACAAAAATTCTCCCTCGTTGAGCACTGCGATCTGCTCACAGGTCGCCTCAATATCACCGACGATATGCGTAGAGAGAATCACAATCCGTTCCTCTGCTATTTCACAGAGCAGATTTCGAAAACGCACCCGTTCTTCTGGGTCGAGCCCGGCTGTCGGCTCATCTACAATCAGAATCCTTGGGTTGTGAAGAATGGCCTGTGCGATACCGAGCCGCCTCTTCATACCTCCTGAAAGTGCCTTGACCTTTGTTTTTTGATGATCCAAAAGATTGACCTTTTCCAGTAGTTTCGGGATGCTCTTTTTTCTCAGTGCCTTGCTCATACCGGAAAGGACTCCGAGATAGTCCATGGCCTCGTACACCGTCATATTGGGATACATGGAAAAATCCTGTGGAAGGTATCCCGTCATTCTGCGGATTTTTGCGGAATTTTCTAAAGGGACACCGCAAATTGTAATTTTTCCCTCTGATTTTGGCAGCAGTGTTGCCAGTACCTTCATCAGTGTGGTCTTACCTGCACCATTTCGTCCAAGGAGACCGAACATCCCTTGATGAATTGTCAAATTGACGTCTTTTAAAGCCTGTTTCTTTCCATAGTATTGATTTAAATGTTCAATCTTTATCTTTGCAGACATTCTCATTCAACCTCTCTTTCCTGAAAAGGACTCTGAATCCGTTCTTATGATTCTTCTGATATTTTTACGGAAAATCGGGTTCCTCTTCTTGTTCATGAGAGTATCATACCGAAGAAATCTCTATATTTTCGCTATGAAAACTTAAGAATCTCTTCAATCATTCTTACAGGAAAATGAAGCGGTCACGATGGCCCCTCCCACCATGCTGTTCGCAATGCTCAATTCTCCCCCATGCTTCAAACAGAGCTGGCGGCAGATATGGAGCCCGATTCCAAAGTGCGGATTATCCGAAACTTTTTCCACGGCCGTTTTCTTTTGTTTCTCCTGAGAAGAATGTTCTTTATAATATGGCAGCACCGCTTTCTGCAGATCATAGTCCGTAAATCCAGCTCCGTTGTCACGCACAGTGAGATACAGCATTTGGCTTGAATTCTCCAAGGATAAAAAAACCTCAATTCTGCTTTTTGCAAACCGGATTGCGTTGGATAGCAGGTTTTCTAAGACTTCTAAAATGAGATTCCGGTCCGCATAGGCCTCCGTTTCCGCTGTTTCAATGGAGACATTGTCAAGTAAAATTTCTACATCTCCAATCTGGTTCAAGGCAAACACGACTTCCTTGATTTCTCCCCAAATACTGCCGACCATGAGCGGTTCCCTTAGCACGGGCAGTTCATCCAGACTTCGGATGCCCTTCATCGTTCGACTGTATTGTTCCAGGCGGCTTAAATGCTCTGACATGAGGTTCAGTGTGTCCAGCATTTTCTCCTCACTCAGCCTTCCCAGTGGAAGGTAACGGGCCAGGAAATCAGAATACCCCTTTAAAACAGTCAGCGGAGTCCTTAAATCATGGGCAAATGCCGCATTTAGCTGCTTCTGGTTCTCCACTAATTTCCACATTTCTTCATTATTATGAATCAGCTCCATCCTCATTCGTTCGAAAGAATTGCACAACGCTCCCATCTCATCCTGACTGTCATAGGTCAGATCAAAATCCAGGTTATTCTGACTTACCTGCTCAGTTCCTCTCTTTAAGATATCCAGAGGTGCCTTAAGCCGTTTCTTGTAAAACAGAAAACAAGCGAGGACTGACCCTGCGACCCCGTAGAAAAACGGACACCATACACGTATTGTATCTAAAATAATCATTACTGTACGGTCATCTCGTTGAAAACCAGTAAAACTTATTGCCCAGAAGGGCCAATTTTCCAGATCGGCAGAAAAGAGCCACATGGAATCCTCCGCATTGTACCTATTCCAAATTATGCTTTGATATCGGTAACAGATGGTAATTGTCATATAAGACAATAAGATACCTGCCAAAGCAATGACAAGAATATATGCGGTTATAGCGCTGCGGAAGGAAAGACTCCTGATTTTTTTTGCGATACAAGACACTTTTTCTTCTAACCAATCCATTTGTACCCCACTCCCCAAACTGTTTCTATATATGGTTTCTCTGTAAAGGAAAACAACTTTAACCGGATTCGCCGGATATGTTCTGTCACAATGCTGCTGTCACCGCTGCCGTCATATCCGCGTACCCGGTCATATACCTGATCCTTACTGAATACTTGTCCGCTGTTGGAGGACAGAAGCTCCACAATGTTGAATTCTGTCCTTGTAAAACTGATGGGCCTGCCATTATAGTAGACACTGCGTTCATCATAATGAATTGCCAGCGGTCCTTGGATTTTCACGGCCTTTTTCTCATTCTTGCGTTCTTCGCGGCGAAGATGTGCCTCTACCCTTGCACCTAATTCATCGATACTGAATGGCTTTAAGATATAATCATCACCACCCAGATGGAAACCACGGATTCGGTCCGCCTCTTCTACTTTGGCTGTCAGAAAGAGAATCGGACAGGATACATGGTCGCGGATCATCTTGCATACCTCAAAGCCATCGATGCCCGGAAGATTTACATCCAATAAGATCAAATCTGGCTTCTGGGACAGCTTTTCAAAAACTTGCGTTCCATTAGATGCTTCTATCACCTCGTAGCCCTGGATCTCAAAGTAATCCTTCAAAAGCTGTAGGATTCCGGGCTCATCATCGACTGCTAATATTCTTTTCGTCATATCTCTCAACCATCCTTCTACAAAATTATATCCATTATACGAAGAAATTCTCTATAAAAAGACTACAAATCAAGAGGGCAGTCAGAAAGTACACTAATTGGGCTGCCCATCACTCACATGATACATTCGGATCAGAAAATCTTCAAGTAAAAAGACGGATAGCAAAGGCGGATGTAAGGTATCTGCTCTGACTAGCTGGAATTTTATAGAAGTGAATTTTATAGAAGCGTATTGACAAAAAGGAGGGCAGTCTGCTATATTGTCATATAGTTTACATTGTTAACTATATTTCAGAATCTAAGCAGAACGTACAAAACATAAGGATATGGCGAGACGTATTAACGAATATCCGTTTTAAACGTTTTTTAACAGGAAAGGGAGATTTTCATGGAAAAGAAAGAAATTCCAGAGTGGATCAGGCATATGGAGATGATTGAATCGATTCGCTTGTTTTCTAATCTATATACACAGAAAACGCCAAAGGGTGCTTTCTGTACCGCCCAGGAGGTAGATGCTCTGTTCCGAATAGAACTGGGGCACGGCAGTTTAAGTCCCTATGAGCTAAGCATACAGATGGGAGTCAGCAAGCCTCTTGTCAGCAGACTTCTTGAGGGCCTGACGGAAAAAGCTTTGATCGAAAAAAAGGCTTCCGAAAGTGACAGGCGCAGTTACCGCCTGGATTTGACTGTCAAAGGCCGGGAAACGCTGGAATCTACTTATTATTATTTTATTGAACCGCTGGAAAGACTGGAGAAAAAACTTGGAAAAGACCAGTGCAGTGAACTTCTGAGATTGATTGCTCTTGCAAACACAAAAAATGACTCAAAACAAGATTGAAAGGATGATTATATGACATTTTATCAGGCATTACAATTGAATGCAAAAGGCTCTAAAGATCTGATCCGAGGTACGGCCGATTTAAGGGAGCGAAGGAAATGGAGCCTTGTGTACCTCTTCAAAGTCCTTCTGACGGTTGCGTTCTGCTTCCTTTTTGTGACGGGATATAGTATGGTATTTGGTTCAGACAATAGTATTGTGGGAGTCGCAGTGCTGCTTGTACTGTTGCTCGTAAGGCAGGCCGATTTTGGGATTCAAATGAAAAGCAGCATCCTGGCTCTTTTTCTTTTATTTGGGATTCTGGCAGCAGGGCCAAAGACGGCTAATCTCCTGCCTCCGTTCGGGGCATTTTTTATTCATATCGTCTGTATTTTTGCAATTACCACGCTGGGCTGTCACAATATCATCATGTCGAACCATTTTACGTTTGTGCTAAGTTACCTGCTGCTCTATGGGTACGACGTGTCGGGCAGAACATTTACTATGCGGCTTTATGCATTAGCAGCAGGATTTATCCTGTGTGCTCTTATCTTCTATAAAAGCCATAGGAAACAGCAATTTAAAAGAGGTCTGAAGCATCTTTTGGAGGAACTGGATTTAAGCTCCTCCAGGACGCAGTGGCAGGTGCGCATCAGCCTTGCCACTGCATCTGCAATGCTTGTCGCATCACTTCTTCACATTCCACGGGTGATGTGGATTGGGATTGCCTGCATGTCGATTATGACGCCTCTGATAAAAGACTGTACCTATCGGGAATTGAGACGGGCGCCATTCAATATTGTGGGCGGGCTGCTATTCCTTGCGTTGTATCATCTTCTGCCAGAGGGAATGCTTCCCTATCTGGGAATCATTGGAGGAATCGGTGTTGGCTTTTCCGCCAGCTATTCCTTCCAGAATATTTTTAATGCACTCGGCGCGCTTATGATCGCAACCGAACTGTTCGGCCCCATACCTGCTGTCATATTAAGAATTTTTGCAAATGCATTTGCGACTGTGTACTGTATTGGATTTAATGTAATCTGGGAAAAAGTACGTAATGCAAGATTTCTTAAAAAGGCAGTATTATTTTAAAATAGCTTCCAACCTTACTGGCTGATGATCTGTATATTCAAATTGGGTATCTATGTTCTCCACTTTTTGGACTTGAATATTATCAGATACAATAAAGCCATCCAGAACATAAACTTGCGAATCATCATAGTTTCCGCTGTAAGGTCCGTTCAAAAGTCTGCAGGTCGGTACATTATCAGATACTGCAAAGGAGAATCCTTCGGGGATATCTTCTGTGCTTACGACTCCCGGTACCCAGTCGTCCTGATTGTGGATCGGATATTTTTCCATCCCCTCAAACGTCTGGTTAAAGTCACCGCCTGCAATTACATAATTTCCCTTTTCATATTCAGCTTCAAGCTTTTCGGCAAGCATCTTGCTCTGCGCAATCTTGCCTTCACCACTGTCATAAGCCTCCAGATGAAAGTTGATCATGACCAATTCCTTGTCACTTCCTTCCAATGGAATGCGTGTCTCCAACATACAACGCTTTAAGTTACAGGTCTTGACAGGCCAGGTAAAGGACTCCGGCAGTGCAATACGGGATGCATCCGTCACGTTAAGATCGGTCATCGTGACCAGCCCGCTTGTTACCTTTCCGATTGGCGGCAGCGGATAAGGAACGAAATCACATTTGAAGTTACATGCAAACATGCCGGGAAGCTCCAATGCGTTCTCATAATACTTCTGCTCATCGATATGGAAGGATCTCTTAGAATCCCTGTCGACCTCCTGTAAGAAATAAACATCTGCATTCTGTTTTTCAAGAATGGATGAAATTCCTTTCATATTGTGCTCTACCAGTGCCTGGCTCTCGGGCTGGACTTTCGAACCACCGTCCATAAAGAAATCCTCATCTTTACTTAATCCTGCGTACCCCGTGTTATAGGTGAGAACAGTAAATGAATCCCCAATCTTCATTGTATCTGTCCCATTTCCAGGCTCCACGGCCTCCACTGCATCCGGGCGGTATTCCCGGATTGTCAGGTAACCAACTGCAAGTGCAAGGATTAAAATAATTCCAAGCACAATTCCTCCGGCTATTTTTAAGCCTTTTCTTTTCTTTTTCATAATCTTCGCCTCTCTATATGATAAGTCTACCTACATATGTACTTATTTTAGAACAAACTTTTCATTTTGTATAGAGAAGCGGTAAAAAAATTAAGACTCTTTGTGTAGAGTTCTATATGGTATCACGATCTGTGTAACATAATCCTCAAAATCTGCAATTGCAAATTCATTCAATCCTGTTTCGTAGCAATTTCCCATCAGTTCCAATTCATGTTCCTTGGCCCAAATCAGCATTTTTGAATATAAGGCGGGAATTTTATCCCAGCTGCCAATGCAATATCCGCATAAATAAACTCCCGTAGGCAGAGTTACAAAATGATTACCTCGTCCGGCTTTTCTCACAGGGGTGAACAGCCCGTCATATTCTTCGAAATCATTGTTTTTTACTTTTTCCAAGGAAATGTAGCTTCCGCATCCTACTTTATATGCATTATACTCTTGTGCAGTATAAAGATGTTCCATAATTTGAATCATATTTTTCTGCATTTCTCCTTGATCTTGAAGGGGTGACAATAATAAATATTTCTCTTCCAAATCTACAGTCTCTATTTTTCCATCATACGCCTGTTCACAGAGCCTTAAAGCTTTCTGCTTTTCCTGTAACAGTCCTTTTAATAGTTTCAGTCGTTTGATCTGTTCATCGATTTCCTGGGTCTTTTGTACTGCGATTTCCTGAAAGACAGAGGGACTCAGCGAGTGGAAATAATCTTTCACCTCCTCAATCGACATCCCAATATCTCTTAAAGACAAAATATTTTCTAACGTTACACTCTGATGGTAAGTATAATACCGGTATCCATTTTCCCCTTTAAAAGCGGGCGAAAACAGACCGATTTCATCATAATAATGTAGCGTCCGCTTGTTTAAATGATGCATTTTGGCAAATTGTCCCGCTGTGAATAAAAGTGTATCTTTCTGCATTTTGTTTCCCTCCATAATATAGTAAGATATTGCATCAATCCCGATTCTCGATACATAAGACTTTTCTTTGCGGCCGAGAATTTACTGTTTCATTTTAAAAAGCACCAAAAAGAGGTCTTGACATTACAGTCACTGTATACTTTATACTGCAGTATATCAAAGAAAAATTTACAAGTAAAGAGGAGAAGAAATATGTTGAATACACTTACTTACCGAAAATATCAATCATCAGACGCTTCTTTTTTAGAGGATATCATCAGAAAGACTTGGGATTATGACAGATTCTGTTCAGCAGATACAGCAAAACGGATGGCTCATCTTTATCTCATGAACTGCCTTTGTGAGCAATCATATACCCAGGTCGCATTGAACGGGGATACGCCTGTTGGAATCATTATGGCGAGAGCTAAAAAGGAAAAAACAAAGTTTCAATTTAAAATACCGCGCATTTGTGCAGAGCTTGCAATGTTGTGCCGCAGACAGGACCGGTCCGTTATAAAGATTTTTGGTGGAATACACTCTATCGATCAAGAGCTTCTAAATAATAGAAAGACCGACTACGATGGGGAGATCGTTTTTTTTGCACTGAATGCAAGCTGTCGTGGGATGGGCGTAGGAAAAGAGCTGTTCACGAGAGCGATTCATTATTTCAAAGATTGTGAGGTCAAAAACTTTTATTTATATACGGATAGCAGTTGTAACTATGGATTTTATGAACACCAAGGAATGAAAAGATGTGGTGAGAAAAGCTGTCATGTGCCTGTTGGACTTGAAAATACCATGTCCTTCTATCTGTATGAATATCAGATTGCCTGAGAATCTGCTGTCCGGCCAGGGCAATTCTATAGCCGGACAAGCAATCCTTCTATCCTGCCGTTTCCACACGCATGCGCTTTTCAAGAGATGCTTCAAATCTTATTGCCATAACTATCGTAACTACAGCCGAGAGGACATCTGCAGCCGGCTGTGCATAAATGATTCCATTCACGCCAAATAACATCGGCAGAAACAGGATGGCCGGAACAAAGCAGATCCCCTGTCTGCACGTCCCGAGAATCATCCCCTCTTTTGCTTTTCCAAGGGCAAGGAACAAGGAAGAATGTACCGTATAGAAACCGAACAACATGAAAGACAGTCCATTTGCACGCAGTGCATAGCTTCCAATGCGAATCATCTCCAAATCATGGTCTGTAAATTGTGAGATGACCGGTTTTGAGAGTAAAGCCAGGATTCCCCCAAAGAAAACACAGAATACTGTGGACCAAATAATCGAAATCTTGATTGCCTCTTTTAAGCGCACATAGTTTTTTGCACCATAACTGTAACCGGCAATTGGCTGAAATCCTTTGATGAATCCGAATACCATGAGACTTCCCATGGAAATCAGTCTCGTTACGGCTCCCATCCCTGCAATGACCGAATCACCATATCCCTTGGCTTCCATATTAATCAGCGCCACTGCAAGACTAGTCAAGAGCTGGAAAATCAGGGTTGGAATCCCAATTTTTAAAATTTCAGATATAATCTCTTTTGAAAAGTGGCACTCCTTGATACGGAAAGTAAAGATACTCTTCCCCTTTCGTATATAATATAAATAAACCAAGGTTGAGATCATCTGCGAAATAGCTGTGGCAATGGCAGCACCGGCGACTCCAAAGTCTAGGACATTAATAAAAACAGGGTCTAAGACCATATTTAGGATAGCTCCAGTCAATAGTGCTCCCATCGTAGTTTTTGCGGCGCCCTCACTGGTCACAATATTATTCATAGCTACATTGAATACATTGAAAATAGAGGAAATGATATAAATTCTCGCATATGTCCGGGCATAAGGAAGTATGCTCGGTGTCGCTCCCAAAAGCTTTAAAATCGGATTCAAAAACACAACAACGCATAAGATTACAACTGCTCCAACAAGAACGCTTCCATAAACAGCGGTACTGACAACTCTATCAGCCTTATCTTTCTCATGATTACCAAGCAGTCTCGAGACTGCCGATGCTGCTCCACTTCCAAACAAAAGACCCAATCCTACCACCACCTGGCCTAATGGGAATGTAACAGAAATAGCCCCCATCTGACTGGTTCCAAGCCCTCCTACAAAATAGGCATCTACCAGGTTATATAAGGCGTTGATCATCATACCTATCATCGTTGGAATCCCCATTGCCAGCAATGCTTTTGGAATGGGGGTACTCCCCAGCAGCTCCATTTTTTTATTTTGTCCGCTCATAACAGACTCTCCTTTCTCTTGACACCAAGCATAAATTGAATTACTATAAATTATAGTAATTTAGTTTCACGACTCATGCTACTATAATTTATAGTAGTTGTCAATATAAATTGCTATAAATTATAGTATACGGTGATAAATATAAAATTTCTTTAAGGAGGACCTTATGGCGACAATTGATCTGATTGTATTAGGGATGTTAAAAAAAGAAGTATTGAGTGCTTACGATATCCAGAAGCAGGTGGAATACAGAAATATATCCAGATGGGTAAAAATCAGTACCCCTTCGATCTATAAGAAAGTAATTCAATTAGAGGGAAAAGGATATATTAAAAGTACCCCTGTCAAGGAAGGAAATATGCCGGAAAAAGCGGTCTATTCTTTGACCAGTGCGGGGGAACAGGAATTTGAAAGATTAATGTTAGAGATTGCTGAAAAGCCAGTTCGTATATTCTTAGATTTTAATGCTGTAATCGTAAATCTGGAACTGCTTTCAAAGGAAAAGAAAAAGAAGTGTCTGGATGACATTGAAAAAGAAGTCGGTGTGATGAAATCATATATAGAAGAAAATATTGCCCTGAAAGAGCAGATACCCGAGATCCCAGAAACAGGAAAAGCGGTACTGCGACAGCAGCTTCTGTTGGCGGAGGCACTGGAGGCGTGGATCGCCTCTTTAAAGGCAACGCTTTTATAAAGTAAATACAAGGAAATCCCCCACCCTCTTTGGTATGACGGTGGGGTGCCCTTCTTATTCTCCTAAAATGGTGATGTCAAAGTAATATTCTCGGCATTCTCCACTCTTTGCAGTCTGAATATTCCGCTTCTTCTCGAACACATCGCTTTCATCACTGCAGGTTGATAAGCCCACCCACGGCTCCATTGCAATAAATGGTCCATGATTGGCTGTGGACCACAGAATCAGATATGGAAAGTCTTCAAAATCCAGGCGGACCCCTTTTTTATGATTCTTGGATAAAAGCTTTACGCTTCTGGATTTGATCTCATCCAGAATGACTGCATCCTTCTCGAACATTTCATGGCTCAAAGAGACTTCCTTCTGGTTCTGCAAGAATGGACTGCGGTGCTCCATATCAATCAATCCTGTCTCTGTGACCGGTGTCGGAACACTGCAGTGTTCCTCCTGCAAAAATTCCACTCTATAATCGTCGTAGTGTTCGGTATCAAACAGAGGGCAGTTGAAACCTGGATGTCCACCTATAAAAAATGGCATATCCTCTTCTCCGGTATTGTTTACCTCATATTGGGTACGTATCGTATTCCCTGTCAGGGTATATTTGATTTTCAAAACAAAAGGATATGGATACTGTTTCAGCATCTCCTCATCGCTTTTTAAAGAAAAAACAATCTCATTTTCACCCTGTTTCTCACAGATGAATTCTCGTTTACGCACAATTCCGTGTCTGGGCATCTCTGTTACTTTCCCATCTCCAATCTGCGCCTTATCATCTCTTAAACTGCCGCAGATTGGGAAAAGTACTGGTGCCTGTCCGCTCCAGTAGGTCTTATCTCCCTGCCATAAAAACTCCGTGCCATCCTTGTCCTGAATGGATGAAAGTGCAGCCCCCTTTGATTGAAAGCTTACTTTTAATACATCATTTTTCAATGTGTATTCCATAGTGTGTGCTCCTCCTGTCTTTGAAAAAAGTACTCAGTTGCTATTCTTGTTCTATGAACATGTTTATTATGAGATTAACCAGGAGAAAAGTCAAAGGTATTTTCCTATTTTTACATGTTTATTATTTTGTAACGCGTTATTTTTATAGTCCTTTTTTCTACAGACCTATCTCTCCTGCCTGGAGGTGATTATTTAGATATCAATTTCAAATGGAATGGTAGGTACCCCATCCGAAGTCGGAATATCATCTTCAAAAGCCCATCCTTTTAATTTCAATGGCTCAAGCAATATGAATTCTGCATCTCTTCCTCCCAGGGCAACACCTTCATCAAAAGCTCCCGGAAATTTTTCACAGTAGACCTGACGTAATTCTTCATTAGAATCTAACATCGTTGCGCCTAAAAATACTGCTTTGGCTTCTGCAAAAAAAGGTCCGGCAGCAATGCAGCAGTTAGGATTTACTTTTAACTGCTGATATTTCAGTGAACCAGGATCCGTGAAAATCAAAATATTTCCTCTATAATCAACCGGGCTGACCTGCCGCATGGTAACGCTTTCATCTGATGCCGTAGCAAGTACTACACTCATGTCCTTGTGTATGATTTCAAAAAATTGTGTAACTCTATCCATTCTTTATTCTCCCTGGTCTCCCCATATTCTTTTCTTTATGTACTGTTATAATCGTATAACTATATGTATTTACTGTTATGATACAATTCTCTACATTCACATACCAATCTCATAGTTCGTTTCTACCTTCCCTTGCTATAAAGCACACATACCAGAAGACTCATACAGAATCCAAGCAATCAATGAGCAGGCTGACAAAGTTCAGGTGATTTGTTCTATAAACTATAATATTCCGCTTATTAGCAGGGATTTAGAATATCCAACCTATCCTGTTGAACATCGCTATCCCCAAAATAGCGCCTATTGACAAACATAGAAGATACCACCCTAATTTAGAGTTTTCCATATTATCTCTTTCCTTCATAAAAACTTCCTCCTTGCTTTCTCTGCGACTTCAAAACTGCATTCCCCCTTAACTGGGATTGTCAATAGCAATCCATGGAAATCTATTGATATTTAAACTTTAACTAAAATAATTAGTAGTGTCAAGCTTATCCTGTTCTAACTTGTAACCGTTGCAGGCCATCAGGTTATCGTTTCTCCTTCACTGCAATCCAGACTTCAGCCTGCCCGTCTTTGCCATAGTATTCCATATCCGGCGCTCCCGATTTCATCCTGCCAGTGATATATCCCTTATTTAATGGTCTGTATTTGGATTTTGGAAGCCATTTTGTGATTGCCTGAGCTTCGGTTTTCCCGATGGTTTCACGTGTGCATGGGAACACAGCCCATGTCATTGCAGGTACGATATACTCGGAAAGTTCATCTGATACCTCAAGGTTACTTACGACAGCGATCACATACTCAAATTTTCTGGAATCCAAGGGGTCTGTATTGTATATATTGATTCCCCACAATCCATCCAGTCCCGGATTAGCTAATTTCAGTAATGGTTCCTTAAGATGCTCCTCCTGTATTTTTGACCAGTGCAGCGGAATTGCTTTCCTCCCCTCCCCCTTCTGGTTTGTTGTTTTGAGCAAGTGACCCACAACCCGAAAGCTGTTTTTATTTTCTATCCGAAAAGGTAAATCCATATGCTTGTCCTCCTGTTTTATCTCTCTCATCTATTTTTCTGTTCAATTAAGGGGATTCATATCTTACCCCCTTTCCTCTCTTGGATTCTTAATTATAACTGATTTTCCAGGGCCTTTCCTCTCATTTAGTGTACTGTTTGGATAAGTCAGATACGTATTTTAACATCTTTAAGCTGTCTGTTCAGCAGGGAATTGTTTCCATAATTATCTTATCTTGATGCAGGATGCCTTGTGCTTTAATTCTAAAGAAAAAGAACAGAAATATGTTTCTGTCCTTTTTGTATAATTTATTATCCTAACTATTATAAAAAAAATCCCAGGACACTTCCCTATGAATGACCTGCCAAGAATAAAGCGTTTTGATGAAATGCTTTTCTATATCCTTGTTATACTTCATAACCAGTGGAAACGCTGCATCCCTTGGCCCACCGTGAAGATAAAGATACAAAGGGACATCCTTAACTTCTGCGCGTATAGAAACAAATTGCTGCACGCCATTTATCATAGAAATATTTCTATATAACTGATTATTTTACTATAATCTACATTTTGTACGCCCCAAAAAGCTCCCTTATACCAGAGCAAAAAGACATTATGATGGTTCACAATACAGCATTGCGGAAGCAGGAAGGATCCTCCTCTTGGATAAACGGCTTTCCCCGCATAGGAAATTCCATTGTAATCTAAGGTTTCTAAAATCTTCGACCAGGAAGCACGTCCTCTTCCCATCACGGAAATCACTTTCTCCAGGCTTACCCCTGCCAGCATGGCCACACAGCACTGACCACAGAGTCCCTGCTGAAAGGGAATCTCCTGAATGCTGTCTATTTTTCGCACCGGCAGCTCTTTTGAGTAAGGGCTGTCATGGTTGATCCGAGATAAAGATAGGATTGGCTCTAATGATGTCTTTATTTCTCTTTCCTGTAGCAGACTGGACGCAATGCTCTTGTTAACAGGTATCCAATAAGTTCCACCGCCCTTGGGAACCAGTCTGCATTCAAAAGAATGCTCCTCCATTACAACCCTGCAGGGAATGTTCCCTTTCAATCCGGTTATCTCCCAGATATTAAATGGTATAGATGCAAAAAATCGGTTCCCGCCCTTGTGTAATGTAGTGTTAAAACGATAAATCATCTGATGTTTTCCCACATTTTGTCTCATCACTTAAATGCTATTCTTTCACGCCGTCCTCAACATACAGCCCAGATAATTGCCCATGTTTATCCCGGATGACATAGATGTTCAGTATACTGTCATTAAAGGGTCCGAAATACCGATGCATTCTCTATTGCTATCCATACTTCCTGGTGGTTATCCTGCATATAACACTCCATCACAGGCAGATCCGATAGTTTATAGCCTGAATTTGGAAGCCATTCGGTATAAAATTTTTGATAGACTTCCTGCACTGCATTTGGAAGTTCACCGTCTGCATTGATTATTACCCACATTGCAGCAGGATAGGAAAACTCCTCCATTCCAATCGGCGTGGGGATTGGGTTGCATTCTGGAACATCCACATGGCTGGTCACAGCCAAGACATAGTCCATCTCCTCTGAATTCCCCCATTCCCCGCCAACAGATATCCCCAAGAAGCCTGCTGGGCGATAATCTGGAAAAAAATTTATGAACTTTTGCATCGTGCCATCTTTCCATGCCTTATCCCATATAGAGGGCACAAGCTCAAAAGCCCTGTCCGTTTTTATCCTGTTGGATATCCCCGCCACTTTAAATGCAGGCCACTGCACAATTTGAAAATTCATTTTCTCTCCTCCTGTAACTGAAATTTGGAAGGAAAGCTTTGGGCAGGATTTTAGCATCACCGGTTCTTTTCTTACTGTCGAGGGCAAAACTCCGTGAAAATTCCGGAATGCACGGGAAAAGGCATCTTGAGAATCATAACCATACTTTAAGGCAACATCAATGATCTTCTCATCGCCTTTTATCACGTCAAATGCTGCAAGTGTCAGCTTTCGATTCCTGATGTACTCTGACAAAGAGGTCTGGGCTACATAGGAAAATAGTCTCTGGAAATTATAAATAGAGCAGCACGCAATCTCTGCAATCCTGTCATGGGATATTTCATTTTCTAAATTGTCATCAATATAATTCATGACATCATTCAGATTTTTCATCCAGTCCACGTTGATTTCCTCCCTTCTATGGGTACCATGATAAGGCAAATCAAATACTTCCGCTCGACTATTTCTGCCGCAATTAATCGAAAGGCTTTTAGAGTTGTACTAATTAGAGATACCTATACAGGATTTGATTTTTACAGGATTTCTTATGGCTAACTACATAGTAATTATGACATATGAATGTGAAGCCAGTATGAAACTTCCACACCAAATTCTTTTTGTTCAACAATCTGATATTTTTCGGTCTATCGCCATAAGGTCAGATGTTTTTTTCTTCCAATTCTTTCATCCCGGCAGTCAATACCTTTAGAGAAAACTCAAAGCTGTCCTCCACCGGCAGCGAATGGCCAAATGCATCGTTATTAACCAGCAGTGAAAAGCCCTCCAAAAACGCGCGAAATGTACGAATCAGATGATTACAGTTTTCCTCAGAAATATTCAGCGAAGAAGTGATTTTCGAGCAGATAGCAAATAGCCTTTGTGTAACCTTCTCCGCTTCATTGTTCTGGTATTTGTTATACCACAGCATAGCGCTGAAAACGCCTGGATTTTCTGTTGCATAATCATAAAATGCCCTGCAGATTGCCTCCCATGCATCGTATCCACTGACCCCCACTGCAGCCTCCAGCATCCTTTCTTCCATATGCCGCCAGCCATAGAGCATTAGTTCATTCTTTATATCATCCAGTCCCCTGATATGATTGTATAATGACGGAGGCTGAACATTTAAGCTGTCCGCCAATATTTTTAAAGTAATTGATTCTAACCCTATTTTGTTTGCTAACTGTGCTGCTTTTTCTACCACTACATTTTTATCAAGACCTGCCCTTGCCATAATTCCTCCTGCAAAACTATTTATTTTTACACTTTAACTAATATGATTAGTTTTGTCAACCTTCGTTCATTCTCTCCTCATTAATTTTCTAATCAGGAGCAGGGAAAACAGTAATTCGTCTATGAAATACTGGATGCACGCAGGCAGTCCGCTGTCAGTGTCTTTGCATTTTGAAGCATCTCTTCTGGTGTTCCTGCAAATACCACCTCTCCCCCGTTCTTCCCTCCATTTTGTCCTGCCAAAGGCCCCACGTCGATGACATGGTCTGCAATGGAAATACGGTCCTTATCATGTTCCACCACAAGGACCGTATTTCCTTTGTACCGAAGAAGCGTCCATTTTCACAGACACCTCTTCTGTCCTTTTATCATCTTCTACGATCAATAATCTTGCCATGGAATCTCATCACCTCTTATCCTAAGATAACATTTCTATGTGGAGCCAGTATGAAATCTCTGCATATTACTGTGCTTCATTATACCATATCCGATAAATACAGGTAAAACAAAGAATATAAGCGGAAGGTTTGATGTGATGGTACGAAGAAGGGGCAGCGTTACCTGCCCCGGTGTTTCTCTTTTTTCTTCTGCTGTTTCAGTTCGAACCGGCGCTGCTTTTCAGCCTCAGATCTTTCTCTGCTGATCGCCCTGCGCTGTGTTTTCATCTGCTCCTGCTGCAGTTTTAAGGCCTGCTGCGCCTTGGTGCCTAACCCGGTATTTTCTACCTGTTTATGTACCTCGCGCTGTATCCTTTTGGGATTTCTTCTGACCTTTTCTGCATTAGCTGCCACAGCCGGACTAAACTTCAAGTGATCGTATTCTTTCAGGATGAAATCATAGATTTCATAATCCTTTGGTTCTGCTCCAAATGTAACCTTGGAAACAGATAACATCCCAGCCTCTGTGTGCTCAAAAATCCCCACCCAGAAAGGCTCCTCAAAAAATACGGTGAGTGTCCCTGTTGCTCTGTCCATGACAAATTCCTCCTTAGTTTTGAAATGAACAGCAAACGGACGACCCAAGGAGGGAGGGTTACTTATGCTGCATGAGCAGCACGGCCGGACTACCTACCGACTCAGCAGAAATTTCTGCGTTGTGTTTTTATCGCTGTTTTTATATAAAGCACTTAAGGTGCAATATATCTTTATTATATTCGAATCATTCTTCTTTCCCCATAATTTTTATAGAAATGCAGATTACGATTGCAGTCGCAATGATAAATTCTGCAAATACGACGGATGGATTCCATATCTCAAAATAAAAATGCCCGATTAAAAATACGGCAAGAAACAACAGATAAATCCCTGTCGCATAAGCAATACAGCGGACCAGCCGCTTTTGTTTTCTCTCCCGGATTAATATTTGCTGTTGCTGCTTTTCTAACATCTCGGTTTTGACTGATAACTCATCTATTTCAGATGGTTTTAAAAGGTAATCAATCGTTACATCAAAAACTTCACTTAATGCTACGATCTTTTCTAATTCAGGAACCGCCTGACCCGTTTCCCTTAGTTAAAGATATTGTTGGGTATCTCAAGATGTGTCATTCGATTTTGCCGATAAAGCGGTAGAAGATTTCCACTTCCTGTTCCCGGCTTCCGTCCTCACT
>NZ_JABACJ020000013.1 GCF_012524165.2 Faecalicatena faecalis
TGGGTTTCACCACTCCTCGTGCTGGGGCTAATCTCGTCGTCCCCGCACGGGGGGTGTAGCGCCGCCTGAGTTTATCCAAATCCCCCACCCCCCCCCCCCAGCAGCCCCATCCCCCAATTCCCTCAGCGTCCCCCTCCTCCATCCATAAGAGGTCAAAATCCTACCATTGATTGTTGACCTTACTTCTTAAAGGTCATTATAAAACCCACAAAAGGTCAAAATGGAACTTATTTTAGGTATCCAGACTGAAAGCCTCCTGTGATTTCCTTTGTTAAAATAAAGCTACAAAGAAACAAAGCAATAAAGTTTCCTAGTAACTAAGAAGGATTTGATAGGAGGAAGAAAAATGAGTAAAGCAAAAGTAGGAATTATTGGATGTGGTGGAATTGCAAATCAAAAACATTTTCCGGCACTCAAGAACAATGCGGATTTGAATGAAATCGTAGCATTCTGTGACATCATCGAAGAAAGAGCAGTGAAGGCAGCAGAAGAATTCGGAGCAGCAGATGCTAAGGTCTATACAGATTATAAGGAATTATTGGCAGATCAAAACGTGGAGATCGTACATATCTGTACACCGAACGTTTCCCATAGTGAAATCGCAGTTGCAGCTTTCGCAGCGAAAAAGCATGTATACTGTGAGAAGCCTATGTCCCACAGCACGAAGGAAGCAGAGAAGATGGTGGAGGCATGGAAGGAATCTGGAATGCAGTTCACGGTCGGATATCAGAACCGTTTCAGACCGGAGGTGCAGAATCTTCATGTGGCATGCGAAAAAGGTGAGCTGGGAGATATCTATTATGGAAAAGCACATGCAGTCCGCAGAAGAGGAGTTCCTACATGGGGCGTCTTCATGGACAAGGAAGCACAGGGCGGCGGTCCTCTCATTGATATTGGAACACACGCACTGGATATCACGTTGTGGTGCATGGGAAATTATGAGATCGACAGTGTAACAGGTTCTGTATTTTACAAGCTGGGCGGTCTGAAACAGGCAACAGAGGGAAATCTGTTCGGACCATGGGATCCTGAGACCTACGAAGTAGAAGATTCAGCTATGGGATTTGTAAAAATGAAGAATGGTGCAACAATCAGTCTGGAAGCAAGCTGGGCACTGAATATCCTGGAGTCCCGCGAGGCGTCTACTACATTATGCGGAACCGAGGCAGGTGCAGAGATTCACTCAGGAATGAGCTACTCTAAGAATGAGCTGATTTATAACAGAGGAAGAAATAATCAGTTGATGGAAGAGACTCTTTCCCCAGTCGGTGGTGTGGCATACTTCGGCGGAGGCGGCGGAGAAGAGGGCAGTATCGACTGTAGACAGTGGCTTTTGGCGGTACAGAACAACACAGAGCCTCTTGTAAAGCCAGAGGAAGCACTGGCAGTGACCAAGGTTCTGGATGCAATCTATCAATCAGCAAAGGAAAACAAAGAGATTAAATTTTAACCAGGAAAGAGAGGGTATATCATGGGATTTGCAATGCGGATGCCTTTGAACGAGGAAATCATTAAAAAAGATTCCTTCAAGAGCATGTATATAAATGGTAAGAAAAATGGATTTGAGTTTGACGTGCAGCTCGCATATTACAGAGGTCATTATCTTTCAGACATTGACCTGCTGGAGGTCTATGTGGACGGTGAAAAGATGCCCCAGGAGGCAATCACATTTGAATTGAACGGCAAAGAAATGCCAGTCTATAAGCTGACCTATGCAGTAACAGAATTCTGGAGCCAGGTCGTGCCTGCTAAGATTCGTGTAATTAAGAAGGGCGGACTGGATGAAGGAAAACATGAACTGGAACTGAAACTGATGCTGCGTGTGCCATACATGCAGATTGGACCTGATCACAGCTTTATGCCTCTGGACTGTGGCGATAAAGTAACTGTGGAATCAGCAGAATAGGAGGCAGAGGAGAATGAGCAATATTAAATTAGGTGCAACACTGTTCTGCTATGGAACAGAATATGCAAGATTTCAGTATGATTTTGAGGAATGTGTAAAACAGGCGGCGCTTGCAGGAGCAACGGGATATGAAATCGTGGCAACACAGATGATTCCTTCTTATCCGAATGTAAGTGATGAATTCTTGGGCTTGGTCCATGACCTGAAGGTGAAATACAAAATCGGCCCGGTCGGATATGGTGCAAACAATGATAAAGGCATGCGTCATGACCGGAATCTGACAGATGATGAGATGCTGGCTGATACAATCATTGACTTGAAAGCAGCTAATAAGTTAGGATGTAAAGTGATGCGGTCCCAGTATATGCTCTCACCGGCTGCATTTGAGAGGCTGGCGCCTTATGCCGAGCTTTATGATGTAAAGGTGGGAATCGAGATCCACAATCCAGAGACTCCGATGTCTCCACTCATGCAGGAATATCTGGAAGTGATTCGCAGAACAGGCTCCAAATATCTTGGCTTTGTACCAGATTTCGGATGCTTTGCCATCGCTCCGAACAAACCGCATTGGATGAAGGCAATCCAGGCCGGGGTCAAGGAGGAACACTTAAAGATGGCGGCTGACATGCGTTATGCAGGCGTCGATATCGAAGAAGCACGGGCCAAATTAATGGAGGCAGGTGCACATCCGGCAATTAATGCAACACTGCAGGGAATGTACGGATTCGTACAATTTAAATCGAAGGAAGCATTACAGGGGCTTTTGGAGGAATTAAAGGAAATCCTTCCATACAGCTTTGAAATGCATGGCAAATTCCATTATTTGAGCGAGGATTGTGTGGAGCCGAGTATACCATATGAGGAAATCCTGGCAGTATTAAAAGAGTCTGACTTTGACGGATATCTGATCTGTGAATATGAGGACGAGCTGTACTGTGGCGGAACAGAGTTCACAAAGAGGCAGCTTGCTATGGAGAAAAGGATTCTGGGAATTTAAACACAATCAGGAAGCGGATTTAAAATATCCGCATAGAGGTCAGAAAAAAAGGATATCTGATTGGAGAAAATCAGTCAATCAGCATATCATATGAAACAATAATTTCGACATTACATAAAAAGTGGCATGTCAGACGCCCGCAACGCGTCCGGCATGCCGGGATTGAATAAATCAAACCTGAATTTTATTCTATATCCGTGAAATGTATCTTGTCAAGGATTTTATAAATCTGGGAGGATTGGGATGGAAACAACAAAGTTATCCAAGAGGACGTTATTCGCATACGGCTGCGGTGATTTTGCGAGCAACCTGTGCTGGACATTTATAGGCAGTTATTTGAGCGTATTTTATACGGATGTGGTAGGAATGGCCCCCGCCGTGGCATCTGCTATCATGTTGATTGCGAAGATCTGGGATGGAATCAATGATCCGATGTTTGGTGCAATTGCAGAACGTACCAACACGAAAAAAGGACGTTTCAGACCTTACATTTTTTATGGTGCACCATTTCTGGCAGTTTTATCTGTATTAGCATTTACCACATTCGGTAAAGGAAATACAGCTATCGTCTGGGCAGCAGTCACCTATATTGGATGTGGGATGTTATATACGGTGGTCAACTTGTCATATGGTTCCCTTTCTACGGTTATGACAACAGACGCAGGGGATATTGCACAGCTGAACAGCTACCGCATGATGGGGACCAACTTAAGCTCCGTCCTTTTAAATGCAATCACGGCGCCGCTTCTTATGAAATTTTCAGGAGGCGCAGAGGGGTATACGGCAGGTGCATATACAAAGGTAGCACTTTTATTTGCCATATGTGCACTTCCCTTATTCTATTTTGTATATGCAAGCTGTAAAGAAACAGTACATCCTCCGAAGAGCGCGGTCAAGGTGCCAGTGAGCCGGAGCATCAAATCAGTGGTGACAAATGGGCCTCTGATGTTGATTTTCTTGATCCAGTTAATTGCAATGACAGCATTCTTTGGGAGAATGGGAGTGGTCATCTACTATCTGATGTACAATGTGCAGAGATTTGATCTGATTGCGGCATTCATGTCGCTGCCGTCACTGTTCACTGTTGTAGGCATCCTGCTGACCAAAAACTTTATCATCAGAGTCGGTAAAAAGAAAATGGCTGCAATCGGATATATTGGAGCAGGAATTGCATTGATTCTGATTTTTATTGTCGGCAAGACAGCAGGATATACGAATATACCGCTTTTACTCATCTTACACTGTATTTATGGCTTCTTCTGCTTTTCATTCCCGATTCCGATGGCGATGGTGCCGGATGCAATCAATTATGAGGAAGAGAGAAAGGGGATCCGGTCGGATGGAACCTCCTATGCAACCGTGTCACTTTCTACGAAGTTCGGTTCAGCCTTTGGAGTGTCCGGGGCACTTCTGATTATGGGTGCGACCGGATATGTGGCAAACGCACAGCAGAGTGCAGAGGCATTGAACGGAATTAATATGACGACAAATCTGGTGTTCGGAATCATGTTCCTATGCTGCCTGATTCCGTTGTTCTTCTATCCATTGAATGAAAAGAAGAGTACAGAAATTCTGGAAAGTCTGCAGAAGAAACGTGCTTTGAGAGAAGCAGAGATTGAAAATTAGATTCGTATAAGGACATAAGGAAACGAAAAAGGGTGTCAAAATGATATGTTCCCTTTAGGACAACAGTTAAAATCATAAAACTGTATTTCTAAAGGGGAAGATATCATTTCGGCACCTTTTGTTATCCTTTTAATTGGTGATATAATTCAGCAACTGCTGCATGATAATAGGCTCCCGGCAGTGCATAGACTGCTGTTGAGACGGCGCGCCCTATGGAGGTGGGCAGAAGCAGACTGAATCGGTAGGACAAGAAAAAGCAGAGTGCGATCCAGCCCAGGAATGTCAGCTGCATGATAAATAGATTCATCCGCTGTCCCGCTGTCATATCGCGGCTGATCCGCATGGCCTCGGCCCCGGACATTTCTGGATTCTCCGCCAGAATCCATGGGGTAAAGAAGGTGCGGTAATACTGCAGGATCCCCGGTACAATCAGAATCAGGCCGCCTGCACAGACGGTGAGATACCGAATCGCCATTCCCTTTACTATGGAAAGATAAACCTTGCTTCCCTGTGTGAAAAATTTCCACAGTGTAGAAAAATCTGCCCTATCCTGTCCCAGATCCAGATAATAGGCGTGTTTTCCGGCAGTAAGAGGCAGATATACCAATAAAATGCAGGAAAGCAGAAGCAGGATCAGTAGGATGGAACTGGTCTGAGTAAGTCTTACAATGCTGTAATCCTGTTCAAAAAGCAACGCTGGAATGTCTGCGATCAGACGCAGCAGCAGGACGATCAGATAGGCCTGTGCAAAGTTCTGGTTCAGGCAGGAGAGCCCTTTTTTCTTAATTTCTTTTGAAGTCCATACCATAATTTTTTTCAAAGGTCCTGGCAGACTGCCAGGACCCTTCCTCCATATTTGAATTCATTGTTCATAAAATATTACGTCATAAGTTGGCTTTTAGCGGCCCGAGGGCCTATGTAAGGTCAAATATTACAGTCCGATTACAGATGCAATGATTGTAAATACTGCGCAGATCGCAAGCTGGATAAGGAACATCGGCATTGCGAAGCGAATCCATTTCTCATATCCTACGTTACCGGCACCGAGGCAGGCATTTGTTGTAGAACTGGTCGGAATGACTGCATTACTGAATCCTTCACCACCCTGGAATGCAACGATTGCTGTCTGCATCGTAACACCTGTCAGAGAAGCGATTGCTGCCATGAACGGCATAACCAGTGTTGCCTGTCCACTTCCAGATGGTACGAAGAAGTTGATTACAACGTTGGCAATCAGCATTCCCAGTGAAATCAGGGATGACGGCAGCATCTGCAGCAGTGAAGATAATCCAGAAACGATGGTATCCATAATCATACCATTTTCCAGGACAATCAGGATCGCACGGCCAAGTCCGATTGCAAGGGCACCGAATACCATGGTCTTAGCACCTTTGATCCAGGAAGTACAGATTTTGTTGCCGCCCAGCCCGCCGATGATTCCAGCCAGGATGCCCATTCCAAAGAAAGCAGCAGCCATATCAGTTGTTCCCCAGGATAATTTGAGGGAACCATATACAACGCATCCCAGACCTCCGAACAGTACCAGGATTACAAGAATCTGACGTACAGAAAGTTTTGTTGTGAAACTTTCCTGTGCTTTTTCGTGTGCTTCTTTTTCACTTAATTCCAGCTCATAGCAGTAGCTTGCAGAAGGTGTAACTTTTACCTTTTTTGCATAGCGGATGATATAAGCGCATGTGAAGATCAGGGTAACGATCTGCCATACAACACGGAACCCAAGGCCGGAGAACAGTGGGATTCCTGCGATTCCCTGTGCAACAGCAGTAGTGTAAGGGTTCAGCGCACCACAGGAAAAGCCGACATATACACCGCCGAGCACCATGGCGATACCTGTGATCGCGTCATAACCACATCGTCTGGCTAATGCGACGCCTAGCGGAATGAACATGATCACCTGAGGGTCAAAGGCCATGGTAGCTCCTAAGATGGAGAAAATCGTTGTGATTGCGATAATCATCAACGTCTCTTTCCCGTTCAGACGGTGTGCGATCTTGTTGATTCCTACGTTTAAGGCGTTGGTTTCATCAAAGATTCCAAAGGTTCCTCCACAGACAAATACAAAGAAAATCAGTGCAGCCTGTGCTTCAAGTCCAGATGGGACAGCTTTCAGGAAGTCCATTAATGAAATCGGATTGGACTCGACCTGGTGGAAAGAATCAGCGACTACGATCATACGTCCGGCTTCATTTTCAACACGGTCGTAAGCACCAGCGGGCAGGATATAGGTGAGTACTGCACATAAGATCAAGATCATGAAGATGATAAAGTAGGTGTGCGGGACTGCTATATCCCATTTTTTCTTCTTTTGTTGCTCGTTCTTTTCATTCATTTTCCTCTACTCCTTTAGTATAGTAAATTTCTACCAGCCTTGTGAACGAAAGGCTAGGTTATTCGTATAAGCAAAAAACAAAAAATAATAATTTGCTGCCCTTGCTGTTTATGCAAATTATTGTTATAATGACTATAGATTTTTTGCTTATACCTATAAGCAATTTTTATATTAGCATAAATCCATAATAAAAACAAGATATATTGGAAAAAACTGTGCAAATTTATACAAGTATAAGAGATATCATTATCTTTGGAAAGAGACATGATTTCGTGGGGCTTATACTATTTATCATTTTTAAACAGAGGGATCGGTATGAAAAGCAATATTACAGCAAAAGAAATCGCAAAGATCTGCGGGGTCAGCCAGGCCACGGTATCCTATGTACTCAATGACAGGTCCGATAAACGTATCAGCCAGCAGACGATCGACCGGGTGAGGCAGGCAATCAAAGAGTATCATTATGTCCCGAATGAGGCGGCAAGGAGCATGAGGAATAAGAAATGTGCTGCGATCGGGATTGTCTGCGCATGGGACTACAGCCGTCAGTCCTTTCTGGAGACCATTGAGGGAATCGGAAGGCATCTGGACAAGATGCACCATACGCTGACACTTTTCTATGAGAAAAAGGAGGATACCTTTCCTTCCTATATTAACAGTTATAAATCCAATCTGATCGACGGCCTGATTTATATTTCAAATAAAGAACATGAGCGTTTTGTGGAACCTGCGGAGAAATATGGCATCCCATATGTGGTAGTGTGTATGGATGGTGTCTTTTCTAAGAGGTCACCTAAGCCTCATGCCTTTGATGATGTACTAAAGGAATGTGCAGCGTTCTGTAAAGAGAAGGAGCTAAGGTCGATTCGGTATTTTTCTGTGGATAATGAGGGCGTGTTTGTTAACAATAAGTTTCCACAGTTTGAGGGAATCGTGTCCCGGATCTATCCAGAATGTGATCTGGAGCATGTGGTGATTCCTGTACGTTACCGCTGTCCCGAGAATATCTACCCGGGTCTGAAGGAGTATATGGATACACACGACTTTGACATTGCGATATCTCATAACTATGACATAGGGTATCTTCTGCAGAGAGAAATATTCAAAAATGGTGTGGTACTTCCACAGCATCCGAAGAACCTGTTCATTAATAATGTAGATTTTTATGCGATTACGTATCCGTCTGTATCCGGGATATCGATTCCTTATTATGAGATGGGACGATATGCGGCAAAACTGATTTTAGCGATACTGGCGGGGGAAGAAGAGGAATTTTCTTATCAGGAATTCACTTGCAGATTGATTCACAGACAGTCAACGATGTAGGAGGTCGGACGACAAAGGGAATGTAGATGGAATAAAAAAGACGATTGCAATCGGAAGCAGCAGGCGCGTATAATAAGAACGTTATACGAAGGGAGAAAGTGTAAGTGACAGAAAACAAAGGTTTTTATAAAAATTTCTTCTCCATATACGTGGCGCTTGTCCTGCAGAATGTAATTACGATCAGTGTAAATCTGGCCGATAATATGATGCTCGGAGCATATAGTGAGACTTCGCTGGCCGGAGTGGCGGCAGTCAATCAGATTCAGTTCGTCTACCAGCAGATTCTCAATGCACTGGGAGACGGGCTGGTAATCATATGCAGTCAGTATTGGGGAAAGAAAATGGTCGGACCAATGAAGAAGATCGGGGCTTCTGCCATGAGGCTCGGACTGCTTGTGGCGGTCCTTTTATTCCTATTAGTCAGTGTGTTCCCATATCAGGTGGTCGGAATATTTACAACAGACGGGCCGATTATCCAGGAGGGGGTCGGTTATCTGAACATCATCCGCTTTACATACGTATTCTTTGCAGTGACACAGCTTCTGCTCGCAGCACTGCGCAGTGTGGAGGTGGTGCGAATCGCGTTTTATCTTTCCATTATGACCTTTTTTGTAAACTGCGGTATCAATTATGTGCTGATCTATGGAAGATTCGGTGCGCCCGAGATGGGGGCCGCAGGTGCAGCAGTTGGAACGCTGGCGGCGAGGATCCTGGAATGCAGTATTCTGATTTATTACATGTGGAAGAAGGAGACCAGCCTTCATATGAAATGGAAAGACTATCTGCAGTTTGACCGGGTTCTGTTTCGGGATTACATGAAACTGACGAGTCCTATGCTGGTGGTCCAGAGTCTGTGGGGAATCAATACAGCTTTGCAGACCGCCATTTTAGGGCATATGACAGCAGCGGCCATTGCGGCGAACAGTGCCGCGTCTACCTTGTTCATGCTGGTAAAATCTACGGCAGTAGGTGCAGCCTCCACCGCCTCTATCATTATCGGAAAGACGGTGGGAACCGGGAAGATAGATTTGGCAAAACGATATTCAGAAAAACTGCAGAGAGTTTTCCTGGTCATTGGTGTCTGTTCGGGAATCTTGTTATTCTTCATCCGGGTTCCGGTCTTAAGTCTGTATGATTTGTCTGCTTCGACCAAGGAAATGACGAATACATTTTTGATTATCCTCAGCGTGATATGCGTGGGAATGTCCTACCAGATGCCGACCAATAATGGAATCATCCGGGGCGGCGGGAATACGATGTTCGTTGTAAAGATGGACCTGGTCAGCATATGGATGATCGTGATTCCACTGTCTTTGATCATGGCATTTGTGGTAAAAGCATCTCCGGCAGTTGTCGTATGCTGTTTGAATGCAGACCAGATCTTCAAATGCGTTCCAGCATATTTGGAGTCGCATTATGGGAATTGGATTAAGAAATTGACGAGAGAAGAAAAGATAAATTTATGAATCGCCAGGCAGGCTTTTCTGCATTTCAGAATCGTGGTATAATGCTCGTAGTTGTAAATTAGAACGAAATATTTTTGTGCATAGATTCTGCTGGAAAGATGAGAGGTGTTATGATGGGACGACGGGTAAAATGCAGGCGTATTTGTGAGATGCCTAGGATTGAGGAATTTGCTCCGGCTAATGTGAATTGTCAGGAGATCATTGAGATGACCGTGGATGAATTTGAGACGATTCGTCTGATAGACCATCAGGGCTACTCTCAGGAAGAGTGTGCCCGGCAAATGAATGTGGCCAGGACTACGGTACAGTCCATCTATGATTCTGCCAGAAAGAAACTTGCAGAGGCACTGGTCGAAGGAAAGAAACTAAAAATCGGAGGCGGTGCCTATGAAGTCTGCCCGGATGCCAAAGAGTGCTGCTTAAGGAGATGCGGACATCCAGACTGCGAAGGAGATTGTGGTGAAGATCCTAAAAACTGCCGGAGGGGGTGCAGAGAATAAAATAAATGACATATGACAAAAATATAATTGACATATGCCGGAAATAGGACTACAATAAACTATATCTAAAGAACGTGCCATTTCACCTTAACAAGGGAATCGCGAGGCGAATGTTAAATATCCGCTTTGATCAGACGGCATGAATTAACAACCCAATCATTCTATTATCAAGGAGGCATTCTATTATGAGAATCGCAGTAACATACGAGAACGGACAGGTATTTCAGCATTTTGGACATTGTGAGAATTTTAAGATTTACGAGGTAGAAGACAATCAGGTGAAGTCTTCAGAAGTCGTAAGCGCCATAGGAAGCGGGCATGGTGCACTGGCTGGATTTCTTCAGGGACATCAGGTACAGACATTGATCTGTGGAGGAATCGGCGGCGGAGCACGTACAGCACTTGCTAATATTGGAATTGAGCTGTATCCGGGAGTTTCAGGAGATGCAGATGCCAGTGTTGAGGCACTGTTAAAGGGAGAACTGGATTATAATCCAGATACCATGTGCAGCCATCATCACCACGGAGAGGGACATGACTGCGGAAGTCATTCCTGTGGGGAGAACAAACACGGATGCGCCGGCAACTAAGCTTTTAGAAGGTCCGGGATTAGAAGATATACTATCAGGGAACAGACTCCATGGCACCAGAAATTTCTGGGAGCTGTGGAGTTTCTTTGTTCTGAAAGTCTTTTGAAAAGAATCTGAAAAAGAGCGAAAAGGCAGTCTTACTACAGGGAGAATTTCGGAGGATATAAGTTGCATGATGTTGCAAAAAGAGATGTTTCCCCCTATAATGTAAAAGAAATTAGGAAAAGAGAATTGCGCAGGAGATTTGCACTGCGGTAAGAAAAAATATTCGTTATTATTTAAGAAGAGAGAACAGGTCCACATGGAGAATTTAATATTTAGTTTAAATGCGACTGTCCCGGTTTTTTTATTAATGCTTCTGGGGCTTTTTTTGAGAAAAATAGGATGGATAGATGATGAATTTGCTTCTAAAATGAATAAATTTGTCTTTCTGATTCCATTGCCAGTGCTTGTGTTCAATGACCTGGCGACAGTTGATTTCAGTGAGGTATGGGATGGGAGATTTGTCCTATTTTGTGCGCTGGTAACGATTGTGAGCATCGCGATTGCTGCGGCTGTATCCATGGTATGGAGGGATAAGTCTATCAAAGGCGAATTCATCCAGGCATCCTACAGAAGCAGTGCAGCCCTGTTGGGAATCGCAATCATTCAGAATGTCTACGGAACGGCAAAAATGGCTCCCCTTATGATTATCGGAAGCGTACCTATCTATAATATTATGGCGGTTGTTGTGCTATCGCTCTTCGGGCCGGATCAGAAAAAGCTGAATCAAAAAATGCTGAAAGATACTCTGAAAGGAATTGCAAAGAATCCGATTATTATAGGAATCGGAGCAGGAATTCTGTGGTCAGTTCTGAAGATTCCAATGGTTCCCATCGTGGAGAAAACGGTGACAAGTGTTGCCGCAGTGGCGACCCCTATGGGACTCATTGCAATGGGGGCAACATTTGACATAAAGAAAGCATCATCCAAGGTGGGTCCGGCAGTTCTCGCTGCTTTTATGAAGCTGATAGGTTATTGTGCATTATTCCTTCCACTGGCTATAAAAATGGGATTCCGCAGGGAAGAGCTGATGGCTATTTTGGTCATGCTGGGATCTGCTACCACAGTGAGCTGCTTTGTAATGGCTAAAAATATGAAGCACGAAGGGGTTCTGACATCCAGTGTAGTGATGCTTACGACATTGTTCAGTGCGTTCTCTTTGACGGGATGGCTGTATCTGTTGAAAAGTCTTGGGATGCTGTAGAGGGGAATGGAACTTGGAGACGATCCCAAAAGCAGGACAAAGCAGGCAGTGTGGTCGTTTTCCTAACGACGGCCTGCCTGTTTTGTTTTTTTCTCACCTGGCGGTCAAAGATTTATTTTGCTGCTTTTTGTGCGAATTCGGTCGTCACGAGATCTGAATAAGGTGCGCGCTGCTCAAGTTCGCCTGCACTTTCCAGGATATCCTGTAATAGATTAAAACTATCTTCCTCGAATACCAGATTATCCTTCCATGTATCCTGGTCATAATATCTGGTAACGATTGTGGTGATGGTTTCTAAATCTGTTTCAGGAAACTGGGGTTCAATGACTTTGGCAATTTCTTCTGGGGTATGGGACTGGACAAAATCCATCCCCTTCTGAAGAGCGTTGACGAATCCCTGGATGATTTCTGGATTTTCCTCGATATAGCTTTGCTTTGCACTATAAGCAGTGTAAGGAACATAACCGCTGTCTTCACCGAGGGAAGCGACTACATAACCTTTTCCCTCGGATTCAAGAGAAGTCGCACCTGGCTCGAACTCAACTGTATAATCCCCTTTTCCCTCTGCAAAAGCGGCAGCAGTAGAGCCAAAGTCAATACTCTGATTGATTTCAACATCCGTTGCCGGATCCATACCGTGCTGCTTTAAGATATACTCAAAAACCATTTCCGGCATCCCGCCAGTCTGCCCCACCATGATGAACATTTTTTCCACATCACGCAGTTGCTGTCGAGAAGCCACGATTCTATAGGGATAATGGTAGATGCCTGTTTTCTCAACCAGCCCTAAGTCTAACAGGTGTTCCATGTAGGTCACAAATTTCTTCTTGTGCATGGGATAGCCCATCTTTTTTAAACTGTCGGCAAGGAATTTAACCGAGGTAAAGCCCGTTTTGTCCTTTTCCAGAAGCCGGATTGATTCAATCAACATAGTCAGTTTCAGGTTTTCTTTGTCTGCCCTGAAATCATAGGCGGCCAGATTGCCAAGGCCATGTTTCAGGTATATATCAATGTTGCCGTCTTTATCCACTATGATTTTCTCAACTAGAACTTCAATATCTTTCCGGCTTAATTCTTTCTTTTCAAGAACCTCATTCAGAATATCCAATGCCGTATGTAAGCTGGGCTTGATTGTGGTGGAAGGGATATGCGGCTCCTTTGTTAAATCCTGCAAGGTTTTTTCAATAGCGGATATGCGCTCCATTTTATCTTTTTGTAGGGCCGCATAGGTTTCAGTGATAATTTCATTCATGGAGGGATTGGCGGTAATCTCCTTGACCTTTTGCGTTATGAGAACCTTGAGTTCTTCCTTGACTTTTTCGAGTTCAGCCTCTAAACGCTGTTTGCTGTCGGTGGGAGTGTAGGTTTCCACCTTTAGCTTTGCCAAATCAAAGTTCTGTATGATATCTGCAAGACTGTCACGGCAGAGTATCAGATATTTTACTAGAGCGTCCATCAGTGTTTCTTCTGTAACTAAATGGGCGTGTTGGCAAAATTGCTTTCCTTTTTTATTGTAAGTACCACACACATAATATTTCCCACGGTTAGGGCGGTTAATCGCTGTTAGTTTCCAGCCACAGTCTTTGCAGTACAGACAGCCGGAAAAGAGGTTTACATGGGCTCTCTGCCCTCTGTACTGGCTGTGATGGCGGCTGTCCTTGACTTCGTTTAGCAGTTTCATGGTATCATCATCAAAGATTTTGGGGTGATGATTCGGAAATATATACTGATTTTCTCTGGGAACCTTTTTGTCTTTCCCGTTTATCGTAGTGCGTTCTTTCTTGTGAGTTCTAAGAATACCGTTGTTATAATCATTGAATAAGGTATCTTTTACCATGCCATAACTCCACTGGTAGGCTACCTGCTTCTTGTAAACAAGCCCCAGTGATTCATGGCGTTCTTTATCTATCATGCTGGGAGTAGGAACGCCACGGTCGGTAAGTATTTCTGCTGTTTTTCGGATTCCGTTGCCATCCAGATAAATTTCTTTTTCCAGATTAAGGATAGCGGCGGCTTCTTCATCAATCAGAATTATCTGCTTATTAAGAGGGTGCCTAGTAAAACCAAACGGCGGCTGGCTGACAAGAGTACCGCTTTCCTGTTCCATGCGCTTGATACGTTTTACCTTCCGGCTTGTATTTTTCACATGCCGTTCGTTATCCCATGTTTTGATACCGATGATATCATCATCAGAGTAAAAGGAATCGTAGTTATCATCAATTAGAATAACACGTTTTCCCATTTCCTCCATTTCTTCAAGAAAGAGCAGTACCTTTGCGTTATGTCTGCCGATACGGGATAAGTCCTTTGCAACAATGACGTTAATAGTATCAAGACTAGCCATCATTTTCTGAAAGTCAGGACGGTTGAAAGAGTAACCGGAGATACCATCATCTTCGTAAATGTGGCGGATTATCATGTTATTTTCTTCTGCATATTGCTGTATAATCTTTTTCTGGTTTTCAATAGACGAGTAGTTCCGCTTATTATCGTCCCTGGAAAGCCGAACATAACCATCTATGACTAAAGGTGTATCTGTCAGTGCCTGGATCATAATTTCGTCCTCCTTATCGTTATACCTATATTGTACTATATAGGGGGATTAACACAATGTTGCGAATGATTAGTGGAAATGGTTCCTCACAACTTCCCGCAATCCTTTTTCCATGTTTTCCTTCCCTTCGATAATGGTAACGACAAGATAGCCCTGCTTTATCAAAAGTTCCTTTTTCACAGCAATTTCATTACTGTTCGTACCAGCTTTTTGAAGTAAGTAACAGATTTCTTTTCCTTTTTTTATAACAATCACCTCTATGTATACTTGCTATATCATATGCAATTTGAGGCTTATCCTATAGATGAATTTTGAAATGGACAAAATTAAAACTTCGGGTCAAGCTGTCCCGAAGCTAAAAAGAACTTTCATAATAATGTCTGGCGGCTTCTTCAATGGTCTTGAAGTCGAATACCGTATACAACTCGGTAACAACCTGTTTTATTTCCTTTGGCTTAAATCCGCAGTTTTGCATGGCCCAGATAACGTAGCCACGGCAGGCGTCATTACTCCATGGGTCTGTTGCCATAGCCTGAATTTCCTCAAATGTTCTTTCCATTGGAAAACTCCTTCTTGAAAAACAGGGGAGCCGCGCCGGAAGATTTGGCCTGTCACAAGACAGTGAAGCCGGGCGGCTCCCCATGATATGATGTTACTTATCAGATTCCCGAACGGGTGTAGGCATGTCCACCCCATAGTATTTCAACTCTCCCCATTCTTATGGCAAGGCGTTCTCATGGCCTGCGACGGCTCACGGCTTGCAAGGCCGCTTCACGCTCGGACGGTGACTAAACGCAAGTAACAAGGTCTTTGTGTTTTATCCGGCAAACCAGCCATGGCCTGCCTGCGGCATGGACCTTTTCGCTCTCTCCATTCTCTGACAATGGAGGTCATGGCGGGTCTGTCACTGGACACATCAACCCTTCGTATCCGGGTATCTTTTTATTCAGTTTTCAAATTGCATTCAAGGCGTATTTTTCTTCGGGCCATATTGGCTCGAGACTGTTTGCCTCTCATAAGCCAGTTCAAAAATCACTTCTCTGTAAAGTCAATCCAGAGAATTTTTTAGAAATTTTTCCATGGACTTTAAAGCCCTTTCGATGGAATAGCACACTGCCATTTTGCTAACGCCTTCCGCTTTGGCAATATCCGTCTGGCTCATACCGAGAATGAAATGGGCATAGACACGCTTCGCCTGTTTATCCGGCAGACTGAATATGGCGGCATGGAGTTCTTGCATGGAAACTTTTCGCTCATACAGTTCATGGGGCGAGAGGGAAACGAACAGCGCTTCATGCTCAATCCCATCATTCCGATCAAGAGAGTAGTAGGCTTTGTGGCGGTATGTACGTAGACGATAGGCGGCTTCTTTGCGGTCAAATTCTGCCATAGCTGCCGCTACTTCATCAGGAATCTCCATAAAGCAGTCAGATGTATAAAATGGATAAAAATCCTTTAAATTGATAATTGTCATGTATAACCTCCGTTTTGGTGTTAGGTTGGTAAGCGACCAAAACGGAAGTGGGAGGAGAACGACACCAGTGCTGTTTATGTTGTAATGAAGCTTCAAAATAGATTTGCCCAGGTTTTTTCCAGTGGAAAAGAAAAAAGCTCGAATGGCATAAGGCCAATCGAGCGTAGGGATAATAAGAAACGGCTACATAATGAGCATGGCTATCCCGTCGATGGTAATAGCTTTTTTTAACAAGCCGAAATATGTAGAATCATGTTGTAGAAATGGAAACATGGCGGCACCCTCCTTGCACCGCCGTGTTCGTAAAGAAGCGCGACTTAATCACGCCCTCCGTAAACCTCTTTTTCTAAAGGAAACGGCGGCTCTGAAATTTATTGGTTTCAAAACCGCCGTCCACAAAGAGACAACACGAAATTCCTCCCGCAACAACGGTTTTTTTCTTTCGCCGTATATCGGCGGGGATTTCGTGAACCTCGGGTCAATCTGGCCCGAAGTAATTATTTAATTTTTGTTTGACAATTCTTTAGCTTTTTGTTTTATTTTATAATCTCGGAATAATAGTAAATAATTGCTACAAAACAATTTCCATTCCATCATAAGCAAAAGATATATTATCTAAGGTCTTTTCAAAGTCCTGATAGTAAGCATAGGATTTACCCCAATATTCATCAATGTGAGTGACAATAATGCTTTTTATTCTGTATGTGCGTTTGATTTCCATAATTTCATTTAAAGTGAACATATCATCCTTAAAAGGTGCCATATCAAGAGTTGAGCCATCTTTGAGTATACCATTATCAGAAACAAGCCCAATTATTAAAATATCTGCATCAAAATACAATTCATTGGGAACAAATGGTTTTACATCACAACAAGCATAAATAACCTTTTTGCTTCCGTCTGATATAACATAAAATGTCATGTTGCCACGATGAGTTTTGTTATTCACTAAGTGTATCTCAAGAGTTCCGATTTTAATGTAGTCCGTTTTGTTGATTGAAATACACTTGAGAATGTTCTCATAATAATTCAGCCCATCTCCGTTCCAAGCGTTAATATCGTCTATAACTTCAGGTAGTGCGATGAATTGTATAGGTGTTCCTTTGTCTGCAATACAGTCATAGCCTAAAGGTTCCACGATACGCATACCTCTCGTATGGTCAGGATCTTTATGGGATATAGAAAGATATTTAATACTTGTAATACCCTGTTTATCACATGCAACTGAAATATCTTCTGGTGTATCAATGAGCATATTGATATCCTCAATATATAGACTCGGGCCTAACCGCTCATATCGGCCTCTTTTGATTCTGGCTTCCTCACAGAGAGGACACTTACAAAATGGATTGGGAATTAAAAACATTCCGCCGCTTCCTACGATTTTCAATTTCATTGGTGTTCACCTCGCAATAGTATTTTCTTATTTTACTAACATCGTTCTGATTTCGTTAATCATGTCTATTGAAATTTTATCATCGTCCAGCGGCATGATATTATTCAGCATTCGTACTCCTTGATAGGAGAAAATCAGTAAATCCACAACTGCCTTTATATTGACCTGCTTAAATTCCCCTTTGTTAATTCCATACTCAATTAAGTTACAGATCATTGCTTTTGAAATGTAATATTGCTTTAGCATGGCATTATCGTCTGATAATGGCATACTGCTGTAATACTCATAAAAAGCAAGTCCTAATGAACCGCTTCGGTCAAGCATTTCAGACAAGTAACGTCCTAATAGTTCATCTAATATGATGGTTGCGGATATGCCATTTTCTATCTTTACAGCGACTTCGTTTTCAAGACTTGACATAATTTCGTTTATGATATCAGCGAAAATCTGCTTTGTACTCCCGTAGTGCATATATAGACCACCGCGACTAAGTCCCGTTGCTTCACAAATGTCTTTCATTGTAACGTCCTTAAAACCCTTGTGAATAAATAAAACAAGTGCGGCTTTCCGAATTGCTATCTTTGTTTCTTCCCCTTTTTTGCCCATATCCGAAACCTCTCTTTTTGGTTAATTTCCGACACTGGTGTCTGATTTAAGTATACGACACTAGTGTCGGAAAGTCAATGGATTTATGCAAGTTTGCTAAATGGCAAGCAATTCTTTCGTGGCCACAAATGGCACGAAGGAGGCTTGTTGGGGCCCGCCCCAAACCCGGAACCTCGGGCCATGCTGGCCCGAAGTGGTTGTGTCGCTTTGCTCCTTGTTTTCACTGTCCCTATCGCTCCTGTTCCTTCTTTTTATCCTGTCCGGTATAGCCCAGCAGATAATCAATGTTTGCTTTTGCCGTATGGACTTCCTGCATATCCTGCCGTACTCGTTGATATTCTGCATAGAGTTTCCGTTTCTGCTCCGCCAGTCTGCGGCCTTCCTCTTTTAGTGCGTCCATCTTTGGGAGCTTCGCCCCATCAAGCAGACGCTTCAAGTCAGCCTGCGCCGCCCGGTAAAGCTCAATGTCCGCCTCATGCTCCGCAAGAAATTTTCCGCTGTACTTTTCCGCTTTGTATTTCTCAAAGACAGGCCGTGTCCTGGCATACTGTACCGTGGCTGATTTCAATTCCCGGTTGGTATTCATGGCGCTTTCTGTCTGTTTTATCTGGTTTGACAGGACATGGAAACGGTCAGTGGATTCAGCAGCCTTTTTCTCTAATTCCCCATATTCCGTCAGGCCGTTATCTTGCAAATAAGCGAGTGCGGCGGCCATCTGTTTCAGGTTGAATACTTTGGCCCACCGCTCATATCCCGGCCCCTTTCCTTCGGCCAGCTTCGCCTGAATATCTACAAGCAGATTGACTTTGTGTGGACTTTGGCCGGAGTGTTTCAGGCTTCCGTCTATGACGGCCAGTATGTCTTTTAAATCGTACCCTTCCCCCAGCGTGGAGGCCCGCATACGGGTGAAACGTTCCTGCCCTTGTCCGGCCAGCCGGAAAGACAGACTGCCTCCCCTGACCTTTTTCACTTCATAACCAGCCTGTTCCATGAAGGAAAGGAAGGCCGCCAGATCACCGGGGCGCTTTGCCAGTGCCGTGTCGATTGCCAGCCGCAATTTATCCTGAAAGTTAAGCGGCCTTTCTCTGTTCTGGAGCCATTCACCATAGTTCTTATAATCCCCTTTGCTCCGGGGCTTTGGATTCTCCACAATGGACAGTCCGTTTTCCAGACACAGCCGGTCGGAGAGCCTGCGAAGGGCGAAGGACGAACCCCAGAAATTACGGAATTTCCGGGTGCAGTCAAGGGCTGTTGAATTGTAATATATGTGACAGTGAATGTGTTTCTTGTCCGTATGGGTAGTGACGATAAAGGCATGGCGGCCTTTTGTCCAGCGCATAGCCAGCTCGTACCCGATACGGTTTGCCTCTTTCGGAGTAATCTCCCCGGGGAGGAAGGACTGGCGTATCTGATAGCACAGGATATCGTCCTCCTTTTTCTGCTCCCGGCCTGTGATAGCCTTATAGCTGGCCTTTGCCAAAAGGAACTCGGCGGCCACCGTGGCCGGGTCACATTCGTATGAGGAAATGTATTTCCCGTTCTCCGTCTTTTCTGGATTTTTTCCATAATCAACACAGTCACGGATTGCTTCGGCTATGGTTTCTCCTTCATTGGCGTGACGTTTCAAAAGAGTGGTAGTAGCCAAATAGCCACCCCCTTCCCAAATAGAACAGCGGCCCTTCCGAGCCGCCGCCATCGTTGGCCTCGGGCCAGTGTGGCCCGAAGTAGTATCAGCTTACAAGAAACCTGTGGAGGGAACTGCCCAACCCGTCCACCGCCTCAATCAGAAGTCCGGCAACCGCCTGCAATCCATAGGGGGAAAGCAGAAAGGCCAGAAACAGGAAGATGAACCCGCCATGTGGAGTGGGTGTAAAGAAAAGCCCGATACCCAGCAGTGCCGTTATGACAGAAGCCACCGTCAGAAGAAATGAACAGATATCAAACAGGAACATCATTATGGCCGTAAGCAGCGTCAGGGCCAGCATGACGGGTGCGGCAAACAGCTTTAGCAGTAATCTCATTGAAAACGCCTCCTTTTATTCTTTTTACTTATATTTTACCATGGCGATCCCGGGACAGGAATGTTGCGAATGATTAGCGAATCCTGTCCTGGGACCTCGGGCCATGATGGCCCGAAGCAGAGAAGGAAAAATATGATTGTTCTATAGTTTTTAATGAGATATAATTAAAAAATAATGATAAAAATATTTTTAAGGAGAGCTGTGAATATGGAATTTGATTTGGTTGAAAATGCCTTGCATTCACTAAGTGAAGCAATATCATACTATAATGAGGCTGATGAAGGTGATAATGAGCATTTATTTAAATTTAGTGTAATTCTATCTAATCATTGCGCAGAACTTCTGCTAAAAGAAATTCTTAGAAGAAATCATCCTGTGTTGGTTTTTGAAAATATAGATAAAATAAATGACATTGACAAAGATGATGATATTCAAACAGTTGGTTATCGACTTGCATTACAAAGAGTGAAACAGCTGTGTCATGTAAATCTTGAGCCTTACGAGAACTATTTAGTTGAATTAGGAAAATACAGAAATAAAATCCAACATTATAAATGCAAAATTGATGGAGCTTTCTATAAAAATTTAATGTCGCAGGCATTTTCAGCTATTGAATATCTATTTCTTGATATTTTAAAGCTACATTTTGAAAATTATGAAGCTATACTTGATCCACGGGATATAGCCTTTTTACATGAGGATACACAGGCTTTTAAAACTCGGAGAAGTGATATATTAAAAGAGTTTCAACAAGGCACTGCCAAAAGATATAAAATTTTATATGATATTAAAAAGGAACTCATTATTCCATGCCCTATTTGCGGCGCGACGTTACTTGCTAAAGAAGGCCAAGATGGTATACGCTGCAAAATGTGTGGCAAAGAATTTACTAATTATCAAGAAATATGTGATAACGATCAATCGTGTTTGACTAGTAATCATATTTTACGAGAATTGGGTAAACGAAAGGGCAAACTATATAATCCTGTATATACTTGTCCCAAGTGTGATTGCAATGCTGTGGTATATCTTCCAGATGTTCATGGTTGGAAATGTTTGTGTTGTAATGAGGTATTTGGAGATACGGTATACTGCGATGATTGTGGAAATCCAATGCCAGATGGGATAAGTCAACTGGCTATGTCAGAATCGGATACGGAAGATTACAAATATTTATGTCAAAGCTGTACTTCAAAAGCGAAAGAGAGTGATGAATATATAGGATATTATATTGATTAAGAGATAGGCGGCAGTCCATAATTGTCCATGGCCGCCGCCCCGTCTGTTACTTTGCCACCAGTTCGGAAAGCTCTTTCAGTACATTGGAAACCTGTTCCCAGAGCTTTTCATAATCACGCTGGAGCCCGGCGATTTCCTCTGGGTATATGCCGTACATGTTGGCATGGACAGCTACCTGATTGAGATTGTTTGCGCACCGCCGTTGTAGGGAAACCAGCTCCTTTACGGGAGATAAGTCAACATGGAGGATATAGCCGTTTAAGGCCATTTTGCGCATATAGGCCCCGGCGTTGGTGATACCGGCCTCGTCCATGTGTTCCCGGATTCCCGCCAGTTCCTCCGCAGTAACCATCACATGAAGGTGTATATCACGCCTACGGCCTTTCATCTGTCCTCACGTTCCCGGCTCCGTTTGCGGGAGGGCGGTTCCTTTACTTTATCAAGTGGCTTTTTGTCCGGTTCCGGGGGAGACGGAGGGAGCGGCGTATTGTTGGGAATCCCGTCAATCATGTTGCAGTTCTGCTCTGTGGAAAGTTCTGCATTTTTAAGGTAATTATCTTTTTCGTGCATGGTTTATCCTCCTATCTGTCCTCGTGGAAGGGACCGCCCTTTTTGGCGGGTGTCTCCCAGTTTTCCTTCCCCTGTTTCGTCTCTTTGCGGAGCATGGCGGTAATCGACCGTTTTTCTTTCCGCTCCGCCTCTAATTCCTCCATGACCTCTATCCGTCCAGCAAGCTGTTCCGGGGTAAGTGGCTGTTTCAGGATATAGGTTCCAAAATCCCGATGAAACCATGTCAGCCGCCGCTGATTGCCAAAATGGCGGCTGTCCTCCCACTTGCCCAGCGTCTGCGTCTGTTCCTCCATTTTCTTCCTCACGTCAGGATTCAGGCGGGAGGGCTTCAAGTCATAATCTTTCACCATCTTCTCCGGCAGCGGCTTTGTATAAATCAGTTCCCCCCACGTCCGTATGGAATTGCCTTCCACCAACGTCTGTTTATCGTAAGGGGCAATTTCTATCAGCCCCAGCTCCTTTGATTTTGGAAACGTGTTATTATCAAGGGGATAGTGGGTGTAATACCGGTAATAATCTGTTTCCATTGGCCTTTGGTCCTTCGACAGTTGAGGAACCTTGTAAACATAATCATAGGCGGACAGGAACTTCTCAAATTCCTTCTCAGGCGGCAGGATACCATGACAGGACGTGTAGTCATAATAATTGCGCTCTCCCTCCGGCATAATCGAGAAGTGCCAGATTACGAAGGGGGACTGCGCCTCCGGGTTGTGGGCCAGCGCAAAGCCCCGGCCATTTTCAAAAACGGCCTCTTTCTGGATTTGATACCCTTTTAAATCTTCCATATAGGTTCTCCTTTCCGGCCTCGGGCCAATATGGCCCGAAGTCTGATGGTGTTACGAAATAAACGGCAGAACCGGAGGCGGAGGCATCAGATTATCACGGCCCCGGTTCTGCCTCTTAAAAATCCCGCAGTGTCAGGCTTTTCGGAAGGGCAAAACGTAACAAGGGTCCTCCGTTTTCCTCCTCATTCTGCACATACGCTCCCGGCTCTTTCTACGGTTTCCCTCGGCTTTGCAGGCTTCGGAGCAGTAGGATTGTCGTCCTATAGGTAGAAAGGGTCTGCCGCACACGGCGCAGGGCCTAAGCCCGGGGGTGGGCCCTTCCTTCAATAAGGAGACTTTTAACGCCGGGTTGAGCGGCAGGACGGAGCGCTGGAAGTAACGGCAGTAAGCGCCTGTCCACCATTTATTCAGCATATAACAGGGACAGTCCAGCGGGAGGCACATGCCGGTTTCGCTGTCATAGTTGGCGCACATGCCCGTGATGAGCCTCCGGATTTTCTTTCTCTCGTCACGGGTCAGCTCCCGGGCCATCAGGACTTCGGGCCACGTTGGCCCGAAGTCTGCGGCTCCACAAGCAGGGCGCGGAACTTTTTCCGGCAGCGTCCTTTTTGGTTTTTGCACTCTTTGGCATAACGGCATCCGGCACAGGGACCGGAATCACTCCTGCCCGGCCGGGGAGCTTCCTTCATCATCTGTTCAAAGGGGCTGTTTGTGAAATTCATTCCTTGTCCTCCTTTCCCTCCCCGTATGCTTCCGGTTCTCCTTCGTCCCACGGCGGGGTATCATCTTCCTCGGATTCTTCTGTTTCCATGGTTTCTTCCTCATACTCGCAGTAATCGTCCTCCAAGTCAGGGGCCTGATGTTTGGGTTTATAGATTTTGAAATAATATCCGGCCCCGCCGCCAGCCAGGATTATCGCCGCAACCAGAAGGAGGGAAAACAGGCCGTTGTTTGTCTTATCTTCTTTGGGCGCGGACTCCGGCTGTTCCGGTTCCTTTGCGGGCTTTTCCAGTTCCGGCGTGTGTGCTGTTTCCGGTTCCACGGCATCCCCTTTGCTGTCTTTTTCCGCAAGGGGAAGGAGGTCTTTTTCCGTCACAGCGTTCAGAAAATACACATTTTCGCTGGACTTCTGGTTATCAATCACTAAAAAGAAGATATTCTCGTCCGGGGTGGTGATGGTGTAAAATTCCTTTCCGTCCTTGTCAGTAGCTTTATCCACCACGGTTCCGGTTCCGTCCGGGGTGAAGGGGTTCGGCTCTGCTGGTTCTTTTGGGGCCTCGGTTTCAGCTGGTGTGATTTCGGCCTGCGGCTCACTGCTCTGGGCGTAGGCGGGGATAGTAAAATAAGTACAGCACAGCAGGCAGGCGGACAGCGCCGCCAGCCGGTGAAGGTTAGGCTTCTTCATTGGCTTCGTCCTCCTTTTCCATTATGTCAGCGGACTTCGGGCCAGACTGGCCCGAAGCGGCAGGTGTATCCATCGGGTTGTTTAAAAAGGCCAGGAGCCCGGCTGGGGTCAGCTTCATGGAGCGCACCGCCTGCACAATCTGGCTGTTTTCTTCCTCCTGTTTCTGCTTTTCCAGCTCCCGGACTTTGTTCTGGCATTCGGCGGCCTTTTCCCGGGCTTTCTCCAAATCCTTCTCGATTTTTTCAAGTCTGTTCATGAGAATCTCCTTTCTGTTTGTGACAATCAATTTCCTGATAAACGGCCAAAGGCGTAGAAATGCTGCTGCCAGTAGGACGTGCCGATACTGGCATATTGGATTGGGTTCCCACAGTGAATCATCATATTGTTGCCTACATAAATGCCAACGTGGGAGACTGGCACGCCGCTGTCATAGGTGCCAGTGAAAAAAATAATATCCCCGGGCCTTGCGTCAGCGGAGGATACGCGGGCGCACTGGTTATAAATGCCTTGCGCCGTGGTACGGGGCAGATTGTGGACGCCGCTGTTGGAAAATACCCAGCAGACGAAACCGGAGCAGTCAAAGGAGGTGGACGGGCTGGAGCCTCCCCATACATAGGGATATCCAAGGTATTTCTCTGCCTCCCCAATCAGGGCCGCAAAGGACGGATCGGACAGTGCCTCACCGGGTATCTGGTAGCCGGGTTCTGTCTCCGTGCCTCCTTCCGTGTAAATGCCTTCCCACAGGTAGGGTTTGTTGCCCTTTAATTCCTGCATGACGAAATAAATCTCTTTCTGCTCCATATCCAACCGGGTATTTACTACAGCGGGAAGTGTGCGGTTTTTTAAGGTCACATGGAGGATATAGTATTCATAAGAGACTTCCTCACTTGTCTCGTTGCCGTCTGCGTCCGTGCTGGTTTCCGTTCGGTAGCGGATTTCCACTTCCTCGGTCAGTGTCAGTTCGTACTGTACTTCAAAGACCTCCTGGAGCTCGCCCTGTATTTCCGTTCGTGTATAGCTGTGGTATTTGGCCGACAGGTAGGAGGTCAGCTCATAGGGGTTGTGGCCGATTTCGTCCACGTTGTAACGGTATTCGTCATAGTCGCTGTGAGTGCGCTCGATATTGGCGATTTTCTGTTTCAAGTCATTTTCCAGAGCGGCATAGTCCTCGTCCGCTCCTAGAAGGTCGCTGTCAGCGGAGGCGTAGGAGGTGCCGGATATGGCATTGACAAGGCCGCTCCCCAGCATGGGGATAAGGGAAGAAAACGCCGACAGCGCATAGAACAGCAGGAACAGCACCAGAATAATCAGGATAAATACCGGGTGGCGGGCCACTGCCTGAACCGCCCGTTTCGTGAAGGTTCCGGCTGTGGCAGTTGTTTTTTTCGCCGCCCGCGTCCCCTGCTTTGCGGCCTGTCCGGCTTGTTTGGCGTACCGGCGTTTCAACTTCCATTTTTGGGCCATACGGGAAAGGGGGTTACTGGCAAGCTCCGGGTGCTCCTTTATCATCTTCTGAAAATCCAGATTGGCTTTTGCCGCCGTTTCCTTCCGCTCCCATTTTGCCACCCGGCGGGCCGGGTGTTCCCGATAGCGGCGTCTGGCAAACCGGACGAGCTTACGGGTTCCGGCCTCGGCCACAAGCTCGGATTTATGGGCTCCTTCCACGCCTACATTTTCATGCTCTACCTCGTGTATCTTGTTGTGGGTGTAAAACCATACTTCTGCCCGCACTCCCCGGACAGTCTTTTTGGCCAGTCCCGGCCGTTTCTGCGGTTTCTGTGAGGCCAGCTTTTCCCGGGCTGATTCCAGTTTCCGTCCAGCCTTATCCGCTTTGTACTGTGCCTTCTCCATCTTGTCCGGTTTTTTCCCGTCAGGGCGTTTCCCTCTGGCGCAGTCAGAAGCGGCCTCCTTGCTATGGGTTCCCTGTTCCTTGTCGCTATCCGCTTTTTCCTCCCGCCTCATATGATCGGAGGGGCGGGCTCGCTCCTTGTCCTGCTTAAACTTCCCGGAGGGCTTCGGGCCATGTTGGCCCGAGGCGGCCCCAGCCTGCGGCGGCGTGTCCTCGTCTTCAAAATGCAGGCGGCTGGAAGGGCTGGAAGGGGCGAAATCCTGGGGTGGGCTGGTTTCCTGCTTCGGGCCAGATTGGCCCGAAGGGAAGATTTCAGGCGGGGGCTGTCCGGGCCTGCCTTTTTGGGGTTCCTTTCCGATAGGTCATTCCTCCTTTCCCGGAATAAAAAAGCCAGCCTCAACATTTCTGCATGTTGAACTGGCATACATCACGGTTAAATACTGGCGGCGTTATTCGTGTTTGGGCTCATTCTTCTTATCCTCCGGGCGGGTTGTCATGATTGCATAGAGTTCTGTATTCTGCGGGAAGTGATCTACGAAGGGGATTGTGACGTTCCCGAAAAACAAAAGGCCCTCACCGGAATTGGTGTGGGTCACATAGGAAAGCTGGTGCGGGCTGATACCGAGCTGTTTTGCGATGATCTGTCGGTCGCCCTGTGCCTGTGCGAGCAGTACGAGAAAATCCGAGTTCTCGAAAATATTCTCAATCTCGGGACTTGCCAGAAAATCCTTCACATTCTGGGTCAAAGCTGACGGAACACAGCCTTTCTTCCGCAGCATTTTCCAGATGGCAACGCAGTAGCTGGCTGTTAGGGCGTCTCGGAGCAGTACGTGAAATTCGTCAAAGTAGCACCATGTGGAAAGCCTGTTCATGAAGTTTAGGGAAACCTGTGAGTTCACTAAATCCTGCATGATGAGCATGGCAATCGTGCGCAGTCCCGCTCCAAGCTTCTTTAAATCGAGGCACACAAGGCGGCGGTTCAAATCCACATTTGTTTCATGGTTAAATACGTTTAAGGAACCCGATACGTAGATTTCAAGGGAGGTTGCAAGACGGGAAGCCTCCGCCTCCGGCTGTTTGCAGAGCAGTTCGTATAAATCCTGCAAAGTCGGCATCTGTTCCTTTTCCGGGTGCTGGATATGCTCCCGGTACATGAAGCGCACACAGCGGTCAATCACAGTCCGGTCAATAGGCTGTAAGCCGTCCTTACCGCCGACAATGAGCTCCATCAGCGACAGGATAAAGTCGGCCTTTAAGGCCATTGGGTTTTCCTCGTTAAAGCTCAAATCAATGTCCATGGGGGTGATATGATGCGGGCTGTCCGGCGCAATCTCAATCACCTGCCCGCCTAACCGCCGGATTAGCGGGGAATATTCGCCCATGGGGTCCACCACGATAATCCGGTCGCGGGTGGCAAGGAACACGTTCACAAGCTCCCGTTTTGCGGCAAAGGATTTCCCGGAACCGGGCACGCCAAGGAATAGGCCGTTGGGGTTTTTCAGTTTCTTCCGGTTCGCCATAATGACGTTGTGGGAAAGGGCGTTCAGGCCGTAATAGACCGCCTCCCCGTCCATGCGGAGTTCCTGCGTCATGAAGGGAACGAAAATAGCAGTGCTGCTGGTAGTCAGCCCTCTCTGTATCTCTATGGTATTGTGACAAAGGGGGAGGCTGGAAAGGAATGCCTGCTCCTGCTGGAAGTCCAGCCGTTTCAGGGCGCAGTTATATTTCTGCACGATTCCCGATACGGTGAACAGGTCATTATCCAGCTCCCTCCGGGTCGGTGCCATGTTTACCACAAGGAAGGTCAGAAGGAACATTCTTTCATTCCGGCTCTGTAAATCTTCCAGAAGGGTCTTTGCGTCCTGACTGTATGTCACAAGGTCAGGCGGCAGAATGTCCATGTCGTAGCCGGAGCGCACCGCCTTTTTCTGTTCCTCCACCTTCATCTTGTCGATATCGGAGACTTTGGCCTTGATGGCCTTCACGGCGGCGGCCTGGTCAACTGTCTGTACATGGAGGGTAATGGTCATTTCCGTGTCCAGCTCCAACAGCTCCGCCAGCAGTTTGTCGGAAAGCTCCGAGGCAAGAATCTGCAAGTAGGAGGCGGCTCCCCATGTGGTGCCCACCCGGAACAGACGGCTGAACCGAAAGTCAAAGCTGGTCGGCGCGATAAAATCCTTTGTGGAAAGCCCTGTTTTTGGTATCATGTCCCATGAAAAATGGAAAGGGTCATTCCCTCCCGGGTGAAGCTGGCCGTGGAGCAGTTCCAGACGTTCCAGCCCGGAGAGGGCGGCGGATTTTACGCCCAGCTTCTTGAAATTGTTCATGATGTCGGCCTCCACCCGTTCCAGCCTTGCCCGGGCCGTGGATAAATCGTCCACATTTACGCCAAAGGTCAGCAGTTTCGTCCGCACGATTCCGTTGTTGCTTTTGGCTATCTGGTTTTCCAGCATTTCCACGTATTCCTGCCGTACCCCGTTATATTCGTCCTCCTGCATGGAGATGTTGACGCTGTACCGGCTTTCCGGGCGGCTCCGGTGGTTGATGAATGAGAGCTGGAACGGGAGGGTGCTGTCAAAGTAATTTAAGCAGGCGCTCCAACCGTCAAAAATAGCCGCCTGATCCTCGGCCTGTGCGAGCTGGTAGTTGATATCCTCGTATTCTATAGTTTTCGTGTAATAATGGTCGGCCACCCGGCACACGCCGTCCCGGTACATTTCCCGGTAGGGAAGGGTCTGCTGGGCGGTGGCGGGAACCTTCCGCTTTCCGCCGGGAAACAGGCTGCCTTTCCGGTCAGGCTTTTTTCCTGCGGGGCTTTTTCTTTTTTTCTGGTTCTGCAATCGGCTTCGCCTCCTTTTTGAAACCGCTCAAAAGAGCATAAAAATTTTCTGTATTATAGGGCCGCACCCTCGGATAAAGGAACCGGGTGCGCAGGATATTCCTCAGCACCTTTTCAAGCGGCAGGCCGTCACGCTCATACATGGCAAAAAAGAAGAACGGGAGCATGAGGCCAATCATCAGGAAAAGGGACGGGCTGTTTCCAATGGTTCCACGACAGAGCAGGTAGGACGGAATCCCTACCGCTGCCGCAAGTGAGAAACAGATAAGCTGGCGCTTCGTCAAGTTCAGGGCCAGCTTCGTCTTGATTTTGTTTAGGTCTTTTGGTACGGGTACATATGCCACGGGCTGTTCACCTCCTTTGGCACTTCGGGCCATGATGGCCCGAAGCTATCTGACTGCCTCCTTCACGGGCAGGGGACGTTTCCCTTCCACGGCAGCTTCACGTCCGGCCTGTCTTGCCCGCCAGTAGTTGGGGTTGTATTGTCTGATAGACTGGTTAATGTTTTCTTCAAATTTTTCCTTATTCTTGATACGGTCAGGGATTTTCCACAGCTTTTTATCAAGGAGCTCCCGCAATACCACGCTTTCCTGTGCGTCCTCCTCAAAACAGATGTAGCCGTTTCTCTGGAAACCGCATTTTTTGGCCGCAGTGGACAGGACGGCGGCCACTTCCTTTGCCACCATTGTCCCGCCGTGGCTGGCTGTGCTCACGAGAAACACACCGGGGCAGAGCGTGTCGCAGGTCTGTACCTTGCCCCACGGGGAGCTTTCCGGCTCATGAAACATGCCGCCTGTCCTCTGGCGGTCGGCCTGCATGAGCGCCGCCTTTTCCAGAATGGCTTTCAGTTCCGGTGACAGGTATGGATATTCCCGCAGGACACGGGCCGCCTCCCCGCCACACTCCTTCATCAGAAGGGAATAGGCTTCACTGTCGGCCACGGTACAGCGGCCTAACAGCTTTCCCCCGTAGTAGCAGGCGGCGTCATACGCTGGTTTTCTCTGTGTCATGGGCTACGCCTCCTTCCTCCGCTTCGGGCCACTATGGCCCGAGGTTATCTGTCCTGCCCGCGGCTGGCCTTTGCCTTTGCGGGTTTCTCCGTCTGTGCCTGTTCCACTTGTTTTGCTCCGGCGGTGAGCTGTTCCTTAATGGAGGGGCGTTCCTGGCCTCCCCTTGCGGCGGTTAACCTTGCCTGCAAATGGTCTAGCTCCGCCGTGTAGGCTTCCACAACAGCCTCGTTAAGCTGTCTGCGGAACTCCTTCGTGATGGGTTTTGCTACGTCACGGTAGCCCCCGTTCCTGTCCGGTTGGCTGGGCATACCTGCATAAATTCCATTTTCGCCTTGCAGTATCTTGAAATTCTCCACCACAAAACAGTCGTTGAATTTCACATTGGCAAAGCCAATCAGGTTTTTTACGGGGTCAATGAGCCTCACGCTCACGTCCAACTTCATGGGTTCCTGTGTAGCGGCGGGTGCGCCGCCTGTCTGTTCCTGCATAACTGTCTCCTTTCCTGAAATGGGGACAAGGCCCCCGTTTTTATACTCGTAGCTTTCTGCCCGGAGTGCGGCATGTGTGTCCGCCGACAGAAGCTTGTACAACTGGATATCTGTGTCTGCGAGGAAACGCAGGGTATCCTCTTTTGTAAATTCCTCCGGGAGCTTTCCAAAGTAGGCCCGGTGGGCCTGCCCGTCCGCTCCTGGCTTGTAACGCCTCGGCATACGTCCTCCTTCCCGCCTCGGGCCATGATGGCCCGAAGTCCTTCTGCTGGTTTAGCCGGTGCCGAAGATGGATTTTGACAGGCTCCCGGTCTTGAACAGGGAGAAGCACAGGAGCACCGTGTAACCGACACACCGCCAGATAGCCCCCATTGGGTCACCGTCTGTTGCGATACCCTGAATGAGTACGGCGTAGATTGCCACACATACCATAATCAGAAGCCCCTGAAAGCCGACCGCGCACAGCGACCGGAAATAATTCTGCCCCATGTGTCCGGTTTCCCGGTTCGCTACAGTGGAGAAGGGGATAGGGGCAAGGCTGGTCAGCAGGTATATTTCAATCATGCGGCCATAAACGATAACAAAAATCACGATATTCAGGGCGGTCATAGTAAACTGGACAAGGAATGACTGGAGGAACAGGCCGAACAGTGGGCCCAGTTCCATCGCCTCCAAGTCTGTGCGCAGGCTGTCCATAATGTCTGGCGTGATTTCCGTGCCGCTCTGGATAAGCCCGGCCGACTGTTGTATCACATGCTGGCTTACGTCAAAAACGGCCAGCACGATATTGAAGGTGTTCGTCAGGATCGTCACGGTCACGAAGGTTTTGAATATCCACTTGAAGAACATCCATGTGTCTATGTCATGGAGGTTGTTCCGGTCTATGAGCATTCGAATGAGTTCATAGGTCATGACAAACGTGAGGATAATCCCGGCGATTGGCAGAACAACCGTTTCAGAAATATGCCGTATCATGGAAAAGACCCCGGCGTTAAAATCCGCCGGGGACGTCCCAACCTGTGCTGCAATTCCTCCGACCTGCTCATTTACGTTATTGAAAAGGCCGTCCAGATTTCCCATGATACCATCTACAAGCACACCCTTGAGCCATTCCACGATTGCATTGATGATAGTATCCATATATCACTCCTTTGAATGGGAACCGTTTAGAACAGGCCGGATAAGAGCGGGATAAGCTGGGTGCCAATCAGGACAACACCGCCTCCGGCCATAAGTTGCTTAATTCCCTGTGATTTTGCCGCCGGGTTGTCCGAGCCGTACCCTTCTAACAGGTTGATGACTCCCCACACCGCAAGCCCGGCCCCCAGGGCGATAACGAGTACCTTTAAAATGTCGATAGCAGAGTTGAAAAATTCCATGTGGGTTCCTCCATTTTCTTAGTTTGAATCGGTTTTCGTGTAAAAAAATAACCGCCCGTATTGGCGGCGCTTCGGGCCATGTTGGCCCGAGGTTACGCAAAGTCATCACTGTCCATATCGTCAAAATTGAGAATGTCAGCTTCTTCCTCTGTGTCTGTTTCCTCTATCTCGTAAACCGTGTATTCGTCCTCCGGCTTTAGTCTCAATGGCCGGTGGCGGAACAGGGTTTCCAAGCGGAAGGCATTTTTCTTTTTGTCATATTCGGCTGTCTGGTTATAGCTGGGGTGCTTTTTTAAGTCATACTTCGGGCTGTAAAAGGGCGGGAGCCCACGGAGTTGGCAGATACACATATTTCCAGGCATGGTGGTGATTTCGCTTGTGGTGAGAAGCTCCCGGTCCAGACGCTGCATGTTCTGCCCGTAGCTTTCCGACTGCCCTCGGGTGCGGCTTTCTGTCTGCATGGAGATGGTGGCCTTTCCCAGCCAGTTTTCGGAAATGTCTTTCAGGGTGGAGGCTTCACGGCCTCCAAGGAACACGATTGAATCCATGTTCCCCATGATTGTCTCGGCGTTGTCCTTATAGAGCGCCTTGCACTGGCTCATGGCCTGATAGAACAGCGTCAGGCTGATTTCGCGGGAGCGAATAACGGCCACGATTTTTTCCAGCCCCGGCACCTGTCCCGTGTTGGCGGCCTCGTCCCACAGCACCCGCACATGATGGGGGAGCCGCCCGCCGTACTTGTTGTCGGCCCGCTCACAGAGCATGTTGAACATGGTGGAGAAGGCGAGGGCAACAAGAAAGTTGTAGGTGGTATTCGTGTCGGATATCAGGAAAAACAGGGCTGTTTTTTCATCTCCCAGCGTATCGAGGCCCAGCTCGTCATAGCTCATAATCTCCCGCAATTCTCCAATATCAAAGGGAGCCAGCCTTGCACCGCAGGAAATAAGGATAGATTTTGCTGTCTTGCCGCTGGCTAATTTATACTTTTTATACTGCCGCACAGCAAAGTGATTCGGGTTCCTCCTTTCCAGTCCGTCAAACATGTAGTCAACGGCATTTTTGAAGCTCTCATCATCTTCCCGGACCTCCATGCTGTTAATCATTTCCACAAGGGTATTCATGTTCCGTTCTTCGTCTGGTCCTTCAAAGACGATATAAGCAATCAGCGCACAGTAAAGAAGGGTTTCCGCTTTTGTCCAGAACTCGTCCCCGTCCTTGCCGTCCCCTTTGGTGTTGGCAATCAGGGCAGTCACGAATTTCAGTACGTCACTTTCTGTCTTGATGTAGGCCAGTGGGTTGTAGTGCATGGATTTGGAAAAACTTATGGTGTTGAATACCCGGAGCTTGTAGCCCTGCCGTTGCAGGTATCGTCCGCATTGTTCAAGAGTGCCGCCTTTTGGGTCTACGACTACATAGGACGAATGGGCCTGAAGGAGCTGCGGGGTCAGCCAGAACCTTGTTTTTCCGGAGCCGGACGAGCCGATTACACAGGCGTTTAGGTTCCGGGCGTTGGCCGGGATTTTGGGCCGGGTGTTCAGTGTCAGGAACTCCGTGCCCGTCAGAATGACGTTGTTTTTAAATACCGGGTCTACAAAGGGCTTGATATCCTTTGCTGTTCCCCAGCGGGCCGAACCATATTCTTCCTCACGGCGGAATTTTTTCCCCTTCCTGATTTTGTGCTGCACGAGCAGGTACATACCCACGGCCCCGGTAAGTCCCACCAGAAGGTCAGGCCCGCCAAGGCCCGGAAGGTAGTTTTCAAAAGCTGTGGGGAAGGTGTTCATCATGCCTACGAGCTTCGTCCCGAAATCGGCTCCGGCGGCCATGCGGTAAGCCGTCCCCACCTTTGAGAAAAACCAGAATACAAAGAGGTAGGGGAGGTTGGGAAGTACATATTTTCGGATTTTGTCGCTCACCGTTCTTCCTTCACCGCCTCTCTGGTTTTCTGGCGCTCCTTTGGCCGGGATTTGATATGTTCTGAAAGGTTCCGCAGTTGGCCGAGGATAGAAGCCCTGTCTTTCCCCTTATTCAGCACCTTGTTACTGTATTTCTGGAATGCCGCCGTCATGGCGTCCGCCTGCCCTGCTTTGAAAAACAGAAGGTAATGGCCGGGGCTGACCTTATGGAACGCATAGTCTACATGAAATTCCTTTGCTATGCGGTCAAACTGCCAGGGTGCTCCCACAAGGGGCATGGAGTTTTTGGCTCCGTAATGATTCATCAACTTTTTCACGCTTTGGCGGCCCTGCGGGGTCAGTGCCTTCTGGTGGCGCTTTTTTCCTTCCTCTAAAATCTTCCGTAGAGCGGAAGCCAGCACCCGGCCTGTGAGTTTTGTTGCCCGGATTGAGAGGGCAACCGTTTTTTGGTTTACTTCGTCCTGCATAATACCTCCTTTCTGTCAGGCTCCCATAAACTCCGGGGGCCCTCTTAACTTTACGGGAGACAGATAACCTCGGGCCAATGTGGCCCGAGGTCTACCGCTCGGCATGTTTGGCGGGCGGGGATTCCTTTCCCGGTTCTGCCCGTATCTTTTCATTCTGCGTCCGCATGGTGCCTAAGATGGACGGCTTTTTTTCTGCCGCCTGTTCCAGCCGTTCTATCCGGGCGAGGGCTTTTTCCACGCTGTTCTGCATGGAGAGCAGGCAGGCGCGTTCCGCCCGGTAGGGGGACGCAACTGTTTTGGCCAGCTTGCCCGGGCCTTTTGCTTCTGATACGGCCTCCTTCCCCATCAGGGCCCGGCCTACATTTTTTAAATGCCTGCCCGCCTCGTGATATTCGGCTGAAACGGCTTCGATTTTCGCAAGGGCCTTTTCGTCTGTGGCAATCCCGGCCTGAATGGTTTCCTTTACCCCTTCCAGACCTTCCCGCAGATGGAAGAAGCGGGCCACACCGTCCAGGGCCGCCGTTCCACGCTGTTTAAAATCGGCAAGGGCCTGTTTACAGCCCTCTATGATGTTTTCTTTCAGTATATCAATCTGCACCCTTAGCTGGGAAACCTTCGCCTCCAATGTCTGAACCGACCTTTGCAGGGCGGCTTTTAACGGTGATTGCTTCATTTCTTGCAATTCCTGCCGCATGGCGGTAAGCTCCTGAACCGCACTGGAAAGCTGTTCCTCCAGGTCTGACACATGGCCGATCGCGGCCAGGAGATCCTTTGCGCTGGAAAAATTATTTTCCTTCAGCACGGCCAGCAGTTCCTTCACTTCCTTCTGCTCCGCCAGCCGCTTTTGTCTGGTTTTACTGATAATCAATCACTCCCTTCGTAACCTCGGGCCAGCATGGCCCGAAGCCTACCGTTCGGCCTCCTTCTTAGGCATGGGCGGCTTTTCCTGTCCCGGCTCCTTTGGATATTCCTGCATGGTTTTCAGGATAGATGGTTTTTCCTGCGCCTTCTTTTGAAGCTGGGAAGGGTGTTCGCCGGAAAGCGGCTGGATACAAGCCAGATGGTCGGCGGCCCAGAGCGCGTTATCGGTAAGCTGTCGCTGCCATGCGCCCACGCTGGGGGCCCACCGGAATCCGTTCCCTTTGAGTTCCGTCCGGGTATCGGCGTCCGGTTTCCCGTCAAAAAAGATTTGCAGGCGGTTTTCCTGCCGGTTCATCTCCACATGGCCGCCCTGAAACTCCCAGCCGGAAAATTCTGTTTCGGCCCGTTTGCTTAAATCTTCGATTCGTTCCTTTACCCTGCGGATTTCCGCGCTGGTGTTTGTAAGGTCAAAGGGCTTTTTCAGCCAACTGTACCGGGCCATATCCGACTTTAGCTTTTCTATCTGGTTGGGGGAGAGAAGCGCACAGCTGTCAAGCGTCCCGTGTTTGCGGTAATAAATGTTGACCTCCTTCATAATCAGTTGGGAGCGTTCCAGACCTTCCAGTTTCTCTTTCAGCTTCGTGACGGCCTCCGGGTCATCTGCGCTGATTCCGCTCATACCGGTGCTGCGGATTTTATCGAGGAGGCCCTGAATATGCCGCCATTCCTCCATGTTGCTGTCGCGGGCCCGGTTCTGTTTTTCCTTCTGTCTGATGGGGAAGTTGGCAGGCCCGGATATCATGACGGACGGAACCCGTGCGTCAATCGTAAACTGCTGGTTCATGTTATCCGCCAACTTGCGGGAATAGGTATCAAGCAGGTGGTCGATTTTTTCATGGAACATAGGGTCACCCCTTGCTTTCTGCTTTTCCGCCACAGCCGCGGCCTTATCTACGAGGTTGCGGTATTCTGTGGTTACGATCCCCTCCTGATAATCATAAAAGCTGTTCATCTCTTTAGCGCGGCGGGCCGCTGTCTCGTTGATTGGATAGTAGTTGATGTTACCTGCACCTCCTTTGTGGCCTCGGGCCATGTTGGTCCGAAGTCTTAATGTTCCTCATGACCACATTTGTCAGATAAGCTTCAAACATCATCAGCGTTCCGGCCCTGGTGATTAACCGTCACAATCCCGTCCAGGGTGGTTGCCGTGATGTTCAGCCGCTGGGCCACTGCAATATCATTCTTTACATCTTCGTCCACAGCGCCGCCGCAGACAACAAGTACCCGGGCCCGCCGGAGCATATCCCGGCGCATGTCAATCCCGTCCTTATGTTCCTCGGGGATAGCGTCATTGATAAACAGCGGCAGATACAACAGCGGGCAGATAGGTGAGAATCCCGCTTCGTAAGCAATTCGGCAGTATTGGATCGCAAGAGCGGTGTCAATATCCGGCTCTCCGTTCCATGCCGTAGTAATATAAGCTAAAGGTCGTTTCACTATTTTTACCTCCGTTTCTTCTATAAAAAAGTGATAGCAGAGTAGAGCCCAACCCCTCCGCCCCTTCCCGTGGGAAGGGGAACGGCTCAGAGGAATTTATATCCCCATCGCTTGACCGCCTTAAAGCATAACCGGGAGAAATCTGTCAAGGGTGCGTAGCACCGCCTACGGCGGCAGGCCCTTGACAGATTTTCCCGGCTATGCTATCCCATAAACGGCGATGGGGAATTATATATCCTTTGAGCTTCGGGGTGTGGGGCTGCGCCCCACGGTCTTAGTCTCGGGTCACACTGGCCCGAAGCCCCGTCTATTTCTCCTTGTCAGCCTTTTTCTCCGGCTTGACCTGTTCCTTCTGCTGTCCCTTCCAATCATCCAGCAGTTTGATGATCTGGTCTTTCATTTCCCGCGGGGTGGCCTCCGCGCCAAAATATTTCCCCAGCTCTGCACCTGTTAAAATCACCTTGTCTACCTCCTTTTTGTCCTCCATCATGATTCCGTCAATTACGTCACCATTGAGCAGTTTCTTTTCGTCAAGCTCCCTCATTCGTTTGGCCTGTGCCTGTGTAGGGGAAGCCTGCTGGCTGTCAATGGAGACGGCGATATAGTTCTGGTTTTTCTTATTGATATAGGAAAGCTCCACGGCTGTCGTGAAACCGATTTTCTTATCGTCCACCAGTTTCATCAGGTCAGGAACCAGCTCATTGAGCCTGATAAAACGCTGAACCTGTTTGACCGCCATTTTGTTGCGCTCTGCCACAATCTCATTGGAGCGTTTCCCGGCCTCCTTCGGGTCAACATGGCCCGAGGTGCGGGTTCCCTGATGTTTGATGGCCTCCAACTGCATTTTCAGGGCCTTTGCCTTTTCACTGGGGAGGATTTCCTCACGTTGGTTTAAGTTGTCCTCCACCATCTGCGTGATGGCTTCATCATCAGTCAGGTTACGGACGATACAGGGCATGTCCGTGTAACCTGCCAGTTCGCTGGCCTTCTGGCGGCGGTGGCCGGAAACAATTTCATAACCGCCGCCCTCTAAGGGCCGGACGATAGCGGGCTGGGTCACGCCCTTGTCCTTGACGCTGGAAACCATGGCTCGCATTTCTTCATCATCACGCACACCGAAGGGGTGATTTTTAAAGGCATGGAGCTCGTTCAGCTTCAAATAGACAATCTGTTCCTCTCCCCTGCGGGGGGCCTCCTTTGGCGGATCCGGGGGTGTGGGTGTTGCCTGTGCCGGGACGCTGGTTTCGGGAGTACCTTTGGAAACCGAAAACGCACTTTTGAGTTTTCCCGGTTTAGCTGTCTGTACGGGCTTTTCCTTTGCTTCTTTTTTGGGAGTGGCAGTCTTTTTGGCGGGTTCCGGTTTCTCGACTTTTTTCTGTCCAGTCTTTGGCAAATCAGATATCTTAGTAATAGTAGCGGACTGTTTTTTGTCGGGAGCGGCAGGGCTGGCCTCGGTCTGTTTCTGCTGGGCTTCTTTGACTTCCTTTACAATATCGTCCAGCTTTTTAGAACCAGCGGCTTCTGTTTCTTTCGCTTCAACCGATTTTGTGTCAGCCGCCTTGTCCTTTTCCTTGCCCGGTTGAGCTACAGCCGAAGCCGTGTCCTTGACCTCCTGACTGACAGGCGGGCCGGTGGGAGAGGACTGTTCATGTAAAGTTTTAGGCTTTTCATCAGCCATGTGTGCATTACCTCCTTTTCGTTGCATGAAAAAAGGCCCAACCATTACGGTCAGGCCCATTAGAAGTGACTTTTATATATGAATACGCTACCGTTAGTCTCTATTGGTATGCGCTGTTTATAAGTGATTGAGAATGAAAAGAGACGCCCATATTCGGACGTCTCTTAAACTTTATAAAATAGTTGATTCGTCAATATTTTTCAGAATTTCACTATGTAAAAAATTCAACGCATCAATGATGGAGATATAATATTCCTGTATAGATATTGATTGAATGAAAGAGTCTAACTTTTGTCCAATCTCTACATCTATATGCTCATATTCGTAATCAAGAACACTTAACCCCAAATCTTGTTCATCATTTAATCCAAACACTTCTTTTGCAATCTCATTCTCATGAATTGGTAGCCAAATTTCACTATAGAAGTCCAAATCATCAATAGAATACATATTGGCGCTAAATGAGTCAAGGAAGGATGGACATCCTTCTTTAAAAAAGGATACACTCTTTACACACCCCATCCAATCAATACGTTTGTTATTGAATAGTGCTTTTTTGATATCATCATCAAAATCTTTACGCAATGAGATACCACAATCAATACAATTATTGATTTTATAAACAGAAAAGTTTTCAATCATTTGGTGGTATAATTTTCTAAATTCTTCTTTAATTAAGTTGATATTAGAGTTAATGGTGTTTTCATATACTTGAATTGTTTTGTTACATAAAGCAAGTATGTTACGTGTACGCGGATAAAAATAATTTCTATTTTCTGGTTGTAAATAGTTCAAAAGTGGTAATAATTCATTTTCACAACTATCATCTCCGTAAAAATTAATCAAATTTCCCTCATGGTCGGTTAGTTCCTGAATTTTTAGTAATAGTTTTTCTAAATCTTTACATAGTGGAATCCAATATTCATCACGTGCTTTTATTTTTGTAGTTACTTGTATTTCTTTTTTCTTACTAGAGATTGTTACATAGTAAGTAATATAGGCTCCTAAAAATGTTGATAATAAAGGTAGCAGTTTATCTAATAGCGTAAATAGGTTATCCATAGTTATAAATCCTTCACTTAATGATGAAATAAGTATAATACAAAGTCATCAAGAAATAAAGAGACTTATGTATTAACGGATAGCTATAATTTATTAGGAATCTGCGACAATTTTCGCCTCCTTCCTTTAGGGATAATAAAAAGGACAGGGCTGGCCTGTCCTCTTTAAGCAAACTCTATAGATTCAATCAATGCTATGAAGCAGATGTAATCTTTTCATCATATTTGAAAACCGCCAAATCTAAAGCTTTTTGGCTTGTCCACTCGTAAATTTCCCTGATGTTCTCAAATGTTACATCATGCTTAGGTCGGCCGCCTTTGCGGCCGCCGAGTACGGAACTGTCCTTTAACGCATCCCAGGAGAAGTCGCTCATCTCTTCCCTGGCAACGAGAAAATTACCAGCACGCTGGGTCAATTGGGCAAAGTTGACAACATAGTCATTAGCCCCTTCATTATAGGTATAAATAGAGGCCTCCGATCCCATAAAGCCGATATCTGCCTCCCCGGAGAGTACGGCGGTCATGGTCTTATCTGCGCCAAATCCGCACACGAGATCAAGGTTGATCCCTTCCTCTTTAAAATATCCTTCCTCAACAGCTACATACATAGGAGCATAAAAAATGGAATGGGCTACTTCGTTCAGTGTCACATCTTTCATTTCCTTTTGACTATCCTTTTCCTGTGCTTTTGAGACTGTATTGGAAGAAGTCTCCTTTGGGGAATCCTTAGAGCTGCAGGCACTCAGAAGAGACAGCGCCATAGCAGTCGAAAGAAGTAAAGCAATGATACGCTTTTTCATAAATTTCCTCCTGTAACATCAATCACTTATAATATATGGAAAAATAGAGAATTGGTTCATATCGATAGATTCCTAAAAAAATGTGGTAAAATGACTACAGGTTTGATATGATGAAAATAATAATAGGTTGGGAAACTTCTATAATAGTGCAGAGGAGAGCGTATGAGAAAAGAAGCGACACTAGAGCAATGGAAAGAACTTTATGAATTATGTGGTAAATTAAAGGAATTGAAACCATGGGAGGAGTTCTGGGATATGGACCTGCTTGTCATCTGTCCAGAGGGTCGCAAGAAGCCTTACTTCTGCAGTGTGATGGGCAAAGTCGGTTCCTGCTATGGAATCAGTGTATATAAAGGTTATGAGGGCCTGCAGGATTTTGAAATGCTGGCATCCACAGAAGGAGGAGGTCCTTCGTCAGAGTATGCGATGTTTGAACAGACCAATCTCACCTGTTATTGGGGAGATCGCGAGGAAGTTCCACAGCCGCAGAAAAACATAATAAAGAATCTGGGCTTAAAATTCCGTGGAAGAGGACAGTGGCCGTTCTTTCTTTCCTTTAAAAGGCGCTTTTCCCCGTATACTCCAGATGCAGATGAAGTAGAGGAGTTGAATGTAGTTTACAAAGGACTGAATGCTCTGCTGAACGACTTTAAGGAACATAAGCCTGCGGTCGACTATGCGAATGGGGAGTTCTTATGGTATATTTATCAGGGACCGGAAAAAGGATGGAGACAGGAGATTCATGGACTGCCGGATGAAGCAGGACGGGAATATCCAATTGTAGAACTGGAAGATGAAATTTTGAAAAAGAAATTGCAGAAAAAGCCATTGATCGATGGCGAGCTGCAGATGGATTTTGTTTATCTCAACGGAAGTGTGAGAGAAGACGGTTATGACAGGCCTGTCAATCCGCTAGCATTTTTGGTAGTGGATGCCAGCAGTGGTATGGTCGTCACTGTGGATTTGTTAGGGCCGGATGAGGATGAGATTGACAGTGTCTTGAACTTTTTTGTACAGTTCATAGAACAGTACGGCAGAATCCGAACCGTTAGGGCGAGGAACCCATGGGTATTTTCAGCCCTTCAAGATCTCTGTGAATACTGCCGGATTGAGTTGAAAGCGGGAGATATGCCAGAATTAGACGAAGCCGTGAATCATATGAAAGAGTACTTTGATGGACGTCCATAAATAAGGCGGTTGAGAGATGAAAAATAGGATACAGGGAGGTAAAAAGCATCTCCTTGTATCCTATTCATTTTATGTCATCAGATAGGCAGTAAAGCGAATTGAGCATATCCGCTTTGGTCACTTGACATCGTTATCTTAGTATAATTAATTGTCATAGTCATCTTCGAATGGATCATCATAATCGTCATCGAAATCATCCTCTTCATCGCCGCCTCTTGACGCGATGGTAAGAATCAGGAAAATTACTGCCAATGCAGCTCCAGCGATAGCACCATATAAGAGAAAGTTATCTTCGCCGCGTTTCAGGAATGCAAATACTGCACTGCCGATATAGAAAAGCATAGGCAGCACAAATGCAAGAATGGTACGTTTCTTCTGCATGATCAGAAGCAAAAGACCCGATACAAGCATACAGAGTGCGAGTACAATGTAAATGGTTCCTGTGGTCGCTTTTGTTCCTGCAGAAATATTATCCAATCCTGCAAGGAAGCCCTTATATGCAAAAAATGCAAATGCAGCGATTGAAATGATTCCAAATATGATTCTCAACAAACGGAATTTGGCTTTTGGTTCAATGATTTCCTGTTCCACTTCCCTCATAGGCTGTGGTGCGGATTTTTTTCGGGCCGGTGCGGCGTTAGAAGAGGCAGGTTTCTTTTTGGAAACAGAATCTTCCGCCGGAACAGGTCTTTTCTTCTTGACTGGCTTTCTATCAGGATCTGCAGCGAGCATATCCTCGTAGCTTGCTCTGACGGCCTTTTCTCTTTTGACGCGCACCTTTTCAGGTGGAATATTGCTGTAGCGCTGTTCATCACTACTCTTAACAGGCTTGTTGGAACCTGTATCTGTCGGCACGGGTTTTTTCTTTGGAGCAGGTTTTTCATCAGGAGTTGCTTTCGGTGCAGGTTTTGGCCCTGGCGCCGGTCTTGTGGATGGATTCTTCTTTCCTGCCGGAGCTGCCTTTTTTACCGGAGCAGCAGATGGATTACCTTCGGTTGCTTTGCGCTCATCCGCAGGAGTCTTCTTCACAGGAGCGCTCGACCGAACATCAGCCGGAGCCTTTTTTACTGGAGGATTCGCTTTTCCATCTACCGGAGCCTTTTTGACCGGGGCCTTCGCCTTGGTATCCGTTGGAGTCTTCTTTATCGGAGCGTCTGGCTTTACATTCGTTGGAGTCTTCTTTATTGGAGCGTCTGGCTTTACATCCTTTGGAGTCTTCTTTATTGGAGCGTCGGCCTTTTCATCCACCGCAGCCCTTTTCACCGGGGCCTTCGGTCTGCTGTCTGCCGGAGCCTTCTTTGCCGGTCCGCCAGTCTTGGATACTGGAGCTGTATTCTTTGCGTCCGCAGGGACGGTTTTCCTTTTCGGGACAGCGATCTTTGTACCATCGTCAGCAGGGGATTCTACTCCTGCCGGGCTTTCTTTAGATTGTGTATGATTAGAAGCATTGGCATCCGCCGCTTTTTTTTCTCTTTGTTTATCAAGATTCCATTGTTTTTTGCAGTCTCTGCAGATTGCGTATTCGTTAAAGATAGGTTTACCGTTCTCGTCAACGCCTACTTGTTTCTTTTGTAATTCTACATCTTTTCCACATTTCGGGCATCTCATGTATGCATTCCTCTCTTTCATTGGTAGATTAACAACGCTTTTATTATAGCATTTTGTAAGTATAAGGACAAGGAAAAATGCAATATCTTGATGTATTAAGTCGAAAACACCGCCACATTATGTGAATGGCGGTGTTTTTTCGGGAAATACTATACCCACAGGGCTATTGTAAAATAAGCTTTGGGCATACCTCAGTATATGATAGAAGGTAATAGAGATATTTTCTGAGGCGAATTATTTTGTAGAGTTGGCATGTGAAGATGTTTTGGATCTGATTACAGGGGGCTGATACTGATACAGGTCATTATAAGCTTCGAGTTCTTCGTCTGACATGGGGAGAGAGGGGATCAGACCTGTGCAGTCTCTGGCCGATGCTGCGTTTGACAGATAATCGTAATCATCAATAATCTTTTCATTTTCTTTATTGTTAAGCATAATTTTCACCTCACTGATAGTATCTGCAAAGCTGCAGATCATATGCTGGAAAAATTATGGTACGCTGTCTTAAAAAGGCAGACGAACTTTATGTATGGCTTATCCTTACCGAATCCAAGACCAAGGGCTTTCACGAGTCGGTTGTTTATGGTATACTATGAGGCGAAATGGAAAGAAAGAAGGATGATTATGAAATTTGAAGCTGATACACATGCACATACAATCGCGAGCGGACATGCCTATAGTACTATCCGGGAAATGGCAGCGGCTGGGGCGAAGAAAGGCTTAAAGGCCCTGGCTTTGACGGAACATGCACCAAAGATGCCTGGTACCTGCCAGATGTATTATTTTCAGAATCTGGATGTCGTACCGAGGGAGATGTGTGGAATCCAGATGCTTTTCGGTGCAGAGCTCAACATTATGGGACCGGATGGGACATTGGATCTGCCAGAGAAGGTCTGCAGGGATCTGGATATTGTCATCGCAAGTATCCATCCACCATGCTATGGATTCGAGCACACAGTAGAAGAGAATACCCAGGCATACATCGAGGTCATGAAGAAACCTTACGTCAATATCATCGGGCATCCAGATGACGGACGTTTTCCAGTGAATTACGAGGCGGTAGTGAAGGCTGCGAAGGAGACAGGGACACTTCTGGAACTAAATAATTCTTCCCTGCGCCCGCAGAGCTTTCGTCAGGGAACACGGGAAAATTCGATTGCCATTCTGGAATTATGTAAGAGGTATGAGGTGCCTGTCACAACCGGAAGCGATGCCCATGTAGATGTGGATGCAGGAAACTTTGGGAACATAGAGGAGATTCTTCAATACTGCAGTTTCCCAGAAGAATTAGTCGTGACTACAGATTTTGAAAAATTAAAACCATACCTGAACCTGTACCGGGCAAAATAGGGGAAGATAGGTGTTGGACAAAATCTGCATAAAAAGGTAGACTTTAAAAGTTTAGTGTGCTAAAATGTAACAGTAGTCATTTGACTGATAAAGGAGATCGGTAGTATGAGTAAGAAGATAAGAACAGAGGCGGTGGACTATCTGTTTAACGCCATATTAAGTCTGGAAAACAAAGAAGAGTGTTATACTTTTTTTGAGGATATCTGTACCATCAATGAATTATTATCACTCTCTCAGCGATTCGAGGTCGCTAAGATGTTAAGAGAACAGAAGACTTATCTAGAGATCGCTGAGAAGACCGGAGCTTCAACAGCAACCATCAGCCGTGTTAACCGCTCACTGAATTATGGAAATGACGGGTACGATATGGTATTTGAAAGATTAAACAGTAACGAAAAGAGAGACGCATAGGCCTCTCTCTTTTTTCTACTTATAAAAGAATTATTTCTTCGGTGGTTTCTTACCGGGTGCAGGCAGTTCATCGATGATTTTTTCAATCAGCAGTTTTTTCACGTATACATCAAAACTGAGACTGCAGATGAAAGAAAATAATTTGAGATAGTCTTTATCGTCTGTATCTACCTTCTCAAAAGAGGCTTCCGCCCTTGCATAAGCGGATTTGATTTCTTCCTGGAGCGGCTCGATCTGCGCCTTTTCCATTGCACAGATCTCTTCATAGAGCTGTGTCATCTCTAAGGCATCATCGGAATGAAAATACTTGTCCGTGATGGGCCGAAGCAGTGTCTCAATATCCTTGATCGAGAGGATATTCTTAAAATAGTAGATAAAGATCAGGACAAGGAGATGCTCCTGTGTATATTTCTTTTTTACGGGAGGAGGAAGAAGGTTATTCTTGGCATAATTGTTAATCATCGTCTTCGTTAGAATCTTATCCTCTTTGTAGCGCTTCGTAGAAGCAAGCTGTGCATCCATGAAGGTAGTCACCTGATCCATATATAAATCTATATTGGGAATATCGCCCGGATGAATATAATCAATGCGGGAGATGCTTTCTAAGATGCTGTTCAGCATATCATTCGTATCAATTGTCATAATATCACCTCAATATCCTTATTATATAGTATTCAAAACTAGATAGCAAGCGTTCTTTAAAAGAATAGGAAAATTCAGAAAAATCAAGTAATAGGCGAAATGCATTGATAAAACTTCTGACCAGGAAAAGAGCTGTTGACATGCAGTACATGCAACAGCTCGAAGGAGGGGGAAAATCTATCTATATAAATATAAGAAATTGTTGTATTTAGGCGAAGTCCAATGGCCGCAGATGCAGGCTGCAAGTGCAGCCATCGTCTTCTGTTTTTCATGTACTTATCATAGCAATGAATTGTGAATGTATTGTGACAAGATTTGGAAAAATTTATTAAGTAAGTGCAAAAAGTTTATAAAATAGATATTCTAAAAAATTTAGAAATCGGCAGTCTCTTGCCAAAACACGATGTGAGATGTAAAATAACGAACAGACATAAAAAATACGCATTGGAGTCTATGTTGAGGAGTGAGGTCATATGAGAAGAATGGAATTCACAATGGACCGGGAAGGGCTGGTCGAGATCGGACAGGAAGTAAATGTCATAGAGGGGAAGCTTCCGAGTTCATATTATTATACGATTGAACATGCAATTGCTATGAGCGGGAATTATCCGAACCGTGAGCGGCTGAAAAGTACGCACGGGACTGTGGTCGATATTCAGTCGAGCCTCATGGGAAAGAGTGTGATTTTAGAATTTGACGAGTAAGGTAAAAAGCATCCAGACTGCGCTGGATGCTTTTTATTATGTAGGAAGTTCTTCGAGCTTTCCTACATAATAAAAACCTTCAGAGGTTGCGCACTTCGCGCAAGAGGAAGATGGCCGTAAGCGGCCGCGCTACGGCGCGAGATTTCGGCCCGCCGAAATCTTTATTTCTTATTATATACGGTGTGCATACTGTTTTTTAGGGAATCCTGCCAGAACTCCTTCTTTTTTTCATACATTTCATAGAGCCACTCGATTGCAGAGTCCATGCCCTCGTCTGACATTGGAAAGGAGGTGTGCTCCTTATTCTCATCCGCTGTCTTATCAAAGGACCATGGCTCCGGGAAAACGGTCACGGTAAAGGTCTCTTTGCTTTCGTCGACCTGGAAATAATAACGCATACCACCGTGGCTGCCGGAGAAGGGCTCTCTTTTTAAACCACCTATGGGAATCAATTTCTTATCGATCATCTCAATCCTCCTTTTTCTGGACATTATCAGCCCAATAAGTATACCATGATTCTCTTGTCTGTAAAACATCTTTTAGGGGGAAAATATCTTCTATCTGCAAGTTCCAGGGGAATTATTTTGCATCATTGACGCGCCTGTTTAGATTGTACTATAATAAAAACAACAACAGTTTTTCTCATGTAAGAAGGTGAAAATATGGGCACTTTAAAAGAGGGTACAAATACTTCAGCGTTTGTTATAAATAAGGCGTATGAAATTGTGCATTATAATCAGACCATACAGGAAGATTACCCGGAGGTACGCAAAGGAGATTTGTGTTATCAAGCTCTGTGCGGAAGGGGGATGCCCTGTTCAAGGTGCCCGATCTTAGAGGGGCAGGGAAGAGCAGATAGTATCGTTTACAATGAAAAGATGGGAAAATGGATGGAAGTTATTGTATCCGATTTTGTACTGCCTGATGAGGGACCGTGCAGCATAGTGATTGCAAAAGATACAGGAGATGAGACACATCTTTATTCTGGAGCCAGACATCAGGGAAAGAATGAGAGGGACCATCTGACCAGTTTATATAAATCAGAATACTTTTTAAGACGTATTGAGGAGTTCTTAAAGGGAACAGGGGATGAAAAGTACTGTCTGACTGCAATTGATATAGAACATTTTAAGTTGTTCAATGAGTGGTATGGGCAGGAGGCAGGAGATTGTTTCCTTGCGAATATAGGAAGACAGCTGCATGCATTCGTCGAGGAGTCCGGGGGAATCGCAGGATATATGGGGTCAGATGATTTCTGTATTCTCCTGCATAATGAGGATCAGGTACTGGAACATTTCCAGAAACAGATGCTGTCATATGTAGGGCAGTACGGCGGGGAAGTAGGATTCCTTCCATCCTTTGGCATCTATGTCATTAAGGATAAAAGTATACCTGCCAGCATGATGTATGACAGAGCATCCATTGCAGTCGACTCGATCAAGGGCAATTATGCCAAGAGAGTTGCCTATTATGATTCTATGATGATGCAGCAGATGGAAGAAAATCATGTACTGCTTTCGGATGTACAAAGAGGTCTTGTAAAGGAAGAATTTGTGCTGTATCTTCAGCCGAAATGCAATATGGCTACGGGAAAAATAGTGGGAGCAGAAGCGCTGGTACGCTGGCAGCATCCTGAACGAGGGCTCATTATGCCGGGAGGCTTCGTACCGCTATTGGAGCGAAGCGGTTTTATTGCAAGATTGGACTGTTATCTGTGGGAACGGGTATGCAGATGCTTAAGGGGCTGGATTGATGCAGGACTAAGGCCAATGCCGATTTCGGTCAATGTATCGCGGGTAGATATTTATACGATTGATGTGGTCGAGCATATCAAGGCTCTGGCAATCGAGTATGAACTGCCCAGATATCTGCTTGAGGTCGAGATTACGGAGAGCGCGTATGCAGAGGACGACCAGTTGATCACCCAGGTCGCAGAAGCGTTGAGAGATGCCGGTTTTACGGTCCTGATGGATGATTTTGGAAGCGGATACTCTTCCTTGAATATTTTAAAGGATCTCAATGTGGATATCTTGAAGATTGACATGAAGTTTCTGGCTATGGACGAGCAGACAGCGGGAAAAGGCCTGGGAATCTTAGAGGCTATCACCGGTATGGCAAAACTGATTGGGATGCGGATGATCGCGGAGGGCGTAGAGACAGAGAAACAGGTAAAGCTGCTGTTGGATATGAATTGCGTGTATGGACAAGGCTTCTATTTTTATCGTCCAATGCCTGTGGAAGCCTATGAGGCGTTGATGGAAGATGAGGACAACTTCGATTTCAGAGGAATCAAAGCGAAAAAGACTAAGAATCTAAGCGTGAAGGAACTTCTGAGTGATGGTCTATTCAGTGAAGTCGTCATCCATAAGATTCTGGGTGGGATTGGATTTTACAAGATCTTTGAACAGAGAATAGAATTATTGCAGGTGAATGAGCAATACTACAAGGTGACTGGGACGAATCCGGTGGATCTGGAAGAGAAGCGTGCCTGGATTTTAGATGAGATATATGAGGAAGACAGGGAAGAGGCACAAGAGATTTTCCGAAGGGCCGACAGAGATATTTTAAATGGTGCGGAAGGTGATATTAGGCGTTATTGTCCTGACGGCAGTATTATTTGGGTGAATCTGCGAGTCTTTTTTATGAAAGAAAAGGACGGAGCAAAGTTCTACTATGGTGCGATCAGTAATGTAACGGAACAGATGGAGATGAGAAGAAAACGTTTGAATGAACAAAAAGTTTTGTCTTATCCGCAAGAATAGGGGGATTTTGGGCAAAAGGAAAGAGCCACAACGTGTGTGACTCAAAGGGGGAAAAAGTTTATGAAAAAGTGTTCTTATCTTTTGAACAATTATAGTATATAATTTAGTTGTGTAAAAATTGTGATTTATTTTTGAATGAATTGTTAACTTATCTGAAATAAATTGTGAAGAACCAAGGTGCATCATATATGTATTCCAGAAGTATGCCCGTCTGCCGTGTGATGGCGGACGGGCATCTATTATGAAAGAGGCAGGTACAGCATTATGAATCAAATGTGGAAGAGAATTCTTTTGGCGGCAGGAGTCCTGGGAGCACTGGACTGTCTTTTAGTGGGGGCTTTTTTTAATATGGCAGCAGGAAGAAACTGTATCTTTTTCAAGAAGAAGAAAGAGAAGAAGAGCAAAAATAAGCGGAGAAGGACAAGAAGTAATCAGGCACCACAGGAAAAGTCAGGACATGAATTATGGGAGGAGCAGGTAAAAGAGGAGCGCACAAAAGGGGTCGAATGGATGCAGAGAATGCCTTATGAGAACGTGCAGATAAGAAGCGAAGAGGGGCTTCTACTTGCAGGCTCCTATCTGGAGGCGGAGGATGCAAGGCGGATCGTCGTGCTGTTCCATGGCTGGCGCGGCTCCTGGCAGCATGATTTTGGGGCCTGTTTACGCTGGCTGTATGAGGAAGGGACCAGCCTTCTTATTGTAGAGCAGCGCTCACAAGGACAGAGCGAAGGAAAATACATGGGATTCGGTATTCTGGAGAGACGGGATTGCCATGCATGGTTGAAATGGCTGGCAAAGCGAAACGGCAGTGGTCTGCCTGTGTATCTGTATGGGGTGTCCATGGGGGCGGCGACCGTTTTGATGGCGGCTTCTGACAAGCTGCCGGGAGATGTGAAGGGCGTGATTGCAGACTGCGGCTTTACATCACCCTATGAGATGGTCTATCGTTTCGGTCATTCGAAATTTAAGCTGAATGAGCATCCGATCATGGACCAGTTGAATTGGGTATTTAGGAAAAAAGCAGGATATGATTTAAAGGAGTACAGTGCCCTGGAAGCAATGGAGCACTGCCTTGTGCCGGTCTTGTTTATCCATGGGAAAGCAGATACCTTTGTACCATATGAAATGAGTGTGCAAAATTATGAGGCGTGCACGGCAAAAAAGAAGCTTCTGCTCGTAGAGGGGGCAGAACATTGTATGAGTTATTTGAAGGGGAAAGAGCAGTATCAACAGGCCGTCCGGGAATTTTTCCGGGAGGCAGAAGCATAGAACAATATCAAGAGAAGGAGCAATTTAAATGACGGATGAAAAGACAACAATGGCAGAGGTAAAACAATTTATTCAGGATTTTTCAGATGCAAGAGGCTGGAAGAAGGGTCAGAATGCAAAGGACCTGGTCATGGCGCTGAGCGTGGAGGCGGCGGAACTTTCTGAAATTTTCATGTGGCTGCATTCGGATGAGGCAGACAGCGTGAAGGAGGATGAGAGAGAATTTGAGCATCTGAAAGAGGAAATTGCGGATGTATTCTGGTATCTCTGCCGTGTATGTGAACATTTTGAGATAGACCTTACTAGGGCCGTAGAGGAGAAAGCAGTTAAGAATGCAAAGAAATATCCGGCGAATCAAGAGTAAAGGCGAATCAAGAATAAAGTAGAAGGAATTATCGGCATCAGTTCTATTTACAGCAGGCAGATAGTCTGATATAATATAGAACATCAGTTCGAGGCGTCGCGTTTGTCTAAATAGCATGGAGGAGAAGGAGAGATATGGAATTACAAGACTTGGTCATACATACGGAAATATTGCCCAGGAGAGAAGCACAGTATGCTCCTTTTCCAGCAGAACTGCATGAAGAGATCAGAGCCTGTCTGCAACACAGCGGGATCGGGCAGTTATATTCCCACCAGGCAGAGATGTTTGAGGCTGCACAGCAAAAGGAGAATGTTGTAATTACGACCTCTACAGCCAGCGGAAAGACCTTAAGCTTTCTGCTGCCTGTGCTTCAGGCCGTTTTGGAGGACCCTCTGACCAGAGCCATCTTCATCTATCCTACGAAGGCACTTGCCGCTGATCAATTTCGTGCGCTTAAGCCGTGGCTTGAATATTTCGGGGAGGAACGTGTATCTGCCGGAGTCTATGATGGTGATACGATGCCTGCCGAGAGGAGCAGAATCAGGAAAAGTGCGAATATCATCCTGACCAATCCCGAGATGGTAAATGGTGCCTTCCTCCCAAATCACAGCAGCTATGGCTTTGATTTCATATTTACCAATTTAAAATATGTAGTCATTGATGAGCTTCACAGTTACCGAGGGGCATTCGGATCTCATTTGGCAAATATTTTCCGAAGACTGGACCGGATCTGCAGATATTATCAAGCTTCCCCGCAGTTTTTGTGCAGCTCCGCTACCATTGCAAATCCAGTCGAGCTGGCCCAGAATATCTGCGGGGGTGCGTTTACACTGATATCTGATGACGGGTCACCTTCGCCCGAGAAGCGATATCAGATTATACAGCCACCTGTAATGAAGGGAACCAATGATAAGGAATATGGACGTTATTCCCCTACTTCTGTGGCCGCAGAGCTGCTTCCTAAGCTCGTGGAGGAGAAGCACCATTTTATTGCGTTCGGGAAATCCAGGAGGAATGTGGAGGTTCTTCTAAAGGAGTCACGGGATAAACTGGATTCGGCCGGATTTTTGTCCCAGGGGGATTCCAGGAGAATTGCGGGATACCGGGGCGGCTATACCCCGTTGGAACGAAAAGAGATCGAACATAAGATGATCACCGGAGAATTGCTCGGTCTGGTATCTACCAATGCCCTGGAATTGGGGATTGACATCGGAAGTCTTGATACTACAGTGATCGTCGGATATCCGGGGACAAGGGCCTCCTTCTGGCAGCAGACTGGGAGGGCAGGAAGAGGCCAAAAGGCCTGTGTGAATTATTTGATTCTGGAGAACCAGCCCTTTGATCAGTATATTGCCATTGATTCTGATTGGCTGTTTTCCAGGGAGAGTGAGAATGCGATTGTGGACCGTGACAACCTGCTGATCCAGCTTTCTCATATCCGGGCTGCCGCAGCAGAGATGCCGCTGACCATGGATGATATCGCGTTGTTCCCGGCATTAGGGGAAGTGATTCCCGTTCTTTTAAAAGCAGAAGAGGTGAAGAGCCTGGGAGGGAAGTTCGCCTGGTCCGGTCCGGCGTTCCCGGCAGGGGATTACAGTCTGAGGAATATGGATCAAACGAGGTTCAAGCTGATTCTGGAGCAGGATGGCAGAGAGATTACGGAGATGGATGAGACTCAGGCCTACCACGAACTATATCCGGGGGCAGTCTACATGCATGAGGGCGTATCTTATGAAGTATTGAGTCTGGATCTGAAAAGCAGGACTGCCAGATGTATTCCTTTCGATGGAAATTACTATACGGTTCCGGTGGGGACAGATAACACCCGGATACTGCAGGTCTTTCAGGAGGAACCTTATGAGCGTACGTACATCCGGTTCGGAGATATCAACGTGAATGAATTCGTTTCTATGTTTAAGAAGCTGCAGTTCCATAACCATCAGAATCTTGGCTATGTAAATCTGCCGCTCCCGCTTCAAAAGGACTATGATACAGAGAGTACATGGCTGTTGATTCCTGAGAATGTGGTGCGCGCTTATCGAAGGCTGCTTTTGAGAAGCCAGTCTGGTGAATTCGTGAGGAATAATCACTTTGAGGGAATCGCCAATGCTGTGAAGAATGCGGCGATGATGGTCACCATGGCGGCCCGTGATGATATTGATGTGATCATTTCCAATAATGCCCTGATACCGGATGGGGGTGAGGAGGAGGCCGTCTCCTTGTTCATTTATGATAAATATGTAGGCGGGCTTGGATATTCGGAGAAAATCTATGATCTGGTGCCGAAGATTCTCGAAAATGCAATCCGCATGGTGGAAAACTGTCCCTGCGGGGACGGCTGTCCGGCCTGTGTCGGTGATTATACACTGGACAAGAAGCTGGTACTCTGGGGACTTCAAAACCTGCTCAAAGAGTCAGAAGCGCCAAAGTCTGTGAAGATCATGGAAGAGATACAGAAGCCTTCCGTTCAGAAACGTTTTTCCTTTTTTACGCTATCTCAGGATTGGGAAGCATTCTGCGAGGCAGTGGAAAAGAATGGGGAGACAGGCAGTGTATTTTTGAAAACAGTGAAGAAAGTGGAGATCAAGAGTCACACCCTTGTCCTGACAGTGGACAATTCTTTCTATGAAAAATGGATCATGGAGCCGGAGAATCTGAAAAGTATCGAAAACATCCTGCGTTATCATGCAGTCTGTCCCAGGGATATGAGGATAGAAGCGGCGTCTCAGGTCGATGAGGCTCAAAAGGAGAAGACTGCGGCAAGGCTTCGAAGACGGTACGAGGATGTACGATAAGGAAACGGCAGGAGATTGAGATATGAACTATGAAGAACAATGGAACCGTTTAAATGAATACCAAAAAGCGGCAGTGCTGGATGAAAGTCCGGCCTGTATAGTCAATGCAAATGTGGGCAGTGGGAAGACGACGGTGTTGATTGCCAAGATTCTTTATTTACATATGAAAAAACAGGTCTCTATCCGGGATATGGCAGTTCTGACCTTTACCAATAAAGCGGCGGGTGAGATCAAAGAACGACTGCTTGCAATCGAACCGAAGCTGACAGAGGAGGATCTGGCCGGCTTTGGAACGTTTCATAGTGTGGCAATGAATTATTTAAGGACCAGGCTGGATGTGGAAAGCATGGGTTGGACGAAGCAGTTCTTGATTATCGAGCCGGACGAGGAGGCAGAGCTTGCACTGCGGCTTTCGAAGGAACAAAACTGGAAGATCAAATATAAGAACCGGCTGAAGAAGCGGCTGGAACAGGAATATACAGCATTTAGGCAGGGAAAGACCAAGAGCCGGTATCAAGATGATATGTTTCTACTGTTTGAGGCTCTGCAGGAGGAGAAGAAACGGCAGAACAAGATGTCCTTCTCGGACCTCATCGAGGTCTGTACGAAGTTGTTGAACAGGGAAGACGAACAGAAGGAATCTACGTGTGCAGATGACAGTCTGCCAAAGAATGGAGAGACGGATTATGGACACCGATCTGAAAAGCCTGAATGGATCATCGTAGACGAGGTTCAGGACAGTGATAAACAGCAGATGGAGTTTCTCACCGCATTAAAAGGAGAACATACCAGGCTGTTTGCCGTAGGCGATCCGAACCAGTTGATTTACAGTTGGAGAGGCAGTGTGGAGACGATGTTCTATTCTTTGAAGCATCAGTTCGATGCAAAGGAGCTGTCCCTTCCTGTGAACTATCGTTCCAGCAGGACGATTCTGGAGGCTGCAGGACGGTTCCTCCAATATGGAAATACAGTAGCAGGAAGCAGAGAGGAAGGAATGCCGATCAAGGTACAGAACCACTATGATGCTTTTCAGGAGGCCCAGTATCTGGCCCAGAAGATCAAAGAACTTCACTTAGGCGGCATGGAGTACGGAGAGATTGCTATTTTCTATCGACTGCAGAGTCAGTCGGAGATTCTGGAAAAGGTATTTGAAAGGGAAGGAGTTCCTTATACGGTCTCCCTGAAAAAGACGCTGCGAGAGATTCCCGTGCTGGACTGGTTTGTGAAGGTACTTACTTTTGCTTGTAACCAGAAGGACCGCTATGCGGCAGAAGCGGTCCTGTCCCATCCATTTTATGGAGAAGGGATGGAGAAAAAGAGGTTAAAGAGTTTTCTTGCAGAGCCCAAAGAGGGGGAGGTAGATCTTTATGATCGGATGAAGGGATTCCAGGAAGCCTTTTCTTCGGAGACGGGAAAGGATGGGATGGAGATCTACAGTTATTTTTCTCTGGATGCTTCTCTGCATCCGAATGCGGCATCCTATGAGGAAGACCGGAAATTAGTCCTGGATCTCTGTAAGAGATTGGTTATTTACAGTCAGGAGGATCAAAAAAGTCTTGCCAAGGGGACCGCGCAGTTTCTTCGTTCCTCGGCCTTGTATGGAATCCAGATCTTAAAGGAAGAGGAGAACCCGGGGAAGGATCAGGTCAGACTGATGAGCCTCCATGCCTCAAAAGGGCTGGAATTTACAGTGGTTTTCATCATCGGGGTCAATGATGGGCTGATTCCTCTTACCGGACGCAGCTTTGAACAGGAAGAGGAAGAACGCAGGCTCTTCTTTGTCGGAATGACAAGAGCCAGAGAACAGTTGGAATTATCCTATTATACGAATCCGGGACAGCCGCGCGTCAACGGCGGACCGGGAAGATATCTGAACATGCTGCCTAAGCATCTGCTGGATTGGGAGGGGAGTCAGGCCCCGGAAGAAAAAATGGCGAATCTTAAACAGCTTAGAAAAGCGGTCCGCAGAGAGCAGGAGAAGAGTGGATACGCGCAAAGTAAGGCAGAAGCTGCGACAGAGAGCGTTGCAGCAGAGAAAATCGCGCCTGCCATAGCAGGGGAAGAACTTACAGTCAGAAAGGTAAGACATCCGAAATATGGAATCGGTATCCTGGTCGATGAAAATGAGATGACAGCCGAGGTAGAGTTTGAAGGCTACGGAAGAAAAGAATTTTTAAAGGCCTTTGGTGAGATTGAGATGTTACAAAGGAAAATCAGAGAGAAAAAGTGCCGTACACAGATTTTCATACTGTGGCGGCACTTTTTCTACTAATGGAGTGGTATGACACTGATTCGAATTATTCCAGTACGACCTCTTCTGGAAGAGGTGCTGCTTCTGGTTTAGTATAACGCTTTTTGAAAACAGCAGAGCCGACAAATCCTGCCAGGCTTCCGCCAGCTACAGCCAGGCCAAGTGCAATCAGCACATTGACAGGCGGATTGAAGGCGAACGGGGCTAACAGTCCTGGAATGGGGGATGCTGTGCCCGGAGCATTATTGATAATGCCGAGTGCTGCAGCTCCCATACCGGCAAGCCCGCCCCCGAAAAAGTTGGAACAGTAGATCGGAATCGGATGGGACGTAATAATGTCAGCCTGGGTCAACGGCTCCAACATGACTGCAATCACATTGCTTTTATCTCCAAGCTTGAGACGGCTGAAGATCAGTCCATTTGTAAAAGAACCGCCCACGCATGCAATCGCAGCAATTCCCATTGCAAGTCCATTTAGTCCCAGCATGGCAGTCAGTGCCATGGAGCTTAGTGGAGAGGTACAGATCATCTTCATGATTCCGCCCAGCAAGAGTCCCATTACAAGCGGAGACTGTTCTGCAGCAGCGGATATGGTCTGTCCAATACGCACAAGAGTAGAGTTTACGACTGGATCCACAAGCAGGGCAATCATGCGGGCTGCAGGTGCGATGAGCAGTGCTCCGACGATCATGTTCAGTCCTTCCGGTAGTTTTCTTTCAATGACAGGTCCAATCAGTCCGATGACATATCCAGCAATAAAACCAGGCAGGATTCCATATCCACCGACGGCAACGCCTGCAACAACAGCAAAGACCGGGTTTGCCCCCATACTGATCGGTACTGTGATGGCAGCGGCGACCCCGCCGAGACTTCCAGATGTGCTTCCTAAATCCTGAAAGAATTTAACGTTCAGCAGATCTCCGGTAATGTAACGGTGGACTGCTTCCACCAGAAATGTGGCAATCGCGGCGTTCGCCATGCCAGACATTGCAGCCTGCCCTTTGGGCATTTTGAGGCTGAAGAGGGAAAATCCCGCAAGTGTCAGTAACAAAAGTCCAATTCCAGAAATGATTGTCAGCATGTGATCCTCCTTATTTTCCATAAACATGAATGAGTAATTGACTAAAAATTAACAATTGGGTTTCGGAAAATTACAGAAAGTAACAGAAGTTTTTGGAAAATCTACGGATACTACAAAAACGCCCATCTGTTATTATGCAAAATATATAACAGACGGGCGATTTTTAGGATTCAGTACAAGCAAGAACAAGGGCATTTAAAAAGCTTTTGATTTTAACGTTACCATGCCGGGTACTTTTGCCGCGGATAAAATCCATCTCGCGGCGTACCTGTTCAAAATTATAAAGTGTGTTCGCATAGGTGGTGAAAGTGTCGTTGGAGTAATCCTCCAATCCCAGGTTAGCGAGATTTACCATCCCCATGCTGGCAGTTCTGCGGATACGCTGTTCCATTGATTTTGGGTTGTCACTGAATTTGCTGCAGAGTTCTCCGAGCGTGGCATCACTTAACCGTGTCTGATGCTCCGTCAGATAGTCCACAAGCTGTATAATATCCCGGCTGCCCCGTTCCCCGGAAATCCCGAGCTTCTGCAAAATACTCCGAAGCCGGAGGATGTGCGTTTTGGAGGCATTTCCATCTGAAGAACGGATAGAAGAAATAGAAGCATGGCCGGAATAGCCGCCCGTCACAGGCGGTATTCCCGTATTTGCTGACGCATCACTCTGATTTATGAAAATGTTCTGGACCTTTCGAAGCGTACGGCGGTCGATCAGGGACTGTTCGACCTTTTTTACTACCTTTTCCACTTCTACACTGTTGATGGGTTTTTGAATGTAGAATTCTATGCCGCTTTCATAGGCACCGGCAATCATATCCTTTGAAGCGACCTGGGATAACATGATAAATACGGTATCCGGCCAGAGGGCACGGGCCTTTTTTACAAAGGTGATGCCGTCCATCTCCGGCATGAGAAGGTCTGCGATCACAATGTCCGGCTTTGCATAAGGCATATCCTCCAAGGCATCTGCGCCATTGGCAGCAATGCCGCAGAGTGTACCTAAGTTCCGGTCACGGATGATCATTTTTAAAATGGTCTGCACATTACGGTCATCGTCTACGATATAAAGTCTCATGATCTATCTTGCTCCTTTCAGTTGCGATTTTGGTATTTGAATAGAAAAGACAGTCTCACCGGGGTGGGAAGATACAGAAATCTGTCCGTTCCATTGATTTTTTATGATATCCTGCACAAGATTCAGTCCGAGACCGCGGTTGATTTCTCCGGTATCATAGTTGATCTTAGTGGAGAAACCAGGCTGGAAGATATCCTCTAAGTCTTCCTTCAAAATACCGGGGCCGTCATCGGTCACTGTGAACAGCCAGTGAGAATCATCGAGGCGCTGTGTGATCCTTACATGGACTATTTCATGTTCAGCGGCCTCCATAGCATTGGTGATCAGGTTACGGAAAATGGACATCAGGAAATAATGATCCTCTGTGTACAGGTCTTCTTCCAATGACAGATCAAGACAAAGGGTACGTCCGCCTGGTGTGGGGGCCGTATTCAGGCTGTTTTCCAAGACTGTGAAAATATCTTTTAGATGCATGCCCTCGTCGTCGAGATTCAGATCAAGAGCCTCGGAAAGTCCGCGCAGGATCAGAAGATACTCTTTTTTGATTTCGTGGATATCCTTTGCTACGGAAAGTGCCTGGCGGGATAATTCGCTGTCCGGCCGTTCCTTTTGCATCTCCTGGTAGAGATGATAGGAGGTATTCATGGTATCCTCGATCAGACGCGTATTTTTCTTCATCCACAGGACCTCTCCATTGAGCTTAGAAATCAATAGGAGCAGACGCTGGTAACGCTGGGCATGTTCACGGCGTAACAGGCTGAATTTGTAATAGCGCAGCACCAGATAGATACACCAAATAGAAGCGGTACGCAATACCGCCACCAAAAGGATGCTCAACTGATGTTTCCAGGTAAACGCTCCTGCCCCTAAACGCAGTGCAAGTTCTACCAGGTTCGCTGCATAATCAAAGAAAAAGAATACTGGAATATGAAAATCACCCCAGTCATAATTGTGCTTTAAGCAATATAGGAAGAATAGAACTCCGTAAGTAAGATAAAAGACCATCTCTGGGAAATTATCCACAGCAGAGCTCCCGATTGTCCCTTGACGAAACCAGTCCACAGCGATCCGGGAGGCGTAGACTCCGGCTGCTGAAAACAAGGTGACAGGAATGACAGGATATTTTCCGGCCAGCAGCAGTAGAACAGAGAACATGATAATCCCAGTAGAAATCTTGAAGTTGCTGATGAAAAGATTCATGTTGACCTGTGCTGCCAACACGATGATGAGTCCATACATCACGACCGGAGGCTGATGTTTTTCCCGCATTGCTTGCGCTCCTTTCTATTGAAATCAGTAGTTTCTTCTAACATAAATTTACAATATGTTACCATTTTAGCATGAAAGAAAAGGGGGGACAAGACTCAGATAAAGGATCCTTATAGAGCATCCTGTAACGCATGCCCTATGAGAATAGATATTTAGAAAAGACCTAAAAATTTTTTAGATTTTCACAAAAAACCTAAAAAAAAAAAAGGATAATCGTTGACTTTGCACAAATCAGGTGGTATACTCAAGAGGCTAGGGATAGCTATATGGTTTGCTGTTTTTGAGTCAAACAGCGCCATCGTGCTATCCTTTTTTATTGCCTCAAAATAAGCTGGAAGGTGGCAGATCGATAAAACAAGTAGACTCAATCATAGGTCAATAATCATGGAAAGGGGGAAGAAAGTTTTGTGTTTTATTTATAGAGGCAGTACAAGATAAATGCTTGAACGCAGAAAGCAGTCCGTGTTCATATTAGAAATGGAGTGCGAATTTCTGCTATAAAACTTTTGAAAATTAGGGGGACTCATCATGAGACAGACAAATCAGGAAGCGCTGTTTGATTTTTACGGGAAACCAGGTTTTAACCAGGTCTTTCCATTGGCGCTGCAGCATGTGGTGGCTGCAATCGTAGGAATCGTTACACCGGCAATTATCGTTTCAGGAGCAGCAGGGTTGGACAATGCGGATAAAGTGTTTTTGATCCAAGCGGCTTTGGTCATTTCAGGACTGGCTACTTTGCTGCAGCTTTTTCCACTTGGAAAGAAAGACGGATTTAAGGTAGGGGCAGCGCTGCCGGTGATTATGGGTGTTAGTTTTGCTTATGTACCAAGCATGCAGGCAATTGCAGGAGACGAGAGCGGCTTAGGAATACCGATGATTCTAGGAGCGCAGATCGTAGGAGGTGTCGTTGCGGTCATCGTTGGCTTTAGTATTAAAAAGATTCGAAAATTATTCCCGCCATTGATTGCAGGTACAGTTGTTTTTACAATCGGACTTTCCCTGTATCCTACAGCGGTGAACTACATGGCCGGAGGGGCAGGCAAACCACTTGCAAAGGAAGTAGGTAAGCTCGGGTTTGGTTCATGGCAGAACTGGACTGTTGCTCTTTTGACTCTGGTTGTTGTAACTGGATTGAACCATTTTGCAAAGGGAATATTTAAGCTGGCATCTATTTTGATCGGAGTGCTGGTAGGATATGCAGCGGCATTGTGCATGGGATTGGTAGATTTCAGTGGAATCGCAGCAGCAGGATATTTCCAATTACCTACCCCTCTTCATTTTGGCGTGGTATTTGAACCTTCCTCCTGTATTGCAATCGGACTTCTGTTCGCAATCAATTCTATCCAGGCAATCGGCGACTTTTCTGCGACAACAACTGGTTCTATGGACCGGATGCCGGAGGATAAGGAGCTGCAGGGCGGAATCGTCGGATATGGTATTTCGAATATCATAGGTGCGCTTTTAGGCGGTCTGCCGACAGCTACATACAGCCAGAATGTCGGAATCGTCGTGACGACAAAGGTAATCAGCCGCGTGGTTCTTGGCTTAGCAGCCCTGATGCTTTTGATCGCAGGAGTGATTCCAAAATTTTCTGCAATTTTGACTACCATACCTCAGTGTGTGCTGGGCGGTGCTACAATCAGCGTATTTGCATCTATTGCAATGACCGGAATTAAGCTGATCATGACAGAAGAGATGAATTACAGAAATACTTCAATTGTAGGTCTTTCTGTAGCATTGGGAATGGGAGTCACCCAGGCAGCCAATGCACTTGCATCTTTCCCAGACTGGATGACAACTATTTTTGGAAAATCTCCAGTAGTAGTTGCGACCTGCGTAGCAATCCTCTTAAATCTGATACTGCCAAAGACCAAGGATGAGAAAACAGAAAGTAAGTGATACATGCGAATTCCTTCCAAAACGAAAAGCTTTTATCAGTTATTTGAAAATATTTCATATATTTTATTGTAAAACATTGAATTATCTGATAAATTAAGACTATAGTTGAAGGATAACCGATATGCTGACGTTCACTGACAAGAGGTCGGGTCGCACATTTACTTTGAAGAAAGAGGTACTTTGTTGAAAGCAGCGAGCATGGTCCGAAGCAATGGATGCATCTCATATTGGAGAGAGATTCCTAAAACGGTCTGGGAGGAGGCACAGTTTATGGAACTGGAAGTTGCAATCATTAAAACAAAGGAAGAATTGACTGCATTGAGACCATTTTATGTGGAGAATGCGCTATGGGGAACAGAGAAATTTCCAAAAACATATGGTTATCTCGGATTTGTTCCTGAAGATGGGTTTTATTTAAAAATGATATGTGAGGAATCAAATCCGCTTCGTACATACACGAATGCGAATGACCCTGTCTATAAGGACAGTGCGATGGAGGCGTTCTTGATGTTCGAACCGCCGTCCGGCAGAGGCGCCAAGGAGAATTATCTGTCCCTTGAGGCCAATGCCAACGGTGCACTCTTAGCTGCGTATGGAGAGATGAGGACATACCGTACATATCTGACCGGAGATGAGCATCGGGCATTTGAATGCAAAGCACAGATAGAAGAAAACCAGTGGAGCATTGATCTTCGGATTCCAATCTGGATTCTGGAGAAAATATATGGACCGCTGGATTTAGGAGAGGGCAGCTATTTTACCTGTAACTTCTATAAAATATCAGAGACGGCTGAGATTGAACATTATGCATCTTACTCACCAATACTCACAAGCATACCAAGCTTCCACCTACCCGAATTTTTTGCAGAGGCAGAGATCGTAAATATTGCGCGGTAGAGGATGAGATTAGAAAAGGGACGCTTTTGAAAACCCGGGGGAGAAGACTGGACAAAAATCCAGACTTCTCCCCCGGGTTTTTGAAATCTATGCGCCAGAGTTGACAGTAGGATGGATTTCAGCTCCATGCATCGAAGATGCATTTAAAATGGACTGAAATCGTAACTGTGCGCAGGGTACCTGTGAACAGTTGCCCTCGATTCCTTATGTCTTACCATGAAGGAACAAGATGGTTTATTAATCATAATTTGTTTGGTATAATAGAGTACCGGCAGAGATTGTTGAATTACGGGAGGGGGCGGTTTATATGGAGCTGCTTACATTATATTTAGTAGATGATGAACCGATTATTTTGAAGGGACTATTGGAGACATACGACTGGGAGCGGATGGGGTTCGAGGTAATTGGATGGGCACGTGATGGGGAAGAAGCGCTTTTGGAGATTCCTGTGAAGGAACCGGATGTGGTACTGACGGATGTGCGGATGAAAAAGATGGACGGGCTTGCGCTGATCGAGAAGGTGAAAGAGCTGGATATGAAGACGAACTTTGTTGTGATCAGTGCTTACCGGGATTTTGAGTATGCCCAGAAGGCATGTCAGAACGGCGCGCTGTCTTATCTGGTAAAGCCCATCGATGAGGATGAGCTGGAGCGTACCATGTCTGAGATCTATGAGATGTGTACGGAGAAGAAGTTCAAGGAAAAGAACTATTCACTTTGGGAAAAGGTGCTTCTGGAGGATAAAGATAATTTCCTGAATCAGATGGTAGGAAAATATCTGGATGATGCCATGGAGGTACAGGAACTGGAGGAGTTTTTTATAAGTCTGTCCAGGGAGAAGGAGCTTCGGCATTCTTTTGCAGTCATCACGGCAGGAATCGATATTGCGCAGCGTGTCGTGAACCAGAAGGAATTTGATATGAAACAGTATGTGCTGGACACGAGCCTCTATAAGAAAATCAAGGAGAAATATCAGGTCTGGACTAAAAAGACCCAGGAGGGAGCGACCTGCTATATTGTGGATCTAGGGGAAAACGGCAGAATAGAGCATTTGAAGATTATCCTGACGGATCTTAGGACGGAACTAAAAGGGGATATGATTTCCACGCTTTCTAACAGTGAGAAGGGACTGGAAGGAATTAAGGAAGCATATGTGCAGTCCCTGCATCTGTTCGAGGTGGCAGCAGAGGCTGGAGCCGGACTTCTTTCTATGGAAGGAAAGGCACCGTTAAAGACGAAGAATCAGTATTCTTTGGATGTGGAGACGCAGATATTAGGTGCGCTTCGGAAAAATGACGTTGAGCAGATGAAGCGGGCTTATGAGAAGTTCGTCTATATTCTGCCGGAGGAAGAAAATGCGGTGCGCGTGTACCTGCGAAGGCTTGCCGTCCGGGTAGAATTTTCTATGGAGGATTCTTATGGACTGAGTGAAGAGATGAAACAAAGCTTTCGCAATTTTTATGATGCAGTGGATACGGTAATGCCGCCAAAAGGGGTCAATATTCTATATCAGCTCTTTCTACATATCATTGAACTACGAAGCAGCATGGAGGAAAGTACTACGGAGCAGTATTTTCAGGATTATATCCCGGTGGCACTGGAATATATCCGGGTGAATCTGCAGGATGAGAACCTGTCCATAGGAAGTGTGTCAGAGCATGTTTACCTGAATCCGGTCTATTTTGGGCGGATCTTTAAGAATGTGATGAAGATGTCCTTTAAGCGTTACGTCCAAAATATGCGGATGGAAAAGGCGAAGGAGATGATTCTGGAGGATAAGGAGAGCATTGCGAATATCTGTGTGCAGGTGGGAATTCCCAATCCTTCTTATTTTTCACAGGTGTTCAAGCAGTATACGGGAATTCTTCCCAGTGAATATAAAAGGAGCCTGGAAACATGAAATCTGGCAGGTATAGGAAATACTTCTTCGGAATCAAGAAGAAGGCAGTCTTTACGATTTCATTGATATTCGGGATTATCTTTTTCCTGACTTATCTGGGAATTGATAAAGTCGTGAAGGAAAATACAAGAGAGTTCTTGACAGAGCAGTATTCTTATCTGAATGATAAAGTATTGGGATCGTTCGGCGGTCTTTATGAGGAGTTGAATTCTCTGACCGCGGATTTTATTACCAATGATTACGTGCAGAAGACGCTGACGAATCAGCAAATTACTGCGGCGGACAAGGAAATGCTTGAAAAGACGTTATCTTATTATAATAAGAGCTTTCTGGACTCCTATCTGGTCATCGATAATAAGGGAAATCTTTATTCACAGAGGGATGTCAGCCTGGATATGGAGAAATTCAGGCGAAGCACGATCTATAAAAGTCTGGGGGAGGATTATTCGAAGACGAAGATTCTATGGACCAGGGATGTGATTTTCGGGACGAATAAGATGAGCTTTTTTGCGGTGCGCTATATCCATGAGATGAATTCTGTGCATGATGCTGGTGTCTTGATCCTAAAGCTCAATGAGCAGGTGATGGGGGCGGTACAAGAAAGCGCCGTGGATGAAGAACTGGCATATTTTATCGTGAATCCAAATCAGGAGGTCTGTTTTAAAAAGCTGCCCGAGAGCATGGGGGAGAACTGGCAGCAGGAGTTGGAGCAGGTGTTTCCGAAGGCGGATGGGGAATATGATACCGAGGCAGAAATGCAGCAGGAGGGGCAAAAGAAGGATCATATCTTGCTTTCCAATAACCTGAAACATGGTATCCTCAGCGGAAAGACGGATGAGAAGACACAGTTCACGGTCATTACCTATGCACCGGGAAGCATCACGAACCAGATTATCCGTGAGATTCAGCTTGTGATGGGGCTGATCTTTGGATTTATGTACATATTAACAGTTCTGGGAGTCGCAGCATTCACGGATAAGCTGACCAGACCGATCCAGTACTTAAGTTCTACAATGCGGGCGTTTGACGATAGTAAGCTGGAGGAAAAGGTCGCGCTGGATACGAACACAGAACTGGATTTTATCGGGCAGGCTTACAATAAGATGACTGTAAAGGTCAAAAGCCTGATGAACGACGTGATGCATAAGGAAAAGGAATTAAAGGATAGTGAAATGCAGACCATGCTCTATCAGATTCGGCCGCATTTTCTGTATAATACATTGGATACGATCTATATGCTGGCGAGGATTCAGAAGGAAGAGACTATCATGAAGATGACGCAGTCTCTGTCTAAATTCCTGCGGATCAACTTGAGCAACGGCAGAGAGAGTATTGCGGTCAGCCAGGAACTGGAGCATGTGAGCTCTTATCTGGAAATCCAGAAGATCAGGAATGCAGACCTCTTTCAGTATGAGATTGAGGCAGAGCAGGGGATAGAGCAGCTCTATGTGACAAAGATGATTCTCCAGCCAATTGTGGAAAATTGTATTAAGCATGGGTTCCGGGATATTTATTCCGATGGGAGAATCTGGATCAGGGCGTACCAGGAAGAGGGGTATCTCTGCTTTACTGTAAAAAATAATGGAACTGTGATTGGACAGGAGGCGCTGGTTCAATTGAACCGGATGGAGAAGGTGTCCATGGAAGAGATGGATCAGTTGATTCAGAAACGGCAGGGCGGCTTCGGAATCTGCAATGTGGTGAAAAGACTGCGCCTGCGTTATAATCATCAGATTCGATTCTATTATGAAGCGGAAGCAGACGGCACCCTGTGTGTGATTAAAATTAAATTGGAAGAGTTGGAAAATGAATTTGTGCCGACAGGAGATAGCATAAATGAGGAAAGATAGGAAATGCCGGGGCAGAAAGAGGGGCTTTTGCCTTTTGTGTATGATTCTGGCAATGATATACCTGTTATCAGGATGCAGCAAATCATCAGAGACTAAGACGTCTAAAAAGGAAGAAGTCACATCTATTCCAGTGACATTCCTGATTAATCCAGCAACGAATCTGAGTGAGAATCAGGAACTGGTGGAAGGCTTTAACGCTCGGTATCAGGGAATATATGAGGCAGAGGTGGAGTGGCTCACGGAGAGTGCGAGCGGCTACCGGGAAAAACTAAAGCAGTGGAATGTGCTGGATGAAATGCCGGTCATTATCACAGATGCCGGGTTTGATTACGATTTTTACCGGCTTCTTGTGGAAAATAAGCGTCTGGTAGATCTAAAGCCATATATGGAAGCGATTCCAGAGTGGAAGGCCTCAATCAAGCCAGAGATACAAAAAGAATGTACAGAGGAGTCCGGTGAAATCTACCTGGCCCCATTAGGGAGCGAAATCAAATCCTATGCGGGAATAATTTACAACAAGGAGCTTTTAAGGCTGGCAGGATATGAGACCTTCCCGGAAACCTGGGAGGAGTTCTGGAAGTGTCTGGACGCACTGAAAGCGCTTGGGGTCACTCCGATCTCCCTGCATGGTTCCGGCAGCTATTGGGTGCCCATGCTGTTTGCGACCAGTTATATTTATGGGACTAGGGATGGAAAGACATTTCTGGATGAGGATTTTCCAGACAGCTATCAGAATCCAGAGATGGAGGGGATGCTTGCCATGCTGGACAGGATGTATGGATATACCTTTGAGGATGCTGTGGAAATAGATTATGATGAGGCAGCAGAACGATTTTGTGACGGAAAAGCTGCAATTTTTGCTAATGGATATTGGATGATAGAGGAATTACCGGAAAATGTGAAGGAAAAGTTGCAATTCGCTCCATTCCCTGGAAATATCCTGATGAATTCTCCACGCATGAGTGCATGGGCGATGACTGCCGGATACGATGCAAAGGTCACCGACGGGGCCGCAAAACTTCTGGCATTCCGGGTACAGCAGGACCAAGAGAATACACAAAGATTGATGAACCAGGAAGATCTAAGCTCGGTGGAAGATACCTATATCAGTGCTGTGAAGAAGAATAAAATGGTGATGCCTAATTACCAGATGAAGTGGGAGCAGGAGATTCAGAATGATTTCTTTACGGAAAACCTGCCCGGTTATTTGGAAGGGGACGTGGATGCTAAAACGCTTTTAAAACGGATGGATGAAAGGCTGACAGAAATCAGGGCAAAGAAGTAAGGGGGCAGAGCTTTTTTAAATCACTATTTGTGGAGACATAATTCATAGCGCAGACCTTCTTTTTTGCGTGACAGGAGGGCAGTTTTATATTATAATCACTTAGGTGAGAAGAGCAAGTTTGATGCAGAACAGACGGGAGATACATATGAGCATTTATGATACTTTGAATGAACAGCAGAGGGAGGCGGTGTTCCATACGGACGGGCCTCTTTTGATACTGGCAGGGGCAGGCTCAGGCAAAACAAGAGTGCTGACCCACAGAATCGCATATCTGATAGAAGAAAAGGGGGTAAATCCCTGGAATATCCTGGCGATTACATTTACCAATAAGGCGGCAGGAGAGATGAGGGAGCGTGTGGATAATCTGGTCGGATTCGGCTCAGAGAGCATCTGGGTGAGTACCTTCCATTCTACCTGTGTCCGTATTTTGAGAAGGCACATCGACAGACTGGGGTACGATAATAATTTTACCATCTATGATGCTGACGATCAGAAAACGCTGATGAAGGACGTCTGCAGGCTGATCGATATTGATACAAAGGTGTACAAGGAGCGGAATTTGCTCAGTGCAATTTCCTCGGCGAAGGACGAACTGATCACGCCCGCCGAGTATGAGCTGAATGCGGCAGGGGATTATGGAAAACAGAAGATTGCGAAGGTCTACCTGGAATATGAGAAGCAGCTTAGGGCAAACAATGCGCTGGATTTTGATGATCTGCTCGTGAAGACGGTGCAGCTTCTGCAGACGCAGCCGGATGTGCTGGAATATTATCAGGAACGTTTCCGCTATATTATGGTAGACGAGTACCAGGATACGAATACGGTACAGTTCAAGTTCGTAAGCCTTCTGGCAGGAAAGTATAAGAACCTGTGTGTGGTCGGTGATGACGACCAGTCCATCTACAAGTTCCGCGGGGCCAATATCAAGAATATCCTGAACTTTGAACAGGAATTTCATGATGCAAAGGTCATCAAGCTGGAACAGAATTACCGTTCCACGAGCAATATCTTAAATGCGGCAAATGCCGTGATCAGCAATAATGTGGGCCGCAAGGATAAGTCCCTGTGGACGGACAATGGCGAGGGAGAAAAGATTCAGTTCCGCCAGTTTGATACTGCGTATGATGAGGCTGATTTTATTGCGGAGGATATCCGCAAGCACGTTAAGGATGGGGCAGCATATAATGAACATGCGATCCTGTATCGGACCAATGCACAGTCACGTCTGTTCGAGGAACGGTTTGTGGCTGGCAATATTCCATATAAGATCGTGGGCGGCATCAATTTCTATGCACGTCGTGAAATCAAGGATCTGCTGGCTTATTTAAAGACCATTGATAATGGCAAAGACGATTTGGCAGTGCGCCGCATTATTAATGTTCCGAAACGAGGAATCGGTCTGACTACGATCAACCGGGTACAGGAATCCGCGCTGGAGAGAGAGATCGGTTTTTACGAAGCTCTCCAAGGGCTGGACTTGATTCCGAATATCGGCAGAAGTGCTGGAAAACTGGATTCATTCGTGGCTTTGATGGAATATTTTAAGGGATTTGCTGCGAAGGAGACACTCTCTGATTTGATGAAAGAGATCATTGAGAAGACTGGTTATGTGGAAAACCTAGAGGCAGAGGATAAGGAAGATGCCCAGTCCAGAATCGAGAATATCGAAGAACTGCAGAGTAAGATCGCGGCTTATGAGGAATCCTGTGCAGATATGGATGAGAAGCCGACTCTAAGTGGATTTTTGGAAGAAGTGGCCCTGGTGGCAGATATCGACAGCCTGGATGAAGAGCAGGATTATGTGATTTTGATGACTCTGCACAGTGCAAAGGGACTGGAATTCCCGCATGTCTATCTGGCAGGTATGGAGGATGGGCTATTCCCGAGTTATATGACCATTACCTCCGATGATAATGAAGATCTGGAGGAGGAACGCCGTCTCTGCTACGTGGGAATTACACGTGCCGAAAAGGATCTGACCGTAAGTTGTGCCAGAAGGCGTATGATCCGTGGGGAGACACAGTATAATAAAATGTCCCGTTTCTTAAAAGAGATTCCGACAGAACTAATGGAAACCGGAGCTGCTTTTGAAGAAGAGGTGGAGATGCCGACCCAGAATGCTTATTTCCAGGCGAAGCAGGTGTTCAAGCAGAAAGCATTTTCTACGGGAAAGACAGCAAAACAGTTTACCGTGACTAAGGAAAAGGGACTGGATTATACTATTGGGGACAGAGTGAAGCATATGAAGTTCGGAGAAGGGCTCGTGACCGATATTACAGAGGGCGGCCGTGACTATGAGGTGACCGTACAGTTTGATACTGCAGGGGTGAAAAAAATGTTTGCATCCTTTGCGCGGCTCCAGAAAGTATAATATGAGAGGTTTTAATGTTACTGTTTGCAGTCTCAAATACATGCGCAGAAGTCGCCAACAAAGCGGACTGTCACTGTGACGCAGCGTAAATTTATGTTTATATCGGTGAAGTGACTGGTTCCAGTCGGATAGAAACCAGCAGCGTTTTAACAAATTAAAAAATAAATTTGGCATAAATGAGTAGTAATATGAAAATGATAGTGATATAATAATCAAAAATGAACCTGTTTTGACAAGATGGGGAAAGGACGTGGATAATATGAGCAAAGTAGAGGAATTAATCGCTGAGACAAAACTGAATGAATTACTGCGTAAGAAGGAAGACGAAAAGCAGAAAAATACAGTACTCTGGGTTCTGGCAATCGTTGGGGCAGTTGCAGCAGTAGCTGGTATTGCATATGCAGTATACCGTTTCTTCACACCAGATTACCTGGAAGATTTTGAAGAAGATTTCGATGATGATTTTGATGATTATTTCAGCGAGGAAGATCAGGTATAGACAACCGCATGAAAGAAACGAATAATGGACAGGATGTGGAAGCTTGCGCACCCTGTCTATTTTTGTGATATAGAAAACTTTTTCACTATACTACAAAAAGCCCTCTGGTGGGTTTCGCTTGTGGAATCCTTTGCTCTTGTAAGAGGAATTAGTGGAAAAAGATTAGAATTGGCAGCAGATGCGTGGAAAACGAGTGTGGAGGCAGATATGAAAAAAGGACAGGTTTTTGAAGGTACAATTGAAAAGGTGGAATTTCCGAATAAAGGATTGGTGTGGATCCCGGAGGAAGAACGGTATGTGACTGTGAAGAATGGGATTCCGGGACAAAAGATCCGGTTCGTGGTGAATAAGTTTAAAAAGGGGAATGCGGAAGGACGACTTTTGGAGGTACTTGAGAAGTCTCCGCTGGAGAAGCGGGAGCCGGTCTGCAGTATTTTCCCGGCCTGTGGAGGATGTATGTATCAGACTATGCCTTATGAGGAGCAGTTGAACATGAAGGCGGCACAGGTGAAGGAGATTCTGGATGAGGCTGCCGAAAAGGAATATGATTTTGAGGGAATCAAGGCGAGCCCGAAGGAATTTGAGTATCGAAATAAGATGGAGTTTTCATTTGGGGATGAGTATAAGGATGGACCGCTTTCTCTGGGGCTTCATAAGAAGGGGAGCACCTATGATGTGCTGACGGCAGGGGATTGTAAGCTGGTTCATTCGGATATGAATCAGATCCTGCTCTGTGTGCTGGAGTATTTTAAGTCGAGAGGTGTCAGCTATTATAGGAAAATGCAGCACGAAGGATATCTGCGGCACCTACTGTTAAGAAGAGGGGATACGACCGGGGAGATTCTGGTGAATCTGGTGACGACGACGCAGGAAGAGCATGAGCTTAAGGGGCTTGTGGATGAACTTCTGGGTCTGGAACTTGAGGGGAAGATTGTGGGGATTCTGCATATACTGAATGATTCACTTTCTGATGTGGTGCAGAGTGATGAGACCAGGATTCTGTACGGGCAGGACTATTTCTATGAGAAAATACTGGGGATGGAGTTTAAGATTACACCGTTTTCCTTTTTCCAACCGAATTCCAGAGGGGCAGAGGTGCTTTATAGTACGGTGCGGGAGTATATAGGGGATATCAAGGATATGACGGTGTTTGATCTTTTCAGCGGGACAGGGACAATCGCACAGGTGCTGGCTCCGGTGGCGAAAGAAGTGATTGGTGTTGAGATTATTGAGGAGGCCGTTGAGGCGGCGAAGGAGAATGCAAAGAGGAATGGACTGGATAACTGCAGGTTTATCGCGGGAGATGTGTTCAAGGTGCTGGATGAGATAGAAGAGAAGCCGGATGTGATTGTGCTTGATCCGCCGAGAGACGGGATACATCCGAAGGCACTGCCGAAGATATTGGATTATCAGGTGGATAAGATCGTGTATATATCCTGCAAGGTGACAAGCCTGGCCAGGGATCTGGAGATGATACAGGGGAGAGGGTATGAAGTCGTGAGGTGCGTGGCAGTGGATCAGTTTTGTGAGACGGTGCACGTTGAGACGGTAGTATTGATGTCACGGGTCGAAGGGAAATAGGCGCGAAAGCCCAGTAATACTGCGGTTTTCGAGCAATCGGGCAATTTGGCATCGGACAGACAAAACGCTTCTCGGTAACTTATCCAAGGGCAAAAAGGCTCGAAAAGTGTGAGAGTTGAGTTGCCACGATAGATGTCACTATGTTGAGTTGCCGAGTTAGATGTTGGGAAGTTGTGGCTGCGAGATAGATGTCGGAAAAAAGGCTCCCACACTGCCATCAGAGGCGGGGAGCTTTTTGAAACAATATTATATTCATACATTGACAACTGTAAATGTGTGTGATATAATATGTACATCTCTCGGAGGTGAAAATCATGGGTTTCAGAGAAGACGTTAAAAAAATAAAGGCGCTCACGGATGAGAACCGCCTTGCGATCATGCTTGCTCTCCAGCATGGGGAGAAGTGCGGGTGTGATCTGCTGGAGGAACTGAATATCACACAGCCGACTCTTTCGCATCACATGAAGATCCTTGCGGACAGCGGACTTGTAGATTACTACAAAGAGGGAAAATGGATGCATTACTCCATCTCCGCAGACGGGGTCAGGGAGTTCCGGGACATGATCGGTTCCTACGCAAGATGTGACTGCGAAACGGACGAGAGCGTATCCTGCGGATGCAAGGAAAAGAAGTAATCGATATCTATCATTCATAGGCAGTCCTTTGGGATTGCCTATATAAAGCACTTAAGCATAGATATATTTCAATGTATCAAACTAACGGAGGCGAAGTCATGAGCAATCAAAGCAAAGGCATAAATACATTTCAGCGTTATCTTTCTGTGTGGGTACTGCTCTGCATGGCCATAGGAGTACTGATTGGGCACTTTATCCCGGCTATTCCTGATACGCTCGGTCAATTTCAGATTTCCGGCATTTCGATTCCTATCGCTGTTCTCATCTGGGTAATGATCTACCCTATGATGATGAAAGTGGATTTTCAGAGCATAAAACAGATTGGAAAGAATCCGAAGGGACTTCTGGTCACATGGGTTACAAACTGGCTGATCAAGCCGTTCACCATGTATGGAATTGCTTATCTGTTCTTATTTGTCGTATTCAAATCCATCATATCTCCCGGATTGGCAACGGAGTACCTTGCCGGAGCTGTGCTTTTAGGAGCTGCTCCGTGTACGGCGATGGTGTTTGTGTGGAGTACGCTTACAAAAGGAAATCCTGCTTATACGGTCGTACAGGTGGCGACAAATGACCTCATCATCCTTGTGGCTTTTGTTCCAATCGTAAAATTCCTTTTAGGCGTTTCCAATGTGGCTGTTCCCTATAGCACCCTGTTCGTCAGCATCTTTCTGTTTGTAGTGATTCCGCTTGTGGGCGGCATCCTCACGAGGATAACAGTCACGAAGCAAAGAGGCGCGGATTACTTTGAGAGCGCGTTTATCCACAAGTTCGACAATGCCACAACGATAGGTCTGCTGTTGACGCTGGTTATTATCTTCAGTTCACAGGCAGAGGTGATTTTGTCCAATCCGCTTCATATTGTGCTGATAGCGATCCCGCTAACCATTCAGACGTTTCTGATCTTCTTTATCGCTTACGGAGCAAGCAAGTTACTTAAATTACCACATGATATTGCGGCTCCTGCTGGAATGATCGGTGCATCGAATTTCTTTGAACTCGCGGTGGCTGTGGCTATTGCACTTTTCGGAACGACAAGCCCAGCAGCACTCGCCACCACAGTAGGCGTTCTGACGGAGGTTCCGGTAATGCTGATGCTTGTGCGAATTGCTAATAAAACAAAAGCGAGGTTTGCGTAATGTGGACTTTTATTCAGGATCAAATACTTGGGATGAAGTGGCTGAATGCCCTTATTGGGAAAGTATTGCTCATGGTCGGACTCGATGTGAATAGCCGGATTGGCGGCAGCATTCAGTTCTTCATTTATGACACAATTAAAATAACAGTATTGCTTTGTGTGTTGATCTTCCTGATTTCCTATATCCAGAGTTTCTTCCCTCCGGAGCGCAGTCGGAAGATCATGGGAAGATTCCACGGGATCGGAGCGAATATTATCGGTGCCTTGCTTGGGACGGTAACGCCATTCTGTTCCTGCTCGTCCATTCCGATTTTTATGGGCTTTACGAGTGCGGGGCTTCCGCTTGGCGTGACATTTTCCTTCCTGATTTCATCACCGATGGTGGACTTGGGAAGTCTTGTGCTTCTCGTCAGTATCTTTGGCGTGAAGATTGCCGTGGCGTACGTGGTGCTGGGGCTTGTCATCGCCGTCATTGGCGGCACTTTGATAGAACACCTGCACATGGAAGACCAGATTGCTGATTTTATCCGCAATAACAACAGCAAGGTGGATATCGAGTCTCCGAATCTCACTGTTAAAGACCGGCTGATTTATTCCAGAGATCAGGTTGCATCCACCTTTAAGAAAGTGTTCCCTTATATCCTTGTCGGCGTGGCTATCGGCGCGGTGATCCATAACTGGATTCCCGAAGGCTGGGTGGAAACCGTTCTCGGCAGCAATAATCCGTTCGGTGTGATACTCGCCACGCTTGTCGGCATACCCATGTACGCAGACATTTTCGGCACGATTCCGATTGCCGAGGCACTTTTGGCAAAGGGAGCATTGCTCGGTACGATTCTCAGCTTTATGATGGCGGTTACCACGCTCAGCCTTCCGTCCCTCATAATGCTGAAAAAGGCTATCAAGCCAAAACTCTTAGCGACATTTATAGCCATCTGCACAGTGGGTATCATCATTGTCGGATACGGCTTTAATGTATTTCAAAGTTTATTCATCTGAAGGAGGATATGATCATGGCACTGTTTGGTAAGAAAAAAGAAGTAGTCAAGGCGGAGCCCACATGTTGCTGCGGAGGGACGGAAGAAGTTAAGGCTGAATCTACTCCCTGCTGCGGAGAAAAGATTGATGGCGTTTGCTGCATCAAAGTTCTTGGTGCGGGTTGCAAGTCATGTCACGAACAGTATGAGAATGCCAAGAAAGCTGTTGAGAATCTTGGATTGAATGTTGAGGTAGAGTACATCACCGATATGGAGAAGGTAATGAGCTATGGTGTTATGAGTATGCCTGCACTCCTTGTTAATGATAAAATCGTATCTGTCGGTAAAGTGCTAAAGCCGGGAGAAGTTGAAAAGTTGTTAGGCTGATCATTCAGAAGAGATAAAGGCTCCTCACTACCGGCAAATGCGTCGGCGGCGAGGAGCCTTTTTATGCTTCAATGTCGATTGTGATGCCGGACTTGAATTCCACGGTGAAGTGGTCGTTGAAGACGGTGATCTTCTCGATGAGTTTTTTGACCAGAGCCTCATCAAACTCTGTGATGTCGGTTTCCTGACCAGCGATGAAGTCCTGCAGCTCCTTGATCCGGTTCATGGCTTCTTCCCGGTGGTGGCTGTCGAGCTCTGATTGTTCTTTCTGGTCACGGAGCCGGAAAATCTCATCAGCGATGGCGTCATAGTCCTGTTTGTTATTTGCCTTCTTGATGAGCTCTTTTTGAAGTTCCTCCAGCCGTGCCTGAATGCCGTCCGGTGAGAGAATGTCAGCGTTAACCACGGCCTTGGCGATGTTCTGCTGTAAGGTTTTCAGGAAAAAGTCTCGTTCAGTAAGAATCTGATGGAAGGCATTGACCGTGACTTCCTGCAACAGGAGCTCGTTAACCGTCCGGTTGGTGCAGTTCTTTTCAGCCGAGGTCGGTTCCAAGCGGCTGATACAGCGCCAGACGATGGACTTGCAGCCGTGGTTGTTCCAGTGAACGCGCCTGTAAAGCTCACCGCAGTCTCCGCAGAAAACCATCTGTGCAAAACAGTGATTGCAGGAGAAGCTGCGTTTCTTGCCGGTCGGGCTGACGTGGACTACCCGGCGACGGACAAGCTCCGCCTGCACCTGCATGAAGAGCTCTTTCGGAATGATCGCTTCATGGTCGCCCTCGACGTAGTATTGAGGAACGGTGCCGTTGTTCTTGATGCGCTTCTTTGTCAGGAAGTCTGTGGTGTAGGTCTTTTGCAGGAGTGCGTCACCCATGTATTTCTCGTTGCGGAGAATCTTGTTGATGGTGCTGGTGTGCCATTTTGTCTTGCCAGCGCCGGTGAGGATACCGTCAGCCATAAGCCCGTCGGCGATTTTATCCATGCTGGAGCCTTCGAGGTATTCCCGGTAGATGCGCTTTACGATTTCTGCCTGCTCCGGATCAATGATCAGGTGCCCATTTTCATCCTTGGTGTATCCGAGGAATCGATTGTGATTGACCTGCACCTTACCTTGCTGGTAGCGGTACTGCAGTCCCAGTTTGATGTTCTGGCTCATTGACTGGCTTTCCTGCTGGGCAAGGCTCGCCATAATCGTGATCAGCACCTCGCCCTTAGCGTCCAGCGTGTTGATGGCTTCCTTCTCAAAATAAACAGGTATGTTCTTATCCTTCAGCTGCCGGATGTATTGCAGGCAGTCGAGAGTGTTTCGAGCAAATCGGCTGATGGACTTGGTGATGACCATGTCGATGTTACCAGCCATGCACTCGTCGATCATTCGATTGAATTCATCACGCTTTTTTGTGTTGGTGCCGGAGATACCGTCGTCTGCAAATATGCCCGCCAGCTCCCATTCTGGATTCTTTTGAATGTACTCGGTGTAGTGCGTGACCTGAGCCTCGTAGCTTGTTTCCTGTTCTTCGGAATCCGTGCTGACGCGGCAGTAGGCTGCAACACGGAGTTTTTTCTGCGCTGATTGCTTTACTGTATTTCCGACCTGCCTTCTGGCCGGAATCACCATTACATTTCCCATTAGCTTACCTCGCTTTCAATGAGGCTGTAGAGGTATTCTGCCTGCAGCCTCGGATCTTCATAGTGTTGCTCTGCCGCAGCCATGCGAAAGCCGGTAGGAGACGCTGCGGGTTTTACACTCTTTTTCCTGTTCAGCCTGCCAAGTTTCCCGGCGCGTTCAAATCGAATGGCGGCAGCTTTATCGTAGGTTTCCTGATCAATGATAGCCGGGTAAAAGTCATCTCCGAGGTAGTGCCTGTTTTCCATCAGGCGCTTTGCCGTGCCGTGGTAGGTTTCAATGCCAGCAGCGGCAGCAGCCTTGGCCAGTGCCATCCCGGAGAGGTAATTCTCATAGAGCTTTCGTATTTTATTGGCTTCATCCTCTTTAATCGTGGCGCAGCCGTTTTCAATGCTGTAGCCGTAGGGTGTATGTCCCATGTATTCACATCCTTTCTCGAAGCGTCAGACCGCATTTCAGTTCAAAGCGCACTTCATTTCTGGAGCGGACAATGATGCGGGTCACATATTCATTAAACAGGTCATCATCGAATTCCTGAAGTATTCCACCTTTTTCTGTAAAGTGCAGAAGCGCTGTGGCTGCTGTGACCTTTGTTACATCTCCGGAAACAGCGTTTTTTAAGGCGTTGATCTCATCCCGGAAACTGTCAGCCTGCGAAAGCAGCTCATTCGTTTCTTTGTTAAAAAGGATCGGGTCGATGATGCCCTGTGTCATGAGCTTTGTCAGCGTCTCGCGCTTTTCTGTGTTCTGCGCCAGTAGGGTCTGTATTTCCTGAATGCGCCGAAGCGAGTCATCAGACGAAGTGTTTTTCAATGCGTCCACATATGGTTTTAGGATGATCCTGTGCGCGTAGACCAGCTTGTTCATCATGGTGACGAAAGCCTGCTTCAGATCATCGTCTTTTACAAAAAGCATGTGGCATTTATCTTTATCCTTGATGTGGGTACTGCAGCACCATGCGGTGTATTTGTATCCTGTGCAGCTGTGTATCCGGCGCTTAAAGGTATCGCCGCACTCGCCGCAGATGATCTTCCCGGAGAAGGTGTAGCGATTCTGGTATTTGTCGCTCCCTTTGACGACACCTTTTTCCGTTGCCCGCTGGTGAATAAAAGCGTGAGCAGCTTCAAAGTCCTCCCGGCTGATGATTGCCTCGTGATGATCCTTGACCATGTACTGTGTCTGCTCGCCGTGATTGTTGTGCCGGACAAAGCGTGAATCCGAGTACGTTTTCTGGAAAAGGCAGTCGCCGACATACTTCTCATTGGAGAGCATCCCGCGAATGGTTGTGGCTGTCCAGCGTCCGTTTCGCTTGGTAGGAATGCCGCGCCGGTTCAGGTCATCCGCGATGGCGTGGGTGCCTTTTCCGGAGAGCAGCGCTGCGAAGATTTCTTTTACCACAGCCGCCTGCTCCGGATTAATTACCATCTGCTCGCCATCCCAATCGTAGCCGTAGGGTGGGTAGCTGACTTTATAGGTGCCGCTCTCAAAGCGTTTCTGGATTGACCACTTGCTGTTTTCTGATATGGAAACAGACTCGCCTTCGGCCATGCTGGAGAGAATTGCCAGAAACAGCTCGCTCTCCATTGAGCCGGTGTTGATATTTTCCTTCTCGAAATAAATCGGAATGTGCAGGGCGAGCAGTTTTCTTACCAGTTCTAAGCAGTCCGTTGTGTTCCGGCTGAAGCGGCTGATGGATTTTGTGATAACAAAGTCCACTTTACCGGCCTTGCAGTCGTCAATGAGTCGTAGGAGCTCCGGGCGCTTGTCCTTCTTGGTGCCAGTAATGCCTTCGTCGTAATAGAGTCCAGCGAACTCCCAGTCATCACGAGATGTGATGTAATTTTCGTAGTGGGTTTTCTGTGCCTCAAGGCTTTCAAGCTGGGCATCGGAATCCGTAGAGACGCGGCAGTAGGCGGCTACCCTGATCTTCTTGAGTTTAACTTTCGAGCTCGCTGTTTCTGCGATTTTCGTGACTTTTTTCAAGGGAAGTCCCTCCTTTCCGTACGTCTATACATCACTCTAAAGCGACTACATATCAAGGGATTTTCGGCATTATTTCCGCGAACAAGGGAGAGAAAGTTTCGCGATTGATGGCGGTTAATTTGTTAAATTCAGCCACAGAAATGAGGCCGTCATCGAGCATCTTCTTTGCGATTGTCTGTGCTCTGCGGTAGTCCAGATCGCCCTGAATCCGCTCCTGCGTGAAATATCCAGATTGAACATTTGTGATTTCGTCTGTCATAACATATCCACCTCCAGTTTCCACTGGAGATGAACTGCCTTTTTGAGCGGAGGAAAATAAAAAAAGCCTGCGGGCATTCCGAAGAACACTCGCAGGCATAGCAGATTGGATATTCAGTTATTTCGCTCTGATCTTCCAGCCGGTCAGAATGAGGTTGACGTTTTTGATAAGCGTCGGGTTGAGCTTCTGGATAGCGGAAACCGTGGTGCCGTATTTCTTAGCAATCCCGGAGAGGGTATCGCCGCTTTTTACGGTGTAGTAGACCGGAGTGGATTCCTGTGTTTTTACCAGAGCATTGACCTTTGCCTGTACGGCAGAATAGTCATATCCGGCAGCGGTGAGGCGTTCTTTGCGGTCAGTTCCGTTTCCCCATTTGCCGTCCAGCACCTCCTGCGCCAGCTCATCTACGGTCTTTGCCGGAGTGACCGGAGCAGGAGTGGCAGGCTTGCTGTCATCGGACACAGCCTTTGTAAAGCCGTTGAAGCCGCCGTTCTGGATAATGGCAGGATAATCAACATAGGCGTAGTCCATATCCACATTACCACTGATGCCGTCAACAGAGCCCTTGGAAGAATACTGCCAGATGCCGTAGTCGCCTTTATAGGAGCATTTGCTGGCATACTGCGCTACCCAGTGGGCGTAGGGCGTGAGCTTCGTGTCATCCATGCGTTCTTTGAAACCGGAAACAGCGGAGCCATAGATCCCGACGAAGTAACCGGCATCTTCCATAGTTTCACAGAAAGCAATGGTGGCCTCAGTGATTCCGGCTTTGGCAGAAGCGGGCTGTGCCTCGTTATCCATATAGACCGGGTATTCCAGCTGCTTGCCCTTCAGGATTTGCAGGAAGCGCTCAGCGTCTGCTTTTCCGGCGGCAGCAGTCACGCAGTCCTTTCCGACAAAGTAATAAGCACCGATTGGGATACCGGCAGCCTTCGCACCTTTGTAATTTGCTTCCCATTTGCTGTCCGTATAAAAACCGGCATCGGAGCCGCCAGCTTTGATGATGGCAAACTCGATACCGGCCTTTTTGACTTTATTCCAGTCAATGGTTCCCTGCCAATGACTGACGTCGATTCCTTTTCTCGTCATATTATTTTTCCTCCTCATCGTGACGGTCGTGGAGCTGCTCCAAGACCTCCTTTAATTTCTCCGGTACCGGCAGGCCGAGATGTGCTGCGTTCTCCGTCAGTGACAGGCCTTCATTGGACAGGTAGAAGAAGATGATCGCCGTGCGGAGCACTCCCGGATGGCCGAGTACCTGAACATCAATGACGTTTCCGATGCCTACCAGCAGGAAGATCAGCACCTTGCGGCAGATTCCCTTAAAGCCGACCTCGCTTGAGAGCTTTTTGTCGGCAATGGCACACATGATGCCGGTAAGGTAGTCGCAGGTCACAAAGATCACCAGCGCAATCAAGAGCCCGTCACAGCCGCCTAAGAAATAACCAAGCCATCCTCCGACAGCGGCAAATACCAGTTGGATCGTGTTCCAGAATTCTTTCATGAGAAAATCCCTCCTTTGTGCAAAATAAAAGCCGCCTGCATTTTGCAGACAGCCTCATGAACTGTATCCGTGTATGAAGTTATATCTGTTTTGGCAGCGCTTCCCAGAGCCGCATATCCTCCTGTCCCAGCGACCACATGGCAAAGCCTCTCACTCCCCAGCGGTAGGCCGCTTCATTTGCCCAGTAAACGAGCGAATCCACGTCTTGATAGTAGAGGATGGAAAATCCGTCAGCATCACCGAGAAAGAGCCTTGATATCCAGATGTCGATGTCCTTTGGCGTGATGGTCACCGTATAATCGTTGCCACAGGTCAGGGCAAGCTCATGGGAGTGGTAGAACTCATAATCCAGAGAAATGCTCTCGCTGCGTGTCGCATCCTCCTCGATATCCGAGGTCAGCGTAAACACCTGAAATTCCGTATCCCATGTGGCGTTCGACCGGCTGATCCTTCCATACTGCGTAACTGTGCCATCCGGGAAGGTAACATCAAAGCGCTCGTAGGGCTCGTAAGTCCATGCATCGCCAAGGCGGAGCAGCTCGCAGACCGTCCGGTTATCTGATCGGTATCCGGCATAGCCTCCGGAAAAGCCGCTGACCGTAGCAGTGAAGCGAAGCGTATAGGAAGAACCGGAATAGACACGCACCTTGTTTCCACGGATACGCATTTCGACCGTGTACATGGATGGATTGTTACGAAGGTCGGCATTTGTTGTTCGTTCTATGGTCTGGCTGTAGCTGCCAAGGAGCGTGCTGCCGTTATAAAGCTCCACAGCTTGAGAATCATAATTCAGGCAGCAGAACAGATCACCGCAGAATACTCCGGCCTTGCCACTTCCTGTCGCTGGAAAAGCCAGCCTTGCTCGCAGGTGAATATCGGAAAAGCCGTCGTATTGCCATGCGAGCTTTCCGGAGCCGTCAAGCTGGGAGTAGACGCGGCTTTCGGAATATTCATCCTCGCGCCATACCGTCCAAGAGCCTGAAAGCGTCGTCCAGTAGTTTGTTTGCAGCACACCGTAGTCCCGGAAATCCTCATACCAGATGAGGGCAGAATCCGGCTTTCGCCTCAGCATTTCACAGGTGAGCTTGAAGGCTCTATCCGGCTGACACTCGTTGCCGTCCACGTCGATAAAGTGGCGAGGAGAAAGCGTAAAGGTCGCAGTGCCTGCAGAGGGAGCCTCCGAAAAGCTGCTGCAAACACGGTAGCCGTAAAACTGTACTCCTTTTACATCTACAGATATCACGATGGTGTGCGTCCCGGCAGATAGTGAAATGCTGCTGGCGAGCGTCGTCCAGAAGGTGCTTCTCCAATATGGCCACCAGAGCCTGCTTTCCGTAAAATGCGTCTGATTACCGTCAATCGAAACATAGATACCGTTTTTATCCCAGAAGGGATAGCAAAGTCGGATGGCGATGTCGTAGGTTCCGGCGCTTGATACGGAAAAGGTATATGTGGCAGAGCCAGCGTCACCGAGAGTGGCCACACCATTTTCAAAGGATACAATGCCGGAGTAGGAGCTTGTCGTTCCATCCGCATCCACATAGATGGTGCCGAACTCTGTGTGTTGTTCTTTGCTGTAAGCCGTCAGGTAATGCCGCCTGTTATAGGTTCCGTTCATCAGAGGATACTCATAGCTTGTGGCGTCTCTGCCTTCCATGAAGTCGTAGACCTGCGGAAGCGCCCAAGGCACCATATCGTAGTCATCCCAATATGCGAGGATCGGGATGAATGGCTGTGGAGGAGCATCGTCTGTAAAGTTATACTGACCGGTCATCCAGTTTTTTGCCGCATAGTAGGTGTTTGACGTGCCGCGATAGGTTTTACCAAGGTTTGCAGGAAGGTCATAAATCTGCCAGTTCCAGCCGTATGCAGGAAGGCCGAAGAATATCTTCTCCGGGTTCATGACTGTGACCGCATAGTCGTAAATGCCCTCCAACCAGTCCCTTGGAGAGACGGCTCCGGGAGCAGAGCCCGCCCACGCCATGCCATAGCTCATGATGGCCGCCGTATCACAGTAAGCGTTGAGATCGCCGTAAACGCACCAGTTTTCACCTCCGACCGAGCCGTTGATGGAATTCATACCCGGCAGGCATATGTTCATGAGCTTGCTGCTGTCATATCCTTTTACTGTGTTATAGATATTCCGAAACATCGCCGTAGAGGCAGCGTGCGTGGAATATCCGTCGCCTTTCTCAAGGTCGATGTCGATTCCGTCGCACCACGGGTATTTTTCCATAATGCGGACGATCTCCGAAAGGAAGGTATCCTGAGCGCCGTCGGTGTTATCTCGGAGAGCTGCAAAGATACTGTTCGTGCCATCGTTGGATATCGTCAGCAGCCATTTGATGTGCGGCCATCGGTTGATGTAGGTCAGCATATTGGAGATGGCCACACCGCTTTCTGTGATGACACCGGTGCGCGATACCTTAAAAGAAAAGAGACCTACCTGCGAGAGGCGGTCTCCATATGCGGCAAGTGCCTGATACATTCTGGAATTGCCCATGAATGTCCAGACCATGCACTTGCGGCCTTTCAAATAATCATAACTCACAGGGCATCACCTCCGTCCTGCATTTCCTGAAACTCAACATAGATGCGTGCAGACTTTTTATCTGCCACAGTAATTGGGTGCTTGCTGTCACCAGCAGCAGAGTATTGAAAAAAGCCGTCCTTGGATGTTGCAGAGCCGTTCTTTAGGCACTCCCTTGTAGAGGCAAAAAGGTCAAATTCATCACCGGCAGCAGCCGCTGCTTTGAAAATTGCCTTATGAGCACCTTCACCCAGCGCAAGCGATATACTCCCGGCAGCCATCGCCTGAATCGGATAGACCTTGTAGTCAAGACCGGCAGCAGTGGAGCCGAGATTAAAGATGACACAGGTAGCAGCGGAACGGACGATACCGTTATAAAACTTCTTTCCGTCTGTAGCATCATCGCCATCGTATTTTTCCAGAAGTGTTTCGGTGTTGATGACAAAGCCCGTGACTTTATCGCCTTCCTGCAGCATCAGGTCGGTAAACCAGACCGAACCGGTGCAATCTATGACGGTGGGCTTTACCGTGATGTTTACGACGCGCTTATCCTGTTTTTTTGTTATTGTCTCTGTAAAGCGTGTAAACTCCGGCATTTATCCATCCTCCGTCCATTGAATTTCTGATACATGACCTACCCAGCCAGTGGCGATGGAGCCGCCCTGCAGGAGCATGTCTGTGATATAGACTGTACCGGTGCAGTCGGTCACGCATACCCGGATGGTGATCTTTGTGACGCGGCCATACTGAGGAGAGACATCCTGTGCCACGTGTGTAAATGAAGCCATAGAAATCCCTCCTTCAGATCAGGTCTATAAATCGTGTTTCCGTTGTTCCGTCCTCGTATTCAAAGGTCACCTCAATGCCCACCTGTCCATTCGTACCTTTTGAGAGATTCTCAGAGGCAATCTGCGCCGAAAAGGTATAACACTGCCTGTTGGCGGGCGTTATGGTCTGTGAAAGACTCTTTGTGGTATTCAGCGCACCTTCGCATTTGAAGGAAGCCGTGCCGGATACGCCATTATCTGCATCCACGGTAAATCCGGAGTTTTGCCAGTAGCTAAGACCGGAATCTGCTCTGGAATTACGCAGGTGATTAAACGGCACCAGATCCTTCATTTCCTGACTGTCTATCAGATCGGTAGACTCCAGCGTATCGGCTGCGCTATCCCAGCGTGAGGAGGAATCGCCCAGTTCCCGGAGGGTAGTGGAAAGCTCCAGCACCGTATTCCAAGGCTCCTGCAGGTTGTATTCCCTACGGACGATTCTGGTCTTTACAGACAGGTTCAGGTCATCATCCTTCACCATGACCGTATCGCCCAGCGCCCATGTTTCATGTTCATAGCCGGTCAATACTGACAGATCCATCGCCTTTAGCACATAGGAGATACGCGGAGAGGCATAGTCTGCAAGTCGCATGTTGGCATATTCCAGCATCTGATATGGATTGGTGAAGTTCGAGCAATCCAGCGTAGCAATTCGTATTTCGGAAGTATAGGTTGTGTCCTGCACATATTCGTTGCCGCCATTGATCGAAGCAAAGGTCATGCCGTCCTTGCCATAGGCGTAAAGCCTTGTAATCAGGCTGGTCGTATCAATGACGCGTTGGATGGATTTCATGTTTTTCTTGTAGCAGAACAGTACGCCGGAATCCTCACCGGAGAAGGTTAGGAGCTTCACGATCCTGTTTGCGTTATCAAAAATCAGGTCGCCGCCGTGAATGTTCTGTACTGCACGCAAAATTGCCAGCGCGTTTTTCTCAGAGCAAGTCCAAGTACGCTTTGTGGAGACATTAACCGTGCCCACATCCCAGTCGGTACCCTGCAGGGCATAAGCCATCGGCACATCAGCCGTGTCTGCGTTAAAGGTAATCTCGTCCTTTTTTACGGAGTAGGCAAGGTCATAGAATGCCGCTTCCGCATAGACCGTTGTGATGGCCTTGCCGCTTTCTTCCTTGTCGTCCGTAATCGTGCGGATGCGATAGGTGTCGCTGACAATACGCACGGTCTTTTCGTTATCAATATAGGCGCGTTTGCTGTCCTGAAACGGCAGCTTAAATTCCAGCTCATCCACGCCGTTGATCTCACTGGTCACTATGATGTCATAGGCGTTATCCAACACAGCTTCCACATTCCCGTCTGAGTCCAGAATGACCGGTCTTGCATAGCCAAGTTTGGTATAGAGAGGCTTTGGATTATCGTACAGACTGATAGATGTCAGCGTAGGAGTCCTTGCTGTATTTGTGGTAGAAAGCGTGACGCGGTACTTGATGTATTTCTTTGCAGGAGATTCCAGCTCGCCGTTTGCACCGACAGCCTGCCACTCTGTCCAAGTGGAGAGGTCATCTGAGGTGGCTGTTTCCACAAGCGAGATAGAGGTCTCTCCCGGAGAGTAATCTGCCTTAACAGAAACTCTGCCGTTACCAGTCACGCCACAGTCCCTTGCTGCAGTAATGAGCTGTCCGCTTGACGGATAGACAGAGTCTGTAGCTCGAAGCGTAACGACATCCGGTGTCGTCAGAGCGTCCACATCACCGGTCAGATCTGCACCGTTTGCGGAGAGCGATTCCAGAAAATATTCTGCAAGGTCATCGGCAGTTAGATCAGAATCACAGTCGAGGAACCAATCATCAAAGCCGCCTGCATACCAGTAGGAGTCTGCGTGCATTCCCCAGATGAGGTCAGCCACACAGCTACGGTTCAGCTCTCCGGTAAAGGTCAGCACACTTGACTGCCAAACCGTGCCGGAGCTTTTATCGCCAAGGATGTACTGCGCTGTCTTGGCATTTGGCTTGATCACACAGGCGATAAAATACCAGTAACCGTTTAGCAAAGAGAATGATGGCGTTACCGACGTATCGAGGATCAGAGAACCGGAGGAGTTATACAGCATAATCCTCGGTTTTCCTCTGATCAGCGACAGATAGAAAATCGGCTGTCCGGAACCATAGCGGGTATTTAGGATCGGAGTATAGGTGTTGCCGACTGAATATGTCGTGGGCTTCATCCAGCCGCCGACCACGATGGTTTCACCGAGGCTTGAGAAGATGCTGCCGTCATTTTCTACTTTCAGGTAGGTTTTCTCCGATGAAGGATTATTGATGTTCATCTGAAAATAGCGACCGAAATTGCCTGTTTTCATATCTGCGGTTGTTCCGCTCCAGTTATGAATATATGCCTTACGATCCTTCCCGGAGGAATCCGCCAGATAATCATCTGCATCCGGTTCGGACTCGTTAAAACGCCAGAGACCGTCGGGAGCCCATGCAGCCGGGAACTCGCCGGTGAAGGCATCTTGGGTATTCAATATATTTTTAAGAGCCATGCAATATCACCTCCAGCGGCTTCTGGCTTGAATGTTCAGTTCCGTAAATGTTGTACTTGTACCGACCGCAGCAATCACGATGGTGTTATCTCCCGTATTTAAGACCGGGAAATTCAGCTCCGACAAAAGCGGGAGACCGTTTCGGAGGGTTTCTCCATTAGAATCAACTACTTTTGCCGTCATCAGATCGGAGTCAATAATCAATGTTTCTCCGGCGGCAAGCCGTCCAATGATCTGAAGCTCGCTGCCGTTTGTGGTTATGGAGATATACGAGTCCGTCCCGGAAGGAATTACACCCGTTAAGGAGTAGACCGGGTAGGACTCGATATTCCCAAGAGCGCGAGACGCGGTAAAGGTTCCGGTTTCCGCAAAATCAAAGGTCTCGTCTGATATGGCATAGCCATAAGGGTCTGGGCAGAAAAATTCCAGATCAAAGGTGCAGGAATTACGGACTGCCCGGTCAAAGGAGAATCCGGACGTAAGCCTTGCTTCATACACTCGTCCCGGTTCCTTGTCCAGAATGAGCTGGCAGAGGCCGTTGTCCGGATTCAGCCATTCGATAATGTCGTCCTTTTTTGAAAGAAACTGCTCATCTGTCTTTCCCGGAGGAATGAAGCAGGAAATCAGTATCTTTCGCTCGGATACCGTTTCTCCAAAATCAAATACACCGTGTCGTCCGGGCATGGTGATCGTGTTGTTTCTAAGATCCGGCATACGGTATTCGTTTGTAATTCTTGTCGCAAGTCCCATAGACTGGGAGGTTGTTCCGTTAAATGAAAATCCCATATTACACCAGTCCTTTCGCCCTGCGTCCGGCAGTCAGCAGAGTATTGAGCTGCTGAGAAATCTTCCGGATATCGTCGTCGCTTCTGACGCTCATCTCCTCGATATTGATGAGAGGCTGGTCGCCTGAAACACTGAGGGTAGCGCTGCTTACTGCATCCTGAATCATGGAGCGCAGCGAGCTCACACCGACCACAGCTTCGTCACCGGCCTCACCGCCGCCAAGAAGCGTGCCTCCGCTCTGTCCGAAGATGGTCGCATCCTTTAAGATCATGCCGCCGGACATCGCCTTCTTATACCAGTCCACAGAAAAGTGCGGTATGGATGGCGGGTTCAGCGAAAAGCTGCCTGTGATGGAGAAATGCGGCAGCTTGATCTTCGGCAGGCTCCAGCTGAAATTGAATACGCTCTTTAGCTTGTTTACGATGCCGGATACCGTGTTCCAGATGGTATTGAACACATTCGAGATGGTACTCTTGATCCCATTTACGATATTGGACACCGTGCTCTTGATCGCATTGAAGCCGTTGCTGATGCCGGACTTCATGGTATTAACTACATTCATGACCGCGCTCTTTATGCCGTTCCAAACGGAAGTGACCACGCTCTTAACGGCATTGAAAATCGTAGAGGTCGTAGTCTTGATGGCATTCCATGCGGTGGTGATGACCGTCTTTATGGCGTTCACGACAGTTTCAACAGCTGTTTTTATCGCGTTCCAAACAGTAGTAACCACGGTCTTTATCACGTTCAGGACGGTTTCGATGATCGTCTTATAGATATTGAAGTAAGTGGTCACTACAGTTTTGATTGCATTGAATATTGTTTCAAAAAAGCTCTTGATGCCATTCCAGATCGTAGAGATAACCGTCTTTATGGCATTCATCACGGTTTCGACCGTGCTTTTTATCGTATTCCAAGCTGTGGTAAGAAAACTGCTGATTGCATTTGCCACAGTGGTGAAGGTGTTCTTTATTGCCTCCCAGACACTGACGAAGAAGTCCTTGATCGCCGTCCATACAGTAATGGCAATCTCCTTGACCTTTTCCCAGAGGTTGATCCAGAATTCTCTGAAGCCTTCGCAGTTGTTCCACAGGTAGATAAACGCAGCTACCAGCAGGCCGATGGCCGTAATGATCAGGCCTATCGGATTTGCCGCCATGACAGCATTCAGACCAGCCATCGCCGTCTTTACTCCGGCCATAGCAGTGGTAACAGTAGGAATAATCGTCATAATGGTACCAACAGCGGATATAACTTTGCCGACGATTATAAGTACCGGCCCGATTGCAGCAGCCACGAGCGCAATTTTTACGATCATCTGCTGCATAGGCTCTCCGAGGTTGTTCCACCATTCGGCGAGGGATTTCAGCTTGTCAGAGAGCTCTTTAAGGACAGGAGCGAGAACTGACATCAGGGAGTTGCCGACCTCCGCACCGGTTTCCTTCAGAGAGTTCATGGTCATCTGAAACTGGTCAATCGGGTCGAGTGTCTCATTGAAGGTATTCTCGACACTGCCTTCAAAATCTCCGAGGAAGCCGGAGAAATCCGACAGGTTGAGCTTTCCGGTCTGCACGGCATTATAAATGGAGGCACCGGCCTTACTTCCGAAGAGGTCATAGGCCGCCTGCAGCTTTTCTGCATCGCTTCCGCTTCCCTGCATGGTAGTGGAGAATTCCGCAAGTGCCTGATCCAGCGTTTTGCCGTCTGCCGTTGCATTCTTCATGGCTGTCTTTAAGCCCATCATAGCGGCAGAGGTATCAAGACCTGACATTTCCACCATGCCCATAAAGCCAGCGGCCTGCTGGGCGGTGAGTCCCATTTCCTTCAGCTGTGCGGCATTAGAGGAGAGGGCGTTTGCCAGTGTATCCATATCAATGCCGGTGGCCTGACCGGTGGCATTTAAGGCATCCAGAAGATTATCTGCCTCGGAAGCGTCCATGCCGAAGGCGTTCATGACGGAGGATACATTGTCGATAGATGTCGAAACATCGGTATCATTGAGCTGGGCAAACTTGATGAATTTTGCCGAGAGGTCATCCAGCGCCTGCCCAGTCAGGCCGAAACGGGTGTTGACCTCGCCGACAGCAGCACCGGCAGTTTCGAAGTCCGTCGGTATCTCCGTGGCGAGGTCTTTTACGATCTGGCACATATCCTCCAGCTCATCGCCGGTAGCACCAGTTTTCTGTGCAACGATGTCAAGGCCAGCATCCACCTCGTTAAAGGCAGCAATGGAGGCAGCACCGATGGCGACAATGGGAGCCGTTACATGCGTCGATAGGCTCGTGCCGACATCAGATATTTTCCCGCCGACCTCCTGCAGTTTAGAGCCGGTCGCCCGGAGTGTTGCCGTGATAGAAGTATCTGTTTCCCGACACTGCTGTTCGAGGTTTTTGAGCTCGTTTTCGGTCTCTATGATCTCACGCTGCCATGCATCATATTGCTGCTGGGTGACGGTACCGTTTTTAAGTCCAGCATCCATCTGGTCTTGCACGGACTTCAGCTGTGTGAGCTTTTCCTTCGTTTCGGAGACTGCCTGTTGTAGGAGCTTCTGTTTCTGTTCGAGCAGCGCGGTATTTGTCGGGTCGAGCTTTAGGAGTTTGTTGACGTCCTTTAGCTGCGACTGAGTTGATTTGATTTCTTTGTTTACGCCGGAGAGGGCTTTGGAAAGGCCGGTCGTATCGCCGCCGATTTCCACGGTTATGCCTTGTATTCTGTCAGCCATGCGATGACCTCCTTCCTGTTAAAATCGATCCATCTGCTCCTGTGTCGCGAGCGCAGGATAGTTGAAATCGTCGTTGCTCATTTCTGCGTACATGTCATTGACAGTTCCGATGGTGAGCAGATCAAGCTCCGAGATGGAAAGCCCGATCTGCACGCACCGGAGTAAAAAGAGCGGGGTTGTCATTTCCCGCTCTGTCGGATGATGTTTTTTTTAGATTCCACCTGCTGTTCCACATTCAGTCCCCACAGTTCGATGATCTGGGGCAGGATTTCATAGATGGAGAAGGTGTTGAACTGGTCGAGCCAGTCCTCCGGAGTATCCGGGACATCAGGATTCTGATGCTTTGCCATCAGCCATGCGATGTTCTCAAAAAGCTCCAGACTGAAAGTGTCCAGACTGGAGCTTTCTGCGTTGCTTTCATCGATGCCTTTCTGCAGCTCGTTTAAATCCTTGTAAATATCCCTGTGGAACTTATTTCTGTAAAGGCGAGGAATGGCGGCTGAGGCACGGAACTGCACCTCTTTGCCGTCAACCTCGATTGTTTTTGTTACTGCCATATCGCGCCTCCTTATTCACCGCTACTTACTGAAGCACTCGGCTCATATACAGAGCTGTACCAAGCGTCGTAAACAGCGCTTGTAGTGTTCGTACCGGTTTTGACCTTCACAATGCCGGAAGGGAGCGGAGAAGCTGTGATGGAGAGCGTCTCCGTCTGCACCTCGGTAGAGTCCTCCTTGGTGCTGCCGGTGACGGAAGGACGGGTCGCGCTGCAGTAATACATGCAGTGGCGGATCTTTCTCTGGTCGCCGGAAAACTCAAAGAGCAGCGCAAAATGCTCCGGCTCTACATCCTTGTTCTCAACAATGACGCCGTTTGCATCCTCAGTCTCGTGCATGACATCCGTAAGAAAGCTCTCCGGGATCAGCGCCAGTTCAAAGTCGCCGGAATATCCGTTGTTGTTTGAAACCATGTAATATACGGAGTCGTCCGCATAAAATGGATCATTATCTCCCTCAGCATCCAGCGAAAGGGATACGGCACCGGGCATTGCTACGGGTGTACCAAAGGTGACAGTGCCGTCAGCGGCAAGCGTAGCAATGGCGTAGTGGCAGTTTTTAAGGCCGAACTTGACCTTGTTACTCGTGTTAGGCATAGTTTTTAACCTCCTATGATCTGTGTTTGATATAAGACCTCGTACAACTTCTCCGACTCGATCCATACCTCAGATTTCTCATAAGGCAGGTCGTGGGCAATTAAGATGTCCTCGATCTGGGTTTCTGTTTCCGGGTCTTTTACATCCGTGTATAATTCGATGTTCAGTTCATCAATTTTCTTGAACACGGTGTCATCCGCGAACATATTGTCAGAGCCCGGATAAAGAAAAATGAGGAAGGGTGGGTCTGGTGACTCGCCTTCGGCAAAATGGTCGTAGGCAAGCGGCAGACCGGCTCCCTCTAACATGGTGATTACATCGTCGTATGTCATGATCCACCTCCCAACTTCTGCTTGATGGTATTGACGAGCTTTTCGTTTCCGCGCTCCTCGGCTGAGGCGATATGAGGCTGTGCCGGAACACGTCCGCCGCCACGTTTCACATGCCCATGCTCCAGAAGGTGTGCCAGCTGATAGCGGTTCCTCGAATGCACTACGAGGTCAATACTCTGTGAATCCTCATGCATATTCTTGACTGACCAGCTTTTCTTGTATTTGCCGGTATCGACTGGAGCGCCTGCCTGAATATCCTTACGGACGGAAGCAGCCGTTTCTTTCACAGCGGCCTTCATGTCATCTGTGGCGAGCTTTGAATATTTTTCGAGCTCCTCCATAATGGCATCGCCCATCTCGTTTATTGATATATTTCTACTCATGCGTTCTTCTCCAGCTTGCAGTTGAATTTCAGGCTGTTATGCTTATAGCCCATTGGATTCACATAGGTGATGTTGTAGGTGTGGCCTTCCGCGATGATCCGGTATTTTGTCGATTCCACATTCGCGAGCTCAGAGCAGTAGCGGCAGGTGAAGTCCAGCGATTCCTCCGGATTGATGACTACACTGGAAGATTCGGAACCGGAGCTTGTGCCGACAGTCGCCCAGCAGGAGAAATAATCTGCCCAGCCGGTTTTGTGGTTTCCGTATTTGTCGACGATGACCGTATTTTTCTGGAAAGTGACGCGCACCCTCATAGCCGCTATATTCATGAAAACGCTCCTTCCCGTATTGCAAAAAGAAGTGAGCGTAGTGTCATGGTAAGAGCATGGTGGTCGGCTTCCTCCCTGTGCTCAAAGAGATAGGCACAGGTATAGAGGATAGCGACCTTCATGGTTTCCCGGATTGCAGACAGCTCCGCTTCGGTATATTCATCAGAAGAAGCAGCATCGGAGTCGATCACTTCCCACTGATCATCCGTAAGTCTTGCAATATCAATACATAAGCGAATTGCGGAGGCCAAGAGGATACCGACCGTGGCATCCTCATCCGACGAATCTACGCGCAGATAGGCCTTCGCATCTTCAGTTGAAATCAAAGCCACGGTCGTTCACCTCCTTGCCTTAAGAACCGGAAGTTGCCTTCATGTCAAGAATCTTGATGCCTTCGGAAAGGATCAGCTTGCCGTCAACACGTTCCGTGCAGGTAAAGCCGACCTGACCGTTGGTAGCGTAAAGCTCGTTGAGGCGCTTGATTGTGCGACCGGCTCTATCAGCGATCCAGTAGCAGGAGAAGTCGCCGAATGCGATGGCTCTTGCACCTGCGGCCATTGTAGGTACCTTAGGAGAGGTGTAGAGCGGATAGCCAAGCAGTCTATCAGGCTCTCCGGCAGTAAGAGCAGGCTGCCATACATAGACGCCGTTCAGATCCTTGAGCTTTCTGATAGCTGCGACAGTGGCATCATTCATGAGGAACTTCGCCTTGCTGCGATACGGTGCCTTGAGAGAGTACACAAGGCTGATCAGCTCATCGGCGGTAATTGCCGTAGCGGAAGCTGCGGTTACGCCGGAAGGAGCACCACCAGCGGCAGAAGGAATGAACAGGCCAGTAGGTCTGTCGATAGCCGTCTGGCCGGTCTGCACAGCACCGTTGATGAAGGCATCTTCTTCAGCTTCACCGAAGGCGCGACCGAATTCCTCAGAGATGTAGCCTTCGATATCAAAGAAGCTGTCGGAAAGCAGCTCGTCGGACACCTTGATGAGGTCAGTCAGCTTAAAAGCGTCAATGCTGGTCTGCGCGAAGGTCGGATTGCTCTCGGTGTAGGCACCGTTCTCGGCAGTCCACGCCGCCTGCGTGTGACCATTTGCCACAGGGATCTTGCGCTCGTTCTGTGTGGTAATGACCTTGCAGCCGATAGTACGCATGATATTGTTTTCGTTGAGCGCCTGAACAAGGGTGTGCTCGAATTCAATCGGAACAAGGTATCCGCCGTTTGCATCGGTTCCTTCCTCAAGTACATCGCGGATTGCGGGATTGCCGGGATGACGGATGTTGTCCCAGAAGGCCTTTTTATAGGCTGCAGAAGCTCTGCCGGGCTTATCTTCCGGTTCATCCTTTACACCGGGCTTTCCGGTGAGCGGAGTAGAAGTCGGTGCGCTCATCATCTTGTCGATCTGCTCCTGACGCTGCAGGCGCTCGATATCCTTGGTGAGGTCGGTGACTTCCTTTTCCATCTTGTCGTAGGTTGCAGCATCCTCCGCAGAAACCATGCCGCCGTTCTGAGAGTGGCTATTAAGAAACGCCTTAGCGGCCTCCCATGCCTTCGCTCTCTTGTCCATGAGTTCCATAATCTGAGTCATAATAAAAATCCTCCTTTAATGTGCGAGAAGCGAAAGGCGCTTCTCAAGATCGGTTACTGGTACCATGTGTTTATTTGCTTCCGGCTTTTTCTTAGGAATCAGTCGGGAAAGCAGCGAATCAGTGACGGCCTTGCGGGAGAAAAGCATCTCCGCGTCAGCCGTATCCTCAGGGACGGATTTTTCTCCATCCCTGAACAGAATCTCGTCAGCGAAGCCGAGCTTCACGGCTTCTTTGGCGTTCATCCATGTCTCGGCATCCATGAGCTGTGAAATCTTGTGACGGGAGAGCCCAGACTTGATTTCGTAGGCATTCATAATGGATTCCTTGACTTCGTTTAACATGTCGATGGCTTTCTGCATTTCCTCGGTATCACCGATGGCGATGGTTGCAGGGTTGTGTACCATCATCATGGCCGCGGGACTCATGCAGACCTTTGTTCCGGCCATAGCGATAACCGATGCCGCCGAAGCAGCAAGAGCATCAATTTTGACCGTCACATCATGTGGGTAATCCATCAGCATGTTGTAGATCTGCGCAGCAGCAAAAACATCACCGCCCGGAGAGTTGATCCAGAGGGTGATGTTTCCATCGCCTGCATGCAGTTCATCACTAAATAGCTTGGGTGTTACTTCGTCGCCGAACCATGTCTCATCGGAAATTTCCCCGTCGAGGTAGAGCGTTCGGTCGGAGCCAAAGCTGTCCGGCTCCTCGTTTCGCACCCAGTTCCAAAACTTTCTGGTCATAGTGCCTCCTTCTTTCTGAACCGGGTGCGCCCGTCTTCGGGTTCCGGTTTGGTTTGTGTTTCCTTCGTTTCATCAGCTTCCTCCTGCGTCTGTGCTGAGGCCGCAAAAATACCTGCGTCCTTGAGCTTGGTCATATTGCCATTGATCAGGTACAGGTCGCCGCCTTCCTCCTCTGGAATACGGTCGAGGTTTTCAAGCTCCCTGATATCGTTAGCGGACATCCAGCCATTTTGGCGTCCGACCGCATAGCCGTTCATGCGGCTCTGGTAGTCGCCTCTGAGCAGACCGTCCACGTTGAATTTGAAGAAGTAGTTTTTCTTTTCATCCGGAGAGAGCAGGGCTCTCTGCATGGACTGTTCCCAGCGACATACCCACGGGTCGAGCGTGTATTTCACAAATTCCAGCGACTGTTGCTCGATATTTGAGAAACTCGATTTCTCAAGATCGCCGATCATGTGAGGCGGGATGCGGAAGATACGTGCGATTTCATTGATCTGGAACTTACGTGTTTCCAAAAACTGCGCCTGTTCCGGTGAGATGGAGATAGGCGTATATTTCATGCCTTCCTCCAGCACAGCCACCTTGTTTGCATTAGAGCTGCCGCCGAAAGCAGAGTTCCAGCTTTCTCTTACACGCTCCGGATCTTTTACCACACCGGGATGCTCCAAGATACCGCCGGGAGTCGCGCCGTTTGCAAAAAACTTAGCGCCGTATTCTTCGCAGGCTATTGCCATGCCGATGGCATTCTTAGCCATAGCAATCGGGCTGTAGCCCACAAGGCCGTCAAAGCCAAGGCCGGGAACATGCAGTACGTCGGACGGCTGGAGCCTTACGCGGCTGCCGTTCATCGTGTGCGCCTCATCCTGTGATGTTTGGTATTCGTAATAAAGCTCTCCGTTTTCATCACGGTTGACCGTCATACGATTTGGCATCAAAGGATAGAGCGCGACCACTTCACCTTTGCCGTTCCGAATGATCTGCGCGTAGGCATTTCCCCACAGGAGTAGGTGCGTCATCAATGTTTCCCGGAATACAAAGGATGTCATTTCCGGATTTGGCTCATCGTGAAGCAGGAAGTAGAGCGGATGATTTATCGCTTTTTCCTTGCTGCCGCCTTCGTCGTATCGATAGAGGTGAATCGGCAGGCCTGCAATCGCCTCGGACAAAATCCTCACGCAGGAGTAGACCGCCGTCATCTGCATGGCGGAGCGTTCCGTTACAGCCTTGCCGGAGGTCGTGCCGCCGAAGAAGAAGCGGTAGGAGCTTCCGGTTGTTGAATTGGTAGGCTTATCTCTTGAACGAAACAGTCCTGAAAATATGCTCATATTGATCACCTGCCTTTCAGATAAATAAAATGCCTCTGTCGTCATAGACAGAAGCACCGTTGTCATTGCCGCAGCGGATCGCACGGTCAAGCGCCATGATGGTGGCGATAGCACCGTCGATCTTCTCTGTAGATTTTTCCTTGTCAGCCTTGATATTTCCGGCTGGGTCAGTACGAATGAAGATGTTATCCATATTCCAGCGGAGCACCGGGTGGCCGCCGTGAGCGAGCTTTTGCTCAAGTGTCAGCTTCATGAGCTCCTTTGTGGGCGGGCTCATATCCTTAAAGCCCTGTCCGAAGGGCACAACAGTAAAGCCCATGTTCTCCAAGTTCTGAACCATCTGGACTGCTCCCCAGCGATCGAATGCGATTTCGCGGATATTGAAGCGCTCGCCGAGGCGTTCGATGAATTTCTCGATATAGCCGTAATGGATGACATTGCCCTCGGTTGTCTGCAGCATTCCTTCTTTCTCCCAAGTGTCGTAGGGCACATGGTCGCGTCTCACGCGAAGTTCCAGCGTATCCTCTGGCACCCAGAAGTACGGGAGGATCACATACTTGTCGTCTTCATCTCGTGGCGGGAATACCAGCACAAAGGAAGTAATATCCGTAGTGGAGGACAGGTCAAGGCCGCCATAGCAGACACGGCCTTCGAGGTCGTCCTCATTAACTGGAAAGGCGCAGGCGTCCCATTTATCCATTGGCATCCAGCGGACAGCCTGCTTTACCCATTGATTAAGGCGCAGCTGCCTGAAGGAATTCTCTTCACCGGGGTTTTGCTTTGCCGATTCGCAGGCCGCTTCCACCTTGTCAATGCCGACCGTGATACCGAGAGAGGGGTTTGCCTTTTTCCACACTTCCGGATCAGTCCAGTCCTCGTCAGGTTCCGCACCGTAAATGACCGGATAGAAGGTTGGATCGACCTTCCTGCCGTCGAGGATGTCCTGCGCTTTCTGGTGGACTTCATAGCAGATGGTGTTTGTATCATTTCCGGCTGTGGTAATCAGGAAATACAGCGGCTGCATTCTGGCATCGCCGGAGCCCTTTGTCATTACATCAAAGAGTTTCCGGTTCGGTTGGGTGTGCAGCTCATCGAATACCACACCGTGGATGTTAAAGCCGTGCTTACTGTAGGCCTCAGCGGAGAGCACCTGATAGAAGCTGTTGGTAGGCTCATAGATGATCCGTTTCTGGGAGGCCAGTATTTTGACGCGACGATTAAGCGCCGGGCACATTCTCACCATATCCGCAGCAACATCAAAAACGATGGTGGCCTGCTGTCTATCTGCAGCGCAGCCGTAGACTTCGGCGCGTTCCTCACCGTCACCGCAGCAAAGGAGCAGGGCGACAGCAGCGGCCAGCTCTGACTTTCCCATTTTCTTAGGAATTTCGATATAGGCCGTATTGAACTGACGGTAACCATTCGGCTTCAGGACACCGAACAGGTCGCGGATGATCCGTTCCTGCCAGTCGATGAGCTCGAAGGGCTTTCCTGCCCACGTGCCTTTAGTGTGGGTGAGCTGCTCGATGAACATCACCGCGAAGTCCGCCATCTGCTTGCTGTAGTGAGAAGTCTCTGCCATGAAGCGGGTCGGCTTATAGTTTTTCAGTTTTCGCATTGGCACGGTAGCCGCCTCCTTTCAGGGCAAAATAAAAGACCGCCATAGCGATCTGGTATCAGTACGAGAGAAAGAGCCTACTGGCTCAGTCTCCCGGAATATTCATATTCGGGTTTAATGCTTAGTTGTGATTCTCCAGCAGGATGCAAAGCGCCATCTCTGCTTCTTTGCAGGTGGGATGAATGTCCCAGCCTCTGTCGTAGTTGCAAACGATCTTGCCGTCAATCTTGATCATGAGCTTGCTGATCCTGCCGCCGTTGATGCCGTAGGTCTCGCTTGGCTCATCGTAGTGCTTTACCCAGTAGTGACATTTGGTATATTTTTTCTTGTCCTTGGCATCCGGGATGCCGATAACTCCTTCACTCCACATTTTCTTACGCCTCCTTTACCGTCATCTTGAAGGCTGGGATGAGGGCGTGCTCGTCGCTTCCGAAGTGGGTGTAGCGCTCCTTGACCTTTACAATTCCGTCCAGCGTGCAGCCGAGCTCCTCAAACTTTGCAATGGTCTCGATGAGGCTTGAGAAGGTGGAGCTGATGGTGAATTCCTTTACTCCGAGCTTCCGGCAATCTTCGAGGATCGCTTCGATGTCGTAATCCCAGATGACTTCGGCGAAGTTCGGCAGGTCGTTTCCGGCTTCCTTGCTGTAAAGGTAGGCCTGTCCCAGCGTCCAATGGCATCCGATCTCTTCCCAGCGCATTCCGGGTTTCGCGTTTTCTATGGCTTCGATTGTGTACTTCATGGTGGTTCCTCCTTGTGGTTGTTTTCCTTTTGGTATGTACATATATCACTCTGAACGCCTGTAATAGCAAGCTATTTATCGAAATATATGTGACAATCCTGCGGGAAGTTTTGAGGCCTAAATTGTGTAGTTTATGCCTCGCCGGTCAGAATAAAATTCACGTATTCTTTCCGGTGATCCTCAAGGTATAAAACCAGCTCGTAGAAGTCTCTCTCATAGGCCAGCCGCTGCACTGTGTTTACATCGAACATATTTGTAAGGCCGGTGTCCCGGATGGCAAGAATCTGCTCCTTTACCTTTTCATCCATCTCAGTCCACCACCTTCCGCACACGGTCGATGCCGTAGATGACATTCAGGCCGGAGCCGTTGTCCCAGTTCACCGTGAGGCTCCCCGTATCATCGACTCCCGTAACGGTTCCCATGGTGCCGATGGGCGGTGCCTGTACATCGTCCATCTGGAGAAGTTCCACGCGGGTACCTGCCGGGTAGCAGGAGCGGAGCGCTTCAAGCTGCTCTTTCGTGATCATTCGCATACTGCCACCTCCTTTTCCGGTGCGCCGTTCTTCCAGCTGGAGTTGCCGGAGAGATTCTTAAGGAGAATCTTGCGCTCTGCCTTATATTCGTTTCCGATGAAGCCAAGTCGCAGGAGGAAGCAGCGGAATGCGTACTTCTCGTTGTCGACTTCCTTCTCAGTGGCGCTGATGCGCTTCAAATCCCGGCTCATCTTGCCAAGGGATGCAATGAAGTGGCTGTAGGCCTTGACCTCGTCCGGCTCCGGCATCTCAGTAAACCAAGGGAAGCTGACCGTATCCTCTGTGACCTCGATGCCAAGGTCGTCAATGCCGAGTGCCTTTTTGATGAGGCTTTCCTTGGCTGTGAGGAGGTTGGTGAGGTTTCCGACCGCCACCTTGTCGAGCGGGAGGCTGACTGTAAGGCCGGTGGCTTCATCGTCGCTTTCGACCTCTTCGGTATCCTCCGGTGTGAACCCATCCGCGATCAGGCTGTGGATGATGCGCTCCAGCTTGTCTGCGTCCTCGCAGGTTACGCTGCCTTCCTTGTCGACCGTGATGTCGCCGATCTCGTAAGCGCAGGTTGGCATACGCATGTAGATCGCCTTGTCGCCGGTGAGATTTTCGATGGCTGCGACCAATGCTTTTCTGTCGTTTCCGGTTACGTTGTAATTTGCTTTCATGAGAGTGTTCCTCCTTTGTGAATTAAGGTTTTAATCTGTGCCTTTCGGCATGTATATACATCACTCTGAAAGCCTTATTTATCAAGCGATTTCCGACATTTTTTGAGGTAGAAAATCGCCGAAGAATCCGTGCAGAAATTGTGTATTATACACCCGCCGTCGGAGAGGTCTCGACTTCCTTTGCCAGAGCGGAATAGAGGAGCTTTTCGCCGTTCCTTATTACATACACATTTTCCTCATCGCCGGTATCCTCCACGTAACGACGAAGGATGACAGAGGCGTATTTCGGATCGAGCTCCATCATGTAGCAGATACGGTTTAACTGCTCACAGGCCATCAGTGTGGAACCGGAGCCGCCGAAGGTATCAATAACTACAGAATTCTCCTGAGAAGAGTTCTGGATGGGATAGCCCAGAAGGTCGAGCGGCTTGCTGGTTGGGTGATCCTTATTGCGCTTTGGCTTATCGTAGTTCCAAATGGTGGTCTGCTTGCGGTCGGAATACCACGGGTGCTTGCCGTTTTGCAAAAAGCCGTAGAGTACAGGCTCGTGCTGCCATTGATAATCGGAGCGACCGAGCACGAGGCTGTTCTTTACCCAGATACACACACCGGCGAGGTGGAAGCCTGCGTCAATGAATGCCTTTCGGAACGTGAGCCCTTCGGTATCCGCATGGAAGCAGTAAGCGGCTCCGCCTTTTTCGAGGTGGTCAGCCATGTTCTTAAAAGCTGCCAGCAGGAACTTGTAAAATTCCTCGCCCTTGAGAGAGTCGTTCTGGATCGTAAGGCCGTCCGAGGCTTTGAAAGATACGCCGTAGGGCGGATCGGTCAGGACGAGGTTTGCTTTCTTGCCGTCCATGAGCTTTCCCACATCTTCCGGCGAGGTGGCATCGCCACACATAACACGATGCCTGCCGACTGCCCAGATGTCGCCGGGCTCCACGAAGGAAGCCTTCTCAAGGGCAGCGGTGAGGTCAAAGTCATCATCGGCGATGTCCTTTTCATTCCCGGTGCCGAGCAGCTTATCCAGTTCACCGGCATCAAAGCCGAGGAGAGATAGGTCAAAGGACTGATCCTGTAGGTCAGATAATTCGACCGACAGCATTTCCTCATCCCAGCCTGCGTTGAGCGCCAGCTGATTGTCCGCAAGGATATACGCACGCTTTTGTGCTTCCGTCAGGTTCTCGGCAAAGACGCAGGGCACGGTTTCATATCCTTCCTCGCGGGCAGCCGTAATGCGACCGTGGCCGACGAGGATGTTATAATCTGCATCAATGACCGCAGGACTCACAAAGCCGAACTCCCTGAGAGAAGCGCGGAGCTGTGCGATCTGCTCCTTGCTATGCGTCCGGGCATTCCGGGCATAGGGCACCAGTTTATCAATAGGTACCTGTTCCAATTTCTGTGTGTTCATTTACATATTCCTCCTGCTTCGAAGCAGCTGCTCCATCACGCTGTCCTGCGGGCTGCCCTCAAAGGGCTCGGTGCAGTTTTGCTTCACAATGTCGTATATTTCATACCAGAGCAGGTTGGCCTGCTTCTGAAAGTTCATTAAAAGCTGTGTGAAAGGGCTCGCAATGGCAGCGCCGGTGGTCGGGTGCTTCCCGAGCATGCCGTATTTGCTGACCGCTTCGGAGCACTGAATGTACCGGGCAAAGGCCTCAGAGTAGCTTTCGAGCAGGCGCTTGTTTACCAGCCTCTCGCAGCCACGTTCCTTGAGCCACAGCCATGTTTCCTTATAGATTTCATCTGCGCCGAGGGGCTTGCCGTCCTTCTGCAGAGCAGAGAGGTAATCGTCCGGACTTGGCATATCCATGCCTTCCAGCTCTACACCGTCACCGATGTCGTCAACATCGAAGTCGGTCATGTCTTCTGTGAAGTCCGGCAGCTCCATACGCTTTGCAGGTGCGCCTTTCATTATTTTGTCGGCGAGGGCGTCCGGCTTGGAGCCAGCTTTGACACGCCGCCCGCCGCGATAGGTTCCGTCTTTCGCCATGTCGATCACTTCCATTTCTGTAGTGCAGGGTTTAATACCCTGTTTGAATTGCAATTTTTGCGTAAAAGACCCCGCGCCGTTTTCCGGGGAAAAGGGTCGTAGAGATTTTGACCGCCCTACCGGTCGCCGCGCTCGTGGTGAATCTTCTCGTGACACGAACGACAAAGACTCATAAGGTTGGACTCGTCATTCGATCCTCCCTCAGCAAGCGGCACGATGTGGTGGACTTCCTCAACCGCGACGTAGCGTCCTTCCTTTAAGCACTGCTCACAAAGCGGGTGCTTATGAACGTAGCGATCACGGATTCGTTTCCACGCTCTGCCGTAGCGTTTGCCGGGAGAGTAGCCGCGCTGGAACTTCTCGTAGTGCTGTTCCATGACCTTGGCGTGCTCCTCACAATAAACACCGTCCGTTAGGTGTGGGCAGCCGGGATAGCGGCACGGTCGTTGTGGTTTTCTTGGCATAAGCCGTGCCTCCTTTCAGGGCATAAAGAAAGCCCTGCAGGGTGTTCCCGCAAGGCTTGTGTGCTGCGCGTGTAGCTGTTTCTTTATTCTTTTCGCTGATTATATACTATCATAAAGAGCGGGTGGACATCTTAGGACAAAGCAGGACATTTCGGGCGCATTTCAAATGATAATTGGATCATCCGGAAGCGTCACATGAAGGAGCGCCTTGCCGTGCCAGCGACGAATGGTGCGGGCATCTGCACAGAGCTCCATTCCGATCTGCTCCCACGTATAGTTGTGGATGTACCGGTACTTCAGTACCATGCGCTCGTCGGTATCAGGAACTGCCTCAATGACCTCCCGTATCTGTTTCTTAAGGTCTGATAGCATTTCCAGCTCACCGGCGATTTTCTTTTCCAGAGTCCACAGCTTCTCAAGCGTCCGGACAAAGGGTGCTTCGGTATTACGCGATGTCTGCACGCGGTCTTTATCATATTGGATAGCCGACACGCTGCCTGCCATCTCACGCAGGTTTTGTGCTTCCATCGTGTCGGACTTGATTCTCTGATCAAGGCGGTAGGCCTGATGGAGATATTCTTTTACTGTCATAAGGACTTCGCCTCCTCTCGTAGTTTTTGTATGAGATACTCGCCATCCACACTCGTCAGTGCTTTGTACCAGCCGGAGCGGAAGAACCGTTCACACTCCATTGCATCCGACATGGCGGCTTGATTACCGGGCTTCTTTTTCAGGCGCTTCAGGGCGTCCCGGTAATCCTTCACGGCCTGCAGAACGATGGCGTTGGCGAGATTTTCATAAGGATCGGTCATCACACCACCTCAAGGTCAGCCTTGACCGCGTCAATCAGCGCAGTCTGCGTCATTTCTTTTTTGGATAGCGCCTTTACGATCCTTTCGTCGATGGTGCCCTTGGTAATAATGTGCTGGATCACCACAGTGCCGGATTCTTGACCTTGCCGCCAGAGACGGGCGTTGGTCTGTTGATATAATTCCAGCGACCATGTAAGACCGAACCACACAAGGGTGGAGCCTCCGGCCTGAAGGTTCAAACCGTGACCGGCAGAGGCCGGATGGATGACTGCTACAGGAATCTTTCCCGCATTCCAGTCAGCAATATCGCGGCTGGTCTTGATCTCCCGAACATTGAAGCGGTTCTTGATGCGGCTTAGGTCATGTCGGAACCAGTAGGCCACAAGAAGCGGTTTTTCATTGGCGGCCTCGATAATATCCTCCAAAGCGTCCAGCTTCCTATCGTGGAACTCGATGACCTCACCGGTATCGGCATAAATGGCACCATTTGCGAGCTGTGAGAGCTTGCCCGTAAGCGATGCGGCATTGGCAGCAGTCACTTCACCATCGGGGAGCTGCAATATGAGCTCTTGTTTCAAATCTTCATAACGGCTGCGCTCAGAGTCGGAAAGCTGCACTTCATATTCCGTTGAAACCAGCTCCGGCATCTTCAGATGGTCGGTAGATTTCATGGAAATCGTGATATCCGAGATCCTCCGATAGATGGCGTCCTCCGCATAGGGCAGCGGTTTATAGGAGTAGATGATCTCGCCGTTTCTCTTGTCCGGCATGAAGTAATTTGTCCGGTACTGCGTGATAAAGCGTCCGAGGCGCTCGCCCATATCCAGCACTTTAAACTCCGCCCACAGATCCATGAGTCCGTTGGAGGAAGGAGTGCCGGTCAGGCCGATAATCCGGTGAATCCGTGGCCGTACCTTCATCAGAGACTTGAAACGCTTGGATTTATGATTTTTGAAGGACGACAGCTCATCAATAATCACCATATCGAAGTCAAAGGGAAAGCCGGACTCGTCAATGAGCCACTGCAGGTTCTCACGGTTGATGATCGTAATATCTGCTTGCTGCATGAGAGCAGCTTTTCGCTCCTTCGGTGTCCCGACTGCGACCGCATAGGTTAGACCGGCAAGGTGCTCCCATTTCTGGATTTCTGCTGGCCATGTATCGCGGGCGACTCTTAAGGGAGCCACCACTAAAACGCGATGCACTTCGAAGCTGTCAAACAACAGGTCATATACTGCTGTCAGACTGATGATCGTCTTGCCAAGTCCCATATCTAAAAGGACTGCGGCCACAGGGTGCTTTTCAATATAGCGGATGGCATAGTCCTGATAATCATGTGGATTGAAGTTCATCGATCATCCCTCCAATCTGCTCCGGATCGTCAATGACATATACCCGGTAGCCAAGCTCCCGCAGCAGCCTGTGGCGCGAGAGCTGGAGAGGGCGTGGCTTTTTGCCGGGTGCCTTCAGCTCCGCGAAGCCGATATGGCCGTCAGGGAGTAAGATCAGACGGTCGGGCATTCCTGCGAAAGAGGGACACACCAGCTTAAGTGCAATGCCGCCATTCTTTTTCACCGCCATAGTTAACTTGTTTTCTATCTGTTTTTCTATCATTGCAAACCTCCGTCAGGCGTTAATTTCAGGGGATGTGCAAGGTGTATCAATGGTATTTACCAAACTTTTTCTTAGAGCTATTTTTTTAGGCCTAAGAGAGTTTTTATATAAGACCTTGATACACCTTGTCATAGTCCCGGATTACTGCAGAAAATCTTCCTCTGCGCCGTTGTCCTCATGAATCTTTAAGCCCTTGAAATAGCGCTTCCGATTCAGTGTCAGCCGCTCGAATCCGGCTTTCTCCAGCGCAAAGTAAAAATCTGCCGTGCTGCGCACATACTCATTGCAATCCAGCGAGTAGTTGCGGTATGCCTGATAGAGCGCCGAGGAGCTTTCCTTAAAGGACTCATCCACATCGCACTTCTCATCCAGAAAATGTCCGAACCAGTCGTTCTGGCTGCGATATTCGTCGATGGCCTTCGTCACACAGTCCGGTACCGGAATCTGGTAGTCCAGCTCGATGACCTTTTTAGCTCCTTCGATGATCCATGCCAGAATGCTTTCACCGGCATTTTCATATAGGTACTCACCGTAATTTTTGATGTCGGCCTTGCCCTCGATCTTGGCATTGAACGGAATCACGATAAGCCTGCGCCAGATACCATCATCAGAGGCGGAGACGCGAGGCAGGTGGTTCGTATACAGAACCAGCGTGTGGCAGGGCTTGAAGGAAAACGGGTCTTTATACTTTTTCTCCGCAAATACATCATCCGTAGAGCAGAGCTGCTTGACGGTAGAGTCGTTGAGCCTTGCGCCTTCCTGCATTTCCGCAGCGATCAGCAGGCGTTTGCCTTTGACCTCAGCCATTTCCGGCTTGATGTTCCTGCGGCAACCGACGGTCAAGGTATCTGCGGATATATTTCCGCTGTAGAGTCCCAGTACGCGGGAGATGGCATTCCAGAAGGTGGACTTTCCGTTGCGTCCATCGCCGTATGCGATGATGAGTGCCTCCACAAAAACCTTCCCGATAGCAGCAAGGCCACAGATCATCTGTACATAGTCGATAAGCTGTTGATCCTTCTGGAAAATCAGATCCAGATTATCCTGCCAGAGCTGCGCTCCCTTACTGCCGGGTGACACGGACGTGATTTTTGTAATAAAGTCATCAGCTGAGTGCTCGCGGGCTCCGGCCATACCTTTGCGAAGGTCGTAGGTCGCCTCCGGTGTGCAGAGCAGGAAGCAGTCAGCGTCCAAGTCTCTCGGCGAGATTTCCAGCATCGGGTGCGTCTCTTTGAGGGTAGATGTAATGTTCTTGGAGTCGCGTCTGCGGACGGCAAAGCTCTGGTAGGCCTTGGCGGCAAGGAACTCCTGATAGGCCTCCATCTGTTCGTCGCTCATCAGCTGTTCAGCTTTGGCCTTGGATGTGTTATCAAGGATTTCTTGCGCTCCGCAATTTTTGAGCTTCTGTAGAGCCTCCATCATATTTCGATTGGCTTCTGCGAGCTGCCTGCGGGTGAGTTCATGAGCGACGGCCTGTGCGCCGGGCTCTGTTTCCTGCCAGTAGTGATCGCTGTATCGGATAAAGTGGGTGGCCGGTGAGTAGCGCAGCTCGTTTGCAAAATACTTCGAGAGCACCTCAGCCTGTCCCACATCGGAAAAGTCCTCCGGCTTATAGCTGTTCTCGTCGTTATAGACCTCTGGAGGGACATATCCGTCCTCACGACAGATCTTGGAATAAAAGCGCTGGGCGCTGTGCCAGATTGTATTAAGCTCGCTGTTATCCAGAGGCGGCACGCAGGTCGCGGCCTTTTCCAGAAAACTTTGGTAGGCTTTTTCTGTATCGCCGTATTTCTTAATGACGATACCGGCAAAGCGGGACATGGTAGCATTACGGCTTCCTTCCGGGATCACGACGTCTTTCTCGTGGCCACCGGGCAGGTCTGCATCGAACTCGTCGTCATTCAAAAATTCAGTGAGGTTCATGCGACCGGGATAGAGCTCCACATTTGGCTCCTGTGTTCCGAAGAAGAAGCGAGCAGCATCCAGCGCCTTCGTATCGAAATACGGAAATATGGAGTTTACCAGCTTCTTCATATCACTATAGAGGGCGGCATCCGTCACCCGGTCGATGGGAAAGAGCACATGGAACTTTGGCCTTGCCGGTTTGCCGTTTTTCTCGCGCTGATTAAAGCGGCTGTAATGGATGGCGAGGCTTACTCCCGGAAATGCCTCCAACACGTCTGCCGGTGTGATCCAGTCTTTCGGATCTTCTGAATGGTCATTATCACAGTCCACGGGAAGACAGTCAGCGGAGAGGAAATTGTCGCTGTTGCGGTAGTGATTTTTGTACTCCGCACACACATAGTCGTGACCGACTGCGGCTTTCATGCTGTCCGTATCCATGACAACGGTTTTATGCGGATAGGAGCAGTTTCCGGGATTGCCGATAAAATCGGCGCTAAACAGGGTAAACATCAGTCGTACACCTCCTCCGATTCTTCCTCCAGCACCTTCGTGATAAATTTCAGGGCGCGGATCATGGTTTCCAGTTCGCAGTCGCCGCCAAGGGTAACTTCAAAACCGTTGCAGCCGAATCTGTCCATAAAAGGCGTGACATGGATATCTGTGCTGGCTTCATCGGAAATGCGGAAATAGGTGCGTCCGCCGTGGCCGGTGTCGCCACCTTTGTAGCCGGTCGTCCCGGCTTCGACCTGCAGAATATTGGCGCTTACCACATCGCGGGTGTAGGTTGTGATCTCAGTGCCATCGAAAAGCTTTCTGCGATTTTCTTTAATTTCATACATAGCGTTAAACCTCCTGACATTCTTCTGTGAAATAGCGCAAGTGATAGCCCTTCCACTTGGCGCGTTTGATTTCTGCTTCCATACCGGATGAGATGCGGCTGCCGAATACCCAGACCTCAGCGCACTTGCTCATGAAGGCATTTCCGAAGAAAAGACCAAGCTCACGTTCTTCTGGATTGTCATCATCAAGGAACTGCGGAAATAGCAGGTGCGGTGCGATAGGGATATATCCCTTGTCCACGGCAAAACGGCTGTAGCGTCTGGCATTGGCCACATTTGTCTCCACATCTCCAGAAAACGGAGAGCAGATGTAGACGATAGGCCGGAAAGCACGAAGGGACTGCTTTTCATTTGCAGCAATCCGGGAGAGTGCTTCACCTGCGGTTGGGTCAGGATAGCCTTCGCTGTTGCGATATTCGTTGCTCACTCAAAAGTCCTCCTTTCCGGGCAGACTTAAAGGCGTCCACCTCCAATTTCCACTGGAGATGAACGCCTGATTTGAGCGGACGATTTTTAATCTTTTTTGTAGAAGGGCGTGGTGTAACCGTCTGCGCGGAGCTTCAGGCCTTCTGCCCACGGCGGAGTCCTGCCCATCTGTTCACAGAGAACGTCAAGTGACATGCGAGGGTCTGCTTCGATGACCAGTTCGTCGTGAATATGCATGACGATGGAGCAGCAGCGCAGCGTCTTCATGGCATAGCAGAGAATGTCGCGGGAGGTTGCCTGCACGATATTTTCCACGAATTTCGGCCCGTATGAATCGAGCCGTTCCCATTTTTTCGTGCTGCCGATGCCCTCATAGGTAATACACTCGCTTCCGAATTTATTCGTACCGACCTTTGGCTTCACATAGGCGAGGTTCCGTCCGGAGGGCAGCGTAATAAAGAGCATCCCGGAGCGGCAGGAGAAGGTAAGCCCATAGCTGCTGGTTGTGTGTTTATACTTCACAGCCTCCATGACAGCGCGGTCGACATCCCACCAGAATTTTACGATGTTGGGATTTGTCTGCCTCCATGCGTCCACCAGAGGAGGAAGCTCATCCTCGGAAAGTCCCATCTCTATAGCGCCCATTGCCTTTAAGGCTCCGACCGAGCCGCCGTAGCCGAGCGCGAGTTCCGCGATTTTGCCTTTTTGACGCAGATGGCCGTTAATGCCATGCTTCTCAACCGGAACATGGAACATCTGACTGGCACTGGCGCAGTAGATGTCACCTCCGGTTTCAAAGACTTTTTGACGCCACGTCTCACCGGCATACCACGCGATGACTCTTGCTTCGATGGCACTGAAGTCGGAAACATAAAACTGCGTACCGTCTTTCGGGATGAACGCTGTCCGGATCAGTTGAGAGAGGGTGTCCGGGGCGTCTTCATATAAGAGTTTCACGGCATCAAAGTCGCCAGATTTTACAAGAGCGCGTGCGTCGGCCAGATCCGGGAGATGATTTTGCGGGAGGTTTTGTAATTGTATAAGCCTGCCTGCCCAGCGTCCGGTACGATTAGCGCCGTAAAATGCAAACATGCCGCGAGCCCTGCCGTCATCACAGACCGCACGCTCCATCGTTTGATATTTCTTGACGGAGGATTTGGCAAGCTGCTGTCGGAGCTCCAGAACGGTCTGAAGTTCGGGCGGAGCGGTTTTGATAAGCTCTGCCACGACTTTCTTTCCAAGGCTGTCGGTTTCGAGTCCGTTGTCAGAGAGCCACTGTTTCATTTGCTGGACGGAGTTTGGATTATCAAGTGCTGTCATATCTTTCATGGCAGCAGTCAGTTCTGACCGGGAGCGGGAGTCCATTTCGATGGCTTCTTTTACCAGATCCATATCGAGTCGGACACCACGATCGTTGATTTCCTGATCGATATGGTATTCATCCCAGACCTCCTCCGGCACAGGGAATTTGGCAAGACGATCCTTAATGCCAATCTCGGTCTCTACATCTCTGATATTATATTTTTTGAAGGCTTCCCACTTGTCCGGCGCATTAAAAGGGTGGTTCCTTGTGCGACCGCCGTTTGCTTTCGTCGGAGCGCAGGGCACGGAGAAGTATTTGATCAGGTCTTTTCCCTCCGTGAGTTTCTGTTTTTCAAGACCGAGGACGGCACCGACGCCTTCCAGAGAAAGCGGCAGTCCCATTGTTGCCGCCCAGACCATAGAGCAGCGCCAGCTTTCCGGATTTAAGAAGCGTGCGCATTCGGTCGAGAGAGGGTGGTTATCATGGAAGGGATCAAGGCTTACTCCAAGATCACGGAGATATCGTGACAAGCACACCCGTTCAAAATTTGCGTTGAAAGCCCATTTGATGACAGTATCATCAGTCAGAGCATCTATAATTTTCTGTGGCAGGTGCTCTCCCTGTGCAAGGTCAATGACCGTCACCTCGGAGCCGTCGGCACTGTAGCCGAACAGTAGTATCTCAAAATCCGGTGACTCGGCATATTTATATACGCCGCACTTGGATAGGTTCACGTCGCTGTAGGTTTCGATATCAATACTGAGTGTTTGCATAGATTTTCACCTCAATTCAAACAAGCGGCTTAAGATCACTCCTAAGCCGCCTGCCGGTACTGGATTATTTCAGGGATTCCATACGCTTGATATGGTATTCGTCGTCCTGCGCGGCCTTTTTCTCCTCGCGTTTCTCACGCTTGAAGTCGTTGATCACCGTCTGGATGGCGACCACTGCCCAAGACAGAACTACGATGCAGAAGCATCCGATCAGGATGTTGCAGAGAAGGGATGAAATCATAACTGTGCTTTCCATTGTTTTGCGCTCCTTTCCTTAGTTGAGAAAATCTTCATCGTCGTCAGTAGCAAAGTCGGACTCAGCGCTTGCCTTGCCGCCGAGAGGCTCACCGTCACGGATCTTCTGCAGGTTGTTGAGCCCGCAGGCGATTCCCTTGTTGCCGGAAGAGTTGAAAGCATAAAACGTGATGCTGGCTCTGCCGTACACGCCGCTGTACACTTCGGAGCGGGTGAGAATCGGATTAAGGTCTGCGTCCACGATGCCGGGTGCAGAGGTTGCATTGGCGTTGACGAAGTAGGCGTTCTTGTAGGCCTCGTCGTCCGGACGTTCTGCATCGCCATCGCGCAGAGGAGTCTTCAAAACAGAGAGCGCCGGTACGGACTTGCCGTTGCCCTTGAGCTTGGCCTCTCCCTCCTTGTAGGCAGCTTCGATAGCAGCCTGAATCTTGGCGATGGTCTTGGTGTCGGACTTCGGGATAATGAGGCTCACGCTGTACTTGGGTGTGCCGCCGTTGATAGACTTCGGCTCCCAGACGTTTGCATAGCTCCAGCGAGTGTCAACACCGGTGATAACCTTCATGGGATTGCTGATTTTTACATTTTTACTCATTGTCGTTTTCCTCCATAAAATCATTTTTTGCTGTATTCATGGCCGGGCGCTTGTCGCTATCCGGCACAAGTGTGGGTTTGCCCTGCGGCTTTTCAATGTAAGCCGTCAGGAGTTCATCAAAGCGGGATTTGCCGAGGAGCTTCTGCATGGCGGTGATGCCGAGCAGCTTTTTCTCATACGGGTCAAAGCCTGCTTTCTCGACCGCGTCAATGACGGCGGTCTCATTGCTGTATCTGCGGTTGCTGCGTCCTTCGACGATCTTGAAACCTGTCCATTCCTTACCAGCGAGCGCCTGCTGCAGAGCGTATTCCTTAATATCGGAAGCCCAGCTAACCAGTTCATCTACCTTGCCGAGAATGACCTCGATCTCGGTATCTGTAAGCAGTGGCGGGAGCTTGAAATCATGCTGCGCGAGTTTCAGATTCGCCTCGGCTCTGGCGCGGCACTCGTTCTTAGCCTTGCAGAAGCCGCACCATTCACCGCACAGGAAGTTCCCGTCACCGGCAAAAGCCAGATCTGCGGTAGGCTTCAATACTTCATCCGCCCAGCGATACAGGTCGTCCTTGCTGATTTCGTAGGTGCTTACGTTCTGTCGTCTCGGTTGGTAAATGGTCATGGAAACCTGATCGATGTCGTAAATGTCATCGAAAAGCTCCAAAGCGCCGAGGGCATAACACTGCATCTGCGGATTCTCCTCTGCGGAGACTAAGACGCCTAAGCCGTGCTTGTAGTCGATCACCCGGAGCGTACCGTCTGCAATGATGACGCAGTCGGCGGTTCCGAAGCCCTGTTCTACCCAGCGGGAGAAGTCAACTCGCTGTTCGATAAGGACTACCGGGTCAGCACAGGTTTCCTTGGCGGCTTCGATCTGCTCCAGCACATATTCGGCATAGCCGCTGGTGCAGTCTTCCATCTCCTCGGAATACCACTTGAGGCTGTCGGTCGGGTCTTCTGAAGGAAGTCCCAGCGCGGTTTTCAATTTGTGCTCACCAAGCGCATGAGCATCGGTGCCTTCTGCAGCGTAGTCTGATCCTTTGTCCTCATAGGTTTCGCAGAGCCTTGCCGACGGCGGGCAGTGCAGCCACCTGTCGGAGCTGGATGCGGACAGGATTGCGTGTGCTTTAGCTGCCATTGCCGATCACCTCCGCGCCCTTCATCAGGGCTTCGTAGTTTGCCGGGGCGATCTCCGAGAGCTTTGCGGCACCGTACTTTTTTAGCAGGGCGCGTACTTCTGCGGTATGACCGGCGCGGGACTTCTCAGCAAGGACGGCTCTTACGTCCTCCAGCTTGAGTTCAGGCTTCGATTCCTTCTTGGTGGGAGCTTCCGTGGCCTGCGCTTTGTTGTCATCGCCGGAAAACTGCTGGTAGAGCCAGTCAGCTGCGGCATTAATAGAAGCAGCAGCGGTGCGGAGCTCTTCGATGGTCTGTGCCATTTCTGCCATTTTTGACATTCTCTTTTCCTCCTTCCTCGGATTGGCTTGCGGCAAGGAGTGAGAGGTTCCTTGCCAGTCTGGCGGATACGTGACTGATGGAATTCAGGAGCTTGATCTCCTCGTTCACGTTGCCGCCGGTGTCTGCGTAACTGCGAATCATCTGTTGTTCACCTCGCTTTCTGAAGGCTGTGTTCTCTTGCCTTCACCTTCCACTGGAGATGAACTGTCGATTTGAGCGGAGGATTTTATAAAAAATTTCCGACCACCATCCGAAAGAGGGACAGTGGCCGGAAAGGGTGTGGTTCGTGGTCTTAGTATTACTTATCGCCGGTAATCCTGCGCAGGTCGGTGCGATATTTCTTCATCTGATCTGCGAAGGTCTTCTGCGGGCGACCGAGTTCTCTTGCAATAGCACGGTCGGAGATGCCCTCCGGGTGATCCTTCCAAAGCTGGATGATGATATCGGCCTCCGGGTCAAGCTCACGCAGTCTGGCAAAGAGCTGCTCCAGCAGCATGCGGTCGGCGATGACTTCCTCCATCGGCTTACTGCGGTCGGGAATATAGTCGCCGAGGGTGCCGTTGCCATCAGGGAGTGGCTGATCCAGAGAAGTAATGTCGCCTGCCGCATGGTATTCGCAACCGATACAGTCGCCGTCGCACTTCCAGATAAAGCGGTAAGGACACATGCACCTGCCGTGATCCTGCTCTTTGTGGCGAATACGGTCAGCTTCCTTATAGAAGGAGTCGTGCTGTTCTTTGGTGACCGGTACCTTCTCGCCGGTGCTGCGAACGTAGATAAAATAGGTCTTCTGATTGTCGTTGTTTTGCATAATGAAAGCCCTCCTTCGGCTTTTGCCGAAATGGAGAGCTCCAGACATGCAAAACCAGACCACAGGCGTGAGAGCATACCGAAGGATTACTCCATTTCGGCTGCACCTCACTTCCGGTGATCGGTACAGTATTTGATTGTCATCGGTAGTCACGTGGAACCGGAAACACCCTGCGCAGATGGCTCCCACGTGCTAATTACATTTTAGTCAGGAGAGAAAAAAACCAGAAAACTCGACGAGTCGCAGAAATGCCTTGAAACAGGCGTTTTTACGAGTCTTGAATAGGGTACAGATTTTGTGAAAAGACGGCGATGGTAAGGAATATAGGCATAAAAAAATCCGACTCGGCGAGTCGGAAAAATTTAAAAAACCGCACCTCCATGACGGAAGTGCGGCAAATTAGGTCTGCTTACAGGCGTTGTTTGGAGCCGAGCGGCTCATAATTGTATGATTCAAGAAACTCGTTTGCATCATCAATGGACATCCCAGAGAAACCGGTAATGCAGTATTTTAATGCTTGGTGCTCATCAGATTCATCAAATGCATGCCCGGCAAGTTGCAACAACTTTTCGGTTGTTCCAATATCAAGGTCAAGTCCTCTGCCTATAGCGACAATCGTTCTCAGACTTGGCTTTGTATCGATGTTCTTCTCGGCTTTTCGGTACACCTCTTCGCCGAGACCGGTCAAAGAACAGAAATGCGATTTACTAAGTCCGCGAGACTGCACGATCTCAAAAATGACCTCCCAGCAGGTTTTATTCACACCTGTTATCTTTCTTGCGGCACTCTGGCGCTCGAATTCTTCGCGTTTCTTTTGCAGCGCCTCGGACATCTGAACGGCGGAGGCACTTTGTTTGGAATCGTATTTTGAGGCTTTGCGCTCTCCGGTTTCACGGTGAAACAGCTCGAATGGGAAGTGTTTTTCTGCATCATCTGCCCGCAGGGACTGCCATGTAAATTGCAGGGTGCATTCATTCAGATTTGCCCATGCATAATCAGTAAGGGTCGGCTTGCCTTCATTGTTACGATCGATGTATTGCTCGTCGTTGATAACAAAGTATCCGTCCACATACCGAAAAAGACCAGAATCAACAAGGTTGCGGAATTCGCTGCTGGTGCGATAGGCATAGAACGCATCACGCTGGTCTAAGTATCCGTGGTATGGAGATTCTTCGTCATACTGGTAGATGATAGCAGCGTCTTTGTAGCCGGTTTCCATCATACGGATCAATGCTGATTGACGGGACACACCATAGAATTCACGCAGCTCCTCGGCAACGGAAGTGAGAATAGCTGGTTTTATAGGACTATTTTCATAATCGTATGCCTGTAGAAGCTCATCTACTTTCATTCGAAAAGTACGATATGGCATGAGAATACGAGGCGCCATATTGTTTGCCTGCCACTCCATACGTTGGATATCAGACCACTCCTCATCTTTCTGAGGGTATGCCATATTGGAAGGACAGCGGCATGCAACGAAGTCCTGACCATAGAGGACATGTTTTATCGCTGCATACATTCGGTGCTTATACCAGTGATAGACTTCATGGGCGATTGTGTTTTTAACGCACCCAAGATTCCGCTCCCAGAAGGTGTAGGCATCTACCAAAATGGTGCCGCGCTTTACATCGATTGTTGTTTCTGAAACCTTAAAAAGATCATAGATGGTTGCCTTTCCTGCAGTGAAGTATATTTCTCCAAAAACACTGAAATCATCTGTGATTCGATTGCCTTGGATAATTTCAAGTCCCATATCTTTTGCAATATCAGCAATAGGGACGGCCATTGGCTTTTCCAGTGCTTCCGGGAAATATTGCTGGAGAAAAGTTGTAGCTTCATCATCCAAATCCTTTTTGTATAAGATTGGAACTATGTTCTTCGAGACAGCATGACCATCCGTTTTGCGAGGTTGGCCAGAGGTGTACCCGGAGATATTCTTAACAGTAACAGATTCGAGTTTATCGGTTACGACCGCCACACAGGAAAGGACGAGCCATTGACTTGTTTCGTGCGATGCTGTGCCTTTGTATGTATCTTCGGTCAGATTGATTGTGCAGCTTACGACCGCGTCAAACAGAAGGCTGTCTTCATCTATTCGGATATTCTTTGTATATTCGAGGATCATGTCCTCAAGCATGGCAGAATCCGGATTCTGAATTCTGGAATAAGATAAATTCAGGGCATAAGGATGCTCTGCAATGTATGTATAAGCTGCCTCCCACATGGGGCGGTAGCACACAGTATATATAAACTGCTCGATCTCGTTGTTATACGTTCCCACGGCCAGCAGACTCCCTTTCTTGAATACAAAATTTGAGAATTTAAGGATACAGACACAGTATAACATAAATATGCTGATTTTTCAATAGTAACGAAAGAAAATTCTTGCAAATGTGAAGAAATACTCTTGATTTTTCAAAGACTCTGTGCTATACTGTGGAAGTACAGTGGCAAAAATCACGTTTTTGAAAATCGAGAGGTGACTACCGTGGAAGTTAGTTATAAAAAATTGTGGAAAATATTGATTGACAAAGACATGAAGAAGAAAGACTTGCAGGCAGCTGCCGGGATAAGCTGGGCTTCGGTAACCAAGCTCTCGAAGGGAGAGACAGTAAGCATGGAAGTTCTAATGAAAGTGTGTAAAACGCTGAATTGTGATATTGGGGACATCATGGAGCTAATCCCCACAGAAGAAAATGAAACTACTTGAGGAGTGATATGATGTCCGGCAGGAAAAAGGGCGTAATCAGTAAAGCAAGTCCTCATACGATCAAGAAATTTGAGTTGATTGAGGAATATATAAAATCGTGGGCACAGAAGTTGCTGCTGACTGAGTCTTGCAATGGGCTGATCTTTATAGACTGCATGTGCAACAGTGGTGTATACACCGACGATGCTGGGCAATTGGTGAAAGGTACAGCAGTACGTGTCTCAGAAGCACTTAGGGAAGCATCAAGATCCTATACGGAGAAAAATATACACATTTACTTAAATGACAAGGATAAAGCGCGCGTAGATGAGTTGAAAAAGCATCTTCCACAGGATGAGCGCAATTTTAAGATTGTAACGTCCTGCAGTGATGCGCACGAGCTACTCCGAACTATCGGACCACAGTTATATGGAACCGGGCATCTGCATTATTTCCTGCTCTACGATCCGTATGATGCGACCATCGACTGGGAAGCACTTCTGCCGTTTTTCCGAAACTGGGGTGAAGTTATGATTAATCACATGGTTTCAGATCCGGTGCGGGCGATCACAAGCGCCAAGAAGAAAACGACCAAGGCAAAGTATGAGAACACTTATCTGGAAGACTTTGAGAAGCTGGTGCCTTACGGAAGCGACAAGAAGGCTTATGAGGCCAGAGTGGAGGAAATCATAAATTCACTAAAAGGAGCCCGCAGATACTATGTATCGGCATTTCCGTTCTATAACACGCAGAATTCGCTCGTCTACAATTTGATTCACTGCACGAGTAACAAAGAGGGATTTAAGCTCTACAAGAAGAGTGCATGGAAAGTTTTCGGAGCTCAGTCCTCGACAAAACATTCGGTTGAGAACAGACAGTTGTCATTCAATCTTTTCGGAGAGATCACAGAAGAGGAAGATGAAAGCTGTTTGCATGTTATCGACATCGCGAAATATCTACAGCGCTGCCTGAAAGGCCGCAAGCAAGTGCCTCTTGATGAGATGTGGGAACTTTTGGATAACCATCCGATTTTTCCGTCAGAGGGATTTCGTAATGATATAAAGAGTGATCTCACGGGTTTCTTTGACGCGAAGATCGAACAGATTGTGAATCCTGATACAGGAAAGAAGGAAACGGTGATCTCTTTCTCTTCATGAGACAGAGTTTCATATAGATGAGGTGATTGGAATTTATGGCAACGTCGCAGAAATTTGGTGGCAATTGGACTGAGGAGAAGCTGAATATCTTCACCAGCTATCTGGACGCATACCTGATTGCACTACAAAACCAGAAGTTCAAGAAGATTTATATAGACGCCTTTGCTGGAACCGGCGAGATTGAAACCAGCGACGGAGGGCAGTATCTTGTGGGCTCCGCTAAGCGTGCACTGGCGTCTGAAAAGAAGTTTGATCACTACTATTTTATAGAAGCGGACTCTCAGAAGGCGGGAGAACTTCAAGATATGATAAACTCCGAGTTCCCGCAGATGAGGCGAATTGTGACGATTTTTTGCGGCGATGCGAACGATAAGCTTGCGGAGATTATTAGCAATGTAGATTGGAGATTTAACAGAGGATTGCTGTTTTTAGATCCGTATGCGACGCAGGTAAATTGGACTACGCTTGAAAATGTAGCGCAGACGAAATCAATAGATGTATGGTACCTGTTTCCGTTCTCTGCACTGGAACGGATGCTGCCGAAAAACGGAAAGTACGATAAATGGGAGGATTGCATAGATCGATTGCTTGGAGATTCCGGATGGCGAGAGGAATTCTATAAGAAAGATCCTCAGATGACGCTTTTTGACCTATTCCCGGAGCCCGGACAGAGTGATGGCGAGCGGATGGTTAAAGACGCAAATCCAGAGCACATAAAGGAGTATATCCTCGCTCGGCTTGGGACAATCTTTCCATGCGTGTCAAAGCATGCACGGATTTTCAGGAACAGCAGAAACTCGCCGATGTTCCTATTTTGCTTTGCCATTGCGAGCGAAAGCCCGAAAGCGCAAGGACTTGCACTGCGGATGGCAGACCACATATTGAAGAACAAGTAGGCGGAGGAAGAAAGCAACTTGAAGACGATAGAACGAAAATCCATGCTTTATCAAACAGGGGTAGAGTATGGTGACTACACAATGAATCACGTGCAGGGCTGCGCACATGGGTGCAAATATCCATGTTATGCATTCCTGATGAAGAAGCGATTCGGGCAAATTAAAGATTATGAGAGCTGGCTTGAGCCGGTGCTTGTATCAAACACGCTTGAATTGTTGGATAAAGAGATACCAAGGCTCAGAGATAAGATTCAGTCTGTTCAGCTTTGCTTTACCACAGATCCGTTCATGGAAGGATATCCAGAGGTGTCCCAGATGAGCATTGCGGCTATCCGAAAGCTGAACGAGGCCGGAATCAAATGCACTACGCTGACGAAGGGATTGCTACCTATAGAATTGGCAGATCTTTCTCCGGAAAACGAGTACGGGATCACACTGATCACTCTGGATGAAGCCTATCGGGAACAGATGGAACCGGGCGCTGCTTCCTGCGCAGATCGACTGGCAGCGTTGAGAGCACTCCATGATGCCGGTTGTAAGACATGGGTAAGTATGGAACCGTATCCAACACCGAACATGGTTGAACAGAATCTGCATGAAATATTGGAAGAGGTATCTTTTACAGATCGGATCATTTTCGGGAGAACGAACTATAGTAAGGTAGCAAACGCCTACGAAGGGCATAGGCATTTTTACAATGAGTGCGCAACAGAAGTGATTTCCTTCTGTCAGGAGCACGGTATTGATTATCATATTAAGGAAAAAACAATAACGGAAGAATGAGGTGGCGTTATGGCATTATTACAAGACCTGATCCAGCAGATTGACGATCCGGCGCTCAAGGAGAGAATCTTGCAGGAAACAAATAAATTACTGAAGCAGAAGAAGTTCGGATTAGTGTTTGAAGAACATCTGCCGGAGTGCACGCCGCTTTATGACGTACCGATTCGTGTTGGCTCAAAGGTCGCTCTGAAGACAGGGTATGTCAGTGATATTTATACAGTTATGAAGATTGACGGTGATGACGTGATTTGCGACCGGCGTGAGACTCATGAACAAAAGACCTTCAGGCTGGATGAGATTGTTGCGATAGCAGAATTCGGTGAGCCAATTTATCCTACTCTAAAACCGATTGACACTGTGGAGAATGCTCCGGACAGCGGCCTTTGGCATACACTGATTGAGGCGGACAATTACCATGCGCTGCAGCTTCTGGAATATCTTTATGCAGAAAAGGTGGACTGCATCTATATCGATCCACCGTACAATACCGGTGCCAAAGACTGGAAATACAACAATGACTATGTAGATGGTTCTGACGCTTACCGTCACAGTAAATGGCTATCCATGATGGAAAAGCGCTTGAAGATTGCCAAAAGGCTGCTTAATCCAAAGGACTCCATTATGATCGTAACCATTGATGAAAAGGAATATCTGCATCTTGGATGCCTGCTTGAGGAACTGTTTCCGGATGCGAGGATTCAGATGATCAGCACTATGATAAATCCAGCAATCGTTGCACGTGCTGGCGAGTTTGGCAGGAGTGGGGAGTATATTTTCTTTGTTTACTTCGGAGAAGCATCTCCGCAGAGAGTAAAAATAAACAGAGAGTGGGTTTCGGATCGAGGGAGGACTCACACGGGAAATATCCGGTGGGATCTTCTTAAGCGTTCTGGTACGGGAGCTACGAGAAAGGATTCTCCGGGAGGATTCTATCCGATATACATTAATCCTGAGAATGGAAAAATCGAAAAGGTCGGTGAGCCTCTGCCAGATGGAGTATCGGAAGCGCCACAGATTGAGGGCTTATATTGCCTTCTTCCAATTCGTAATGATGGTTCAGAAGGCCGTTGGCAATGGTCAACAACTACTCTGCTGGATGGATTGAAAGAGGGACGTGTTAAGGTCGGTGGGGATAATCGCAGAGGCTTTACAGTTTACCGTTTGGCACGTGCCGAATACGCAAAGGTAGTAAATGGCGAATTTGAGATTAGTGGACGCGGAGTAAACAATGAAATTATCGTGGAAGATATTGATACGGAATATGTATTAGCTGTTCCGGGCGATATCTGGAAAACCGCATCGCATGATTCGACGCAATATGGTTCCAGACTACTTGGAAGTATATTTGGAGAAAAGAGATTTACTTTCCCCAAGTCGGTATATGCTGTGATGGATTGCTTGTATTTTTGCACAGCATATAAACCAGATGCCTTAATCGTAGATTTCTTTGCAGGCTCAGGGACGACGCTTCATGCAGTTAATTTGTTGAATGCAATGGATAAGGGAAACCGCCGCTGCATAATGGTGACAAATAACGAGGTCTCTGATGAGGAACAGAAGCAACTTACGAGGTCAGGATTCAAGCCCGGAGATGAGACTTGGGAGAACTTAGGGATTGCACACAATGTAACATGGCCACGAACGGTATGCACCATTAAAGGAATAGATATTTCTGGGAATCCCTTGTCGGGAGATTATGGTACCTACCACGATAGATACTTGCCTGATGAGGAAGTAAATGGGAAATATAAAAAGGTCAAGATGGCTGACACACCTCAATTGGCAGAAATGAAGATGGCGGACGGCTTTCCTGCGAATGTGGCTTTCTTCAAACTGAGCTTTCTTGATAAAACTTCAGTTGCTCTCGGCAGGCAGTTCCGCGAGCTGCTTCCGGTGCTCTGGATGAAGGGCGGAGCTGTTGGTAAGTGCCCGGCTCTTGAAAACGATGATCTCCCGAACATGCTGATTTTGCCGCAGAACCAGATGGCTGTTTTGGTAGATGAAATATATTATTCCGAGTTCGATGCGGAGTTAAGTCAGCATCCGGAAATCCAGACAGTTTTCATTGTAACGGATTCAGAAACGGCATACCGGTCGATGATCCGCACTTACGATGGAAAAGACTGCTATCAACTTTACAGAGACTATCTGGATAATTTCAGGATTAATACAGGGAGGTAACCATGAGAGTAGAATTATTCCCTTTTCAGAAGAGAGCTCTTGCTGATATCCGTATGAAGACTGCGGAGGCAATGGGCAGCTATCACAGAACACATGCACCACAGGTAGTTTCTTTCACTGCGCCGACTGGAGCTGGAAAGACTATCATCATGTCTGCGTTGATTGAGGCTGTTCTTTTCGGCGACGAACAGTATATGGAACAGCCGGATGCAATCATCGTCTGGCTCTCGGATTCGCCTCAGCTGAATGAGCAGTCAAAACAAAAGATTGACTCCAAGGCAGATAAGATCAAGCTGTCGCAGTGCGTTACGGTTTCCGAGGAATCCTTTGATAAAGAGGTGTTTGAGGATGGTCATGTTTATTTCTTAAATACGCAGAAGCTGTCGGTTACCTCCAAGCTCACGAAAAACGGCGATGGCAGGACTTATACGATCTGGCAGACGCTTGCAAATACTGTCCGGGAAAAGAGCGACCGGTTGTACTTTATCATCGATGAAGCGCACCGTGGCATGCAGGGACGTGAGGCAAGCAAGGCCACTACGATCATGCAGAAGTTCATCAAGGGCAGTGATTCGGATGGCATTCCGCCCATGCCGGTTGTCATCGGCATGTCCGCTACCACGCAGAGATTTAATGCGCTGGTCGAAGGTACATCCTCTACAATTCACAAGTCTATCGTGACGACGGATGAGGTTCGAGCTTCTGGCCTTTTAAAAGATAGGATCGTTATTACCTATCCGGAGGAAGGCACAGTCAATAATGATATGGCCATTTTGCAGGCTGCTGCGGATGATTGGAAAGAGAAGTGGGAGCATTGGACGCAGTATTGCTTCGAGCAGCACTACGCCTATGTAAACCCGATCCTGATCATTCAGGTTTTGAATGGAACCGGTGATGCCCTGACGGATACAAATCTGGATGACTGTATAGCAAAGATCGAGGAACGTACTGGCTTTAAGCTGGAAAGTGGACAGGTGGTGCATACCTTTGGCGGTACAACAGCAACACTGACCGTCAATGGACTCGATGTGCGTTACGAGGAGCCATCTAATATTGCCGAGGATAGGAATATTCGCGTGGTATTCTTCAAAGAGAATCTTTCTACTGGTTGGGATTGCCCGCGAGCAGAGACCATGATGTCCTTTAAGCACGCTAACGACGCCACATATATTGCGCAGCTTCTCGGTCGAATGGTAAGAACGCCGATGCAGATGCACATTCAGGTGGACGACGTTTTGAACGACGTGCATCTCTATTTGCCGTACTTCAATGAGGATACCGTCAAGGACGTTGTGGAAGCCTTGCAGAGTACAGAAGGCGGAGACATCCCGACCGATATTTATGGCGAGACCTTGTCCGGAAAGAAATTTGAAACGCTGACTGTCAGACCGAAGAAGAAAAAGGAAGAGCAGCAGACGCCGGGGCAGATGACTCTATTCGATGTGTTCTCAGGGCAGAACACAGGAGAACAACAGCCTGCGGGAGCAACTTCGGAGCCAACAGATGACACGACTCCGACATCACAGTCTCAGGTCACTGGTGGACAAGCTCAGCAAACAGAAACGACAGAACAAGTCCAGACACAGTCGAGCGCAGATACAACGGCTCCTGCCCAGTCTGCACCGGTTACATCACAGCCATCTGACACGGCAATACAGTCCGAGAATAATGCTGCGGGAAGTCAGCAGACGGATCAAATGGAAACTCCTGAAGAGGAAGATCTGTTTGATCGTGAAGAGGTTATGAAATTTATAAATGATGCAGGTTTGCTTTCCTATAACGTCAGAGCGCTCAGGATCAATGATTACCTGAAATCTCTGTATAGGATGGCACATCTGCTTACGATGTCCAAATTACATCGTGAGGCCATCCGGGAAGTTCAGGATGAGATTGTTGAGATGATTCACAGTTATGTGGAAGGTCTCAAGGCAAACGGAAAATATGACGATCTTGTACAGCAGGTCAAGCAGTTCAAACTGGCAACTCAGATTTTTGATGCCTTTGGAGAAACCGTGGACAATTATTCGGTGCATGATATGTTCACGACGACGGATACTGATATTGAGCGGCAATTTCAGATTGCGGATGTAAAGCTCGGTCGAGAAGGCATCGGTATGGCCTATGGAAACAAGTATATGGATATGTCTGATCTGACGGCATTTAAAGTTGACGTTATTCTCTTTGTGGCGGACGAAGAGTGCATGAACCGGTTACATTCCTATGCGGAGACCCGTTTTCACGGCCTGAATGATGATTATAGAAGATACATTGCCACCATAGAATCAGAAAAAATCCGTAAAGAGTATGACAGCATTGTCTCTGATGGTGATCCTGTCAGCAAGCATAATTTCCGCTTGCCAGAAACTATACAGGTTCCTCATGAGGTTGGTGGTAAAGAATACAGAGATCATCTTTTTGTCAGTGAAGCGACTGGAACCGCAAAGCTGAAACTGAACGGATGGGAAGCCGAGCTCATCGAGACGGAGGAGAAACGTCCGGACTTTGTATGCTGGATTCGTAATCCATCCAGAGGCTCATGGGCACTCTGCATTCCATATGAAATCGACGGAGAAATCAAGCCGACTTATCCGGACTTTATTGTCGTAAGAAGAGATGAGCGTGTTGGGTATGTAATTGATATCCTTGAGCCTCACAGCCCAGATTTTAAAGATAACCTTGGAAAGGCTAAGGGCTTTGCTGAATACGCACGCCAGAATCCGGGAGTTGGAAGAATTCAGCTCATCCGCATGAGCAAGGATGCAGTCGGAAAGAATCAGTTTAAGAGGCTGGATATGTACCGGACGGCAATCCGGGATAAAGTTTCCCACGCAATCAACACTGATGAGTTGGATCATATTTTCGATACAGACGGAGTTATCGAGTAAGGAGAAGCATCATGTACGAGAAAATAAAGAATGACATAGCACAAGAATATTATGTGAAGAACTATCCCAACGATGGGCAGCGGTTTGTTGCTTGGTACCTTCGTAATATCCATAACCTTGATACCTTTGAGGCTAAAGCCTGCATTACCGATGGAGCCGGAGACAAGCAGATTGATGCGGTTTATATCGATGATCAGTCATCGACAATATACATTATTCAGGGAAAGTTTTACAAAGGCGACACTGTGGATGCAGAACCTCTTCGTGAGGTAACATCGTCGTGGATTCAAATTAAAAATCTTGCAAAGTTGCAGGAGGCGGCCAATGAAAAGCTGCAGGCAAAAATCAGTGAGATTGCTACGGCCTTAGAGGACGACTATGAGGTTTGTTTTGAACTGATTACCACATCCGGTTTGACAGATTCTGCTAAGTCTGATCTGGCTGCTTTTCAGGCTGAACTTGCGGAGAGCGAAACTTTGAGCGCGAATCTTGTGCTTGTTGACAATGAAACTCTTCAGGCTCGATATGACGAGGCATTGAATCGAAATCGTCCCTATATCAATTATGAATTTTCAATTGAACAAGGGAAATATATGGAGATGCAGATTGGCGCGACAAGAGCTGTTATCGCAGCTATTCCGCTGAAAGAGTGTATAAAGATTCCCGGCATCAAGGACGGGACACTTTTCAGGAAAAATGTACGCCAGTCTCTTGGTACCGGGAATAAGGTTAATAAGGGAATCGCTCGTACACTACGAAATAATCCGGAGGAGTTCTTTTTCCTTCACAATGGAATAACGGCAATTTGCTCGTCTATCAAAATTGTCAATGGAACCATGAGCGTAAAGGAATTGAACGTGGTTAATGGCTGCCAATCCCTGAGTACGATCTTTAATTGCAGTGAGTCCGTCCGCAATGTCAGCGACGCTTATATAATGTTCCGCTTCTATGAGATTAGTAATGCAGAGCGTGCAGATGAAATCAGTACATGCACTAACTCCCAGAGCGCTGTAAAAGCTCGTGATTTGAGGAGCAATGATAAATATGTTCTGGCGATGAAGAAGGCATACGAACAGCATTTTACTGACGGATACTTCATTACAAAACGCGGAGAGAATGCTGATCCGGTTAAATACAACACAGCACATATTGTGGATCTGACATCACTCGGCAAACAGCTGATTGCGTGGCACTCTCAGAGGCCTACGATCTCCTACAGTGAGAGCAGAATATTCGACAAGTATTTCGAGCAGCTGTTCCATAGAGAGTATAGTCCAGAAAAGGTTCAGGCGCTTTCTGATCTCTACAAAGAGGTTTATAAGAACTGGGGTAATGATAATCCGCTTGGACTGAACGAGGCCTTGATAGCCCTTAAGGCTTACGCTCCGTATCACCATCTTTTTGCTGTTTCTGTTCTGTTCTGCGAAATCAATAAGATGCAGGATCTTGTTCCGAATCCGGCAGTTGCAATGCAAAAGCTCAAGGACAACGACCTTCTTGATACGGTTATTGAACTCGCCGGTCAGTGTTTGAATATGGGTTTTGAAATTGCACTTGATGATGCAAGTCAGAACAATAAGGTGTTTAGCCCTCCGAACTGGACTAAGGCAAAAGCCTCCTTACGTGATATCCGCACTGCCGTAAAGCAATATCTGATGACTGTGAGAATGACACCCGGTGGGAAGGATATACTCGATAAGTTGAATACAGGTCTCAAAATGTCAAACGATGATTTTGAATCCCGCTGGAGTGCAGACTAAACCTATTAGGGCTTCCTTGCAAAATTTTTCGAGTAAGATTAATTCGCAAAAATTACAAGGCCTCTTATGAAACATCAAATAAAAAGGAAAGGTCGTGAATAAATGAGCAGAATATTATGCCCGGAATGCGGGACAAAAATATCGGATAAAGCTACGAAGTGCCCGCATTGTGGATTTCAAAGTGCCGATCCAAAGAGGCCAATCAGTGAGCAGGACAAATACGAGATGGTTCCGATCTTCGAATATGATATTGAAGAGTGGCAGCCGAATCGCGGAGAGCTAAGCATTATCTCATATGAAGATAATAGGAGTCTTATTCAGTATTTTGGTAAGTGGGAAAATATCAAGATAAAGCTCCCTGCAATAGCAGAAGTAATAGGAGCTATGGCAGGCAAGGATCACATCATGGTTGCTAAGATGGATTCCTATGTGAAGGATCTAATAGACAAGGGAATCTATCGATTCACCATTGATAAGCAGGGAGAAATACTACCAACGATTCGTGACGCAGATGGATTTGTTAAACAGGTGAGACTTGAGGACATGGCTTTGACACCTAATCTCACACAGTCCTTAAACAACTTATCGACGCACGCGGTAATGGCTCAGATTCTTGATGAAATAGAATATGTCGGTGATGCAATAAGAGAAATCCACGTAGAGCTGCAGAATGATCGTCTTGCTATGGCAGAAGGAGCAAGGGATAAACTAATGCAGGCAAGGCTGATTCAGGATGCAAAGCTGAGAGAAGCGGCTATGCTGGATGTTATACATAGTGCGACAGATGCAAAGCGAGTATTGATGCGGAACTTTTCTCAGAATATGTATCATATCACCGAACATTCCCAGAAGTCTGATTTTCAAATGATGCTTGATTTCAAAGGAGAAAAAGACGTCAGCAGGAAGGCAATTGACGCATTTCAGGCACTTGTTTACATTACCAACTCTGTGCAGACCGAGTGTGAAGGATACGCTATGTTGGGAGAATATGAACCGTGCAAGGAATGCTTAGAGGAGTTCAAATCCTTCATAGTGGAAAATAAACTTAATGAGCGAGACACATTATTGTTGCTCAATGAGAATTCTTCTCAAAAGCGGATCGAAGTAGTTGATCAGTTTACCGATATTGCAGCGAGGATTACAGCCTTTGATCCGAAGGCACAAATTGAGTATTCAGTACATAATCTGTTGACCGCAGAAACAGAACATACCGGAGGTGATTCTTATGAGCAATAATAAAGACCCAGAAATTCGTTACTGCAAGAAGTGCGGATGCGAACTTGTAAGCACGAATAAGCACAAGTTATGTGATAATTGCAGACGCGAAAGGAATGCAAATATTAGAAATGGCGTATTAGGTGCAGTGGGCACGGTTGGCAGTATCGCGCTATTTATTGTTACCAAGGGAAAGCATGGTGGTGGAGGAACTAAAGCCTGAGTGAGTTGAGGCGATGGGATTTCGTACTTGTTCCCTCGGAGCGAAGTCTTGAAGCGGTCGGCAAATCCGTGGATTTGCATAATATAGGTAGGAGCATGGCCTTTGACCTGTTTCCGAGAACGTACAGGGGTAAAAATCGGTGTGTTTTACGGCAAAAACACGTTTTGATAAATTCCCGCGAACGACTGCTAAAATCTGACATCAATCTGGAGCAATCGAGCCATGTGGAGACGGTTGCGCTCTTGACCCGTAAAAAGGATGTTGAGAGAATCGACATTGAAATGACCGTGGACAAGGAAGATATGACGGAGAAAGCTACGTATCAGAAGATTAAGGAGTATGTGAAGGAAAAGTACGGGATGAATGTGCATACGAAGTATATTGCGGAAGTGAAGAGAAAACATGGGTTGCCTATGCATGACGCTTCTAATAAGGTGGATGTACCAAAAAGGGACTATCCGGGGTGTCCAGACGATAAGGTAAAGATGATTGAAGAAGCATTTAAATTTTTCGGTATAATAGGAAAATAAATTATAATTATAAAAGAATAGGAGAAAATATATGTTTGCAGGATTTAACGTAAATATTGACATGGACAGATTATTAGAATTAGATGATTATAATAAAATAGGGAAAAAGCTATATGCTAATCAAAGAGAAAAAGTGCATAGAGGTTTAAAAAAATATATATATGAGGATAGAGAGACTTTAAATGCAACTATAATGCAAGAAGATTGGTTTCCTAGTGTAAAAGCAGATATATTTTTATCACATTCGCATGGAGACGAACAGAAAATAATTTCATTGGCAGGTTGGTTATATGAAGAATTTGGATTGATAGCTTTTATAGATTCGTGTGTATGGGGATATGCAAATGATTTGCTTAAAGTTTTAGATGAAGAATATTCGGTCAAGGAAAAAACGATAGAGAGTACTACATATAATTATAACAAGACAATTATTTCATCAAGTCATGTACATATGATGTTATCTATGGCATTGGCTAAAATGATTGACAAAACGGAGTGTCTATTTTTTATAAATACACCAAATTCTATTAGTGTTTCAAAGAAAATAAAAGAAAAGGATATGACGCTCTCACCTTGGATATATGCAGAACTTCAAATATCAGAAATTATACGAAGACAAAACTTAAAAATTTATAGAGGATTTAGTCCAGTATTAGAGCATAATGCAAATTATGACTTTGCGGAAAAAGAATTAAAAATGGGGTATAAAGTATATCTGGGGCATTTGATTGACATAAACGAAAGTGATTTTTATATGTGGGAAACTACACATAAAGATTATGCCTATGCATTAGATGCACTTTATGTTTCTACAGGATTATTGAATGAGGAGATAGTAAGTAATGGAAAGTAAAATAAAACATTTGGAAATGGTAGAGAATATAATAGAGAGAATGGCAAAAAATTGTTTTACACTAAAAGGATGGGGAATTACGTTAATTGCCGGAATCTTTGCTTTGTCAGCGAAATCTACAGAGCAAAAGTATGTTTTGGTGGCATATATTCCTATTTTAGTATTTTGGTTTTTGGATTCATATTATTTGCAGATAGAACGAAAATACAAAATATTATATAAAAATATAAGCGCTAAAAGTGAAAGTGAAATAGACTTTGATATGGATACTAATAATATTATTATAACCGAAAGCGTAGCTAAGAAATTATGTTATTTTAGGTGTCTGTTCTCTGTAACAGAATGGCTTTTTTATTGTCCAACTTTGGTTGCAATAACAATTCTAATAAGAATATTAAATGTTTTTTAACAGTGGTTTTATTCATCTTCAAATATAGTTTCATTCATCTCTGGAAAATCCAATAATTCAGATACAGTCATTCCCAAACCGAGAGCCAGCTTATGCAAGGTTTTCAGTTTGGGATTTTTTGTCTTTCCAGACATGATATTTTCCACCGTAGACTGTGTAATGCCGGATAAGGTAGACAGTTTATTTATGGTGATTTTTTTCTCTTTACATAGGCGTGTAAGTCTTAAAATAATAACTGATTATTCCGGGCGATTAGCCCATGCGCTGAAGCGCGTTCAGCGCATGGGTATCGCCGTTTAGCAAAGGCTGGTCGCAGTTCAGCCCAGGTCATCAAGCATGTGATAGAT
>NZ_JABACJ020000014.1 GCF_012524165.2 Faecalicatena faecalis
CAGGGAGGGTCTCTGGAACCCTTTCTTTTTATACTTCATTGACAGTATAATGGTCATTTCAGAGACAATCAAGTGTAGCATAAGATTGCTAATTTATTCGGGCAATAACACTAAGGGTGAAAAACAGCCAGAGCTATTATTTGAAAAACAAGAAAAACCAACAAAAAGTTTTCACTGGGGTATCGTTTATAAAAATGATAATAAAGTAATTGGTGAAATGTGGGTTTATCTTATTGAAAATAATAGGATGGCAAAAGTTGCCTTTCGCCTTTCCCCGGCTTATCAAGGAAATGATTTAATGGCAGAAGCATTGACAGGTGTTGTTCAATTCTGTTTTAAAAACACAGAATTACAACGGTTGTGGAGTGATGTGCATATACTAAATCATGCGTCTTACAAAACCATGGAAAAAGCCGGATTCATGAGAGAGGGACATATTAGACAGGGTAAGATGGTGAATACCTACTGCGATTATTATTTATATGGATTACTGAAAAGTGATATAATGTCTATGCAATAATGTAATAGACTATTGAACACCTTTTTAAGCCGACAGTTTATGTACATCTGTTGGCTTATTTTACTGTAATATTAAATTGGTATATTGTTCGTTTTACCGTCTATTACCATATGGGGAGGTTTATAATGAAATATTTAACAGTAGAAGAATTTGCAGAGAAATGGCATTTATCAGAAAGGCGTATTCAAAAGTTATGTATTGAAAATAGAATAGAGGGCGTTATACGATTTGGTCATTCGTGGGCTATTCCAGAAGATGCAAAAAAACCAGAGGATAAAAGATTTCATTTGAAACTCTTAAAACCCTAAATCTATCAAGAAGTGGCTAAGAACTATCTGCCTTAATGAATTTAGGATTATCATCTATTAAAGTGAAAGGAGGGTTAATATGTATAGGTCAGAAATTCAAGAATTAGAAATGTCTTTAGCCAAAAGAGAAAATTTGCCACTCATAAGAAAGTATGCGCAAGAATTTTACAAAACCCATAGTCTGGAAGACTGCTGGCAGTTTGCCTGTGAATCATGGAAATCCACATATTTTCAGATTCAAGAAATATCCGTATTTCTCTGTGGATATATAGCTCATCAAAGTGCTGCTGCGGTTCTTTTTTTAAAAGACACTGTTTCTCAACATCCAGATTGGAGGGTTCAAGAGGTATTAGCTATGGCATTTGATGCTTATTGCAAGTCAATTGGATATGAAAATTCATTACAGATTATAAATGAATGGATATCCAGTGATAACCATAATAATCGTCGAGCTGTAACAGAGGGATTACGAGTATGGACAAGTAGACCGTTTTTTTCGGAACATCCACAGATTGCGATTTCAATTTTATCAAGTCTGAAAGAGGACAATAGTTTGTATGTTAGGAAATCGGTAGGAAATGCCCTACGAGATATAAGCAAAAAACATAGAGAACTGATTGAACAAGAACTATTTTCTTGGGATTTATCGAATAAAAAAATTCAGCAAGTATATAAATTAGCACATAAATATTTAGATAAACTAGGAGGATGAAAACCTGGGAAACTTTGAGTATGCCATCAATAACGCCCTCATATCTTGTTTCCATACAATAGAGAATAAAAACGATAGGCTGTAAAGGAAATAGATGGTATAATGTTGTAGAAAGAACAAATTAGAATTTTCCGAGATGGAAACATGAATTGGGGGGAGAACTTATAAATATGGTAACCAGAATAGACGAATTTATAAAGAAATTTATGATCACATTGATGGAAGAGGATAATCTGGATGGAAGTGCATTTCAGGAATTATTGAATAATATCAGGGAGAGTTTTCAGTTAGATGTTGTGTATACGCTAGAGAAGATTTCTCTTGAAAGAGAGTTTGTATTTCGATTTATGAGTGTTAGTAAACCAGAATATAATACAGTAGGGCAGGTGATTCAGCTTCCTCCGGACGCATATGAAGATGCGATCCATATGTACGATAATCAGCGTATATGTGGTTATAATGTGCAGGATTCGGAACAGTATGCCATTTCAAATAATGTACTCCATTATGGATATGTCCGATGTAATAATCAGATATATGATGGTTCCATTGGTTTTCAGCAATTCGAAAAGCACATATGGTCTGAAGAGGAAAAAGAGGCGTTAATCAAGCTGGGGCGAGTGTATGGGCTTATTTTCAATAAAGAATTGACAAATGAACTCAATGATAATTTGTTTGAATCTTTGCGTGCGGAAGAGGTGATGAAGTATAGAGCAGAACACGATGCTTTGACTGGCATTCTAAATAGAAGAGGCTTTGATAATGTGACGTATCTTCTTGAAAATGAGCAGTTTCCACTGGCCTTTGCTCTTGTGGATGTGGATTCTTTCAAATCCGTTAATGATACCTATGGACATGAAATCGGAGATAAAATACTATCGAAAACGTCAAAGATTCTTAACAGTTCATTCCGTTCATCGGATATTGTGGCCAGAATCGGAGGAGACGAGTTTGCCATAATATTGAATAATTTAACATATGATAAGAAAGACTTCATAACAAGAAAAATCAAACAGATAAACGATAGATTGAAAAATCCGATTGATAAGCTGCCGCCTGTATCATTATCAGTAGGAGTCGATTTTTCTACACGTGGATATTCAAAGGAACTGTTTCATCATGCGGATTGTGCGTTGTATGAAACAAAAAGAAACGGAAAAAGTGGCTGCAGTTTTTATGAACCACAAATGGATAAACACACTAAATAATGCTATGGTATTCGGGAGTGTCCTACCACCTCATTTCAGCTTTCCAAAGCCATCTGATTACTTCTTATTTAATAGACAAATTTTTTCATAATGTACAAGCATTTTTGCATACTTTGTAAATATAGTGTAGTGAGGTGGTTTCATGGCAAATGAAGCAAAGGTAGTTTGCAAGAATGTTTTTAAGAATAGTGATACGGCGGCTTTGCAAAAAATATTTACTCTGAAATGGATAGAATTGATAAACCAATTTGAAAAAAGTAAGGGGCAGCCTACTCCTGCCAGATGATAGACGAACTATCCTGCAAAATGTTATAATAACATCAGCAGTGATAGTTTGTTTTGTCTTCTCTGAAAAGGAGAACAAAACATGATGAATAAGTCAAGGGTTGCTATATATTGCCGCTTATCAGAAGAAGATAGAAACAAACAATCAGAAACAGACGACAGTAACAGTATTCAAAATCAAAAGTCTATGCTGCTTCAATATACTTTAGAACAAGGGTGGGAAGTCTACAATATTTACAGTGATGATGATTACACTGGTTCTGACCGACGACGACCAGAGTTCAACAAGTTATTGAATGACGCAAAAGACCGTAAATTTGATATTGTCTTATGTAAGACTCAATCCAGATTTACCAGAGAGCTTGAATTGGTGGAAAAATATATCCACGGCCTATTTCCCATCTGGGGTATTCGATTCATTAGTATTGTTGATAATGCAGATACCGCAAATAAAGGGAATAAGAAATCAAGGCAGATTAACGGTCTGGTGAACGAATGGTACTTAGAGGATATGTCGGAGAATATCAAGAGCGTGCTGACAGACCGAAGAAAAAACGGTCACCACATTGGGGCATTTGCTCTCTACGGTTACAAAAAAGACCCAGATATAAAGGGGCACTTGATTATTGATGAAGAAGCTGCACAGGTTGTCAGAGAAGTTTTTACATTGTTTTCACAAGGCTATGGCAAAACTGCCATTGCCCGTATGCTGAATGACCGGGGGATTCCCAATCCAACGGAATACAAGCGGCTTCATGGTTTACGCTGGCGAACACCCAAAGGAAAGAACAGTACCCTATGGAAATATTATGCTATTTCCGATATGCTGGTAAATGAAATTTATATTGGCAATATGGTACAGGGAAAATATGGGAGCGTGTCTTACAAGACAAAACAAAATAAACCACGTCCTAAAAGTGAGTGGTACATTGTTGAGGGTACGCACGAACCGATCATTGACCGTGAATTATGGGATAAGGTGCAAGCGCTGATCGCCCAAAAGGCAAAACCATTTACAGTTGGTACAATCGGATTATTCGCAAAAAAAGCCCGCTGTATGAACTGCGGTTATGTAATGCGTTCTAATAAACAGTCTGATGGCAGACGATATTTAGGATGTTCCAGCCGCCACGTTTCTAAAGACGCTTGTATTGGTTCTTTTATCTCTGTACTTAAGTTGGAACAGGCGGTGATTACAGAAATCAATAAGCTGTCTGCCGAATATCTGGATAAGGATGAACTGGAACAAAGCGTAACCTTTAGCAGTAATGCAAGAGGAAATCAGAAGGCTCTGAAAGAGGAAATTGCTGCATATCAAAGTAAGATTGCAGAATATACCAAAGGTATCCGTGAGTTGTATTTAGATAAGGTTAAGGGTATCTTGTCAGAACAGGACTATTTGGATTTATCCAAAGACTTCTCTATTCAAAAAGAAAGGCTTGAAAAACTGGTGATTGATAAGCAAAAACAGCTTGGCGTTATTGAAAGAAAGATACAAGCTGGCGATAACAGACGTCAGTTAATCGAGCAATACACCAATCTTGAACACTTAAATAGGGAAATCGTTGAAAAGCTGATTGACTATATATTAGTTGGAAAAAAAGACCCTGTTACAAAAGAAGTGCCTATTGAAATACACTGGAATTTCTAGGTTCTTGATAGTCTGGTATATTGGACACCAGATTATCAAGAACATCTTTTAAATACTCATTGTTGTTCTTACACAGTTGCACCATCTGCCGCCATATCTTCATGAAGATCTGTGATCGGATCTCCCTTGGACTGAATGTAGGCTGCGGTCCATGGAGTTCCGCTTGCGGCCTGCGGCCAGAGAGCCAGTGTATGGTCTACATAATACGTTCCGAAAACGGATTTCTCGATTTCTTCCGGCGTCAGGTTTTTCGTAAGCTGATAGACGATGGTACAAACCATTTCCATGTGAGCAAGCTCTTCAGTTCCGATATCTGTCAGGATTCCAGTAACCTCTTTATAAGGCATGGTATATCTCTGGGAAAGATATCTCATGGAAGCTGCGAGTTCCCCATCAGGACCGCCGAACTGTGAGATGATGATCTGTGCGATCTTCGGATTGGTCTGCGTGATTTTTATTGGATGCTGCAATCTTTTTTCATAACACCACATATATTAACATCCTCCTTCCTGCCACGGCCATGGCTCATCGGTCCAATTCCATACATCAGAGCAGGAATAGACAGCAGTATCAACGGTAAGCGGGCCAAAGTTCGCAGCATATTCTTTTAATGCTTCATTTCTCATGCGGCTGAATTCGCGGAAATAAGCAAGGGCTTCTTCATCGCATGGATGGGTGTCAAGGAAAAGTTTGACATCATCTACTGCGAAGCTGACCATATTAATTTTATTCAGCAGATCTTTTTTACAAGGACGTTCACTCATCGATTGCAGCCTCCTTTTCCATAAAATGGTTTGGAAAGGTCTTCAAAAATTGTACCACACTGCAGGGCCTTGCATGGTTCGAATAAATTCTGCCATCTCTGCCACGGAACATAAGCCATAGCCAGTGCGAAGTCTTCCAATGGGTCGAAGTGGCAGCCACAGTTTTTATGTCTGGGCGTTTCACATTCGCAGGGCCGTTCTTCCATGCCTCTGCGGACCTCCATAGATTTTCGATTTTCCATACCTCTGCGCTCCTCCATAGAACTGCGTACTCTTGGATTGCAGTCGTTATTACAAGGTTCTGGTGTGTGACATCCAGATTCCTGACCGCATCTTCCACAGTCATTAACCGGCTTAGGTGCCGGCCGACGGCTGTCAGCCATACGGTTATTACCGGAAGGCATGTTGCGGCAGCTATTATTGTTATTAGCAGGCATGCTGCGGCATGCATTGTTGTCAGCGGCATTACGGCGGTTGTTATTGTTATCAGCTGGGTTACAACAGCCGTCATTCATATTGCCGGGCATATTGCGTCGACCGTTATTGGAATTCATCTGTCTGCCATAACGCATATTGTTTTGATAATTCGCCATTTGCGATATCTCCTTCCATTGACATTTACATTAATATAGTATGGGAGAAAAATAAAAAGGTTCCACTTTACATTTTGGCAAAAGTTATATATAATAGGAGAGGCAAAGGCGGGGTGTGGCTCAGTTTGGTTAGAGCGCACGGCTGGGGGCCGTGAGGTCGCAGGTTCGAATCCTGTCACCCCGATGCAGAGAGGCAGTGCATATGAAGCACTGCTTTTCTTTTGTAAAAGGGTATATCTTATTGGATTGCGAACGGCCAATGAGCACATTTATTGTACATCATAAGCCCAATGAGCATAAATTTGCTTTTTTCTAAAAAAGTTGTTTTTGCATGTAAAAAAAGCTATAATTAAGGGCAAGTTATGTATGACACACCTTTTTACATGTGACTGCCAATGGGGGGAACACTGTAATTTATAAAAGGCGATTGTTAAAGGAGATATCATTTTATGTGTGGATTTGCAGGATTTGTAGGCGAAGTTGAAGATAGAGAACAGGTTTTGGTTAATATGATGAACACGATCGTTCACCGTGGACCGGACAGTGAGGGAAGATATGTAGATGAAGATGCAGCACTGGGATTCAGGCGTTTAAGTATCATTGATCTTTCTTCTGTCGGAGACCAGCCGCTATATAATGAAGATAGAAGCATGGTCCTTGTATTCAATGGAGAGATTTACAATTATCAGGACCTTAGAAAAGAATTAGTTGAGGCAGGACATACATTTGTTTCTAACACAGACTCTGAGACGCTGATTCATGGATTTGAGGAGTGGGGAGAAGGACTGGTAGACCGTCTTCGCGGAATGTATGCCTTTGCGATCTGGGACACAAAAAGGAAAAGACTGTTTGCTGCGAGAGATATCTTTGGAATCAAGCCCTTATATTATGCGCAGATGAACGGAACACTGATGTTTGGTTCAGAGATCAAGTCTTTTATGGAGCATCCGAAATTTGACAAGGTGTTCAATGAGGCTGCCCTGGGAAATTACCTCTCCTTCCAGTTTGTTCCGACCAATGAGACCTTTTTTAAGGGTGTATTCTGTCTGCAGCCGGGACACTATTTTACCTATGAAAATGGAGAGATGAATATATCCAGGTATTTCGAACCACATTTTACCGGAGACAGCAAGAAATCATTTGAAGAAGTGGTGGATGACGTGGAACGCGTGATGAAGGAGTCCGTGGAAAAGCATAAGATCAGTGATGTGGAAGTCGCATCCTATCTGTCAAGCGGTGTGGATTCCAGTTATTTGACTTATTTAGGTCAGGTCGATCACACCTTTACGGTCGGATTTGATGAAGGAAAATATAGTGAGATTCAGGATGCAAAGGAATTTGCTGCGAGTATCAATATGCAGAATGACGCAAAGGTCATCACACCGGAGGAATATTGGGACAAATTGTCAGATATCCAGTATTATATGGATGAGCCAGTTGCAGACCCAGCGGCAATCGCACTTTATTTCCTGAGTGAAGAGGCATCTAAGAAGGTGAAGGTCGTTTTATCAGGAGAAGGTTCGGACGAGTTGTTCGGTGGATACAACATCTATTGTGAACCCCTGGAGCATACAGGCTTCAACAAGATTCCAATGCCTCTGCGCAGAGTGATGGGCAAATTTGCAGAATACTGCCTGCCGCGCGGCATGAAGGGGCGCGGCTTCCTGATGCGCCATGGGAAGACGCTGGAGGAGCGTTACTTTGCAAATGCGACCAATATTTTTACAGAACGTGAGGCTGATAAGATTTTGAAAAAGGGCTGCAAGCCGGGCATACAAAAAGTGACCCGTCCGTTATATGAACGGGTAAAGGGCAAAGATTCTGTCACGAAGATGCAGTATGTCGATCTGCATCTCTGGCTTGTGCATGATATCCTGATGAAGGGCGACAAGATGGGAATGGCGAACTCACTGGAAGTGCGTGTCCCATTTTTGGATAAAAAGGTACTGGAGCTGGCTGAGACGCTTCCATTAGATTATAAAGTCCGTGCACCGAAGACAAAGGTTGCCCTGCGCGGTGCAGCAGAAAAGGTAATCAGAAGTAAGACAGCAGAGAAGAAGAAGCTGGGATTCCCGATACCGATTCGTGTCTGGTTGAAAGAAGAGAAGTATTATCAGATCGTAAAAGAGATGTTTCAGTCAGAAGCAGCAAAGAAGTTTTTCAATACAGAACTGCTCGTGAAGATGCTGGATGATCATAAGAATGGGAAGAATACGAATGAGAAGACAGATAACAGCAGGAAAATATGGACTGTGTACATTTTCCTTGTGTGGTATGATCGGTTCTTTGAGCATGGGAAGCCTGTCCATCCAGCGATGAATGTAAGATAACATCCAGAGGGACATTTACAAAAGGGACAGGAAATAGAACAAAAGCCGCTAAGCGGCCTGGATTTAAGAGCAAGCAGATTACGCATGTCTGCTTAATAGACAGGGGAGATACTATGAGAAGCAGAACAGTGAGGCCGATCCACAGCAAGAGGCAGGAACGGACTGTTTCATCAGATGGAAAGGTGAGGCCGATCAATAGCGCCAGGGGCAATGTCAAAAGCAGTGTCAGACCAAGGCGCAGTACACCGGCTGTGAAGAGCAGAAGCAGGAATATGGACCATACACGGCCCATGAGGGGGATTCCGCCTGCTCCGCAGCCAACAACAGGCAGCAGTCGAAAGAGACGTTCCAAGGCAGGGACGGCATATTTCGACTATGATCTGCTGCTTGTGATTATATTTCTGACATGTTTCGGATTAGTGATGCTGTATAGTACAAGTGCATACAGCGCACAGGCCGATTTTCAGAACGATATGTATTATTTTACAAAGCAGGCGATCATCAGTGTTTTGAGCTTTGGAATCATGTTCATAGTTTCGAAGATTGATTATCATGTTTATGGAGCATTCGCATTTGAATGTTACATATTCGCAATGGTCATGATGGCGTTGGTAAAGACCCCTCTAGGCATTGAAATTTATGGGGCAAGACGCTGGATACAGCTTCCGGGAAATATGACGCTCCAGCCGTCAGAGATTACGAAGATCGCTGTGATTTTATTTATCTCATATGAGATATGCAGAATGGGAAAGCAGATCAATACAAGGGAAGGCATGGTGCGGATCATGGCGTTCGGGCTTGTTGCAGCCGGCGGCGTTATGTTCTTGACGGAGAACCTCAGTACCGCGATCATTGTATTCGCCATAACCTGTATTCTGTTTTTTGTAGCACATCCCAAGACAAAACCATTCCTGGCAATTGCAGGAGCAGCTGCGGTAATCGCAGTCGTGGGTGTCTCAATTATGGCAGCGACGATTACAACGAGTGAGAACTTCCGACTTCGAAGAATCATTACCTGGCTGGACCCGGAGAACCATGCAGATAAGGGCGGTTTTCAGGTTATGCAGGGACTGTACGCAATCGGTTCGGGCGGTTTCTGGGGCAAGGGCCTTGGAAACAGTACCCAGAAACTGGGCGTCATCCCGGAGGTACAGAACGACATGATCCTGACGATCGTCTGTGAAGAACTCGGAGTATTTGGAGCAATCGTGATACTGGTCCTGTTCGGGCTTTTATTATACCGCCTGATGTTCATCGCAAGGAACGCGCCGGATATGTATGGTTCGCTGATTGCGACCGGGATCTTTGCGCATATTGCACTTCAGGTCATCCTAAATATCGCCGTAGTAACGAATCTGATTCCGACGACAGGTATCACATTGCCGTTCATCAGTTATGGAGGAACTTCGATTCTATTTTTGATGACGGAGATGGGAATTGCATTAGGAATATCCAGGAAAATTAAAATAGAAGAAAACTCTTTTCATACGAATTAAAGTGTGTTATATTAGTATGTAGTATTTAAAACTACATATAATAGATGCGGAATGCACTAAGTGTAGTGTAGGAGGATATAGTATGAGTTATAAAGTAATTGTGGACAGCTGTGGAGAATTAACGGAGGAGATGAAGGCAAGCGGACTATTTGAGACTGCATCGCTGAGTATGGAGGTCGACGGTGTACGCATTGTCGATGATGAGACATTTGATCAGGCTGATTTCCTGAAACGTGTTGCGGCAAGTGCAGAGTGCCCGAAGTCATCCTGTCCGTCCCCGGAAGAATATATGGAGAGTTATCATTGTGATGCAGAGCATGTATATGCTGTGACATTATCTGCTGAGTTGAGCGGATCTTACAACAGCGCGGAATTAGGACGTAAGCTTTACGAAGAGGAATATGGAAAGAGGGATATTTATGTTTTCAATTCCTGTTCTGCATCCATCGGTGAGACATTGATCGGACTGAAGATTCAGGAATGTGAAGAAGCAGGTATGAGTTTTCAGGAAGTAGTCGATACTGTGGAAAAATATATTGAATCCCAGCACACTTACTTTGTACTTGAGACTTTAGACACCTTGAAAAAGAACGGAAGATTGACAGGAATCAAAGCACTTGTCGCAAGTGCTTTGAATATCAAGCCAGTCATGGGCGCTAAGCCGGAAGGGATTATCTGTCAACTAGGACAGGCGCGTGGTATGAAGAAGGCATTAATGAAGATGACGGACCATATCATCGATGATTTGGAGAATTCCGAGGAGAAGATTCTGGCGATTTCTCACTGCAACTGCAAAGAGAGGGCTCTTGAAGTCCAGAAGACACTTCTTTCCAAAGCCAAATTCAAGGCCAGCTTCATCATAGATACGGCAGGAATCAGTACCATGTATGCCAATGATGGCGGAATAATAGTTGTGGTATAGAAAACTTTGTGATAAAATGTTCAGTAGAACATCAGAGCACGAAGGAGTTTGAAAAATGAGCCAGGAAAAAGTAGAACGCTATAAACAAGAGAAAGCCAATAGAAAAAAGATCATCAAAAAGCAGCGCATCATGAGTGTTGTACGTAAAACGGTCCTCACCTTAGCAGCGCTTGCATTAGTAGGCTGGCTGGGATTTTCCGCATATAAGACACATGAGTCAAAACAGGAAAGACCAGTAGCAGAGGTCAATTATGATGCAGTAAATAATTACCTGAACAGTTTATCCCAGTAGAACCAGGTAAAGTTCACCTGACAGTGTACAGAAGCCGTATTGGGAGCAGATATGTGAATTTAGATTTGCAATAATAGAAAAGAAAAGAGACAGGGGCAAAGCCGTGATTTCAAATCAAGACTTTGCCCCTGCTTTTTTCAAGCTTTCAAAGAAGAAAACAAGTCCTTTTTGGGTCCGGTTCCCATATCCATATCTAAATCCATAAGAAAAACAAGAGAAAAAAAGAAAAAATCCTAAATTGTCCCCCACTTGCCTCCACAGATTAAAAAAATCCCCCACTCACCCCCACCGCCACCCCTAGGTTATAAAAATTCCCCACCCATCTCCACAATATTTCCAAGTTACAAAAACCTCCCCACTCACCCCCGCCAATTTCCCCCACCGGGGGAAGCGGCGGAACCCGTTGGATGAACCTAGCCGCGGGAAGCGGGGACAGGGGGATTTGGGGGCATCTTGCGCGGTTAGTGGGACTTAGGGGGAAAAGGTGGAAAATCGGGATAAAAAATGTGATACCGAATCACATTTTTTCCTTGACCCTGGGTGCAAAATCATCAGATTTTGGGCACAGTGTCAAGGTTGTCCCGATTTTCCACCTTTTCCCCCTTAGTCCCACTTTCCAACGCAAACCAGCCCCCAAATCCCCCTGTCCCCGCTTCCTGCGGCGCCCCTTCCCACATCCCTCCCACTTCTCCCGCCAGAAATTTTTTTGAAAAAACACTTGAAAATGGGGAAAGGGTGGTTTACAATGGAGGCAAGTGGTAGGAAGTGGTAGATAGTGGCACAAAGTGGGGTGAAAAGTGGAGAACCTCACTAGGAGAAGGGGTTCCGGATGTTATTAGGGGAGTTTAATCACACAATCGATGAAAAAGGCCGACTTATTATCCCAGCCAAGTTACGAGACGATTTGGGAGATAGTTTCGTAATCTGTAATGGCTTGGAGGGCTGTCTCTTTGTGTACTCTATGGACGAATGGAACAAATTCGTTGCTGAACTGGAGACCTTACCACGTATGAATAAAGATGCCAGAATATTCAAGCGTTATTTCTTCGGAAGTGCTTCAGAAGGCAGCTTTGACAAGCAGGGGAGAGTATTGGTACCACCTTCTCTGAGAAAAGCGGCGAATCTGGAAAAAGATGTTGTCCTAGTGGGAGTTCAGGACCGCGTTGAAATCTGGGATAAAGCACTTTGGGAAGAGAGAAGCATGGTCAGCGAAGAGGATCTGGATGCAATTGCCGAACGTATGGAGGCAATTGGAATCAGAATCTAAAAGTGATGGAAGCTTCAATAAGCAGATGGAGGATTTTATGGCATTCAAGCACACATCAGTTTTACTTGAGGAAACTGTAGACGGTCTGGCAGTCAAGCCAGATGGGATTTACGTTGATGCTACACTCGGAGGAGGCGGACATGCCTACGAAGTGTGTAAGCGCTTAAACAGCAAGGGGAGTTTTATAGGAATAGACCAGGACGCTGCCGCAATTGAAGCGGCCAGTGCCCGATTACTCGACTTCGGGGAGAGAGTTACAATAATCAGGAGCAATTATTGTGATATGAAGCCGAGGCTCCATGAGATAGGCATTGACAAGGTCGATGGGATCGTACTTGATCTGGGCGTATCATCTTACCAGTTGGATACGGCAGAACGAGGTTTTTCCTATCGCGCAGATGCCCCGTTGGACATGAGGATGGATCAGAGACAGAAGATGACTGCCAGGGACATTGTCAATGACTATAGTGAAGCGGACCTTTTTCGTGTGATCCGTGATTACGGGGAAGACCGTTTTGCGAAGAATATCGCAAAGCACATCGTAATGGAACGCGAAAAAGGCCCGATTGAAACAACAGGCCAGTTGAACGAAGTGATTTCAAGGGCCATCCCGATGAAGATTCAGAAGACATCGGGGCATCCATCCAAGAGGACATTCCAGGCAATCCGCATCGAACTGAACCATGAGTTAGATGTTCTGAGGGACACCCTGGATACTATGATCGATTTACTGAATCCCGGAGGAAGACTTTGCATTATCACATTCCATTCATTGGAGGACCGGATCGTGAAGAGTTCTTTCAGAAAGAATGAAGATCCATGTATCTGTCCGAAGAATTTTCCGGTATGTGTATGCGGGAACGTTTCGAAGGGAAAAGTAATCACAAAGAAGCCAATCCTTCCAAGCGCGGAAGAGTTGGAACATAACAGCCGTTCGAAGAGCGCAAAGCTTAGAATTTTTGAACGTGCATAAGCAAAAAAGGAGTATACAAGATAAATGATCCGTCGGGAAGGGGAGAGCCCGGCGGAACTAAGTTTTAAGAAAGGGGCAGACGAATGGCTGCAAGAAGACAAGCTTTTGGAAACAGACAATCATACAATAGAAGCAGCTATAGACAGGCATATGTTTATGGGAATACCGTACCAAAGCCGGAAGTTCTGCCAAAGAGAAAATCAGCCGCACAGCCGGAGCGTCCAGTCAGGACAAGCCGACAGGTGCGCAGAAACAGAAAACGTGCAATGAATATGAGTCCTGCATATACGGTGTTTTTAGCCATTGCAGCGGCTTGTGCAGTTTTGATCTGTGTTGCATATCTGAAGCTTCAGTCGGATATGGTGAGCAGGTCAGAAAGTATTTCTGCATTGCAGGAAGAGCTCGCAGATTTAACAGAACAGAATGATACCGCATATAATGCAGCAGAGGATTCTGTGAATCTGGAAGAGATCCGCGACAAGGCGATGAACGAGATGGGAATGGTCTATGCTTCCCAGGGGAACGTGGTGGAGTATGAAAGCCCTACCAGTGACTATGTGAAGCAGTATAATGATATTCCGTCCGATGGAGTTCTGGCCAAATCAAAGGATGCATCTGAGTAAGGACAACGAATATGGCAAAGCGTAAAAAGAAGAACAGATTTGAATTTTTAACTAAAAAATTTCCGAAAAGGATGCAAAAAAAGCTGGTAATGCTATTCATGGCAATTATACTGGCTTTTGTTGTTCTTGTAGGAAGAATCACATATATCAATGCCTCCAAGGGGGAACGCTATACGAAGATCGTGCTTGACCAGCAGGAATATGACAACAGGGTCATTCCTTATAAGCGTGGAGATATTGTGGACCGCAATGGGACAAAGATCGCGATCAGTCAGAGAGTCTATAATGTGATTCTGGATGTGGTCGTTCTGACCTCCGACAAGGATTATATCGATCCGACCATCGAGGTATTGTCCGATGTCTTTGGAATCAAGGAATCGGATGTGAGGGAACGAATCAAGGAGAATCCAAAGAGCAGGTATGAGATTTTGGCAAAAGGGGTATCGTATGAGAAAGCACAAAAGTTCCAGAAGATAGAAAAGAATACCCAAAAGTATCCGAATGTCAAAGGAATCTGGCTGGAGGATGATTATCAAAGGACATATCCTTATAATGAACTGGCCAGTGATGTGATTGGATTTACGGTTTCTGGAAATGAAGGCTCCATTGGAATCGAAAGTGCATATAACAGTATTCTGAACGGAACAGACGGTCGGGAATATGGATATTTTGACGATGCCTCCAATGCGGAGCGTACTGTGAAGCCCCCAAAAAACGGAAATACGGTAGTCACGACCATCGATGTGACATTGCAGAGCATCGTAGAGAAATGCATCAAGGAGTTTAATGATGAGCATGCGGGCGAGGCCAGAGAAGGAGAGCCGGGAAGTAAGAATACAGCAGTCATGATCATGAACCCGAATACGGGTGAGATTCTTGCAGAGGCTTCTTATCCCAATTTCAATCTGAATAAGCCCAGGGATCTGTCAGCTATTTATCCAAAGGAAAAATTAAAAGAGATGACAGACGACGAAAAACTGGAAGCTCTGAATGAGCTGTGGAGGAATTTCTGCGTCAGTGACGCATTTGAACCAGGGTCAACGGCAAAGCCGTTTACTGTGGCGACAGGTCTGGAGACCGGAGCCTTAAAAGGGAATGAGACTTATGTCTGCGGCGGTTATCTGCATGTTGGTGATTATGATATTTCATGCCATTTGAAGTCAGGGCATGGACCCGAGAACATCGAACAGGCGGTTGCGAATTCCTGTAATGTGGCGCTGATGCACATGGTAGAGGCCATAGGTGCGAAAGATTTTAGCCGTTATCAGCATATTTTCGGATTTGGGGAATATACCGGAATTGACCTGCCGGGCGAGGCGTCAACAGCGTCCCTGCTTTATACAGAAGAGCAGTTGAATCCGGCTGAGCTTGCGACGAGCTCCTTTGGTCAGGGCTTCAATGTGACGATGACACAGATGACGGCTGCGTTTTCTTCCTTAATTAACGGAGGAAATTATTATGAGCCGCATGTGGTGAAGCAGATACAGGATGAGAGCGGCAAAGTGGTTGAGACAAAGGATCCGGTCCTCCTTAAGAAAACAATTTCTGCGGAGACATCAACCAAGGTGAAGGAATACATGAAGGCCGTAATGACAAGCGGAACGGGACAGAGTGCCAACGTGGAAGGCTATGATATCGGAGGAAAGACTGGTACAGCAGAAAAGCTTCCCCGTGGAAATGAAAAGTATGTTCTTTCCTTCATCGGTTATGCTCCACAGGAAAATCCAGAGGTGGTAGTTTATGTTGTGATTGACGAGGCAAATGTAGAGGACCAGGGAACCAGCTCCTATGTACTCGATCTTTCTAAGAAGATTATGTCTCAGGCATTCCCATATCTGAATATCACAACGATGGAAGGCTATACGGGAACGACCCAGGGTGCGGTGCCGACTGACCAGCTACAACAGCAGAGCGGCAATGAGGAGAATGGAACAAGCATAGATGATAATTATGATAAACCGGATGGAGCCTATATTGATGAAAATTATAACCCAGACCTTTCGGATTGGGCATCCGAAGATCCGGTAGAGTAGCGTGGATCTGTAAAAATGGAATAACCTTACAAAAGATGTAATATGTTATAAAAACATCTTTTGTAAGGTTTTTTATTTTATGAAGAACAAGACATATAATAAAAGGAAGATACTTGTTGTTTTTTTATGTGCCGCGGCTGTGCTTCTGACGTTGATAGGCAGACTGGTTTATCTGATGATCTTTGATGCGGAGTATTATCAGAAGAAAGCAGAATCCCTGCATGAAAGGGAGCGGGCCATCAAAGCCGCAAGGGGAGAAATCGTGGACAGAAATGGGACAGTGCTGGCTACGAATAAGACGGTCTGCACGATCTCGGTGATCCATAATCAGATCAAGGATCCAGAGCTGGTCATCCAGACACTTACAAAAGAATTGGAGCTGGATGAGGCTATTGTTAGGAAACGGGTGGAGAAGGTTTCCTCCATGGAAAAAGTAAAGACAAATGTCGAAAAGGAAGTGGGAGACCGGATTCGTAATTATAATCTGGCAGGCGTCAAGGTGGACGAGGACTTCAAACGTTATTATCCATATAACGAAATTGCTTCAAAGGTCCTGGGATTTACCGGGGGTGATAATCAAGGAATCATAGGCCTGGAGGTAAAATACGAGGAATACCTCAAAGGAATCAATGGTACGATCCTGACAGTGACGGATGCCAGAGGAATCGAATTAGAGGGCATTGCGGAGGACAGAATCGAGCCTGTGGCAGGAAATACGCTCCAGGTAAGCTTGGACTATAATATCCAGTCCTTCTGCGAGCAGGCAGCATTGAAAGTAATGGAAGAAAAGCAGGCGGACAGTGTCTCGATTTTGCTAATGAATCCCCAGAACGGTGAAATACTGGCAATGGTCAATGTACCGGAATTTAATTTGAACGAACCGTATATACTGAATACAGGAGTAGATTCGGACACGTTGACGGATGAGGAATTGCAGAATCAATTGAATCAGATGTGGAGGAACGGCTGTATCAATGATACGTATGAACCGGGGTCTGTATTTAAGATCATTACGGCCTCCGCCTGCTTGGAGGAAGGCGTCGTTAAGCTGACTGATACTTTTTCCTGTCCGGGTTACCGGGTGGTGGAGGATCGGAAGATCAGGTGTCATAAGGTGGGAGGACACGGTGCAGAGACATTTGTACAAGGAATCCAGAACTCCTGCAACCCGGTATTTATAGACATTGGGCTCAGACTTGGACCGGACCGCTTTTACGAGTATTTTAAGCAGTTTGGATTAATGAGCCTGACTAATGTGGACCTACCCGGAGAGGCCGGGACAATCATGCATAAGAAAGAAGATATTGGAACGGTAGAACTGGCGACCATGTCTTTTGGACAGTCCTTTCAGGTGACGCCGATTCAGATGGCGACGACGGTCAGCTCCCTGATCAATGGAGGAAGGAGAGTGACTCCTCATCTTGGAGTAGGAGTTCTGGATAAAGATGGGAACCAGATTGAGACCTTTCGATATAAGGAGAAGGATGGAATTGTTTCAGAGGATACTTCTGCCACAATGCGGATGCTTTTGGAGAGCGTGGTATCCCAGGGCTCCGGTAAAAACGCTTATATCGAAGGCTATACGATTGGTGGAAAGACAGCGACCTCCCAGACACTTCCACGAAGTGCGAACAGATATATTTCTTCCTTCTTAGGGTTTGCCCCAGCGGAAAATCCACAGATACTGGGGATGGTGCTGATTCACGATCCGCAGGGCGTTTATTATGGAGGAACCATTGCGGCACCTGTTCTTAAGAGTATATATGATAATGTACTTCCCTATCTGGGGATTGAAAAAACGGGGACAGTTTCTGAGAAGAACGAAGAGGGGCAGGAAGAGACGACCGAGTAAAGGGCAGGATTTTTTGTACTGCCCAGTGGAAATGAAGGGATGTATACCAGGTCGCTATCTGGGCAAAACAGGAGAGTTTTGGTTGAAAAACACAGGCTAATGCGGTATACTGAATGAGGTATTCTGCTCGACTGTGCCTTTAAGGCCGCAGAAATGATAAGAATAAGTAAATTTTGCTTAACAAAAGAGATGAAGAGGTGGATGTATGAGTTATCATGTAGTGATTCCGGTATTGATTTCATTTGCGCTTAGTTTGTTGATGGGACCAGTTGTAATACCGTTTCTTAGAAGACTGAAGATGGGACAGACGGAGAGGGAAGACGGCGTACAGTCCCACTTGAAGAAGGCAGGGACCCCGACCATGGGAGGCGTGATCATTCTCGGCAGTGTGGTGATCACTTCCTTATTTTACGTCAAAGACTACCCGAATATTATTCCGGTCTTATTTTTAACAATCGGCTTTGGCCTGATTGGATTTTTGGATGATTATTTAAAAGTAGTCATGAAACGTTCTGATGGACTTTATCCGAAACAGAAGATGGCACTTCAGATTGTCGTCACAGCGATTTTTGCTTACTACATTATTAAGGTGGCAAAGATTCCGATGACCCTTCTGATTCCATTTTCTGGAGGGAAGTACTGGGATATTGGCTGGGTTGCGATTCCGCTTCTGTTTGTTGCAGTAATCGGAACAGTCAATGGCACGAATTTTACAGACGGTCTGGACGGACTGGCATCCAGCGTGACGGTTCTGGTGGCGACCTTCTTTACTGTAGTTGCGATTGGAACGAAGAGCGGTGTAGAGCCGATCACCTGTGCGGTAGTTGGAGCACTGCTTGGTTTCCTTCTATTTAATGTATATCCTGCAAGTGTATTCATGGGAGACACAGGTTCCCTTGCCTTAGGAGGATTCGTAATCGGAACGGCATATATGATGCAGATGCCGTTATATGTAATTATTGTTGGATTGATCTATTTGGTGGAGGTTGCTTCTGTTATGATTCAGGTCACCTATTTCAAGAAAACAGGAGGAAAGCGCTTCTTCAAGATGGCACCGATCCATCATCATTTTGAATTGTGCGGATGGTCTGAGACAAGAGTTGTTGCGGTGTTCTCTATTATAACAGCGATTCTCTGTCTGATTGCACTTATGGGGGTATAGGTTATGGAATTGTTAAATAAAAAAGTTCTTGTATTTGGTTCTGGCATCAGTGGCGTGGCAGCAAGCAGACTGCTGCTGGAAAAAGGAGCAGGAGTGATTCTTTATGATGGGAATACATCCTTAGATGCAGAGAAGATTCGCGGGGAGATTCTCTTGGGAGCACCTTGCGGGGCCGATATGCAGGTGGTATTAGGAGAGCTTCCTGATACGATCCTGGATTCTCTAAGCCTGACCGTGATGAGCCCGGGCGTACCGACAGACCTTCCGGTCGTAGATCGGATGAGAGAAAAGGGAATCCCGATCTGGGGAGAAATTGAACTGGCATACGTATACGGCAAAGGGGATGTCCTGGCAATCACAGGTACGAATGGTAAGACGACCACCACGGCGCTGCTTGGAGAGATCATGAAGAATTATAGGGAAAGCACCTTTGTAGTAGGAAATATTGGGAATCCCTATACCAGCATAGCACTAAAGACAAGAGAGGATTCTGTGATTGTAGCAGAGATGAGCAGTTTCCAGTTGGAGAGCATACATACATTCCGCCCGAGGGTGAGCGCGATGCTGAATATCACGCCGGATCATCTGAACCGTCACCATACAATGGAGGCTTATATCGGGGCAAAGCAGAATATTGCAAAGAATCAGACGGCAGAAGATACCTGTGTCCTGAACTTTGAGGATGAAGTGACCAGGAAATTTGGAGAAAATCTAAGCGCACAGGTTCTATATTTCAGCAGTCAGCGTAAACTAGAGAAAGGTATCTATCTGGAGGATGGCAGGATCATGCTTTCTCTGGAGGGAGAACCAGTTGAAATCTGTCGTATCGATGAACTAAAGCTTTTGGGAACCCACAATCATGAAAATGTGATGGCAGCGGCAGCGATGGCAGCAGCCTATGGTGTTCCGATGGAGATTATCCGCAGGACTGTCATGGAGTTCCAGGGAGTGGAGCATCGCATCGAATTTGTGGCAGAGAAAAATGGTGTCGCTTATTACAACGATTCAAAAGGAACGAATTCAGATGCCGCAATCAAAGGAATCCAGGCGATGAACCGTCCGACCTTACTGATTGGCGGCGGGTACGACAAAGATTCTTCCTATGAAGAGTGGATTGAAGCATTTGAAGGTAAGGTGAAGAAGCTGGTGCTTTTGGGAGCTACCAGAGAGAAGATAGATGAGACGGCCAGAAGACTAGGTTTCACAGACACGGTCCTGGTGGATACATTTGAAGAAGCCGTGGATGTCTGCGTCAAAAATGCAGTGCCGGGCGATGCAGTGCTTTTGTCACCTGCATGTGCAAGCTGGGGCATGTTTAAAAATTATGAAGAACGTGGAGATAAATTCAAAGAACTTGTAAATCAGTTATAAGGAGTGAATTTATATTGGAACGTCCTGAGAAAAAGAAGCGGTATGATTACACACTGCTGATTGTGGTATTACTGCTGGTAATCATCGGCCTGGTCCTTTTGTACAGTACCAGCGCCTATAACGGACGGGTGAAATTTCACGATTCTTTCTATTACCTGAGAAGACAGGGATTTGCAACTGCACTGGGAATTGCGGGGATGTTGATCGTGGCACAGATCGATTACCACAAATGGGTGCCGCTCGCGGCACTCGGTTATCTGACAGCCATCCTGTTATCGGTAGCGGTCATATTTATAGGAGATGAGTACAACGGGTCCAAAAGATGGCTTTCTTTGGGCCCGATTTCTTTTCAACCGTCAGAATTCGCAAAGGTGGCGATCATCCTGTTCTTGGCCTGTCTGGTGACAAAAAATGTGAAGCAGATGGGAAAATTCAGGACTCTGGTGAAAGTCATGATTCCGGTGCTGCCGATTGTGGCACTGGTAGGGGCAAGCAATTTGAGCACAGCGATCATCATCTTAGGTATCGCAGTTGTTCTGATCTTTGTGGCAAGCCCAAAGTATGCCCAGTTCATATGGATGGGGGCGGCAGGAGTCGGTTTTATGGGAATCTTCCTGGCCCTGGAGAGCTATCGATTGGAACGACTTGCGATCTGGCGCAACCCAGAGAAGTTTGAGAAGGGCTATCAGACCCTTCAAGGCTTATATGCGATTGGATCCGGGGGCCTGTTCGGCAGGGGGCTTGGTGAAAGTGTGCAGAAGCTTGGATTTCTTCCAGAAGCACAGAATGACATGATATTTTCCATTATCTGTGAGGAATTGGGACTGGTGGGGGCGAGCCTGATTATTTTGCTTTTCCTGATCCTGATCTGGCGTTTCTTTGTGATTGCCACCCATGCGAAGGATCTTCTGGGAGCTCTGATCGCGGCGGGGGCAATGGCACATATGATGATCCAGGTGATTCTGAATATTGCAGTGGTGACCAACTCGATCCCTAATACGGGGATTACGCTTCCCTTTATCAGTTACGGGGGAACCTCAGTATTATTCCTGCTTTTGGAAATGGGGCTTGTATTGAGTGTTTCGAATCTGATAGAATAAGGAAGGGGAAGATAAATGATGTAAGGAGGACTTTGGATGAGACGCAGTAAAAAGACTGGAAAGCAGAGTCAGAGGCAGCATAAAAGTCAGAGCAGGAATCAGCGCAGGCGTGAAAAGTATGAAGAGTTCGACGATGAAGCATATATAAATGAAGTATTATATAAGGAAGGTTATCGTCCGCCCGAGAGAAAAAAGAAAAAGAGACAGGGAGTATTTCTGGGGCTTCTCACATTTGTTCTGGGAATCGTGATTCTGGTATTCGCCTTTCTGCTTTTATTCCATGTACAAAAGATAGAAGTAAAAGGCAATAAATACTGTACTGATAATGCGGTGATCAACTGGTATCGGGAAGAAAAGTATGCGATGAATTCCGCATATGCGTGGTGGAAGTTCAATCATACAGATGTAGAGCAGCTTCCAGTAGTGGAATCCTCAAAGGTGACTTTAAAGGCGCCGTGGTCTATCAGGATAACGGTGAAGGAAAAAGAGATTACTGGTTACATAGATTACAAGGATCAGTATCTATACTTTGACAAGGATGGAACGGCACTTTTAAAAACCTCAGAGAAACTAGACGGTGCCGCCTACATCGAGGGCATGAATATAGATGAATCTAAGGTGAAGCTGGGGAAGGTCCTTCCGGTATCTGATAAGAAGTTTTTTAAACGAATCGTAGAGATTTCACAGCTCCTTGTGAAATACAAGCTGAATCCAGACCGCGTTACCAGTTCTGGAAGTGAATTGAACCTCTATTTCGGGAAGGTAGAAGTGCTGCTGGGCAAATCTAATTATGAAGAGCGCCTGGCACAGGTATCACCAATCCTTGAGAAGCTGAAAGAAAAATACCCGGATAAAGAAGGAACACTGCATCTGGAGAACTTCGAGGTATCGGACAAGGCAATCCGGTTCGTACCAAAGTCGGCAGAAGATAAGGAGAAGGAAAAGGCAGAGGGAAAGAATGACAAAGATACTTCCCGGGACAGCGAGGGGCAGGAGAATCAAAGCGGTGATCCAGACGGCGGGACGGAAGCATCTGATGGCTCGGACGGCAGTACACAAGATGCGGATGATACAAACGATGCGCAGACCGGAGATAGCCAGGACAGTGGATGGCAGGACGAGCAGAGCGGTATATCAGACAGCGGCAGTCAGGATGACCAGGAGTGGTAAATTGATCAATATAAAATGCGTATGAATTGAATAAAAAAAACAGAAAATAAATAAAAATCTATTGATTATTTACCGAAAAGACTATATTATATACTTATTGAATTATATCGTTCAATCTCAAGGGATGTATAAAATAATATTAATAGGACGACGAAGGAGGAAATACTCTTGTTAGAAATTAAAACCAACGAATCAGAAGCAGCTGCAAGAATTATAGTTATCGGAGTCGGCGGCGGCGGTAATAACGCAGTGAACCGCATGATCGATGAGCAGATTGCAGGTGTAGAATTTATAGCAATCAATACAGATAAACAGGCACTCCAGTTATGTAAAGCACCAACCTTGATGCAGATTGGTGAGAAGCTTACAAAGGGACTTGGTGCCGGAGCACAGCCGGAAGTAGGGGAGAAGGCTGCAGAAGAAAGTTCAGAGGAGATTTCAGCCGCATTAAAGGGTGCCGACATGGTATTCGTTACCTGTGGTATGGGCGGTGGAACCGGAACAGGAGCAACTCCTGTCGTGGCTCGTATTGCCAAAGAACAGGGAGCACTGACTGTAGGCGTTGTCACAAAGCCTTTCCGCTTTGAGTCAAGAACCCGTATGTCCAATGCTCTTGCAGGAATCGATAAATTAAAAGAGAACGTAGATACATTGATTGTCATCCCGAATGACAAGCTTTTGGAGGTCGTTGACAGAAGGACAACCATGCCGGAGGCTTTAAAGAAAGCGGATGAAGTATTACAGCAGGGTATCCAGGGTATCACTGACCTGATCAACGTACCATCTTTGATCAACCTGGACTTCGCAGATATCCAGACCGTTATGAAGGACAAGGGTATCGCCCACATCGGTATCGGTGCAGGACGCGGAGACGACAAGGCATTAGAGGCAGTAAAACAGGCTGTTGCCAGCCCGCTGCTTGAGACTACTATTCAGGGAGCATCCCATGTTATCATCAACATTTCTGGTGATATCACCCTTATGGATGCATCCGATGCAGCAGAATACGTACAGGAACTTGCCGGAGAGAACGCAAACATCATCTTTGGTGCTATGTACGATGACTCCAGATCAGATGAGGCGACAATCACCGTTATCGCTACCGGCTTACATAACGTAGGCGGAAGTTCTTCCAAGTTAAAAGCAAGACTGGAAGGACAGCAGAAGGTAGGCTCTATCCTCCCATCAGGAGATATGGTAAGCGGAAGGACTCAGATCGATCCTGAACAGCGCAGAGCTGCAGCAAGACCAGCAGGAGTTACAAGCAGACCGGCAGGAGGCACAATGCCGACACTCGATCAGCCAAGAACACCTTCAAGCAAAGTAAAAGAACAGTCCATAAAGATCCCGGACTTCTTCAAGAAGTAAGAGTGGAAATGAAAGTTTAAGGGCGAGTTGGGGCGCTGCGGAGGATTCAGCCGGAGTTTACGCTCGGCGGCCGTGTATGTCTTTTCAAAGACTGCCCCGTTTGCCTACGATCCATAAAAGAAAAAGAACGAAAAACAGAGGCACTAGCATATTTGCAGAGAAATCTTGATGATTTCTCCGCAAGTATGCTACAGAATTCCGTCGTTGAACGACGAATTCTGACCTCTGTTTTTCGTTCTTTTTCTTTAACGGATTGTACGGCTCACTCAAAAGTCTTTGAAAAGACATACACGGCCGCCGGTCGTAAACTCCGGCTGAATCCTCCGCAGCTACGCGCAACATACCGGGATGAAATTTATTTCCCGGGCGGCTTACTGGCGGGGAAAGCGTACGAAACTGACAGGGTGGATAGCTGATCATCCAGGAGTTTCCATCCGTCTTCCTCGTCCAAATTCCCCAGAGTGAGCTTTCCGGCCAATTGGAAGGACGCAGCCAGTCTGCAAGACCGCGGAAACCATGGGGAGGGGGCTGCCGTTTCTACAGGCATCTAAGCGAGTTTAGCAGCACTTAATAAGAAACCGCCGGATTTTGCCGATGGAATTTGATTTTCCAAAATCAAATTCCAGGAATGGCTGAGCCGCGTTTGCATCAGGCAAACGGGGTGAATCCATTCCGTGCGGCAAAATTCGGCGGTTTGTTATTTAGTGCTGTTTAATGAACGGTAAGCCTGAAGAAACGGCAGTCCCCTCCCCATGGTTTTCGTGGCCTTGCAGTCTGGCGGACCCCACCCCACCCGCCGCAACCCTCACTCTCATTTTGTCGAAAGAATCTCTGGGTTTCTGTCAGTTTCTGACAAATTTTCAACGGTATTTTATTTATAATGAATCTTGCTTGAGTGCCAAATCGATTTAGTACCAACGAGAAAGAGGGTGGAGCATGTACTATGAATTATACATAGACGTGTTGTTTCTTGTGAATTTTATGATGGATTCCTTATTGCTTCTATCCGTCGATCAAGTGCTGAAATGTCCTACCACACATGGACGCATTTTTCTGGGGGGAGCAGTTGGCTCGGGACTTACGTGTGTTGTCATTGCCATGCCGGTTCCGGGAGTTATAAAACTCATTCTATTCCACACAACAGTCAATACAATCATGATCAAAACAGGATTAAGGGTCAAAGGAAAAAGAGAATTTGGAAAAGCATTTGGTTTATTGTATATCGCATCCTTTCTTTTTGGAGGAATCCTGCAGGCATTGCATCCTTATGTGCGTGTGGGAAGTCTGTATTTTGCGGCAGCCGTTGGATGTTATTATTTCATCCGGGGAATCTGGAAATTCCTCGTTCGGCTCAAGTCATTGCAGGAAAAAATATGCGAGATCACGCTTTATACCAGTGCTGGTGAACGAAAAATAAAAGCGTTAATTGACACTGGGAACGCTCTTGAAGACAATGTGTCAAAAGAGCCGGTTAGTGTTGTAGATAAAGCTCTGGCAAGGTCCATTTTGACAGATGAAGATATGAAGAACGGCTTTCATTACATCCCGTACCGTACTGTTGGAAAAGAGAGCATCATGCCTGTTTTCCGCATCCGAAAAATGTGCATCCATTTGAAAGAAGAGAAGTGGATAGAAAAGCCAGTCATCGGAGTTTGCGAAGAGCACGTTTCAGAACAAGAAGAATATCAGATGATTTTAAATCCTGACCTATTAGGAGGCATATAAAATGGTAGTAAAAGTAGCAGTACCCCAACAGTTCAAACTAAAAGTAATACCAGACATCAGAAGTATTTTCTTTTCCAACCATAAGGAAATACATTATATCGGAGGCTCCGAGGTGCTGCCGGCCCCATTGGAGACAGAGCGGGAGACAGAGGTGATACAACATCTCGGTTCTGAATACGATGAGGAGGCGAAGAAGCTTCTGATTGAACATAATCTAAGATTAGTTGTATACATAGCTAAAAAATTTGACAATACAGGAGTCGGAGTCGAGGATTTGATTTCTATAGGCACGATTGGCTTGATCAAAGCAATCAATACCTTCAATCCGACCAAAAAAATCAAACTTGCTACCTACGCATCCCGCTGTATAGAAAATGAAATTCTTATGTACCTGCGAAGGAACAGCAAGACCAAGATGGAAGTATCTATCGACGAGCCGCTCAATGTAGATTGGGATGGAAACGAGCTCCTCCTGTCTGATATTCTCGGCACAGAAGAGGACACGATATACAAAGATCTGGAAACCGAGGCAGAGCGTAAAGTCCTTATAAAAGCCATTAATAAACTATCCGCACGGGAAAAATTAATCGTAAAAATGCGATTCGGCCTAGACAATCCCGAAGGCGAAGAAAAAACTCAAAAAGAAGTAGCAGATCTGCTGGGAATCTCCCAGTCCTATATCTCCAGACTGGAGAAAAAAATCATGCAGCGTCTAAAACGCGAGATAGTGCGGTATGATTAAAATGAGTGGGAGAGTTGGAGTTGAAGGGGGACGCCTCTGGGAAAGCGGATAGGATGCGCTGCAGGGCGTTTAGGAGAATGGGATAAGCGGCTTCAATAAAAGATCAGGTGAAATGAGGACCAATTTTCGGACTACCAGTCCGAAAATTGAGTGGACCTACAGGCAAAAGTCATCAAGACTTTTGCCGAATGTCCACGGTGTCCGCTATTTCACCTGATCTTTTATTTAGCCGCTTACCCTTTCTCCGCCAGCCCGCAGCGCATCCTATCCGCTTTCCCAGAGGCTGTTTCCATCAAGTCGGCAGAATCATTTTACAGGAGAAGACCGTGGCCGGAAAGAGAAGGGGGATTTTTGCGGGAAGGAAATATCTTCCTTTTCAAGTATTTCCACTGCAAAATACACTTCTCTGCTAGATATTTTTCCTTAAATGTTTTTTCATTTAAGTGCAATTTTTGCCCTTATGATGCGTTCCTCGCAAGGCTGTGAACCGCGAAGCCAGTTCACATCCGCAGCTCTGCCAGAACTTCCCACCGGAAATGTCAGCTTCTGACCTGATGAACGTAGCCGTAGGGGAGGGGGATGCTGTCTTTGGATGCGTGGTTTGCGTCCTACTGCCCCTTCATCAAAATGAGCGGTGAAATGTGGACTTCCTCCAGGACCACAAGTCCTGGGGGAAAGCCGGCCCGCAGAACGAACTCATCAGAGTTCGTTCGAGTGCCGGCGGTGTCCACCATTTCGCAGCTCATTTTGATTAGGGGCAGTTACCCGCAAATAATAGCATCCAAAGACAGCATCCCCCTCCCCTACGGCGGCCCCCTTTTATCACGCCCCCCTCACATCTTACATTTCCCAAAGTTCCTCTGTTAGTTTAGGAGGAAAGATGATACAATGAAAAGAAAAGGGTTGGTGAAGCTTATGAAACTGACGTTTATTGGAGCAGCCCATGAAGTAACGGGAAGTTGTCATCTGCTGCAGGCAGCGGGAAAGAATATCCTGATTGACTGTGGAATGGAGCAGGGACCTGACCTGTACGAGAATCCGGGGCTTCCGATCCCGGAGAAGGATATCGATTATGTGTTTTTGACCCATGCACATATCGATCATTCTGGATTACTTCCGTTGTTGGCGAAGAAAGGATTCAAGGGGGGAATCTTTACGACCTACGCGACAGCGGACCTTTGTAATATTATGCTGCGTGATAGTGCGCATATTCAGGAGTTTGAGGCGGAGTGGCGCAACAGAAAGGGACGTCGTGCCGGGCAGCCGGTATTCGAGCCCATCTATATCATGCAGGACGCCCTGGATGCGATTGAACTTCTTGTTCCATGCCAATATGCGGAGCGTATTAAAATTTGTGAAGGGGTCGAGATTCGCTTTACCGATGTAGGCCACCTCCTCGGCTCGGCCAGTATTGAGGTCTGGGTCACAGAGGATGGCATTTCGAAGAAGATTGTATTTTCCGGTGACGTGGGGAATACGAATCAGCCAATCATAAAAGACCCAAGTTATACGGAGTCGGCCGATTATGTGGTAATAGAGTCCACCTACGGCAATCGGGTCCACTCGACGGAGAAGATTGATTATCTGAAAGATTTTACAAAAGTACTAAAGGAGACATTTGACAGAAAGGGAAATGTTGTCATTCCATCCTTTGCAGTGGGCAGGACACAGGAGATGTTGTACTTTATCCGGGAGATCAAGGAAAAGAACCTGTTAAAAGAATACCCGGATTTTGAGGTCTATCTGGATAGTCCTCTCGCAATCGAGGCCACCAAGGTCTTTTCCAAAAATATGAGGGAATGCTTTGATGAGGATGCACTTGCTTTGGTGAACCAGGGCATTAACCCCCTTGTGTTCCCGGGATTAAAGACCTCCACCACCAGTGAGGATTCCAAGATGATCAACCTGATCGAAAAGCCGAAGGTCATTATTTCGGCATCAGGTATGTGTGATGCAGGACGGATTCGCCATCATTTAAAGCATAACCTGTGGCGGCCGGAATGTACGATTCTGTTTGTCGGATATCAGGCCAATGGAACTCTCGGCCGCCGGCTTTTGGAAGGGGAAAAGAATGTGAAGCTCTTTGGGGAGCCAATCGAGGTCCATGCGAGGATCGAGAGCCTTCACGGCGTCAGCGGACACGCGGATATGAATGGCCTTTTGGATTGGATGAGCGGGTTCAAGACACCTCTTGAGCATGTATTTGTTGTTCACGGTGAAGATCAGGTGACCGAAGAATTTGCAAAGACGATTGAAGAAAAATTTAGCTGTCCGGCCTGGGCACCTTATCCGAATGGCGAGGTAGACCTGGCGAAAAATGAGATTCTAAGTGAAGGCGTGCGGATTCCTGTAAAGGGTAAGAAACCTGCTCAGAAGAAAGCAGACGCAGCATTTGAAAGACTGCTTGCAGCCGGCAGGAGACTTTTGGATGTCATCTACAGGAATGAAGGGATTGCCAATAAGGATAAAGCGAAATTTGAAAACCAGATCAATAATCTGGCAGACAAGTGGGACAGTTGGGATTAAGGTTTACAATGTTCCTGCGTATATGGTAAAACTGGATATGTTAAACTAATATAGAAATCTTCTTTCTCCACATACTAAGTGTGCACAGTTGTGTATGCATTTATGTGAAGAAAGGAGATTTTTTTATGCAGGAGACACATTTGGCAATTGCATCAATCCCGATCCAACAGTGGGGTGCATTATACGATGAGAAAGAAGCATTGTGCACTGGTACAATCTTCCAGGAGTTAAATAAGCCCTTTTTTGCAGCAGAAATTGAAAAAAAGAGTCTGAACAAGGCAAAACCAAAATCAGAAGAACAGAGAAAAAGAGAAGAGATGCTCAGTAAGATTATGGAGGTAAGCTTTGTACTGGATGACCTGACTTTGTATTTAGATACGCACTGCCAGGATAGTCAGGCAATGGATCTGTATCAGAAAAAATCGCAGGAGCGAAAGGATTTGAAACAACAGTTTGCAGCAGCATTTTACCCGCTGACACGGGACTGCATCATGGATTGTAAAAAGGACAAGGCTTTTTGCTGGCAGGAAGGCCCAATGCCCTGGGAAGGAGCGTGTGTATAAATGTGGACTTATGAAAAGAGATTACAGTTTCCAGTAAAAATTACAAAGACCTGTCCGAAGACAGCACAGATGATCATCAGTCAGTATGGAGGACCGGATGGCGAATTGTCTGCATCCATGCGGTATCTGTCCCAGCGTTATACCATGCCTGTAAAACAGGTCGGTGGACTTTTGACTGATATCGGTACTGAAGAACTGGCGCATATGGAAATTATCTGTGCCATGGTCTATCAGTTGACAAAACATCTGACGATCGAGGAGGCTAAGGAAGCAGGGTTCGATGCGTATTATGTCGACCATACAACAGCTTTATGGCCTCAGGCAGCCTCAGCACTGCCTTTTACGTCCATCGAATTTCAGTCCAAGGGTGATGCCATCACAGACCTTACAGAAGATCTCGCGGCAGAGCAGAAAGCACGTACCGTGTATGATAACCTGTTAAGGATGATTCCTGATGCAGAAGTAAGAGAACCGCTGAAATTCCTCCGCGCTAGAGAAATCGTGCATTTCCAGAGATTTGGGGAGGCATTGGAGAAGACAAAGGAAAAACTGGATTCCAAGAATTTCTATTATTTCAACCCTGAATTTGATAAAGGGATGATGAAGACAGAGCTTTAAGGACTTCAGAACGTAGAAAATGAAAGATGGTGTCATGTCTGAATTATCTTAGACATGGCATCATTTTTATGTAAAAAGTAGATTCCATTTTTAGCCGGGGCGATTTGTCCTTGTCAAGGACTAAAACTTTTTTAAATTTTCCTCCCTTGAGAATAACTGACAGATGAATTGAGAATCATTTTATTAGATTAAAAATTTCGTCCAGGAGGATTCTGAATATGGCTCTGAATAAAGTAGAATTATGTGGTGTGAATACAGCAAAGCTTCCGCTCTTAAAAGAGGAGGAGAAGGAGGCATTGTTTGTAAGGATTAAACAGGGAGATGAGGAAGCACGTGAGCAGTATATCAAGGGAAATTTAAGACTGGTCTTAAGTGTGATCAAGCGGTTTTCAAGCAGCAATGAGAATGCAGATGATCTGTTTCAAATCGGTTGTGTGGGACTGATGAAGGCAGTGGACCACTTTGATCCTGAACGGGCAGTCAAATTTTCCACATATGCAGTGCCAATGATCATTGGTGAAATCAGACGGTATTTACGGGACAATAATTCTATCCGTGTCAGCCGATCCCTGAGGGATACGGCGTATAAGGCCATTTACGCCAAAGAAGGTTACATGAAAAAACATCTGAAAGAGCCTACCGTCCAGGAAATTGCGGAAGAAATCGGAATCTCCAAAGAAGACATCGTCTTTGCTCTGGATGCGATCCAGATGCCCATGAGCCTTCATGAGCCAGTATACAGCGATGGCGGTGACACCCTTTACGTGATGGATCAGGTCAGCGATAAAAAGAATAAAGAGGAGAACTGGGTAGAAGAGCTTTCACTGGAAGCCGCCATGGAACGCCTGAATGAGAGGGAACGCTATATTATCACACTTCGCTTCTTTGAAGGAAAGACCCAGATGGAGGTCGCTGAGGAAATCAAAATCTCCCAGGCCCAGGTAAGCCGTCTGGAAAAAAATGCCTTAAAAGTCATGAAACAATACCTCCTTGGATAAAACAAAAATTCCTCCGATCGTGGCCTTATCGACCGCCTGAATGCACTCTATTTGATTCATCATAAGTTCACTCATAAATTTTCTTTTTTATGGTTGAAATTTCCATGACTTCATACTATGATATTCCTAGTACATGGCAGACGTAATCATCAGGAGATTCTGCCATGCACCAGGGCTGATTGGAAGGGACGATAGAAGGAAAGTTTTCCGATGTCCTCCGGCGGCTGAGAAATGAACCTGCCTGGCAGGTGTGTAGAGAATGGAGAGGAATCATGTATAAAGCCTGCATTTTTGATTTAGACGGAACATTAACAGATACGTTGGATTCTTTGACCTTTTCTGTGAACGAGACCATGAAAGAGATGGGCCTTCTTGAAATTACGAGAGAGCAGTGCCGCATGTTCGTGGGGAATGGGTCTAAGGTATTGCTTGAAAAGGCTTTACAGGCATCTGGAAAGGATGCAGCAGGACGTCTTGAGGAGGCACTTCTGAGATATGAACGCATATTCCGCACAGGATGCACATATCATGTAGTACCATATGACGGGATTACAGAGCTGCTCGCAGAACTTAAGGCCGCGGGGATCAAGACCGCTGTGCTTTCGAATAAGCCGGACAGCAATGCGCGCAGTGTGGTAGAAGAAATCTTCGGGACGGATATGTTTGCCTGGGTACAGGGACAGAAAGAGGACGTACCGAGAAAGCCGGACCCTGCAGCAGCAATTGAGATTGCAAAGAGGTTAGATGCATTGCCGTCAGAGACCATATATATTGGAGATTCCGAGGTGGATATCGCCACAGGGACGGCCGCAAAGATGAAGACCATCGGGGTCTCCTGGGGCTTCCGAACGAAGGAAGCACTAAAGGAGGCAGGAGCCGGTCTGATCATAGATTCTCCGAAGGAGATCATGGAATTTATCAAGAATAGGGAGGTGGAAAGTCATGAATGAATACGATGAGGAGTGTCTACTTACGTTTTTGCAGAAACAGTCCCAGCTTTTCGATGAACCAGTGGCTGAGACAATCGAGGAGGCAGAAGCCTTCCTGGAAGACTGCATGGCGGTCGTTGTAGATTCCATTGGGGAAGTCAGAGAGTATTTTGAAGAGAATGGAATCGATGTAGATGCAATGTCTGAAGAAGAACTGGAGGATGCTTCAGAAGTTTTTGCATTGCCGAATGGTCAGTATCTGATCGTGGAAGGATAAACACACATACAAAAGCCGCAGCATCATTTCACTGCGGCTTTTTCTATGGCTTCTTTTATAGCGTCCAGGATGATCTGGGAGGTATATGGGGTATCATCGGATAGGCTGATATCCTCAAGAGACTGTTTGTCGTATACCTGGTCAGCAATGTCCTCGATCGCGGGTTGAATGAGCGGGAACATGGTAGTCATCGCTTCATCCAGGTTGGAGAACCGGATGGAATTAATGTGGGACTCATCCACGGACACCTCAACCTCCAGGTTTGTGTTGTTCAGAGTCAGTGTAGATGTATAAACTCCCGGAGTGTACTGCTTTTTCGTATCTGCACTTTTATCTTTTCCTCCGGGACGGAACATGACTACTAAAAGAATGATAAGCAGTATGCCCAGTGCCGCGAAAACAGCGGTATAAATGATTTCTTTCATATGCAGAACGATGATTTTTGTTTTGGAACCCATGAAAAAGACCTCCCATGTTCGTCATTTTTGCTTTTGGATAATGAAACAGATGTTGATCTGCCCATTTCTCTTTTTATAAGTGTATGACGGGAACCTGAAAAATATTCGCGGCTTTTACGTGACAAACTAAGGTCTATCCTGTAAAATGGATTGAGATGTGGATATGCCTTCTTGGAATAGAGCGTTCAAGAAGTATGAAATGTAGAGGTGAAGGGAATGTATATTATTGCAGGATTAGGAAATCCGGATAAACAATATGAAGGTACAAGGCACAATGTTGGTTTTGAAGTCATTGATGCCATTGCGGACCAATATAATATATCAGTGGACACAAGAAAGCACCGTGCACTGATTGGTAAAGGAGTCATAGGCGGCCAGAAGGTCATTCTGGCGAAGCCGATGACTTATATGAATTTAAGCGGTGAGAGTATCATCAGCCTGGTGGATTATTACAAGGTCGACATCGAGCAGGAGCTGATTATCATTTATGATGACGTCAGCCTGGGAGTCGGACAGCTTCGTATCCGTGCAAAGGGAAGCGCCGGAGGACATAACGGGATCAAGAGTATTATCGCACATCTGGGCAGTCAGGTCTTCCCACGTATTAAGGTGGGGGTCGGTGAGAAGCCGCCAAGGTATGACCTGGCAGATTATGTTCTCGGACATTTTACAAAGGCGGAGCATGAGCTGATGGAGGAGGGATACCGCAATGCGGTACATGCCGTAGAGATGATGACCGCAGGCGAGATCCAGGCGGCCATGAATGAATATAATCGGAAAAAGAAGGAAGAGTAGTGAATATGCAGGCTTTTTTAGCGCCGCTTGCCGAGCTGGCGGAGTATAAGGAGATATTCGGCAGACGTTTGAAGGAGAAAGGAATATTGCAGATCGCAGGCTGTGTCAATTCCCAGAAGACACACCTGATGTATGCACTCGGCGATGGTTGTTATTATAAGATCATCGCCTTTTCCAGTGATGAAAAGGCAAAAAAAGCATATGAGGAGTACCGTTTTCTGGACAAAGAGGTCTATCTTTATCCGGCAAAGGACCTGCTGTTTTATCATGCAGATATCAAAGGAAAATATCTGGTAAAGCAGCGCATGGAGGTCGTCCGTGCAATCATTGAGGCCGGGGAGGATACAGGAATCACGGTCATTACGACGGTCGATGCATTTTTGGATGGGATGCCCAAACTCGAGGAGATCCAGGAAAAGAGAGTCCATATATCAGCAGACGGTGCGGTGGATTTTACAAAGCTTCAGGAAAAGCTTTCTGCCATGGGATATGAAAGAGAAGTGGAAGTGGATGCCCCGGGACAGTTCGCCGTGCGCGGAGGGATTCTGGATGTGTTTCCGCTGACAGAGGAACAGCCTGTCCGTATCGAATTGTGGGGGGATGAGGTGGACTCTATCCGTACCTTCGATGTGGAGAATCAGCGCTCCATCGAGAACCTGGAAGAGGTGACGATCTATCCGGCGGCAGAGCTGCAGGAAAAGAGCGGGGAGTGCGTTTCTTTCCTGGATTATTTTCCGGCGGATAAAAGCCTTCTTTTCCTGGATGAGCCGATACGACTGATCGAACGGCTTGATGAGGTGGAGGAGGAATTCTTAAGCAGCCAGAAAAACAGAGAAGAGGCCGGCTTTGAAGATGGGGAAGATGAATTGGAGGTCTTTTCAATAAAGACATTGATTGAAAAGATGAATCAGTACCATGGAATCGGTCTGACGACTCTGGAGTCGAAGTGCGGGCATTTTCACGTGAGGGAGACGTACAGTCTTCAGACAAAGGGCGTCAATCCTTACAATAATAGCTTTGAAATGCTCACAAGGGATCTAAAGAGACTCAAGCGCAATGGCTATCGCGTCATCCTGCTCTCCGGCTCCCGGACGCGTGCGAGGCGTCTGGCAGAGGATTTAAGAGATTATGATCTGAGCAGCTTTTACAGTGAGGACATGGACCGGGAAGTGCAGCCGGGGGAAATCATGGTTGCCTACGGTCATGTGGAAGAGGGCTATGAATATCCGATGCTGAAATTCATGGTCATCTCGGAGACGGATATTTTCGGGAAGCAGAAAAAGAAGAAACGCCGCAAGGTCTATGAGGGACAGAAAATCCAAAATTTCTCCGAATTGAAGGTCGGGGATTATGTGGTCCATGAGAATCACGGTCTTGGTATTTATCAGGGAATCGAGAAGATCGAAGTCGATAAAGTCACAAAGGACTACATGAAGATTTCTTATGCGGGCGGCGGGACACTCTACATTCTGGCAACACAGTTGGATCTGATTCAGAAGTATGCGGGCGCAGATGCGAAGAAGCCGAAGCTGAATAAGCTCGGGACCAGCCAGTGGGCCAAGACGAAGAGTCAGGTGCGCGGGGCGGTCCGCGAGGTGGCAAAGGATCTTGTGGAGCTGTATGCGACCAGGCAGCAGGCGGAAGGGTATGTCTACGAACCAGATACGGTGTGGCAGAAGGAGTTTGAGGAGATGTTCCCATTCGAGGAGACTGAGGATCAGCTCCAGGCAATCGCGGACACGAAGCGTGACATGGAGAGTAAGAAGATCATGGATCGTCTGATCTGCGGGGATGTTGGTTATGGAAAGACGGAGATCGCGATCCGGGCTGCATTTAAGGCCGTGCAGGAAGGAAAGCAGGTGGTCTACCTCGTACCCACGACTATTTTGGCACAGCAGCATTATAATACGTTCATGCAGCGGATGAAGGATTTCCCTGTGCGTGTCGATCTGCTCTGCCGTTTCCGTTCCTCCACACAGCAGAAAAAGACAGTGGAGGACCTGAAAAAAGGATTGGTGGATATCGTGGTCGGGACGCACAGAGTCCTGTCCAAGGATGTCCAGTTCAAAGATCTGGGACTTCTGATCATCGATGAGGAGCAGCGTTTCGGCGTGACCCATAAAGAGAAGATTAAAAAGCTGAAGGAAAATATCGATGTCCTGACGCTGACGGCGACCCCGATTCCAAGGACTCTGCATATGAGCCTGATCGGTATCCGCGATATGAGCGTGCTGGAGGAAGCTCCCATGGACCGTATGCCGATTCAGACTTATGTCATGGAATATAATGATGAGATGGTGCGGGAAGCGATTGAGCGGGAGCTTTCCAGAGATGGACAGGTGTATTATGTCTATAACCGGGTCAGCGATATTGCGGATGTGGCCGGAAGGATACAGAAACTGGTGCCGGATGCCGTGGTCTCCTTTGCCCATGGACAGATGAACGAGCGGGAACTGGAAAATATCATGTATGATTTCATCAATGGGGATATTGACGTCCTGGTGTCAACGACGATCATCGAGACCGGGCTGGATATTTCCAATGTAAATACTATGATTATCCATGATGCTGACCGGCTCGGGCTGTCACAGCTTTACCAGCTTCGGGGAAGAGTCGGACGTTCCAACCGTATGGCATATGCATTTCTCTTATACAGAAGGGATAAGATGTTAAAAGAGGTGGCGGAGAAACGGCTGGCGGCAATCCGCGAATTTACCGATTTAGGCTCCGGCTTCAAGATTGCCATGCGGGATCTGGAAATCCGTGGCGCGGGCAACCTTTTGGGCGCGGAACAGCACGGACACATGGAGGCCGTGGGATATGATCTGTACTGTAAGATGCTCAATGAGGCTGTCAAGCAGTTAAAGGGTGAGATCGAGGAAGAGCTGTATGCAACTACGATTGACCTGAATATCGATGCCTACATCCCAGAATCCTATATTCCGAACGAATATCAGAAGCTGGATGTTTATAAGAGGATTGCCAGTATTGAAAATGAAGAAGAGATGGATGACATGATCGAGGAGCTGATCGACCGTTTCGGAGACATTCCAAGAAAGGTGCAGCAGTTATTGAATATTGCAGGCTTAAAGGCGCTTGCCCATTCTGCATATGTAACAGCGGTAGAGCAGAAGGGAGACGCATATCAGTTCACCATGTATGAGAAGGCAAAAGTACAGCCGCAGAAGATACCGGGACTTTTGAAAGCCTACAATGGCAGTCTTATATTCAAGGCGGATACGCCGCCATATTTCCTTTATCAAAAGAAGGGACGCAGTGGAAAGTCAAAGGATGAGGATGTTCTGGAATTAGTGAAAAAGGTGTTAAATGATATAAAAGGCTTGTTAGAATAGCAAAAAAAGGCTATAATAATGAAGTTAAAATGTACGTAGGAGGATGTTATGGGACAGTTCAGAAAAAAAATGATCATCGTGGCAGCGGCAGGCGCCCTTGCAGTTTCATCCCTGGCGGGCTGCAGCCGTTCAATGGATAATGATGCAGTCGTTGCAGAGGTCGGTAAGGATAAGATCACACTGGGAGTTGCGAATTTTTATGCCAGAATGCAGCAGGCACAGTACGAGACCTACTATGCAGGCATGATGGGAATGACCGGCGAGGATATGTGGAAGCAGGAGATCGAGGATGGGAAGACCTATGAGGACAGCACGAAGGAGAGCATATTAGAAGCTCTCGAGAACCTCTATCTTTTGGAACAGCATGCCACAGATTATAAAGTAGAACTGACTGATGATGATAAAAAGGCGATCAACAAGGCCGCCAATTCTTTTGTGGAGAACAACACATTAGAGGATAAGGAAGCCGTGTCCGGTTACGAGAAGAATGTTAAGAAGTTCCTGGAGCTTGTCACCATCCAGAGCAAGATGGACCAGCCGATGAAGGAAGGGGTCGACGAGAACGTTTCCGACGAAGAGGCTGCACAAAAGAGTATGCAGTATGTATTTTTCTCATATAATAAGACCGATGAAGAGGGGAATTCCACTGCACTGTCAGATGATGAAAAGGCAGCCTTAAAAGAGACGGCACAGGCGTTAGATGACAGCCTTAAGGCAAGCGAGACCAAGGACATCGAGGCCGCTGCAAAAGAAGCAGGTCAGGAGGTCCAGACGGCGACATTTGATTCCGAATCCACCTCACCAAATGCGGATCTGGTAAAAGCTGCAGATGCATTGGAGAATGAAGGGGATGTCACCGATCTTGTAGAGACAGATTCTGGAATTTATGTAGCAAAGGTCACAAGCTTCTTAGACCGGGAAGCTACTGATGCAAAGAAGGAATCCATTGTTCAGCAGAGAAAGCAGGAGCAGTATGATTCCCTTCTGAAAAAATGGAGAAAAGATACCGAAATCAAAGAGCATAAAAAAGTCTGGAAGAAAATAGATTTCAACAAACAGGGCGTGACCATAAAGCAGAGTGAGCCAGCCGGAGACAAATAAAGATTCGGGGCAACTGTAACGGCCCAGGTACTTTAAGTCAGTGCATTTGATTTCGTGCTTGCAATTCCTCCCTTTTGGTGATAGAATACATTCAGTCCGTGAGGGAGTAGTTGGCGTAATGGATACGTGGTAAGTCAACATACTGACTGAAAAGTCTGGCTTATCTTAATTAATGAGACTCATGTACAGTTTATTTGCTGTACATGCGTCTTTTTTTGTACCCTCTATTTGGAAGATATTTCATATAGAGCAGGTATGCATATTGCAGTAAATAGGCCCAGACGTATTGGTATTGTTTTAGATATAAAATCAGATTACTAAAGAGAAAAAGATGGCACAGGAGGAAATAAAAATGGGATTTATAGAATTGTTTTTACTGGCAGTGGGATTGTCGATGGATGCCTTTGCGGTATCCGTCTGTAAGGGCCTGGCGATGCGCAGGATTACGATCCAAAAAGCATCTATCGTAGGGTTGTGGTTCGGTGGGTTTCAGGCATTGATGCCGCTGGTGGGATATTTTCTGGGCGTCCAGTTCCAGGACAAGATTACGGCGATCGACCACTGGATCGCATTTATCCTGCTTGGAATCATCGGGATCAACATGGTCCGAGAGGCTCTATCGGGCGACTGTGAGAATACCAGCGATTCGCTGGATGTAAAGACCATGTTCGTCCTCGCTGTTGCAACCAGTATCGATGCCCTTGCAGTGGGAATCACATTCGCCTTTCTTCAGGTGGAGATCATCCCGGCGGTCTCATTTATCGGAGTGACTACATTCATTCTTTCCGCAGCAGGAGTGAAGATCGGCAATGTCTTTGGGACGAAGTATAAGGCAAAGGCAGAACTGGCTGGAGGGGTGATCCTGATTTTATTAGGAATCAAGATCTTATTGGAGCACTTGGGGATTTTCTAAAGCTTAAATGCCCCCAGTTCTTCCCGGGCTACATACAAAGTCCGGTCTTCCCGGGTACGCAGGGTCCATTTGACCAAGGTCAATTTCCTGTTCTGGAGCTCCATACAGGTAATGCATCTTGGATGCACACAGCTTCCCGTATTAAAATACGGAGAGTCCGTGCTTCCGATCATAGGCCGGTGCGTGTGTCCTGTCACAAGGAATTTCTGTTCCTGCACCGCCCATTCTGTCAGGCGTGATTCTGTCTTTTTCTTTCTTGTATAATTTTTGGCTGTGCTGGTCGGGTCAGAAAAGCCGATTGCTTCAAGTGGTTTCCATACATACCGTACAAGGAACTTTGCAACGGGAGCCAGCGTACTGTTCAAAAAATCGGCCTGATGTCCGTGAGTCAGATATAAATCATTTCCCAATTCCATATCTTTCAAAATTAATCCCTGTAGATAACAATACTTGGGAAACAGGGGAGTCTCTGCTTCCTGGCCGCTCAGATGGTAGGTGGAGCAGTGCTTCTGACAGTAAGAACAGTGCTGCTTGCTGTGGTCATGGTTGCCATAAAGCAGATACAGGCGGTTTTTTTCCTGAAATTTGGTCATCAGCCAGAAGACATCGCTGTGAATGTCAATGATCTGGGAGAGCGAACGGTTTTCCCACAATTCATCTCCATCACCCAATTCTACATAGGAAAACTCCTTTTCGTAATAATAATTCAAGGCAGCAAAATACAAATTTTGGTTTTTAAGAAAGTTATCGTTATGGTTGCCGCACCCGCGGTGGCAGTCACTGATGAGCACAAAGCGGGAACTGCTGTAAAAGGGAACCTGGGGAGCCTCTCCGAAGGCTCTGGTGATTCGTTCATACCAGCTCATAGTTTGCACCTCCCATGCTTTTGAAACTTCCGTAGAACAAGGGTCTTTCGAAAAATGAACGGGTGTATTTCATGCAGGTAGAGCAGACGGTCCACCGTGGTGAAAAAAGGACTCGTCGTCCATAAGAATAGTTCGCATAAAGTACTGTTTCGAAGAAGCATATACTTTTTTTGCAGAGGATCAGAAGGTGTGAGCAGTGCTGCTTTGGGCCGGGTAAAATAGAATTGGACGGCAGAAGAGGAGACGAGTATTTCACTGCTCTTATAACCAAGTCCGTGGAGGGCGCGGGTGAAGGCACGGCACATATCAGGTTCCGGGAAGGTCAGAGTCACCTCCAGAATCAAATCTTCCGGCGGTGCGGCAATTCCCATGACAAAACCGGCGTTCCACCAGTGTTTTTGTGAAAGAGTAAAAAAAGGACAATCCGGGCCAATCAGCCGTAGTTTGGATGGAATCATTTCCTTAGAGGAGACGGCCGTGAAAATGGTCTGGGGACGCAGTGCAGGGGGAACGATCGAGTCCGCGTGGTAAAATCCGGCCTCTGCTCCGGTATTGATTCCATACTGTCCTTTACGGAATTCAATCAGCCATGTTTTTCCCTGATAATTAAAATAGACTGGTTCACAGTCTAATACCATATGCAGGGACAAAGCCGATAAGTCGTAGAACTCCCCATACCCGAATTCCTTCTGCCAGGTGTCAACAGGAGCTGTGAAAATATCCTGGACGAATTGATAGGTGAATCCATATGGCTTTGCCAGTTCATTCAGCAAGTCACATTTTTTACGATAGGAGAGTTGACTGATCCTTTGGACTGCCTGCTTTTTTCTGTGGTAATTCAGTAAATATAAGACAAATATTAATACAATAGGGATAGGAATGAAGTAGTACATGCTCAAGATCCTGCAGCTGTTCTTACTATATTATATGCGTGGATGAAAAAAATGGGTCTTGAAAAATAAAAGGAATCCCATTATAATATCGAAGTTATGTTTTTGAGCATGAGACCGTGCTGTGAGCATGGTGAAAATAAGGGGACAGATGTAAGTGAAAAAGGAGAGAGGATAAAAATTATGGGATATGATTATGGTAAGATATGGGTCGCAGGAGCATCAGGCCGTGTTGGGACGATGATACACAACATGTTGGATATGCGCGACGTGGAGCTTTTCGAGACAGATATCGAAGAATTGGACATCACAAATGCAAATGAGGTGAATCTGTTCGGGCTGCGCAACCGTCCCAATACGATCATCAATTGTGCAGGTCTGACGGATGTGAGGGCCTGCGAGGAAAATATGGAGTTAGCCTACAAGGTCAATGCCCTGGGGGCCAGAAACTTAAGTGCAGTCGCACGAAAGATTGATGCAAGAATCATTCAGATTTCAACGGATGATATTTTCTGGGACAAAAAGGAGAATCGCTTCCATGAGTTTGATACTCCTAATCCAAGGACCGTATATGGAAAATCTAAATTGGCAGGGGAGAATTTTGTGAAGGAGCTTGCGCCAAAGCATCTGATCATCCGCAGCTCCTGGGTCTATGGAAAAGAAGGAGATAACTTTGTAAACTCCATTATTAAGAAAGCAAAGAGCGGTCAGAAAATCGAGGCGGCAGTCGATGATTATGCTTGCCCGACCAGTGCAAAGGAGCTCTCCAGGGTCATTCTGCGCCTGATTCAGGCAGAGCAGGAGGGCATCTATCATGCAGTCTGTGAAGGATATTGCAGCCGTTATATGCTGGCCCAGGAAATCGTAAGGCTGATAGGCAGGGAAGATGCGGAGCTGGTTCCGGTGAAAATGGGAGAGGTGCATCCATCTCTGGATGGACCGGAGTATACCATCTTGGATAATATGATGCTTCGGATGTGCGAGATACAGGCACCGGTATCTTGGCAGGAGGCATTGGCTGAATATATTGCGGATTGTTTCCCGGAAAATAGTGACATCAACAGGAATGAAAGAAAAGGAAGGGGAATGTAGATGAAAGAAAAGAAGAGGATAAAACCAGGACTTACGACATTGATTTTTATCAGCCTCCTGCTTGGGGCATTGACAGGAGTCATCCTGCATTATTGGGTCCCACAGGGATATGTGAGAGATACCGTGATCATCAATGGAATTTTCTATGTAGTTGGAAATGGATTTTTAAGAGCGATGCAGATGCTGGTCGTACCCCTCGTATTCTGTTCATTGATCTGCGGGAGCATGGCGATCGGAGATACGAAGACATTGGGCAAGGTCGGGGTAAAGACCATTGGATTTTATCTGTTTACCACTGCGGCAGCGATTACTCTGGCACTAGGGATCGGTAATCTGATCAATCCGGGAGTGGGATTGGATATCAGCAGCATCGAGACTGCTAAGACAGCGGCAGCAGAGCCGACAAGCTTTGCAGATACCATTCTGGATATTATCCCGAAGAATCCGATACAAGGATTGGCTGAGAGTAATATGCTGCAGATTATTTTCTTTGCAATTTTTATCGGAATCCTCTTGGCAAAGAGAGGGGAGAGGGCTGCTGCTGTCTCTCAGTTCTTTGCGGAATTTAATGATCTGATGATGGATATGACGATGGCAGTCATGAAAGCGGCGCCTTTTGGTGTGTTCTGTCTGATTGCGAAGACCTTCGCAGGGATTGGATTCGATGCATTTCTGCCGATGCTCAAATATATGGCAGCCGTCTTTTTGGCATTATTCCTTCAGGGATTTGGAGTATATCAGATTCTTTTAAAACTGTTTACGGGATTGAATCCGGTCAAGTTCATCAAGAAATTCCTGCCAGTCATGGGATTTGCATTTTCCACGGCGACCTCCAACGCTACGATTCCGCTCTCGATTGAGACTCTGGATAAGAAAATGGGAGTGTCCAGGAAAATCTCTTCCTTTACGATTCCACTGGGGGCGACTGTCAATATGGACGGAACTTCCATCATGCAGGGAGTTGCGGTCGTATTCGTATCTCAGGCCTTTGGGATTCATCTGACCCCGGCAGATTATATTACGGTGATCGCTACCGCGACTCTGGCGTCCATCGGGACAGCCGGCGTGCCAAGTGTAGGTCTGATCACTTTGTCCATGGTGTTCAACTCCGTTGGGCTTCCTGTGGAGGGAATCGCTCTGATCATGGGAATCGATAGAATTCTGGATATGACAAGGACTGCGGTCAATATCACAGGAGATGCGGTGTGTACCACGATTGTGGCACATCAGAATCAATCCCTCAACCGGGAGATATTTAACCGGATGGATTAAAAGAAAAACAGTACAAAAAAAGAAGCAGGGTACAAACTGAAAAGGTGTGCTCCTAAGGAAGTGCCTGTCAGGATGGTCCTGCTTCTTTTTATATTTTATTAAAAAGGATTAAATATACTCTAGTTTCTCGAAGTACTGCATCAGGATATTCGCGCAGTTCTCCACGCCCAGCTCTGTGGTATCTAATATCATGTGGTAATCGTTCACATCTCCCCAGGTCTTCCCGGTATGTTCATAATAATATTCAGAGCGCTCTTTATCCGTGCGTTCCACCTTCTCCTTTGCGTCCTCATAGGAAAGGTCTTCCAGCCCCATGATGCGGTGGATACGGTCTTCCTTATCTGCACAGACGAAGATATTCAGGACATTCAGCTTGTCCTTCAAAATATCGGATGCACAGCGGCCGAGGATGATGCATGGCTGGCTCGCAAGCTCACGAATGGCTTCCGCCTCGGTTTCATACAGGTGGTCGTCGATCTGCTGCTCGATGTATGCCTTATCGTATACGGGAATCTCAAGCCTTTCGGAAAGTTCCTTTGCAATCACGCTTGCGCCTGTACCAAAACGGCGACTCATTGTAATCACTAATTTCATATGAATTCCTCCTTCGTGTGTGCCTTAAGTTTAATAGTAGTAAATCGTGTGTTTTTTATTATAGCACCGATGGAAGGAAAAGTGTATGAAATATTTCAGAAATCAATACTTTGATAAGTTTTAAAATTAAATGCGACAAGAGGTATTAAAGCCTCTGCCGCATTTATTTTTTTACGGTAGATTGAAGTAAAAAGCATAGTGCGGTAGAGCTTAAAAAACTCTATCGCACTATTTTTTTATCCAAAAATCAGAAAGGAGCGGGAGAAATGGCACGCAAGTACAAGAGATTGAGCTATGAGGACAGAAAGACCATAGAGGAAATGTGCCGGAATGGAAAGAAAGCTGACGAGATAGCAGCAGCTATGGACGTGCATAGAGCCACGATTTACCACGAGTTGCAAAGGGGTGGCGCTGGCGGTGGCAATAGGCAGCAGTACAGCGCAGATATGGCACAGAGGGCGATTTAATCAGAGAGAACGAAAGAAAGGTAGAAAATATGGAAGGATACATAAAAGCAAGAGATTACAAAATACTGATTTATGACAAAGAGGACAGAGAAAGCTATAACGCAGCAATAAAGGCACTGACAGAGGCGAAAAAAATGAGCGGGTGGGACAGAGTGCAGGGCGTAACTATTCTGAAAGATTGCAGAATACCAGACCTTTACCACGGGGACGACTTAGCAATAATCATGGAAAGAGATAACGGAAAAGGCGAATACAGCATAAAAATTATGAGTTAATGGCGGCAGCCGCCGCCAGCAAGCGCCCTTAATTCAGTGGGAGAATACCGCAGCCGGATATAGCGGGGGCGCTGGTTCAATTCCAGCAGGGCGTTTTAGGTAGCAGTTTGGCGAGCTGCACCAGAGGGCAGCAGGCGAATAGCTGCATCTGGATACCGTGAAAAAATAGCAGCGGGTATACCAGCTATAAAGTATGCAGTCGTTCAACAGGTTTTAAGCAGCTTTTTAATGTGAAAAGCGCCCACACGGTAAATTACGCCAGAATAGGGAGCGGTAGCAATGAAAATGCCGAGAGCGCCGCCGAAAGAAAGAGAGGCATAGGGAATGGAGAACATAGCACGTATACAGATAGTAGAGCCGCAGCCGGAGAGACGAACTGCGGTAGCAGCAGCGTATAGAAGAGGGTACGCAGATGCGCTGGAAGATATGCGACAGAGGCAGAGGGAGAAAAAACGCCGCCGACAGTATTTTATCATGCAGAAATTGAACGGCGTAGCATTACTGGCATTTACAGCGTTGGCAATCTACATATTAGAGGAAGACGCTACAATAGCAGTTTTTACAGTGCCGTTAGGATTGTATATGATTTTCAGCCGAGAGATGTGCATAGTGAATAGGTATTACTGGGAGACAAAAGAAAGGAATAAAAGAAATGATAAAAATTTTAGAGCTGTTCGGGGGGATAGGTAGCCCACGTTGCGCCCTGCGCAATATAGGCATACCAGTAAAAGCTATTGATTACGTGGAGATAGACGAAAAGGCGGTACGTTCTTACAACGCTATGTTTTCTGACGAATTGGAATATAAGACACAGAGCGTAGTAGGGTGGAACTTAAAACCAGATATTTTAATACATGGTAGCCCGTGCCAAGATTTCAGCATAGCAGGACATCAAGGAAAAGCGACGGCAGAGGCAGGGCGTATAAACCGTGGAAAGGGAGCAGATAAGGGCAGCGGGACACGTTCAAGCCTTATGTGGGAAACGATACATATTATCGAGCAAATGGGGGAATGGAAACCAAAATACGTTATCTGGGAAAATGTAAAAAATGTATTAAGCCGTTATATGCGTGTAAATTTTAATCGGTATTTATCGGAAATGGAGCGATTGGGATACAGCAATAATTTTGAAGTGCTGGACGCAAGAGAGTTTGGACTACCACAAGCACGGGAAAGAGTTTTTACAGTATCAGTGCTGGGAAATGAAAAATTTTCTTTTGACGATTTAATTAAAACACCTATGAGGAATATAAACGATTTTCTGTTATCAGATGCGCCACAAGTGTACGACGTGACACAGCCAAGCGTTTTAGAGGCAATAGGGAAAAAAGGAATACGGCGGGCGACGGTAATAGAGGACTACGCATTTACAATTACAGCAAGGCAAGACAGAACACCAGCGCAAGTAATAGATATGGGGAATGGGCGCTATAGGTATCTGACAGAGTTAGAGTGCTGGCGGTTGCAGGGTTATACAGATGCAGATTTTAACGCAGCGGCAGCAGTGCATAAGCGGGTAGGGCGCTATACAATGCCTCTTTATAAGCAGGCTGGCAATAGCATACCTGTACCGATATTTGAAAGTCTGTTTAGAAAAATGATACTGCATGAAACGGCAGGAAGTGAGGCAGGAAGTGGCTATTTATAGAGAAGTAAGTACAGAGGTTTTTTGCGATATATGCGGCGAAAGGGTTATAGGCTGGCATAGCACAAGAAATGGAGTAAGTAAAGTTTGGGCGGCATATTTTGCGAGGCAAGAGGGTTGCACAACAGGAAAAAAGATTGTTTGCAAACAGTGCCGGATAAAGCAACGTATGGAGAAATGCAGCTTACAAAAGAAATGCGGAACTGCCGGAAAAGATGGGAGCGGCGCTTGTTTAGGCTTTAGCAGTGAGTGGGACGACGAGCCTATAGAGCAATGCAAACGCTGCATTGCGTGTGCCTCTTTTGACTGGGACGAAGAAAAGCAGAGACTAAGCATAGACGGAAGAAAGAGAGGGAAAGCATGAGGAAGAAACATAGACGAGAAAATAGAGTGCTTAAGTTGCTGATATGGATAGCTGCGGCAGTAGCCGGAGTAACAGCTACTGCATTATTTGTACTGCTTACCAGCCAAGAACCACAGCAGGGGCATAAGAACGACGATAACAGGCAGCAGGCAGAGCCTCTGGTAATTGAAGTGCCGGAGCAGGCGACAGAGGGCAGCATAAGAGTATTTGATTATGACGGCTGCTGTATTTACGCATATTACGGAAAAATCGAGATAAGGAACGACGGCAGGGACGGTAAAGAGATTGATATAGTTTGTGCTGGATACTTAGAGGGATATGAAGAACACAAAGAGCCGGACGAAACCGGGGAAAGAGAGGCAGAGAATGAGTAACGTATACATACGCAGCCAGAACAGAGAAAAGCTGTATGCTTTCGGCATTTGCTTTAATTGCTTGCAGTACGAAGAAAAACATGACTGCAAAAGAGGGAAAGAGGCAGCAGTACACCACACTATTTGCATTTCTGACGGTTGCTTAGAGGAAATTGCAGAGTATGAGAGCAAAGAGCGCTGCATAGAGGTGCTGGACGAGATAGAAAAAGTATGTAGCAGCTATTTGTACGCAGAGGGCAGTAGGGGACTTATAAGAGGTAGCACGCCTATGCAGCCTATGGCAACGGTTATACCAAGAGTATACCAGATGCCGGAAAAGTAAAGGGTTGCACATGGACGAATATAGAGAGGCAGTAAAAGAGTTTTACCGAGTATACAGACCGCTACAGAAAAAGCATAACTTGCGTATGCACAGCAGATTTAGCATATATGACGACGGGTTTATAGAAATCTGGGAGTATACCGGGGAGCAGCGGGGGAAATGCGTATGCAAGGTAAAAGAAGAAAAAGACGTAGAGTGCTATAAAAGAGCGACAGAGGCACTGCAAAGCTATGGAAGAGAAAGAGAGGGCGTAAGGCATGAGCAAAGGGCAGGATAAAAAGGAAATTATGCCGAACTTTTTAAAAGACCTTAACACGGAAATTTTAGAGCAGCTGACAGCGGGCAGCAGTGAAAAGAACGTAGTAGGACTGGCAGGAGACGTAAAGGAGCTGAAAGCGGTAGAGGATATATGCGGGCTGCGGTTTAAGGGCTATCTGGGGTTGATTGAAGTAGAAAGACCGAGCGGGATAACGGACACGCTGGTAGTAGCGTTTGCGTGGAATACGCCGCATAAATCGACGCAGGGCGTAGAGTTTGACGTATTGCGAGAGTATCCGGCAGGCAGCAGGCTTTTACTCTATGGGAAGATGCAGACACTTAAAGAATTTTCGACAGGGCGGCAGCTGGTTTTTGTACTGGCTGATTTTGTGGCATTAAGTCCAAAGGCAGAACAACAGAACGACATAGTATTAGTGGGCGAGATTGTATATAAGCCTACATACAGAGAGACACCGAGAGGAAAGCGCATTTCTGACATTTTTGTAAAAGTAAAAAATCAGCTTACGAAGTGCAGCAGCCTTATACCGTGCATCTGCTGGAATGAGACAGCGGACGAGGTAGCAAACTGGCTGCCGGGGGATACAGTAAAGCTGCTGGGGAGATTGCAGAGTAGGGAATACGAAAAACTGATAGAGGAAATTTACGCAGACGGCGTGGTAGCGGAGAGAGTGACAGAGACACGTACAGCCTACGAGGTATCAGTACACACAATAAAAAAGGAAGAGGTAAAAAATGAGTGTTGAGAATATCGGGAAAGGTTATGTAAAAATCTGCGTGAGTGAGGAAGAGTTAGAGGATAGCATAGCAGGGCTTAGCCAGCTAAAGCCTATTCTGCAAGCGCAGGTAATAAAAGGAAACGGGAAAGACAGACAGCAGGGGCTTTTTGATGCGGCAGAGCTGGGGAAACATTTTGACACAGCTATAGACGCAATGACAATGCTTTTAGCTGGCTTTAAAGAAGAAAGTGAGGTACAGAATGAAGAGTAAAACAATTTTAGGAGCAGACGGCACAACGAAAATGCGAGAAATTACAGTAGGGATACATGGAAAAGGCGGCGAGGCAGGCATAAAGGCAGTGCAGCGGCTTGCAGGCATGGTAAGTAGTTTAAAGCAGTGCCAAACGCCGCAGGAAGTATACGACAGATATTTACAGATTACGGGATACTGTAAATGCTGCATTGATTGCGACTTTATGGACGAAAAGGGAGCAGACGAGCTTATGTGCTTAGCTGCGTATCTGGCAGGAAATGAGCAGGCGAGGGCAGAGGCACAGCAGAAAGTGGGTAAAAAGGTATGATGAAAGTATATGTATGCAGCCCGTATAGGGCAGGAGACAGCGCAGAACTGGACAGAAACATAGAATATGCGCAGGCACTTACAAGGCAGGCGCTTAAGGCGGGTTTAGCACCGATTACACCACATTTATATATGACACAGTGCTTAGACGAGAGAAAGCCGCAGGAACGGGCGCAAGGACTGACAGCAGGCTTAGCGTTGCTGAAAGGCTGCGATTTTGTGATTGTAGGCGGCAAGTATGGTATCAGCGAGGGTATGTGCAGGGAGATAGAAACGGCAGACAGGCTGGGTATTGCCGTAGTGAACGCAGAGAGGCTGGAAGAGGTAAGAAAACAGATAGACAAGCTGCGGGAGCAGGCGGCAAATGATTACGCCAAAATGAACAGCTGCAAATTTTGCAAAGGAAGCCGCTTACATAGCTGCACTGGGTACAGCTGCAAAGAGCCGTACCAAAGAGCCTACGATTACGCAATGAGCGAATTAGCCGCAGGCTGCAAGGTGGTAAAAATTGAATAAAAAGGAAAAGCCCCTACGGTACGGGAATACCATAGGGGCTAAGCTATACAGCTTTTAAACCTACAAATATTATAAGCGAAGTATGGCAGAAAAGCAAGGAAAAACCACGGGCAGCAAGCCCGTTTTACCACTTGATAAAAGTATTAACTATCCGACAGATATAGAGAAAAAGGGGTAAGGGTATGCCATACGTTGAGAGGATAACCAGAGCAGGAAAAACGATAGAGGTAGAAAGATATTTTACCAGCAGATATAAAAAGCCGGGGATAAAGAGAGGGGATAAAGTTAAGCCAACAAAGGAGCAGCAGGCAAAGGTAAACACCAGACAAGCGGAAAGAAAATTAAGAATACTGATGAACGCTAATTTTGGTTATGGGGATTACCATTTAGAGCTTGACTATATCCGAAAGAAAGGGCAGCCGGATAGAACAAAAGAGCAGATGCGCAAAGACATAGATGTATTTTTAAGGGAGTGCCGGAAAGAGTACAAAAAGGCAGGGTTAGAGCTTAAGTACATACACGTTATGGAGATAGGGGAGAGAGGCGCAAGGCATCATCATTTAGTGATAAATAAAATTGACACAGAGATTTTGCAGCGCTGCTGGTATAAGGCATACGAGGGGCATAACCGCATAAAGGTTTTTCCTCTGGACGACAGCGGCAACTATGCAAAACTGGCAAGCTATTTTATCAAGTACACAGATAAGCACAGAAAAGACGAGGACGGGGCATTGCAGGGTAAGCGTTGGAATTGCAGCAAGAACCTTGTAAGACCAGAGCCGGAAATAAGGGTAATTACAGATAGACAATGGTTTAAGGCAGAGCCGAGGGAGATAAAAGGCTATTACGTGGACAAGGACAGCGTAAGCAAAGGCGTACACAGCCCGGATTATTACGGGTATGGGTATTTCAGATATACGTTAGTCAAATTAGAGGAGAGGGGGGGATAAGATGCAGATAATAAAAGGATTGCTGATTGCGGCAGCACTTATAGTAATGGTTTTTCTACTGCTTGTAGCATTGCTGCTGCTTGCGTTTGGGATAGCAGCAGACGTAATGAGGCGGCAGGACGAGTGGACAGACAACGGGAGCAGAAAGGAGAAAACGGAAAATGATAGAGAGGCTTAAATACTGGCTATTCCAGAGAGGGAAAGACTGCTACCATTGCTGCCTACGGTGCGAATATTTTGATATTTGCCGTTGGGACGTGATGACGGGAAAGACAGCGGAGCAGGAGCAGACAGTAGAACTGCTGGCAGTAGAGGCGGCAAGAAAGAACGGAAACACGGGGCTGCTGTATCGAATTTACAAATATGTGGAGTTTAAGAAAGGGGAAAGGCGAAAGCATGAAAAATTTTAGGCTTGACGACGAAAGCGGGCATCAAGAGGCACTGTTTAGCTGGGCTGGGTACAACATGGAGCGTATGCCGGAACTGGAATATATGCACCACGTACCAAACGGCGGCAAGCGTGACAGAGCGACAGCGGTAGCACTTAAGAGGCAGGGGGTAAAGGCGGGAGTGCCGGATATTGTTTTACCAGCTGCAAGGGCGGGGTATCACGGGCTTTACATTGAGCTTAAAGCTGGAAAGAATACCACGACGGAAAATCAGCGCCGCTGGTTAGAATATCTGCGGCAGCAGGGATATTATACAGCGGTATGTTATGGCTGGCAGAAAGCGGCAGAGCTGATAGAACGCTATTTATTACATACAGAGGAACTGACACAGGAGCAGAAAACTATTACATTGCGCTAAGAGGCGGGCGCAGGAAGTGAGGGCAAGAATGAAAACAATAAGCATTTTGAACTTAAAGGGCGGCGTAGCAAAGACCTTTACAGCGGTAAATATGGCATACGAGCTGTACCGCAGAGGGTTTAAGGTGCTGCTGATTGATAACGACAAGCAGGGAAATGCAAGCAGGGCGTATGGAAGATATGACACAGAGAGCGTAGCGCCGATAACAAAGCTGCTTAGTGGAGAATGGCAGAGAGCAGGGGAAATTATACAACATACAGAGTATGAGGGAATAGACATTATAGCCGCTAATCTGTCACTTTTCGGGGCTGCATGGAATTTGACGAGGGAAGAGAATGAAAACCAAATAGAGAGATATAAAAGGCTGACAGAGAGAACGGCAGGGGTAAGCAATTACTACGATTACTGCATAATAGATAACCCGCCAGACATAGGGCTTAACGTGGTAAATGCGCTGGCAATCACGGACGAGGTTATAGTACCCGTGAAGATTGACGAGGACGCATTAGAGGGGCTGGACATTGTGGCAGAGCAGATAGAGGACGCAAAAGTGTTTAATGAGCGGTTGCATCTAGGCGGCGTGCTGGTAACGTCCTACCAGAATACGGACGGAGAGGCAGCGGGCGTAGAATGGCTGGCACAGAATGGAAAGTATAAAATACTGGGCGTTATTAGATATTCCAAGAAAGTAGCGGAAAGCTCATTTATGCGAAAGCCGATTTATGAATATAGCCCGTGCTGCGGAGCGGCGCAGGGATACAAGAAATTTATCACAGAGTATACGGGGAAAGCGAGGTAAAGAAAATGGCAAAGGCAAAGTTTGGCTTAAATGATATTTTAAACGCAAAGAGCAGAGCTGCGGCAGCAGGCAGGGTAGAAGATTACGAAGAGATTTATTTAAGCCCTTATGAGGTTAAGGCTGCGCCGGAGAACACGCACCAGAGTTTAGAGAACATAGAAGAATTGGCAGACAGCTTTTTGCACGTAGGACAGGAGCAGCCTACGGTACTTGCAAGAGTAAACGGCGAGTTTCGGATAGTGGACGGGCATAGAAGAAACGCTGCAAATATTATGAATTTGGAGCGGGGGCATAAGGAGTATGAGAGAGTAAAGTACCGTTACAAGGATATGACAGAGGCAATGTATGAGCTGTCATTACTGGCAGGGAACGGATACACGCAGCCTCTTACAGCTTACGAAAAGACCAGATTAGTAGAGCGAACAAAATCGGCGCTTATCCGGGCAAAAGAAGAGGACGGATTAGAGATTAAAGGCAAGATGCGGGACTTAGTGGCAGCTATGCTGAATGAGAGCAGCACAAACATAGCAAGAATGGAGAGCATCAACAAAAACGCCACGCCGGAGATTAAAGAACAGCTGAAAAATGGGAACATGGGTATTACGGCTGCTTATGAGGCATCAAAGCTGCCAGAGGACGAACAGAGGGAAATTGCGGAGCAGGCAGCAGACGGCAACGTGAGGGCAAAAGAGATAGCGGCAAAGGTAGCAGAGAAGAAAGCGGGGGACGACTACGAGACACCGCACCCAGAAAGTATTACATCATTGTGTTATTCATGCCAGCGCTATAAGGATTGCAACGTAAAGACCGGGACTTGTGAGAAGTGCGACCAGTATATAAACAAGGCAGAGGCAGAAAAGACAGACGAGCAGAGGTATAACGAAGAGCAGGACAGAATAGACCGAGAGACAAAAAAGAAATTGCAGGAGAAAGCGGACACAGAAAAAATGGAGCATCTGCCAAGCGACACAAAAGCAAAGAAGTATATTAGAGTTTCAAAGCAGACGTTTAAAGGCGTATGCGCAGGGGTGCTACCGTATCTGCTTTTAAAGTATGAGAAGTACAGTGCCGGGGAGATTGCAGTTATACAAGAATTTGAAGAGGGCAGAGCCACTGGAAACACGAAAGAGATTTATATATCCTGCGTGGACACAGAGGAAACGCACACAGCTATTGCAGAGGGGTACTGCGTTCTGGGAATTTGTGAAAAGGAGATAGCAGTAGAAAAAGGCTGGCTTAGCGAAGTGTCCGAAACGGACACCGAGGGGCAAATTTCGAGACAAATGAGCATTGACGATTATAAAACAGAGTGAGGGTAAAGCATGAAATACAGACAGTGGAAAAAGAATTATAAAAAACGGTACGGGGTAAACCCGCCAGCAAGTAATTACTGGAAGAATGGAGCGCCGAAAAGATGTAAAAACCCAGATTGCAAAAACTGCCCGTTTCCACCATGCAAGAAAGGAGCAAAAGATAATGAGTAATATTTTACTTGCAATTATTGTATTGCTGCTGGTAAGCATCTGGCAGCAGCTTAAAGAGATTAACGAAAGGGGAAAAGGGCATGAATAACGTATCACTTTCTGGAAGATTGACGAAAAACCCAGAGCTTAGATATGGCGGGCAGGAAAACAGCACCGCTATTGCACGCTTTACACTGGCAGTAGACGACGGACGGGAAACAGATTTTATAAATATCAAATGCTTTGGGCGCACTGCGGAATGGGTAGACAAATGGCTAAGCAAAGGAAATAAGGCAGAGGTAACAGGAAAGATTAAAACGGGCAGTTACGATAGCCAGAGAACGGGACAGAAAGTATATTACACAGAGGTAGTGGCAAATAACGTAGGCTTTGGGGAAACAAAGGCAGAGGCAGAGGCGAGAGCGGCAGCAGGGCAGCAGACAGATTATAACGACGGCTTTATGAATATTCCAGACGGCGTAGACGACGAGCTGCCGTTTAATTAAAAGTGAAAGGCAGGCAATTTAGATGCAGGAAAAAGAGGTAGAAATAAAAGGGCTGGCTACAGAGATTAAGCCAGAGAATGAAGAAACAGCAGGAGCGCCGGAGGGGGAGCAGTGGGTAGCATTGCCTACGGCTGATTTTGAGCAAATGATACAGAAAGCAGCACGGGCAGCAGTAGCGGAATACAAAAAGCAGGAAGAGAAAGACAGAAAGCAGAATAAGTATCATAACACCTTTATGCTGATGAAATGTTATCGGGACGCAGCTTTTCACATTGAGAACGCAATAAGCGACGGGGAGCAGCTGGAACTTGCAGGAATGACAGACGAGCAGCAGCGTACATACTTAGAGAGCATCAGACGCAGCCGCTTTAAAACTCTGATTATGACGGCACATATCGACAAGGCGGTAGAAGAGATAGAACGCAGGAGAAAGGCGGCAGATAGAGAGGTAGAGTATAAGGCGTTTGAAATGTACTTTATGCAGGGCATGGACTATGCAAAGATTGCAGAGGAACTGGACACGGGAAACAGCACACCAAGACGCTGGATAACAGCTATCATAAACGAGTTGTCGGTATTATTGTGGGGAATGGACGAGGACAAGATAAGATAGCAGGGAAAAGGAAGTATGACAAAAGAATGAAAAAAACATGAAATTTACATGGAAAAACAAAAGAGATATAATGGTAGCATGGAAAGAGTAGGCGAGAGCTTAACCGCAGAGGCGGCAGCAGTAACCTACTCTTTTTTGTTTTCATTCTTTAGCCTCCACCCAGCGCATGAAACTTAGGGCGCTGGGATACTAAAAGAAAGAGAGGGGACAGCGTGAAAGAATGGGCTAAGAGTTTTTATTTATCAGCAGCGTGGGAGAATACAAGAGCTGCTTACTTAATGTCACAAGACTTTATTTGTGAGAGATGCGGAGAGCCTGCAAAGATAGTACATCATAAGCGCTGGCTTAACCGTGACAATATCAATGACACAGACATAACGCTTAACTGGGATAACTTAGAGGCGTTATGCCAAGACTGCCACAACAAGGAGCATCATAAAAGCGCGCCGAGGCTGCGTTATAGATTTGATGCAGACGGCGGTATAATCCCCCCTATGCAGAAAAGAAATTAAAGGGGGACAGATACCGAGGGGGATACCCTAAAATTACCCTACGGGCGTGCGCACGGGTGGTGTAGGGGGTGTGGTGCGGCGCAGGAATGGAAAGCGGGGTAAAGGAATGGCAACAAAGAAAGAGAAAACCAAAGAACAGAGGATAAAGACCGAAAAGACCAGACTTAAGGGAATTTTCAAGGACTTAGACGAAAACAAAAGAAAATTAGTAACGCCGCTGATAGAAAAGGCTGCATTTATGAGCATTGAGCTGGACGACTTGCAGGCGAAACTTGAAAAAGACGGCTGGACGAGTGAGTACCAGAACGGGCAGAACCAGTGGGGAACAAAGAAAAGCCCAGAGGCAGAAACCTACATAGCGCTTAGTAAGAACTATGCAGCAGTGATTAAGCAGCTTACGGAATTAGTACCAGCTGCGAAACGAAAGACAAGCAGGCTGGCGGCTTTGCGGGAAGAGTAAGCAATATTGCCGCCTTATCGAAATTATATCTATGAGTACCACGCAAAGATTACAAGCGGCGAAATCATAGCGGGAAAATGGATAAAGAAAATATACGAAATCATTATAAACGGGCTGCAAAAGCAGGAGTATTTTTTTAATGCAAAGGCTGCGAATAAGGCTATACGGTTCATAGAGAACTTTTGCCACCACAGCAAGGGGCGTAATGATTTAATCAAGTTGGAGCTATGGCAGAAAGCCATAGTTTCTGTTATTTTTGGCATACAGGACGCAGAAAAAATACGTATTTTCCGTGAAATTTTTATTGTAATTGGCAGAAAAAATGGAAAAAGTTTATTTGCATCTGCGATTATTGCATACATGGCGTACTTAGAGCCGGAGTACGGACAAGAAATATACTGCTTAGCTCCAAAATTAGACCAAGCAGCGCTGGTGTATGACGGATTTTATCAAATGGTACAGGCAGAGGACGAGTTAGCGGAGCTGGCAAAGAAACGGCGCAGCGATATTTATATTGCGGAGAGCAACACGGTAATAAAACCGATTGCTTTTAATGCCAAGAAGTCAGACGGATTTAACCCGCAGCTTGTGGTATGTGATGAAATGGCAGCATGGAGCGGGGACGCTGGACTAAAGCAGTATGAGGTTATGAAATCCGCTTTAGGCGCACGTACTCAACCTATGATATTGAGCATAAGCACTGCCGGATATATCAACGACAGTATTTATGATGAACTAATGAAACGTAGCACAAGTTTCTTGAAAGGAAACAGCAAAGAGCGCAGGCTATTACCATTCCTTTACATGATTGATGATGTGGAGAAGTGGAACGACATAGACGAACTGAAAAAGGCTAACCCTAACATGGGTGTATCCGTAAAAGAAAGTTTCTTTATGGACGAGATAGCCGTAGCAGAGGGCAGCTTAAGTAAAAAAGCAGAGTTCCTTACAAAGTATTGCAATATCAAGCAGAACAGCTCTATTGCATGGCTGGAATATCAGACAGTAGAGAACGCCGGAGTAGAAAAGACCTTAGAGGACTTTAGGGACTGCTACGCAGTGGGCGGTATTGACTTAAGCCAGACAACGGACTTAACGGCAGCCAGTGTGGTTATTCAGAAAGACGGCACACTGTATGCGTTTACGCAGTTCTTTATGCCACGGGGCAGGCTGGAATACTTACAGGCTACGGACGGCGTGCCGTATGACATATTTGTTAAAAAGGGGCTGATAACCTTAAGCGGCGAGAATTATGTAGACTACCACGACGTTTACGGCTGGTTTACTATGCTACTGGAAGATTACGGAATACGACCTTTAAAAATCGGCTACGACAGATACAGCGCCCAGTACCTTATTACCGATATGGCAAATTATGGTTTTCACATGGACGACGTTTACCAAGGCGAAAACCTTACACCAGTTATACGGGAGTTTGAGGGCATCATAAAAGACGGCGATTTTAAGATTGCCGACAACAATTTACTAAAGACACATTTCTTAAATGTTGCGCTTAAGCACAACATGGAAACAAGAAAATTCAGACCTATAAAAATCGAGCAGCGGGCGCATATCGACGGCTTTGTATCTGTCATAGATGCAATGACCGTGCGGCAGAAATACTGGGAAGAGTGCGGCGAGCTGCTTAAAAATGCCGCATAGAAAGGAGTGTAAACGGCATGAAATTTTTAGACTATCTTTTTCATGGCAAAGAATTAAAAGCCATAGGTAATTATTTCAAAATGCTGAACGGATACAGCCCGACGTTTACCAGCTTTAGCGGCGGCGTGTATGAAATGGATTTAACCAGAACGGCTATAAATAATTTTGCCACACATTGCAGCAAGCTAAAGCCGGAGATAGAGGGCAGCGCCCTTAAGTCGCTGGAAAAGACATTGCAGCATAAACCCAACTACTTCATGGATACAACAAAATTTATAAAGCGTCTGGCAACGTATGTAGCGGTGGAACACACCGCTTTTATTATACCTATCGAGGATGAATACGGGCGCTTGTGTGGCTGGTATCCGCTGCGGGCTGAACGCTGCGAGGTGGTAGAGAGTGAGGGGCAGTTATATTTACGGTATCTGTTTGCAAATGGCAGCTATGGAGCTATTGAGTTTGAGCGTGTAGGCATTATGACAGACTTTGAATATAAAGACGACCTTTTCGGAGAGGACAACAGCACGCTTGCACCAACTATGCAGCTGATACATACGCAGAATGAGGGAATTATAAACGCTGTAAAAAATTCTGCAAATATCCGTTTTCTGGCAAAGGTGGCAAATATGCTGAAACCAGAGGATATAAAGAAAGAGCGGAAACGCTTTACAGAGGATAACTTAAGCGCCGACAACGATAGCGGCATGATTATTTATGATAACAAGTTTAGTGAGCTGAAACAGGTAGAAAGCAAACCATATACACCAAACGCATTGCAGATGCAGCACATACAGGAAAATGTATGTACGCATTTTGGTACAAATATGGATATTCTGCAAAATAAATTTGATGAAAATACGTGGAACGCTTACTACGAGGGGAAAATAGAACCGTTTGCAATACAGCTATCGCTTGTTATGACAAATATGAGCTTTACAGAGAGAGAAAGAGCCTGCGGCAATGCTATTTTCTTTTCTGCAAACCGCCTACAATACGCCAGCAACGCCACAAAGTTAAGCGTAAGTACACAGCTTTTCGACCGTGCGCTACTGAACAGAAACGGCGTAATGGATATATGGAACATGGCACACGTTGAGGACGGGGAAAAGTATTATATCCGAAAGGAATATACAGAGGTAAGCGAGCTGCACAAAGGAAGTGAGCAGTCAGTTATCATACAGCAAGTACCGCAGCAGACAGAACCAGCAGCAGGAGAAGAGCCGCAGAACGGACAGGAAGAGAAAGAGGGTGTAAATAATGCCAGTTAAGAAAGAGCGGGAATATAGAACGCTGGTAGCGCCTCTGGCTGCGCAGAGTTCCGGCGAAAAGCGTTTACAGTCGGAGTGCTACGTAGAGGGCTACGCTACTACATTTAATGCGCCATACCTTTTATATGAGTTTGAGGACGGCACAAAGATTTACGAAAGAATAGACGCACACGCATTAGACAGCGCAGACATGAGCGACGTTATCATGCAGTACGACCATGAAGGCAGAGTATTTGCCAGACAGTCAAATAATACGCTGATTTTAGAGCCGGACGTAAAGGGGCTTTTTGTGGCAGCAGACTTAAGCCGGACAGACTTAGCCCGTGGGCTGTATCAGGACATAAGCGCAGGAATGATTACTAAAATGTCATGGGCGTTTACAGTGGCAGAGGAAAGTTACGACAGAGAAACACATACAAGAACAATTTTGAAAATCAAAAAGGTTTATGATGTATCAGCCGTGAGCATTCCGGCAAATAACGATACTGAAATAAGCGCCCGTGCTTTTGCGAGTAGGAGTTACGAGCGAGAGCGGCAGGAGTTGCTTAAGAGGCGGGCAGCAATACTAAAGATTAAGGCGAGCTTATAAAAACCAAAAACAAAAAAGGAGAACACAGACTATGAGATTAAAGGAAATTGAGGCAAGATTAGCCGAAATCAAAGAAGAGCTTAACACCAGAGCGGCAGAGCTTACAGACGAGGAAATTACAAAACTGGAAACAGAGGTAACAGACTTGCAGGAAGAGCGCACCGCTTTACTGGCAGCGGCAGAGAAACGCAAAAAGCTGCTTGAAAGAATTGCAGCAGGAGAGCCGACAGGTGGAGCGGGAGCAGATACCACGCTGCTTAGAAATTTCAAGGGAGCAGGCGGCGCAGGAGCAGGAGAACCAGAGGACAAATACGACACTATGGCATACAGAAAAGCGTTTATGAATTATGTATGCAGAGGCGTTGCTATTCCGGCAGAGTACAGAGCAGCTGAAACCACCACCACAGCAGACAGTGGCGCTGTAATTCCGACAACTATTATGAATGAAATCATTCAGAAACTGGAAAGCTACGGCAGCATTTATGCAAAGGTGCGCAAGATTAACGTACAGGGCGGCGTTTCCATTCCGATTGCAGACTTAAAGCCTACTGCGCACTGGATTACAGAGGAAAAGAGCAGCGACGACCAGAAAGCATCTGCTAAAAATTCCGTAACATTCAATTATTACGGTTTGGAGTGCAAAATTTCCCAGAGCATTTTAGCGAATGTAGTAACGCTGAAAATGTTTACTGATTTGTTTGTACCTATGGCAACAGAGGCAATGGTAAAGGCTATTGAAATTGCTATTTTCAACGGTACAGGCGAGGGGCAGCCGCTGGGCGTTCTGAAAGACAGCAGGGTAACAGCTGTAATTACTCTGACACCGGAAGAGTACGCAAGCTGGAACGGCTGGCACAAGGTAAAAGGAAAAATGAAAAAGGCGTACAGAAACGGCAGTTTTGTTATGAACCAGTCCACTTTTGATACTGGCATTGACGGTATGGAAGATAAGAACGGGCAGCCTATCGGACGCACAAACTACGGCGTAAACGGAGAGGAAACATACCGTTTCATGGGTAAGAACGTAGAAACAGTAGAGGACGACGTTTTACCGAGCTGGGACGACGCAAACGAGGGCGACGTAATCGCAGTATTTATGAATTTCTCCGATTACGTTATCAATACCAACATGGAAATGCAGGTAGTGAAGTGGACAGACCACGACAACAACAAGATTAAGAATAAGTGCTTAATGGTTGTGGACGGCAAAGTAGCTGACGCTGCGGGCATTATCTTAGTTAAAAAGGGCGTAACAGCAGTGTAAGAAAGCGAGGCAGGCAATGAAAGGACATTTAGACGTAAAGCAGTTGGAAAGCTATAATAAAGCAGATTTGCAGGAACTGGCAAAGCAGCTGGGCGTAGATGCAGAGGGAACAAAGAAAGAAATTGCTGCACGCTGCGCAGCCGTCGAGGTAGACATACCAGACGACAGCGAGCTTACGGAAGAGGATAAAAAAGTAGCAGCCGAGGCAGCGGCAGAGGCGGCAGCCAAAGCCGAAGAGGAAAAGGCAGCGGCAGAGGCGGCAGCCAAAGCCGAAGAGGAAAAGGCAGCGGCAGAGGCGGCAGCCAAAGCCGAAGAGGAAAAGGCAGCGGCAGAGGCAGTAGCCAAAGCCGAGGAAGAAAAGAAAGCAGCAGGGCTGGTAAAAGTGAAAGCAAAGCGCCGTTTTCTTGACAAGGAATTAAACCAGATTAAGGATACGGGGGATATTTACACAGTAAGCAGAGAGCGTGCAGCAGTTCTGGAAGAGGCAGGCGTAGCAGTAGTAATGACAGAGTAAGAAAGAGGGTGCAGGCTATGGCAGCAGATACCACAACATTAACCGAGAAGATGCGGGCGGCGCTGCGTATAAGCAGCACCAGTGAGAAAATCACAGAGGAAATAAACGACTGTATAGCCGCCTGCAAAATGGATTTGCAGGACGTAGGCGTAAAGAAACTGGATGAAACAGACGCACTGATTATTAGGGCAATTACCTTATACTGCAAGGCAGAGTTTGGCTATTCTGATAAATCAGAGCAGTTTTGGAAGTCTTACGAGTGCTTGAAAACTCATTTAAGCCTATCCAGTGAATACACAGGCGGCGAAACGCCGGACAGTACAGACGACGAGGTAAACGAGGAAGATATCAAGAACTTATTCGGATAGGAGAAACAGACAGAATGGCGATTAAAAGAGTAACTTATAATACGCTGTCTTATCTGGTAGCGGAAATTAAAGACCGCTACGCAGAGAAAAGCGCCATAGGAGCGCTGGGGGGGCTTGATAAGGTAGCGGTAGAAAATCTGGCAGACGATTTGAAAAAACTTATAAACGGCAAGGCAAATGCAGCCACCACGCTTGCGGGTTACGGCATCACAGACGGAATGACAGCAACGGAGATAGCAAGCGCTATTTCCACGGCGATTGCTGGAACAGACCACTTAAGCCGTGTAATGGTAGACAGTACGGCAGATATTAACGTAGCGGCAGACGGTGCAGAAAAGAAAATCTACATGGTAAAGAATACCGACGGAGAGGCAGGAAACCTTTACAGTGAGTACATGGTAATTGACGGAAAGCTGGAAAAGGTAGGCGACTGGAAAGTAGACTTAAGCAGCTATGCCAAGACCACAGAAGTAACGGCAGCCATTGCAAATGCGCTGACAGCATACGCCAAGACCGCAGACGTTACTAAGGCAATCAATGCAGCAGTAGCGGGACTTATCCAGCTGGACGACTTAAGCGTAGCGTCTACGGGGGCAGGCAATGTAGTAACGGGGCTTGCGTATGACAACAAGACAGGAAAATTTACAGTAACCAAAGGACTTACTGCACTTACAGAGGCAGACTTTACAGAGATTACGCAGCAGGAAGTAAAAGCCATGTTTGCGTAAGTGAGGTGCTGGTATGAGGTGGTTTAGCCTTGCCAGCTTAAAGGCGCTGGTATCAGAGATAACAGCCAGAGAAAACAGCAATATGCAGGCTGTAAATGATACGTTTTCAGAAGTCTACGACAATATGGAAACGCTGGACGGGCGCATAGATGCTTTAGAGCATAAAACCGACGCTGCATATCTGGGTAACTGTTATTGCGGTAGCGTCTATTTGGGCTATGTGTCCGAAACGGACACCTAAAGGAGTGGTAAAAAATGGACTGGATAGACGAGATAACGCTAATAAGCGAGGTAAGCGGAGAAAACAGGGTAAATAAAAACGGCTTTGCAGTAAAGCCGGAAGAAAGCGCCCGCACTGTATTCTGTAATAAAAAATCAGTAGGGTACAGCGAATATTTTAAGAGCCAGCAGACAGGAAAGCTGGTAGAGGCAAAGTACGAGGTACATAAGGCAGATTATGGCGGCGAGGACGTAGTAGAAGTAAACGGGCGGCGCTATTTTGTGCTTAAGACCTACGACACAGGGACAGACACCATAGAGCTTACGCTTACAGATTTACGCCACAGAAACGAGGTGTAAGCATGGGAGAATTTAATACAGTTGGGCTGGAAGATATTATAGACGCTTTCGGCAGGAGAGAAACCGCCACGGTTGAGGCAGTACCGAAAATGCTTAAGGCTGGCGCAGATGTGCTGATAGAGGCACAGAAAGCAGAGGCACAGGCAATGGGACTGAACGAAACGGGCGGTTTTATCAATTCCATAAAAGCCACGGACGTAAAGGGCGACGATACGGAGAAATACGTAGAGATATACCCGCAGGGACGGGCAGGGCATGGAAACGACAGGAAAGGCGATAAAAGCAAAGTGCGCTATGCAACAATCGGCTTTGTGGCAGAATACGGGACAAGCAGCCAACAGGCACGCCCGTATATGACAACTGCAAACGCCAAGGCGCACGAAAAGGTAGTAGAGGCGCAGCGCAGTATATGGGAGAGTGAAACGGGCAAATGAGCATACAGGAGATTTTAGAAAGTGCAGGGCTACCAGCCCAGAGGGGCGTATACACTGGACGGGATAAGCCGGACGCATACTATACATTTTTGCGGCTGCTGGGTACGCCTGCGGTAAATGCAGACGACGAAGAGAAAGAACGCAGGGAAATGTATAGAGTTACGCTTTTCCATAAGGGCGATTTTGAGGCGCAGCTTGATAAGACAAAAGAGGTATTGAAAGCAGCAGGCGTTTATATCAACAGCATAGATGCAGAAAGCTACGAAACAGAAACGGGGTACTGGTTAGTGCCTATCACAGTCGAGATTTTGAAAGAGGAGTGATTAAACAATGACACTGGGACTGAAAGATTTATATTATGCCGTATGCACAGAGGCAGACGGCGTAGAAAGTTACGGAACGCCTAAGAAAATGGCAGAGGCTATGACCGCCGATTTATCCGTAAAGACCGCAGACGGCAGTTTATATGCAGACGATACGTTAAGCGAGAGCGTCACGGAGTTTGCAAGCGGCACGCTTAAGTTGGGAATTAAAGACCTTACGCCGGAAGTGCTGGCAGAGCTGCTGGGGCAGGAAGTGGACGAGAACAGCGTAGTATGGGCTGGAAAAGAGGACGAGCCGCCGTATGTTGCTGTAGGGTTCAGAGCAAAGAAAACGGGCGGCAAATACCGCTACGTATGGCTGCTTAAGGCAAAATTCAAAGTGCCGTCTGAAAAGTACGAAACTAAGGGCGAGAGCATTAAGTTTAATACGCCGGATATTGAGGCAGATTTTACAGCCAGAAAGAAAGATAACCGCTGGAAAGCAGACTTTGTGGGAACAGAGGACAGCAAGGCGGCTAAGACATGGTTTACAGCCGTACCCGAACCGGGAGCGGCAATGCAGACAATATAAGAGAAAGGAGAGAGGCGCAGCGCAGGCTGCGCCTTAATTTATAGCATGAGCGCAATTAAAGACGGACGCATGCCCGTAGAACTGAACGGCAAAACCTATTATTTACTGTTTTCCCTTAATGCACTGGACGAGATGCAGGACAGATTTGGGGGATATGACAAGCTGGACAAGGCTTTTGACCAGAGTAACCCGACTATGATTAAAGATTTACGCTGGTTGCTTACCCTCATTATCAACGAGGGCATGGAAGAGGGAGAAACACCGCTTACAGAGCAGCAGGTAGGTAAGTTAATTCATATCGGCAATCTGCCGCAAATTAAAGACGCTATTTTCTCTGCTTTTGTATATTCCACAAACGGCGGGGAAGAGAAAGAGGCAGCAGACGGAGAGGCAGACACAACAGCAGAGGGAAACAGAGTAGCCGTGCAGGACGAATAGACACCGCACGGCTGCTTTATATAGCAATGGCTATGCTGCATTACACGGAAAGCGAGGCGTGGAAAAAGACACCTTACCAGATTATTAAGCTATTCGGCTATCACAAGGAGTATAACCCGCACATTTTCGGACAGGAAAGCAGCAGCGCACCAGCACAGGCAGCAGAGGGTATGGACGACATAGACATAGCGTTAGGGGGCTTGTAAATCATGGCTGATAAAACAGACAATATTAAAACCAAACTTAGTTTTGACGGCGAGGCACAGTATAAAGCAGCCTGCAAAGAGATTAACAGCACCCTTAAGCTGCTTAACTCTGAAATGAAACTTGTAACGGCAGAGTATAAGAGCAATGCGAGCAGTGCAGAGGCGCTGAAAGCCAAGCAGGAAGTATTACGCAAAACTTACGACGAACAAAAGAAAAAGGTAGAGGAAACGGAAAAAGCCCTTGCAAAGTGCAAAGAGGCTACAGGAGAGAACAGCGAGGCGAGTAAAAAGCTGGAAACGCAGCTTAATTACCAGAAAACAGCCCTTGCGAATACAGAAACAGAGTTAGGAAAGACCACTACAGAGCTGGACAAGGCAGAAAAAGCCGCAGACGGAATGGGAAACGAGGTAGAGGACAGCGGAAAACAGGCGAAAGAGGCAACAAGCAAATTCAGCGGCTTTACAGAGGTTGTAAAAAAGGTTGCGACAGCAACGGCAGCAGCGGTGGCGGCAATCGGCACGGCAGCCGTAGCAGCAGGCAAGGCACTTTACGATATGGCGAGTGATACGGCATCTGCGGGCGACCAGATAGACAAGGAAAGCCAGAAAATGCAGATAAGCGCAAGCCTATACCAGCAGTTAAGCTATGCTTGCGAAAGGAGCGGCAGCAGCGTAAGCGACTTAACCAAAGGCGTTAAGAATATTACTACAGAGCTGGGGAAAACAGCAGAGGGAGCGAAAGGTGCAGGGGCGAGTTTTGAGGCTATCGGTGTATCGCTGAAAAATACAGACGGAAGTATAAAAAGCACGGAGCAGGTGCTTTTAGAGAGCATAGACGCACTGGCGGGCATGGAAGATGAAACACAGCGAAATGCAGCCGCACAGGATATTTTTGGAAAAAGTGCAGCCGAGCTTTTACCGTTGCTTAATTCTGGCGCAGACGGAATTAAGCAGCTTATGGACGAAACAGAAGAATACGGCATGATAATGTCGGACGAGGCAGTAGCAGCAAGCGCAGCGTTTGAGGACAGCTTAAGCCGCTTGCAATGGACGTTTAGCGGCGTAAAGAACAGTATCACTGGCGAAATGCTGCCGTCTATCACAATGATTATGGACGGGCTAAGCGACCTTATGGCGGGACAGGACGACGCAGGCGAGAAGATAAAGCAGGGCGTTACTGGAATAATCAGCAATATTTCACAAATGATACCGCAGATATTGGAAGTGATAACGAATATAGCGGGGGCAGTGCTGGAAAGCGCACCCTCTATTATGCAGGCACTGGCGCAGGGCATTATAACGGCGCTGCCTACGTTATTGCCGACCATAACAAACGTAGTAACCAGCATTGCAACTATGCTGATACAGTTACTGCCGCAGATTTTAGAGGCGGGTATGCAGATACTCATAAGCCTTGCGCAAGGTATCGCACAGGCGCTGCCTACATTGCTGCCGACAATCGTAACGGTGGTTACGAATATTGTAACCATGCTGATAGAAAATATACCGCTGCTGATTACAGCAGCCTTACAGCTTATTACAGGGCTGGCACAGGGGCTGGTAGCAGCGTTGCCCGTACTGATTGAGGCACTGCCGGAAATCATAACGGCTATCATAAATGCGCTGATTGAGGGCATACCGCTTATTATCGAAAGTGCGGGCGATATTATAGTTGCGCTGATTGACGGCATCATAGATGCAATACCGCTTTTAATCGCAGCCATGCCGCAGATTATCGTAGCCATTGTAACAGGACTAATTACAGGGCTGCCTAAGATTTTGACGGCAGCAGGCAAGCTGGTAACGACAATCATAAACAAGATAAAAGAGCTGCCTACTCTGATACTGCAGGCAATCGCTGCGGGCGTTGAGAAAATAGCAGAGTGGGGCGCAAATATGCAGGAAAAAGGCGACACGGTTATAACAGATTTTGTAACGAAAGTTATAGATATTGTTAAGGAGCTGCCGCAGAAAATCTGGAACAGTATAGTAAGCGCAGTTACCAGAGTGGCTACATGGGGTGCAAATATGCAGATCAAAGCCAAAGAAGTAATGAACACCATGCTTACGAACATTGTAACGATTGTGAAAGAAACGCCTGCTAAAATCTGGAACAGCATAGTAGGAGCAGTTACCAGAGTGGCTACGTGGGGCGCAAATATGCTTACGAAAGCCAAAGAGGTAATGAACACAATGGTAACAGGCATTGTTACTATCGTGAAAGAAGTACCGCAGAAAATCTGGAACAGCATAGTAGGAGCAGTTACCAGAGTGGCTACGTGGGGCGCAAATATGCTTACGAAAGCCAAAGAGGTAATGAACACAATGGTAACAGGCATTGTTACTATCGTGAAAGAAGTACCGCAGAAAATCTGGAACAGCATAGTAGGAGCAGTTACCAAAGTGGCTACGTGGGGTACAAATATGCTTACGAAAGCCAAAGAGGTAATGAACACAATGGTAACAGGCATTGTTACTATCGTAAAGGAAATACCAGAGAAGATATACAACAGCATTTCTGGCGCAATTTCCAAAGTGGCTACATGGGGTACAGAAGTAAAGAACAAAGCCGTAGAGGGCATGAAAAATGTAATTACTGGCATAACCGACGTATTTAAGGATATTGGTAGTACGTTCGCTGGGTTCGGTAAGAACATGGTAGAGGGCATCTGGAACGGCATACATGGAGCTACGCAGTGGATAAAGGACAAAATAAGCGGCTGGGTAGGTAATGTTACCGACTTCCTTAAGGGATTATTTGGAATTAACAGCCCGTCTAAGCTGATGCGTGACGAAATCGGCGTATATCTGGCGCAGGGTATCGGCGTTGGCTTTTCTGATGAAATCGGCGGCGTTAAGAAAATGATTGAGGACAGCGTACCGCAGGAGTTCGACGTAGGCGCAAAGGTAAATGTAGGCAAAGAGTTTACATACGATTATGACGACAAAAAGCCAAAGCCGAGAGGTGGCGGCAGTGCAGCAGGCGGCGTAGTCGTCAATCAGTATATTTATGCGAATACTACGGACTACGCAAAGCAGCAGAAAGAGGCAGCCCGACAGTTCAGAATGATAGCAAGGACGGTGTAACACATGGAAAATGAAAAACTGACTTACATAAATTCAAGGGGCGAGCGGTTAGAGCTGGGAGTAGACAGCGTATACCATTGCAACATAAGTAAAGACGTAGAGGGTATTTCCGGCGTTACGAGCGTCATTTACAGCACAAACAGTATGGGACAGCACGGCGACACTTACGTAGGGCAGCGTATCGAGGCAAGGGACATAGACGTAGTGGGGCATATCAACACACGGGACAAGGCGCAGGCATTGGAACTGCGCCGCCGTATGCTTAAGATATTCAACCCAGAGCTTAGCGCTACGCTGGTGTATGAGTATGGCGGCTTTAAGCGTGTGATTGATTGCAGGGCGTATGGAGAGCCTAAGATACTAAAGAAAGAGGTACTTTATGAGTTTGATTTACAAATAGAGTGCCTTAACCCGTTCTGGCGGGAAGAGGAAGAAACAAAAGAGGATATAGCAAGCTGGGTGGCTGCGTGGCATTTTCCTTGCGTTATCGAAAAGGACAGCACAAAGAGCATGATATACGGATACCGGGCAGAAAGCGTAATAGTGGACTGCTACAACGAGGGCGACGTATCAACAGGAATGAGGATAAGGTTTACAGCACTGGGGACAGTTTCAAACCCGATACTGCTTAATGTGGATACCGAGGAATTTATACAGATTAACGCCACCATGAAAACGGGCGACGTGATAGAGATTAACACGAAGTACGGCAGCAAGGGCGCTAAGCTGATAAGGGACGGCGTAGAAACCGACTATTTCCGCTACATTGATGTAGACAGTACATTTATGCAGCTTGCCATAGGCGACAATATGTTTAGGTATGATGCAGCCAGCGGGGTAAATTCTCTGGAAGTATCCATATTCTACAGCAAGGAATTTTTAGGAGTGTGACGGTATGGAGCTTAGAGTATTCGATAAGACGGTGCAGCCGCTGGGAGCTATAGACGAGCTGGCAAGCCTACTATGGCATACAAAGTATTTTGACGTAGGAACTTTTAGCCTGCTTGCGCCGATTACGGACAATAACAGCCGTTTGCTGGTAGAGGGCAATTTAATAACCAAGCACGACGGGAAAAAGGAAGTAAAGACCGCTGACGGCGGCGTATGGCGCAGGGCAGCGCAGATAACCTACGTACACATTACCAAAGACGAGAACGGCTTAGAGCAGTTAGAGGCACAGGGCTATATGCTTAGCTGGTGGCTTAATAAGCGCTGCATTTATCCGCAGATTGTGGCAACAGGTACAAACCAGTACCTTATAAACCTTATGGTAAAAAACAACTGCGGCAGCGCAGCAGGAACAAAGCGACGTTTTCCATTGTTTACATTTCTGGCGCAGGAAACCATAGACGGCGTGGCGGTTGAATATGCAAACGAGGTATACGCACAACTGGGGCAGGAAGTAAAGGCAAGGGCGCAGGCTGGAAAGCTGGGCTATGACATTCTGCTTAACGAAAGAGAGGGACTGTTTGGCTTTTATCTGTATAAGGGCAATGACCTTACAGCCACAAATACCGAGGGTAACACGCCCTGCATATTTTCAAGAGATTTTGATAATGTCAATGAGCAGGAATATACAGCCAGTATAGAGAACTGCGGCAACTTTATTTATGTGCAGGGAGCAGCTGACGACGACGGCAGCCAGCCAGTAACCACAGTGGACGGCGAGGGCGCAACGGGGCTGGATTTGGTAGAGGTATTCTGCGACGCTACGGACATTGCCAGAAAGTACCAGCAAGGGGAAACAGAGGTAACAATACCGCTGAATACCTATATTGCAATGCTGAAAACGAGAGGCAGCGCAGAGCTGGAAAACTACGGCAAGAACATAAATTTTGTAAGTACCATAAATACAAATTCAAACTTGAAATTTAAGGCTGATTTTGATTTAGGCGACCGTATTACTTGCAAAGAAACCAAGTGGGGCATACAGATAGATGCACGTATTACAGAAGTAACAGAAACATACCAGAAAGGCGAGGAAACCATAGAGGCGACTTTTGGCGACAGCCTGCCGACGCTGGTAGACCAGATTAGGAAAGTGAGGTAGCAGAAATGGCAAACAGCTTACCGTTTAATGCCGTGGCAGTAGACGGAGAGTACGACAGGGTATATAAAGCCGAGGATTGGGCGTGGTACTTTGCTACTTTCATTGCAAACGGCATTTTTCCAAAGCCGAGCGACGGGCTACAGGTGGTAGCTTACAGCGGCATGGAAATAAGAGTAAATGCAGGCTATGCCTTTATAAACGGCTACGCCTTTAGAAATCCTGCAACGCTTAGCGTAACACTGGATACGGCAGAGGGAGCGCTTAACAGGGTGGACAGGGTAGTAGTTCGCTGGGATTTGCCGCAAAGAGATATGTATATTGCGGTGCTGAAAGGCACACCGTCTGCAAAGCCGACAGCAACGGCAGTAACCCGCACTACGGAAATATGGGAGCTTGCACTTGCAGATATTTACGTAGGCAAGGGCGTAACAAGGATACAGACGCAGAATATCACAGACCAGCGGTTTAATAGCGCAGTCTGTGGCATTGTGACGGGAACGGTGGAAGAGATAGACGCAAGCGTGCTTACAAAGCAGTTTACGGACTTTTTCAACACCTACAGCGCAGCCGTGCTGGACGAGTTCAGCGCATATAAGCAGAGTATGGAAAAGTACCTTACAGAGATTGCGGGCGTATATGACAGCTACGTAAGCAAGACAGAGGGTTTATTTGCGCAGTATGAGAGCCAGTTTAACGAAAGATACAGCAGTTTTGAAAGTACACTTGATAACTGGGACAATGAGCTTTTAAGCGCCTATACAGACTTTATGGCAAAAATTAAGCTATTCCAGTCGGACGCTGAAAACGAATTTAACACATGGTTTGAGAGCATCAAGGACAAGCTGGGCGGGGACATAGCAGGCAGCCTGCAACTGCAAATTGAAGAGCTGGCAGCAGCCATGCAGGAAGTGAAAGAGCAGGCAGAGGCAGGCACGAAAGAAACCAAAGAGGCAATAGCAGCGCTGGACGAGCGGCTTAAGAGGGTAGAAAGCGGCTGGGGCATTGACTATAAGCATGACGCTGTACTGGGATTGTGCTACATGGGTGCAGCATATATGAGCCAGCATTACGAAAGAACAGAAGAAACGGCAGTATTAGGGGCTACCTACGTGGGTAATTCCTATCTTGCAAATACATTTTAGAAAGGTGGCAGACTATGAAAGGGTTTCCAAAGGTATTAAAGACAAAAGAGGACTATTACAACTGCCTTGCTATGGTAGCAAGCGGAGAACTGGCAGCAGCAGACTTGCTGGCAAAAATCGAGAGCGCAGAGAACCAGCGCTATATTGAGTGCGGCGTAGCAGCTGTAGAGGAAGAGAAAAAGGCGGTTACGGTATATTACTGCGACGAGGCAGCAGTAGGCATGAAGTTTGTAGCGGGCAGCGTATCCGGCACGGTGCAGGGAGTAACACATATCCAGACTGACGAGGCAGCGGCAGCAGGAGAGGCAGGAAACGACAGAACAGCCCTCACGCTTTCCAAAGCAGTAAAAGCGGGCTGCACGGTAATTGCGCTGGAACGCACAGACACCGTGGCAGGAATGACAACAGACGACATTGCAGCACTGAAAGGAGTATTAAAGCAGTATGAGTAGATTATTAGTGGACGACGTTACAAAGACAGACGCAAGGGCGCTTTTGAATGTAAATAAAATGGCTACAATCAGCGATATTGTAGCACCGAGCAACGAGTACATTTATGCCAGCGGAGCAAATGAGCTGACCGTAGTAGAGGGCTGCGTAATTGCCGTGGGTGGCGCTGGAATTTTCAAGACAGCAAATACCATTCTTACGGCTGCTAATCTGGACGCAGGCAGCGCTTTTGCGGTAGGTAAGGACTATTACGTATATATCTGCGACAGCAGAATTGACAGCGCAGACGAGAAATACGTAATTTCCCTTAACTCTACATACCCGACAGGCTGGAACGCTACAAACAGCCGTAAAATCGGCGGCTTTCATTATGGACGCTGCCGCAAGGTGGACAGAAATTTACAGCCGCTTAATGGCAGCAGTGTTATTTTTGGCACTGGCTGGGAAAGTGCAGTAAGCAACGGCATTGTACCACGTTCTGTATGGACACTGGGACACCGCCCGAAATGCAGCCCAGAGGGTATGGTATATTTAGGCGGCGGCACATGGGTAGATATTTACCTTAATTCTGACGACGGAGCAAAGGGCTTAAAATCAGAGTACGGCTGCGCACCTATGACGGGTACAGAAAGCATGAACTGGTACAACTTTGTAGAACGTCTGGCAAAGAGCGGTAAGCGCCTGCCGAACTATGCGGAGTTTTGCGCTTATGCTTTTGGCAGCCCTGCCGGACTGGATAACGCAAATACAAACGCATGGAGCGCCACCAGCAATACAGGCAGAGGCGTAACGGGCAGCGTAGTAAATGCCGTTTCTTCCGTGGGCGTTGTAGATGCCGTGGGGCGTGTATGGGAATGGCTGGACGAGCTTATTACAAGAGCGGAACACGCAACAAATGCAGACTACCACGCAAGCGTAGCGTGGGGCTGGGACAAGAAAAGCCCATTGAATACAGGCGAGAAGTCTTACGACGTTGGTAACATTTACCAGTATTACGCATATTCTCTGGCGGCGCTGGTAGCGGGCGGCGACTGGAACAGTGGGGCGAATTGCGGCGCTCGTGCCGTGCGTTGCAACGGTTACCCGTGGCTTGTCGATACGGGCGTTGGCGCTCGTGGGGCGTGTGACTCTCTGTAGACGGCGGGCGAAAGCCCAGCCGGATAAACGGGGGTAAGGCATGGACATACAGACAAAAACAGATATTATACACCAGAAAATATACGATTTTCTGCTATATATTTACCCTCTGCTTACGAAGTACCCAAAGTATGAGAAATTCAGTTTACAGACGGCGACCAGAAACGCAATTCTTGAAATGCTGCAAGAGGTTATAAAGTGGGATAAGACGGCGACGAAAAGCCACTTATACACGGTAGATACGGCATTGCAGGAAAGTAAAGAATTGCTGCGGCTGGCGCATGATTTGGAATATAGCGCCATGAACGCACGGCACTACGGCGAGAGCTGCCGCAAGCTGAAAGAAATAGGCGTTATGCTGGGCGAAATGATAGAAGAGGTAAAGACCAGAAAATAGCAGGATATGGGGCAGCTGCTTACTTACAGCCTCTGGCGGCGCTGATAGCGGGCGGCAACTGGAACAATGGGGCGAATTGCGGCGCTCGTGCCGTGAATTGCAACAATTACCCGTGGAATGTCAATACGAACATTGGCGCTCGTGGGGCGTGTGACTTAGTGAGAACATTACAGGCACAGAGTTCTACGGAATACTGGCAAGGACTTAGAAAGGGATAAGACCGAGTGTTTAATATCCTATAGTCAGAGCGGCTGTCCCGCCGTGAGGCAAAGAGAAAAAATACGGCTGCTGGTTAGTAGCTACGGCGAAAGGCAGGAGCTTAATACTTGAAGAGAGTAGGATACATTACCGATAAGGACGGGCGGCACATTACGCTTTTAGAGGCTATGGGCGACTACGGAAACGTACAGAAAGCATATAACAAAGCCAGAAAGTGTAAGCGCCACAGAAAAGACGTACTGATTTTTACGAAAGATAAAGAGGAAAATTTAGACAAGGTGCGGGAAGATATTCTAAACCTTGCCTATGAGCCGAGCGAATACCATTACTTTAAGGTGTACGAACCGAAAGAGCGGCAGATAATGGCACTGCCGTTCTATGACAGGGTGGTACAGCACGCCATAAACAACGTGTTAGAGCCTATATTTGATAAGCGGTTTATATCGCAGTCTTACGCCTGCCGGAAAGATAAAGGTATGCACGCTGCCTCTGATACGCTGCAACGCTGGCTATATGATTGGGACAAGTACCATAAAGACCAGCCGCTATATGCAATCAAAGCAGACATACACCACTACTTCCAGAGCATCACACACGAGATACTTAAGGCAGAGATAAGAAAAGTCATTAAGGACAAGAAAGCGCTTGTACTGATAGACCGGATAATAGACCATAACGGGCAGATGCCAGACGGCATAGGGATACCAGTAGGAAACCTTACAAGCCAGCTGTTTGCTAATATTTATCTCAATAAGTTAGACCAGTACATAAAGCACACGCTGGGCGTTAATGAGTTTGAAAGGTATATGGACGACTTTATAATACTTAACCCAGATAAGGAAAAACTGCGGTACTGGCTGGCAGAGATTGAAAGATTTTTAAGAGACGAACTGCGGTTAGAGCTGAACCCTAAGACGACGATTTTAGCCGCAAAGAATGGCATAGATTTTGTTGGATACAAACACCGTGCAACACATAGGAAAGTAAGACCAGACAGCGTTAAGCGCATCAAGAAAACTATTAAGAAGTACGAAAGAGGAAAGATTACAAAAGAGCAGTTACAAAAGAGTATACAGAGCTGGACGGGACACGCAGGACACGCCGACAGCTATAATTTACAAAAGAAAATAATCATGCTGGCGCAGGCAGCGGAAAAGAAAGGGGGCAGCATTTCATAAATGGCAGGAAACGCCTTACTAAAGACGCTGGAAGAACAGCAGAAAACTATACAGCAGCAAAGTGCGCTGATTGTGGAACTGGTAGAGACGCTGGAACAATGGGAGCAGACGGCGGGCTATGATGCAAGAGAACTGAAAGAAAGGGCAGCAAGGTTGTGGGTAAATGGTGGAGAAACCGAGACAGAATACGGGTAAGCGGAAATGAGGCGCTGGTAGTAGAGCTGGAACGGATTAGAGACGAGGACGACAGACAGAACAAAAGAATTGCAGTTATTGAAGAGGATACAAAAGCGATACATAAGCTGACTGCATCTATCGAAAAGTTAGTGATACAGATGCAGGATATGCTATCAGAACAGAAAGAACAGGGCGAGCGTATCAGACGATTAGAGGAAGAACCGGGGAACGCATGGAACGAAGTAAAGAAAAAAGCCATTAATACCGTTGTAGGGTCGGTGGTTGGTGCGTTGGCAACGGGGCTTATCTACATGATAGCCCAGAATATGTAAAGAAAGGACAAAGTATTATGAAAAAAATTGATTGGGTAAGAAAGTTGACAAGTAGAAAATTATGGACGGCGGTAGCGTCGTTTGTTTCCATGATGATTGTAGCGACTGGCGGCGCAGAAAATACCGCAACGCAGGTAACAGCGTTGATTATGGCGGGAGCGTCTGTAGTGGCTTATATCATTGGCGAGGGGCTTACAGACAGCGCAAACATTGGACTGGAAGAGGGAGAAGTAACCGAAGAGTAAGACAGAGCAGCACGGAGCGCTTGCGGGAAACCGCAGGCGCTTATTTTCGTTCAGAAAGGGCAGAAAGAGTATGAAGAAAATAAACAGACTGATAAGCGGATACAATCATAATCCGGGAAGTATTTCACGCATTAAATACATTGTAATTCATTACGTAGGCGCATTGGGCGGCGCAAAGGAAAATTGCCAGTATTATGCTGGGGGAAACCGTAACGCCTCTGCGCATTATTTTGTAGGGTTTGACGGGGAAATATGGCAGAGCGTAGAGGACGCTAATATAGCGTGGCACTGCGGGGCAAGCAGCTATAAGCATGGGGAGTGCAGAAACGCTAACAGTATCGGTATTGAGCTTTGCGTAAGAAAGAGAAATACAGCCAGCATGGGGGCAACAGATAAAGACTGGTATTTTGAGGACGCAACGGTAGAGGCTGCGGCAGAACTGACACGATATTTAATGGATAAGTACAATGTGCCTGCGTCTCATGTTATCCGGCATTATGACGTTACGGGTAAGATTTGCCCGAACCCGTATGTATATAATACAACAGCACATACATGGGACGAGTTTAAGAAGAAAATCAGCGGAGCGGTAGCGCCTGCCATTAAAAAGCTGTACCGTGTGCGCAAGAGCTGGAAAGATGCAGCAAGCCAGCTGGGAGCGTTTGAAGAACTGGAAAACGCAAAGAAAGCGTGCAAAGTTGGGTATACCGTCTACGATTGGAACGGCAAAGCGGTATATCCGAAAACGAGCGAAAGCAAGCCGGATACTGGGAACGTACAAGAAAAAGAAATATGGGACTTTTTCACGAAAAAAGGGTTAAATGCCTATGCGGTGGCTGGCTTAATGGGAAATCTGTTTGCGGAAAGTGGGCTTAATCCATGTAATTTACAGAATACCTATAATAATAAGCTGGGAATGGGAGACGAAGAGTATACAAAAGCTGTAGACGCTGGCAGTTACGGAAATTTTGTAAATGATAGTGCAGGCTATGGGCTGGCGCAGTGGACTTTTTACACCAGAAAGCAGGCACTTTTTGATTATGCGAAAGCTGCGGGCGTGTCTATTGGAAACCTTGCTATGCAGCTTGCCTTTTTGTGGGAAGAATTGCAGGGGTACAAGTCTGTTATGGATACTCTGAAAAATGCAACGTCTGTACGTGCTGCGTCTGATGCGGTGCTTACTGGGTACGAAAAGCCAGCAGACCAGAGCGAAAACGTAAAGAAACAGCGGGCAGGATATGGCGACGGATACTATAGAAAATACGCAGGGGGAGCGGTAGCGCCTGCCATTAAAAAGCTGTACCGTGTGCGCAAGAGCTGGAAAGATGCAACAAGCCAGCTGGGAGCGTTTGAAGAACTGGAAAACGCAAAGAACGCCTGCAAAGAGGGGTATACAGTCTATGACTGGGACGGAAAGGCGGTATACAGTAAGCAGACAACAAAGAAACTGCCGTATAAAGTGCAGATTGACGTAGACGACCTTAGAATAAGAACGGGAGCGGGCACAGGTTACGCAGTAACGGGAGAATATACGGGCAGAGGTGTATTTACGATTGTGGAAGAAAAGGCAGGAAAGGGAAGTACGGCAGGCTGGGGAAAGCTGAAAAGCGGCGCTGGCTGGGTAAGTCTTGATTACTGCACAAAGCTGGTATAAGTGTTTGGGCGTGTCGGTTTATGTGCGGCACGCCCTTATTTTTTTACATATTTTCTTTGAAAAGCGTTGACAATATACCAAAGCTGGTATATAATTAAAACATGGAAAGGAGAAAAGAACAAATAAACGCAAAGCGTTAGAAAGGAGAAACGGCGCAATGGGTAAGAAAAAGAAACATAAGAAAAAGCCTATCAAGTGGCAAGATTTGGCAGTCAATGCACTAATAGACTTAATCGTAGGAACGATACTTATTATAATAGATAAGCTATTAAATTGAGTATCCGGTGGGCGAAAGCCCACCACCTACTTAAAATATATCATAAACCCAAAGCCGAGTAAAGAGCATGATTTTGAAGTTAGGCATATTTTTAGTAGCCGTAGGGCTGGTAAAGCTACTGGTAGCGCTGGCAATGAGAGCGAAAGAGAAAAGAGGTAAAGAATGATAGGCGAAAATATAAGAGCAGCAAGAAAGGCAGCAGGCGTTTCACAGAAAGAACTTGCGGAACGCCTGCAAGTACATCAAAAGGATATTAGCCGCTGGGAGAACGGGGCGCACGTACCAACAGTAGAAATGCTGGTAAAAATTTGTAGAGAGCTTAACGCATCTGCTGACAAAATTTTAGAATTGGGAGATTGTAGCAATGTACAGAAATGGAACGAAAGAAAATTTGATAGAGATATTGCAAACAATTAGAGACAGAGTAATAGTTACTGGAAGTTACGCATATGGAACACAAACAGAATATAGCGATATTGATTTATACGTGAAAGAAAAGCCAGAGGAATTAGTGGATTGCGAGGCAGAATATGTAGAGGATACTTATGTAAGAGAATTGATAAGATATTTTGAAAGCATGGGGTACAAATGGAGCAGTTGCATGATAGAAAGTTTTGAAGTGGACGACACTTATATACCGCTGGAATTTTCGGCACTTTACAGCATAGAGGGGCAAACATACGAAATAGAAATACTGGGAGTAAAGATGCAAGCGGCAAAAAGCACGCACACAAGCGAAAAATATTTGAATGGACAAAAAAGAAACAGGTAAGAGAAAGGGGTTTACTATGGCAAAGAAACAAATTATTTTATTGGGAGTAGCCGCATTATTTGCAGTAAGTGGAGTAGTTGCGCTGCCGTCCGGGAATGTCACGGGCGGGGTAGGCTGTCTGGTAATTGCCGCAGTATGCGCATTTGCGGGAGCGAAAGGAAAAGCAGGGCAGCAGGCAGATAAAAAAACAGTGTCACACGTTGCGCCTGCATCTGCAAATGAGCGGATAGCAGAGACGATACGCACAAAATTAGTGGGTGTTACTTATGACAATGAGGACGGAGAAAACAGACAAGACATTTTAAGCAGCATGACGGGAGACGAAGAGGTAGAGGTAGAAAAATATATCTTTAATGGAGAGCCTGCCGCATATGTGAAATGTGGTAATAAGGTGCTGGGAAACCTTGCAGCAGAGCTGGCAAAGGATTTGGCAGAAAAATACCCAGATGCCCGGTACACCGCAGAAATACTGGAAATTTCTGGGGGGGGGGGTACATACGTTCGGGTGCAATATTGAGTTAGATGTTATTGTAGAAGAACGACAAAAAGAACAGCAGCCAGCAGGAGAAACAATAGTATACGTAGACCAAAGCAGCAAGAAGTACCATAGTAAGCCTACTTGCTCTGGCATGAAAAATGCAAAGGGCATACCACTAAGCCAAGCGAAAAAGAAATATACAGCTTGTAAGAAATGCTGCAAATGGGGATAAGAGCGTAAGCCGCAGACTTGTAAAAGAGTTTGCGGCTTTTCGTCGTATATAGAACAAAAGAGAGGTAGAGAAAATGGCAAAGGGCTTTAAGCATCTGACAAAGGCGGATAGGATAAAAATAGAGGCGTTATTAAAGGCAGGACACAGCATAAAGGAAATTGCAGACCTACTGCACGTACACCGCAGCACGATATACAGAGAAGTAAAGCGGGGGATATTTACGGCGCTCAATTCAGACCTTACGACAGAGGAACGCTATAGCCCAGATATTGCCGACGATAAGTATAGAGAAAATTTGAAAAGTAAGGGCGGGGTACTTAAAATAGGGAATGACATAAAACTTGCGAATTACATAGAGGACAAAATAATAAATGAAGATTATAGCCCAGCAGCGGTACTGGGAGAAATTAAGGCGCAGGGAAAAGAGGGGGAATTTAAAACAACGATATGCGTAACCACTCTTTACAGCTATATTGATAAGGGGATATTTTTAAGGCTGACAAATAAAAATCTGCCAGTGAAGAAAAATAAAAAGCGGAAATATAACAAAGTGGATAAGCAACAGACCAGAGCGGCAGCAGGCACAAGCATTGAAAAGCGCCCGGACGAGGTGGAAGAGCGTAAGGAGTTTGGACATTGGGAAATGGACAGCGTAATAGGTAAACGTGGAAAATCAAAAAATAGTCTGCTTGTACTGACGGAAAGAAAGACCAGAGCGGAAATTATTTTTAAGCTGCCAGAACACACGGCAGCAGAGGTAGTAAGCGCAGTAGACAGATTAGAGAGAAAATGGGGAGAACTATTTAAGCAAGTATTTAAGACGATAACAGTAGACAACGGCAGCGAGTTTGCATATTGCGAGGAATTGGAGCGCTCTATATTGAAAGAGGGCGAACAACGGACAAAGCTATATTATTGCCACCCGTATAGCAGTTGGGAACGTGGGACAAATGAGGTTACAAATAAACTGGTGCGCCGGAAGATACCAAAAGGGGAAAACTTTGACAGCAAGACTGACGAAGAGATACAGAATATAGAAAACTGGATAAACAACTATCCACGCCGGATACATAAATATAGGACAGCAGGGGAATTATTCACGGAAGAGGTAAGAAAAATAGGATAGAAAAAAATTTAAAAAAGTGTCGCATTTAATATTGACATTTTTAAGAAATCAATACTTTATGAGAAATAACGGTTGTATGGGAAGGGAAGAGTCGTTATAATAATTCTATACTTTAAACTCATCAGGAAAGCAGCGAAGCGGATTTAGAATATCCGCTTTGACGTTTTGAAGCCGGGAAGAAAGGAGGGAGCATTATGAAGCGTAAGTGTTTTAAACTGTCAGCATGTCTATTACTGGCTCTCATCAAGCTCCTTTGTTCGTTCGGCACTGGCCGGGAGAAGCTTTTATCTGCATACGATCAGGCACCTATCCACGCCTGTGGAGACACTGTGGAGAACCAAAGCCTGGATTCTTCCGCCCGGCACATTGCAGGGATTCCAGATAGTGCCCTGTCTCCAGAGTCAGGGGACACAGCGTTGATAAAAACAGGCAGTCTTAAGGAGGAGTCCGCAGAGTCTGTTGTATTTTTGCTCGGTATTTTTGTGGTTGTTGAAATCTTCCATTTTCTTTTGGACGGCAGGCCATGGGCCGCTGTCTGTTCTATCTGCATGCGATTCGTGGAACGTACCATGCGTCAGATTCAGATTCTCCAATTATTCGATGGAAAAAGGAAAGGGTTCTCTCATTCTTAGCAAAGTAATCATAGAAGAGGAGGACTCATTTTGAAAGTAAATAAAAGAAATATATGGATTGTGCTGTGTGTGATAGCAGTATTTCTTTATGCTGCCATTTTTGGACTGGGCAGCGGCTTGAAGGGAGCCATGGATATGCGGTTCGGAATCGATATCCGCGGCGGAGTAGAGGCAGTTTTTGAGCCGGATGGGGTGAAAGGTACGCCCTCGGCGCAGGATATGGAGTCGGCCAGGATTGTCATTGAGAACAGGCTGGATGCACAGAATATCCTGGACCGTGAGGTGACGGTCGACAAGGATCATGGAGATATCATCGTCAGATTTCCATGGAAATCCGATGAAAAGGAGTTTAACCCGGAGGCAGCAATCGCGGAACTTGGTGAGACGGCCAGACTGACCTTTCAAGATGCCAAGGGAAAGGTTCTCGTAGAAGGGCAGCATATCAAGGACAGCCAGGTCGTACGGAACAAACAGACCAATGCCTATGAGGTTTCTCTTGAGTTCGATAAAACCGGGGCAAAAGAATTTTATGAGGCAACGAAAGAACTGACCGGGCAGCCCATGGGAATCTATATGGATGATGAGCAGATTTCTAATCCCGTCGTACAGGGGCCCATTCAGGGGGGCGAGGCGGTCATCAATGGGATGAAGTCTCAGGAGGATGCAAAGGCACTCTCAGACAAGATCAATGCCGGGGCGCTGCCGTTTTCTTTAAAGACAACAAATTATAATACAATCAGCCCGACACTGGGGAGTGGGGCGCTAAAGGCTATGGTCATGGCAGCAGGAACCGCATTTGCCCTGGTGTGCCTTTTTATGATTTTTTACTACCGTCTGCCGGGATTTATTGCCTGTCTGGCTCTGATTTTCCAGATGAGCCTGCAAGTGCTGGCTTTGTCAGTTCCACAGTACACCTTGACTCTTCCCGGAATTGCAGGTCTGATCCTGTCGCTGGGGATGGCCGTGGATGCGAATGTCATCATCAGTGAACGGATAGGAGAAGAGCTGCAGCACGGGACCAGCCTGAAATCTGCGGTGAGGCGGGGATACAAAAATGCCTTTTCCTCTGTGCTGGACGGGAATATAACGACAGCGGCAGTTGCAGTGATTTTGATGATTTTTGGTTCGGGAACGATGTTAAGCTTTGGATATACTCTTCTGACAGGTGTTCTGATCAACCTTTTAGCAGGGGTATGGCTGTCAAGAGTGATGCTGAGTTCCATCATTCTCTATCCAAGATTCCAGAATCCGAAGTTGTTCTATGTGAAAAAAGTCCGTAAGACCATCGACTTCCTCGGGAAAAGAAAAATCATCTTTCTCTTTACCGCTGTGGTCCTGACAACTGGTACCATCATAAGCGCCGTGCGCGGCGTGACTCTGGATACCCAGTTTACCGGAGGGGTCATCTTAAAATATACTTGTGAGGGCTCTCCAGATACAGAAAAGACTGCCGCCGCTGTGGAACGGGCCATACGAAGGCCGGTAAGTGCCCAGGCAGGAGAGGATTTTGTATCCGGTCAGAAAAAGTTGGTTCTGAATCTGGGCGGCAATCAGGGGATGACGCCGAAAGAACAGGAGAAGGTACTGAAAACAATCCGGGCAACGGATGCAAAACAGAATTACCAATCTTCCGAGTCCTATGCAGTGGAACCTTATATCGGGGCAAGGGCATTGAAGAATTCAGCTCTGGCGATTGTACTGGCGGCTTTATTTATCGTCGTTTATATCAAGTTCCGCTTTTCCGCCTTGTCGGGCCTGTCAGCGGGCGTTTCTGGAGTAATTGCGCTGATTCATGACGTATTTATTGTATTTCTCGTATTCGGAGTATGCAAGATTCCGCTGAATGATGCATTCGTGTCAGTTACCCTGACGATCATTGGCTACTCGATCAATGATACTATCGTCTTATATGACAGAATCAGGGAACATATGAGAGAACATTCGAAGGAAGGAATCGTGCCGCTGGTGAACATAAGTATCACAGAGACTCTCGGAAGGTCCATTAATACCGCATTCACGACGGTGTTGTGCGTTGCCATCGTACTGATTTTTGCAGTGGTCTATAACATAGAGTCCATCAAAATATTTGCACTTCCTATGCTGGTCGGAATGATCAGCGGCTGTTATTCCTCCATTTGTATCGCAAGTGCTGTATGGGTGACCTGGAAAAATAGGAAAAAATAGAATGCCCTTAGGTTCCTTAAATTTTCTTAAAGAAAAATTCCTTATGTTGCGAAAATTGTTGAAAAATGATATTATGTCTTGGTATGTATACAATGACAGCAATGATACGAATTGATAGAATAAAGAAATGGAAGGGGCAGAACCAATGGGCCAAAAAAACATGAGTGATAGTGAGCAAGAAGCGTATAGGAGGGAACAGGCCGCAAAGCGCCGCAGGATGGAAGCCAGACAGGGCGCAGGCGGTGAGCCAGCAAAGCCAGGAACATCTGGAAAACGCAGGCCAAAACCTGGAGCCGGGGAAAGTAATGGGGGAGCAAAGCGCGTGAACAAAGGTGGAGCAAAGAGAGGTCCTGACAGGGGCGGCTTGGACGCAGCAAAGGGAGGTTCCGGCAGAGGCTCAGCCAAAGCAAATCCGGGCAGACCTGGAACATCCAAAGGGAATCCGAACAGGCCAGGCGGCAAGGCAAATTCAGGCAGACCGTCAGGCGGCGGACCAAAGAATGGCCCGAAAGGCGGACCAAAGAGCGGACCGAACAGAAATGCAGGCACCAGGAATGCAAAGGGAAGAAAAAATGCGTCTAATAAAGTGAGCAAACAGGTCGGAATCATTTTATGCGGAATCCAATTCGCGGTGACGCTCGTATTCATTGCAGCACTGTTCATCCTGAATATGCTGCCAATGAAATATCTGGGAATCATTATCGGGGTATTGGCTTTCTTATGGATCATTCCGCTGGTGAGCCAGTTGATCTCTAAGAAAAAGGCGATTGCCGGAAAAGTACTGAGCGTATTGATGTCCATCGTGCTGGTGTTCGGTTCTTATTATATCTTTAAGACGAACGGAACGGTCAAGGCGATCAGCGGTGGAGATAAGAAGGTAGATAAGATGGTGGTCGCTGTTTTATCCAGTGATCCGGCAGAGACCATCGATGATGCGAAGAAGTATAATTTTGGTGTCCAGTATGCCTTAAAGGGTGACGATATGAGAGCCACTATTGAAGAAATCAATAGTGAGACGGGAAGAGATATTGCTACCGTAGAGTATAAGAGCCTGAACGAACAGGCAGAGGCACTGCATGACGGGGATGTCAGCGCAATCATTTACAATGATGCTTACACCTTGATTCTGGAAGAGTCCTTTGAGGGATTCAGCGACAGCATCAAGATTATTTACTCCCATGAGATCACAAGCAAGCTGGTCAATAAGGCGGCAGATGTCAAGGTCGATGACGACTGCTTTACCGTATACATCAGTGGTATCGACGTATTCGGAGCCATTGAGACGAACAGCCGAAGCGATGTGAATATGATCGCGGTCGTGAATCCAACGACACATCAGATCCTGCTTGTTACGACACCACGTGATTTCTATGTAGAAATCCCTGGAATATCAGGCGGGCAAAAGGATAAACTAACTCATGCAGGTATTTATGGAGTGGATGCTTCTATGGCCACATTGTCATCACTGTATGATACAGAGATTGATTTTTATGCAAGGGTGAACTTCACATCTCTGATTGAGATGGTAGATGCACTGGGCGGGGTTGATGTGGATTCAGAGCAATCCTTCACCACCAGTGATGATTCCGGGCTGGTCATGAATGTAGCACAGGGCATGAACCACTTCAACGGAAAACAGGCATTGGCATTCTCGCGTGAGAGATATAACGTGGATGGCGGCGATTTCCAGAGAGGAAGGAACCAGCAGGCTGTCATCACGGCGATGATCAAGAAGGCAATCTCACCTGCGATCCTCACAGGGGCGAACGGCCTGTTGAGCAGTGTGAGCGGAAATGTGGATACGAATATGTCCCAGGAACAGATTCAGGAATTGATCAAGAGCCAGCTTGCAGAAGGGGCAGCATGGAATATCAAGTCCATGTCCGCCGAAGGAACGGGCGATGAGCAGGAATGCTACTCCTCACCAGGTAATATGTTATATGTAACACAGCCGGATATGAATTCTATTACGGCCATCAAACAGGCAATCGACGCTGTTGAGAAGGGCGAGACTCTTCCTGATTCCGTAGTTGCCGAATAAATCTGATGATACAGAGGAAGAAGATATGATGAAATTAATAAAAAAGTGGGACTTATCAATCATTTATAAAATATGTTTAGTGCTGCTCGATATTGCGTTTATAAATATCAGCTCCTTTTTGGCACTGTGGGTCCGCTTTAACATGCATATCTCAGAGATACCAATTGAATATTACACATCTGTCTGGGATGTGGCCATTGCAAATACGATCGTTACTGTCGGGATCTTCGCGGTCTTCCGGCTCTATACGAGCCTGTGGCGGTTCGCGAGCATTAAGGAGCTGGTCTACATCATAGAGGCATGTGCAATATCCGTGCTGTTTAATATTTTAGCTTATTTTTTGACTTACAAGATCATCTACAGAAGCTATTTCCTGCTTTATGCGACAGCTCTGTTTCTGCTGACCTGCGTAAGCAGGTTCTCCTACCGGCTGATGCGTCTTTTGTACCGTGGAAATATTCACGGACGCCATGTGCGCAATACCATGATCATTGGTGCCGGGGAGGCCTGCAACGTCGTCATGAAGGAATTGGAGCTGAGCACAGAGCTGGATGCGAAGATCTGCTGTGTGATCGACGATAATCCAAGAAAACATGGGACTTATATCCATGGAGTGAAGGTCGTTGGCGGTAGAAATGAGATTTTAAAGTATGCAGAAAAATATGGAATCAACGAAGTCATTATTGCAATCCCAAGTGCGGACAAAAGAGAGCGTCAGAAGATATTGGAGATTTGTCAGAAGATACCGGGCTGTGAGCTTAAGATTCTCCCGGGGGTCTACCAGTTGGTAAATGGAGAGGTCAGTGTATCCAAACTGCGCAATGTGGAGATCGAGGATCTCCTTGGCAGAGACCCAATTCAGATCACCACAGAGAAGATCGGGCGTTATGTGTCTGATAAGGTCGTATTGATCACAGGCGGCGGTGGAAGCATCGGAAGTGAGCTGTGCCGACAGATTGCAGCGAACGGAGTGAAGCAGCTGATTATCTTTGATATATATGAGAATAATGCTTATGATATCCAGCAGGAATTAAAGTCCAAATACCCAAATCTGGATCTGGTCGTCTTAATTGGTTCCGTGCGCAATGGACGTAAGGTCAACAGCGTATTCGAGAAGTACCGTCCAGATATTGTCTATCATGCGGCTGCACACAAGCATGTGCCGCTGATGGAGGACAGCCCGAATGAGGCGGTCAAGAACAATGTATTCGGAACTTATAAAGTCGCACTGGCATCGGACCGTTACGGGGTAGAGAAGTTTGTTCTGATCTCCACGGACAAGGCAGTCAATCCTACGAATATCATGGGAGCGACGAAGAGAATGTGCGAGATGATCATCCAGGTATTCAACAATCGTTCCAGGACAGAATATGTTGCTGTCCGGTTCGGAAATGTGCTGGGAAGCAACGGAAGCGTTATTCCGCTGTTCAAGAGACAGATTGAAGAAGGCGGTCCAGTGACAGTGACGCACCCGGAGATCATCCGTTACTTTATGACCATCCCCGAAGCTGTATCACTTGTTCTGCAGGCAGGAGCCAGTGCCAAGGGCGGGGAAATCTTCGTGCTGGATATGGGGCAGCCGGTAAAAATCGTAGATCTTGCAAAGAACCTGATTCGTCTTTCCGGCTATACCCTGGGGGTCGATATTGAGATTAAATATACCGGATTACGTCCGGGGGAAAAATTATATGAAGAGCTTTTGATGGCGGAGGAAGGCCTTGAGAACACGGAAAATGATAAGATTCATATTGGTAAGCCGATTGAGTTCGACGAGGAAGAGTTTTTGAGGGACCTGGAGGATCTGTACAGAGAAGCGTATGCGGAAACAGATCAGATGAAGCGGATCGTTCACAAGATCGTGCCGACCTATCATCTGCGTGAGGCGGATATTATCCGTGACCAGCAGATTCAGGCTGGATGGAAGAAGGAATTTACAGATACAAGCTCCAATCTGCCGAGTGCATTCCTGAACAGAAGCGTGGCAGATAACGAGGTAGAAAAAAGTTCATAGTATCAGAGAGGAAAGAGGACAGGAGACGATGAAAGTACCATTTTCACCACCGGATATTACAGAGGAGGAAATCGCAGAGGTTGCAAAAACCCTTCGGAGCGGATGGATCACAACAGGTCCGCGGACAAAAGAATTTGAGCGTCAGATCGCGCAGTTTGTTGGGACAGGACGGGCAGTCTGCCTGAATTCAGCAACGGCTTGTCTGGAGCAGACGCTCAGAGTCATGGGAATCGGGCCAGGAGATGAGGTCATCACGACAGCATATACGTATACGGCTACATGCAGTTGTATCTGCCATGTGGGAGCAACTCCAGTACTTGTGGATACGCTGCCCGGGTCCTTTGATATGGATCCGCAGAAGGTGCGCGAAGCTGTGACGGAACGCACCAAGGCAGTGATCTGTGTGGACCTGGCCGGTATCATATATGATCGGTATGATGAAATTTTTCAGATCGCTGAAGAGAAAAGAGAACTGTTCCATCCGGCCAATGAACGCCAGGAAGCACTGGGCAGGATTCTGGTCATGGCGGATGCAGCACATGCATTCGGGGCGGAACGGGAAGGCAGAAGATGTGGTCAAATCGCAGATTTCACTTGTTTTTCTTTTCATGCAGTCAAGAACCTGACGACTGCCGAGGGAGGCGCGGTTACCTGGTCCCATGCAGTTACGGATGTGGGAATTGACAGCGAAGAGCTGTATCGCGAGTATATGCTTTTATCCCTGCATGGCCAGTCCAAGGATGCTTTGGCAAAGACACAGGCAGGAGCATGGGAATATGATATTGTGGCACCATATTATAAATGCAATATGACAGATATCATGGCGGCGATCGGTCTGGTCCAGCTCAAACGGTATCCAGAAATTCTGCGGCGCAGAGAGGCATTGATCCGGCAGTATGACGCTGCCTTAGAAGGCTGCCCGGTCGAGGTGCTTAACCACTATGGGGAGTCGCATAGGTCCAGTGGACATCTATATCTAGTACGTGTGCTTGACAAAACGCGTGAAGAATGTAACAATATGATTACAAAAATGGCGGAGGCGGGGATTGCGACAAATGTCCATTATAAGCCTCTCCCGATGCTGAGCGCATACAAGAATATGGGCTTTGACATCCAGGATTTTCCGAATGCCTATGCGCAGTTTGCAAATGAGATCACACTGCCGCTGCATACATGTCTGACAGATGAGCAGGTTCGGTTTGTGGCAGATACATTGATTATGGAGATGGGATAGGAGACAGAGACAATGATACCACATTGGGAACAGTTGCCGGCGTCCATGCGCAATGGACATGTAAGGCCCTATTATGAAAAGCTGAGAAAGAAGGAATCCAGCCTGCGTTTAAAACGCGCGATGGATTTTTTACTTGCGCTCATTTTGACTATTGTTCTGTCCCCAATCATGGCAGGACTCGCTTTGTGGATAAAACTGGATAGCAGAGGTCCTGTCTTTTACAGGCAGGAAAGAATTACGCGATATGGGAAACCATATCGTATTTTCAAGTTCAGGACTATGGTCACTGGCGCTGACAAAAAGGGCCCGCTTGTTACGAAGAAACAGGACGACAGAATCACAAAAGCTGGCAGCTTCCTGCGTAAATGCAGGCTGGATGAGCTGCCGCAGCTTTTTAATGTATTGAACGGAGACATGTCTTTTGTCGGTACAAGACCCGAGGTGAAGAAATATGTGGATCACTATTCAGAAGAGATGATGGCGACACTGCTTCTTCCGGCGGGAATTACATCCAGGACCAGTATTCTGTTCAAGGATGAAGATGAATGGGTAGAAAAGTACCAGAAGGAGACCGGAAAATCAGTAGATGAAGTATATGTGGAGCATATCCTTCCGATGAAAATGAAGTACAACCTCCAATATTTGAAGAATTTCAGTTTTTGGGGAGACTTAAAAATCATGATAGATACGGCATTCGCTGTAATAAGGTGAGAAAACAGGGTGACAACATGAAAAAAATTGCAGTTATTACAATGGGAGTCAGGCTGAATGGAGAGCAGGGATATACAAGATTCCGTTATCTCTGTGATTTTCTGACAGAGGCGGGATATCAGGTAGACCTTATCACGACTACATTTCAGCATTGGGAAAAGAAACAGCGGGATATTGAGCAGATTCAAAAAGAGGACTATCAGTTCGGGATCAAGTTCATCTATGAGCCGGGCTACAAGAAGAATGTGGATTTAAGAAGAATCCGCAGTCATAGGATCGCAGCGGAGAATCTGACGGCACTGCTGGAAAAGGAAGGGGATTACGATCTTTTGTATGCGGAGATTCCACCGAATGATGTGGCTCTTGCGGCCGCAGAATATGCGCAGAAAAAGGGCATTCCATTCGTGGCGGATGTCAATGACCTGTGGCCGGAAGCGATGCGTATGGTTTTGGATATTCCGGTAGTCAGTCCGATTCTCTTCTATCCGCTTCAAAGAGATGCGGAGAAGGTATATTCTTTGGTGTCCGGTGTGATCGGAACCTCCGATGAATATCGGGACAGACCTTTTCAGCATCAGAACAGGAACGTGCCCAAGGCGACTGTATACGTGGGGAATGAAATTTCTGTGTTTGACCAGGGGGCCGAAGAGAATGACGCCATCGTGGTAAAGGCGGATCATCAGTTCTGGGTGTCTTATGCCGGGACGATCGGTACAAGCTACGATATCAAGACACTGGTCTTAGCTGGAGAAGAGCTGGCAAAGAGAGGATATCAGGATATACGCATCAAAATCCTGGGCGGAGGTCCAATGAAGGAAGAACTGGAGACACTTGCCAATGAGCGGCAGATCTACAATGTCGAATTTGTTGGATATGCACCTTACGATAAAATGGCAGCCTATCTTAAAAAATCCGATATTCTGGTCAATTCCTTTGTGAGAAAGGCTCCGCAGAGTATTGTGACAAAAATCGGAGACTATCTGGCGGCAGGAAAGGCAATGATCAATACCTGTATGAGTCCAGAGTTCCGTAACAAAGTGGAACAGGACGGCTTTGGAGTGAATATCGAGCCGGAGGATGTAGGAATCCTCGCAGATGCCATTGAAGATTTATACAATCATGAAGAGACAAGACTTGAGATGGGGAGAAGGGCGAGACAGATTGCGAAAGAGCAGTTCGACCGTCCGAAGTCTTATCAAAAGATTGAAGAACTGATCAGAGGACTGATCGAAAAATAGAAATACAATGAGGTACATCTATGGATAAAGCAGAGAAAAGGAACCCTTTTTTCACCGTTGTCATGCCGGCATATGGGGTGGAAAAGTATATAGACAGAGCGATTTCAAGTATACGAAAGCAGACCTTCGAGGATTGGGAGATCATCGTCGTGGATGACTGTACGAAGGATAGAAGTGGAGAAATCGCAGAGAGATATGCTGCAGAGGATTCCAGAATCCGAGTGCTGCATCATGAAAAGAACCAGGGATTAAGCCCAGCCCGCAACACAGGGACAAGGGCTGCGTCCGGAAAGTATATTTGGTATATGGACCCGGATGATTATGTGGATGCAGACCTGTTAGAGCAGGTATATCATTCCATAGAGCGCAGTCCGGCGCAGGTGGTGCTGTTCGGGCATGTGGAGGAATACTACGATAAAAAGGGCAGACTTACGTATACGCACTCTATCTGCCCCAAGGAGCATTATTTTAAGAGTGCCGAGGAATTCCGCCCACATATCATAGAGCTGGAACAAGAGACCTTGTATGGCTATGCATGGAATAAGTTTTATCTGTTGGATTATATCAGGGAGTTAAAGCTTGATTTTGAGCGTATCAGGCTGATTGAGGATATCACCTTCAATGTGAAATATTTTATGGATATCGAATCCTTGAATATCCTGCCAATCACACCTTACCATTATGGAAAGCGTATGGAGGCAAACCTGACAAATAAATTCGTACCGGATTATTTTGTCTTGCATAAGCAGAGGATCGATATGTTATTCGATCAGTTCTCCTATTGGGGAATCTGTACAGAGGAAATCAGAAGCGTACTGGGAAGCTTATATGCCCGTTATATTTTATCTGCATTAGAGCGGAACTGCGACAAGCGTTCCGAAATGACACATGCACAGCGTTACAAGTGGTGCAGATCTGTGTTCGCGGATGGGCTGTTCAATGAGTTGATACCAGTAGCGAGAGCAAAGGAAAGTTTGTCACTTCGTATTGCTTTAGTATTATTTAGGTGGAAGAGGGCAATCCTTTGTTTGATTATGGGGCGGGGGATCTATGTAATTCGTAAATTTCTGCCAATGGTTTATTCAAAGATTAAATCAGGGAGGTAGTGGATTCAAGAAAAGAAATAAGGGGTATTATGACAGAAAACAAAAAATTTAAACAGGCGTTATTTATTTTCAAGATTTGTTACCTGGTGTATTTGCTGCTTGCATTCAACGCGTTTATCAATGGAATGGCTTGGATGAATGTGGCATCCTATGTTATCACGGCCGCAGGGCTTTTGTTGGTGCTGGGAATGGTGTTTCAGTATAAACGTTACAAATCCGCCTATAATCTGTGGTTTTTGGCGGCATTTATTTTAAGCTATGTCATCAGTGCTGCACTGCATCTGTCATTTGGAGTGTCAGGCAATTTAAAGGGGCTGATCTGGCTGGTGCTGCCGATTCTCCTCGGTTACATTTCTGCGTTTGATATGTCAGGGGATGAAATCCGAAGAGAGTTAAAGTGGTTATCTGGTATTTATATCGTTTACTGTACAATCGCCAACCTTGTCAGTCTGACGATGGTATGCTGGGGGAGAAGATTTGACTATACAGACGGAACCGGGAAGATACATTCTATTGGTTACCGCTGGAACCGCCTGTGGGGGATTTATGACGATCCGAACCATGGAGCTACAATCTCGATCATTGCAATGTTCCTGCTGATCTATCTCTTTAGCAGGACGAAAAAGCTTTGGAAAAGGATTCTGGCTGTCCTGTGTTTTTTGATAAATTACCTGTATCTGGTCCTGTCAAATTCCAGGACTGGCATTGTGACGCTTACGGCAGGGGTTATCTTTGCTGGAATGGTGTATGCCTGGATTGAAAAAAAGAGCGGCCGGCATGTAAAGCGTCTTATCCTAAAATTGGTCTGTGTAATTTTTGCCGCAGGTATTTTGTGCGTGGGGACATATGCTTTAAATGAGGCATACCAGCCCTTGGATAAAAAGATTGTAAAGCTGATGAACATCAAGAAAACAACAAAACCTGTCAATAAGGCAAATCGGAAAAAGGATCTACAAAAAGATTACAGTAATGGGCGGTTCGAAATCTGGAAAAATGGACTGCAGATTGTAGAGAAATCTCCGATTGTCGGGATTGGATACCGAAATATCGCCGGATATTCCGAAGAAAATTTTTCAGAAGGGTATCTGGTGAAGAATGCGTCTGGTGTTCAGTATGATTCCATGCACAACCTGGAACTGGATGTTCTGGTCAGCCAGGGAATCCTGGGGGGAGTGCTGTTCTTGATTTTGCTTGGAAATACCTGCGTCATCTTGTTTAAAAGGGTGTATCAGGTTCCTGGTGGAGATGTTGCAGAAACGATTTTCTCTGTGTCTGCTGCGGGAGCACTGTTTGTGGCAGGGATATTTTTATCCTTTATATTTTATGTGAATGCACCTCAGAATCTGTGTTTCTGGTTGTTTTTAGGATACGCGATGAGGTTTTGCCAGTTAGGAGAAAAAGAAGAGGTATGAAACGGATATTAGCCGGATTTATTATGGACGGCAAAGCGGGAGGAGTCGATAAGTATTTGCTGAATTTTCTGGATGCAGTGAAGAATCAGGACGTACAGATAGACTTCTTGACTGATGAAGTACATGAAGAACTGAAAACATATTTAGCACAATATCATTGTAATCTGTACCCAATCGCCAGCCTGAGGCATCCAGTCAGACAGTTTCGACAGGTATGTGCCGTATTGCAACAGAAACATTACGATATGATATACTTGAATGTCTCAACAGCCATCGACTGTATTGCTGCGTTCGCGGCGAAAAAGATGAGAGTGAAGGAACGGGCGATTCACAGCCATTCCAGTGGGAATGACTGCGAAAGCACGGCCCAGCGTCTGGTCTATGATGTGGTGCACCGAATCTGCAAGATGTTTTTTTATAGAGCCGGCACCAGATTTTATGGCTGTTCCGTCAAGGCAGGGGAGTGGATCTTTCCGAAAAAGATTGTGCAGTCTGAAAAGTTCGAAGTAATCTATAACGCAGTGGATCGGAATCGTTTCCAGTACAAGGAGGAGATTCGAAGGCAGGTAAGAAAAGAACTGGGGATTACGGATGAGCAGCTTGTGATCGGGCATATCGGTAATTTCTGTTATGCCAAGAATTATCCGTTTTTGATAGATTTGTTTTCTGATATCCATGAGAAAGAAAAGGATAGTGTCTTCCTTCTTACGGGTACAGGTGTTGAACTGGAAGAAGTCCGGGAAATGGTAAAAAAGAGAGGGCTTACAGATTGTATTCGGTTTCTTGGATGGAGAAAAGATGCAGACAGGCTGTATCAGGCTATGGATCTGTTCGTGCTCCCATCCAGATTCGAGGGGCTTCCGATTGTTGGGGTGGAGGCACAGTGTGCAAAGCTTGCCTGTGTGCTCAGTGACACAATTACCCGGGAAGCTAAGATACAGGACCATTGTCATTTCCTGCCTCTGGCAGACGGCACAGAGAAGTGGGCCGGTTTCATCCTGCAGCACAGCAGATATGACAGAATGAAGGTAGCATTGACGGCGGAAGCAGCAAATTATGATCTGGACAGGCAGAAAGAGCAGTTAAGGAGGATTGTATGCCACTAGTCACTGTAATTGTAGCAGCATATAATGTGGAACGTTATATAGAAAAATGTATTGAAAGCCTGAGAAATCAGACTTGGAAGGAATTAGAACTTTTATTGATCGATGATGGGTCAACAGATAAAAGCGGAGAAATCTGTGACCATTTTGCAAATGTAGATTCCAGAGTCAGAGTCATACATAAGAAAAACGGTGGGGTTGCGGATGTGAGAAATCTTGGCGTGGCAGAAGCAAGGGGGACCTATCTGATGTTCGTGGATGGTGATGACTATGTGGAGCCTGAATTCGTCGAATATGCAGCCAATGCCGCTATGAGGAACCGAGCAGATATAGTAATCCTGGATTTTGAGGAAGTTGAGGAGAGCACAGGCCGGGTAGATAGATGGAGCATGAATGTAGAGCGGGATACTCCGATCAATGTGGGGCAGGTTCCCAAAATGCTGATTACCACCCCATGTCCATGGAATAAGCTGTACCGGACCAAGTTCTGGCGCGAAACAGAACTTCAATATCCCTTGGGAAGGAATTATGAGGATCTGACGGTGGTTCCGATGCTGCTGGCAAAAGCAGAGCGTATCATCTATTTGGACAGCAAGCCTTTGTACCATTATATTCTTCATGAGGGCTCCATCATGCGGAGCAAGAATTTCCAGAAAAGCTTTGAGGACAGGAAGGCGGCGATAGAGGATATCGTGTCCTATTTTAAGGAACAAGGGATCTATAATTTCTTTTCAAGCGAATTGGAGTATCTGGCGTTTGAACATGCATTTTTTGTTCCGACAAAAGAGGTCCTGCTGTATGACCCGAAAAGCCCCTATTTGGAGCAGTTTCGGGAATATGTGAAGGGGATTTATCCAAATGCGTCTAAAAATCCCTATATAGGGGAATGTTTATCAATAAAAGATAAGATCATGCTGTGGCTGATTCAGCGGAGATGGTATGGTGTTACGATTCTGCTCTCTAAGATTCGCAAACAGACCGATATCGTACGTCACAGATAAATGGGTGTAACGGTACACAAGAAAGGATTGTAAGATTAATATGGGAAAAATATTATCAATTGTCATTCCGTCATATAATGTGGAAAAATATCTGGAACAGACGCTGGAGTCTTTTATAGAAGAGAGTATCCTGGATGCGATTGAGGTACTTATCGTGGATGACGGTTCAAAGGACAGCACGGCCGAGATTGGAAAACGTTTTGAAGAAAAATATCCGGGTTCTTTCCGTGTGATTTCGAAAGAAAACGGTGGACATGGTTCCACGATCAACAGAGGAATTGAGGAATGCACCGGGAAATATTTTAAAGTAGTGGATGGCGATGACTGGGTAAATACAGAGGATTTTAAGATTTTGATAGAAAAGCTGGAATCCTGCGAAGCAGATTATGTGGTTACAAATTACTATGAAGTCAATGACCAGACCGGAGAAAAAACGAAGAAAGAATACAAAGATCTGCTCAACGAAAGCAGGGAGGGACACTGGGATTTCAAGGAGATTGCAGGACGGGTTCAGCCATCCATGCATGCCTTGATTTTTAAAAGCAGTATCCTGAAAGAAAATCATATCCGTCTGGATGAGCATAGCTTTTATGTAGATGTAGAATACATTCTGTATCCGCTGCCTTATGTGAAGACTGTAGCATATTATGATCTGTTTATCTATATGTACCGTCTGGCGCAGGCAACACAGAGCGTGAGCATGCAAGGGTTTCAGAAGCATATCCAGAACCATATGGATGTGATCTGCCACCTGACAGAGTTTTACGGCAGATATGAAAAGGACAGCCAGGCTGAGCCGGAGAAGCTTTCCTTTATCTCCAAACGGATTGCACAGATGATTGGAGATCAGGTGACGATTTTCATGAGCTATCCAGTGGAGGATGATTCTGTCAAGGCAATGTTCATAGAATTCGACAAAAAGATTCAGGACACCAACAGAGTAATATATGAGAAATCAGGTGAAGAGAGCGGGACATTAAAGCTCTTGCGCCGATTAAATTTCGTGGGTTACAGAAAAATTATGGCGATGGGGAAAAAACGGAACGGGATGGAGGAAAAGTAATGGCTCTGAAGGTAAATTCGGTGAAGTTTAACTTCATTATGAATTTTATATTGACGGCGTCTTCTATCATCTTCCCGTTGATTACCTTCCCGTATATATCCAGGACACTATTGGCAGCCGGAAGCGGGGCGGTATCGTCTGCAGCATCTGTGCTGTCATATTTTGCGATGTTCGCTTCTCTGGGCATTCCTACTTACGGAATCCGTGCATGTGCAAGGGTAAGGGATGACCGGGAGGAACTATCCAGGACCGTACAGGAATTGATGATTGTCAATACCGTGACTACGGTATTGACTTATGCGGTATTTTTAGTCCTGCTGGCTGTTGTCCCGAAGTTCGCGGCGGAAAAAGAACTTCTCATGATTAACAGTGTGTCTCTAATTTTGAATGTAATCGGTGTATCCTGGCTCTACAGCGCGTTGGAAGAGTACGGATATATTGCAAGCAGGACGCTGATTTTTAAAGTGATTTCCATCATATTCATGTTTCTGATGGTAAAAAGCCCGGATGATTATATCATTTATGGAGCAATTAGCGTGTTTGCAGGAAGCGGTTCTTATGTCCTGAACTTCCTGCGCTTGCGCAGATATGTCGATTTTAAGAAGACACAGCAGTATCATTTTAAGGAGCACTTAAAGCCGATCATGATTTTTTTTGCAACATCTGCAGGAATCAGCGTCTACACGAATCTGGATACGGTCATGCTGTGGATGATGAAGACAAATGTAGATGTGGGATATTACAGTGCGGGAATTAAGGTAAAAACTGTTCTGTCCACCCTGATTACTTCTTTAGGAACGGTTCTTCTTCCCAGATTGTCTTATTATGCGGAGAAGGGAAATAAGGACGAATTTTACAAGATTATTGCAAAGGCCTGCAATTTTGTTGTATTATTGGGCGCGGGTGTGACGGTCTACTTCTGGATGTATGCGAAGGAATCCATTCTTTTATTGGCCGGAGCAGATTTTTACGGAGCAATCGCCCCGATGAAATATCTGATGCCTACAGTGCTTTTGATCGGGCTTTCGAATGTGACGGGAATCCAGGTGCTTACCCCTACCGGGCGTGAGTCAAAGGTTCTGTATTCCATCCTGGCTGGAGCGGTGACGGACTTTGTATTAAATCTGGTCCTTATTCCGTATATTGCAGCGGATGGCGCGGCAATCGCAACAACAGTAGCAGAACTTGTCGTCCTGCTGGTGCAGTGCATTTACCTGAAAGATACCCTTCCAAAGATTGTCAAGGATATCAGTATCAGGAAAGTATTCGTGGCATTGATCCTTGCAATGGCCGGAGGAGGACTGATACGTTGGCTGGATATTAAGAGTCTGTTTTTGAATCTGCTTATTTCGGCAGTGGTGTTCTTCGGAATCTATGGAGGAATGCTCATGCTGCAGAAAGAAAGCTTTGTGTGTGGGACACTGGAAAACAGTATTCAGATGATTAGGAATAAACTGAACAGGAGATAGGAAATGGAAGAGCAGATGGAAAAGTCTTGAAATAATTACATTTTTTATCGTCAAAGTATGATGTCGAAAGAAGTAGAAATATATAAGGGCATATGTTATAATTTGAAGTGGTATATTGTTGATACAAATAAAGAATTTAAATGGATGTTATTATGGTCAAATAGGAAAAATTGAAAATTTTACATAGGTGAATTTATAAATATAAATTGAGGCATTTGGATTTGGGAGGGGCTTTAATGCAGAGCTTAAAAGATTGGCTAAAGCATAGGAATAAAATTGAAAACAATATTTTGGAAAATGAAAAAATAATAGAGAATGCATACCTCTTTTTGTTTGGAATTTTTATGCTCTATTATGATTCATATACGACAATGTTTAATAATCAGTGGCCAGACAAGTTTTTGCTGTATTTAGAATTAACTCTTGGAGTTGTGGTGTTTTATAAATTTGCAGTATTAGAATGTGCAGAAGCCAAAGAAGCTATATTCATTGCAGTTATCTTAGCTTTTTTTATTGTAGTAAGAGTCAACACAGGTTATGGACAACTATTGGATACTGCGTTACTTATCGTAGGTGCATATAAAATAAACTATAAGAAAATTTTAAAAGTATATTTGGGAGTAAGTGTACCGATTATAATCTGGACTATGATTGCGGCCCGGTTAGAATTAGTCACAAATCTTATATACAATCAGGAAGGAAGAATAAGAGAGTCTTTTGGGTTTGTCTATCCAACAGATTTTGCTGCGCATGTTTTTTTTGTTGTTGTTGCATGGGTCTTATTGAGACAAGTTAAATGCAGTTTATTTGAATTGGGCGGAATGATTATATTAGTAGTATTCCTTGCTGCTAACTGTGATTCACGAAATAGTGAGTTAGGAATATTACTTATTGTTGGCGGAGTTATTTATCTGAAGGTAATGGATTATATTGCTGTTAAAAAGAATAAGAAATATTATCCTTCAAAATTAATAAAGTGGGTATGTTTAGGTTCTCCAATTATATTTGCACCAGTAATGATATTGTTATGTCGTTTTTATAATCCTAATAATCAGATTATGTCTTTTTTAAATAAGGTGACGACGGAAAGACTAAAATTGGGAAAAAGGACTTTTGATAATTATGACATACAGATTTTAGGACAATATGTAGATATGGTAGGAAATGGAGGATCAACGGAAAAACCGGCATATTATACTTTTATAGACTGTTCATATATTAACATTTTGATGAGATATGGTCTGCTTATTTTTATAGTGGTATTATTAATTTTAGAAATTATTATGTTAAAAAACAGAAGTAATCTCTATATATTGGGGTTGATAGTGGTAATATGTTTGCATTCTGTTATGGAGCATCATCTTTTCGAATTTTATTACAATGTGTTTATCATTTTGCCATTTGCATCCTTTCAGAGCGTAGAAAATTTTAAAAATAAAAAGATAAACAGAGAGGAAAGAAAAATTTGTGATGAGACGTTAAGGATGTAGATATATCACAAAGATATTAATAAAAATTTATAGAAAATATAAAGAATAAATACAAGGGGGATAAAAATGCCTATTCAAGTAACACAATCGTCAATGCCAAAATTTGAGGAATATATAGAGGAAATAAAACCGATATTTGAAAGCCGATGTTTGACTAACATGGGAGTCGTGTATAAAAGATTTCAGCATCAGCTGATAGATTATTTGGGAGTTCCTTATTTGTCACTTTTTGTTAACGGGCATATGGCTTTAGAAATGGCAATTCAAGCTTTAGATTTGAACAAAGCAGGGGGAGAAGTTATAACTACACCATTTACATTTGTATCTACTACTCATGCGATAGTTAGAAATGGGTTAAAGCCAGTATTTTGTGATATTAAATCAGATGACTATACAATTGATCCAAAGAAAATAGAAAATTTAATCACTGAAAATACAGTAGCAATTATACCGGTTCATGTTTATGGTAGCATATGTGATGTAGAAGCAATAGAACAAATAGCAAGAAAGTACAATTTAAAAGTTATTTATGACGCAGCCCATGCATTTGGTGTTACTTATAGAAATATTGGAGTTGGAAACTTTGGAGATGCAACCATGTTCTCTTTTCATGCGACAAAATGTTTTCATAGTATCGAAGGTGGGGCAATTTCATTTCAAGATGAGTCTTATAGAAGAAAACTCCATTGTTTGAAAAATTTTGGAATTGAAGGCCCAGAGGATGTGACGGATATAGGTGCAAATGCTAAATTGGATGAGTTTAGAGCCGCAATGGGAATCTGCAATTTGCGACATATTGATGAATGCTTTGAAAAAAGGGAAGCAGTATATAAACGATATTATGAGAGACTAAAAGATAGAAGCGGGTTGAAACTGCTTGAGATACAGCCTAATGTTAAGCCAAATTATGCATATTTTCCAGTGTGCTTCGATAAGGAACTTTTTGGAAAAGGGAGAGATGAGGTTCAAATATATCTTAGAAAAAATGGGATAAATACTAGGAAATATTTCTTCCCAGCTGTAAATGAAATGCAGTGTTACAAGGAAGAGTATAAAGAAATGCATACACCTATTGCTCATAAGGTTTCTTTAGAAGTATTGGCTCTTCCGATGTATGAAGATTTAGCATTTGAAGATGTGGATAGAATATGTGATTTAATTTTAGACTAAATACTTAAAAATGGAGAGTGATTATGAAAAAGTTATTATTATTAGGTGGTTCAAGATATATTATTCCTGTAATAAAGGCAGCACATAAATTAGGAATTTATGTAATAACCTGTGATTATCTTCCTGATAATATTGGTCATCAATATGCTGATGAATATCATAACGTGAGCATTATTGATAAAGATGCTGTCTTGAAATTAGCATATGAGCTGAATATAGATGGCATTATGTCGTTTGCCACAGACCCTGGTGTTATCGTAGCAGCTTATGTAGCAGAGAAATTAGGTTTATCTTTTTGTCCTTATGATTCTGTAGAAATTCTACAGAATAAAGATTTGTTTCGTGAGTTTTTAAGGAAGAATGGTTTTAATGTACCACAATCAGTAGGAGGTGAAAATAAAGATCAAGTCATAGATAAGATTGGTACATTTAGATTTCCTGTGATTGTAAAACCGGTAGATTCAGCGGGAAGTAAAGGTGTTACAAAGGTTGAGGATATCTTAAATTTAGATGAAGCAATAAATCATGCAAAAAGTTATTCAAAAACGGGACGATTTATTGTTGAGGAATTTATAGAGCAAGAGGGGCATTCTTCTGATTCAGACTGTTTTTCTATAGATAATCAGTTAGTATGTGCCAGTTTTTCATGTCAGTATTTTGATGGGAGGGCAAAAAATCCTTATACTCCTGCTGCATATAGTTGGCCATCAGATATGCCATCTTGTAAGATTGAAGAATTGAGAGCTGAAATAGATCGATTAATTAAGCTATTAAATTTAAAAACGGCTATATATAATGTGGAGACTAGAGTAGGAAAAAATGGTAATGCTTACATTATGGAGGTTTCACCACGAGGAGGAGGAAATAGGCTGGCAGAAATAGTGAAATTGGCAAGTGGTGAAGATATGATATTAAATAGTGTAAAAGCGGCAGTAGGATTACCTCTAGATAAACTAAAAAATCCCGTATATGATGGTGCTTGGGCGGAATATATATTGCATGGTGATAAGGATGGTTTGTTTAGCCATTTAGAAATAGATCCATTGTTTGAAGAAAAATATGTCGTGGAGAAAGATTTGTGGGTGAAACCTGGAGATATAATACATGCCTTTACTGGTGCTAATGAAACAATAGGAACATTAGTAATGAAGTTTGAAAGTCAAATAGAGTTGTCTGAAAAATTAGCAGATATAAGAAAGTATGTAAAAGTAATAGTTAAATAGTTTATAGTAACAAGATTATACTAATGAATACAGTATGGAGATATAAGAAATGGGGAAAACAGAACTTACAAAAATTATGCGTTGGAAAATCGCAGATTCACTGGCAAAAGATAGACTGGAAAAAGTTAATTTAGAATGTAAAGAGGTGCATCCGCGTACAACGATATATTCTAAATATATAAAAAGAATGTTTGATATACTACTATCTGCTATTGCATTGATTATAACGCTCCCTATTAATCTTATATTAGGAATAGTTACTTTTTTTGATGTGGGAAATCCTATTTTTTTTAGACAAGAACGAATTGGGAAAGATGGGAAAATATTTGAGATAATTAAGTTTCGTAATATGAAGAATACAACGGATGAGAGGGGGGAACTGCTTTCTCCCGAGAAAAGAGTTACGAAATTTGGACATTTTGTTAGAAAAACTTCCTTGGATGAGTTGTTAAATTTTTGGAGTGTTTTTAAGGGAGATATGAGTCTGATTGGTCCTCGTCCATTAGTGCCAGAGTATTATGATAGATATAATAAAAGACATAAAATGCGTTTTGCGGTTCGTCCAGGCTTGGAGTGTCCTCCAAGGGAAAAATGTGATCATGAATGGACTTGGCAGGAGCAGTTTGAAAATGATGTTTGGTATGTGGAAAATATAAGTTTTTTGACAGATTGTAAGATGGTGATTCGGCTATTTCAGTATGCTTTAAATCGTAAAAATGCAAGTATACGAGCAAGTGGTGGACGTGGGACTTTTATGGGATATGATCTAAATGGAAGAGCAATTAATATGGAAGAGATTCCACAAGAATATATAGATGCCTGTTTAGATGAAAGTAAGTGCAGATGATAATACGAGGAAGGTTAATAAGGTTATGGTAGAAATAGGTGGATATATTGAATTTGAACATTATTTATTACCTATGTTACATGAAAAAGCCGTGGCACTTAACTGTGGCAGAAATTGTTTAGCATATTTAATTGAAGCTAAAAAAATCAAAAAAATATCACTGCCATATTTTTTATGTGATTCGGTTATAAAACTTTGCAAATCTTATGGGATTGAGATTCATTATTATCATGTTAATGAAAGCTTTTTACCAGAGAATATTTTATTAGATGATGATGAATGGCTGTATGTTGTTAATTATTATGGACAAGTATCGTCATCACAAATTTTGGCACTACAGAAACAGTTTTTAAGGATTATTGTAGATAATGCACAGGCATATTTTGATATGCCTGTAGAGGGAATTGATACTTTATATACATGTCGTAAGTTTTTTGGGGTGCCGGATGGTGCTTTTTTATATACCGATTCCTTGTTAGAGCGAGGGATTGAACAAGATGAATCCTTCGAACGGATGCACTTTCTGTTAGGGAGATATGAAAGAAAAGCTTCAGAATTTTACGATGAATATGTTAACAATAATGTTCTATTTGAATCAGAGCCAATAAAAAAAATGTCAAAATTAACACAGAATCTTTTACATAGTTTTGACTATAATCGAATTAAGAAAATCAGAACGGATAATTATGCTTATGTTTCAGATAAACTAGGTAACAGGAATCTCTTAAATCCAAAAAAAGTTGAAGGGGCATTTGCTTATCCATTAATGCTTGAAAACGGTGCAAGTATTAAGAAGAAATTGATTGAAAAGAAGATATATATTCCCACACTATGGCCAAATGTTTTAGAAACTTTAGATGCATCTTCCTTGGAGTATAAACTGGCGGAACAAATTATTCCTATTCCGTGCGACCAAAGATATGGAGAGGAAGAATTGGAATATGTATGTACGTTGATTAAAGGATTAGAAAAGTAGTAAATATGAAGGAGTCTGTATTTAGAATGGATAATATATTGAAGGGCAAAAAGCTATTAGTTTTGGGAGGAGCACAGCTTTCGTGTGAAATCATAAAAAAGGCACAGGAACTAGGGGTTTATGTTGTTGTAACAGATTATAATGAAATTGAAGATTCACCAGGAAAAAGAATAGCCGATCAATCATTTATGGTAAGTACAACAGATGTTGATGCTGTTGTGAAACTGATTGAAGAGGAAAACATTGATGGGGTCATCGTAGGATTTGTTGATATGCTATTGCCATATTATGCAGAAATTTGCAGAAGAACGGGACTACCTTCATATGGAACAAAAGAACAGTTTGACATTTTTATAAATAAAGATAAATATAAGGCATTATGTAGAAAATTTCATGTTCCTACAGTTGATGAGTATGCTGTTGACTTAGAAAATTTTGAAGAAAGTACAAGTGAAATAAAATATCCTGTTCTTGTAAAACCAGCAGATAGTAGTGGAGCCAGAGGAATTACAATATGTTATTCAAAAGAAGAACTGCGAGAAGCATATCAAAAAGCAAGTCAATTTTCTAGTTCTGGGAAAATATTAGTGGAAAGATATCTATTAGGAAAAGAGGCGACAGTTTTTTGGCTTTTTGATGACGGAAAATATTATTTGACAGCTTTGGGAAATAGGCATATGAAAAATAGTCAAGAAGGGGTTATTCCGTTGCCTGTAGGATATACATTTCCTTCTAATATTTTATCTAAGTATCAGAAAGATATAGAGGAAAATGTAAAACAAATGTTATCTTTTGTAGGCATCAAGAATGGAATGATGTTCATGCAGTGCAAAATTGAAAATGACGAATGTATAGTTTATGATATTGGATATCGTCTAACGGGTTCTTTGGAATATAAGATTTTACAAAAAGTATGTGGATATGATCCGTTGGAAATGATGATTCGTTTTGCTTTGACTGGAAAAATGTGTGAACAAGATGTGGCTAATAAGATAAATCCGCATTTTAATAGATATGGTTTTAATTTATCTTTTTTAGCTAAACCGGGCAAAATTAAAAAAATTTTGGGAATGAAAGAATTATTAGAAATTCCTCAGGTGATAGATGCCGTAATAGCACATGATGCAGGAGAAGAGATTACAGAAGAGATGAAAGGATTATTAGCACAAATAACATTAAGGGTTTTAGGGACGGCTGATAATTTGGAATCTTTAAAGAATTTGATTGAGTTGATTGAAAAGCATGTAAATATTTTATCTGATCAGGATGAAAATTTGTTGCTTCCTGGGTTAGAGTTTGAAGATATTCTAAAAGATATAGAAATCTTATAGTGTATTATTTATAGATGGAGGGATAGCAGGATGAGAATAGCAATAACGGGAGCAGGAGGGTTTTTAGGACAAGAGCTATTGCGGCAATTATTGTGGGATAAGAGTAATTATATATTTGCAATTACTTCACAGACGGCTAAATTGGAGAGAAAATATGCACAAGAACATCAAGTGGTAGTATGTCCTAAGGACATATTATTTCAAAATGCTAATTCCGTAGGGCACATAGATGTGCTGATTAACTGTGCTTATCCAAGGAATATCAATGGAGATCAACTTGAGGATGGGCTAGAATATATCATAAGTGTTTTACAATCTGCAGTACGATTAAATGTAAGTGCTGTCATTAATATTTCTTCTCAAAGCCTATATGATCAGAATAGGAAAATACCAGCTACAGAGTCATGTCCGGTTTGTCTGGAATCTATCTATGCCCTTGGTAAATATTCGGTTGAATTATTAGTTAAAGTTATCTGCGAAAATGTTCCACACACTAATATTAGATTAGCGAGTCTAATAGGTCCAGGATTTGATCAGCGTGTTACTAATAAATTAGTGGTGAAAGCTTTTGAAACTGGGAAACTATGTATTGCAGATGGAAACCAACGTTTTGGATTTTTAGATGTTGAAGAGGCGGCAAAAGGTATTATTGGATTATTAAAAATTCCATTCGAAACATGGAAAGGTATTTATAATTTGGGCAGCGAGAATGCATACTCTTTACATGATATTGCAAATGTCATAGCAGATGTTATGGAAAAATATTATGGAAAAAAGATAGAAATAGATACTGCTGTGGCGGAATCGGAATTAAACACGACTTTAGATTCAGCACTAATCATGCGTGATACAGGATATTCGCCCAGAATGACATTAGAAGAAAGTATTTTAAAAATTGTTCAAGCTTATAAACAGTAAAAAGATTTTTGCGGTTTAGAGGATTGATTTAGGAAGTGAAAGGGATAGATAAGAAATGAAAAAAGTTAAAATATGCCATTTTATTCTGGGATTTCATAATGGTGGAGTTGAAAAAGTAATCGAAAATTATTTTTCAAATATGGATCGAACAAAATTTGAATTACATATTGTAACTCATATACCGCCAGATTTAAAGAAGCAAAAAGTATTCGAAAATATGGGGTTTATTATACATAGATTAAGTTATGTACAAGGGCACAAAATAAGTAAAAGAAACCTTTTAGAGTATACTGAGTTATTTAGAAACTATAAATTTGATGTTGTACATAATCACTTTCCAGAAAATTTATTACCATTATTTTTTGCTAGAAACTACAAAATTAAAGTACGCATTTTACATTCCCATGGTGATTATGATAATGCCTTTGCAAAGAAAAGTAAGCTAGTTAAACAGATATATGGAATAGGGCTAAAATTTAATACTATGAATGCAACGCATTATTTTGCTTGTGGTAAAAGAGCAGCGGAAACAGTTTTTGGAAAGAAAAACTTATTAAAAGGGAAAGTTACAATTGTAAATAATGCAATTGATATAGATCGTTTTAAGTATAATATGGAACAAAGATTAAAAATGCGGGAAGAGTTATTATTAGGGGATAGTTTTACATTAGGTCATGTTGGCCGTTATGAGGATGTGAAGCAGAAAAACCAAAAATTAGTTTTGGAAATATTTAAAGAAGTATTAAAAGATATTCCAGATGCTAAATTAATTATGTTGGGAGATGGAGAAGAACACGAAAAGATAGTGAAACTATCAGAAAAAATGGGGATAAAAGAAAATATTATATTTACAGGTGCTGTTCCTAATGTGCCAGATTATCTTTTGGCCATGGATGTATTTGTTTTTCCTTCCAAATTTGAGGGATTTAGTGTAGCGACAACAGAAGCGCAATGTTCAGGTCTGCCAGGGGTTATGTCTGATACCATTTCAGAGATGGATATATTGGGAATGTTTGATGCCTTATCTTTGAATCAGTCGGTGTCCGAGTGGGCAGCGGCTGTAATTTCTAAACGTGAGTTTACTCGCAGAGATCAGTCGGAGGTAATCAGAGAAAAGGGATATGATATTAAATTAGAAGCTAAAAAATTAGAGGAATTTTATTGTAAATGTGTGTAAGGTATAATGGAGGGAAATAAATGAATTTTTATTGCATGGCAATTCATAAACACAACCAGGCAACCGCAGGAGTTAAAGCTCCTGATGATGTATCTGAAATCGCTCATAATTTGGGAGCACAGGAGGTTGTATTTACACCCTCTAAATCATATAAAAATGTTAATATTACTCGTTTTTTTGCATTCTTTGTAGGATTAAAGAATTGGTGGAATTTGATGTCCTCTATACAAAAAGACTCTTGGGTATTGCTGCAACATCCAAATGAGAATATTTTAGTGGCTAATAGATTTATTGATATATGCAAAAGAAGAAAAGGAACAAAATTTATTATTTTAATACATGATTTAGAATCATTAAGAAAAAGTAGTGGCTTAGAGGATGGGAAGTGTTTAGAGGGACGTAGTTATTTAGCAGATGAAGTATTGCTTAAGAAAGCGGATTTTATTATTTGCCATAATAAAACAATGAAGCAATATCTTGTTGATAGAGGGTTTGAAGAAGAGAGGTTAATTCCATTGCAAATTTTTGACTATCTGCACACTTCATTCTTGCCTGAAAAAAGAATAAGAACTAAATCAGTAGTGGTTGCTGGTAATTTAGTAAGGCATAAATGCGAGTATTTATATAGACTTATAGAAAAAAAAGATTTAGATTTCAACTTGAATTTATTTGGACCTAATTTCGACGGAGCTATAGAGAATGCAAATGTGAAATATTATGGACAGTGCTCGCCGGATGAGTTGCCTGAAAAGCTGGAGGGAGCATTTGGTTTAGTATGGGATGGCATAGAAGTAGAAGGATGTCGAGGCAACATGGGGGAATATATTAAATATAATAATCCACATAAATGTAGTTTGTTTCTGGCCTCAAATATGCCCGTAATCATTTGGCGAGAGGCAGCTTTGGCTGAATTTATACAAAGTAAGGGGCTGGGAATTGTAGTAGATAGTTTACTTGATATTGGTGATATAATCGAAAAGATTAGTGACGAAGAGTATAATGAAATGCTTGAGAATGTTAAACGGGTCGGAGACAAAATCAGAAGCGGTTATTATTTATCGTATGCGTTAAATGCAATATTCGATCATGCAATAGTAAAAGGAGATAATATATAGTTTTGAAAACAAAATCTTTGAAGTTAAATTTTATTATGAATGCCATGCTTACAATGTCTTCTTTTATTTTTCCACTAATCACATTTCCTTATATATCACGTATTCTTTTACCAGAAGGAACAGGTAAGGTTGCTTTAGCAACATCCTTAATATCATATTTTGCAATGTTTGCACAATTAGGAATTCCTACTTATGGAATACGCGCATGTGCAAAGATTCGCGACAACAAGGAAGAACTGAGTCGGACGGTCCAAGAATTGTTTATTATTAATCTTATAACAAGTGCTACTACTTATGTTGCATTCATAATAACGCTAGTAAGCGTAGATAAGATATGGCTTGAAAAAGAATTGTATATTATTACCAGTTTAAGCATTGTCTTCAATACAATAGGGATGGAATGGCTATATAAGGCGTTGGAACAGTATACTTATATTACGGTTCGTTCCATACTTTTCAAATTCATTGCATTAATTGCAATGTTTATTTTAGTAAAAGAGCAGAAAGATTACATTATTTATGGAGCAATATCTATTTTCGCAGCATCAGCATCAGGCCTTTTAAATTTTATAAATATACGTAAATACATTATTTGGAAACCGCTAGGAAAATATAAAATAAAAAGACATTTAAAGGCAGTTTTTGTCTTTTTTGCAATGTCTTGCGCTACAACAATTTATACTAATTTGGATACTATAATGTTAGGGTTTATGACTAACAATACAGAAGTAGGTTACTATAATGCAGCTGTTAAAATAAAAATTATTTTGGTGAGTATTGTAACTTCCTTAGGAGCGGTATTGTTGCCAAGAGCTTCATATTATATTGAACATAAGATGCTTGACAAGTTTTGGGAAATAAGTAGTAAGGCACTAAATTTCGTGTGTGTATGCGCTACACCGTTGATGGTCTATTTTATTTTATTTGCAAGGAATGGAATCTTTTTTTTGTCAGGTGCATCATATGAGGGATCTGTAATTCCTATGCAATTTATTATGCCAACTCTTCTATTTATAGGGCTTACTAATATTTTGGGAATTCAAATTCTTATCCCTTTAGGGAAGGAAAAGATTGTTTTATATTCAGAGATAGCGGGAGCTGTGGTTGATTTGATATTAAATGCAGTTTTAATTCCGACGCTTGCTTCTACGGGGGCGGCTATTGGTACATTGGTTGCAGAGGCTGTAGTTTTTATAGTTCAGTATATTTCTTTACATAATGAAGTAAGTGATATTTTTAGAGGCATACGATACTTAGAAATTTTTATTGCTATTTGTTTAGGTAGCTTAGGATGTATATGGGTTAAAAATTTACATTTTGGAGATTTTATTACATTAGTAATTTCTTCTGTTTGTTTTTTTATTGTATATATGTTGGTTTTAGTTATTTGTAAGGAACCCTTATTAAATGAATTAAAAAGATAAGTGTGATGTTTACTTTTATTAAAGAGAATAACTATTTTATGTATTACATTTAAGCAATTTATTAATTGATTGAAAAATAGTGTAAGTGTTAGAAAGTATGGTGCGACGTGAAAGATAAGGGTAGGGTAAAATATTTTGATATTGCCAAAGGCATTGCTATGATATATATAGTGATGGGGCATTTAGGCATTGGGAGAATCAATTCTTTTGTTTTTACATTTCATGTACCGATTTTCTTTTTAATTAGTGGATATTTTTTGAATGATAAGCAATCTGTCTATGAGTATACAAAAAGAAAAGGGAAACAATTAATAATACCATATATAATTACCTGTATTTTTATTGTTGTCGGAACGACCATTAAAGGAATTATACAAACAAATAGTTTAGAGAATGTTGTTCAGAACATAAAAATTTGGACAATAGCTAGTATATATGGAAGTGGGACTATAGAATATACTTCTCCGTTTTATATGAAACAGATAGGTGCTACATGGTTTTTACTAGCATTATTCTTTGCTTTAGTTATTGTAAGATATTTGATAACAGATAAATATGCTTTTTGTTGGATTATTATAATTGCTTATTTCGGATATAAAATGACGGATGTTATTTGGCTGCCGTTTAGTATCCAGGCAGGGATGACAGCTTCACTGTTTGTATACATCGGATGGCTGGCTAAAAAGAATAGGCTATTTGAAAGAAAAATTTCTTTCCCGGTTTTAAGCGGTATGACTTGCATTTGGTTATATTGTATTATTTTTGGTGGACAACTTTATTTGGTTAGAAACTATTTTGGGAATGGTCTTTTAGATATTATAGGCGCATTATGTGGAAGTTATTTAGTAATACTATTTGCACAAGAAGTAGAAAAAAATACAAATTGGATTTCATTATTATTAGAGTTTTATGGGAAAAATACTTTATTGATGTTATGTTGTCATGCATTTGAACTGAAAGTAATATCCTGGGAATGGGTATGGAGGATTTTTGGAGATTGGTTAAAATTACAAAACTTCGCTATTGTTTGCATACTTATAATTATGAAATTACTATTCTGTACATTGGGGATATATTTGATTAAATATGTTCAGAAAGTTTTTACTTCAATTAAACTAAAAAAAAGTCAAGATAAGCAGATGACAAATCTTTTCGTAAATAAAAGTGTGGAATCTGAAAGCGCCCAATATTGGGAGGTCGCAAAGGGAATCACAATTATATTGATGATTCTAGGGCATGTTAGCATTCCAGAATATTTAAGAAGGATCATATACTCGTTTCATATACCATTATTTATTATTACAAGTGGGTATTTCATAAAATCATATGATATAAAAAGGACATTTACAAGATCCATAAAATCGTTACTTTATCCATATTGTGTAACATGTGTTATTTCTGCTGTTATTTTTGCGGTCATAGGAAACCATGGGAATTTTTATATGCCGTTTTTCGTTCATAAAATGAAGGCAATGTTAGGTGGTATGAGTAAAATATCTACTAAATTCCAAGACTTTGATTCTGTCTGTGTAGTGTGGTTTCTATGTAGTTTATTTATAACTAGAAATTTATATGTTGCTTTAATGAATGTAATAGGTAAATATTCTAAGACGATTATAATAGGGATGGCAGTATTAATTGCATTATTAGGCTATACACTTGGACAGTATTATGCATTTTTACCGTGGAGTTTCGATGTGGCATTAGTAACTGTGCCATTTATAATGTTTGGAGATTGGTTAAGAAAAAAGCAGGTTGTGGACAAGAATTATTTTTGGACGTTAATTTTGCCAGGAGCTATTTGGATTTATTTTTTAAAAATGGGTATACACATAGAATTGACAACGAGATATTATCCTTGCGGAATTTTTTCATTTATAGAAGCAATTGCAGGAAGTTTGGTTGTTATTAGTGTTTCTAAAATGTTAACCAAATGGGAAAAAGTAGCAAAGGTAATGTCTTGGCTGGGAAAAAATAGCATGTTGATTTTGGGTATTCATTGCTTAGAATTATTATATATGAATTGGAATGAATGGGTATTTGAATATCTTCCATTTACAATGAATTGGTTTAGAATTTTTGTCATTAAGAGCATCATAATCATACTTACAGCTGTTATAGTCAGTATAATAAAGACGTGGCTGAGTAGAGGTCTTCAAATTATAAGGATAAAGGCAATAGGCTAGTTTTAAAAGTGCGAAATATCCATATTTTTTTCGTAAGATAGGTGACATTATTAAGGAAACTCATATAAAAAACGGGAAATTATATAAGACCTCTGAACAACCTAATACATTAAAATGATTACACAGGAGTACCCCCCACCAATGAAGAAGCAATCCCCCCTTTTTATTCTTATCATCATATCCGCCTTCCTCTGTCTTTTCTACGAAAAGGGCTACACCTATGCCGTAGACAAGCAGCTCCCCCAGGAGCTGAACTGGACAGAGGCCGAAGGCGATTCCGGTTATATCTTAAATGATTTTGATGCCCGCCTGACCCGCGGGGATTACAATCTTACCTTCGAATACGGACCTGTTCCTGCAAAGAAAAGCACCTTCCAGCTTTTGGACACCAACCGCAATGACGGAAGCAACAACTTGGGTGTTCTGATCGCCGAAGGTGTCATTGACCCTAATGAATCATCCATTACGATTCCTTTTCATTTAGAAGAGGACAGTTATGCCTTACAGTTACGTTTTTCAGATCAGGTTCCTCTGCAGACATGGAAAGTTGAGCTAGTCCGTGATTATTATACAGATGGTATCTTTCTTTTCATCCTGCTGGCAGTTTTTATTTACCTGTTCTACTGGAAATTAGATTGGAAGAAGCCGCAGTATACGATTCTTCTGACAGGTGCAGCAATTCTGATCACACTGCCTTTTGTGGGGAATTTGTTAATGGATGGCCATGATATTTCTTTCCATTTATCCCGTATCAAAGGAATAGCAGAGTCTTTAGCATTGGGCCAGTTTCCGGTACGCATGAATGTAAATATCAATCAGGGTTATGGATTCGTAAGTGAGATTCTTTATCCGAACCTATTTGTATATATTCCGGGAATCCTGTATGCGCTGGGAGTTTCCTTGATTACTGCATATAAGATTTGGATTTTGCTGATTAATATTGCAACGGCTTTAGTAGGTTATTATAGCTTCAAAGGGTTGTTCAAATCCCAGAAGCTAGGGGCAATATGTGCCTTTTTCTATTTGGTCAATCCGTATCGGCTGAATAATATCTTTCTTCGTGCTTCCATCGGAGAAGTCCTGGCAGAGATTTTCCTTCCGCTGCTCGTCTATGCAATGGCCGAAATGGTGTATGGAAATTCAAAGAGATGGTGGCTGCTTGCCATATCTGCGGTTGGAATTTTGCAGAGCCATATCCTGACGCTGGAAATGTGCATCATGTTCGGACTGTTTTTCTGTGTCTTGAACTGGAGGCGCTTATGCTCCAAAGATGGTGCGTGCAGGATCTTGAACTGCATGAAAGCTGCGGGGGTATCTGTACTTCTAAATCTATGGTTCTTAGTTCCGTTTTTGGATCAGTTTACGAAGGGATATACGATTGTTGAAGAAGTAAATGATGTTGCGACAAATTGTGTTTTTTTATTCCAGATGTTCTTAAGCCACTTTAAAGTCGCAGGAGTGAATGTGGTGAACGGGATCTATGAAGAAATGCCGATTACAATGGGCAGTGTTGTACTTTTCGGGAGCATCCTGTTTTTGTATTATGGATTTGGAAAAAAGAGTCTGGATCCGGCAATGCAGAAGATTGGAAATACGTGTCTTATCATGGGGGCTGCCAGTTGTCTGATGGCGACGGAATATTTTCCGTGGAGTTTCCTGCAGAAATACTGCTGGCCGGTATACAAATTTTTATCAAAGCTGCAGTTCCCTTGGAGAATGCTGGGATTTGCGAGCCTGTTTTTGAGTATCGTGACGACTATTGCAGTCTATGCGCTCTATCAGGATGGCAGAAATATCCTGGCAGGAGCAATTCTCATTTTCAGCGGCGTGTTGATGCTGGAATGTATGGACGGATATATGACGGATGGGACGCCTTTAATCAACAGCAGAAATCAGGATGTGGAGCTGATGTCTTATAATGATTATTATCGCCTGGATCTGTATATAGGAGATATTTGGCGGTTGAAAGATTATGGAGAACGAGTGGTTTCCAATCAGAATATTTCAATCACTGATTTCAGAAAGCAAGGAGTCGATGTAAGGTTTCATTTTAAGAACCAGCAGCAAGGAGCAGGGCGGGAAAAGATTGTCAAATTACAAATGCCGTTGTATAATTATGAACTGCATAGGGCTTATATCAACGGGGAAGAAGTGAAGACTGAGACAGGGAAGTACGGCCTTATGAATTTGACGGTTCCAAAGGGTGTATCTGCCGGGGACGTGGAAGTGGTCTACGTGGGCAGAAAATTATATCAAGCGGCAGATCTGGCGAGTTTAGGTTGTGCCGTGATACTGGGCATATATGTGGTCTTGAGAAAGCGGAGGCCGCAGATTCCCATGAAAAGAAGGATAGTAGAATGACAAAGGAAAAAATATCTCTTGTAATTCCGTGTTACAATGAGGAAGATGTATTACCATATTTTTATCAGGCGTTTTGCAAAGAGGCAGAAGAACTGCCGGATTATGATCTGGAGGCAGTCTTTGTAAATGATGGTTCTGCGGATCGTACGCTTGAGTTGATCAAAGAATACGCAGAGAAGGATGAAAGAATCAAGTTTATCTCTTTTTCACGTAATTTCGGTAAGGAAGCGGCGATTTATGCCGGATTCGAGAAATCAGACGGAGATTACGTGGCAGTGATGGATGCAGATCTACAGGACCCACCGGAGCTGCTTCCGCAGATGCTGCATGCGATTAAGGAAGAAGGATATGATTCTGCGGCGACCAGGCGTGTGACGAGAAAGGGGGAGCCTCCGATTCGCTCCTTTTTCGCCAGATGTTTCTATAAGCTGATGAATCGAATCTCAACGACAGAGATTATGGATGGAGCCAGAGATTATCGGCTGATGACCAGGCAGTTTAAAGAGGCTATCATGCAGATGAAGGAGTATAACCGGTTCTCAAAAGGAATCTTTGGCTGGGTCGGTTTTCAGACGAAGTGGATCGAGTTCGAGAATGTGGAGCGTAAGGCCGGGGAGACCAAGTGGTCCTTTTGGAAGCTGTTAAAATACAGCATTGAAGGAATCATTGGCTTTTCTGTTGCACCACTTGCAATCGCATCTGTGTTGGGAATTACCGTATGTATTGCAGCGTTTATATTTTTGGTCATTATTTTGATCAGGACATTGTGCTTTGGTGATCCGGTTGCAGGATGGCCGTCCATGACCTGTATTATTTTGATGATGGGCGGAATCCAATTGTTCTGCATGGGAATACTGGGAATGTATCTGTCAAAGACATACCTGGAGGCCAAGGATCGTCCCATTTATATCTGTAAAGAGACAAATATAGAGTAAATGAACCAGTCACTGCAAAGGTAAGACTATGGCAGGATGAAATGGCGGGAGGAGCATGAAAAGAGTAAAGGCATTTTTTAAGGAAAACGAAGGATTGGCAGCAATCCTTTTTGCAATCATGGGTTCAAATATTTTGTTCTTCAACCAAAAGGGCTGGCTCATGAACCCGGTTTATATAGCAGGGGCAGCCATTGTATTTTATGCAGGAATACGGTACGCCTGGACACAACGGAAGTGCTTTTTACAGGCACGTATCTGGAAGGGAAGCCTTATACTTGGGCTTTTGTTTTCTGCCATGGTGGTCGTTGGATCTAAAATTACGGCAGAAAATGTAGTGTTTGAAGCATTTCATATTGCGGATCTTTTCTCTTTTCTTTTTTATTTGGTAGTCGGGTGTCTGTTATTTTTTGACCTTTACCTGTTAAGTGAGGATAAAAAAATAACAGGATTTATCAAACCGATAGAAGAGAAGAAGGAAAAGAGTGGGAAGAAGAACTGGTTGATTTACAGTATCATTCTAATACTTGCCTGGATTCCGGTTTTCATTACCTACTACCCGGGAATTATGCCGGAGGATGCCTCTGTCTCTGTGGCGATATCGATGGGATCGCTTCCTTGGGACAACCATTTTCCGGTATTTTATACTCTGATCGTAGGCAAATTGATTTATATCGGGGATTGTCTGCTGCATGATGTGAATCTGGGAATCGCACTGTATTCTGTGCTGCAGATGGTGATTATGGCGGGCGGCCTGGGATATCTTTTGTACTGGCTTGAGAAAAAAGGAATTCGAAAAGGGGTTCTCTACCTGGGACTGGCTTATTTTGCGGCGGCGCCGATGTTTGGAAATTATGCGATTGTTATGTGGAAGGATCCATGGTTCAGTGAACTTTTGATTCTGCTGGCAATCTTTTTATATGAGCATACAGTGGAGGACCGCATGTCCTTTTTGAAAGGGAGGAATCTGTTTTATTACGCGGTTCTTATCGTGCTGATGTGTCTGATGAGAAATAATGGGATCTATATCGCGGTATTAATTACCTTATATCTGCTCATTGTTTACCGGAAGGAGTTAAAAAAGGTCCTGCCTGTTCTTGTAGGCAGTATTTTTGTAGTCTGGTTCATCACAGGTCCTGTATACAAGCATGTGTTCTCTGCGGAAAATGTGTTTGTGGAATCCATTGGCATTCCGCTTCAGCAGATGGCAAGGACTGTGGTCATGGGCGGCGAGATGGACCAGGAGGACAGGGAATTTATGGATCACCTGCTCCCGCTGGAAAAATATCAGGAATACTACAGCCCGAATCTGGTGGATTATATCAAGTGGGCGCCGGAATTTGACACCCCGTATCTGGATGCCCATAAGAAGGAATTTTTCAAGACTTGGTGGTCCATGCTATTAAAAAATTTCGACCTCTATGTGGAACAGTATCTGATGGGAACTTACGGTTACTGGCATATCGGCGGTGACACCAACTATGAGCTGGTGAAGGTTGAGGTAACGGGAAATGACTGGGGAATGTACCAGAGCAGCCCCTTTGAGACGATTTTGGGCTATCCAATGAAGGAGACGCTGAATGGAAAGTACGACTATATCGCATCGGGCCTGCTGGTGTGGGCAGTTCTGGTCAATGTGGTGCTTTGCTGGATGAAAAAGAGAGGCAATTATATCATTCCACTTCTGGGGATGGTTGGAAACTGGCTGACGCTGATGGTGGCGACACCGACTGCGTTCGGAGTCAGATATATCTTTGTCTGTGTCATCGGACTGCCGCTTTTGATGGTTTATCCGTGGTTGATACCAGGCAGGAAAGAAGATGGACAGAAATAGGAAATACGGAGGAAGAGACATGTGGATTCTGGATGAATTAAAGAAAAGATCTGTAAGTGATGAGACAGCTTTGATTCACAGGGAGGAGACGATTACATTCCGGCAGTTGTGGGAAAAATCGGATGCAGTAGCCGCTGTGATTAGCAGCAGATGTAAGAGCAAGAACCCTGTAGTGATTTATGGAAATAAGGATATCGAGATTACGATCGTGATGCTGGCCGCCCTGAAAACGGGACGCGCCTATGTGCCTCTTGACATTACGTTCCCGCCTTCCCGGGTGGAGACGATCATGCAGGATGTAGAAAACGAACTGATTTTTAATTTTTCAGGGGAAGAGGTGATACTTCCGTCAGGCTGTACGGAGATTAAAAAGGCGGATTTTTCCTCTGTGCTGGCTAAGGAAGGTTGTGGTTCAGGGGATGGTGCAGGGCTTTGTACAGGCAGCAGGAGTGAAGCGCCTGAGTCGGAATACGTAAAGGCGGAGGATAACTGCTATATCCTTTTCACATCTGGCAGTACAGGTAAGCCAAAGGGCGTGCAGATTACCAGAAAGAATATTGAGAACTTTACTTCCTGGTTCGCATCTTCCTGTGAATTGAGCGAAGGAAAACAGGTGGTGCTCAATCAGGTTTCTTATTCCTTTGATGTGTCGGTCATTCCGCTCTATATCTATCTGCCGATGGGAAAGACTTTATTTAGCATAGATAAGGAAATGCTGGATAATACGAGACTTTTATTTGATTACTTAGAAAACAGCCGGATTGCTGCATGGGTATCCACCCCGGCGTTCTTGGAAATCTGCAGCTTTGCAGATCAGTTTCAGGAGGAAATGCTCCCGGAGCTTGAGACGATCATCCTGGCTGGCGAGGTGCTGACTAAGAAGCTTGTGTCGACCTTGCATAACAAGTTCAAACGTGCTAAAGTAATAAACGGATATGGGCCTACAGAGGGGACCGTCCTTTTGAGTGCCTGTGAGATTACTGATGAGATGATCAGGAACGAGAAGAGCCTGCCCATTGGAAGAATCCTGGATGACGGAGAATATCAGATTCAGGATGAAAAAGGCAGTGCAGTCGAAGCCGGCGGGACCGGAGAGCTAGTTGTCGTAAGTGACAGCATCAGTAAAGGATATTTTAAGAACCCAGAGCAGACGGAAAAGGTATTTTTTCAGACAGAATCAGGAAAGATGGGGTACAGGACTGGTGATCTCGTTTTTGAGCAGGATGGACTTTTATATTACGTTGCAAGAAAGGATACCCAGGTCAAGTTGAATGGATTCCGAATCGAGTTGAACGATATCAGCTCTAATTTGAACCGGCTTGATATGGTCAATAACAGCGTAGTGCTCCCGGTCTATAAAGAAGGCAGGGTGTCCTATCTGACGGCATTTGTAGTATTGAATGACAGGCCGGATCTATCAGATTTAAAGATTGGGATTGAATTGAAGAAGGGGTTAAAAGAAATGGTTCCTTCCTATATGGTTCCGAGAAAAATTATAATTTTAGATCAATTTCCTATGAATATCAATGGAAAGATTGACCGAAAAAAATTAGCGGAGGAATATTTGTAATGGTCTTTTCTCAATATGGAAGCATATTCAGTGTGTTTCTATTTACGTTATTGCTCATTCCTGCGGTGATACTAAATCTGTGTGGAAAGAGGATCAAGTATTACGGGATGCTGCTGAATATTCCGATGCTGATCTTCCTTTTGGGGCTTCACAGCCTGCAGATGCTGCAGTTCTTAGTATTCATTGTATGCGAACTGATTCTGATCTATGGATATTATTTTTTACATAAAAGAGTGAAGAGCAATGGACTGTATTATTTTGCAATGGCAGCTTCCATGCTTCCGATTTTTGTGATTAAGCTTTGCGTGTACACCCCTTATGATATGCTGGGGTTTGTGGGAATTTCCTATATCAGCTTTCGAATCTGGCAGTTGATCATAGAAATCCATGATGGTCATATTGAAAAATTTGACTTTTTAAGTACGGTTTATTTTATTACTTTTTTCCCTACTTTAAGCTCCGGGCCAATCGATCGATACCACAGATTTCTCGCAGATCTGGGGAATGTAGTTCCCAAGAAGGAGTATGTGGAGAAGTATCTGATCTTTGGACTGACGCGGATCGGGAAAGGGATGCTCTACAAGTTCGGACTGGCATTTATCATCAATCAATATATCATTAGGGCTCTGCCTGAGGTACATACTGTGTGGAGTACAGTGATTTATATGTATGCCTATACCCTGTATTTGTTTTTTGATTTTGCTGGTTACTCCCACTTCGCAATTGGGACAAGCTATATCCTCGGAATCAAGGTAGGCGAGAACTTCGATAAACCATTCCTGGCCCACAATATGAAGGAATTTTGGGAGCGGTGGCATATGTCTCTTTCCCAATGGTTCGGAGACTATATCTATAAACGTTTTGTCCTGAACACCCTTCGTAAAAAGATATTTAAGAGCAGAAAGACGGCTTCCCGTTGGGGAAATATGGTAACGATGCTGGTGATGGGAATCTGGCACGGACCGTACCTGTTCTATATCTTATATGGATTATATGAGGGCGGTGCATTGGTCGTGACAGATATCTATCTAAAAAGTAAGGTCTACCGGAAGTTCAAACAGATGAAGTGCTATGATGTGGTCAGCCGTATCGTCTGCTTCCAGGTGATTGCATTCGGTATGCTGCTGTTTTCAGGGTATATGTTTGCATTCTGATTCCAGCCAGGATAAAGCAGGTGGAATCGGGAAGATTTGGCCCATTAGAAGTGTGATAAGAAAATGGATAAGACAAAGATAGGCAAAAGAATTCAAAAAATATATAAATTAAGAAAGAAGGAGGATGTTAGAGATGGAGAATGTACAGGAATTGGCATTAGATATTTTGATTGCAGCATGTGAGACTGATGAGGTGGGGGAAGATTTAGACTTGGATCTTTTTGAAGCCGGTCTGATGGATTCACTCGCATCAGTGTCTGTTCTGCTTGAACTGGAAGAGCGGACAGGAGTCAGGCTGCAGCCGACGGATGTGGATAAGGATGATATCCGCACAGTGAACAAGTTCGCGGAGTTTTTGAAGGAGAAGATTGGTTAACCGATGAAAAGCAGATTATTAAAGAAGGTCATTGTACTATTTGCTGCGGTTGCCACGATCATCCTGATCGCGTATGTATTCGAGGGGTACCTGGATAAGCGGATTGATGAGATGTATCATGTGTCAGATTATACGAAAGTACTGAACCAGCAGTTCGATGACTATACAAAGGACAAGGGACAACTGATCCTTGAGCGCAGTGCAGACAATGGGAATGTGATCCTGCTCGGTTCCTCAGAGCTTCAGTCCTGGGCAGGGCAGAACCCTATTAATATGTTCCCTAATTCCACGCTTGATGAGGACCTGACGATTGTGGGACAGGCTTATGTACAGAGTCTTCTGCATTCGATGAAGGTCGGGACAAGGGCCCTGGAGGATGAGAAGAAGATAGCCATTGTGGTATCCCTCCAATGGTTTTTTGGGGATGACATTGATGTCAATGGATTTGCCGCCAACTTTTCAGAATATCAATTTTATGAAATGATGAAGAATGATAGAGTGAGCCACGAGAGCAAGCTCTATGTGTGTAAAAGGACGGATGAACTTTTGCGGGATATTCAGGGCTATGATGACATAAAGGTCTATGCATGGCTGTATACACGGGATTCTGCGTTAGGTAATGCCGGACTGACTGTCTTAAAGCCTTATTACAGCCTCAGACATAGGCTTTTAGAGATGAAGGACAAGTGGGATACATATCAGATTCTTAAGAAGACGGCCTTAGATGCAAAGACTCCTGAAACACTGGAAATCGATTGGAATCAAGCAATGGAGGATGCCCAGAAGGAAGGGGAAAAGTTCTGCACGAATAACGAGTTTTATGTGGAAAACAGTTATTACACCCAGTATCTTGCGGATACAATCCAAGATTTGAAAGGCGTGGAGTCTGAGACGAAGATGGAATCTAAGGAGTTTGAGGATTTTAAAATGTTCCTCCAGATCTGCAAGGAAAATGGTGTAGAGCCATATATCATCATGATGAATACAAATGGTCTGTACTATGATTATGTAGGGATTGATCAGGAGAAACGAAATGCTCTATATGACAGAGTGGAGCAGGCGGCAAAGGAGCAGGGTGCAGCATACCTTAGGTTATCGGATAAGGAGTACGAGCCTTACTTTATGCTGGATGTCATGCATCTGGGCTGGAAAGGATGGTTATATGTGGATGAACAGATTTCTGAGCACTTTTCAGAAGTTCAGGGAAAGTAGTCTTGGGCAGTATATTTTACTGGTAGCCGTACTGCTTCTGATTCTATGGGGATTCATGGAAGCGGACGGGGCAAATGTATCATTTGTATACAATAATTTTTAACCTCAGTAGGAGAGCGGCGTGGCGGATTTCCAATATCCGCCTGACAAGAGCGCAGCATAAAATGCTGTGGAGTCAGAAAGGAAGGGCTTATGAAAAAAAGAAGAGTATTACTTGTATTGGCCTGTGTCCTGGCACTGGGCGTGACAGGCTGTAAGAAACAGACAGAGGAAGAACCAGTAAAGGATACACCGAAAAAGGTGGAAAAACCAGTAGAGAAGGAAGAGGAGCCAGAGGTGAAAGAGGAAATTCCGGCAAACCAGAATCTTCTTACAGGTCTTCCAGATTTATCAGAGGAAGCAATCGGGAAACGCCCGGTGGCAGTCATGGTCAATAACGTAGAAAAGGCGATGCCGCAGTATGGTGTTGCAGAGGCAGATATCATATTTGAGATGCCGGTAGAGGGTGATGTGACTCGTTTTATGGCATTATATGCTGATTATACCAAGGTTCCAAAGGTATGTGCAGTCAGAAGCTGTCGTTATTATTATCCTGTATTTTCTCAGGGCTTTGATGCTTTCTATGTAAACTGGGGAATCGATGACAGTATTGCAGATTATCTGGCAAGCCTGAATCTGGATCAGTATGACGGTATGACTGATGGCAATGGTTTATTTGGCCGTGATCAGGCACGTTTGGATGCTGGTTACGGGTTAGAGCATACCGCTTATTTTGATGGTACAAAATTTGCAGGTGTTGTTCAGGCAAATGGAAAGAGAACGGATCTTGCTGATGATAAGAAGAGAACAGCGTTCCAGTTCAACGGCCTGAATGAGCAGTTAAAGCCGGAAGGAAACGACTGTACAAAGGTGGATATCAACTTTGGCGCGCAGACAGCAACGCTTACCTATGATGCAGACAAGAAGGTCTATTTAAAGCAGTTGAACGGAAATCCACAGATTGATGGAAATACACAGGAACAGCTTGCGTTTACGAATGTGTTTGTGATGGAGACTACTATAACGGTCAGGGATGATATAGGTCATAAAGATATGGACTGCATGGGAAGTGATAAGACGACCGCTTATTATATTTCCAACGGCGCTGTGCAGAAAGTACATTGGAAAAAGGATGGACCGAATGAGAAGGCTCCTCTGAAATTCTTTGATGATAATGGGAAAGAGATTCAGGTGAACCGTGGAAAGAGCTATATTGCGGTGAACTATCCTTCACAGGTTACATTCCAGTAGAGATAGCAGGGAAAATGATACGAGGGAAAGAAGAAGATGAGGAAAAAGGGCAAGAGACAAATCAACTTGGAAATACTCCGAATTATATCCATGCTAATGATTATTACACTTCACTTTCTTGGTCATGGCAAGGTTTTGAGTAATGTGGAGGCAAATTCTTCTTTTTACTACTTGACTTGGACTATAGAAGGAATTTGTTATATAGCAGTAAATTGTTATGTCCTGATTAGCGGATATTTTCTCGTGAATTCAACGTTCCGAATTGAAAAATTAATTACATTATTGGTTCAGGTGATTTTTTATTCAGCCTTTATTTATATTTTATTTTGTGTTTCTGGTTATACAAACTTTACCTTACTGGAATTTCTAAAAGCAATAACACCAACTATTTCAGGAGAGTATTGGTTTGTGACAATGTATGTGGGGATGTATGTGTTAAGTCCATTCATCAATGTGCTGATAAAAAATATGAATCAAAAGCAGCATATGAGCTGTATTTTGCTTTTGATTTTCTTATTCTCAATTCTTCCGAGTATTGTATACTATTCTGCAGGGTTGAACTTTGGCGGCGGTACAGGTGTAGTATGGTTTATCGTTCTATACATGATTGCTGCATATATAAAAAAATACTATGTGCCTGAATATAAAGTACGTACCTATTTACTGCGCTATCTTATATTTGCGTTTCTGGTGCCAATCTGTAAATTTTTATTAGAATACTGTGCAAATATCTTAGGAGGAAGTATTGGTAATACAGAATTTTTATATAGTTTATCGAATAAGGTTTATCAATATAATTCTATTGTAGTATTAGGTGCTTCTGTGATGTTTTTTCTTTTATTTTTAAATATTAGAAATGAAAATCTAAGTGAAAAAGTACTTCATATCTCATCTTTATGTTTTGGGGTATATTTGATTCATGATAATCGTTATATCCGTCCTGTGTTATGGGAGTTGATAAACCCGCCCCAGTATATAGGCAGATGGAGTTTTATGTTATATATGAGTGGTAGCATTGTTTTGATCTTCATGTTACTGCTCACATGAACTGTCACCAAACTGACTTTTTTATTTGTCAGGAAACAGCTCATATTTGTGTCATTTAGTGTTTGGGCAGGCAGGTGATCTGCCTGCCCATGAA